>CALUMU010000006.1 GCA_944321825.1 Candidatus Amulumruptor caecigallinarius
CAATACCGAACTCTTTCATTAAATGGATAGTGTTTAACCTGTCCAACTTTTTGGGGTCACTTCAGGTGCAGCCCTACGAGCGGTGAACTATTTTCCGAAAAAAGCATTTTTTGTATCGCGGATTGGCTGCGTCACCGCGTTAGCGGTGGGGCATGGACTGGTTTGCGGTCGAGGACGCACGGGCCGTGCGTCCCTACAGGGATCGTTCGTCGGGATGGGGTCAGGAGGGGTCTACGTCGTAGTAGATGACGGCGGATTTCATGTCGGGGTATAGCGAGTGCATCAGGTTGCGCAGGTCGATGAGCAGTTTGCGCACTTTCGCCATTGATGCGCCGGTCTCGATTTTAAGCATCAGACAGCGTATGTAGAGCTGCTGGATGCGTCCTACGGGGGGCTCTTCGGGACCCTGGACGCGGTCGCCGAAGAGGTGGCGCAGCTGCACTCCATAGGCATCCGCAAGCAGTTTTACGGCTTCGAGGTTGCGGTGCTTGATGTATATGCGTATGAGTTTGGTAAACGGCGGATAGTGGTAGGTCTGCCGCTCGGCTATGGCGTATTCGTAAAATCCCTTGTAGTCGTGGCTGACTATGTACTGGAATATCTCATGGGCGGGGTTGAGCGTCTGCACCGTCACTGTGCCGGGAGTGTCGGCAGAGCGTCGTCCGGCGCGTCCGGCTACCTGTGATATCATATTGAACGCCCGCTCATCGCTGCGGTAGTCCGGGAAGTTGATGAGGCTGTCGGCGTTGATGATTGCCACGGTGTCGACACCTCCGAAGTCAAGCCCTTTCGACACCATCTGTGTGCCTATGAGTATGTCGCCACGGCCTGATGAAAAGTCCTGTATGATGTTGTCGTATCCGGCCTTGTTGCGCGTGGTGTCGAGGTCCATGCGCATGATGCGTGCTTGCGGAAAAGCCGCTGCCACCTCCTCCTCGACACGTTCGGACCCGTAGCCTATCACCTCGATGGCCGGCTCGTGACATGCCGGGCATACCGCCGGGAGCTGCCGCGTGGCCCCGCAGTAGTGGCATACGAGCAGCCCGCGTGAGCGGTGGTAGGTCATGGCGACATCGCAGTTGTGGCAATGCGGTATGTTGGCGCACATGCGGCACCGGGCTACAGGGGCGAATCCTCGGCGGTTGATGAACACTATGGCCTGGTGTCCACGTCCGATGGCTTCGGAAATCAGGGCATGGCTGCGGGCTGAGAGCGCGCCTTGTGCCAGCCCTTTCTTGCGGGCCTCGCCCATGTCGACAATCTCGATGGTGGGCAGTGACGCTCCTTGATACCGCTCGGAGAGGGTCACAAGACCGTATTTGCCGCCGGTGACGGCTTTGTAATAAGTTTCTACCGAGGGAGTCGCGCTGCCTAACAGCACTTTCGCGCCGTGCATGACGGCAAGCACTATGGCAGCGTCGCGGGCGTTGTAGCGCGGAGCCGGATCCTGCTGCTTGTAGCTGCTTTCGTGTTCCTCGTCGACGATGACAAGGCCGAGCTTGGAGAAAGGGAGGAACACGGATGTGCGCGTACCGAGAATCAGCCGTGGCGAGCCGTCGCGCAGGAGGGTGTTCCAGTGCTCGACGCGGACGTTGTCGGAAAATTTGCTGTGGTAGACTATCACCTTGTCGCCGAACACCTGCTGCAGCCTGTGGCTCAACTGTGTGGTCAGGGCTATCTCCGGGACGAGCAACAGGGCCTGCCGCCCTTGTCGGAGTGCGTAATCGATGAGGTGGATGTATATCTCGGTCTTGCCGCTTGACGTGACTCCGTGGAGCAGGGTGGTGTTGTAGGTCTTCCACGAGCGGTGTATCTCGCCGAGGACCTGTGACTGAGCTGCGCTCAGGGTGGGGAGATGGTCAGCGACTTTGCCGGTGTATTTGAAGCGGTCGATAACCTTTTTGTAGATTTCTACTATCCCCTTGTCGGCCATGGCTCTGATGATGGCTGTGGAGACTCCGGCCTGTTCCATAAGCGTGGCGCGTGACACCTCTTTAGGTGGCTCGGATGGGCGGTGGAATCCAGACATCTGTATGAGCGTTTGCAGGGCTTTCTCCTGCCGGGCGGCTCCTTTGACCTTGGCGAACGCATCGGCGAGGGCTGCGGAATCGGCGTGAGGGAAGCAGGGGCGCACGTATGTTTCATGCAATGGGCGGTAGCGTTCGACAAGACGCTCCGAGATGATGATGGCTCCCTTGTGGAGCAGCATTGAGATGCACTGTGCGAGGTGGTGGTGCTTGAATCCGGCGGCTTTCTCGATGTCAGCCATCGTCATCCGTTTGTCGAAGTGGCTGAGAATCTGGATTATGACGGCTTCACGCTCGTCGAGCGGGTCTTCGGGGCTTTCTTCGTAGTCGGGGTTGAGCTCGATGAATGTCTCGCTTTCAAGTTTCAGCCCTGAAGGCACGGCGGCACGGTACACGTCGCCCGTCGTGCACAGATAGTAGTCGGCGATCCACTGCCAGTGCTTTATCTGGGGATAGCGGATTATTGGGTCGCCGTTGTCAAGCACCATGGCTATCGACTTGGTGTCGAATTCCTGGGGCTGGATGTTGGTCAGCGACACCACTATGCCGGTATAGAACCGCCGGGGGCCGAAGGGTACGATGACCCTGCATCCCGGCTTGACCGCATCGGACAGCTCTTCGGGGATGTCATAGGTAAATGTACCCTCGATGGGTACAGGCATCAATACTTCGGCGAATTTCATCTATATGTAGATTTCTGTATTTTCGGGATTATGAGTGATACAAAGATAGGGAAAAAATGTAGTAACTTTGCGTCAGTCATGACATCTTCAAAAACTAAAGGATATATATTCGCGGCCGTGGCGGCCGCCACCTACGGCATGAATCCGCTGTTTGCGCTGCCGCTGTATGCTGACGGAATGGATGCCGACTCGGTGTTGCTGTTCAGGTATCTCATGGCCATGCCGGTGCTCGCTGTAATGTTGCTGCTGCGCGGGCATCGCTTTTCAGGTCTGACGGGCCGTCAGCTCGGGGCTGTGGCTGCGCTCGGAGTTGTGATGGCTCTGTCGTCGCTGCTGCTGTTTTTGAGCTATAACTATATGGAAGCCGGCATAGCCTCCACCATACTTTTCGTCTACCCCATAATGGTGGCGGGCATAGGAGCGGTGTGTTTCCGGGAGAAGCTGGCCGCTATGACGGTGCTGTGCATAGCTCTTGCCGTCGGGGGCATCGCGTTGCTGTACACCGGGGGCGAAGGCGGGGCGACGCTGTCGGCTGTAGGGACGCTGATAGTCATAGCCTCGGCGTTGTCTTATTCCGTGTATATCGTAGGGGTCAACCGTCCGATACTTCACGGAGTGGCGACTCTGAGACTGACATTCTATCTGCTCGGTTTCGGCTCGCTGCTGTTCATAGCCAGGGTGGCGTTTACCGGCGAACTGACCGTGCCGACCCATTGGGCCATGTGGGGCAACCTGCTGTGCCTGGCTCTGTTTCCCACAGTGGTGTCATTTATCTGCACCACCAAGGCCGTGCAGCACATAGGGGCCACTCCCACCGCCATACTCGGAGCGTTGGAACCCGTGACTGCCGTAATCATAGGCATATGCGTTTTCGGCGAGACCCTTACACCTGGCGAAGTGCTCGGTCTGGTACTGATAATCGTGGCGGTGACGCTTGTGGTTGCCGGCGGCAGCATCACAGCCCCATTGGTTCGCTTCCGCAAGCTTTTCCCCCGCATCATCCGCCGTCCCCGCCGCTGATGTCCACCATCCTTGCCCCATTACGTAAAAAAATAGGGAAAAACGCCCAAAATTTGGCATTTCCTTTGAAAACGTGTGTTTCAGAGGGAAAGATGGCATTGAAAACGTGAAAAAGCGTAATCGGGAATTGGTGAAAAGGGAGGGGGCAACGCATTGAAATTTTGAAAATTATTGCGATATTTGCAATGTCAAAAACAGATACGAATATATACTAATCTAATAGGACAACTTAGAGTCTAAAAAAGAACAATGAAACAAAGCGTCTTGCAAAAAGCCCGCATGGCTTACCAGCCCAAGCTCCCCATCGTGATGACACACCCGGTGAAGGTGGTCGAGGGACAGCCCACACAGTCAGTAGCTGACCAGGAAGACATAAAGAAGCTCTTCCCAAACACTTACGGCCTGCCCGAATTGCGATTTGAGCGCAACCCTAATCCTACTACCGGCCGCCCTATCAACGTGGGTGTGATACTTTCGGGCGGACAGGCTCCCGGCGGTCACAATGTGATCTGCGGTCTTTTTGACGGCATCAAGAAGATACACCGCGACAGCCGTCTTTACGGATTCCTGATGGGTCCCGGCGGTCTGGTGGATCACAAATACAAGGAAATTACCGCCGATTTGGTCAACGAATACCGCAACACCGGCGGCTTCGATATGATAGGCTCCGGCCGTACGAAGCTCGAGACAAAGGATCAGTTTGACAAAGGTCTCGAAATCCTCCGCGAGCTCAATATCTCGGCGTTGGTAATCATCGGCGGCGACGATTCCAACACCAATGCCGCCATCCTCGCCGAGTATTACAAGACCATCAATGCAGGAGTGCAGGTAATCGGCTGCCCCAAGACTATCGACGGCGACCTCAAGAACGAGGTTATCGAGGCTTCATTCGGCTTCGACACGGCCACAAAGACCTACTCTGAAGTTATCGGCAATATCCAGCGCGACTGCCTCTCGGCCAAGAAATACTGGCACTTCATGAAGCTCATGGGTCGTTCGGCATCACACATCGCCTTAGAGTGTGCACTTCAGACCCAGCCCAACGTGGCTATCATCTCCGAAGAGGTAGAGGAGAAGAACCAGACACTTCAGGACATAGTCAACTATATCGCCGACATCGTTGTGGCCCGTCAGGAGAAGGGCTGCGGCTACGGCACAGTCCTCGTACCCGAAGGTCTTATCGAGTTTATCCCGGCAATGAAGAAGCTCATCGCTGAGCTCAACGAGATGCTCGCCCACAACTCCGCCGAGTTTGCCGCTGCTGCCGACCAGCGCCAGTATGTGATAGACCATCTGGATGCCGAGAACGCTAAGATTTACGCTTCGCTCCCCTTGGGCGTGGCCCGTCAGCTGACACTCGACCGCGACCCCCACGGCAATGTGCAGGTGTCGCTTATCGAGACCGAGAAGCTTCTGAGCGAGATGGTGGCACGCCGACTGGAGGAGCTGCGCGCCGAGGGCAAGTATGCAGGCAAATTCGCTGCAATGCACCATTTCTTCGGCTATGAAGGCCGTTGCGCATTCCCGTCGAACTTCGATGCCGACTATTGCTACGGCCTCGGTTTCACGGCTTCGTGTCTCATCAACGCCGGTGTGACAGGGTACATGTCAAGTATGCGCAACCTTACGAAGGCATCTGTGCAGTGGCTGCCTGGCGGCATACCCATCACCATGATGATGAACATGGAGCGTCGCCACGGAGCCATGAAGCCTGTCATCCAGAAAGCTCTTGTAGACCTCAAGGGCAATGCTTTCCGCTACTTCGCATCGAAGCGCGACTCTTGGGCTGTCAACGACAGCTATGTATATCCGGGTCCCGTGCAGTATTACGGTCCGGCCGAGGTCTGCGACCAGCCTACTCTCACACTGCAGTACGAGCATATCGGCAAGTAAACTCAGCTGTTTGGATCTTAATCGGCTTGTAAATCCTGCCGAGGATGTATAATAGAGCGAGAGAGCCCTGAACGGCTTTCTCGCTCGCTTTTTAATGTCTTTTTGATTGTGAATTGGAAAATAATGTGTAAATTTGTCATGAAACAGATGCGATTATAGCATCAATCGTCAGCATTTTTATCTGAGAATTTAATGACATGGAGAAAATAGACAGTCTCGACAGGCAGATACTTGAAATAGTCATGAACAATGCCCGCATCCCCTCTAAGGATGTGGCTATAGCATGCGGTGTGTCGCGTGCGGCAGTACACCAGCGCATACAGCGCATGATAGACCTTAATGTCATCACCGGGTCGGGATATTATGTCAATCCGCATGTGCTCGGACTTAACAACTGTACATTTATAGGTATCACCCTTGAGAGAGGCGCCCTATACCGCAAGGTGGCGGCCGAGTTGGAGAAAATACCCGAAATTACCGAATGTCATTTCGTCACCGGCCCGTACACTATGCTCATAAAGCTATTTGCCCGAGACAACGAGCACCTTATGGAGCTGCTCAACGACCGCATACAGATGATACCCGGAGTTACGCATACCGAGACTCTCATATCGCTTGACCATTCGATACATCGCAAAGTGCCCATTTATCCGGAATGACGCTGCCTTCGTCACGATGTCGGTCCGTGTTCAGAGGTTGCCCGGCAGCTGATGTCTGGGCGTGGATTGTCGTGGGGCTTATCGGTGTGCACACGGTGCTTTTTGGATCGATGCAGCTGATGTCAGGCGATGATGCCGGATATTCGCGCTCTCTGATGGATTATGACGGCGAACCGTTGGCGTACATACGGTACGTGGCGCGGCATTATGTATATGTTAATGGCCGTATGGCCAATTTGTTAGCTCCATTCTGGCTGTCGGAAGTGCCTCGCTGGCTGCTTGATGTGGCCAACGGGGTGATGTGTGCCGGTTTCTATGCGATGACGCTTGTATCGAGCGGACTCGCAGGGAGGCATACTGCTACCGCCAAAATAGCTGTCACGGCTCTGCTGCTGTTTACTTTCCCATGGTGGGATTCGTTCATGCTGTTTGACGTGATGTTCAATTACGTATGGTCGTCGGCGTTGGTTCTCGCGGTTTTGTGGCTGTTGCTCAGAGGAGTCCCCTCGCGATGGCGATGGGGCGCGTGGGTACTGTCGGCGTTTGCTGCTTCGATGCACGAAGGGATAGGACTGCCGGTGTCGGCAGGTGTGGTGGTGTGGCTGAAGCTTTCAGGGGCATGGCGCAATCTGTCGGAAGTGCAGCGGGGGATGATAGTGGCATTTTTCTGCGGAACTTTATTCGCGTTGCTGTCGCCAGGAATATGGGGGCGTCTTGTCTCTGAGGGCATTGCTATGGGAGAGCGTGAGCCAAACGATGTATTGTGGCTGTTGCTGATTAAGAGCGATTTTTACGCATTGTTGCTTGTGGCGTTTATAGGTGCAGCGGCCTTGTGGCGTCGTGGCAATCTGATGGAGATGGCCCGATCGCCGTGGATCATCTTCGTGACGGCTTCATTGATAGGAGTATGTATGTCCGGGGTAAGCGGAATAGTAGGGCGTAGCGGATGGTTTGCATCCCTGATGGCTGTTATAGCCATGGCACAGTGGGGCTACCGGTATGGCTGGCACATAAGAGGCAAGGCCGGAGCTGTGGCATCCGGTGTGTTGAGCGTGTTGATGATATGCCATATGGCGGTGGTAGATGTGGTGCAGTGGCGTATGCGTAGTGAGCTTGTGTCGGCGTTGACGAGCTACATACGTAATCCTCACGAGCCGGTGTATATGGATTATCTTCCGTGGGACACATGGCGATGGCTGACGCTTGCCAAGGTCAGAGGAGTGCCGGAACCTTATGAACAATCCCAATTGCAGCACTATGCTTCACTATATGTTTCCGAGGATGCGCCTCTGATGGTGGTTTTGCCCGCAGAGGCCGAGAATAAGGAGGTCGCCAGCGGAGGAATGGCCAAGGTCGGCGATGGATTCCTGACGGCTTCGCTTCCCGAGCCTGCGCAACCAGAGGATGCGACCTATGTAATCGGAGGCAGGCACTATATACCGGTAGGGTATGTTGACAAAAAGCAGCGCCAGATGTATTATCTGGCTCCCCTGAATCTCCGCTGCGGCGACCGGATGCATTATCTTCCTGCGATTAAGGATAGAGTTTGGGAGAGCCGTCTGTGAGGTTGCGCCGTAGGCCGGTCAAAACACGATAGACAGGGCGAATCCCGGGGCGGAGCCGTTGATAGTGGGCGTAATGGAGGAGTAAACAGGGAATCCTCCTTGGTGGTCGTGGAGATGCTCGCCGTCAAGCTCAAGGTGGTATCCCCGTAGGGGATTTCCTCTGAAAAGGTCGAGAAACTCGTTGACAGGGTCGATCAGGAAAGCTACGATGCCGCCGATGGCTGAAGATCCCCACAGCTGGTAGTCGTTGGCGACTATTTCACGTTTCAGTTTGTAGAAAAGCTCTCCGATGACGGAACCGATTATGGGCGTTATGACTATGTCCTGGTACGACGGGCGTTCCATAAATGCTTCGATGCCGAATTCCCACAATACCGTGGATACAAATGCCGATGAAAGCATCGAACGCCAGAAGTTGAATCCGCAGCTTCGTGCAGCCATGAAGTATGCCGCTCCGGCATATGGGTGGAGGAGATAGTTGAATATCCAGTTGTCGTGGTCGAGCTCGGGGTTGCGCACGAAGATATTACGGTACCAGCGTGTGAACGGCGGTATTTCCTGTAGCTCTTTACGGTTCCATGTTGTAGCGTCTTCCGGGAGGCACTCCAATACGGCGAGAGTCCCGCACATGGCTCCGGCAATCAGCCCCATATTTGCCCAGTAGCGGCCCCAGTCGGGGTCGTTGAGGGTCATGGAATATGGTCGGAAATAGAGCGGCAGGCCCTGCGGTCCCGGGGTAGGTACGATGGTGGGGGCCATGACGAGAAAATTTTCGTCGAGCTGCTGCTTCCGGTACACGATGCTTTTTGAAAGGTATTCGTCGTCAAGCTGCAGCAAGGTTACGGTGATGGAGTCGAACAGAGCGCCCCGGGTGACACTCATGCGGCTGCGCGGTATGGTGTCGGGCGCAATGCTGTCATTCACTGCAAGCTCTGTGTCCGGCCCGGATTCGGACGCAGATGCTGATACCGGCAGCATAAGCCATGACAATACGACGAGCATCGTTGCAGCAGCTCTTGAAGTAAATACGGAGAACAATGAGGTGTCTGATTTAATGATGAGACTGGTCATCGGTAAGTAATTAATATAAGATTGTGATTATAACACCTAAGTAAGCTTTAAAGATTGAATAAGATTCATCTGTATATTAATTTTTGCGACTTGCTTAAGAGACTTTGAAAGTAGGTAAAAAAGCAGAAATGCGCAAAAATTGAGGTCTTATGGAACTTATAATGAGCGAAAAGTGCTAATTTTGCAACGAAAAAACCAGACATACTATGAAATCACGCGATAAGCTCTACTTGTTGACAACCTTCATAATCATGGTGCTGACGGGCTCTCTTTCGGCGCAAGCCCAGATGGAGAATCCGGTGCGCTGGAACATCAAAACTGTAGAAGATGCCTCTGAACGGACAGTGACATTGGAGATGACGGCCTCGATAGATAAAGGCTGGCATATGTACAGCAACCAGATAGACCCTGCTGTAGGACCTACACCGTTGAGCATCGACCTGAAAGATGCCAAAGGGCTTAAGGCTGTCGGAGAGCTATGGGTATCGGAAGCTCCCGAGCATAAGTTTGACGATGTGTTTCAGGCTGATTTGAGCTGGTGGACGGGTCGTGTGGTGCTGAAGCGTGTTTTTGAAGTGACCGCTGACAGTTATACACTAAGCGGTGCGATAAGATTCCAGGCGTGCAATGACGAGAGCTGTCTGCCTCCGTCTAAGGAGCCGTTTGACTTCAGCGGCAGTATGGGCATATCCACGGTCTCCGTCAATGGCGGTGCGCTCCATGCGGCAGGTGATACGATAACGGACAACGTAGTTACGGTTGCTGCAGACAGTGTCCCGGCTGCTGCCGCCACGGTCAACGACCTGTGGGCGCCGGTCACATTTGACGCTGCCAATCAGGCTGATGATTACAAATCGTCATCGATGTGGTGGATTTTCTTTACCTGCTTTATCGGTGGTTTCATCGCTTTGTTGACACCGTGTGTGTGGCCCATGATTCCGCTTACTGTGAGCTTTTTCCTAAAGAAAGGCAAAAGCCGTAGGCGTGCCGTAGGTGATGCATTGACTTATGGTCTGTCAATCATTGTCATATATGTGCTTTTAGGCATGGTAGTCACGCTGATATTCGGGGCTGATTCGCTCAATGCCCTGTCGACCAGTGCGATATGCAACATAATATTTTTCCTGTTGCTGGTGGTGTTTGCCATATCGTTTTTCGGGGCGTTTGATTTGACTCTGCCGTCGAAGATGGTCAATAAGATTGATGCACGTGCAGAGAAATCGACGGGGTTGCTCGGCATGTTTCTGATGGCTTTTACATTGACATTGGTGTCGTTTTCGTGTACAGGTCCTATTATCGGCACACTGCTCGTCGAGGCGGCTACATCGGGTGACAAGTTCGGTCCGATGATAGGCATGTTGGGCTTCTCGCTCGCGCTGGCGATACCGTTTGCGCTTTTTGCTCTCTTTCCGTCATGGCTTCAGAGCGCTCCTAAGAGCGGCAGCTGGATGGGTACAGTCAAGGTGGTGCTCGGCTTTATAGAGCTTGCGCTGTCGCTGAAGTTCCTGTCGGTAGCGGATCTGGCTTATGGGTGGCATATATTAGACCGCGAAGTGTTCCTGTGTCTGTGGATTGCCATGTTCGGTCTGTTGGGCGCATACCTGATGGGTTGGTTCAATTTCAAGCATTATGGACCTGCCGACTCGTCGATAGGACTTGTCAGATTTTTCATAGCCATGGTTTCGTTTGCTTTTGCCATGTATCTCGTGCCGGGGCTTTGGGGTGCGCCTCTCAAGGGGGTCAGTGCGTTTGTCCCGCCGCTTTACACGCAGGATTTCAACCTTTACGGTGACGGACTGAAAGAGTACCACGACTATGATGAAGGCATGGCGGTAGCGGAGCGAGAGGGTAAACCCGTATTTGTCGATTTCTCAGGGTATGGGTGCGTCAACTGCCGCAAGATGGAAGGAGCTGTGCTCGACCAGCCCGAAGTAAAGACCTTGATAGACGATAACTTCGTGGTGATAAAGCTGATGGTGGATGAGAAGAAATCTCTGCCCCAGCCCCGTAAGGTTGTGGAAAACGGGCGAGAAATAACATTAGATACTTATGGCGAGTTGTGGAGCTATCTGCAGCGCAGCAAATTCGGAGCCAATGCCCAGCCATATTATGTGGTGCTGGATCCCCAAGGCCGTATGTTGTCAGGTCCGTACAGCTACGATGAGGATGTCGCGAAGTTTATGGGATTTCTCCAGAAAGGTCTTGACAGTTTCAAAAAGTAGCGTCCTTGCGGTTTTTGCGATAGAGCTGCCACATTTTTTTGAAAAGCGAACGGAGCCGTGGACCTTGTTCAAGGTTTTCGAGTATGCTTTTGGTTTCGATCAGTATGTGTCCGGCAGTGCCCATAGAAGTCAGCCACAAGAATGGCGGCGGGGTAGATACGCCATGGTCGTGCAGGAATATGCAGCTTAGCACTATGGCAACGTCGATGGCCGACAGCATGCCCATAAGCGTCAGATAGGATGACAGTTTGCCTACGGTGCGTCTGAATCCACGCGATGTGCGTTTCAGTCCGTTGCGACGGGACTTGCGTATTCCGCTCCATAAATCTATGAGTACACAAAATACCACGGAGGAGTATTCTACAGCTCCGATGAGGCATAGCTGGATGATGGTGGGGATGGACGAGTCGGGGTCTGGGAGAAATAGCTCGGATACGAAGAATGAAAGGGTGTGCATGTCGTGAAAAGATTAGGATGTGAGGGCGTTTCACGACAAATTTATATCTCCGAGCGTATAGCGGTGTGCGAAAATGTCAGTATATCAGCATCCAGTATGAACCGCAGTCTCGGAGATACTGTACCTGCGACCATGGGATCATCTCGTCGGGCGGGACCCGCCTGTCGGGGTCGGGACGGTATTCTATCTTGACGTACCTGTCACGGCAGATGATGAGCCTGTGGGGTATGATGGCGCGAGCCGTAGCCGGTTTAAGAGCGTAGGAGTAGAATATTATCAATATGACTGACGGTATGAGCACCATGACAAGCATCAAAGCCACGAGAGCCCAGCGGATGTCATGGAACCCTACGGACATAGCGGTAAGGATGACGGGAGGGGCGGCCAAGGCGATCCCCCATATTTTCAGCCACCGGCCAAGGAGATGGCGTACCATGGCTGAGACCGGCACTTTGAAATAGTCGGTGGTGATGCAGCTGTCAGTCACCATATCTCCTGCTTCCATTTCCGTGGTAGGCATGACATTATCTTTTCAATAAGTGGAGGCATCCACCTGCGTTTATAATGGAATATTATGACGGCGAGCAGCCAAGTGCCGAGGAACGAGCCTGCAATCATAAGCCAGAATGAGAGAGAAAAGCCGTGGGCGTTGAAGAATCGCGATAATACATCGTAGTATAACATGCATCCGGGACGGCTTTCCTGAATCAGATAACACCCTAACGATGCAGAGCCGAGAAGATTGACGAACTTGCTTCGGAAAGAGAATCTGATGAAAAAGCATACGAAGAAAAATGCGCTCAGATTGACCAGAAGCCCGTGACGCTGTGCAGGAGAGAACAGGGATTTCTGGACATCAGTCACGTCTATTGTTAGCAGATGGAGGGCTCCTTGTATCAATCCTGACAGTATGAAGCCCGATACGAGGACTGTCAAAGGTATGGAGTGGAGCTTTGTATCGCGGGAGATCCACCAACCGACGACATATAGCCAGATGAAGTAATATATTGTGTCGGCAGGGAAAATCGAGCCGTTATGGTCGAATCCCCAGTAGTTCAACATGTCGTGTAGGGGATTCTGGCCTATCCATCCGCAGTATATGCCGGCGCAGGTAAGTGTAAGTACGAGTAGCCGCAGCGACTGGATATCTATTTGCTTGAGCCCTGCATTGATGAGAGGGGCCAGTGTGATTAGCATCAGGTAGGCTTTTATGAACCAGTAGCTGCTGCTGCCAATGGGAAATATGAGGTGTTTTACAAGGTCGGATGTTGCGGGAAATTCGTTAGATGTCCTGCCTATCCCTATTATGATGATTAGCGAGAGTATATTGAAGAGCAGCACTGTCAGCCATATGTTTATAACGGCCTTCCATGAAAGGCGCAACCCGAGTGTCCCAAGGAGTATCACGTATACCGACACGCAGCATGACGTTATGCCGAAGAAGACGACGGCCCATGAGTCATATGATTCGAATCCAGGAGCTACATGGGAGAATGTCAGATGCTCCCCCATGATCATGCACATGGCCAGCACACGCGCCAGCTCTATGGATGAGTTGCGTTGAGATGAACGTATAGAGGTGCCGATTTGCTGCAATGGCTGTGAGGCCGTAGCCACGCTGAGTCGGGGCAACCGCCGTCCGACAGCTCCGGCAACGAGCATGACGGGGTCGTAGATTATCCATGCCGTCAGGGCTGCAAGGGCTGTAGTGGCGAGGCATATCACCGTAAATGAGAGCATATTTGAGCGGATGGACAGCTCGACCAGATCCGTAATACACGTGGCTGCCGGACCGGTTATCAGCATGAAAGAGCCGAGTATGGCAGTTGCGAGCCACGGGGGTCCGGCGTAAGCCCGACGCGAGCGAGAGACATAGGCGACCGTCAGGATGGAGGCCGAGAGGGTGAACAGGTCGTTGGCGTAATGGGAATCAAACCAGTAGGTCCATGGGCCGCTTATCCAGTCATGGACAAAGATTGTCATGGCGAGGCCGGCAAAACATAAGACAATGCCTGTAATCAGCAGCCGAGCCGGAACTCTGTCCAATGGACGGTGGACACGAAGGAAATATCCCACGGCATAGAGATAGATGAAGTAATACAGGTTCCAGTGCCACCATGCCAGGTAATTTTCGGCCAGCCATCCGCATACGGTTACAGATGCCGTCAATATGATGACGAGCGATGACAGCTGATGCCTGCTGAGTGCAGAGAGGCCACGGTTGATAAGCGGAGACAATATAAGCAGGAACAGATAGCCGTGGATGAGGCGGCCGGGCATGGACGATACCGGGAAGGATATCATGGTCAGTGCCGTAGATGCCAGTTGGGTGTCATCGGATGTGGCTGAATACCATACGGGCAGATGGGAACCCGCCATGGAGACGAATGTCAGATTGATGGCATCGTAAGAGAGGGCTACCAATGCAAGCATTATGACAGACTTCCACGACATACGCAGTCCGCAATAGCCGAATGTCAGCAGGAGCAAGTTGATGCCGGTGGAGAGTGCATTTCCGGCGAACTGGAGTGTCGATGCGGATGCTCCCCAGCTTTCTCCTATGTACGTGACAGCATACATCGCCACCACCATGGTCGCGGCTATGGCTGCGGTAACCGCTATGGCGGTCTGGCGGAAAGGCTGGGGCAGGGTCATCGGCGGTCGGTATGGTTAAGCGAATAAAGCCTTGAAAGCCTCCTCTACTTTGGCGACCTCGATGCAGCGGATTTTCATCTTGGAAGTGTCGATGCCTTTGAGGTTGCCACGGGGGATGAGTATGGATGACATGCCGAGTTTTTCGGCTTCGATGATGCGCTGCTCGATACGTGTCACGGGGCGGATCTCTCCAGAGAGCCCTATTTCTCCGGCCATGCAGATGCCACGCGGGACGGCGAGGTCCACATTGCTTGACATGATGGCGGCAATCACGGCCATGTCAAGGGCAGGGTCGTTGACTTTAATGCCTCCGGCGATGTTGAGAAACACATCCTTGGATGCGAGGCGGAATCCGGCCCGCTTCTCAAGCACTGCCAGCAGCATGTTCATGCGCTTGGAGTCGAAACCGGTCACCGCGCGCTGCGGGGTGCCGTAGGCTGCGGTGGATACAAGGGCCTGTACTTCGATCATGAACGGGCGTATGCCGTCGAGCGTCACTCCTATAGCAACACCCGACAGCTCCTCTTCCGAATGGCTAAGGAGCATTTCGGAGGGGTTGGCAACCTCCCTGAGTCCGCGTTGGCACATTTCGTAGATGCCTAACTCGGATGTGCTGCCGAAACGGTTTTTGATGCTGCGGAGTATTCGGTACATGTAGTGCTTGTCGCCTTCGAAGTGCAGCACTACATCTACAATGTGTTCAAGCACTTTGGGACCGGCTATGCTGCCTTCTTTGGTGATGTGGCCGATGAGGAGCACCGGCACGCCTGATGTCTTGGAGTAGCGTAGCAACTGTGCGGCACATTCGCGGACCTGGCTGACGCTCCCTGCCGACGACTCTATGGCATCGGATGCTATGGTCTGTATGGAGTCGACCACGAGCAGCTGCGGCTTTACGTTGCCGATGTGGTCCATTATGGATTCAAGAGAGGTCTCGCAGACTATGTAGCAGTTTTCGCTGAGACGCCCGAGGCGTTCAGCTCTCATCTTGAGCTGGGCGGCGCTTTCTTCGCCGGATACATAGAGTATGCGACGGCTTTTTATGGAAAGCACGTTCTGCAGCACGAGAGTCGACTTGCCTATGCCCGGTTCGCCGCCTATAAGCACCATCGACCCCGTCACGAGTCCTCCGCCGAGTACGCGGTTGAGCTCGTCGGACGGCATATGTATCCTTTCCTCGTGGCTATGAGGTATTTCTGACACCTTGACGGGACGGCTTTTTATCTCCCGTGATGCCAGCGGGGCTTTAGATGTCGTGGCGGCGATGCGCTCCTCGACCATTGTATTCCACTGTCCGCACTGGGGGCAGCGGCCTTCCCATTTCGGTGACTCCGCTCCGCACTCTGTGCAGAACCATGCAGTCTTGATTTTCTTTGCCATAAGTAAGTGTTAGCATGGCAAAGATAGCGAATATGTAGGAAAAGGTGTAAATTTGCTTTAAAATTAGACTACTTATGAAATCACAGCAGCAGATTATAGGAGAATTGGCGGGCGTAGGAGTCGCGAAGGCGGCTTACAGGCCTATGGAAAAATTGGTGCGCACCGTGCTGGCCGGGGCTTTCATAGCTTTGGGCGGCATCCTGTCGGTAGTAGCATCTGCGGGGTTTGCTGCCAATCCGTCTGCTCAGAAAGTTATGTCGGGGCTGGCGTTCCCGATAGGGCTTCTGCTGACTGTGGTTTTCGGTGCGGAACTTTTTACAGGAAATTGTGCGGTGCTGATGCCTGCCGCACTTAAGAAACGACTTTCAGCAGTCCAGGTCATATGTAACCTTGCGGTGGTATGGATAGGTAACTTTGTCGGCGCGGCGGCGGTAGTGGGTCTGTTTGTCATAGGCGGCGGACTGCTTGATGCAGAGCCGTTTTCCTCGGCAATGGCGGCGTTGTCGAAATTGAAAGTTTCGTTGCCGCCGCTGACAGCTTTTTGGCGTGGCATAGGGTGTAATTGGCTTGTATGCCTTGCGATATGGCTGGCGTTGACATCCGACAGTCTTGTCGGCAAGGCTGTCGGTTGCTGGATTCCTGTTGCGGCATTTGTGGTACTCGGACTCGAACACTCCGTGGCCAACATGTTTTTTATCCCGGCCGGAATGTACGTGTCGGGGGTGTGGGACTTTGGCGGCCTTGCTGCCAATCTAATACCTGTCACTTTGGGCAATATAGCCGGCGGTGCGCTTTTTGTGGGTTGCCTTTATGCGTGGCTTTATGGCGCGAAAGATTGAGGGGGCTGTTTGGAGTCAGCGGACAAGAGCGGTTGGCAATAAGAGGATTGTCCGGCGGTGGCCATGGCTTGCGCCGCCCAGCCCTTGCAGGGCTGATTATATGGGAGTGCGCCATCGCAACGGGGCTTGCGCCCCGCCCTACTATTCTTTTGCTCCTGCGGAGCTGTTATCTTTCATCGCTGACCCATATGATGCTGCTCTGATGGATAAATAAAAAAGGGCGGAGCTTGTGGCTTCGTCCTTTTTGCTTTTGTGTTGGTCGGGGTGACTAGACTCGAACTAGCGACCTCACGCCCCCCAGACGCGTACTCTAACCAACTGAGCTACACCCCGATTTTATTTTCAAAAGCGATGCAAAGGTAAGCAGTTTGGATGAATGATGCAATACTTTGCTTCAAAAATTATCACATTTTAACAATGGGGCATCATGACTTCAGACCTTCGGGGTTATGAAATGCCTCATCCGTTCTTCTGTAAGGCCGCGCCGCAGGGTGTAATCGGCGAATTGCTCAGGGGATATGTCGCCGACGATGAAATAATGGGCATTGTCGGAGATGATGAATAACCCGGTGGTGGTGGCTGGCGGATAGAGGGCTCCGTTTTCGGTGTATGTGATGCCTATAGAGTTGTAGTCCAGTATCTTGTCGGCTTCGAAAACCAGCGACTGGTCGGGCATTGATTGATAGCCTATGGCCGGGCGTATGCCACGCCCCCCGGATATGCGCTGATGGAGCATCTCGGTGGCGGCTTCGGCAAGGCGGTCGGCGATGGACTGGTGCAACATTGCTGCAAATTCGTCGCCAGAGGCTCTGCGCGTTTCGATGCGATGCTGCATCTCCTGTCCGACGGTGCAAGCGAAGAACGTCAGACGGTCAGGGTAAGCCGCTTCGGCTGAGGACTGGGCTACGAAGTCGGCTAAAGCCAATCTCGGCTGTCCTCCGGCATCGTTCTGTTGCCTCAAAGTAGGGAATACTACTTCTCCATCGGGCGAGTTTACGACGATGTTGTTGTCCCGAGAGGCTGCCGGCATGGTGACGGTACGCACGGTGATGCCTTGTGGAAAATGTTTGGCGAGGTTGTCAAGCAGACGGTTGGCCTCCTTGATGAGCTGCATGGCTTCCGCTCCTTTCTCTCGTTTTTCTTGGGGCAGAGCCGCGAGCCATTGGGCGCGGCAGTGGTCGCACCCGTCTATCTCGGATATCGCAGCCAAAGAGGCATCCAATCCCCATGCTATGAGAAATGCTCGCCAGTTGATGTAGCGGCGTACATCGGGGATGGGGAAATGCAATGTCTCTGTCCCGGTGGGCAGCGGTGATTGTAGAGAGCCGTCGGTGGGAGGTGTCTGCCGCAGGGCATTGGCCTGTGCGTATGCGAGCAGGGGTGAGGAGGGGGCGGCGTGGGCTCGACGTAACTGTTCCTGAGTGCGTTGCAGTGTGCGTATGGCTTCTTGCCGTGTGGCAGGATTGAGCCATTGGCGGGCCACTCCGGGGAGCTGCGCGGCATCGACGGTGTGGAACACCTGTCCGCTGTAGCCGGGGGCGATGCGCACGGCGGTGTGGATGGCAGATGTGGCCGCGCCTCCGACAAAGAGGGGGATGCGCAGCCCCTCTTTCTCCATCAGTTCGGCAAACGTCTGCATCTCGTGGAGCGACGGGGTAATCAGTCCGCTTAATCCTATCATGTCGGCTTTGAAATCGCGGGCATGGGCGAGTATGGTCTCGGCCGGTACCATCACTCCGAGGTCGTCGACTTTGAAGCCGTTGCAGCGCAGTATTATTGCCACAATGTTTTTTCCTATGTCGTGAACATCGCCCTTGACGGTGGCGAGTACTACACGTGGAGCGTCCGAGCCGGAGTCCGCCTCCGTGGCTGATGCCTGTTCTATATATGGTGTCAGCCATTTGACAGCCTCCTTCATGGCTCCTGCGCTTTTGACGACTTGGGGCAGGAATATGCGGCCGCCGGCAAACAGGCGGCCTACTTCGTTCATTCCAGCCATCAGGCTGCCGTCGACGATTTCCATAGCCGACTTGCCGGATGCAATCTCGCTCTGGAGCAGGGTTTCGATGCCGTCATGCCGTCCGCGCACTATCATGTCGGCGATTTTCTCCGAGGCCGTTTTTGTGCTGGAATCGGCTTTAGGCGCAGTAGGCGCAGGTTTTGTAGGCACTGCAGATGCCAATATCTCCCCTGCGAGGTCTACAAGGCGGTCTACTGCTTCGGGAGAGTCGTTGAGCAGCACGTGGTCCACTATCTCTATCAGGCGCGGGTCGAAATCCTCAGCCTTTTTCATGGCCGATGGATTGACGATGCCCATATCCAACCCCTCGGCAAGGGATATGAAGCGCGTGTGCATGGCTTCGCGGACTATGTTGTTGCCGCGAAACGAGAATGACAGGTTGCTGATGCCGCCGCTGACATGAACGCCCGGCATTTCGGCCTTAATGGCCTTGCTGGCCTCTATAAACGCCCTGCCGAAGTCGTTATGGGCCTCTATGCCGGTGGCCACGGCAAGCACGTTGGGGTCGAATATTATGTCGCAGGGGCGTATGCCGGCATCGTTGACAAGGAGCGAGTACTGTCGGCGCACCACTTCCATCTTTCGGTCATAGGTGTCGGCCTGTCCGTGCTCGTCCATAGCCATGACCACCACGGCGCATCCCATGTCGCGTATTTCGCGGGCGCGGTGGAGGAATGTCTCTTCCCCCTCTTTGAGCGAAATCGAGTTGACGATGCCGCGTCCCCGCAGGTGCTTCATGCCTTCGGTGATTGCTTCCCAGTTGCTTGAGTCGATCATGACGGGTACGGTCGATGTCACGCTGTCGGAGGCGAGTGCTTCGAGGAAGCGCGCCATCTCACGGGGAGCGTCAAGCATGGCGTCGTCGACGTTTACATCGATTACCGCCGCTCCTGCATTGACTTGTGCGCGGGCTATGTCGATGGCTTCGTCTATCTGGTTTTCCTTTATCAGCCGTAGGAATTTGCGGCTTCCCGCCACATTGCAGCGTTCGCCTATCTTGACGAAGTCATGTCCCGTGGGGGGGATGTCTGTGAGCTGCAATCCGGCAAGGAGCATATGGCCGTCGGCTTGTGGGATTTCTCGTGTAGATGCCTGCGAAGCCAGCGCGGCAAGAGCGCGGATGTGGTCGGGGGTGGTGCCGCAACAGCCGCCTACGATGTTGAGCAGCCGGGCATCCAGCAGCGGTTTTATCGCTGCCGCCATGGTCTCAGGGGTTTCGTCGTAACCTCCTGACTCGTTGGGCAGTCCGGCGTTGGGGTATAAGCTGACGGCACAGGGTATGGAGTCCAACTGCTTGATATAGGGGATGAGCTGGTCGGCTCCGAATCCACAGTTGAGACCGACGGACAGAGGACATGCATGAGCCACCGAAGCTACAAAAGCCATCAGTGTCTGGCCGGCGAGTGTGCGGCCGTTTTCGGTCAGTGTAGCCGATATCATTATAGGAACTCTCCGCCCTGCGGCTTTCATGGCCTGTATGGCGGCATATATGGCTGATTTGGCATTGAGGGTGTCGAAGCATGTCTCCATCAGCAGTGCGTCCACCCCTGACTCTATGAGCGCGGACATCTGCTGGCGGTATGCTTCGGTAAGTGTGTCCCACGTCAGCGTGTCCTGCCCGCCGAGGCTTGATGCCATTGACAGCGATTTGTTGGTCGGACCTATGCTTGCCGCCACCCATCGTGTCGTGCCGGGATTGTTTTTGCAGAACTCATCTACAGCCTCGCGGGCTAATATGACCGCAGTGCGGTTGATTTCTTCGGTTTTGTGCCCCAAGGCATACTCCGCCAGCGACAATGCGTTTGAACTGAACGTGTTGGCGCAGATTATGTCGGCTCCGGCTTCTAAATATGCTTTGTGGATGTCGCGGAGGATATGCGGGGCTGTCAGCGACAGCACGTCGTTGCACCCGGCGAGATTGCAGGGGTGGTCGGCGAATACCGTGCCACGGAAGTCGGCCTCCGAGAGGTGGTATGACTGTATCATGGTGCCCATGGCTCCGTCAAGCACGAGCACGCGCTCGCGGACGGCTTCTGCCAGCTTAGCCGGATTGCCGTCATATGACATCTGCCTTATATCCTGTAGATTATCTGTCACGGTCATGAGTTTTTTGGTGATGATGTGTGCAAAGTTAGCTAAAAAACGAAAAAATGCCCCTACACATCATCGTGCAGGGACATTTCTCCTCATTTATATAACATTTTATATACACACATCAGTGACTGTGTCCGTTAATTTTCATTCACATCCCTTGAACCACTGTTCATCAGTCACAGAATCTTCGGCAAGCTCGGTAGAGGCTTCGTTGCCGTATTCTTCGTCGTGCTGCGAGCGGTCGAGGCCGATTTCCTCGCTGTGGCGTGACACTCGCATCGGTATCATCTTGTTGGTCAGCCAGTAGAGGGCGTAACTCATCACGAATGTGTAGGCACATACCACAATCAGTGCCACGATGTGCATCCAGAAGAACTCGGTGTGGCTGATCATGTCGGGGTCGTCCTTGGCGAAGAAGCCGTAGGCGAAGATACCTGTGAATACTGTGCCGAGGATGCCGCCGATACCGTGGGTGGGGAATACGTCGAGCGCATCGTCAAACGAGTGTGTGCGGCTCTTCCATGTCACGGCAAGGTTGCAGCAGAGGGTGATGATGAACGAGATGAAGATGCTCTCTCCGACGGTGACCCAGCCGGCACAGGGGGTGATGGCTACGAGACCCACCACAGCTCCGATGGCTGCCCCCATGGCCGATGGCTTGTGGCCGCGAAGCGCGTCGAACACTACCCATGTTACCATGGCGGTAGCGGCTGCCGTGTTGGTGTTGAGGAAGGCTGATACTGCCACGCCGTCGGCTGCGAGAGAGCTGCCGCCATTGAAGCCGAACCATCCTAACCACAGCATCGCGGCTCCGAGAAGCACGAACGGCACATTGGCGGGCTTGGAGTTCTTGGTGCTGGTGCGCTTGCCGAGGAAGAGGGCTCCGGCGAGGGCTGCGACACCCGATGCGGCATGTACCACTATGCCTCCGGCAAAGTCGTGCACGTGCCACTGTGCCAGCAGTCCGTCAGGATGCCATGTGACATGGGCCAGCGGACAGTAGACGATGATGACCCACAGAATCATGAATATAAGGTAGCCCGAAAAGCGTACACGTTCGGCAAACGAGCCGGTGATGAGCGACGGGGTGATGATGGCAAATTTCATCTGGAACAGTGCGAACAGTGCCAGAGGTATGGTAGTGGTAGCCACGCCGATGGCAGAGGTGTCGGCACCGGTGATGTTCTGCACACCTACGTTCTTGAACATGAAGAAGTCCACCGGGTTGCCTATTACGTGCATCCAGTCGTCGCCGAAAGCGAGGCCGAAGCCGAACACTACCCATATGACGCTCACGACTCCCATGACTATGAAGCTCTGGAGCATCGTAGAGATGACGTTTTTGGCTCTTACCATGCCGCCGTAGAAAAACGACAGTCCCGGGGTCATCATCAGCACGAATATCGTCGCCGTAATCATCCATGCTACATTGGCATAGATGTTGTCGTTGGCGAGGTCGAAGTTACCTTCGCGTGGTGATGCAAACAAACCTAATACAGAAATTAACGCTGTCAGCGTAAACAGGATAATCCAGCGTTTCTTAATCCTTTTTCTTGTAGAAATTGATTCCATAAAGCAAAATGTTATGTTGTGACACTGCAAAGTAAGCAATATGAAATTGAATATGCAAATATTATGGCAAAAATCTTTTGAAAAACTGAATATTGTGGAAATCTGCCAGCGGATTGCATTGTGCTTTATATCTATGTGACAGTGTTTTAGCTAAAATTTATTAAATTTGCCCTGATTTAAAGTGAATGCTCACTTATGATACTGACTTCGGCAATAATCAAGACTGTAGCGTCGCTCGACAAGGCTTCGCACCGCCGCCGCGAAGGGCTTTTCATGGTCGAGGGCACTAAGGCGGTGGCTGATACGATAGGGCTTTTCGACCTCCATATGCTCATATGCACCGCTGCGTGGGAGGAGAGCCACCCCGCGCTCGTCGATGGACTGGAGGTTACGCGGGCCACTGCGCGTGACCTTTCGCGCATGAGCCATATGTCCACGCCCCCGGAGGTGATAGCGGTCTACCGTCTCCCTGTGTATGCTTTTGAGCCGCGACGGCTGCGCGGCGGACTCGTGCTGGCCCTTGACACTATCCAGGATCCCGGCAACCTCGGCACGATAATCCGCACTGCCGACTGGATGGGGGTCCGCGATATTATCGCGAGCCGCGAGACTGTCGACTGCTTTTCGCCGAAAGTCGTTCAGGCCACCATGGGGAGCATCGTGCGTGTCAAGGTGCACTATTGCGACCTCCCCGCCACGCTTGCGGCTCTGAGGGAGGGCGGTATGCCGGTCTATGGTACCGTGCTTGGCGGAGATGACATATATGCCGCCGATTTGCGTCCTGAAGGAGTGATAGTGGTGGGAAATGAGGGGCGCGGCATCTCTGCGGAAGTGCTCGCGCAGGTCACGGAGCGCGTCACCATACCGTCATATCCGCGAGGGGGGGCCGCCCACGGCGAGTCGCTCAACGCGGCGGTAGCCACGGCGATAGTTTTAGCCGCGTTCCGGTTCAGGTAGGCTTATTAATTATCTTATTATATTATTAAGGTGTCAGCGCGACCTGTGGCGCATGTTGAGCTTGTCGGCGAGGTACACGCCGAGCAAGATGAGTACGCATCCTGCCACCCCTATGGCCGTGATGGGCTGTGAAAGCACTATGGCGGAGAATACAAGGGTGATGACGGGCTGGAAATAGAGGTAGTTGTTGGTCTTGATGACCCCGAGCTTGCCCACCGCCCATGACCAAGCGACGAAGGCTGCGGCTGTGCAGCAAAGCGTAAGGAAAAGGAAATTTCCCCATACGGCGGGCACTGTCCACGCCTGCCAGTCGAACTCCTCGGAGGTGAACACTGCAAACGGCAACGATGTCACCAATCCGTAGAAAAACATCTTGCGTGTCACGAACGCAGCGTCGTAAAATGCCTGTACCTTGCGGAGTATCAGCGTGTAGATGGCGAAGCTCAATGCTGCTGCCAAGGCTAAGAAGTCGCCGAGAGGGTTGACCTTCATCACGAAGCTGCTGTTGAATATCACCAATGCCACTCCTACCAATGCCACCGTCGAGCCGGCATATGCGCCGCGTGACGGCCTGTCGTCGCGGTATATCATGCCCGCGAGCAGCATCGTCAGCATCGGGGGCAGCGAGGTTATGAGCGAGACATTGGTCGCCAATGTGTACTCCAATGCGAAGTTCTCGGCAAGGTAGTACACCGTGCAGCCGCACACGCCGCACACTGCAAACAGCAGCTCGTCTCTGATACTCAGCGACTTGAACCGCTTGTGGCTGATAAGCAGCATCAGCAGGTATGCGGCAAGGAAGCGGGCGTAGTATATCTCCACCGGACCTATGCCGTTGTCCATGACCACGCGTGTCGATACGAAGCTGACTCCCCACACTACCACCACGAGGGCGGCGCAGAGATGCACAATAAGCATGGAGCTGATGGATTTACGTGTGTCGGCCATGGTTGCTGTGAGTTACTTACAGATGTTAAGGCTTTACAAATTTAGTTATATTCCGTAAAAATGCCAAACGCGATGGCATCACTTATTGGAAAAATTTTGCAACTTTACATACTGCATCTGCGTTATATAAACATATACGTGGGAGCTCTCACATTATATGTAGGAGCAGCTCCGCATATATACAGTATACTACGGTGTATCGACAATTTATTTCACCTCTTAATTCATATCTACAATGAATAAGTTAGCAAAGAATCTCGGAATCTCCTCTCTTGCCGCTGCTATGCTTATAAGCCTCGGCGGTTGCTCGTCAATGAACAATACCGGTAAGGGCGCGCTTATCGGCGGTGGCGGCGGTGCGGCTGCCGGTGCCGGCATAGGTGCTCTCATTGGTGGTGGCAAAGGAGCCGGAATCGGTGCGGCCATCGGTGCCGCTGTGGGTGCCGGCGCAGGTGCACTCATCGGACGCAAGATGGATAAGCAGAAGGCTGAGCTCGAGCAGCAGCTTGCCGATGCTGCCAAGGTCGAGACTGTTACCGATTCCAACGGCCTGCAGGCTATCCGCGTGACTTTCGAGGGAGGCATACTCTTCCCCACCAACGGCACCACGCTCAGTGCGTCTTCCAAGGCAGACCTCTCCAAGTTTGCCGCGTCTCTTCTCCAGAACCCGCTGACCGATGTCCGTATCTATGGATTTACCGACGATACAGGCACTCTTGCTGTCAACCAGCGTGTGTCTACCGGCCGTGCTGAGGCTGTCCGCAATTACCTGCTCAACAGCGGCGTGGCATCCAGCCGTCTATATGCCGAAGGACTGCCGATGACCGACTATGTGGCTTCCAACGCTACTGCCGAGGGACGTGCGCAGAACCGTCGTGTCGAGATTTATATCCTCGCCAACCAGCAGATGGTGCAGCAGGCCGAGCAGGGTACGCTGAAATAATAGACTATGATTCACTGATGATATCGGTTTTTCAGGGGCGGCTTTTTTGATGCCGCCCCTTGTTTTTTGAGAAATAGATTAATAAAATACGGTCATTCGGGGCAAGCGGTCGCCACAGGTGGCAACCCTACGTCATGCAGATGGTTCAATGGGTTGGCGTTAATGTAAACATCAGAATATAACATAACGTAGGGTCGCCACTTGTGGCAACCGCCGCCCCGAACAACGAAATGCCATACGCAACCCCCAAACGCTCCGCCTCCAGCCATCGCGTAGCGATGAAACATAGTAGCCGGGGGTGGAACCCACGGAACATGGATGCCCACAAAAACACGACCGATTTATCGGTCGAACATCGCCGTCGGTTGATGGTAACGATTTGTTTCACCGCTACGCGGTGGCCGTCAAGAGGGTAATGCGTTGATACCGTGGGCTTTCGCCCACGGCTATTACCCTTATGCCGCTGACGCGGTGTGCTTACTATAAAAATAAGCTCCGCAGGAGCGTAAAGGCGCCCTCGGAACATCATCAGCCACACACCTGTAGGGACGTACCGACCGCTCTCGTCCGCTGGCCCTAAAGAAGCTATTTTGTCGCCTTTATTTCTTTTTATTCGCCGTTTTTGCCAATGACATGACCTTTTTTGTGACATATCGGATTATATTTGTGAAAACACACTTAGAATCATAGCGATATGCCACGTTTTGCCACCCCGATAGTTTTGCTCTGCGTGTCACTCTTGTTTGTGCCGTGCGCTTCTGCCCAGATGGCCATGACTCTGCAGCAGTGCCGTGATTTGGCCATTGCCAACAGCAAGCAGTCGCGCATCCACGATGCCGAGCTTCAGGCGGCCGAATACACCAAGCGTCAGGCGCGTGCGGCCTATCTGCCGGCGCTGGATTTTACAGGCGCGTACTTGTATAACCAGAAAAACCTCTCCGTTATATCGGAGGATGCGCTGCTCCCGGTCAAGACTTTCGACCTCGCATCGCAGAGCTACCAGTTCGATGTGGTCAAGAACCCTGCCACAGGGATGCCGGTGACGGTCAACGGCCAGCCCGTCCCCTCGCAGGTGGCTCTGCTCCCCAAGGATGCCCTGACGTTTGACATCCACAATGTCTTTGCGGGTGCGCTGACGCTGACGCAGCCTGTATTCATGGGCGGCAAGATTGCGGCTCTCAACAAACTGGCTGACGCAGGCAAAGAGGCCGCTGCAGCCCTGCGTGACCGCGCCGACGATGAGATAATATATGGTGTCGATGCCGCCTATTGGCTCGTGGTGTCGCTCAAAGCCAAGGAGCGGTTGGCGACAAGCTATGTGCAGCTGCTCGACACGCTGCGTTACAATGTCTCCCGTATGCTCGACGAGGGGATAGCTACAAAGTCCGACCTGCTCAGTGTCGATGTCAAGCTCAATCAGGGCAATGTCGACCTCACAAAGGTCAGCAACGGCCTGGCGCTGGCGCGTATGTCGCTGGCGCAGAAGTGCGGCCTGCCAATCGACTCCCCTATGCTCCTCGCCGATGAGGACGGCGAAGTGGCTGTCGGTATGGCCGACGAGTCGCTGCCGCCGCTCGACATGCTGGCAGTATACGAGCGTCGCAACGACCTGCGGGCTCTCCGTGCTGCCGTCAAGGCGAGCGAGGCGGAGAGTTCGGTGGCGTTGTCGACGATGCTGCCAAACATCGCCCTTGTGGGAGCGTACACGTTCACCACGCCCAACATGTTCAACGGGTTTGAAAACCGTGTCGGGGGCATGTTCTCCGTCGGGGTAATGGCTTCTGTGCCTCTATGGCACTGGGGCGGCAACTATTACAAGTACAAGGCTGCTAAAACAAAGTCATACATCGCGTCGCTTCAGGTCGAGGATGCCAAGGAGCTGATAGACCTCCAGGTGCATCAGGCGCGTTTCAAGATGCAGGAGGCGATAAAGACCTACCGCACATGTGTCGACAACACCGCCAAGGCCGATGAAAATCTACGCTGCGCCACTTTGGCATACCGTGAGGGGGTTTCCACCACCGATCTGGTCATGGAGGCCCAGACGGCATGGCTCAAAGCCGCATCGGAGGAGATAGACTCGCGCATCGACGTGCGCCTGTGCCATGTGTATCTCGACAAGGTGCTCGGCACTCTCTCCGCCCCGCCCGCTGAGTGATTTAAGCCCTAAAAACATATCCGGCTTATAAGATTTATCCGATTTTCCACCTTAATAATATACATCTCCACCTTATAATATATATCCCATGTCAACCAATCAATCTTCTCCCACACAGCAGCCCGATGCGGTGCGCCGCGAGGAACGCATCCTGACGTTTGCCATCGTCGGTGTGCTTGTAGCGGCAGTCGTAATAGCCGTGGTGGGCTTCCTGTTTCTGCGCCGTCCGGCGGACATCATCGAGGGGCAGGCCGATGCCACCTCTGTACGTATTTCGGGCAAGCTCCCCGGACGTGTCGCCACGCTCTATGTCCGCGAGGGCGACATGGTCCGTGCCGGCGACACTCTGGTACACATCCACTCGTCGGTAGTCGATGCCAAGCTGGCGCAGGCCGAGGCTATGAGGGAGGCTGCGGCTGCCTCTAACCGTGCCGTGGATGCCGGAGCGCGAAAGCAGACCATCCAGGCGGCGCGTGACCTTGTGGCTCAGGCCGAGGCCGCCGAGGGTATCACACGCAAGACCTATGAGCGTCTTGAGGCTCTGTGCCGTGATGGTGTGGTGTCGCAGCAGAAGCGCGACGAGGCGCGTGCTGCCTATGATGCTGCTGTGGCGGCTGCTTCAGCTGCCCGCTCGCAGCTGAGTCTGGCACTGGCTGGAGCGCGTGACGAGGAGAAGCGGGCTTCGGCGGCTATGGTCGATGTGGCTTCGGCTGGAGTGGGGGAGGTGCGCGGCATCCTTGAGGACCAATACCTCCTTGCCCCCTGCGACGGCCAGATTGATCAGGTATATCCCGAGGAGGGTGAACTCGTCAGCATGGGTGCCCCGGTGATGTCGCTGCTGCGCATCGCTGACAAGTGGGTGACTTTCAACGCCCGCGAGAAGTATCTCGCCGATCTCCCTCTCGGACGCGAAATCACCGTCAAGATTCCTGCCCTCGACATGAAGGAGGTCAAGGCGCGTGTCTACTACGTGCGTGACCTCGGCAGCTATGCCACATGGCATGCCACCAAAGCCACCGGCGACTGGGATTCCAAGACGTTTGAGGTCAAGGCGCGTCCCCTCGAGCCTGTCCCTGAGCTGCGTCCGGGCATGACCATCCTCTACTATCCCGAATAACGCATATCGTATGCCGTTCCTGTCCGCTCTTAAGCAATCGCTCATCCTCGGCTGTCGCCGTCTCGTCAGCCGCAAGATCTACTTTGCCCTGATGGTATTCGTGCCGGTGGGGTTTGCGCTCTTTTTCATGGACTTGATGAGCGAGGGGTTGCCGCTGCGTGCGCCTGTGGCGGTCGTAGACCTTGACGATTCGTCGCTGTCGCGGCGTGTGGTCCGCAACCTCAGCTCGTCGGAGCTGGTCGATGTGGCTTTCCGCGCATCGTCCTATGCCGAGGCGTTGGAGTTGGTCAAGAGCGGCAAGGCTTACGGTTTTTTCATCATACCGCGTGATTTCATGGCCGATGCCGTCGGTGGCAGGGCGGCGGAGCTGTCGTTCTACTCCGACCTGACATTCTTCATCCCTGGCACCCTGACCTACAAGGGCTTCATGGCTACTGCGGTGACGGCTTCGGGCGGATTGGTCAAGACCACGTTGACCGCTTCGGGGCTGCTCGATGACCGTGCGGCGGGGGTGATGTTGCAGCCTATGGTGGTGCAGACGCATCTGCTCCATAACCCGTGGACCAACTACTCCTATTATCTCTCCAACTCGTTCATACCCGGCATGTTCGCCTTGGTGATTTTTCTGATTACGGCGTTTTCGGTGACTACCGACATCAAGCAGGGCACCTCGCCGCGCTGGCTCGCGGCTTCGGGAGGCAACATCTACATCGCCACTTTCGGCACTCTGGCTCCGCAGACGCTCGTTTTCACGCTCCTCGGCTTCGCTGTGCAGGCTCTGTTCTACCGTTTCTGCGGCTTCCCCCTCCACTGTCCGCCTCTCCACATGCTCTCGGCATGGTTTCTGATGGTGGTGGCGTCGCAGGCGTTCGCGCTCTTCGTTTCGGGGATTTTGGTCAACATGCGCCTGTCGCTCTCTGTGCTCAGTCTGCTGGGCATCTTGGCTTTCTCTGTTACCGGCTTCTCCTTCCCGGTGGAGCAGATGTACCCCTACATCGGGGTGTTCTCCTATCTCTACCCTGTGCGCTGGTACTTCCTCATCTACATCGACCAGGCCCTCAACGGTCTGCCGCTCTACTATTCGCGCTTCTACTACGTCATACTCATCCTGTTCACACTGCTGCCGCTGGCTTCGCTCTGGAAACTGCGCCGCCACTGCCTGCGCCCCGTATACCTCCCCTGATAACAGCTCCATATGTGCTCCTGGTTCCGCTCCGTTTATCTCGTGTGTCGCCGTGAATTCCGCTTGGTGTTCACGGATGCGGGTGTCATACTGTTTTTCTTCCTCCTTCCGACGGTCTACCCGATAGTCTACACGCTCATCTACAACCCCGAGGTGGTGCGCGAGATGCCGGTGGCTGTGGTCGACAATTCGCGCACTGCCGCGTCGCGCTCATTGGTGCGCTCCATCGACGCGCTCCCCTCGGCTCACGTCGTCGGCTATGCCTCCTCGCTCTCTGAAGCGCGGCAGTGGTATGCCTCCCATGACTGCTATGCTGTGGTGGAGATTCCTCGCGGTTATGACCGCAGCATTGGCCGCTCGGAGCAGGCGGTGGTCAGCCTCTATTGCGATGCCTCGCTGCTGCTGCGCTACCGCGCCCTGCTTCTCGACATGACGCAGCTCCAGATAGCGTTCGATGCCGACATACGGCAGCAGGCCGTCGACATCATAGGCGAGCCGGCATACGCGGCGATGGGTTCGGCATCTTCGGTCGGCACCAATGCCGTGTTCATAGGCGACACGTCGCAGGGCTTCGCATCCTTTGTCATGCCGGGCATACTGATGCTCATCCTCCAGCAGAGCCTTATCCTCGGCATCACCATGCTTGCCGGGGGCAGGGCGGAGCGTCGCCGTGCCAACGGTGGCATCGACCCCCTCGGCGTCGCAGCCTCGCCGCTGGCGACCATAATGGGCCGCTTGGTGTGCTACCTGCTGATTTACCTCCCCATGACCGTCTACGTCGTCGTGTGGATCCCATCGATGTTCGCCCTCCCTGACTCCGGCAGCTTCGTGGACTACATGCTTTTCGTTTTCCCCCTCCTTGTCAGCTCCTGCTTCCTTGGCATGACCCTCGAGGTGTTTGTCACCGAGCGCGAGACCTCCCTGTTGGTCGTTGTGTTTTCGAGCGTCGTGTTCCTCTTCCTGTCAGGGCTCTCGTGGCCCATGTATGCCATTACGGGCTTCTGGCGCGCCCTCGCCTCCATCGTCCCGGCCACATGGGGAGTCCAGGGCTTCGTCCGCCTCCTGTCCCACGGCTCGTCGCTCCACGCCGTCGCCTCCCCCTACCTCCACCTCTGGCTCCTCGCCGCCCTCTACGCCCTCACCGCCTGGCTTCTCGTCCGCTTTCGCCGCCAGCCATCATAGTCTTCCTGTGATTCCTAAGCTTCCTATCCCCTTGCAAATGTTAAATTTTATTAATCGGGGGGGGGTAAATATAACATTTAAAGCCTAATTTCCTATTTTTGCATTGCAATCCTGTGCTAAAATTTGGAAATTATACCTGTTTAAGGATTAAAAGGGGATGTCTATGATTTGACTCGGACGCAGCCGTGGCTTGTTGCCGCGCTGCCGTCACACCTTTTGTACCATATTTTCCGCACCGGAGAGCGCACCGCTTTTCGGTGCTTTTTTGTTGTATAAAAATATATAATTCAAACACTTATAAATTAATCATTAAAACCCATCTTGTTTTCGACATTGACCATCTGCACTACTTCTTGACATCTACCTGATTCATGTCATCGTGCCGTCATCGCCGTCCATGTGGCAGCATCCGGCGGCCGGCCGCCCCTGCATGTGGCGGCATAACTCGTATCTGTATTATGCTCCTGCGGCCCGTTGTGGCTGCCCCGAGGCTCCGGCCTTGACAAACGCACTTTCACATTTAACTTAATCAATATAAATACTGACTAAAAACCAACTCATTACATGAAGAAATTTCTCACCTTCTTCGCAATGATGTTAGCGTTGTTGACTGGCGTCCTCCCGGCTCAGGCATACGATTTCCTGGGGACTGTCACTGTCGACATCGCAAACACCGGTTGGACCAGTGCCCCTTATTTCAACATCGGTCATGGAAGCTATCGCCGCAGTTACCAGATGACCAAAGTTGACGGATACGAAACCCGCTATCAGTGGAATAATAGCGGGGGTACATGGGTAGGATATACCCGCTGGTCTGTTACCCAAGACCCCATTTCCACAAGTGGGGAAAATGTAGGTCTGGGTTCCTCTGCATACTATTCAGAGGCGGCCATCACTACTGACCGCCTTATAGTGCTTATGCCTAACAGCGGGATGCAGACCAACGTGCCGTTCATCTACATCGACGGTGCTTCCAATCTGTTCTCCATAGAGGGCAGCAACTGGGTCTACACGGTAGATGCCTCTGACAGCGACAAGACATTCCGTCTGCAGCGTTACGACAGTACGTCGTCCCTTGAAGATACAGGTACTCTGAGCAATACTGTGCTTTACGGAGACGACCGTACTCCCATCTCTGCCGATGGTGTCCGCAGCCTTTTTGTGTACGGCGGCAACGGTGGCAACTATACAGCTACCGCAGGCGCGAAGTACAAGCTGTCATTCCCGACCACAACCACGTTCGAGTCGGGTAAGGAATTGTCGCTGACCATCACCAGGATAGAGATCCGTCCGTCTACGCCCTCGCTGCCGGCGGGACCGACAGTGACAGGCAACGTGGTGAAGATACCCGATGTGGCCGATGCCGACATCTACTACACGTACACCGAGAGCGGTAACCCGCAGGGCGACCCTTCGACCAACTACGACTGGCATAAATACGACCCCTCCGTCGGCATAGAGTTGACCAAGGGGTATACGACCATCCGCGCCGCCGCATATGCCAGCGGCCAGTGGTCCTACGTGACCTCTGCCGTGACCTACACCTACACCCTCCCTGTGGCGACGGTTAGTATCAACATCCACACCGGCATCGCCACCCTGAGCTGCGAAGGCATGTCTTCCCTCCCCGACGGGGCGACCCCGGTGATACTCTATTCGTGTGATGACAAAGCCCCGTACAAAGTGTACACTTCGCCGGTCAGCCTGGCCGAGGAGCTTGGCTCTGATGCCTCCAGCTACTATATCAAAGCCATTGTGAGAGCCTGGGGCGGAGGTAACGACCATTCCGAAGCCGTATCTGGCCAGAGTGTCGACTCCGACATACGCAACGCCTCGTGGGTGGGCCCCGCAGCAGTGCGCCGCATATGCCTGTGGAGCTACAGCACTTCAGGCACGCCTGTACGCCTCGGCGAGTTCAGCCGTCAGTCTGACGGATCCTATGCCATCTCCCGCTCATCGGTCAGCGGCACCGACAGCGGCGACCTGACACAGCGTTACTTCATACGCGTGGTGATGAACCACGACGACCCCGACAATGACAACTCAGACACCGGCGGCACATATTATGCCCTCGGCGATGTTGTCGGCGGAGCTACTACGGTGGCAAACGGCACCGAACATACCGGTTTCAGCATATTCACCCCGTCGAAAGACGATGCCCGTGGCATGTACTTCGACGGGACCGACAGGGATGCCGTCAAGCTGACCCTGAATGGCGGGCTCCAGGAGTATGAGGTGTCCGAAGGCGTACAGTGCAGCCGTTTCGTGCCTTCGGCCATAACTGCAGAGTGGAATCCCGATGCTTATATCAAGAGCGTCACCCTGCAGGATGCCAGCGGCAACATTCTCTGCAACCTTATCCAGAACCTTGACACCGAAGAGGAAAACATCTGGACAGGAGTGACCCCGGGCAGCCTGCCGCCCGCAGTTTCTGGCAATCCCGCCAACACCAAGCTACGTTTCGTGGCAGAGACCAAAGACGGGATAAAGTATTATTCCATAGGCACTAACAATGCCAACTACTGGATTGATTACGGCTTCTATGACCAGACATCCGCAGCCAACGTGTACTCTTACTCGTCCGGCGAATACTACTTCTGTGTCAAAACCGCCGGACAGGCCATGGTGGGCATCGAATTTGACGGTACCGACGCTACCAAAATTTCTGTCTCGCCCTACAGCTCCGAAGCCGGCATGGATATAAGCGGCACACCCTATACACCCAGCATTACGGGCGAAGGTTCAGAGGTAGGCTCATGGGAAACCTCACGCTACTTCATCAAGTCCGAGGCCCTCAACGGCTGGGTATACACCTTTACTGCCACAGCGAACACCGCCCAGATGCTCATCTACGGCTCAAAAGGCAACCTCTACGCCCCGGTAGGACTCTTCCTCGGTTCGCCCACCACAGTGTGGCGGCAGGTACCCTCGTCAGTCTCCGCTACCGACAAGCAGCGGTTTGCCGCCAAGGTGCCGGGGCTCCAGGTCGGCGCACGCTACCGTATCCTCCTCACCGATGCCGGCAGCGGCGATGTGCGTGTCAGCATCGAGGCGCTTCCCGAATCGGTGCGCAAGATTAAGAAGGTGGAGCTTGTCAACCGCAGCCAGAGCGACCGCACGGAAGGAGAATTCACCTATGATGCCGCCGACAACGTGTGGAATTTCTATCCTCTCGTATGGGACGGCAACCCCTCGGGCGAAATCAGCAAAGCGTCAGATCTCTACTACATCCGTGTGACTGCAGGCTACGATAACGCCGGCAGCGAACCCGATGTGGTACGTTACGTGAGCTGGTCGGGTTCCTCTGCGGACTACCAGCTCAACAGCGTGTCGCAGTACACCGGCACGCCTGTCACATATACCAGTCTTGCCGACAACTATAATTTCAAGATTTGCAACAACGGCAGCTACTATGTACAGGTGACATTTGACGATGCCACATTGTCGGCAGTGTGGATGGGCGTGTCGACCACAAAGCTCACCCCGACATATACACCGGCGATTTCGGGAGTAGCGTGGTCGCTGAGCGACGACGCCATCCTCGCCCCCGGCGACACCAAGTACTTCTACATGTCAGCCATCCAGAACGACAACCGCCTCTCGCCCGAGTGGGAGCTGCTCAAGCAGGACGACGGCAAGTATGTGCTTGACAATTTCGTGGTCATCCCCGCCGCCCAGTTCATCATCCGTGGCGTGACCAAATCGGCTTCCGGCGAGCTCTCGATCACCGACTGGGGTTATGCGGACGATATCCCGTACCATATCTACGCCACCGGCCAGGATTTCAACCTCGACACCGCCGAGGGTCTGGCCGAGGGTTCGAAGGTATCGGCTGCATTCACCATGCAGCCGGACAAGGGCCGAGGCTTCTTCTGGAACATCGGTGCCACCATGGTGCGCCTGGAATTCGATCCGGAAGCCGTTGGCACAAACCTCACCGCCACCATCGACTTCTCCTATCCGTCGACCCTCAAGCAGGCCCCTCTGCACGGATTCCCGTGGATAGGACTGACCTCCTCCAACATCCAGGCTCTCCGTGGCTCCAACCAGACCTACCATTTTGCCAGCGATTTGTCGACAACAGGCATCACCGATGACGACCTGAAGAATATAGGCATATCTTCGGCCGAGGATCTCAACCACTCGTTCACTAACGCCTTCATCCAGTGGACCCATGACGGCAAGCCTTACATATATGATTCCCATGTCTCTGCTACGGATGTCAATGGCAGGCGCATCTACTACTTTGACGGAAATGCAGCCAGTGACAACCGCGTTACTACCGGCGAACTCCTTGCAGACAATGTGATGAGTTCGACCATCCTGCCGCCGCGCAACGCTCCGCAGTTCCAGATGATTTCCTCCAAGGGCATCGACACTCCTGATGCCGGCTCATTGACATTCAAGTATGTCGGAGAGGTAGAAAAGACATTCGAACGCAACGGCAGCACTACCAAACCGACCCGCTTTGCAGTCTATGAGATAGAGAACATCGAGCTTCAGGGCATGTTCAAGGTGTTCACCGGCTACGGGGCCCGCACCTACGGCACTGTCGCCAATGGCCTGTCGTGGTTCCCCAACTGGGGTGTCGGAATTCAGAAAGACACTGAGCCTTATGCCAACATGCTCATAAACAGTACCTCACAGCTGCCTATGAACGGCGGCGGCCAGGTAGTCAAAGACGACAACGGCAAGGAGGTGTCGACCAAGAGCTGGACTGCAATAAATTATGGTGATTCAGAAGACTACGGCGATGACGACAACATTGCCGGACAGTACTTCCGCTTGGACAACAGCCAGTACGTGTCGTCGCTCAAGTTCTACCTCGCCTTGGATAGCGACCTCGACGACCGCAACAGCACTCTCTTCCACAATCCCCACGCGAGCGAGGCCAACTACTACAACGACGGCCGCAACTACTCGTGGTTGGACGTGCAGTTCGAAGCAGAGCGTCCTGTCATCACCCTCAACAAAAGAGGTACTAACTCTGCCACCGTGCGTTACTTCATCAACCCCGCCAAGGTAGAAGCCCGTCCCCAGATAAAGTCATACAAGACCAGGCTGGTGAAAGTAGATCCCGATGCCTTTGCCTACGACGAGACGACCGGAGAGATTACCGCCGGACAGATTGAAATAGAGGGAGGCAACACTTATACGCTCGAGGAGCCGTACCTGCGTTATCTTGAAGAAGAGACCGTTTCCATCAGCAATCTCTCCGAAGGCACATACGTCGCTTTCATATATGACGTAGAGTATGTCGACGAGACGGGTCTTGATCTCAAGGACACCGACCATTGGAACATATCGCAGCGTATCACCATATTCTCTGTCGACCAGGGACAGATAAGGGGCGAGCAGCGTGTTACCAGCCGTGACGGTGTCAATGTATACCATCCTGTCGTGCGTGTCTATCCCGACATCCAGAGCGTGATTTCCGAACTCCCGTCCGATGTCACCCTTGACGCTGTCAGTGCAGCCGTGACAGTAGGCAACATCCGTCCCGACTCCAAGTTCCAGGATGTCGAGGGCGCCGCCATCCCCGAGAAGAGCACCATCTCCGATCCGGACTCCTATGCCGATATATATTACGAGATTACGCAGGAGTATAAGGCTCCCTCTGACAACGGTGGCACTGAGCAGACAGGCATCGCAGTCGTACACTATCCCAAAGGTTACTTCACTGATAGCCGGACCGACATGGAGGACTTCATTGTGGTCAACTGCCGCATCAACAACCTGACGAGCCTCACTCTCGATGTGACCGTGGAGGGCGCACCCAAGCCGGCGCCCGTTACGGCCGAGGTGTTCGCATACATGCCGGCTGGCCGGCTCTACGGCACCCTCGTCGCCGACCGCCACGAGGACGGCAGCGTGCGGTTCAACTCCCTCCGCGTGACCAACGGAGATGAGGTAGAGGAATCCGGACGTGACGGATACGCCCGTATCCGCTTTGCCGAGCGCACTGGCGACGGCATCTGCTACGCCGGTTCGCTCGACGGTACTGCCGTACACGCCCAGGTATATTATATCGGCGAGGATGAGACAGGATCCGCCACGGAGGTGAAACTCTTCGACGATGCCGCTCTCCTTGACATGAAGGCCGAGTCTGAGGGAGAAGGCGTATATGCAGCCGCACGCCTTAAGATCGGCGGTATACCTTACCGGACCGATGCCGGTGCTGACGATGCCCTTGCTATCGACATCGACGGCACGCCGCTCAAGCTGCGTCAGGACCAGGAAGTACGCTTTATAGTCGAACTCACATATGAGAACGAGGGCATAACGATGCCTGCCGTGACTTCGCGCCGCATCGAGACCGAACTGGCTTATGGCGATAACAACCTGACCTCTCCGCGCCAGGGACTCCGCGACGTGCTCACTGAGGCGGATGCCGATGCCCGCAACACTGACGATACTGTCGCCAAGGACGTGACAGCCGTCAGCGAGTCGTTCATAGAAAGCTACGGCGGCCTGTTCGTCAACATCGAGGATGCCCATGTGGCTCTCGCTGCTGTCGGCATCAATGATGAGCTCGTAAGTGAAAAGAGCCTCTCGCAGTGGTATATGGACCATGGCGACAAGTGGCCGGGTACCGAGGATGTCAATCCGTTCAACCCCGGCTATCACCTTGCTGTAGGCAATGCGAAGAAAGACGGTTCGGGCACGTATTCGGCTCCGGCAGAAGTGCATCCGCTGCTTCGCGGCAGCAATGCCGTGACCTCCGCCGACGGCTTCCGCAATGACAGCGAGGTCAACAACGCATGGTGGAACACCCGCGCATCTGTAGCTCCTGAGTTCCATGTGTCCGACCATATCAACGGATCTCTGACCATAGAGGGAGGCAAAGTGACTGGCTTCACAGCTGGCTCCACCCATCCCAAGGATCACGCCGCTTACTGGGCCGGAGTCAAAGCCGCCAATGCAGATGCCTATAAGGTATGGGACGGCGGCTATGTGCTCAAAGTCGGAGGTGCCGATGTGGACATCCGCGACCCGCGCCACGGCTACTACGACAATGGCAGCCACTATTCTACCAGCCGCAGCGCATACCGCCTCGGCGAGATGCCCCTCGATGCCAACGACATCATAGCTGCCGTGGGCAAGGGCAACAACGGCTCGATAGAGCATGATGAGCGCACGGAATTCTACACCGACCCCGAGGCCGTGCTTGAAAACGCGAAAAAACTCCATGCATACAGCGAGTCGATCAACTCGGCCGTCAATTCAGGCCAGAGCAGTGTGACTATCGAAGGAGAGTCGTATGATGTCTCTGTCGATACTGCGACCCTGTGGGACAAGGACAAGGTATGGAAAGCGCGTGAGGATGTCGCATTCACGCCGATGGCATCGCTCAGCGGCAAGTCGCCTGCTGAACTCCTGTTCGACTCGGCTGACAACCACATGTTCTTCAAAGTGCGCCACGTCAACCACGAATCGTGGTTCGTGCCCGGCGGCGGTGTGCAGTACGACCTGAAGACGCGTCCTCTCTGGCCGGCTTTCGTGTCCGACCCTGACTTCCAGAGTGCAGCCAACGATGCAGCCAAGGATGTAGTCGTCATGAATAAGATACGTATCAATCCGGAGAACTACTGTCCTCTGGCCTACGACGTGCGTTATGTGTATCCATTCCTGACTTCCGACAATTACGTGACCGCAGAGGCCGCGTCATCTTCGGCGCTCAGCAGGGCCGGGTCGCGTTCCATTGCCGCCGCTCTTGAAAGTGTGACTGCCGCCGATGTCGACGATATCGTGGCCCGTGACAAGGGGCGTGTATCGTTCTTCGGCGCTGTTACCCCCGAAAATGTCGTGCCGACCGTCATCAGCGATGTCGCCGACGACATCCGTGGCAACGGATTCAGCATCGTCTACAACCGCGTAGCCGGCACGGTCACCGTCCGTTCAGAGGGCAAGAAGCTTGACGCGGCTGCAGTCTATGACGCTTCGGGAGCATCGGTAGTGGCAGCAGCCACAGCCGACCGCGTCGACGACCGCACCATAGTGCTCGACGTGAGCGACATAGCCCGCGGAGCCTACATCGTCAGCACCAACCTCGGCGGTGCCAAGTTCCTCAAATAACCTCGGCTGTCCGCTATCTATCAAAAAAAGCCTCTGGGATCATTTCCCAGAGGCTTTTTTGCTTGCGATAGGATATAGGAGGCTTAGGAATCATAGGAATCCTAAGCCTCCTAAGTTTCCTGTCGGCTCTTATAAGATTTCCGCTACCGTCTACGTTATATATGTAATGTGTCGCCCTCGTAGACATCCTCTTGTCGCCGCCATGGCCGTGATGGCTGTGGTGTGGGTATGTATGCTCATGCACGGCTGTTCGCTCAAGAAAAACACTGCCGTCACCCGTCACTACATGGCTTTCATCACGCGCTACAACGTGTACTACAACGGCGACGAGCACTATAAATACACCCTCCGCGAGCAGGAAACCACGTACAAGGACGACCTGTCGCGCACCCTCTACCTCTCGCCCATAGAAGCCAAGGCGGACCCAAAGGCTCCGCAGCCGTCGGGCAGTTTCCAGCGGTCCATCGACAAAGCCGCCAAGGCCATACAGATACGCTCCATAAAGCGCAAGCCCAAGAAGCAGCCCGGCAAGTCGTATGACGAGGCTTACAAGGAGTGGATGCGCCGCACGGAGTACAACCCATTCCTCCACAATGCATGGATGCTGATGGGGCGTTCGCAGTACCACAACGGGGACTTCACCGGTGCTGCGGCGACATTTTATTATATTTCCAAAAATTTCAAGTGGCTTCCCGACGTGGTCACGGAGGCGAAGCTGTGGCAGGCGAGGGCATACCTGGCGGATGACTGGACCTATGAGGCCGAGATGATAGTGTCACGCATCAAGCCGGAGCAGCTGACCACCAAGACGCTCCGCCGCCTCTATGCGTTCGACTACGCCGACCTGTATATACGCACCGACCAGTATGCCGAGGCGGTGCCGCACTTGCAGACCCTGATTTCGCTCAGCGACTCGCACCAGCGTATGCGCCTCAACTACCTGCTGGGGCAGATACTGACACGCCTCGGCCGCAAAGGGGAGGCTTACAAGGCTTTCGGCCGCGCCGGACGTTCGGCACAGTCCGACTACGCCATGCAGTTCAACGCCCGCATACGCCAGAGCGAGGTGTATCAGGGCGACAATATCGAGCCGGAGGTCAAGGCTCTGCGGCGTATGGTGCGCTATGACCGCAATGCCGAGTACCTCGACCAGATATATTATGCCATAGGCAATCTCTATCTCAGCCGCCGCGACACCACCGAGGCTATGGCCAACTACCGTCTGGCGGTCAGCAAGAGCACACGCGAGGGCTATGACAAGGCGTTGGCCAACTTGGCGTTGGGCAACCTCTACTTCGACCAGCACCGCTACGACTTGGCGCAGCCGTGCATAGCCGAGGCGGTGCCGCAGCTCCCCGAGGACTTCCCCGGACTCGACTCGATACGCCTTCGCAGCGATGTGCTCGACGAACTGTCGACCTACGCACAGAACGTCCACCTCCAGGACTCGCTGCTGGCCCTTGCTGCCCTGTCGGCCGAGGAACAGAGGGCGGTGTGCGAGCGCATGGCCCGCGAGTATGTGGAGCGCAAGAAGGCTGAGGAGGAGCAGATGCGCCGCGAAGCACAGCGGGCGGAGCAGGAGGCAAACCAGCTCCTCGTGACACCTGATGACAACGTGGCTAACATCCAGCGCATCAACACCGACGATTCGTGGTATTTCTACAACCCCACGTCGGTGGCGCAGGGCAAGAAGCAGTTCCAACGCCTGTGGGGAGCCCGCCGCAACGAGGACAACTGGCGCCGCCGCAACAAGAGCGACTTCTCGATGTCGGACTTCGGCACGGAGGATGGCTCCGGCGATGGCGAGGAACAGGACGGTGAGACGGACAGCGAATCGGAGGAACCGACTGACGATGACGGCAAGCAGCTCCCTGTCACCGACGACCCTGCCACTGCCGAATATTACATGAAGGACATCCCAAAGACCGACTTGGAGAAGGCGCAGGCTGCCGACATCGTGCAGGAGGGGCTGTACAACATGGGACTTATACTGAAGGACAAGCTCGGCGACACTCAGGCGGCTCTCGCCGAATTTGACGACCTGATGAAGCGTTTCCCCGACAATGTCTACCGTCTCGACGTGTACTATAACATATACCTGATGATGGTGCATGACGGAGACATGGCAGGGGCGGAGCGTTACCGCCAGCTGATACTCACGGAGTTTCCCGAAAGCCAGCTCGGACAGGCGATGCGCAATCCCGACTATTTGGAGAATCTCAAGGTCATGGACTCGCGTCAGGAGCAGCTTTACGAGCAGACGTGGCAAGCCTACTTGGACAACCGCAACGCCGAGGTGCAGGAGGCTTACCGCACCATGCAGCGCGACTATCCGCTGAGCAAGATAATGCCCAAATTCATGTTTCTCGATGCGCTGACCTATGTCACCGAAAACAAGCCGGAGGAGTTTGCCGCACGTCTGCGCGAGCTGCTTGAAAAGTATCCCGACACCGACCTGACTCCCATGGCGAGTGCCTATCTCAAAGGCATCACATCCGGGCGCAAGCTCCACCAGTCGGCTACCAACGTGCGCGGTATGCTCTGGAATACACGCCTGATTTCTACAGGCGACACTACCACCGTAGACCTCGATGCCCCACTCAAAGTCACCCTCGACCCATCATCGCCGCAGCTGTTCGTGATGCTCTATCCGCTTGACCGTGTCAATCCGGCGGCGTTGCTCTACGAGGTGGCGCGGTATAATTTCTCCACTTTCTCGGTGCGTGATTTCGACCTCGAGCAGATGACTTTCGGTCAGCTTGGGGTCACGATCGTCAAGGGATTTGCCAACGCGCTCGACTTGGAGCGTTACCGCACGTCCATGGAGCGGTCGAAGTTCCGATTGCCGCAGTATGTGCGCCCGGTGGTCATCAGTGTGGCTAATTTTGATAAGTTGCTCAAAGAGGGACGCTCGTTTGAGGAATATTTCCAGGCTGTGGGAGAGCAGGCCATCGATTTCACCCATGAGGCGGTTCTTCCTGCTGATGCCGACTATCCGCCGGCAGCCGAGATGTATGATGCCTATGCTCCGGGCGAACGCCCGGGGGAAACTCCCTCGGAGCCGTCCGCACCGCATACCTTGCCGTCCGTTGAGGTGGACCAGTCGGAGGCTACCGCACTCCCCGAATCCGAGACTGCCACAGAATCTGAAGGCGACACCCTGCAAGACAGGCAACCTGAGGCAGAATCCGCGCCCGAGACCCGCCCCGAAACCGAGCAGGAGCGGTTTGAACGCATCTTCGATGCCATCCCCCTCACGCCTCCAGCAGCTCCGAAGCCCTCCGAGCCGCAGGAAGCCATTGACAATGAGCCGCAGCCTGTTCCACAGTCCGCTCCACAGTCCCAGCAACAGCCTGAGCCTCAATCTTATACAGAATCAGAGCCGCAATCTAAGCCTGATCCAACGTCTGAGTTTACCCCACAGGCTGCGCCGGTAGCTCCTCAGCCACAAAGCGTCACCGAGCCTGATCCAACTCCCCAGGCAGCTCCGCAGTCGCAGCCCGAAACAAAGCCGGAGTCTACACCCCAAGCAGCTCCGCAGTCGCTCCCGACAATCTTCGATGTGGACGAGAACGACTACTCAGAGCCTGTAGCTCCGGGATTCCTGCCTACACGTCCGGGTGTAAAAGCACCTATCGCCATCCCCGATGTGCCCGAAGGTTCCGAGGGTGACGACAGCGACGAGGATTACGATTAAAAGCGTTTTTACAAGGCACAGATTGTCGTGTCGGGGCTTGAGCCATCGGCCCTTGCAGGGCCAATTTCCCCTGCCGCACCTGTTTCAACGGGGCTTGCGCCCCGCCCTACTATTCCCTCGCCCCTCCGGGGCTATGCATTTTCCACTACGTCGCCAACTGTGAGGGGACGCACGGCTCGTGCGTCCCTACGTTTTGTGTAGCGGCATTGGTGAGGCGGTCATACGTAGGGTCGCCACCTGTGGCGACCGCAAATGTTCTGGCGGCTGCACCGGGACGCATCCGCCAAAGCTCCGCAGGAGCGTAAAAACAGTAGGGCGGGGCGCAAGCCCCGTCAACATGGCGCACCACATGGATTTAGCCCTGCAAGGGCTGGCGGCGCAGGCCGTGGGCATCATGGTCGATGTTGTGGCTATTTATCACTCGCAGCTGAGGCTGTCGAGTTCGGCGAGCCATAGGCGCGAGCTGGCATCGGAGGGCATACGCCAGTCACCGCGTGGCGACAGACAGATGCTGCCGACTTTCGGGCCGTCGGGCAAACACGACCTCTTGAACTGCTGGGCAAAGAATCGTCGGTAGAAAGTGCGCAGCCACTTCAACACCGTGGCGCGGTCATATTTGCCGTCGAAAGCGAGACATGCCATGGTGAATATCCGGCTCGGACGGTGGCCGTAGCGGAGTATGTTGTAAAGGAAGAAATCGTGCAGCTCATACGGGCCCACGAGGTCTTCGGTCTTCTGCGCTATGTCGCCGTGTTCGTCAGCCGGGATCAGTTCGGGGCTGATAGGGGTGTCGATGATGTCGAGCAGGGCGAGGCGCACGGCTTCGCAGTCGGTGGTGTCCGCCACCTGACGCACAAGGCGGCTGACGAGGGTCTTGGGTACGCCGGCGTTCACGCCGTACATCGACATGTGGTCGCCGTTGTAGGTCGCCCATCCGAGAGCCAGCTCCGACAGGTCGCCGGTGCCGAGGACTATCGCCCCTTCGCGGTTGGCGATGTCCATCAGGAGCTGAGTGCGTTCGCGGGCCTGCGAATTTTCGTATGTCACATCATGTACCAGCGGGTCGTGGCCTATGTCGGCAAAATGCTGCATCACTGCCGGCACTATCGACACTTCACGCGAGGTGACACCGAGGTGCTTCATCAGAGCCAGCGCGTTGGTGTGGGTGCGCCCGGTGGTGCCGAATCCGGGCATCGTGACTCCGATAATGCCTTTGCGGTCGAGGCCGAGACGGTCGAATGTCCTGACCGCCACGAGCAGCGCCAGTGTGCTGTCAAGCCCTCCGCTGATGCCTACCACGAGTTTATTGCCGTGGATGAAGCTGAGCCGGCGGGCGAGTCCTGCCGACTGTATGTTGAGGATTTCCTCACAACGCTCTGCTGCGTGGCAGTCGTCGGCAGGAAGGAAAGGGTAGGGGTTGACAGGGCGGAACCGTGGGGTGAAGCCGTCATCATCGTCCGCGCCGTCACGGGGCGACAGTCCGCCGTCCACGCAGACCTTGAGGCCGTCGAGTTCACGCTCGGCGCAGTCGCCGAATGTGGTGTAGTGCCGGCGGTCGTGGCGCAGGGCATCGATGTCGATGTCGGCTATCACCATCTGCTCTGGGGTGTCCCAGCGAGGCTTCTCGGAGAGGATGTGGCCGTTTTCAGCGACGATGCTTTTGCCGTCGAATACCAAGTCGGTCGACGACTCGCCGAATCCGGCACTTGTATATACATATCCACACAGGCAGCGCGACGACTGCTGCACCACGAGTGACCGCAGGTAGTCGTATTTGCCTATCACGTCATCGCTGGCTGAGAGGTTGAAGATTACATCGGCTCCTGCCATGGCGAGCCGCGTGGAGGGCGGTACGGGAGCCCACATGTCCTCGCAGATTTCTATTCCTATGTTGACCCCGTTGACGGCAATCAGGTCGATGCTGTCGGAGGGCGGAGCCGGTCGCCACCAACGGCGTTCGTAGAACTCGTTGTAGTTAGGCACATAGGTTTTTCGCACCTCTTTCATGCCAAGGCGGTTGATAAGAGCTGCGCAGTTGTACATCGCGCCTGCGCCGTCAACTTTAGGATAACCCACGATGATGGACGTGTCGCCCCATGCCGCAGCTGCGTCGATGAGCCGCTGCACTCCATCAGCAGCTGCCCGCACAAGCGTGGAGTCGTGGAACAGGTCGGCGCATGTATATCCCGTTATGCACATTTCAGGAAATACGGCGACTTCCACATCCTGCTCTATCAGGCGTGGGATGAAGTCCAATATGGCGTTGACGTTGGCATCGACATCGCCAACTTCGACGGGAGGCACTATCGCGGCAACGCGGAAATATCCGTTTTTCATATCATAAGGAGTGTATTGGTTTTGATTGTGAGATTATGTGAGGTCGCTGAACTTACGCAGACCGCGCAGGTAGTAGTCGCGGAGTATGTTGCGCCGACCCCATGGCAGGGTGGGGAGCATGTTGGCAGCCGGGGGCTGTATGTCGCTGTAATGCTCGCGCACCATGCGGCGGAAATCCCTGTGGGCTCCGATTATGGCCGATGCGTTGTGGAAATCGAGCGTAGCCATGAATTTTGCCCATGCGAGCGTGTCGAGCAGCCGTCGGCGGATGAGGAAGCCGCGCCGCTCGCGCAGGGGCAGGTTCTTATATAGCATCAGCAGCGAATTGCGGAAGTTGAGGTAGGTCTTGCGTGGCGACGATGCCGGCAGGCTACCACCGCCGAGGTGGTAGACTGCCCCTGCTGGTACCGCAGCTATGCCGTAGCCCATGGAGCGGAGCCGCCAGCAGAGGTCTATCTCCTCCATATGGGCGAAAAAACGGCTGTCGAGCCCTCCGGCATCCAAGTATAGCTGGGTACGCACCATCAGCGCCGCCCCGGTCGCCCAGAAAATTTCCATGGGTGAATCATACTGCCCATGGTCGGTCTCTACGGTGTCGAAAATCCTGCCACGACAGTAGGGGTAGCCGTTGCGGTCCAGGAAACCTCCGGCAGCTCCGGCATACTCGAATTTCGTAGGCTCGGCTATGCTGAGTATCTTGGGCTGCACTGCCGCGATGGAGGGATGTGTCTCCATATAGCGGTAGAGGGGCGTGAGCCAGTCGCCTTTGACCTCCACGTCGCTGTTGAGCAGCACGGTGTAGCGGCTGCCGGCGCGGCGTATGGCCTCGTTGTAGCCCCCGGCATAGCCGAGGTTTTTGTCAAAGGCGAGGACTTTCACATCGGGAAATTCGTCGGCAAGGCGCGTCATGGAGTCGTCGGTACTGCCGTTGTCGGCCACGATGATGTCGGCGATGTCGGCCGGCGTATACCTGATTACGCTGCCGAGGTAGCGGCTGAGCATGTCGGCACCGTTCCAGTTGAGTATTATGACAGCTACGGGTTTCATTTCGTGTCAGGGAGAGTGACGGGGTATTTCCATCGGTTGTGGGTCCAGAGCCATCCCGCAGGGTCGCGCTTTATGGTCCGCTCGAGGAGGCTGACATATCGTTCGGTCAGCTCACCAGGAGCCGTCAGCGACGCATCGGCAGCCATGTCGACGATGTCGAGTCGGTAGTAACCCCGGCGTATGCGCGTCATGTCCATGTACACCACCGCAGCTCCGAGGCGGCGGGCGAGGTGTTCGGTGCCGGAAATCATGGCTGTGGGGTGGTTGAGAAATGTGGTGATGTGGCCCGGGTCGCCGTGGCTCGGTTTCTGGTCGCTCATGAAGCCGGTCATGGAGGGCATACCGTCGCGCCGCAGTCTGATGATGTCGCGCATGACGGTCGCTTTCTTGAAACTGTGGCTTCCGAAACGGCTGCGCAGACGCAGAAACAGGCGGTCGGAATGCCGGTTGCGCAGCGGTCGGTAGACTTGGGCGAAGACCGCTTCGCTGTCACGCTGCTTGGAAGTCCATAGGGTGATTGAGGGTGCCCACTCCCAGTTGGCTGTATGGGCAAAATATGCTATTATGGTCTTCCCTTGGCTGAGGTATTCGTCGACCTTTTCGATTCCTCCGAATACTACACGCCGACGCATCTCACGGTCGGTGATGCCGAGCAGCTTGATGGCTTCGATGAAATTGTCGGTGAAATTGCGGTAAAACCGGCGTTCGATATGCTTGATCTCACTGAGCGGTTTGTCGGGAAACGACTCTGTCAGGTTTTTGCGCACGAGCCGACGGCGGTATCTTACCACGTGATACACTATCGGGGCGAGCAGGTCGCTGATGCGGTAGAGGATGCCGAGCGGCGGCATGAGTGTCATAGCGCCACCTCCCCTCTGATGATACATTCGCCGCCGTCATCCACATCTTCGATGGCGGTAAGGGTAACAGGGACTACCGTATTGGCCAAGGTGTCGTCACGCGTGATTTCCACTCGCAGATAGTTGTCGGTCAGTCCGAACATCTTTCCGTCGGGGCGGGCGTGTTCTACAAGCACAGGGCGCGTCGAGCCGATGAAGCGGGATGCAAATCCATGGAGCTTGGTGTCGCTCATGCGCAGCATCACGGCGGCTCTGCGCTGCTTGTCGGCCTGGCTGACGGCACCTCCGAGCTGCAAGGCGCGAGTACCCGGGCGTTCGCTGTAGGGGAATACGTGCAGCCGGGATATGTCAAGACCCTCTATGAACCGCCGAGATATTTCAAACTCTTCGTCGGTCTCGCCTCGGGTACCCACTATGAGGTCCACGCCTATGAAAGCGTCGGGAATGGACTCGCGTATGGCGCGTACTTTGTCGGCAAACAGGCGGCTGTCATAGTGGCGGCGCATCAGCCGCAGCACCTCATCCGAGCCGCACTGGAGCGGTGTGTGGAAGTGCGGCATAAACCGCTTGGAATCGGCCACGAAACGTATTATTTCGTCGGTCAGCAGGTCGGGCTCTATGGAGGAGATGCGGTAACGCTCTATTCCGTCGACCTTGTCAAGCTCGCGGATGAGGTCGATTAGCCTGTCGGTGCGGCCTTTGCCGAAATCGCCGATATTTACCCCGGTAAGCACTATCTCCTTGCCTCCTTCGGCTGCCACGCTGACGGCTTGTGCCACTAACGAGTCGATGGAGCCCGAGCGGCTGCGTCCGCGGGCCATGGGTATGGTGCAGTAGCTGCAGTAGTAGTCGCAGCCGTCCTGCACTTTCAGGAAGTGGCGGGTGCGGTCGTCGGCGGAACATGCCGGGACAAATTCCCGCAGATCCTTGGCCGGGATTACCTCGTTGATAGGCGAGTGTGCCGCATCCCACTGCTCTATATATTCAGCCAGACGCGCTTTGGCATTTGTCCCGACGACGATGTCTACTCCGGGTATGTCGGCGACTTCGCCGGGCTTGAGCTGGGCATAGCATCCTGTCACGAGTACTGTCGCGTCCGGAAACCGGCGGACGAGGCTACGGATGGCTTGGCGGCATTTGCGGTCGGCGAGCTCGGTGACGCTGCAAGTGTTGACTACTATGATGTCGGGCTTGTCGCCGTCGGTGGCGCGAACAAACCCCCTCTCCGCGAGCAGATGGCCTACGGAGCTGGTTTCGGCAAAATTCAGTTTGCACCCGAATGTCTTGTACAAGACTCTCCGTGTGCCGAATGTATTGTTGTCTATCACTTATGCAAATATACGAAAATCCAATTACAATGCACTTCCTGTTTTGCGCCAATAATCATTTAACCGCGTTCACAATATATACGACAGCATCAGATGTGCGCCGATTTGTTTGCTGTGGATTATAGGACCCACTGTATTGCTGATATATAAGGCTTTGTAACTTGTGGTACGCCAATAGAAATCCACTCCGGCAGATAGATATAGCCTTTTCCACCATCGGTATTTCAATGTTGCTTCCAGGTGGTTGAATGTCGAGGTTGATTTATCGCCCTGAATGTTGACTGGTTTGCCCTCTGGAGTGGTCGACCAATCCGCATTTTGATCATAGCCACTCCACGTATAAACTTTATAGAACTGATTGGCTATGTTTGCAACCAGTCGATTTCTCAATAGCGATGCATTGATGCCTGCTTTGATGGAAAATCCGGATCCCCAATTATAATTGCGATGATAGTCTCGATAAAAATCCGTCAGGATTCCAGTTAAAATCAAGCCGTTGGCATGAACATATCCATCAAATACAAAATCCTTGGATGGAACATATTGAGCCATGACTCCTGCTCCCACCGATGCCGGTGCACCAAGTTTGTATGGCACTACACATGGAAACAATGGACTAAGGTTGGGCTCACGTCGTTTGATGGTATCTGAATCAAAAAAATCAAAATGTTGATACATTCCGACAGATGCCTTGAAGTTGTTCTTATTCACAACCTCTTTGGCCAGCAGACGGCCGATAATCTCCACCCTGCTTAGGAGAGGCTGTGTCTTGATACCTTGGATTTCCATCAGAAAAGAGAAATAATCATATGGCGCCTTGGTCTCCTCCTCAAACTTATCGCCATATTCTATATTGATTTCGGCTGAGACACCGGTGCGTGTCCCTTCGTCATAGTCATATAAAGTGAGCATCTTTCCTCCCAATGACAGTTCTATACTTATCGGAGGAACGCCAAATCTTCGTCCGGAAGTCGAACGGCGTTTCCATGCTTCACCTGTTATTATACGGGTCAGTCCTCGCATGGGGTTGACCACAAAAGCCGCTGCTTCTCTTCCGAATCTTTCGCCGCCGCTGCTTCTGTCATCCAATATGAGGTCGGAAGTGCGGTATAGTACTTCGCCAATCGCCGCCCCGCCTATGGGTGTGGCAATAATGTCATTTGTTGAGGGATATTCACACTCCATAAACATCTCCCACATTGCACTTCCTCCTATGGCAAAAAGTTCTGACTGCCAGAAGTTGTAGCCGTTTGAACGCCCGGCATTATAGAAAATCGAGCCATTGTATGGATGCGCAAACATGTTGGTGCTCAAATGGTCGTTGTCCCATTCAAAGCCATGTTTAAAGTTCTCCTTGATAGAGTTCCATGAGATATATGCAAAATGTCCTTTTTGGACGTAGCGGTCAAAAGCCCACAAGCCGATGTTGAAGCCTACGGTCTCTGCTCCGGCTCTCCAGAAGTTTTTTTTCTGATTGCGCAAAACATCCGCACTGTCCGGCAATACCGGACGAGCCAAAAGGTGGCGATCCATGTAGTCATGGTCCCATCCTTTTGAATTTTTATCAGTAACAGATGATGTCTTAACCGTATCAACCTCTTCTAAAGTCGACTTTTGGGCACAGACGAATAGAGGTAAAAATAGTATTATGGAAATAAGGAATATTTTCATAATCAGATGCTTTCACAATTTACTTATCAGATGTAGAGCCGGTAAGTTCAACAGACAGGTGCAAAATTAGCGATATATTTGAAGAAATATTGAATCTAACTCATAATTAAAAAAGCATACTCGCTTATAGTGACGGAGGTTGTTACAAAAAAACGATGGCGGTGCAAGCAGCACCGCCATCGGCAGAGGGTATTGTGAATCCTTGTAGTTGGGATTACTTGTTTTCGAGTTTCTCCTTGAGGGCTGCGAGAGCTTCAAGGTCGCCGAGAGTAGTCTTTTCAAGGGGAGCATTGAGGACGGGAGCCTCTTCCTCACGCTTTGCGCGGGGAGCTGCTGCACGCTTCTGGCGGCGCTGTTCGCCACGCTCGGCACGCTGCTCGTCCTCGAAGATGCGGCTGTGGCTGAGGATGATGCGCTTGCTGTCCTTGTTGAACTCTATTACCTTGAAGTTGAGCTTCTCGTCGAGCTTGGCCTGAGAGCCGTCTTCCTTCTGGAGGTGCTTGGGAGTAGCGAAGCCCTCAACGCCGTAGGGGAGTGCGATTACGGCACCCTTTTCTACCATCTCGACGATGGTGCCTTCGTGTATAGAGCCGACTGTGAAGATGGTCTCGAATACGTCCCAGGGATTTTCCTCGAGCTGCTTGTGGCCGAGGGAGAGGCGGCGGTTCTCCTTGTCGATTTCAAGGACCTGCACGTCGATGTCGGCACCGATCTGGGTAAATTCGCTGGGGTGCTTGATTTTCTTGGTCCAGCTGAGGTCGCTGATGTGGATCAGGCCGTCAACGCCCTCTTCGATTTCAACGAATACGCCGAAGTTGGTGAAGTTGCGGACACGAGCAGTGTGCTTGCTGCCAACAGGGTAGCGCACTTCGATGTCTTCCCAGGGATCTTTCTTGAGCTGCTTGATGCCGAGGCTCATCTTGCGGTCCTCGCGGTCGAGTGTCAGGATGACAGCTTCAACCTCGTCGCCGACTTTCATGAAGTCGTTGGCAGAGCGGAGGTGCTGGCTCCACGACATTTCGCTCACGTGGATAAGGCCTTCGACACCGGGAGCGATTTCGACGAATGCGCCGTAGTCGGCCATGACCACTACGCGGCCTTTGACCTTGTCGCCGACTTTGAGGTTCTCGTCAAGGGCGTTCCAGGGATGGGGCTGGAGCTGCTTGAGGCCGAGGGCGATGCGCTTCTTCTCGTCGTCGAAGTCGAGGATAACGACATTGAGCTTCTGGTCGAGCTGAACGACCTCTTCGGGGTGGCTTACGCGGCCCCAGCTGAGGTCGGTGATATGTATGAGGCCGTCGACACCGCCGAGGTCGATGAATACGCCGTAGGTGGTGATGTTCTTGACGGTACCCTCGAGTACCTGGCCCTTTTCGAGCTTGGAGATGATCTCGCGCTTCTGCTGCTCGAGCTCTGCCTCGATGAGAGCCTTGTGGCTTACGACCACGTTGCGGAACTCGGAGTTGATTTTGACAACCTTGAATTCCATGGTCTTGCCTACAAACATGTCATAGTCACGGATGGGCTTGACGTCGATCTGGCTGCCGGGGAGGAATGCCTCAATGCCGAGCACGTCGACAATCATACCGCCTTTGGTGCGGCACTTGATGAAGCCCTTGATGATTTCGTCCTTCTCGAGAGCCTCGTTGATGCGCTCCCATGCACGGGCTGCGCGGGCTTTGCGGTGAGAAAGGATGAGTTGGCCCTTCTTGTCTTCCTGGTTCTCGATGAACACTTCTACAGTGTCGCCAACCTTGAGGTCGGGATTGTAGCGGAATTCGCTGATGGGGATGATGCCGTCGCTCTTGTAGCCGATGTTAACCACAGCTTCGCGCTTGTTGAGGGCGATGATGGTACCTTCGATTACATCCTTGTCCTTGACGGTGTTGAGACTTTCGTCATAGGTGCGGGTGAGCTCTTCGCGTGATTTTTCTCCTTGGGTTTCGCCTTTTTCGTAAGCGTCCCAGTCGAAGTCTTCGATTGGAGAATTTTTTACTTCTTCAGTCATTTAAAAGTTAATAAAACAGGGTTAATTAATAAGGTGCATCGCGGTAGTGCCGATGCACTGCCGCATAATGCGCTGCAAAGGTAGTGATTTTTTGCCAATTACATCGGGTCCATCCATATTAATCACAAAAAAATCACTAAATTAGCATCAGTTTTTTCAACACACTATTAGAATCCGATATGAACGATATACCTGGCGAATGGTGGACCGCACCCACCGAGAGCGAATCCGGCAGACTGATAATGGTAACAGGCCGCGACGATATCGGCAGATTCCGTGACAACCCCCGTTTCAGCATCCGCGTAGAGGTGGGCTGGGACTATGGCTGCGATGCATCAGGAATGCCGGGGGCGGATGATGCGGCCATGATGGAGGCTGTTACCGACCGCCTTGCCGACGCGTTTCGCAAAGACCCTGTAGCTGTGATGACCGGGATATACACCGGCGATGGCCGTCGCGACTGGATATTCTATACGGCAAGTGTGCATATCTTCGGGCGCAAGCTCAACGAGGCTCTTGCCGACCTGCCGCTGCTTCCGCTGACGGTGTACACGGAGAATGACCCCGGATGGGATGAGTATGCCGAGATGTCGCAGGCCCGGGTGGATGTGTCTGAATAATAAGACTTATAAATCTTATAAGAAGCGTTTAGGGGGGTTACCAACCGTCCCTGTCCGCTGACCCGCATTTAGCGGCGTGATGTCGCTGGATCGAAATGCAAAACGAGAGGGCATCGAGCTGACTGTCAGCCTGATGCCCTCTGCTATGGCTACCACACCAAAGGATGCGATGAAACTCCGAATGACAGGATTTGAGTGCTCGCCGCCCTTTGTAATCCTCCGTGGCCCGGAAGCCAGCCCTTGCGGGTGAGGCCCGCCATTGGACGGTTACGCTGTGTCTCGGTATTTCAGAAAAATTTGATGAGTTTCCCAATCTACTTTGATGTGGCGTTTATCTTGATATCACAAAGATATGTGTTTTGGTTGGAAATTCCAACTTTTGAGCGAAAAATTTTGTCGGTGTCGCATTGCCACCATGTCGTAGGAGGGTGTTCCGAGGGGCGGCTTCACACCGGGGTGCGTCCCTGCGCAGCGGACGGCGTTGTCGGTCATTGCCGGAGGGTTGAAGCGCGCCGTGACGATGATTGTTTTTATGCAGAGTAACCCTATAAGGAGGTTCTGCGACACACTCGGTTTTCCCCGGAATCTTGAAGGTCAGGACTGATTGCGGTAAAATGCCTCGCCGAGATAGCGGAGCACCGTGGGCCCGAGATAGCTGACGGCTGCGGCCACTCGATTTCGCCAGCGGACGGAGCTGTTGGTCAGCGAGTCCCGCCGCAAGCGCTTTATTTCCGTCCAGCAGAGGTTGGCCATCGTGTGGCGTTGATGCGAGCTGCATAGTGCATACATATTGAAACATGCGCTCAGACGGCGGTCTTTGGCGGCGGCAAGGAGTGAGGGGTTGTGCCGCGAGGATGCATCGGCCTCTATCCACTCGGTCACGCGGAGCACGTCGAGACGCTTGTCGTCCCACAGGCTCATTGCGCTGTCGGGATTGCGGCGGTAGAGGTACAGGCACCGGTGGGTGAGTGCCACTTGGTTGGTCCGGAGTAACAGTCTGTAGTTGAAATCGAGGTCTTCGTAATAAAGGTTTTCTTTGAAGCGCAGGTCTCCTATGGCCGATTTTCGGTAGAGCCGTCCCCATGGCGATGAAATGAAGCCTGTGCGGTAAAGCATTATCTTGTTGGCAAGTTCGGAACCTATGATGGTGTGTCTTTCGGATCTGTCGGCTGCATAGTGGTGTGTCATCGCCGCATCGCGGAAATAGCGGCCTATGGCTATGTCGACCGACGGACCCATCAGGCTCAGCAGATGGGGCAGGGCTCCGGGCATCAGTATGTCGTCGGCATCGACGAACGCCAGATACTGGCCGGTGCTTGCTTCGATGCCTGTGTTGCGGGCGCCTCCGCAGCAACGGTTCTGCTGCGAGATGATTTTGACACGCGAATCAGCGGCTGCATATGCCCGGGCGATTACAGGGGTCTGGTCCGAGCTGCCGTCGTCGACCACGATAACTTCCTTTATGACATCCTCGCCTTGGCCGGACAGGATGCTGTCGAGGCATTGTGGCAGATAGCGCTGGCTGTTATAGACCGGGATTATGACTGAAATGCTGGGTTCCATTGCCCTGCAAAATTACGCTATTTCCCGTAATGGTGCAAGATGAAATCAGCGGATAGAAAAGGTTGACGAGGGGGATTCCATATAGATGTTCATGGTTTGCACCGTCAGACCCTTCAGGGCTGACTCCGTCTGATGTCCTTGCAACGGGGCTTGCGCCCCGCCCTACTGTTCACCCGCCCCTTCGGGGCTTCGTAAATTCATCGCATATCATTTCATAAAGAAAACAGCTCCGCAGGAGCTAAGGAATAGTAGGGCGGGGCGCAAGCCCCGTTATTAATCCGCCCCACAGGATAGCCCTGCCAAGGGCTGCCGGCGCAAGCCGTGAGAATTACAATCATTAGAGTGTGGATTAAAAATAAGGCATCCGCAGCCCTCCTGGGTGGGGAGGAGCGGATGCCCGTGAGGTAAATCTGTGTTATCTTAGGTTAGAGAATCGTCGGGATTAGATGATGCCTTGTCCCATCATGGCGTTGGCTACTTTCATGAAGCCTGCGATGTTGGCACCTTTCATGTAGTTGATGTAGCCGTCGGGTTCTGTTCCGTATTTCACGCACTGTTCGTGTATCGACTTCATGATGAAGTGCAATTTGTCGTCGACCTCCTCGGCTGACCACTGCAGGTGCATGGCGTTCTGGCTCATCTCGAGTCCGGAGGTGGCTACGCCTCCGGCGTTGACGGCCTTGCCGGGTGCATAAGTGGTGTGGTTGGCGATGAATGTGTCTATGGCTTCGGGTGTACAGCCCATGTTCGACACTTCGGCCACCATGAGCACGCCGTTATCCACGAGCTGCTTTGCATCGTCGCCGTCGAGCTCGTTTTGGGTGGCGCAGGGCAATGCGATGTCGACTTTCCGTTCCCATGGCTTTTTGCCGGGATAGAATGTCGAGCCGGGGAATTTTTCGGCATATGGCTCTACTATGTCGTCGCCGGTGGCGCGGAGGTAGAGCATGTAGTCTATCTTCTCGGCATCGAGGCCGTCGGGGTCGTAGATGTAGCCGTCGGGGCCGGAAATGGTCACCACCTTCGCTCCAAGCTCAGTGGCTTTCTTGGCTGCGCCCCATGCTACATTGCCGAAGCCGGAGATGGAAATGACTTTGCCCTTGATGTCGTCGCCTTTCTTGGCGAGCATACTCTGGACGAAGTACAATGCGCCGTAGCCTGTGGCTTCCGGGCGTATCATTGAGCCTCCGAAGTCGAGACCCTTGCCGGTAAATGTGCCGTCGTGGCGGTCCACGAGCTGCTTGTACATGCCGAACATGTAGCCTACCTCACGGCCTCCCACGCCGATGTCGCCGGCGGGTACGTCGCGGTCAGGGCCGAGGTTTTTCCAGAGCTGGAGCATGAACGCCTGGCAGAAGCGCATGATCTCGGCATCGCTCTTGCCTCGGGGCGAGAAGTCGCTGCCCCCTTTGGCTCCGCCCATGGGCAGGGTGGTGAGGGCGTTTTTGAATGTCTGCTCAAATCCGAGGAATTTGAGTATCGAAAGATTTACGGATGCGTGGAAGCGGATGCCTCCTTTGTACGGGCCTATGGCCTTGTTGAACTGTACGCGGTAGCCGAGGTTGGTCTGTACGTCGCCTTTGTCGTCGACCCATGTCACACGGAATGTGATGATGCGGTCGGGTTCTACCATGCGTTCGATGATTCGTGCTTTCTCAAATTCGGGATGTTCGTTATATACATCCTGCACACACATCAACACTTCTTTGACGGCCTGGAGATATTCTTTTTCGCCAGGGTGCTTCGCCTCAAGGGCGCTCATGATATTATTTATATCCATATTCTTTAAGGTATTAAATATGAATGTGGGTTTTAATGTACTGATATGTAATATGTTATGAGGTAAGTTTTTCATGTGTGCCGCCTGTGGGCGACATGGATGCGTCAATGGTATTTTATGACATCAAATATAAGGGGAAAATCCATAAAAAACAGTTTTTGACACTTAAAGTATGTTAATAAATTGTGGTATCTTAAAGTGGTGCTGATGTTTTCGCATGGTATGGCTTTTAGGCTGTGGTTACTTTGCGGATGTAAACCAAACACGCTCGAATACAGATCTTAAACAGTTTCTTATAGTCACACTCAAAAACTATCATTTTTATGCGAAAAATAACACTTATAGTGGTGCATTGCACCGCCGGTCCTCAGAGTCAATGTGCTGCCGATATCGTCCGTTACCATACTTTGCCGCGCCGGCGCGGAGGGTTGGGCTGGAGTACCCCGGGATACCATTATATAGTAGAGCCGTCGGGCTATGTAGCGCAGGTGGTGCCTGATTGGGATATAGCCAACGGTGTCAAGGGACACAACGAACATGCTATACATGTGGCGTATGTGGGAGGAGTGGATACTTCCCGGCGAGACCTGCCAGCTGTGGACAACCGCACGGAGGCGCAGAAGCTCGCCCTGCGCTCCCTGCTTGGACGGCTGCGCCGCGACTATCCTTCGGCGCGTATTGTCGGGCATCGTAATCTGGCTCGTAAGGCGTGTCCGAGCTTTGATGCCATGAAGGAGTATGCCGATTTGTGATGTGATTGTTAGATTAATTTCGTAATTCAAGACAGTTTCTTATACTTTAATTTTTAGACATTCTTTGAAACCGCTAACTTTGTGTCATAATCCTGCTGATATAATCTCGTAATCATGAAAAATATAGCCGTGCTGGGCAGTACCGGCTCTATCGGAACCCAGACTCTCGATATAGTGCGCCGTCATCCAGAGCGTTTTGCTGTCAGATTGCTTTCGGCCGGGAGGCGTGTGGACGACCTCATAGTCCAGGCCCGCGAGTTCCGTCCATCGATGGTCATCATAGCCGATGAATCTTTGTACCCCCGTCTGCGTGACGCATTGCAGCCCCTCGGCATAGAGACAGCCGCTGGCGCATCGGCTCTTGCCGATGCTATGGACCGTGATGATTTTTCGATGGTGGTGACGGCTACGGTGGGGTATAGCGGGCTTGCCCCCACGATAAGGGCCATAAAAGCCGGCAAAGACATCGCCTTGGCCAACAAGGAGACATTGGTGGTGGCCGGCGAACTCGTCACCAACCTCCTGAAAGAATCGGCTTCCAAGGTATATCCTGTGGACAGCGAGCATTCGGCCATATATCAATGTCTGCGTGGTGAAGATATAGATGCTGTCGAGCGGCTGATTATCACAGCTTCAGGCGGGCCGTTCCGGGAGCTGCCGGCCGACAGGTTGGCTGACGTGACTGTGTCGGATGCATTGCGTCACCCAAACTGGAGCATGGGGGCAAAAATCACCATCGACTCCGCTACGATGCTCAACAAGGCGTTTGAAATCATCGAGGCGCACTGGCTGTTCGGTGTCGCCCCGGAGCGTATCGCGGCGATGGTGCATCCCCAGAGCATAGTGCATTCGATGGTGGAGTTTGTCGACGGCGGTGTGAAGGCCCAGCTCGGAGTGCCTGACATGCGGCTGCCTATCAGTTACGCTTTGGGAGAGACGGCCCGCATGTATCTGCCGGGACGGCTGACATTGGAGCAGTATGCTTCCATGACATTCGAAAAGCCTGATACGGAGCGGTTTCCATGCCTGGCTCTGGCTCACCGCTGTTTGGAGCGAGGTGGCAACATGGCATGTGTGGTCAATGCTGCCAATGAAGTGGCGGTAGCGGCCTTTTTGGCTGGTAAGTTGAAGTTTGTGGATATATATCCGCTGCTGGAACGGACCATCGGCCGCGTGGAGTTCATAGCCGCGCCTGACTATGGCCAGCTTGTAGCCACCAATGACGAAGCGAGAGCCGTGGCTTCGGACTTTGTGGAGGCGTATGTGAGAGGCGCAAAATGACCCATAATAGCGATTTATGAAATTTTTTTGCTTGCCGTTATGGGGAGATTGAAAAAAAAGTGCGATATTTGCACCTACATTCAAAATCAACATAAATAACCAGTTACAACACACAGTATGACTAAAGCAGAAATCGTCAACGAAATCGCAAGGTCTACAGGCATCGATCGTGCCAGCGTTCTCGAGACTATCGAGAAATTCATGGACGTGGTCAAGGACTCGCTTGCAAACGGCGAAAACGTTTACCTCCGCGGATTCGGAAGCTTCATCGTCAAGACACGATCTGAAAAGACCGCACGTAACATATCCAAGAACACCACTATCATCATCCCCGAACACAAAATACCGGCGTTCAAGCCCGCCAAAGTGTTCATGGAAGAAGTGAAGTGAACCACACTATATGGGACAAGAAACACTTTAATACATAAACCTTTTTATAAATCAACTGCTAATCATGCCAAGCGGAAAGAAAAGAAAAGGCCACAAGATGGCCACACACAAGCGTAAAAAACGCCTGCGTAAGAATCGTCACAAGAAAAAGTAAGAGAGTGTCAAAAAAACGACACTCTCTCTAATGTTTAGGCAATACCCTCTCTTGTGACTATTACCCAACCGAACAGTATAGAGAGCCTAAACAGCGACAACTTCAGAGCCGGCTCAATGCCGGCACATGAGAGAAACAGAGAACAGACAGGAGGGTATCCACCGACAGCGAGGTCAATGGTGGTGACCGACGGTTTGTTCTCCGTTGCATTTACCCCCTATCTTGGTAACCGATACACACATTAACCGTAATCAAGCCGATGCGAAGTGAACTCATAGTCGACGTTCAGCCCAAGGAGGTCTCCATAGCGCAGACCGAGGAAGGGCGGCTGGTGTCCTTGCAGAAGGAAGCCAGAGGGCTGGCTTACGCTGTCGGCGACATCTATCTGGCAAAAGTCAAGAAGATTATGCCCGGATTGAATGCCGCTTTCGTGAATGTGGGTTACGAGAAGGACGCATTTCTCCACTATCTCGATCTTGGTCCACGTTACTCCACATACGTGGAATTTGTGAAAAGCATGCTTGAGGACACAAAACGTGTACCTCAGCTGTCAAAAATGAAGCTGCTCCCTGAAATCGACAAACACGGGACTATCTCCGACCAAGTGCAGCCCGGGCAGCAGCTATTAGTGCAGATTGTCAAGGAGCCGATATCATCCAAGGGTCCGCGGCTTACCACTGAGATAACTTTTACCGGACGTTATCTCGTGCTGATACCCTTCGGCGACAAGATTTCCGTATCGCAGAAAATCAAGACCACCGGCGAGAAGCTGCGTCTGCGCCAGCTTGTCGAAAGCATAAAGCCTAAGAATTTCGGAGTCATCATCCGCACCTCTGCCGAAGGAAAGCGTGTTGCAGAGCTTAACCACGAGCTCAAGACGCTGCTCGGGTATTGGGAAGAGACCGTGGCCCGGGCACAGAAAGTCACAGCCCCGGCCATGGTGTTTGAAGAGGAAGGACGCATCGTGAGCGTGCTCCGCGACATTTTCAGTCCCGATTTCGAGGCCATAAGGGTCAACGACCCCGACGTGTTTGCGCAGATAGTCAAGTATGTCAATCTGATAGCTCCCGACCGTCGCGAGATCGTAAGCCTTTATGAGGGGCAGGATCCGATATTTGACAAATTCAGCATCACGCGCCAGATAAAGTCGTCGTTCGGCAAGACGGTGTCGTTCAAGAGCGGTGCATATCTTATCATAGAGCATACAGAGGCTCTGCATGTCATCGATGTCAACTCCGGCAACCGCTCCAAGGCGGCCAACGACCAGGAGACCAACGCGCTCGAAGTCAACATGCGTGCCGCCGATGAGATAGCCCGTCAGCTGCGCCTGCGCGATATGGGCGGCATCATAGTCATAGACTTTATAGACATGGCCAAGGCCGAACACCGTCAGAAGCTCTATGACCACATGCGCGAAGCTATGCAGAATGACCGTGCCCGCCACAATATACTGCCTCTGAGCAAATTCGGGCTGATGCAGATTACCCGCCAGCGTGTGCGCCCGGCTCTTGACATTGTCACCACCGAAGCCTGCCCGTCATGTTACGGCAAGGGCGAGGTGCAGCCGTCGCTCCTGTTTACCGACACCCTCCACGAGCGTCTGCACTACCTCGTGGATACATTGAAAGTAAAGGATTTCGTCATGTACGTCCATCCCTATGTGGACGCATATATCAAGAAAGGCCTGATATCCATGTACCGCAGATGGCGTATGGAACTCGGGTCGAAATTCAAGATTCTCCCTGACCAGAGCCTCGCATATCTCCAGTACCGCGTACTCGACTCCAAGCGCAACGAGATAGAACTGCAGGAAGAACGCGACATGGGCTCGTCAGCCTCTAAAACCAAAGCCAAGACCAAGAATCGAATCGAACAGGAATAACCATCCTGCCAACCGGAGGTGGTGCAGAGCGAAAGCCGTGCAGGCCGTACCTGCTGCATACGTCCGCCTCGGAAACCCCGAGCCAGCATAGAAGCTCCCCTCGCCTGAAAGGCCGGGGAGCTTCATTTTTTCCGTTGTATGGCGATAAGTAACATGTTTAATTTGAGCAGTTACTTAGTATTGGATTGGTCATGCGTAAAGCAGTATGGCGAAGGTGGTCAGCCAGCCTGCCACGCAGGTCATCAGGAAAGGGTCGCGTAGGAGGTCGCGCTCCGGGTTTCCGCCATGGTTGTCGGCAATGACTGTCTGCATGTAGCGGAGCATCCCGGCAAGTACCCATATGGATGTGATGTAGACGTAGGGGCTGCCTACGCGCATCACTACTTCGGGCGACAGCGTGTAAAGTATGTAGCCCACGAGGGTGACGGCAGCCAGCAGGCCCAGTACCTGATTGAGAAACGGCAGGGTGTAGGAGAGTGTGCTGCGGCGGGTGATGACCCCTGTGTCGAGACGTATGACCACATCGTCCCTGCGCTTGGCGAATGCCAGAAACAGCGTGAGCAGGAAAGTCATCACCACTATCCACGGAGAGAGCGGTATGCCACATGCCAAGCCGCCGGCGACTACACGCATCACGAATCCTATGGCTATAATCATCACGTCGACTATGGCAATCCGTTTAAGTCCGACAGAGTAGGCTATGTTGAGAACGAAATACCCGGCCATGACCGCTCCGACCATCATCCAGCGGCGCGGCAGCAGCTGGGTGGCTATGGCCAGTGACATCAGCACGAGGATGACCATCAGGGCAAGTGCCTGCATAGGGGAGAGGTTGCCGGCGGCGACTTGACGCTTGCGTTTCGACGGGTGTATGCGGTCGGCCTCGGCATCGCGAACATCGTTGAAGCAGTAGACTGCGCTTGCCATAAGCGAGAACGAGATGAAAGTCCATGCCGCGCTCTGCCAGCAGTCGCCGTCGGTCATCATGCCGCCGAAAAACATGGGCAGGAACACAAACAGATTTTTGACCCATTGCTGCGGTCGTATGATGAGGACGAACGGTAGGATGTGTTTCAGGTATGGTGATGACATGCTTTTAGGCGGAATTTCTTGGTGGGACTTCTATGTTTGATGAGGTAAAATTAGCAAAAAAAGTGTGACGGTGTAACTCCTGTCGAAATATAAGTTGCAGATATTTTGCTACATTTGCAGATTATGACAGCAGACGAACTCACATCGATTATCGAGACCCCGACGGCATCCGCGCAGGAGCGGGCCAGGGCTTATGTAGAGCGTGGCCGTCTCCGCTGGAAGTCCGGGGACATGAGCGGTGCGCTCAGCGACTATAATACGGCCGCGTCACTCGACCCTGACGGCCCGGGTGCACAGCTCGCCGAGCATACGGTGGGGATATTGGATTTCTACAACCACGACCTTTACAATCCTTGATTGCGAAGTGGCGGATTGCAGATACTAAAGAAGCCACGGAGCCTCTATGAAAAAGGGCCGTGGCTTCTGCTATTGCTATCGTGTTACTTATATGGGGTTATTTGGTGGTGATGTTGATGACGGCATGGTCGTCACGTTTGTCGATGTTCATGGAAGCTATGGATGAGGATGGGATGGATTTGTACTGTTCGGTAGGTATGACTTCGCCGTTGACCTTGACTATGGTATTGGCGGGCAGTTCTGCGGTACCTGCTGCTCCCGATTTACCATTGATTTTTACGACTGTAGGTTCAATGCCGGGTTGTGTGGTGGTGGATTCCTTTGCCGTACCAGCCGTCATGTCGGCTGCCGGGCTGAAGAGTTCGGCACACGATGCTTCGGAGATGACCGAAGCCACAGCTGGCAGATCGGCTACCGACACGGCTGCTCCGAGAGCGGGCAGCAGAGCGATGGCGCGTAAGCGGCGCTTCGCCGATGATTTTTGAGTACACATCATAGTGATACGTTTCTTAAGCTTACTATGATTGAGGCTGTTGGCAAGTGACGGGAATCTCGAGCCGGCAGCTTTTTTTATAAGCAGCATCTGATAGTCACGGGCGTTGATGCCGGCAGCAAGCACGGAGCTGTCGGCCTGGTATTCGTGTACGGTCTTCAATTCTTCGCGCATCAGCCATGCGGCGGGGTTCCACCATCCTAATGCGACAGCGATCTGTGCGACGAGCAGGTCTATGGGGTGGCGGAGTGCCAGATGGCGTGTCTCGTGGCAGAGTATGATGCTTCCGCTCTCGGCGTAGTCGTCCTCGTTCATGACTATGTATTTCCGCCAGCTGAACGGGGCTATCTCCTTGCGGTCGGTCACCACGAGTGTATAGCGGCCTGCGGCCATGTGCCGCCCGTGGGCTACGATAGATGCAAGACGAATCCATATGACGGCGGTGTGCAGGGCTACTGCGATTATTCCAGCCAGATATATCCATAGAAATGCAGTGGCTATCGTGTTGCCATGCAGGTCGACTCCGGCAAGCACAGGCATCTCTACATCGACCGTCGCGGCGGAGAGAGTGTCGGCAGAGCGTGCAGCCAGCGAATGTATCCATGCCATGAGCGGATAGGCTCCCATCGACACCGCATAGATGGAGAGGAGTATGGCACGGTTGGCGCGGTGCTGGTTTTCGCCGGCAAGTACCCACTTGTATGTCAGATACAGCAGGGACATGATTATGGCTGAATATATGGAGTATGACAGAAGAATGCCCATGGCGCGATTAGTGGTTTTGTTTGCGTTCGATGATGTCGATTATCTCGCGTAGTTCGTCAATGGAGATTTTTTCGTCTTCGACTAATGCTGAGACGGCCGATTTGTAAGAGTTGTTGAAATAGTTGCGCACGAGGTCGGCCAGCGAACGCTCGCGGAAATCTTCCATACGCGCCACTGCGAAGTAGCGGTGCGAGCCGCCTGTGGATTCGTGTGCCACATACCCTTTGTCTTCAAGTATTCGGACAGTTGTCGAGACGGTGTTGACATGCGGGCGGGGGTCGGGGTATAGTTCCACCATCTCTTTGACGAACATGGGGCCTCGGCTCCATAGCATCTGCATTATGTAGGATTCTTTTTCAGTAAGTACCTGTCGTTTACGTCCGGCTTTCATATTGCTGGTTGTTTGACGTAAGAATTAGTTGATGTCGCAAAGATGCAACTAATTTTTTTAGTTGTGCAAGGAAATCGGCAAAAAAATCCGCAAAATTTTGCGGAAAGGTGACAGCGGGAATCCGCGACATACAAAAACGCAGCTTGTCCCGGGAATAGAGCCGCCGTACGTAGGGGGTGCAGTTCACCACCACAGGGTGCAGCCGATTGTCAGGAACAGCTGTGTCCCCCGGATTCGGGTGTTTATATGACGTAATCGGGCGGCTGCACCAGTGTGCAGCCATGCGCATGTGGGTTGTGCACCGCAGTAGCGGTGTAAAGCTATTGTGTTGCATCGCTGCGCGACGGGGAGGATGTCGTTTATCGGCTCAATAATGGCTCAAAAATACGGAAAATCGGCTCATTGTGAACCGATAAATGCTTGTTTTTGTGATTTTTGAGCCGATTTTGGCTGTCGGAATCGTTAATTGGGCTGCGACGAGGAGGGGGTCAGTGAGTCGGTGACGAGGGGGAGGATTGCGGCGGGGAGGGTGACGATGTGTGTGGCCTGGTATTCGCGCAGCTCCTTGACGGGGCGGAAGCCCCATGTGACACCCACTGACTCCACGCATGCACGTCGGGCCGTCTCCATGTCGACACCGGAGTCTCCTACATACAGCACTTCGTCCTTGGGGGTAGGGCATTTGCCAAGGATTTCGAATATGATGGAGGGATCCGGCTTTACCGGGACTCCTTCTTTCTGCCCCTCGACAGCAGCCCACCGGATGTCGGGAAAGAAGCGGCTGATAAGAGCTTCCACCGCGCTTTGATACTTGTTGGATGCCACTGCGAGGTTGACCCCCAGCTCTTGCAGCGAAGATAGCAACTGCGGGATGCCTTTGTACGGCTCGCTGTGGTCGGCTCCGTGCCGGTCGTAATATTTGGTGAAGTGTTTGCGCAGACGGGCTATGTCGTCGGCGGTGCGGCGGCTTTCGGGCAGCGCACGTTCGAGCAGGCGTACCACTCCGTTGCCGACAAACGACGGGTAGGCCTGCATGGGGTGTGTCGGCAGCCCTTCTTGTTGCAGCGCGTAGTTGGTTGCTGTGCCGAGGTCGGTGATGGTGTTGAGCAGTGTGCCGTCGAGGTCGAATATTACGAGTCGTTTTGACATAAAGATAGGTTGGAGGGTTAGATTTTTATGTGCGAAATCAATACAGCTTCGGCCTTAGAAAGGATATCCTACAGCGAAGAGGAAAGTAGCGTCGCGTTTCCAGCTCATCTTGGTGATGGGCCATTTGAGCTGGCCCTCGGCAGGGTTGTGGAGTTTCAGTCCGAGGTCGATGCGGAATATGAAATAGGTGAAGTCCATGCGCAGTCCCACTCCGTAGGCTACGGCCATCTGTTGCCAGAACTTGTCGAACTTGAATACTCCGTAGGGCTGGTTTTCATAACTGCGTATGGTCCAGATATTGCCGGCATCGACAAAAAAAGCGCCTTCCAAAAGCCAGAACAGCTTGGCGCGGTATTCAAGGCTGAGCAGGATGTTGATGTCGCCGCACTGGTTGAGGAAATCGGCGTTGTAGTCGTCGTTACCTCCGGGGTAGCCTCCGGGACCGAGGGTCCGCACGGCCCAGCCTCTGACTCCGTTGGCACCTCCGGCATAAAAACGCTTCTCAAACGGGATGACGCGGGAGTTGCCGTAGGGGAACGCCACGCCCACGCCGGCGTGGAAAGCCAGTCCGTGACGGGAGTTGAAATTGCGGAGCACGGTGTAGTCGAATTCGGCTTTTGCATACTGGGCATATTGCGTGCCGAAGATTTTGTACACCCCGTCGGATTTTTTCTGCTTGAACACCGACGAGTAGGCATAGAGAAGGTTGCCGGCCGTTTCCACCGATGCGCGCATGTTGTAGACACGCGGCTGCAGACGGTTGCGCGTGAGGATGCCGCCGGTGGCCGCCGGTATGCGCCTGTTGGTCCACTGATATGTGAATCCCATGCGCATGATGAAGTGGTCTTCGTAGCTGTAACGTATGCGGGCGTTGAGCTGGTCGATGAAGTCGTCGATGGAGTTGGGCATGTGTATATAGCTGATGTCGACGAAGTCCCATGTGCTTCGGCGTGTGCCGAAGCGGTTGTTCCATTTGTATTTCCAGCCAGCACCGGCGATTATGCGTGTGAACTCCGGCCGTTCCTGGTAGTTGAATGACAGTGCCAGCTCTGAGCTTGCCTTGATGTTGTGCTTGAACCTGCGGCTGAGAAACGGGAAGATGAATCTCGGGAATGTGATGCCGACTTCGGCGGCCTGCTCGGTGTACCGCTTGTTGATGAAATTGTCAAGATTGCCCGAAAGGCTTTCGTAGCTCGAGCGGAATTTGGCGGTGAAAAGCTGTGAGCCGTGAAACAGGTTGCGGTGCTGGTATGTGACACCTACGCCGAAGCCCAAGTCGCCCTCGCTGTTGGTGCCTTCGACCTCGAAAGCGACCGACTGCTTGCGGTTGCGGATGAGAAGTATGTAGGCATCGAGCGCGGTATTGCCGTCGTCGGTGGAGACTGGCTGCAGCTCTATGTTGATGGAGCGTATTATGCCGAGCTGCGACATGTATTCGTAGGTGCGGTCCACCATCGCAGAGTTGTATCGTGAACCTGGCGTTATGAAGCACTTTTCGATGAGTACGGACGGTTTGATGTAGTGGTCGTCGCCGTAGACGGTGATGTAGCCCTCCTTGTCGCGCTGTATTTCCTCGGCTTGGGCCACGGCATCGCTCACGGGCTGCCCTTGGTGGTAGTCGGTGATGAAGATTACGTTGCGGATGCGGTGTACGCGGTGTGCGGCAGTGGAGTCCTCGCTCGCAGAGCCTCTGGCCGGTGGGGCGTGAAGCTCGAGGGTGAGATCCACGTCCTTGGAGTTGGCCGCAGTGTCGGCATAAAAAGTGATGTATTCCTTGCTGAATCCGTAATAGCCTCTGCGTTGCAGCCTTGCAGCCATGCTGGCGCGTAGCTGTTCCAGCTTGTCGAGGTCGAATATTGCACCGGGCTGTATCTCTGCGCGGGCAGTATCGCGTAGCAATATGCGTGCTATGGCTGTGTCGGGTATCTGGTAGGAAAATGAAGATATGCGGTGTGGTGTGCCGGGGCTGACACGGTATGTGATGGCAGCCTTTTTCTTGTCGGGTCGCATCACCGAGTCGACTGTCACCGTGGTCTCGAGGTAGCCCTTGTTTGCCATGGCGAGGCGGAGCTGGCGTGCCGAGGCATGTGTCAATGTACTGTCGTATATCACCGGGGCCTGTCCTATGCGCCGTAGCCAGCGGTTCCAGCGGCTTGTGGTGTCGGAGCCTGACAGGTTGTAGGTGTTGAGCTGCAGCTTCAGGAATCCGAGCACCTTGTGGTTGGGGACCTGGCGCAGATAGTTGTATAGGTCGGATGACGACAGGTTGTCAGGCCGCCGGCCGAGGCTGTCAGGCTCGATTACGATTTCCACCTTGTCGAGCAGATACTTGTTGTCAGGCACATGTTTGGTAGTGCTGCATGCTGTCATGGCCCATACCGCCAAAAGCAGTATAGGCCATGACAATGCTTTTATGCAGAGATGACGTGCCGGCATCCTGATTGTTCAAACAGCTTCTGAAAACTTTTGGGGCAAAGTTACGATTTTTCGCAAAAATATAAGTAGCTTTGCATATTGTTTAGTATTAGGTGTCGTCAGGTGGGTCTTCTTGCCAGCTGCTACCAGTTATATATTTATAATTATCATTTCACATGGATACCTCTTGGATAACAGAGCTGTTTCTGCCTGGTAACACCGGGCTGGCCAGCACACTGGTGCTCTATTGCTTTGTCATAGTGGCCGGTGTGGCATTGGGCAAGATAAAAGTGGCAGGAGTGTCGCTCGGTGTCACATTCGTGCTGTTTGTTGGTATCCTGATGGGGCACTTCGGCTACACTGTCAATGGCGACGTGCTGAAATTCATACGTGAATTCGGCCTGATACTGTTCATATTCTCTATCGGTCTTCAGGTTGGCCAGTCGTTTTTCTCGTCGTTCAAGCAAGGGGGCATAAGGCTCAATATGCTCGCGCTGCTCGGCATCGTGCTTAATGTTGCCACGGTGCTTGTCATCTATTTCGTAGAGGGTGGTAATACGTCGATAGAAGCTCTCGTAGGAGTCATGTCGGGAGCTGTCACGAATACTCCCGGATTGGCTGCTGCCCAGCAGACGGCAGATACAGCGGAGGCTATCAATGTGATGTCGATGGGTTATGCCGCAGCCTATCCGTTAGGTGTGGTCGGAATCATCATGACCATGCTGGTGTTGAAGAAGGTGTTCAAGGTCAAGATTGAAAATGAAATCAAGGATCTTGAAGCCGCCGACGAGGCATCGGCTAATGCTCCGCATATCACCACTTACCGCGTGACTAATCCGCTGCTTGACGGCAAGAATGTACTTGAGCTGCATAATATAGCCAACTGCGACATGGTGGTGTCACGTGTCAAGCCGGAAGGGGATGTTGCCTATGTACCTACTGCTTCATCCACCATACATAAAGGCGATTTGATACTTGTGTGCTTGTCGCCGACGGACGAAATCCGCCTGACAAGCCTTGTCGGACCCATCGAGCCGTTTGACTGGGATGAGGTGACGCCTGAGCGTGTGGTGAGCCGCCGCATCGTGATTACCAAAAACGAATACGACGGAGCGACGTTGCGCTCGCTGCGTCTGACCAAAGGGTACAAGCTCAATGCTACACGTGTCAACCGTGCCGGCATAGACCTGCTCGCTACTCCTGATCTGCGCTTGCAGATAGGCGACCGCCTGACCGTGGTCGGCGACCTTAATGACATAGACCGTCTTGCCACCCGTCTGGGCAACTCGCTCAAACGTCTCAATCATCCTAACATCATCACGATATTTGTCGGCATCATGTTCGGTATCATACTGGGTTCGATCAATCTCGGCTTCGGCATGAAGCTCGGACTGGCCGGCGGACCGCTTGTTGTCGCTATCCTTTTGAGCCGGTTCGGCTATAAGGTCCATTTGGTCACATATACTTCTACGTCGGCTTCATTGATGCTCCGCGAACTCGGTATCTGCCTATTCCTTGCCTCGGTGGGCATATCTGCCGGAGCGGGATTTGCGGAGACGGTGTTCAACCCCACAGGCATGTGGTGGGTGATATGGGGCTTTATCATCACGGTGGTCCCCCTGCTGATAGTAGGTATCATAGCGCGAGGAGTGTTCAAAGTCAATTTCCTCACCATCATGGGTCTTTTCAGCGGCGGATATACCGACCCGCCCGCACTTGCCTACGCTAACGGCTCTACGGGTCATGATGCACCTTCGGTAGCGTACTCGACCGTCTATCCGCTGACCATGTTTATGCGCGTGGTGGCGGCACAGGCTCTGATACTCTGCTTGGCTTGACGCTTATCTGGCGATAGATTTATTGGCCGATAGGTCGTAGAAGTTATCAAAAACATATCAAAGGGCGGTGGCGGCTTGGTCGTCATCGCCCTTTTTTCACTATATTGCGGATGCTCATAAAGGATAAATGATTAAATTTGCTCTTAAATGAGCGGATTTTAGCCGCTGTTTCAGCTTACCTTATCCGTGAAAACGATTGATATAGTTCGTTACTTATGAAAATAACTCTTGACATAGTCGGCACACCCAAGGGTGATGCCGCTATCATTACTCTGACCAATAGCCGGGGTGCTTCGGTGGTGCTTTCGTCCATAGGAGCCGGTATCATGGAGATAAACGTCCCCGACCGCAACGGCGCGGTGGCCGATGTGGTGCTCGGGTACAAAAATATTGCAGACTATCTCTATGACGGCCCGACCATGGGCAAGACCCCCGGACGCTACGCCAACCGCATATGCCATGGCCGCTTTTCGCTTGACGGCAAGGATTACAGCCTGCCTGTCAATTGCGGCCCGCACCACCTGCACGGCGGACCTGAAGGGTTTCAAAACCGCTTGTGGAAGTATGACATAGGCTCTGACTGCGTGACGTTTACCCTCTGCAGCCCTGACGGCGATAGCGGTTATCCAGGGGAGGTAGTGGCCGAGGTGACATACAGATGGAGCGATGACAATACGCTGACCATCGACTACAGAGCTTCGGCTACAGCTCCTACACCTTTGAACATGACCAACCATGCGTACTGGAATCTTGACGGTGAAGGCTCAGGGAGTGCCATGGGGCATGTACTTCAGGTCGAAGCTTCGGCTTACGTAGAGACTGACGAAACGCTTGCACCTACCGGGACACTCCGGGAGGTGAAAGGCACCCCGATGGATTTTACCGAGGCCAAGGTGGTAGGGCGTGACATCAAGGAGCCTTTTGACGCTCTTGTGCATGGCAAGGGGTATGACCATTGCTATGCTTTCGATGCCTATGATGGCAAAGGGACATTGTTCAAAGGCGCGGAATTGTACAGCCCGGTATCGGGGCGCAGGTTGGTTGTCAAAACCACCTATCCGGGTATGCAGCTATATACCGCCAACTGGCTTACGGGCGGTACACCAGAGGGGCGGCACGGAGCCGACTACAAGGATTATGAGGCTGTAGCCCTTGAGTGCCAGATGTTTCCGGACTCGCCCAACCATCCGTCGTTTCCGTCGGCGATATTGCGTCCGGGCGAGCGGTACCACCATGTAATCGTGTATGAGTTGGATGTCGTGTGACGTCCGGCTCAAGTTTTTTCTGATTGATATAAATTATATACACACATAAAGCTATTATGAAACCGACATTATATGTCATGGCTGCCGGTATGGGCAGCCGGTATGGAGGGCTTAAGCAGCTTGACCCGTTAGGCCCATCGGGCGAGACCATCATGGATTATTCGATATTCGACGCTGTCCGTGCCGGATTCGGTAAGGTAGTGTTTGTCATCCGTCATGATTTTGAGGATGATTTCAGGGCTAAAATCCTGTCGAAATATGAGGGACATGTGCCGGTAGATGTCGTGTTCCAGTCGATAGATGCGCTCCCTGACGGATTCGAGGCTCCTGCCGACCGCACGAAGCCGTGGGGTACGGGTCAGGCCGTATGGATGGGGCGTGATGCCGTGAAAGAGCCGTTTGCGGTGATAAATGCCGACGACTTTTATGGCCGCGACGCTTTCGAAGTGATAGGGAAAGCCCTCGCACATCACAGCGGCAAGCCTGGCGATTACTGCATGGTAGGGTTCAAGGTCGGCAACACGCTGACCGAGAACGGCTCGGTGTCACGAGGCGTGTGCGCCAAGGATGCAGACGGGAATCTGTCGGAGATACATGAACGCACGTCCATACACTATGTCGACGGTCCCGGCACTCCGATAGTCTATGATGAGGGGGATACGGCGGTCGAACTTGCCGGAGATACCCCTGTGTCGATGAATCTCTGGGGATTCACTCCTGATTATTTCGACTATACCGGGCGCGAGTTTGCCCGCTTCCTTGCGGCACACGGATGTGAGGCCAAGTCGGAGTTCGGCATACCTACGGTGGTCGATGCTTTGCTGGCTTCCGGCGAAGCTACAGTGAAGGTGCTTGACACCGACAGCCGCTGGTTCGGGGTGACTTATGCTGCCGACCGTCAGGGCGTGGTGGAGCGTCTGGCCGACATGCACCGCCGAGGGGAATATCCTACGCCCCTGTTTGGCTGACCGTAACATTTAATACTTCATTCTCTATCCTCAACAGACTCTCATCATGAACTGATTTGAACTTATTGCAAATTAACATTTCGCGGCTGGTTTCGAGGTGTTTTTGAGCTTTTTGAGGGAGCGATGGGGTTCCATCGTGACCGATAAAAGCGAAGAAAACGGCCGGAAACAGGCCGAAAGGTTAACTCAGCGAGTTGCGTCAGTTCTGAATTTAACATTTTGAAATAAGTTTAAATCAGTTCTATGGTTATAGACCTTCCTCCCTCAGTCAACGGCCAAGAAAAGCAACTTGAACTTAACGGGCCGACAATAGTAATAGGTGCCAACGGCAGCGGCAAATCGCGGTTTACGCGCCGTATGCGCAGCGAACTCGGCGACAGGGCGTTTACCGTCTCGGGGCTACACGGACTATTTGACCCCGATTACCGCGACGACTCGCCGGTGTCGGTGGAAAAGATGTATGCTTCGATGCCGCTTGCCGAGGTGTATGTCTCTCCGCGCACCCAGTTAGAGATGCTTCTGAGGATGCTCCTCGGAGAGGAGGTCGGGCTGCTGATGCAGCGGAAAATCAGCGGCAGCGACGAATCCACTCACCGCCAGACGCGTCTTGACCGGATGATAAAAGTATGGACGGAGATATTTCCCGACAATGAGATTCTGCCGGTCAACGGACAGCTGCTGCTGAAGCGCGGGCTGGCTAATCCGTCATCGTATTCGCCGCACGCACTGTCGGCTGGCGAAAAGGCCGTGATGTATTACATCAGCGCCATGCTGTTTGCTCCGAAGGAGTCTGTGGTGTTTGTCGACGATCCGGCCATGTTCATGCACCCTTCGGTGGCGGAAAATCTGTGGAACCACCTTGAAGTGCTGCGTCCTGACTGCCACTTGATATATACGACGCATGACCTCGACTTTGCGTCAAGCCGTAATGCCGGAGCTATAATATGGGTCAGGGACTATGATGCGCGTGCGGTCAAGTGGGACTATGACATATTGCCGGCTGAAAAGGGTCTGACGGATGAGATATATCTCGCCATACTCGGTTCGCGCCGGCCTGTGCTTTTTATCGAAGGTGACGGAGTCAACAGCATCGATGCGAAGCTGTACCCCCTGATATTCAAGGATTTCACTGTCAAGTCGCTCGGCTCGTGCAATAAGGTCATCGAGGCCACACGGTCGTTTAACGACCTCAAAGGCTTCCACCATCTTGACAGCCATGGCATAGTGGACCGGGACCGCCGCGATGCCACTGAAGTGGCATATCTCAGGCGCAGGGGCATATTTGTGCCTGATGTGGCTGAAATCGAGAATATCCTGATGCTTGAGGAGGTGATCCGCACAGTGGCATCGTCATGCGGCAAGAACGAGGATGTGGTGTTTGCCAAAGTCAAGAAGAGCATCATGGGGCAATTCCGTACCGATCTGCGCCGCCAGGCACTGCTGCATACGCGCCACAGGGTGAAGCGCACCATGGAATACCGTGTGGACGGACGTTTCAACAACATCAACGAGTTGGAAGACCATATCGACGACTTGGTGCATGAAATCAATCCGAGGGCGATGTATGAAAAATTCTGCCGCGACTTCAACGATTACCTGCGCAACGACGACTACGCGTCGGTGCTGAGGGTGTATAACCAGAAGTCGATGGTACCTGGAAGCAATGTGGCAGGACTATGCGGAATGAAGGACCGAAATGCCTATCTGCGTCGCATATTGGACCTGCTCAGGGCTGATGGCGAAGCAGCGCGGCGTATACGTCATGCCATAGTACACTGCTTCGGCTTTGACGCATCGGATGCGCCGGGTAATCAATCAGACAAGCAGAAATGATGCGCAAGGTCAAGGCATGGGTAGAGGCGATGAGGCTGCGGACGCTCCCGGTGTCGGTGGCAGGAGTCGTGACCGCGCTCGGATTGGCTATGGGCGGTGACCATGAAATACGCTGGTGGGCATGGGTGCTGTGTATGCTTTTTGCCGTGCTGGCCCAGATAGCGTCAAATTTCGGCAATGAATACTTTGACTATAAGGACGGTCTCGACCGTCCCGGGCGCGAGGGGCCGCGTCGCGGAGTGACCGAGGGCGACCTGAGTCCGTCGGCGATGAAATATGCCACATTCGCTACCCTTGGGCTGGCGTGTGGGTGCGGCTGCGGCCTGATATATTGGGGCGGCTGGTGGCTGATAGCGGTGGGCGCGGTGATTGCGCTGGCCGCGTTGGCATATAGTGCCGGGCCTTATCCGTTGAGCCGTCACGGTCTGGGCGAAGTGGCTGTAGTGGCTTTTTTCGGGCTCGTGCCGATATTGCTGACTTTCTGGCTCATCACGGGCAGCAGTCCGTCATGGGTGCAGTGGTGCGCGGCATTAGGGCTGGGGCTTTTGGGCGCAAACGTTCTTGTGGTCAACAATTACCGCGACCGTGACGATGACGCTGCGGTAGGGAAGCGCACTTTGGCTGTGCGCTGGGGAGGCAAGGCTATGGTCAGGCTTTATGCCGTCAATGCCACTATGGGAGTCGCCATGACTGTGCCTGCGTGGACTTCGCTCGACATACGGCTCGCTGTGATACCTGCCGCTGCATATGTCTTGCTATTCCTGCCGTTGTGCAGTCGCATGTCGCATGAGACAGGGCGGGTGCTCAACCGTCTTCTCGGAGCTACGGCACGTGCCATGGTGTTGTATTCGCTGACTTTTTTGATTGCAGGTCTGATGCTTTAGATCTTGTCAGCTGATAGCGCCTATGGTCATCAGGTCGGCTTCGAATGTGTCGCGGTTGATGGCTCGGTTTTTCAGACGGTTGCGGTAGGTGTAGATGGTGTTGATTGACACGCCGAGAAAACGCGCCATGCGCTGGCTGTCGGTTATGCCCATGCGTAGGAATGCGAGGATGCGCAATTCAGGATTGAGCGTGGTGTCTTCGGTCTCTGGCAGCTGTGCATCGGGTTTCATAAGTCTGTTGGCCTGGCTCACGAAGTCGGGGTAGACGCTGAGGAATGCGTTGTCAAACATGTTGGCGAACATCTTGTTCTGTTCAAGCCTCATAGACCCCCCTTTTATGAGAGCCTGTAGTTCTTCTATCTGTCCGGCTGTGATTTTTCTTCCTGCCAGACGGTTGAGTTCGTCGAATTTGTCGGCAAACAGGCTGGACAGTTCCATAAACCGCGCCAGACTGTTCTCCTTGGCTTCATTGGCCTGGGCGAGCCGTGATTTGAGAAGCTCAAGCTTCTTGAGGTCGTGCCGGCGTTTTATCAGTATGAGCAGCAGAGCGGCGAAAGCGATAATCAGGCTCGCTGCAAATACTGTCATCCACGTGAGCTTGCGGTTGTCGGAGCGAGTGTAGGCTTCGATGATGTGAGGCACGGCACGGAACGCTTCGATGGATCTCACAGCCGAGTTTGACTTGAGCGATTGGCCGAGTCCGGCAGTCATAAGGTCGTAGCTCTGGGATATTTTGTCAAGGTCATACAGTGCGCGGGCCAGACGGATGAGCGCCACACCTTCTAAGACATAGTTACGCGCGTCGCTGAGGGCTCCGAGGGCGTAATAGTATGCAGCAGTCTTGTTCTGCCCGGTACGGTAGTAGAAATCTCCGGCGCGGGTGGCGGCGCGGGCGAAGATGTGCGACTCGATGGGCAGGTGGGTCACCAACTCCACATATCCGGCCATGGCTGCGGTGTCGTCGCCGAGGAGTTCGGATTTCTGGGCGGTCAGGAGTATCTGCAGGGGATTGTTTGGGGGCAGCATCGACACCAACGAGTCGCCATAGGCGATAGATCGTATCTCATAATCGTGCCGCAGCGGTAGCCGGGCGTAGAGGTCGGCTATAAACAGCATCATCTCGTTTCCGGCCTCGAAATATGCCATGCGGTTTTGCGGGTAGATATTGGAGCTTTCGTGCATGAAGCCGTTGTGTCCTTCCAACGCCGCTCCCGTGACGGGCATCTGGGCGAACATCTGCAGCAGCAACCTCTGGGCAAGTATATCGTCGCCGCCAAGCCGTGCATTGTCGACTCCGAGACGATAATATGTGATGCAGCTGTCCACGTCGAGAGATTCGTACATGGCGGCTATGGAGTCATAGGCTGCAGCCTTATGCAGCGGAGGCATGGCAGCGGCTCGGTCTTTAAGATATTGTATGCTGTCCAAAAAAGCCGGGATGGCTTTCTTGTTGTCGTTGAGAGCCGAGTGTAGCATCTTGAGCGCTTCGTCAAGTGACGAAGGCAGCGTGGTCTTGGTAGCGGGGAGCACATCGGCTGTCACGGAAGCCCGCACGGGTGAAGCCGATGCAACCAGAAGCATCATGGCGCATATGCTGGCATATGCCAGCAGTCGGCGGAGCAGCCCGTGATTATGGCAGGTTATGGATGTGTCCATTGAAAGAGATGTATGGATGATGCTTTTATGAAAGATGGCGGATGATGGGCAAAATTACTCTTTTTTAGCCATATGCACAAAAACGTTTCGCCGGCACGGCAGCTGTTTCGTGTTTGGTTATGTCGGCTGTAAGATGTATCTTTGTTTATGTCATGAAGAAATTCTCTGTCATCATACCAGTATATAACCGCATCGATGAGATCAGGGACCTTTTGGAAAGTCTCTCCAAGCAGACATCGGGCGACTTTGAGGTCATCATAGTAGAGGATGGCTCCACTGTGCCGTGTGAAGCGGTGGTGGACTGTTACCGCGATGTGCTCGCTCTGAAGTATTTCCGTAAGGAGAACGAGGGGCGGTCCATAGCGCGCAACTACGGCATGGAGCGGAGCGAAGGGGAGTATTTAGTGTTTTTCGACAGCGATTGCGTGATACCCCCATCGTATTTCGAGAATCTCGCCAAGGCTCTGGCAGAGAGCCCGTCGGACTGTTTCGGCGGTCCGGATGCTGCGCATGAGTCATTTACCGACACCCAGAAAGCTATCAACTACGCCATGACATCGTTTCTGACCACAGGCGGCATCCGTGGCGGCAAGGTGCAGATGGAGAAATTCGTTCCCCGGACGTTCAACATGGGCTTCTCGCGAGAGGTGTACCGCAGGGTAGGCGGCTTCCGTGAGATGTTTTCGGAGGATATAGACATGAGCACGCGCATATCCAACGCCGGCTTCCGCACCACGCTTTACCGCCAGTGTCCGGTGTGGCACAAACGGAGGGTGGATTTCCGCAAGTTCTGGCGGCAGGTGCATGTGTTCGGTATGTCGCGCATCACGCTCAAGCTGCTCTATCCCGGCTCGCTCAAAGCGGTCCATACGTTGCCTGCATTGGCGGTGGTTATCGGGTGTGTATTGGTCGCTCTCGGCATATTCGTCTCGCCGTGGTGGCTGCTCCCTCTCGGAGTCTACCTTGCTGCGATTTTTGCCGATGCTTGTGCCAGGACGCGCAGGTTGAAAGTGGCTGTGCTTGCATTGCCGGCCTCTGTAATACAGATATGCGGATATGGCACGGGATTCATACGAGCCTATGTCGACAAGATATTGCTCGGCCACGGGCGCGACATAGCCCAGGAAATAGAGGTGCGGAAAGGGGCGAACGAGAAACTATAAAGTGAAGACGGCATGAAGATTTCCGAACTCAATGAAGCCGACAAACCTCGCGAGAAGGCTCTTGCCAACGGCATAGAGTCGCTTACTGACGCGGAGCTGCTTGCCATATTGATGGGGACGGGGCGGCCCGGCACGAATGTCGTGGAACTGTCACAGAAAATGCTCGGTCACTGCGACAACCGCCTCGAACGGTTTGCGAGGATGAGCATAGCCGAGATGGTCAGGGAGTTTCATGGGGTGGGACATGCCAAGGCCGTCACCATCAAGGCGGCTCTCACCTTGGGGTCGCGGGCCAAATCGGCGGAGATGAGCGATGTCCGCACCACGGTGTTCTCCTCTCCCAAGCTTGTGTATGACTACATGTGGGACAAGCTGTCGCGCATAGACCATGAGGAATTTCACGTGCTGCTGCTTTCGAGGGCAGCCACTCTCAAGTCGCGTATCTGTGTCAGCCGTGGAGGCACGGCGGCTACGGTGGTCGACGTGAAAATAGTGATGCGCCATGCCGTAGAGCATCTGGCCGACTCGATGATACTGGTCCACAACCATCCGAGCGGCAGTCTGATGCCGAGTCCGCAGGACGATGACCTGACGCACCGCATAGCCCAGGCCGGTAAACTGTTCGGGATACCTGTGCGCGACCACCTGATAGTCACTGCAAAAGGCTACTACTCGTATCACGACGAGGGGAAGTTGTAGCCTATCCTCGTGACGGTGGTCTACACTCCGAGCATCTCGGCGAGCGACTGTAACACATGTCGTGGCTCGTTGTGTTCCGGGCGGTAAGGGACGACTGTCACATACTGTCTGCCGAGCCAGTATTCGTCGGTCTCAGAATCTCCTTCATCGATATTTACGAAATCGCCTTGAAGCCAGTAGAAAGGCTGTCCGTGGGGCGATGTGTACTCCTTGTATTCCTCTGTCCAGTAGCCGCGAGCGGCACGGACAACCTTGATGCCGAGCGGTTCGCACCGTGCAGGGATGTTGACGTTGAGGCATATGCCGTCAGGTAGCCCCGATGCAAGTACGGAGCGGATTATTGTGTCGATAAAAGGCAGTCCTGGGCCGAAATCTGCTGTCATCGAGTGGTCTGTAAGTGAGAATCCTATGGAGGGAATCCGGGCGAGGCAGCCTTCGGACGCCGCTCCCATGGTGCCGCTGTAGACCACGGAGTTGCCGGCGTTGCTGCCGTGGTTTATGCCCGACAACACGAGGTCGGGGCGGCGGGGGGTAATGGATCGGAGTGCGAGCTTCACGCAGTCGACCGGCTTTCCGTTGACAGAGTACACCCTGATTCCCTCGCTGTAACCGTGGTGCTCTTTGACAAACAGGGCTGAATTGACGGTAATGGCGCTCGACATGCCTGATTGCGGGAGGTCCGGGGCCACGGCGATGACATCGCCGTGGAGACGTGCGGCCTCTATGAGTTTGTGGAGTCCGGGAGCGTGGACTCCGTCATCGTTGGTGACAAGTATCAGTGGACGTGTATGGGTCATCGGTGGAAACTGTCGAATGAAACTGTTGTTTAAAATTATTGTTTAGCTCATTTATGAAACAAATTTAGGAAAAATTCGTCGGATATGAAGAAATGTGTGTAACTTTGCATATCTCTCCACTGATATGTTCGGCTGATATGCGCGGTTGTGATTTGAAAGACATGTGTGTGTAATTGTTCCCAACTGTCGCAAAAGCCGCCCACTAACCTTTAAAATGTAAAAAAAAGAATGGTCATACAACGTTGGCAATCAGTTATGCTTCTGCTCGCGGTAGCGTGCATGGTAGTCTACATTTTTATGCCGGTCGAGGTGTCGGATCTCAACATGTCCCAAAGCCGATATGTCGTAGACCCTAAGAGCAATCCGGGACTATGGCTCCCGGCGGCGGTGTCGGCTGTGCTTTATTTTGTGGACATATTCCTGTTCAAGAACTTCAAAAACCAGCTCTGGGCTCTGTTTGCAGCTAACGGATGCGCCATTATCTCCGGCTTCCTGCTCGTATGGGCCACTATCAGCTCTACACTTGCATGGTCGCTCGTGTTTCCTTTGGTGGCGCTGGTGTTCGGTCTCATGGCGCGCCATATGATAGTCAAGGATATGAAAAAGCTCCGTTCGTATGACCGTCTGCGTTAACGCCCTCTCATAACAAGTCGATATTTGATGATAGCATATAATACAAAATTGAAAAGCCTTATCCTGCCCGAGTATGGCCGCAATATCCAGCAGATGGTGGACTACTGCATGACCATCCCGGACAAGGACGAGCGCACGAAGTGTGCCGACACCATAGTCAAGACCATGGCAGTGCTCTTCCCCAAGATACGCGAGCAGGAGGACTACCGTCAGAAGCTGTGGGACCATCTGGCCATAATGAGCGATTTCCAGCTCGACATCGACTGGCCGGTAGAGGTGATTTCGGCCGATGTGCGCCAGAGCAAGCCGGAGAAAGTCACATACACATCGGCGGACATGCCATACCGCCATTACGGCAAAAGCATACAGCGTATGATAAGCCGCGCCGTGCTGATGGAGCCGGGCGAGGAGAAGGATGCGTTGATAATGCTGCTTGCCAATCACATGAAGAAGCTGATGATGGCGTTCAACCAGGACACTGTGGAGGATTCGCGTATATTCAAGGATATGGCAGCGATGAGCCACGGTGAGATACTGTTGAGTCCGGAACACCACCGTCTGCTCGACTTCCAGATTATAGCACCACCGTCAGGCAAGAAGAAAAAGAAGAAATAACGGACTTCTCAGAAGCAGTAGCTGACGGCCACAGAGCATGATAAGAGACGAAGAACTGATAGAGATAGGCAGGTTCAACAAGCCTCACGGCATCCACGGAGAGTTGTCATGCTCCGTGGACGATGATGCTGTGGAGTTAGGGCGGTTGAGATGCATCATGGTTTATCGTGACGGTCTGCCTGTGCCGTTCTTCGTGAAGGCCATTCGGCCCCGCAACCATCATACATCGCTCGTCACTCTTGACGGCGTGGAGTCCGATGCAGATGCCCGCCAGTTTGCCAACGAAACGATCTATGCGTTGCGCAGCGAGGTCGGGCATATGACGGCTGACGATGCGGAGGATGACGGCGAGCAGCCTGACGGAGACGGCCTGTATGCCAGCGACCTTATAGGCATGGAGGTGTGGGCTGACGGCCGCCGTCTCGGACTGATTACCGATATCGACGATACCACCGCCAATCTGCTGATGGTGGTAGAGCCGCCGGATGCGTCGAAGCCGCTGCTTATCCCGGCTGCTGCGGAGTTTTTCAGCGACATCGACATCGGAGCCGGACGTATAGAGCTTGACCTGCCAGACGGTCTGATTGACATGTGAGTCGGCGGTAATGGCGGAATCAAAAAAAATGGAAAAATCTACAATAAAGTATTTTAAGGATAAAAAAGATTATAAATCAACATTAACTACAACTATGTCTTCGGTAACAAAAGAAGCTGCGCTGGAATACCACGAGTTTCCGCGCCCCGGCAAGATTGAAATCGTGCCCACCAAACCCTATTCGTCGCAACAGGACCTCGCACTGGCGTATTCGCCCGGTGTGGCTTATCCCTGTCTTGACATTGAGAAAAACCCGGCTGACGCCTACCGCTACACCGACAAGTGCAACCTTGTGGCTGTGATTTCCAACGGTACGGCTGTGCTCGGCCTCGGAGACATAGGCGCTCTTGCCGGCAAGCCCGTCATGGAGGGCAAAGCTCTTCTTTTCAAGATATTCTCAGGTCTTGACTGCTATGACATTGAGGTCAACGAGAAAGATCCTGAAAAATTCATCGAGATAGTGAAAGCTATCTCTCCGACATTCGGAGGTATCAACCTCGAGGATATCAAGGCTCCTGAGTGTTTTGAAATCGAACGCCGTCTCAAGGAGGAGTGCGACATCCCCGTGATGCACGACGACCAGCACGGCACTGCCATCATCTCGGCCGCCGGACTGCTCAACGCCCTTGAACTGCAAGGCAAAAAGATTGAAGATGTCAAGTTGGTGGTCAACGGAGCCGGTGCGGCAGCTGTGTCATGTACCCGTCTGTACATAGCCCTTGGTGTCAGGAAAGAGAACATCGTCATGTGTGACAGCCGTGGCGTACTCACTACGCGCCGCACAGACCTCAATCCACAGAAGAAGGAGTTCGCCACCGACCGCGACATCACCACGCTTGCCGAAGCGATGAAGGATGCCGACGTGTTCCTCGGTCTCTCGGTCAAGGATGTCGTTACCCCGGAGATGCTACAGTCTATGGCTCCAAAACCCATAGTGTTTGCGCTTGCCAATCCCGACCCCGAAATCTCGTTTGAGAAGGCGAAGGCTTCGCGTGAAGACCTGATTTTCGCCACAGGCCGTAGCGACTATCCCAACCAGATCAACAATGTGCTCGGATTCCCGTATATATTCCGTGGTGCGCTTGACTGCGGAGCGACAGCAATCAACGAGGAGATGAAGCTGGCTGCTGTCAAGGCTATCGCCGACCTCGCCAAGCTGCCTGTACCCCAGGTGGTCAACGCCGCATACAATATGAACGACATGAAGTTTGGCCCCGACTACATACTCCCCAAGGCTCTTGACCCGCGCCTGCTCGGTGTCGTAGCCCCGGCTGTGGCACGTGGAGCCATGGAGAGCGGAGTGGCGCAGCGTCCTATCACCGACTGGGAAGCTTACGGTGTCAAGCTCCGCAGCCTCATGGGTTATGACAACAAGATCGTGCGCAATCTTGCTGCCCAGGCCCGTCAGAATCCCAAGCGTGTGGTGTTTGGCGAAGGCAACACCGACAATATGCTGCGTGCCGCTGTGCTTGCCGCCCGCGAAGGCATCTGCAAGGCTATCGTGCTCGGCAACGAAGAGATGATACAGAAGCGTGCCGACCGTTTAGGCATCAATATTTCAGATGTCGAGATTGTCAATCTGCGCCATGACCGTGAGGCTGACCGCCGTATGCGTTATGCCGAGCACCTGTCGAGCAAGTGTATGCGTTCAGGATATACCATGGACGAGTCGCTCGAGAAGATGTTTGACCGCAACTACTTCGGCATGATGATGGTGGAGATGGGCGATGCCGATGCCTTTATCTCCGGCACATATTCAGGTTCTCATCAAGCCGGCGACATAGCCAAGCAGGTGGTGGGCATACGTGACGGATTCAAGCATTTCGCCACTATGCACATCGTCAACACCAAGCGCGGAGTGTACTTCCTCGCCGACACCATGGTCAACCATGATGCCGACAAGGACACTCTCAAGGAGATAGCCCGTCTGACAGGCTATGCTGTGGATTACTTTGCCCATGATCCTGTGATGGCTATGGTGAGCTACAGCAACTTCGGCTCTAACGACGAGCCCGAGTGCTGCAGCGTGCATCAGGCTATCAACGAGCTCCACGAAGAGTTCCCCGAAATGGCTATCGACGGCGAAATGCAGGTTCACTATGCTCTCGACAAGGAGCTGCGTGACAGCAAATATCCGTTCAACAAGATTGCCGGCAAGGATGTCAACACGCTCATATTCCCCAACCTTACGGCAGCAAATGCCGCTTACCGCATGATGCTCGAGATGGGTGTAGGCGAGGCTGTGGGCCCGATCCAGATAGGTCTGAAGAAGCCGATTCACTTTATCAATGTGGATTCGTCGCCTCGTGACATCGTCAATCTCGCCACGGTGGCAGTCGTCGATGCATGCGTGCTTGACAAAATCAGTTCGTCCAAGTAAGGAGCGATGTAAACGACTTCTTAATCTTTGTCGCCGATGCTGTCGGAAAAAGACAGCTACCGACCGACATACACACATATGATGCAGGGCCGGAATTTCCGGCCCTGACATTTATGTTAAACTTATACGTAGTAACTTTGTAAAGATGGTTATGACTAATCACGTGACAGTATGCGATCAGGACCCGCAGCCGCGCTTGTGGAACTCCAACTATGTGCGCGTATGGGTGGCCAACTTCATGCTGTTTTTTGCATTCTACCTGCTGACCCCACTTCTTCCCATATTCCTGTGGGACACGTTTAAAGCCGACAGTGCTGTGACGGGTATAGTGTTGAGCGGATATACGGTGACGGCTCTGATCACGCGTCCGTTCAGCGGTTATATAGTGGACTCGTTTCCGCGAAAGAAGGTGCTGATGTGGTGTTTCTTCTTCTTTGCGGTATTTTTCGCGGGGTATTTCCTTACGTGGTCGCTGATGCTGTTTGCCATAATACGCACACTCCACGGTGCCCCTTTCGGAGCGTTGACTGTGGCCAACAGTACGATGGCGATAGACGTGCTGCATCCTCGCCGCCGAGCCGAAGGCATAGGATTCTACGGATTGAGCAATAATATCGCCATGGCTATAGGCCCTTCGATAGGTATGTTTGTCTATCGCGAAGTGCATGATTTCAATGTCTTGTTCGGGCTGTCGTTGGTGATAGCGTTGCTCGGTCTGGTCATAGATGCCGGCATCAAGGCGCGTGACCGTCAGCCCATGGCCGCATCGGATGAACGGAAACGCATGTCGCTTGACCGCTTCTTCCTCGTGCAGGGGTGGAGCGAGGCCATCGTGATAGCAGGTCTGTCGTTCGGCTTCGGCATCATTTCCACTTATTTGGCTATATATTCCGAGACGGTCATTGACGTAAAGGGCGGCACTGCGATATACTTTGCGCTACTTGCTGCCGGACTGATAGGTTCGCGGTTAGTGGGAAGCCGCACTCTGCGGCGTGGATTGGTCGTGGAAAATGCGCAGTGGGGCATGACGCTGTCGCTGCTCGGCTATCTGGCGTTTGTAGTCCTGCCTTATCCAGTGGGATATTACGGCTCTGCGTTGGTGATAGGCATGGGTAATGGGCACATGTTTCCTGCCATGCAGACCATGTTCATCAATCTGGCCCACAACAACCGCCGAGGCACAGCCAACTCGACGCTGCTCGTGTCGTGGGATGTGGGCATCGGTCTCGGCATAGTCGTAGGAGGTGCGGTGGCGCACTATTACGGATACAAGGCAGCTTTTTGGAATGCTTTTGCTGTCAATCTGCTCGCTGTGGCGTTTTTCTGGCTGTATGTACGCGGCAGTTATCTCCGTAACCGATTGAGGTAGAGGATGGTGAACTTATTTTAACTCGTCAGGCAGCGCACCGAGCAGGAGAGCCACCCTGCGGGGGTCTACACCGAGGCTTATGGCCTTTTGGCCGTCCTCTTTGGCTGCGTCAAGCTGGTAACGCTTTTTGTTGAGCCCGGCACGGAGATAGTAAGCTTCGCCGTCGTTGGGGTCGATGCGCATGGCATCGGCGATGTCCATAGATGCATCGTCGAGTTGGTCAAGCATCATGTGGGCTGCTGCCCGTCCGAGGTATGTCTCTATCTCAGGATTCCGGGCTATGAGGGCGTTGTACTCGGTGATGGCTGCGTGGTAATTGTTGATTTTGGTGTTGTACGCCGCCCATGCCTTGTGGTCCGCTTCGGAGCCGGGAACGAGTTCGCGGAGGCGTATGAAATCTTTTTTTGCCGTGACGGTGTCCCCGGAGTTGAGGGCGAGGCTGCCGTGGATGTAGAATGCGTAAAATGCATCGGGGTTCACCTCTGTGATTTTGCCGAAATCGGCCATCGCGCCGGCCACGTCGTCGGTGTTCATGCGCAACTGGCCGCGACGTTCGAGCAGCAGAGTGTCTGATTCATTTTTTGCTAAAGCTTCGTCGAGGGTGGCTATCGCCACAGAGTCGCGTCCTTGAAGGCTTTGCACAAGAGCCAGATTGGCTACGATTTGGGATATCTGCCGGCTTTCGGGATAGTCGGCTATAAGCTGTCGGTACGCTTTCTCGGCCGCAGCCCAGTCTTGTGAGTTTTCGGCATTGTTGGCACGGCCGAGTATGGCGTTGAATGATTCCTGTGCCGTAATGTATGATGAAGCGCACAGCACAACGGCCAGCATAGGGATGAATCTTTTCATAATGGATTAGGGAGGATAGGGGTATTACTGTTTATATGTGCATTGATTTTTTTGACTTACTTGTGCTGCAAATATAGGCTTTTTCATGCAGCGATTTGTTATATTTGTGTCAGATAATAATGTAAATAAGACCTAATGAAGATAGCATCGCAGAAACGTAAAGAGAACATAGCCGAATACTTGCTGTATATGTGGCAGATTGAGGACATCATCAGGGCTAACGGCCTTGATATGGACAGGATACGTCATAATGTCATAGACCGTCTGGGGCTTGACGAGACGCAAAGCCGTGAAGTGACCGAGTGGTACGAGAGCCTTGTAGATATGATGAGACGCGAAGGGGTGGAGAAGAAAGGACATCTGCAGCTCAACAAGAATGTCATCATTCAGCTCGTAGATCTGCATACGGCTCTGCTTAAAGACCCCAAATTCCAGGACTATACCGCCGAATTTTACAAGACGCTGCCATATATAGTGGAGTTACGGGCGAAGTCGGGTGAAGAAAAGTCGGGTGAGATAGAGACGTGTTTCAATGCTCTCTACGGTATGCTGATGCTGCGGTTGCAGAAAAAGGAGGTCAGCCCGGAAACCCAAATCGCCATCAAGCAGATATCGCGTTTCATAGCTCTGCTTGCCCATAATTTCAGACTTGACGAGGAGGACAAGCTATTTGCCAACGAGGACAGTCTGACGGACTGATACAGAGCAGTGCAATAATTAAAGGAGCGGACTTCACGCATTGTTGAAGTCCGCTCCTCGTTGTTATTATAGACTGGTGGAAGTCCGCTTTTTATTTGTTGTCATCGGATGGATTGTGTTCCTTGATGAATACCACGCAGATGGCGCCGATTACAAGCGATATGCCGGCCACGACCATCATCATGTACTGGGGAGCTATCTGGCCGGGAGTACTCAGGGCTGCGAGGATGACACCTCCGAGGAGGGCTGCCACAATCTGCGGAATGCAGATAGAGCAGTTGAACAGTCCGAGGTATGCGCCGATGTTGCCGCCCTTGAGCGAGTTGGTGAGGATGGTGAAAGGCCATGCCAACATTGCTGCCCACGCACATCCGATAAGTACGAATGATATGAAGAGCATATACTGGTTGGTGAAGATTCCGGCGGTGATGAAGCCGGCAGCCCCGAGCAGAAGGCTAAGCGTGTAGGAGAATTTGCGGCTGCGGAACATAGGCAGGCAGACAGCCCATAGTACCGAACCGATAGCCTGTACGGCAAATAGGATGCCAACCCAGTTGCCGGCGGCATTGTATTGTTTTGACTCGGTGTTGAGCTCAAGGGTGCTGTTGTACTCGGCCTGTTGGGCATCTTGAATATGCGCCGCGTCCACTCCATCGAGATAGAGTTCGCCTGTACGCGGATCATGGGTATAAATGTCGCATAGGAGTATGTCCTGTGGGCCTACCATGCGGCTGAGGTGGCTGACTATTTTGATGTCTTTTACGCCTTCGAGGTGCTGGTTATGGTTTATGACCAGGAAGCCGCCTTTGAGGTCGATGGGCTGGTCGAACTCGTATTTGGGATTGCCGTTGACTGTGGCGATCATGCCGTTGATGAGCAGGGTGTCGGTGGGCATGTTGGGACGCACAAGTTCAATCATGTCGGCGTTGTAGAATACGCTGTCGGCCATGAAGCCGGCTGCTACGGCTTTGCCCTGCTTGATGATGAGGGTCGAATCGGCATCGAGAATATATTTGGCATTGTGCGATGCGATGAGCTTGTGGTTGCTGTCATATTCGTTGATGCCGTGGATGCGCTCGATTGACGGGGTGTCGAAGCATGTCGATGCGATAGTTCCGTTGGTATATGTCCACATGAACAGGAATGCGAACCAGCAGAAGAACTGTACGAGGCCTACTGTCCAGAATGTGCTGGGAGCCTTGACAAGCAGGGTGAAGAGGTTGTCCTTGGACTTCTTCCCTTCATCGGCTGTAGCGGGGCCTCCGTTGTACTCAGCATAGGTCTGCGGAGGCCACTCTTTGATTTTGGCAAGAGAATATACCACGCATATGAGCAGGATGGCAGCACCGATGTAGAATGAGAATATCACCGTCTGCGGGATGACACCCTCGGCGGCGGTGTTCTGGAAGCCGATCCATGTCAGCAGGAAGGGGAATACGTAACCCACGATGGAGCCGGCGTTGCAGAGGAAGCTCTGTATGGAGTATGCGAGACCTTTCTGCTTTTCGTTGACCATGTCGCCGACAAGCATCTTGAACGGCTGCATCGCCATGTTGATTGATGTGTCGAGGAGCATCAGGGCTATCAGACCGACGATGATGGCGCTTGACACTGCAAGGCCGAAGCTGCCGGCATTGGGGAGAAGGCACATCACTATGATGGCTACGAGTGCACCGAAGATGAGGTAGGGCAGACGGCGGCCGAAGCGGCACCATGTCTTGTCAGATGCGGTGCCCACGATAGGCTGGACTATAAGCCCCATCAGAGGCGGCAGAATCCAGAAGTAACTCAAATCGTGGGGGTCGGCTCCCAATGTGGCGAATATTCGCGACACATTGGCGCTCTGGAGGGCATAGGCAATCTGTACGCCGAAGAATCCGAAGCTTAGATTCCACAGTTTCCAGAATCCTAAGTCAGGTTTCGTTTTCATAGGGTTAGTGTGAGATGATAAGGTAATGTTTATGTGATATTTTTTATTGATTGTTGTCACTTAATTGATTGTCGTCAATGAGTACAGCCACTGGATTTCCTGAGCCCACAGTGTTTCGTCAGGGGTCTCGAGAATCATAGGTATGCCGTCAAGACGGCCGTCGGTCATCAGCATCTTGAAGAAGCGTCCGCCCAATGTCCCCTTGGAGAGTGATTCGTGCCGGTCGATACGTGCGTCCAATGGGCGTTTGGAATCGTTGATGTGCATCCCGGAGAGGTATTTCAGCCCTATGATGCGGTCGAAGTCTTGCCAAGTGCGTTCATAGCCCTCTTCGGTGGCGAGGTCATAGCCGGCAGAGTAAGCGTGGCAAGTGTCTATGCATATGCCTACCCTCGATTTATCCTCTACTTTGTCGATGATGTGTGCGAGCTGTTCAAAGGAATATCCCAGATTGCTTCCCTGTCCGGCCGTGTTCTCGATGACGGCTTTTACTCCGGAGGTCTTGTCAAGGATGTGGTTGATGGAGTCGGCTATGAGATCCAGACATTCGTCAGGCGTAATCAGCTTGAGATGGCTTCCTGGGTGGAAGTTGAGCATGGTCAGCCCCAGCTGTTCGCAACGGCGCATCTCGTCAAGAAAAGCATCTCTCGACATGTGGAGCTTCTGCTTGTCGGGAGCTCCGAGATTGATGAGATAGCTGTCGTGGGGGAGGATGCGGTCGGGTGTGTATCCAAACTCCTGACAGTTGGCCTTGAACCGCTCGGCTTCAGACTCAGGGATGGGAGAAGATTTCCAACGCGACGGATTGCGTGTAAACAGGGCAAACGCCTGCGCTCCTATGGCGTGGGCGTTGATGGGTGCGCGGCTGACACCTTCAGAGGCAGATACGTGGGCTCCAATAAATTTCATCATACAAAAGTACCATTTTGTGCTTGAATTTATGGAATCATGGTAAAGTTATAGGATGTTTTTAACCATTAAATTAGCTAAATTTAACAAAACTGGTGCGTTCTTGCGTAATAGGGTGGTATAAATGGGTTGCGGGAATGGACATATTTTTGCAGATGGCTCAAAAATTCTTAATTTTGCACTATTAGTAATAACGAATTAACTCAATATTCATCTAAGTAAGTCACAAAAATTAACGTGTTCATAGACCGCGCTGTTTTAAGGCTTGCTTAATATAATAATTCCTGCTCAATGGATATAAAGCAACTAAACAATGCTGCTGACAACATCCGCGTTCTCGCCGCGACAATGGTAGAGAAAGCCAAATCAGGGCATCCGGGAGGTGCTATGGGCGGAGCCGATTTTGTCAATGTGCTCTATTCCAAGTTCTTGATTTCAGACCCCGATGACCCCACATGGTTCTGGCGTGACAGATTCTTCCTTGACCCCGGCCACATGTCGCCGATGCTCTACAGCGTGCTTGCGCTGGCAGGCAAGTACACGGTCGAGGAACTTAAGGAGTTCCGTCAGTGGGGCAGTGTTACCCCAGGGCATCCCGAAGTGGACCAGGCGAGAGGTGTGGAGAACACCTCCGGACCGCTTGGCCAAGGACATGCTATGGCTGTAGGAGCTGCAATAGCGGAGCGTATGTTCGCCCAGCGTTTCGGAGAGCTGTTCGCTCATAAGACCTATGCTTTCATATCCGATGGCGGTATCCAGGAAGAGATTGCCCAGGGGGCTGGCCGTTTGGCCGGCTTCCTTAAGCTGCACAACCTGATAATGTTTTATGACTGCAACGACGTGCAGCTGTCGACCATGGTCGATGAAATCACCACAGAGGATTACGAAGCCAAATACCGCGCCTGGGGTTGGAACGTGCTGACCATCGACGGCAACGACCCCGTGGCGATATCGCAGGCTCTGACATCTGCCATAAGCGAGACTGAGAAGCCGACATTAATCATCGGACGCACAGTGATGGGCAAAGGATGCGTCAATGCCGATGGCGAAAGTTGGGAGAGGCGTACGTCGACCCACGGACAGCCTATCAGCAAGAGCGGAGCCGACTATGCGGCTACAGTACGCAACCTCGGAGGAGACCCTGACGATGCATGGGCCATAAGGGATGACTCGGTAGAGTTATATAAAGAAAGTGCCGAGCGTCAGAGGTCGGTTGTCAAAGCCCGCCGGGAGGCTATCGAAGCATGGAAGCAGGCTAACCCGGCGAAAGCCGCAGAGCTCCAGGACTACATGGACCTCAAGCTGCCGGAGATAGATTATGCCGCCATATCGCATAAGGCGAATGTGGCCACACGCACTGCTTCGGCCGATGTGCTGAAGGTGCTGGGCGAGAAGGTAGGCAATATGATAGTGTCGTCGGCCGACCTCGCTAATTCTGACAAGACCGAGGCTTTCCTCAAGGTTACAGGGGCTATCACTCCCGGCGACTTTTCAGGCCGGTTCCTGCACGCCGGTGTCGCCGAACTCACCATGGCTGCGGTGATGAATGGTCTGCTCCTGCATGGCGGCATGTTTGCGGCATGTGGGACGTTCTTCGTTTTCTCGGACTATATGAAGCCGGCCATACGAATGGCTGCGCTGATGGAACTCCCTGTGAAGTACGTGTTCACACACGATGCTTTCCGTGTAGGTGAGGACGGCCCTACTCACGAGCCTGTAGAGCACGAACATCAGTTGCGCCTCCTTGAAGAGCTGCATAACCAGTCGGGTAAGCCGTCGCTGCTTGTGCTCCGTCCGGCCGATAGTGCCGAGACCACGGTGGCCTGGGAGATGGCTATGGCCAATGGCGATACTCCCACTGCTCTGATACTGTCGCGTCAGGATGTGGCTGATCTGCCGTCGAAGGGCGGTGACCGTTACCGCGACGCTCAGGGCGTGCGCCGTGGCGGATACGTGGTCAAGGGTTCAGGTAATCCTGATGTGACGCTCGTAGGCAACGGCTCTGAAGTGTCGCTGCTGTGTGATGTCGCTGTGCTTCTTGATGAGGCTGGCATCTCTGCAAGAGTCGTCTCTGTGCCGTCTATCGGCCTGTTCCTTGAGCAGGATGAGGCATACCGCCGGAGCGTGATTCCTGCCGGTGTGCCTGTGTTCGGCTTGACCGCAGGGCTGCCTTCTACGCTGCGGCCTGTCGTGGGAGCCAATGGTACGGTATACGGCCTCGGACGTTTCGGAGCATCTGCGCCCTACAAGGTGCTTGATGAGAAATTCGGCTTCACCGCGGACAATATACTGGCCAAGGTTAAGGAATTTTTGGCATAAGAAGTCATCTAAACTTTTTATTGAATGAACTGATTTGAACTTATTGCAAATTAACATTTCGCGGCTGGTTTCGAGGTGTTTTTGAGCTTTTTGAGGGAGCGATGGGGTTCCATCGTGACCGATAAAAGCGAAGAAAACGGCCGGAAACAGACCGAAAGGTTAACTCAAAGGGTGGCATCAGTTCTGGATTTAACATTTTGAAATAAGTTTAAATCAGTTCAATGTTAAATTCACAGTCATCATTAATTCAATTATTCACCTTTGCGGTCTTTTGGCTGGTTTTGTCTTCCTGATCGGTCATGTAGCTCGCTACATTCCCTTTTAGTCAGGCAAAATCGGCTCAAAAATCATCGCAAATGTGAATAAGTAAAAATTTAGGTGATTTCTAAAAGTAAAAAAAATTGTTGCAACAATTTTTCACATATAGTTGTCGTGGCTGAAAAAAAACGATAACTTTGCGGATAATATATTGATCTGGTTTAAGCTTATTCCAAAAACGACTCGAACCCTGCTGCGATATTTAAATTTGCCATATGTTTAAATCAGTTCATTGCGTTAAGATTAAGGATACTGTCCAGAGATAATAAATCAACGTTTCCACTAATAAATAATCTATGAAAAAATTAGCCTTCTTAAGCGCGGTCGCACTCCTTTGCCTCGGCCAGTCGGCGATGGCTCAGGAGACCGCAAAGGAAGTGACCTATGTCGAGGATGCTTCTCAGGGCCTCTTGCTCAACCGCATGAAAGACAATTGGTTTATCACTGCCGAAGGTGGTGTCAACAAGACATTCGGCGGCTTTAACAACCATCGTAATTTTTGGAACGGCTGCGCTCCGGCATTCAGCATTTGGGGCGGTAAATGGTTCACTCCGGTCATCGGTGTGCGTTTCGGTGTGAACTTCCTTATGACCAAATCCCTTGGTCTGAATGCCGAACAGGTGGGATATTATGATCCTACCGGCTCTATGCACAATGGATATTATTCGACCCAGTTCAATCATATCGGCCCGGTTGCTGACGTGATGTTCAATCTTTCTCACTGGATCGGCGGTTATAAAGCTGACCGTTTTTGGAATGTCATCGCTTATGCCGGCGGCGGCGGTTATTGGACTCTGTACCATAAGTTTAAAGAAAACGGCAACAAACTTGAAGGTGACGGCTGGGGCAACGCCCATGACAATATCCTGACCATACACGGCGGTATCATCAATACTTTCCGTCTCAGCAAGCAGGTCGACCTTTCGCTTGACATCCGTTACAGCTTCTTTGATGCCCATGACGGCTATTATAAATACAATGCTGGTTCAAAGCCTGTCAACCGCACTACCGGCGATCTCCAGGCTTACCTCGGCGTTACATATAAGTTCAAGAAGCGCGACTGGAACGGCCCGATGGTTCCCGTCTGCCCTCCTGCCGAAGACTGCTCGCAGTATGTCGCAGCTCTTGATGATGCCAACGCCAAGATTGCTGAGCTGGAGACCCAGCTCCGTGCCTGTCTTGACCGTCCGGCTCCTGCGCCGGTAGAGACCGAGGCTGAAGACCACCTCGCCACCATTTATTATCCTATCAATGTCAGCAAGCTTACCGCTCAGGACAAGGCTGTGCTTTCGGCCGTTGCTGAGGTCATGCGCAGCAATCCCCGTCAGCGTTACGTAGTCACCGGCTGGGCAGACAACTACACTGGTAATGATGCTATCAACACCCGTCTGCGCCACGCCCGTGCCAACGGAGTCAAGGCCGCCCTTCTCGGCTATGGTGTAGATGCTTCCCAGCTTGATGTCACTATCAATGCCGGTAACCTGTGCGACCTCGGTGAAAAGTGCGTTTCGCTTGACCGTGCTGTCACCATCGACGAGATTAAGTAATAGTGTAACACTTTCCAATTCTCATAAAAGAGGCGCGTCCGGCGTGGATTACTTATCCTCCCGGCGCGTTTCTTTGCTTTAACGTACACATGATACTGACTGTTGCTGTCAATGGCATGAAGTTTAATGCGCGTCACGGACTGCTTCCTCAGGAGCGGGCCGTAGGCAACGACTTCGAGGTGTCGGTCAGCGTGGATATTGTCACAGACGAGCAAGCCATGCTCTCTGACAGCATGGACGCGTCGGTGAATTATGCCGACATTTCCGATATTATACGCCGTGTCATGCAGGATCCCTGTGGGCTTATAGAGACGGTGGCAGCACGCATACGTCGGACTATAGTAGATGCATACCCCTCGGTCGTATCTGGAGTGGTGACAGTGAAAAAACTGACACCGCCCATTCCTTCATCACGTATGGAGTCGGCATCTGTGGCGCTGAAATGGCCGTAGCCTGAGAATCTGGTTTAGACAAAACTCCAAATACATACTCTGAAACATGTCTCATTTTGACACATCCAATTACTGTCATTCCGACAGGCTGCGTGACCTTATATCCGACAACCCCAAACTGCTCATGGTAATCAGCCGTTTCGGCATACCTTTGGGCTTCGGAGATGCGAGGGTTGAGGATGTATGCCGCGACAACGGGGTCGATTGCCCGACATTTCTGGCTGTGGCCAATTTCATGAGCCATCACAATGTAGCTGTGGAAAACGTAGACCCGGCAGCGATGATGGGCTATCTGAGGCGTGCCCACTCGTATTTTCTCGATTTCATCCTCCCTAATATACGCCGTAAGCTTATAGAGGCTATCAATTACTCCGATTCGGGGGAGATAAGCATGCTTATCATCAAGTTTTTCGACGAGTATTATGCCGAAGTGCGTAACCACATGGAGTTTGAAAACAAGAATGTGTTCAGGTATGTCGACGGACTGCTGTCGGGACACATGTCTGACAACTATAACATCACCCTCTTCGCTTCCCATCATGACCATATCGATGCCCGGCTCAAGGAACTCAAAGACATAATAATCCGCTATTATCCCGGAGAGGACAGCGACCTGCTCAATTCGGTACTGTATGACATCATATCTTGTGAAGACGATCTGGACTCTCACTGCTCGGTGGAGGACAGGCTGTTTGTCCCGGCGGTAAAGGCTCTGGAACATAGAGTGATGACCAGTGAACCGATGCGGACGCAGGTCGATGACGAAGACCAGGCTGAAGCCGATGGACGCATGGAGCAGCTTTCGGCCAGGGAAAAGGAGATTGTGGCTTGCATAGCCCAGGGCATGAGCAACAAGGAGATAGCAGCCTCACTCAACATATCGATACATACGGTGACGACACACAGGCGTAATATCTCATCCAAACTTTCCATACATTCGCCTGCGGGCCTGACCATTTTTGCCATAGTCAATAAGCTGGTGAAGCTTTCCGACCTGAGCATCCCGCGTGAAGATTAAGAAGCGTATGCGTCATATTTCTTGTTAAACAAGCTGATGTATTCGCTGTTTTTTAAACTAAATATGGTATATTTGTAGAAAATAAAAACGATAAATCAATATTCGACTTAACTCACCCCAACACATAATCTATAAGTATCATGGCAGAAATAAAGTGCATAGGCATCCTCACTTCGGGAGGTGACGCTCCGGGCATGAACGCGGCTATCCGTGCGGTCACACGCTCGGCTATTTTCAGCGGATTTGCAGTGAAAGGTATCTATCGCGGTTATCGCGGACTCATCACTGATGAAATCGTCGAATTCAAGACCCAGAATGTCTCAAATATCATACAGGCCGGAGGTACGATACTTAAGACCGCCCGGTGCAAGGAGTTCCAGACTCCTGAGGGTCGTCAGCTGGCTTACGACAATTTGCGCCGTCACGGCATAGACGCTCTCGTGGTCATCGGTGGCGACGGTTCTCTGACCGGCGCACGTATTTTTGCCAATGAGTTCAACTACCCGATTATCGGTCTGCCGGGTACCATTGACAACGACCTTTACGGCACAGACCTGACCATCGGCTATGATACGGCTCTCAACACCATCATGGAATGCGTCGACAAGATCCGTGACACGGCTACAAGCCATGAGCGCCTGTTCTTTATCGAAGTCATGGGACGCGATGCCGGCTTCCTTGCCCTTAACGGAGCTATCGCCAGCGGTGCAGAAGCGGCTATCATCCCGGAGATATCCACAGAGGTCGACCAGCTTGCCGAACTCATACAGAACGGATTCCGCAAATCCAAAAACTCGTCGATAGTACTCGTGGCCGAGAGCCCTGTTACAGGCGGCGCGATGGCTCTCGCCGAACGTGTCAAGAACGAATATCCGGGCTATGATGTGCGTGTATCCATCCTCGGACACCTCCAGCGTGGCGGTTCGCCCACAGCCCGTGACCGAATACTCGCTTCGCGCATGGGCGCAGCGGCTATCGATGCCCTCCTTGATGACCAGCGTAATGTCATGATAGGTCTTGCCAATGACGAGATTGTATATGTGCCATTCTCCAAAGCCATCAAGAAGGACAAGCCTATCAATCGCGATTTGCTTGACACACTGCGCCGTCTGTCTATCTGACGTGATTGAATAATCCTTACATCCGCCTATGAAAGTTGTCAATTTTGCCGAGACGCCTTCACTTATCAGTCAGTATATGGCCGAGATGAGGGATGTCAATATCCAAAGCAGTATGATGCGGTTTCGCCGCAACCTCGAGAGGGTGGGTGAAATCATGGCATATGAAATAAGCAAAACGCTTCATTATACCACTATCGGAGTAGAGACTCCTTTAGCCACCGCGCAGTGCCAGGTGCTTGATGAGAAAGTGGTGCTCGGTACTATTTTCCGTGCCGGTGTACCGTTTCATCAAGGCTTCCTCAATTTCTTCGACAGGGCTGAAAACGCATTTGTGAGTGCCTATCGCAAATATCGTGAGAAAGATGATTTCGACATCTTTATCGAGTACATCGCGTCTCCGCGTCTTGACGGCAAAACGTTGATTCTGGTCGACCCGATGCTTGCCACCGGCGGCTCGATGGAGCTTAGTTACAAAGCTCTGCTGACCAAAGGCGAGCCTGCCAAGGTACATGTCGTTTCGGCTATAGCTTCGCAGCAGGCGGTGGATTACGTAGCCAAGACTTTCCCTGCCGACAAGACATCGATATGGGTCGGGGCTATCGACCCTCAGATCAATGCCCATTCGTACATCGTCCCCGGACTTGGCGATGCCGGCGATCTGGCATATGGCGAAAAGGAGTGATGCAATGCCCGGTCAGAAGCCGTGTATATCAGCACCGCTTCGATAATGTAACAGTATTCAAGAACAATGTCTGGCATCATGCAGTGGGAAGCCTTGATTAGCGACAGGCGACTCGGACTTGAGGATATACGCAGTAACCGCGCCGGAGAGCGCAGCGACTTCCAGCGGGATTTTGACCGGCTGGTGTTCTCGTCGCCTTTCAGGCGGCTGCAAAACAAGACACAGGTGTTCCCCCTCCCGGGGAGCATCTTTGTGCATAACCGCCTTACACACAGCATGGAAGTGGCATGTGTGGGACGTTCGCTTGCCAATGACATAGCGGCTGGCCTGCGTCCGAAGTATGCTTCGGAGCCGTGGATACACAAACTTGATGCGATAGGGGAGATAGTGGCTGCGGCATGTCTGGCCCATGATTTGGGCAATCCCCCTTTCGGACATTCGGGGGAGAAGGCTATCGCGACATATTTCAGCGAGGGACCGGGCTTGGAGTTGCAGGGACAGCTTGATGCAGACCAATGGAGCGATTTCATCAATTTCGAGGGCAATGCTAACGCTTTCAGACTGTTGACCCATCAGTTCAAAGGACGGCGGGAAGGGGGATTTGCAATGACCTACTCCACTCTTGCTTCGATTGTCAAATATCCTTATCAGTCATCGTTGGCAGGAGCGCGCTGCAAATTCGGCTTCTTTGCTTCCGAGCGGGATACGTTTGTCAAGGTTGCCGATGCTCTCGGTATGCTCAGGATGGAAGCTCCTGAAGGAGCCGTGCGCTATGCCAGGCATCCGCTTGTGTATATAATGGAAGCGGCCGATGACATCTGTTATGAAATCATGGACATCGAGGACGCGCATAAATTGCGTATCCTGTCGCATGATGAGGTCATAGACCATTTCCTCAACTTTTTTGAGATCCCGGTGCGCAACCGGAGGGTCGAGATGATGACGCGTCTTGACGACCCTAATGAAAAAGTGGCGTATTTGCGTTCAAGCGTTATCGGGACTTTGGTCAATGCGTGTGCTGAAGCGTTCATCGCCAACGAGGAGGCGATATTGTCGGGGCGGTTCCGAGGCCCTCTTGTGCAGCATATCGCTGACCGTCCACGCCGGGCCTATGAGTCATGCAGCAAGTTGTCGTATGACAAGATTTACGGCTCAAGCGATGTGGTGGATATCGAATTGGCGGGTAACCGCATCATAAGTTTCCTTGTCGATGCCCTGATAGAGGCCGTGCGCCATCCTCACCTCAATTATTCCCGACTGTTGCTGTCGCAGGTGCCTCAGCAGTATGATGTCGCCGCACCTACGTTATATGGTAAGATACAGGCCGCCCTTGACCATGTCAGCGGCATGACCGATGTGTATGCCCTTGACCTGTACCGTAAACTCAATGGCATGAGCCTTAAAATCAATAATTAATTATGCGCTTCAAATCATCACAGATACTATCATACATGCGCTTTGTCGCCCTGTTTATATTCATGCTGACGGCTTCGGCCTTGGTCTCTGCCAGAGCAGAATATTCCATCGCGGATATTCCCAATGTGCATCTCTCTGACAGCACCCGCTATGTGTCGGATCCAGAGGGCATTTTATCACCGACGGCTGTAAAGGAGTTGGACGGAAAGCTTGGAGGCATATGGCGTGCGACTTCAGCCGAGCCTGTGGTAGTTGTGATTGACAGGGCCGATACCGACGACCTTGACACGTATGCTACAGAGCTGTTCGAGTCGTGGGGTATCGGCAAGAAGGATAAGGACAACGGTCTGCTCATATTGATAAGCCGCGACCAGCGCAGAGCCGTGATACGTACAGGCCAGGGTGTGGAGGGACTTATCCCTGATGCTGTCGCGAGCCGTATCATACGCAATGTCATGGCCCCGCGCATGGCTGACGGAGATTATGACGGAGGAACCATAGCTGCAGTCGATGCAGTCAATGAAATACTTTCTGATCCGTCGGCGCGTCAGGAACTCATGTCGAGATACCCCAATAACGACGAAGCGCGCCGTGCCGACGATTTGACGCTGGAGCAGTTTTTCAGGCTCTATTTACTGTTCGGAGTGGTGATAACGCTGATACTTCTGGCTGTATACGTATATCTCTTGGCATCGACACGGTGTGACAGTGCGCATATGCGTTATGACAAGATTATGCGTATGCGTATGCCTGTGCTGATGCTTTCGATGTTCGGGTGTCTGCTTCCGCTGGTGCTGTGGTGGGTGATTACGCTCAAGCTGAGACGCATACGGTTGCGTCCACGCCTGTGCCCCCATGGCCATGGGAAGATGGAGCGGCTTGACGAGGTGGCAGATAACCAATATCTCACAGCTCCGCAAAATACAGAGGAAGCCCTCAATTCGGTGGATTACGATGTCTGGCTATGCCCGGTATGCAACGACACCGTAGTGGAACCCTATGTCAACCGTTCGGCGCAGTATGTCGAATGTGAGCTGTGCCATACGCGTTCGGCTCGTCTTGTCGCCAACCAAGTGGTGCGAAAACCTACCGTGGCTACTGAAGGTGTAGGCGCAAAGATATTCCATTGCAGACACTGTAACAACAATTTTAACCATACGTATCCTATCGCCAAGCTGCCACCTGTGGTCGTCATACCCGGAGGTGGCGGCAGAGGCGGTTTCGGTGGCGGCGGCGGTTTTTCCGGCGGCTCGTTTGGTGGAGGGTCCACTATGGGTGGAGGTGCCAGCGGTAGTTGGTGATTGGGTGTGTTGCATATAAAGCACTCTTAGCCGCAGGGAAGCGTCTCGATGAGCGGACGCATTACGAATCCGCGCATATGGGCGTGGGGATGGGGCAAGATCAGCTTTGCCGAGTCTAATGCCTCGTCGTCCATGGCTATGAAGTCGATGTCGATCAGACGGTCGGCGTAAGAGCCGTCGGGCTGTCTGTGTGATGCGTTACTGATGGCGGATTCGGCACTCTGGAGTATTCCTAACATCTCATACGGCGACAAGGAGTCAGGGATAGCTATGCGCATACCTTGGTTGAGAAACATATTAGGCGAGTCGTAGCCCCACGGCTCGCTTTCATATATCTCTGACAGAGCGAAGTCGACATGCGCAGGCTCTATGCCTGTAGCGTTGCAGGTCTTTTCAATGACAAGGGCGACCGCCACCTCTATGTTATGGTGGCGGTCGCCCTTGTTGGTGCCTATGTTGATATATGCGTTGCGCATATATTATTTACAGGGTCTTTTTAACTTCAACTTCCTCGAATGCTTCTATCATATCGCCCTCCTGGATGTCGTTATATCCGGCGATTGAAAGGCCGCAGTCATATCCTGAAATGACCTCTTTGACATCGTCCTTGAAGCGTTTGAGAGAGCCCAAATCGCCCGTATAGCGCACGATGCCGTCACGGATGAGACGTACCTTGCTGCCACGTTTGATTTTGCCTTCGCGGACGATTGCTCCGGCGATGGTGCCCACTTTGGAGATATGGTAAACCTGGAGCACCTCCGCAGTTCCTGTGATCTCCTCCTTGAGTTCGGGTGCGAGCATACCTTCCATGGCATCCTTGACCTCCTCGATAGCCTGATAGATGACCGAGTAGAGGCGGATTTCTACGCCGTCACGTTCGGCTGCACGGCGTGCTGCAAGCGAAGGCCGCACTTGGAAGCCTATGATGATGGCATCGGATGCTGCTGCCAGAGTGACATCGCTTTCGGAAATTTCTCCGACAGCCTTATGAAGCACGTTGACCTGGATTTCATCGGTAGAGAGCTTGATGAGCGAGTCCGACAGAGCTTCAATCGAGCCGTCAACGTCGCCCTTGACGATGATGTTGAGTTCCTGGAAGTTGCCTATGATGCGACGGCGGCCTATGTCTTCGAGTGTGAGTCGCTTGGCAGTACGCATACCCTGTTCGCGCTGGAGCTGTTCGCGTTTGCTTGCTATCTCGCGTGCTTCCTGCTCCGACTCCATGACATTGAACGTGTCGCCGGCTGTAGGAGCGCCGTTGAGGCCGAGTATGAGTACGGGTGTAGCCGGCCCGGCTTCGGTGATACGCTGGTTGCGTTCGTTGAACATCGCCTTGACCTTGCCGTAGTGTGTGCCGGCGAGGATGATGTCGCCGATGCGGAGCGTACCGTTGCTGACGAGCACCGTTGCTACATATCCACGGCCTTTGTCAAGCGAAGACTCGATGATGGAACCTGTGGCTTTGCGGTTAGGATTGGCTTTGAGGTCAAGCAGTTCGGCTTCTAACAGCACTTTTTCCATCAGTTCCTCTACGCCGATACCTTTCTTGGCTGAGATGTCCTGGCTCTGGTATTTGCCGCCCCAGTCTTCCACGAGGTAGTTCATCGCAGCGAGCTGCTCTTTGATTTTGTCAGGATTAGCTGCCGGCTTATCTATCTTATTGATGGCAAATACTATGGGTACTCCGGCTGCCGACGCATGATTGAGTGCCTCGACGGTCTGCGGCATGACATCATCGTCGGCTGCAACGATGACAATCACGATGTCGGTCACTTTGGCTCCTCGGGCGCGCATGGCCGTGAAAGCTTCGTGGCCGGGAGTGTCAAGGAACGTGATGTGCCGTCCGTCGGACAGCTTGACATTGTATGCGCCTATATGCTGGGTGATGCCACCGGCCTCGCCGGCTATCACGTTGGCATTGCGGATGTAGTCGAGGAGAGAGGTCTTGCCGTGGTCGACGTGTCCCATGACGGTGACGATGGGCGGGCGGGTCTCCAGATCCTCCTCTTTGTCCTCTTCCTGATGTATGGCCTCAACCACTTCGGCTGAGACGTATTCGGTCTTGAATCCGAACTCATCGGCCACGATATTGATGGTTTCGGCATCGAGACGCTGGTTGATGGACACCATGACGCCGAGGTTCATACAAGTGGCGATGACGTTGTTGATGGGGACATCCATCATGGACGCGAGGTCGTTGGCTGTCACAAATTCGGTGAGCTTGAGCACCTTGTTTTCGGCGGCTTCGAGTTGCGCAGCCTCACGTTCGCGGTTGGCAAATGCCTCACGCTTTTCTTTACGCCACTTGGCACTCTTCTTCTGGCCTTTATCTTTGTTGGTCAGACGCGCCAGAGTGTCTTTAACCTGCTTCTGTACGTCCTCCTCCTTGATTTCAACGTGCTGGGGACGTTTGGGCTCGTTCTTGCGCTCGTTGCCGCGTCGGTTGCTCTGCTGGTTGCCGCCTCGGCGTTCGCCACCGCCGCCCTGCTGGGTCTGCCCATGACGCTCGATGTCGACCTTCTCGCGTCCGCTGATGCGTTTGCGTTTATGGCGTTCGCCAGAAGCATTGCCGTCGCCTGATTTGCGTTGGTCTTTGCTTTTCTTCTTCGGACGTGTGGTCTGATTGATGGTGTCAAGGTCGATTTTTCCTACGATGTTGAGCTTCGGCCCCTGTATGGGAGTGCCTGTGGTGAATACAGCACCCTCTTTCGGGCTGGTTTCAGCAGCCGGCTGGTCATTGGATGGAGTCTCGGCTACAGGCTTGGGCGCAGGTTTGCTGTCGGTCTCCGCAGCAGCTTCTTTCTCTGCTTTTGCTGGAACTTCTTGCTGCTTCGCAGGGGAGTCGCTATCTGTTTCTGCCGCCTGCTTGGGTTCTGTGGCTGAAGGACGCTCCGGTGCTGCATCAGCCTGCTTGGGCTGCTCCGGTTTTATCTCAGACTGAGGCTTGGGAGCAGGGGTGTCGGCAGGTTTGCTGTCATCTCTGCTGATGTCGGCGGGCTGGCTCTCAGGTGCGGTTTCCTTGGGTTCGGGGATGGGCTTCCCTGTAGCCAGGTCGATACGGCCGAGAACGCGGGGAGCCGAGGGGTGTGAAACCTTGATTTCCACCTCTTCTTTGGCCGGAGCCTCCTTGGGTGCCTGTGGGGCGGCTTTCTCTTTCTGACGGTCGGCAGCCTGACGGTCGGAGCGTGATTTCAGAGCCTGGTCGGGCTGAAACTCTCTGGCCAGCAGGTCGTATGCATCATCGTCAATGCGAGAGTTGGGGTTGTCGTCGATAGTGATGTTTTTTTTGCGCAAGAATTCCACAGCAGTCTGTACTGATATGTTGAAATCCTTTGCTACTTTGCTGATTTTCGTTCTCGCCATATATCGTTTTAGGGGTTGTCGTTATTGGGATTATAAGAAGAGGAGAGGATGGATGTGGCGACGGTTTTACTCGGCTTTTTTCTCGGCTTCGTCGGCTACTTCATCAGTGTCATCATCGGTCTTTTCGGCCTCGGAAACTGTTTCTTCGGTGTTTGCCTCAGTGTCGGCGTTTGCTTCAGCAGCATCTTGCCTTGCTTCTGCCTCGGCAGAAGCATCGGTGGTGTCATCGTCGTCGTCAAACTCGGCTTTGAGTACCGCCAATACATTGTCGACTGTTTCTTCTTCAAGGTCGGCTTTGTCGATGAGTACCTGACGGGGTGTGTTGAGTACGCTTTTAGCTGTGACACAGCCGATGTTTTTGAGCGTGTCGATAACCCAAGGTTCTATTTCGTCCTTAAATTCGTCAAGATATATGTCTTCCTCGTATGCCTCCTCGGTGTCGCGATATACATCTATCACATATCCGGTGAGCATTGATGCGAGCTTGATGTTAAGACCTCCCTTGCCGATGGCGAGCGAAACCTCTTCGGGGCGCAGGAACACTTCGGCTTTCTTTTCCTCTTCGTCAAGCCTGATTGAGGATATGCGGGCTGGGCTCAACGCACGCTGGATGAAAAGCGACGGGTTGGAAGTATAGTTGATGACATCGATATTCTCGTTGCGGAGCTCGCGCACGATGCCGTGGATGCGTGAGCCTTTGACACCTACGCAGGCTCCTACCGGGTCGATGCGGTCGTCATAGCTTTCTACGGCAATCTTGGCGCGTTCGCCCGGGATGCGGGCCACGGCGCGGATATTGATGAGGCCGTCATGTATCTCCGGCACTTCAAGCTCGAAAAGACGGCGCAGGAAGTTGTTGCTTGTGCGCGATACGGTAATCTTGGGGTTGTTGTTCTTGTTGTCGACGCTTGAGATTACAGCCCTTACTGTCTCGCCCTTGCGGAAGTAATCTCCTGGGATGGATTCGCTTTTGGGCAGCAGCAGCTCGTTTTTGTCGTCGTCGAGCAGAAGGGTTTCTTTAGACCATGTCTGATAGACTTCGCCGGTGACGATTTCGCCTTCGAGCTCCTTGAACTTGGCATATATGTTTTCCTTCTGGAGGTCGAGGATTTTGCTTTGGAGGGTCTGGCGCAGGTTGAGGATGGCGCGGCGGCCGAAGTCCGCAAAGAATATCTCCTTGGTGTGTTCCTCTCCGATTTCCACATCGGGGTCGTGGTCAGCGCGTGCGTCGCTCAGTCCGATTTGTGTGTTGGGGTCGGTCACCGTCCCGTCGGGCACGACTTCGAGGTTCTGGAATATCTGCACGTCGCCTTTGTCAGGGTTCATGATGACATCGAGGTTTTCGTCGGTGCCAAACATTTTGGCGAGCACGTTGCGGAAAGATTCTTCCAGCACACTGATCATAGTGGCTTTGTCGATGTTCTTAAGTTCCTTAAATTCGGCAAAACGCTCCACCATGTTAGGAGCTTCTACTTTCTTGGCCATCTCGTTGAGTATCTAAAGTGTGTATTTATTGATTCGTTGGTTAGTGTGTCTCAGAATTTGATGTCGTATGTCACGCTCTTGGTGTCGGCTATGGGCATCACGATGTCTTCATCGACCATTTCCGGGCGTTTTTTGCCCTCAAGCTTCACTTTCTTGGATATTGTGAATGTAAAAGTGCTGTCGGAGACATCCTTAAGTACGCCTTTGAGCTTGCGGCCGTCACGTGTCAACACGATAATGTCGTTACCTATGTTTTTGAAATACTGGCCTTTGACTTTAAACGGTGAGGTCAGTCCGGCACTTCCCACTTCCAGCTCATAGTCTTCGACATCACGGTCTGCTTCAGCCTCTATGGCCCGTGTTATATGCGTACAGGTGTCGATGTCGACCCCTGTCGGGTTGTCGATTTCGACAGTCACCTTGTTGTCGGGGGTTATGTTGACATCTACTAAAAATATGTCGGTATCTTTGATTGCTTTTTCAACCGCATCAATGATAAGCTGTTTGTCAATCATTTTTTAGAATAATATGAAAATACATCCTTCGGGTGAATACCTAAACAAAAAAGAGAAGGCTGTTGGCCCCCTCCGCTCGCGGTGTTAGGAATAGTGCAAATTTAAGATTTTTTATTGTCAATGCCAAACCACATGTTGTCATTATGGTTCCGTAAAACTGCACGCGGCAATACTTTTAACCAAATATAACAGACGTGGTGTAATATTAGATTATTTTAACGACAAATAATGATGTACAAGCGACGGTGTTGCGGATTATGCCGTCGCTTGTACATGCCGTTATATGCTAACTTATTTCCTTGGGATAGTGAGCTTTTGCCCTGGGCGGATCATGGAGCCTTTAATGCCGTTGGCACGTTGCAGGGCTTTTACGGTGGTGCCGTTGCGCTTTGCTATGCGGTCAAGTGTATCGCCTGATTTTACTGTATATCTTTTGGGTTTGGATGTCTTTTTGGTGCGTTTCTTTGTCGCTTTTTTCTTTTTATTGTCGTCCGCTTTTTTTATTGTCCGTTTTGTTGTGGCGGTCTGCTTGCTGCCGATTGAGCTGTCGGTTGCAGATGCGGATTGCGCATGTGGCATTGAGGATGCAGAAGCGGTCTCAGAAGCTCTGTCCGTTGATGCATATACCCTGCGCTGCGGGACGCTCGGCGAGGTTTTGTCGGCTTGCGCTTGACTCTCTTGGGCGGTCTTTGGCGAAGGCACTATGGTGGCTGACGTTTCCTGCTTAGGCGCTGGAGCTGGTACTTGCGGCATGGTCTCCATGGAGCGGCGGCGTGGAGCCGGTACGTCTGTACGGCTTGCTACGAGGGCTTCGGTGTCGAGCTGGCTGCGGCTCGGTATGGCGGTGAGGTCAGCTTCGTATGTTTCGATGATGAGTCGGTCGCCCTCTTTGACTTTTCCTCGGCGCAGGTTGTTCCAACGCTTTATGTCTGTAGCACTCACGCCATATTGGCGGGCTATGTCGCGGAGGTTTTCTCCCCGGCTGACTACATGTGTCTTCTGGATGGGGCGTTCCGAGAAGTTCTGTATTAAATCGAGGTTATAAGTCGCGTTGAGGCTTTGGGCCATGTCGGGTTGCTCTGCTCCCGGGTCTATGTATTCAAGACCTTCACTGCCGTCGTTGGCTGTGTTGGGCTCTACATATGTGCGCCGGCGGTATATGTCTTCGTCATAAGCAAGTATCTGTGGCTCGCTCATGACATAGCTGAGTACCTGCTGGGATGGGAGTACGAGGGTGTACGGCTTATTGTCGCCAGGGATTATGTCTTTGCGGTACTGTGGGTTGAGCATCCTTATTTCATCGATAGGGATGTTGAGCACCTGGGCTATCTGGTTGAAGTGTACGCGTTTGTTGACTGTTACCGTGTCTGTCACAAGCTGTCGGCTTACCACCCGTGGCTGTATGTTGTGTTCGGTATAGTAATTCATCGCATAGTTGGCAGCAATGAAGGCCGGTACATATCCTCGGGTCTCTGCTGGCAGGAAGCGGTATATCTCCCAGAAATCCTTTTTGCCTCCGCCGGCGCGTCTCAACGCTTTGTTGACATTGCCGGGGCCGCAGTTGTATGCTGCGATGGCGAGTGACCAGTCTGTGTAGATGTTGTAGAGTTGCTTGAGGTATGTGGCGGCATTGCGCGATGATGAGCGCGGGTCGCGGCGTTCGTCGACGAGCGAGTTGACTTCCATGCCGAGACCTTTGGCTGTAGCCGGCATGAACTGCCACAGTCCGGCGGCTCCGGCACGGCTGACTGCGTTGGGCTTGAGTGCGCTTTCTATCACGGGGAGGTATTGTAGCTCGGTAGGCATACCTTGCTTCTCGAGTTCTTCGAGGAAAATATTGCCGTAATAATTATGGAGGGCGAGCATGTCGCTAACCATGGCGCGGCGTTTGCCGACATACATGTCGATGTATTTGCCTACTATCGAGTTGTATGGCATTTCGATCTCTGTGGGGAGTTTGCTCAGCCGTTCTTCGTATTCTTGGGGGGTGCCGAGCTTCTGAGGTGTCTCATCGCTTGAGGCAGCCGTGGCATAGTTACGGAGGTAGAAGCTTTCCTCTAACTCTCGGCATTGCGTCTCGAAGCTTTCGGGTGGGATGATGTTGTCGTCGGTGATTGAGTGCTTGATGTCGAGTATTGACGGCGCAGCCACTGCGCAGGTGGCGGTGGCGAGGGTTATTAAAAATGCTGAGATGCGATTTTTCATCATGGATTTATAATACGAGAGAGATGTGTGTGCTAATAAAACGGTTGTTTAGAAATTCAGCGCCCATTGCATGCCTACGCCCGGAAATGTGGACCGTGCATCGGGAATGACTGCGGGAGCCACGTCCATGGACAGGTCCGGGGTGATGTCGAAATGAGAGAGAGATGCATCTACATAAGCATCGACTATGGCGAGGAGGTACACTCCAACCATGGATATGATGCAGAGGTCTCTGTTGCGCCGGTACATCTTGCGCCTACTGTCGAATATGCGTTGCAGGTCGGCTGTATTGTAGTCGTCAAGTGTGGTTCCTTTGGCCAAAAAGTCGAGGTAGCTCTGAGACGAAGGGTCTCCGTCAACGAGGTCGACATATGCGCGTGTGTAGTCGCGCAGCATCTTGTTGTTCCATGCGGTGCCGTATCCGAGTCCCATGAACCCGCCTACGATGATAGGCAGCTTCCAGAACCGGCGGTTGTACACCTGTCCGAGTCCCGGACATAACACGCTTAACCAGACTGCACGGGTCGGGTCGGGATTGAAAGTCTTGACACCCAAGGTGTCGTCATCCCAGCCCGCTTCATCGGCTGGAGCTGTGAGAGCCAGTTCGGATCCGAATATCGGCTCTGCATCGGCTACGCTGTCGTTCGCAATGTCCTGCGACGGGATGATGCCGATTTGTAGCGAGTCGGGCAGCTCCCGGATCGGGGTCTCGCGGTGGGAAGTGCGTCCGGCTGGTTTCCGGCCTGCCGGCTTGGGGTCATCGTCAGCCCATGCTGCAGCTGCCTGCGACAGTACAAGCAGAAGCGTCAGAGCCATTGCCATAAAACGTGACGGAATATGTTTGAAGCCGTTAGCCGAAATGTTCATTTTTCAAAATATCCGAAAGCGGATGCGAAACTACGCCGGGGCATGGTGTGGGATGCCACTACGTTAGGGCAAAAATAGCCAATAATCTCTGTATGTGCAAGATTGGCTGTCCCTTTTAAATTTTTTTGACGGCTTGCGGCTCTTGAGCGGCTCTATCCTTGTCATGGACGGCCATGCCCTGGGGGAGGACCGCCCGGACCGCGTCGGAAACCGTTGTTGATTTGGGGTTCGTTGCCTTTGCCGAAGCTGTTGAACGTGTAGGACAATGTCACCATTGCATATCGGGTCAGTGTGTTGAAGCGGCTGTCGTCGATGTAGTTGGCTGTGACGCTGCGCTGCACGTTGCTGCGTTGTCCGAGTATGTCGTATCCTTTAAGTGTGAGTGTGGCGGCCTTGTTGCGCAGGAACTGGTAGCCTATCGATGCGTTCCACATCCACACGTTGTCGTCATAGCCTGATGCGTAGCCCTTGGTGCCTTCGTATGACAGCTCGCTGGTCAGCACGATGCCCCACGGTGTGTACCACGATGCATTGAAGTTCGCCCCGTAGGTGTGGACGGTCATATTCCCGACAGAGGGGAGGGAGTTGGCGGTGTGCTGCATGGAGTACCGTGGGCGTAGCTCGAGGTCTATGTCTTTGGGTCGCCAGGCTATAGAGGGGGAAAGGTTGAGCCTGAAAGTCCCGCTACCGTTGCGGAGTCCGTTGTTGAAGCCTATCTGGCGGTCGTAACTGAGCATGATGTGGCTTGTCATCAGCCACATCTTTGATGAGCCGAGGGGCTGGGACAGCATGTTCATAAGGCGCATATTCCATACTCCGTTGACATTTTCATATGTCGTGCGCCGGGCGCCTGTCAGGTCATCGAATGTGGTGCGCGAAACGACGCTGTTCTGCACCACGTTGCCCATTAGCATCACGAGGATAGAACGTTGCGCATCGGCATTGTAGTCCTGGAAGCGCATGTGCATACGGTGTGTAAACGATGGGTCAAGATTCGGGTTACCGACGATTACATTCATGGGGTCGCTTTCATCTGCCACGGGCTGCAGCTGGGTGAGCGAGGGTTGCGACGAGCGTCCTGAATAATTTATGCGCATGGAGCGTGTCTTGTTCCAGTTGTGGCGGTAGCGCAGATATGGGGCTACATTGAGCACATGGCGGGTGGGGATGCTGCGGGCCTCGTCGAGAAGGTTGACGCTGGTGCTGTTCTGCGGGACGAGCGATATGCCCGCATCTATATTATATTTGGTGGTTATACGCTTGAATCCGATGCGTATATCCTGATTGAAGTAATTGTTGCGGAAGCGGTTGCTGAGATTGTCCGAAGGGAGATATGAGCCGGTATCTGCATCGTAAACGTCGATGAGGCGGTCGGCGTTGTTCCATCGGTAGTCGGCCTGGTATGCTGCTGTCAAGAAGTTGCCTTTGCGCCCTATGGGTTCGGTCCACGTGATACGTCCCGAAAGGCGGTCGGTCCATTCGTGGTCGTCGCCGAGCTGGTCGGATGTCTCGTCGCCGTCGATGCCTGTGGCGGAAGCGGCCTCTTCAAGCAGGAGCCGTGTCAGCGAGTAGTCGTCACTGTAGCTACGCTGGTTGGAGTGGCTGAGATTGGCTGTCACAGACAGCGAACGGCCGCGTTTAGAGGCGAACGCATGCGAATATATCACGCGGGTGCTTACCTCGAAGTTGTTGTTGCGCTCGGTGTTGTCGTTGAAGTTGCGGCTCAGGGGAGTCAGGGCTTCTCCGAGGTTGAGTGTCGAGTCCATCACGGCTGATGTCTGCCGCCCGTAGGTGATGCGCGGACGCACTTCGAGGGTGTTGAGGCTGTCGGGCTTCCACAGTATGCGGAAATCTGCACGTAAATTGTGCGTGTTGTCGTGGTCGCTGCTGCCTATGCGTGCGGCTGTCATGCCTCCGTCGGTCAGATACTGGCGGTCGGTCTGCTCGGTGGAATTGCGGTCGGCGTGGCTGTAGAACACATTGCCGCCTACGCGTAATATCTCCTTGTTGCCGATGTTGAAGTTTAATCCGAGGCTTTGGGATTCGGAAATGCCGTTGTCGTCGCTTCTCCGCCGCCACCTTGCTCCGCTGTCGTTGAAGCCTATGTCATTGATGTTGTTGGCGTTGCCGAGTATGGTGAGCTGGTTGCCGTCCCAGAAGCGGTTGACCGTAAAAGCTCCTTTGTAACGGCTGTCTGTGCCGTAGCCGGCTTCTACGTTTCCTGTCCAGCCGTTGTTTTTGCCTTTCTTGATGCTCAGGTTGATTACGGTCTCGTCCTCGCCGTCGTCCACGCCGGTCAAGCGGGCCTGGTCACTTTTGCGCTCCACGATCTGCAGCTTGTCGACTATGTCTACTGGCAGATTCTTGGATGCAACGGTGGGGTCATCGCCGAAAAATTCTTTGCCGTCAAGCAGTATTTTGGTCACTTCACGGCCGTGTGCGGTGATTTTGCCGTCAGAGCTGATTTCGACTCCCGGCAGACGTTTAATGAGGTCTTCGACTACTGCATTGGGACGTGTCTGATAGCTGTCGGCATTGTATTCTATGGTGTCGCCTTTGACTTTGACCTGCGTTTTGACAGCCACCACTTCTACCTGAGCCAGCATCAATGATTTTTCCGACAGGCTGATGGTGCCGAGATTGATACGCTGCGAAGCGGAGACGATCTGCACGTCGGTGTCGTAGGGGGCAAAACCGGTGTAGTCGGTCTGGAGGATGTACTTGCCGGGCTTGACATCGGCAAAAGAAAAATGTCCGTTGAAATCTGTGACCTTGCCACGGATAAATGTGCTGTCGGGGCGCAACAGGCGCAGGGTGGCGTTAATGACAGGCTCGCCCAGATTGTCGGCTACAGAACCGGTGATGTCGGCACCTGAGGCGTTGAAGGCTATTAAAGCAAGTAGCGTGCCTGAAGGCAGGAGATGCAAGGCTCGTCGTAGTCCACGGCGGCATGATGGGAGGCTCATTGGGGTTGGGGGTAATCAGGTAATCAGGAATTGATGGTATTGTAAAGCGGGAACGCAGTTTTGTGCTATACAACATCATTATTGACACTTGTTTTGCCAAAAGGTTTAATCACCTGCATGAAAAAATCCACCTACCGGTGTGAAGCAATCCTTCAGCCTACTGGCATGAGAGCCTATTGCATGTCTTTGCCCTGTTTATTGAGCCGAGTGTTTGGATATGATTTCCTTGGCAAGCTGTATGTGGCTTGTCGCTCCGCGGCTTGCCGGGTCGTAGAGCAGGGCCGGGAGTCCGTGCGACGGGGCTTCGCTCAGACGTATGTTGCGCGGTATGACTGTGTCGAACACCATGTCGGCGAAATGTCCCTTTAGTTCCTCGTATATCTGGTTGGCAAGACGCAGACGTGCGTCGTACATCGTCAGGAGGAATCCTTCGATTTCGAGCGAAGGGTTGAGCTTCGACTTGATGATGCGTATCGTGTTGAGCAGTTTCGTAATACCTTCGAGCGCGAAATATTCGGCTTGGACAGGAATAATGACCGAGTCTGCGGCTGTCAGGGCGTTGACGGTGATGAGACCTAAAGAGGGTGAGCAGTCTATGAGTATGTAGTCATAGGAGCTGCGGGCTGGTTCAAGCAGGCGGCGCATGACGGTCTCGCGGTCGGGCTTGTCGATCAGCTCTACCTCTGCCCCGGCGAGGTCGATGCGTGAGCCTACGAGTTCGAGGCCGTCGACGCATGTCGGCACCTGGCTTCCCATCAGGGGGTACTGGTCTACGAGGCACTCATAGATGGATGATGTCATCGAGCGTGGGTCTATGCCGTAACCCGATGTGGCGTTGGCCTGGGGGTCGGCATCTATGATCAGCACTTTCTTGCCCTCGTTGGCCAGTGACGCAGCGAGGTTGATTGTGGTGGTGGTTTTTCCCACACCGCCTTTCTGGTTGGCTATCGCAATGATTTTACCCATTTTGTTGCTTTTTATAGTTTTGCGATGCAAAATAACCAAATATCGTTCGTTGGGTGAAACGTATCGGCTGAAATTCGTGCTGGAATGTAGATAACTTTTTCCAGACCTTTGGCGTGAGCCGCATAGGGGCTTATGGGATGCTGGTTATTGTGCTGCATCTTCTCCTAAGCGGTCGATGTTTGCCATCAGGCGCTCAAGTTCTTCCTCGCTGTTGAACGGGATGGTGATGCGTCCCCGGCCGCGTTTGTCCATCGTGAACTGTACGGGGGTCTTGAAGCGGGCCGATAGATGGTCGCGCAATATGTCGAAGTCGTGGTTGGTCGGAGTGGATTCTTTCTCTTTTTTCGTCTGGAGGCCGTTTTGCAGTTCTTTGGCTATGGCCTCGACTTTTCTTACCGACAGATCCTCCTTGAGGATGCGTTTGTAGAGAGCCAGCAGGTCGGCCGGAGTGGGGACCGACAGCAGTGCACGGGCGTGTCCGACATCGATTTTCTTGTCGCGCAGGCCGAGCTGCACCTCGGCGGGCAGGTTGATAAGGCGCATGAAGTTGGCGATGGTGGTGCGTTTCATGCCTATGCGTTCGCTCAGCCGCTCTTGGGTCAACTTGTATTGGTCTATCAGCTTGCGCAGGGTCAGGGCAATTTCGATAGGGTTGAGGTCTTCACGCTGGATGTTTTCAATGAGAGCCATCTCGGTCAGCTCGGTATCTGACACTGTGCGGATGTAGGCTGGTACCTTCTGCAAGCCCGCGAGCTTTGCTGCACGATAACGCCGCTCTCCGGCTATGATTTGATAGGCGTTAGACCCGGTTTTGCGCAGCGAAAGGGGCTGTATTATGCCTAATTCACGGATAGATGCCGCCAGCTCTGCTATTGATTCTTCGTCGAAATCCCTTCGGGGCTGGTCAGGGTTTGGGGTGATCAGGTTGAGGTCTATGTCATTGATGGCCGATGTGCCGGCAGCGGGGACATCGTCCATCGAGATGAGCGAGTCGAGACCTCGCCCGAGCGCCCTGCGTTTTTCTGTAGCCAAATCTGTATATGTTTTTAGAATTACGGATGCAAAAGTAGTTAATTTCCCTCGTATGTCAAGTGGCGGGATGTCTTTTTCACCTTATTTATATATATAGCGGCTGACTCTTGTGCTCCAAAGCGATGTTATGCCATGTCGTGTGAAAAATATTTTCACCTTTTTAAACCTTTTACGATAATTTTGCGTTGATATTATAGCTATCACACAGCAAAAGAATGTTAAATGAGCGTTATTACATTATTTTTAAAAAATTTAAACAATTAGTTTGTTGTTGCGCACAAATTTAGTATCTTTGTGCCGATAATCAACGTTAATTACACTAAAGATGAAAAAGATTCTTCTCGTCGCTGCAGCTGCCTTCGGCATGCTCTCGGCACAGGCTCAGCAAGCGCTTGAGTACTCGAATTTTGGCCAGAACTGGTCTATTGGTATCGATGGTGGTGTTACAACTCCCATGGTAGGCCATGCGTTTTGGGGATCTATGCGTGGAACAGTAGGTATCCACCTCAGCAAACAGGTATCACCCACATTCGGCTTCGGTTTTGAGGCTAACGGTGCGTTCAACACCTCTTCTTGGAATCCCAGCTTCGTATCTGAAAACAACGGACGTAGCACTACTGCTTTTGACCAGAGCTATGTAGGCGCATATGGAACCGTAAACCTTTCGAACCTCTTCTGTGGCTACAAGTGCGGAGGCCGCTTCTTTGAAGTTGAGCTTCTTGCTGGTGCCGGTTGGGGTCACGAATACTGGAACAAGGGCGTGTCTCCTTACTATGCTGTAGGTTCGCTCACCGACCCCAAGGCCAACAGTGACTACAACTACTTCATGACCAAGGTAGGTTTTAACCTTAACTTCAACGTGTCTAACCACGTTACCATCGCGTTCAAGCCCTCTATCGCTTTCAACATGACCGGTACACCCAACACTCCTCTGAATGTTGAGGGTACAAACGTGGCTTACAACGTTCACCAGGCTACTTTCAACGCTGCTGTAGGTGTTACTTACAACTTCGGCCCTGGCTTCAAGTGTGTCGATGTCAAGAACCAGGCTGAGATCGACGCTCTCAACGCTCAGATCAATGAACTCCGCTCTGCTCTCGACGCTTGTGGCGCATCTCTCGCCGCATCTCAGGCTGAAGCTGCTGCTCTCGCTTCTGAACTCGAGGCTTGCAAGAACCGTCCTGCCCAGGTAGTTAAGGAAGTAAGCAACAACCTCAACAGCGTCCGCTACGTATTCTTCAAGAAATCATCTGCTGTCATCACAGCTGACCAGATGCCCAACGTGGAGATGATTGCCGACTACCTCAAGAACCACAAGAACTCTAAGGTTGTCATCAAGGGCTATGCTTCTCCCGAAGGCAACATCGACTTCAACAACAAGCTCGCCGCTAACCGCGCTGAGGCTGTGAAGAAGGCTCTCATCAACAAGTACAAGATTTCTGCCGACCGCATCTCTGCTGAAGGCGAAGGCATCGGTCACATGTTTACCGAGGACTCTTGGAACCGCGTTTCTATCTGCACAATCGAAGACTAATCCCGATTAGGCAAATCTCTAACCTAAATAGAAAGACCCCGCTCCAACATTGGAGCGGGGTCTTTTTTTCTTTTTATCCCCTGTTTATAGCTCTGGCCGGTTCTTTGCGTTTTTGCGGAAAATGACTAAATTTGTAAGACTTACTTACTATGGCATGTTGGCTTCTATTGCCATGTGATAATTCCTATACCATACTGAAAATCCAAACACACTCTTAATGATATGAAATTCAATGTACCAAGCAAGTCGCTCTACTCGTTTGTATCGGCAGTCAACAAGGTGATTAATTCGAAAAACGCGATGACCATACTCAACAACTTCCTCTTTTACCTCAATGGGGATAAGTTGCAGGTTGTGGCATGTGACATGGAGAACACCCTCGTGGCCCGTATAGACGTGATGGATGCCGAAGGTCAAGGCAAGTTCTGCATAGATGCATCGCGCATCATTGAGTTGCTTAAGGAGCTTCCTGACCAGGGAATACAGTTTGTAATCAATGATGATAATCTCGCAGTAGAGATAATCTACTCGTCTGGTACATTCAATCTCATGGCTGTGAACGGCTCGGAATATCCTTATGACCCTGAATCGGCCACTGTCAACGATACAGAGGTAGCCTCGTTCGAGCTGCCGGCGTCAAATATCCTTCGAGGTATTGACAATACGATATTTGCCGCCAGCCACGATGACCTGCGCCCTCAGCTTGCGGGCGTATTCTGGGATATACATCCGGAAGACATAACATTTGTTGCATCCGATACCAAGCAGCTCGTCAAATTTGTGGACCGTGCGCTCAAGACTGGATATGAGACTTCGTTCATACTGCCATCCAAGCCCTGTAACGTGCTTAAAAACGTGTTCACACGTGACGGCAATGTCAAGGTCACGCTGTATGAAAAGTGCATAGTGTTCGAGAGCGCGGAGTTTAACTTTACCTGTAGTCTGCTGAAAGGCCGCTTTCCTGATTACAACCGCGCCATACCGCAGAATCCCTCATATACCGTACTCGTCGACCGCGAGGAGTTTATCCGAGCCCTGCGCCGAGTGTCGGTGTTCAGCGGCGGACAGGGCCTTGTAAAGTTCAAGATTTCTCAGGCATCCATCAAGATGCGCACCGATGACAGCGGCACTTGCGGCAATGCATATGAAGAGGTAGCCTGTGAATTTGACGGAGATTCGCTCCTTATCGGATTCAGCTTCAAGTTCCTTATCGACATGTTCAACATCCTCCATGGTGACGAGGGCATCATCAAGCTCACCGACCCCAGCCGTCCCGGACTGATACTGCCTGTGGAAAATGATGAGGATACAGAGCTGATTATGCTGCTGATGCCCATGACTGTCAACGAATTTCAGGATTAACCATGAAGCTACAGCTTAAAAAGCCGATTATATTCTTTGATTTGGAAACCACCGGCATCAATCTGATGAGTGACCGTATCGTGGAGATTTCGCTCATAAAGGTGATGCCCAACGGCGAGGAAATCGAAAAGACGCGACGCATCAATCCGGGGATGCACATCCCTGAAGAGGCTTCGAGTATCCACGGCATATATGACGAGGATGTGGCATCATGCCCGATGTTCAAGCAGGTAGCCAAAGACCTCGCCAATATATTTACCGGGTGCGATATCGCCGGCTTCAACAGCAACCGCTTCGATGTGCCTATGCTTGATCAGGAATTTCGCCGTGCAGGTGTCAAATTCGACTTTTCTAAAGCCCGGTTCATCGATGTGCAGACCATCTTCCACAAGCGTGAACCGCGCAATCTCATTGCTGCTTATAAATTCTACTGCGGCAAGGACTTGACCGCAGCCCACTCTGCCAGCGCGGATACACGTGCCACATACGAGGTGCTGATGGCCCAATATGACCGTTATGATGACCTGCCGAAAGATATGGCGCAACTGTCGGAGTATTCCGGCGGTAATCGCTGTGTCGACTTGATGGGCCGTCTCGTCTACGATGATCAGGGTCGGGAAATCATCAATTTCGGCAAGTACAAAGGGTGCGTGGCTGCTGATGTGCTCCGCAAGGATCCTGGATATTACAGCTGGATTCTCCAGGGCGATTTCTCGGATAACACTAAGGATGCCTTTACACGTATCAAACTGTCGCTTAAATAAGTTACTTATGCCTACCGGTAATACAGCCGATGCGCCTCTGCACGGCAAACATATCATACTCGGTATATGCGGCGGCATTGCTGCTTATAAATCAGCATCTTTGGTGCGTCTGCTTGTCAAGCAGGGCGCGGAGGTGCAAGTCATAATGACTCCTGCCGGGCGTGAGTTCATAACCCCCGTCACGCTGTCGACCCTGTCGGGCAAGCCTGTGATAACCGAGTTCTTTACGGCCAATACCGGCGAGTGGCACAGCCATGTGGACCTCGGGCTGTGGGCTGACGCGATGGTGATAGCCCCGGCTACGGCATCGACTATAGGCAAGATGGCCAACGGCATCGCCGACAACATGCTCGTCACGACATACCTGTCGGCAAAGGCCCCTGTATTCGTGGCTCCGGCCATGGACCTTGACATGATGGCACATCCGTCGACCACCCGTAATATCGCCATGCTGCGTTCATACGGCAACCATATAATAGAGCCGGCGGAGGGTGAGCTTGCGAGCCATCTTATAGGAAAGGGGCGCATGGAGGAGCCGGAAAACATAGTCGCATACCTGTCCGATTTCTTCAGCGGACGTAAAGAAGGGCTGTCGGCGGAATCAAGCCTTAAAGGCAAGCGTGTCCTTGTCACAGCCGGACCTACATACGAAAAGATTGATCCTGTACGCTTCATCGGAAATTACAGCTCCGGGCGTATGGGCTATGCCATAGCTCGCGAGGCCGCACATAGGGGAGCGGAAGTAATACTTGTCAGCGGCCCCGTGAGCCTTTCTATTGACATCCCGTCGGTCGATGTGGTGAGGGTCGAAAGTGCCCGGGAGATGCTTGCGGCGTGTGAAGGCGTGTTTGATGACTGTGACATCGCGGTCATGTGTGCCGCCGTCGCCGATTATGCCCCTGCTAACTATGTCGACCATAAAATCAAACGCGAGACCGATGACATGCCTTCGATTGCTTTAGTCAAAAATCCTGACATAGCGGCTACACTGGGTATGCGTAAGCGCGGCGACCAGATTCTCGTAGGCTTTGCTCTCGAAACCGACAACGCCGATGTCAACGGTGCCGGAAAGCTCCGCCGTAAGAATCTGGATATGATTGTGGTTAATTCGCTCCAGGATGCCGGTGCCGGCTTCAGAACGGAGACCAATAAAGTGACCATAATGGCAGCCGACGGTCGCAAGGAGTCATACCCGCTCAAATCCAAAGACGAGGTAGCTGCTGACATACTCGATGCGATTTCTGCGTATGCCGTAAGGTCTCATAATGTATAGTTATATGAAGATGCTGTCGCACTTTCTGCAATCTTTCGCAATAATGGTTGCAGTTTTCGTATTTCCTGCGAAAGCTGTGGCCCAGGAGTTGATATGCGACGTGCAGCTCAACACAAATAATATCGCCACCGAAAACGACATCTTCACGGAGCTTCAGGAGGCCGTCAAAAACTACATGAACGACACTAAGTTTTCGACGGCACAGATTGCCACGAATGAGCGTATAAACTGCCGTCTTAACATCAACATTCAGGAGGTCACTGATGGCAAAATCAAGTGCGACATACAGGTGCAGTCGTCGCGGCCGGTGTTCAATGCCTCGTATCCTACCACGCTTGTCAACTACCACGATACCAAAGTGAATTTCCCTTTCGAGAGCGGACAGCGTCTCAATCATGTGGAAAACGACTGGGATTCCGACCTGACTGCGTTGCTTGACTATTATGCCTACCTTATACTTGCCATGGATTTTGATTCGTTCGCACCGCGAGGGGGACAACCGTTTTGGGATATTGTCAACAATATCGTGCAGATGGCCCAGAGCCGTGATGCGGACGGGTGGCAGACGTTCGGCGACACCAAGAACCGTGCAGCAGTGCTGGCGGCTTTTACCCAACCGTCCACTGCCGGACTCCGCGATTTGACATATACATATCATCGCAAGGGACTTGACGAAATGACTGTGAGCCCCGACAAGGGCAGGGCGAATATCACGCAGGCATTGGATGCCCTTGACAAGGTGCATAAGGTATCGCCTATGTGTGTCGGCCTTACGATGTTTGAGGATGCTAAATTCGATGAGATTGTCAATATATACACCAAGTCGTCCGACACGGAGCGTAAGACAGTCTATGACCTTATGAGCAAGCTCTATCCGACGGAAACACAGAAGCTTGAAATGCTCAAAAACGGTACGAACAAAGTGAATTAACCCCCCCCTCTGTATAACGAGTCATGTTATCTCGCTTACATATCACAAACTATGCCCTCATTGACGATGTGGATGTCACATTCGGCCCGGGCATGAACGTCATCACCGGAGAGACCGGTGCCGGCAAGAGCATCATGCTCGGTGCTTTGTCGCTCATACTCGGTGCGCGTGCTGACAGCCGTGCCGTCAGCCACAAGGAGTCAAAGAGCGTCATCGAGGCTACTTTCAAGGCCGCTGATGTAGCAGGAGCGCGTCGCTTTTGTGAGGCTAACGATATAGACTGGGACGATGCGGAGTGCATACTCCGCCGAGAGGTTACGCCTACGGGGCGTTCGCGCACGTTTATCAACGATACCCCGGTGACAGTCGGCCAGTTGCGCGAGCTGGCCATGATGCTTGTCGACATACATTCCCAGCACCAGAATCTCCTCCTTGCCGACCCTGCTTTTCAGCTCGACGTAATCGACAGCATGGCTGGAAATGCGGAGCGGCTTGCAGAGTATTCCCGCCGCTACAAAGTGCTCCGTGATGCCATGCGCAAACTGCGCACACTCCGCGAGGCATTGCGGCAAGGACGCGAGGATGAGGAGTTTACACGCTACCAGTATGAGCAGCTCGACGCTCTGAAGCTCGTAAAGGGCGAACAGGCCGAACTCGAGCAGCGTCGTGATGTCCTCGCCCATGCCCAGGAACTGAGCGGCGCAATCAGCGGAGCTCTTGCTGACCTTGACACCGACGATGGCAGCGTGACATCACGGATGTCGGCGGCGATAAGATGTCTGTATAATGCCGTAGACCGTCTGCCGGGTGGTGATGAGCTGGTCGGCAGGTTGGAGTCGGTGAAGATAGAGGTCGAGGACATCGTGGAAACGATTGGAGATGCAGCGGCATCGCTTGATGCTGACCCTAACGAACTTGACGAGATAGAGGAGCGTCTGAGTGCCATATACTCCATGCAGTCGCGTCACCATGTAGACACCGTGGAGGAGCTGATAGCCTTGCGCGAGAGCCTTGGCCGATGTCTCGACAGCATACAGAACGGCGATGAGGAGGTGGCTGCAGCTGAAAAAGAGGCGCGTCGCGCCATGGCTTTGGTCAAGGAGGCCGCAGCGGCTCTTTCGCGGAGCCGTAAAGAGGCCGCTGACCGTCTGGGTGCCGACCTCCGCGAGGCAGCGGCTCCGTTGGGCATGAAAAACCTCCAGTGCGAGATACGCGTCTCGTCGGCTGACATAACCCACACCGGGGCTGACAATGTGGAGTTCCTTTTCGCTTTCAATAAAAACCAGCCCCTGATGCCGGTGGCAAAGACTGCGTCGGGAGGCGAGATATCGCGATTGATGCTTTCGCTGAAGTCAATCATTGCGAGTCACATGCAGCTCCCGTCGATAATATTCGATGAGATTGATACCGGTGTGAGCGGCGATGTGGCGTGTCGCATGGGCGAGATGATGAGCGGCATATCATCTAACATACAGGTAATCACCATCACGCATCTGCCGCAGGTTGCAGCCAAGGGTGCCAGCCATTACAAGGTGTACAAGGAGGATGATGCTACAGCTACACATACCCGCATCGTCAAGCTCGACGACGATGCCCGTGTCGGCGAACTTTCACTGATGCTCAGTGGCTCGGCAACTGACGAGAAGTCACGTCAAGCAGCCATGTCGCTGCTGGGACAATGAACTTATTCGATATTTTGAAATAAGTTTAAATCAGTTCAATAACAACTATAACAGAGATATTGATGGAAGCGACAGACTATATATTCGGCATACGTGCCGTTATCGAGGCTATAGATGCCGGACGTGACATCGACAAGGTGCTTATCAGCAAAGACCTTAACGGCCCGCTGATAGGGGAGCTGCTTGAGGTCATCAAGCGTGACCATGTGGTGATGAGGCGTGTCCCGGTGGAGAAAATCAACCGCATAACCCGCAAAAACCACCAGGGGGTCGTGGCGATGCTCTCGGCTGTGACCTATCATAAGCTCGAACATCTCGTGCCGGAGCTTTACGAGGCAGGGCGGCTGCCGTTTATCGTGGTGCTTGACGGTGTGACTGACGTGCGTAATTTCGGGGCTATCGCCCGTACATGCGAGTGCGCCGGTGTCGATGCCATAGTCATCGGCGAGCGTGACAGCGTGGGTGTCGGCGGTGATGCCGTCAAGACTTCGGCCGGTGCGCTCCATCATATACCTGTGTGTCGTGAGCGCGACATCGCATGGGCTGTGCGTTTCCTCAAAGACAACGGCATACAGGTAGTGGCAGCGTCGGAGAAGGCGACTGTAGACTATACGCAAGGCTCGTATGACGCTCCTGTGGCGATAGTCATGGGTGCCGAAGATACCGGGGTGAGCCAGAACGTGTTGCGTCTCTGTGACACTCAGGTAGCTATCCCGATTCTGGGCAAGATTCAGTCGCTCAATGTCTCTGTGGCAGCCGGAGTTATGATTTATGAAGTGGTGCGCCAACGTCTCAACGAAGGCAAAAATGACGCTCGCTAAAGAAATATAGTTTTAATATAAACTGATTTTTGTGAGTTATTTATGAAAGTAGGTATCATACAGCAGTCCAATAGCTCCGATGTGGCTGAAAACCGGCGGCGCATATCAGAAGAGGTGCGCCGTCTGGCAGCCGGAGGTGCGCAGCTGATAGTCAACCGCGAACTTCACGATTCGCTCTATTTCTGTCAGGAAGAAAACACTGCTAATTTTGACCTCGCTGTAGCCATACCCGGGGAGGCCACCGACTTTTACGGCAATCTGGCCAAGGAGGCCGGTGTGGTACTCGTCACTTCTCTTTTTGAAAGACGTGCGCCGGGATTGTACCACAATACTGCCGTGGTATTTGAGCGCGACGGCTCTATCGCCGGCAAATACCGCAAGATGCACATCCCCGACGACCCTGCTTATTACGAAAAATTCTACTTCACCCCCGGTGACCTTGACTTTGTCCCCATAGACACGTCCGTAGGTCGGCTCGGAGTACTCGTCTGCTGGGACCAGTGGTATCCCGAAGCAGCGCGCCTTATGGCGTTGCGAGGTGCCGAGATGCTGATATATCCCACCGCCATAGGGCTTGAAAGCGCCGATACTCCCGAAGAGCAGGAACGTCAGCGCGAGGCGTGGACCACGGTGCAGCGCGGACATGCCGTCGCAAACGGCATCCCGGTGGTGACTGTCAATCGCGTAGGATATGAACCCGACCCGTCGGGGCTGACGGGCGGCATACGCTTCTGGGGCAGCAGCTTTGTTGCAGGGCCCCAGGGCGAGCTGCTTTACCGCGCTTCTGCTGACCGCGAGGAGTCCGTAATCGTCGATGTTGACATGAAGCGCAGCGAGCAGGTGCGTCGCTGGTGGCCGTTTCTGCGTGACCGCCGCATAGAATGTTTCGGCCCGCTCACTCGCCGTTTCATCGACTGATTTTTGCGAATTACTTAAGACTTGCTTATGGAAACTCTCCATCATGACCATCTCCATCACGACCATGGAGAGATACATGCCGTATCTATGCCTGACGGCCGGCGTGTCAACCGCGCTTTCAAGATAGGCATACTGCTTAACCTCGTCTATGTGGCTGTAGAGGCGGTGTTCGGCTGGGTTGCGGATTCGATGGGACTCCTGTCGGATGCCGGGCATAACCTGTCCGATGTGGCTTCGCTTGTCATAGCCCTGCTTGCGCTGAAGATGGCCCAGATGCCCCCTACGGCGCGTTATACCTACGGTTACAGCAAGGCCACGGTGCAGGCCTCCGTGGTCAATTCCATCATCCTCTATGTGGCGGTAGTCCTGATAGTCATGGAGAGTGTCGACAAGCTGCTCCATCCAGTAGCTGTCGACGGAGAGATAGTGGCATGGGTGGCAGGCATAGGAGTGCTGATAAACGGGATTACTGCGTGGCTGTTTCTTAAAGACAGCCGGCGCGATCTTAACATCAAAGGGGCTTTTATGCACATGGCTGCGGATGCCCTCGTATCGGTAGGTGTAGTGGTCAGCGGCATCGCGATTCACTTCACCGGGTGGACGCTGATTGACCCGATAGTGGGTATAGTCGTCGCGATGCTGATAGCCCTGAGCAGTTACAGTATGCTTGCCGACAGTATGCGTCTGGTGCTTGACGGAGTGCCAAAGGGCATTGACCCCGAACGCATAGGGCGGATAATCGACTCCGTGCACGGAGTCGATGAACACCATCATCTTCACATCTGGCCGTTGAGCACCACCTCCACCGCCATGACCGTCCATGTCGTAGTCAGCGACATCCGCCTTGTCGACCGGGTAATCACCGAAGTCCGTGAAGCCGTAAAGTCGGCCGGCATCACCCACAGCACCATCGAGGCCGAAACCTCACTCTGCGACTCCCCCCACGACTGACCGCCTCGCCAAGGTCAGCATCAGTGACTTTCTCGCGCCTCGCGCAGATAGAGGTGTGCGCCTTTGTTTAGGCACTTGTTTCGTTTGTTTCATTCTGTTCGCATTATTTTGCATCAAAATATCACTAAATTATATCGACTTATAAATATAAGCCGATAGTATGTATCACTTGAGATAAATTTGTTTCTGTGTTTTACAACATATTTCCGTCAGGCTGCTTTCTATGTCCTAAAGTTGTCATATAAGGAAACTTTCGCTAACGTTTGCAACGTGATACGGAAGATTAAATATTTCAAAAACCATTTCCAAGACTTCTTCGGTAGCCTCGAAAAAGGAGCGTAGGAAAAGGTCGTATATGTGTTGCGATATGTGCAGCAGACCGAACGCTGGAACCAAAAGTTTGTAAAATACTTGAGGGACGGTATCTTTGAGCTTCGGGTGGAGTACGGCGGAAATGCCTATAGGATATTCTTCATTCTGGACGACGGAAATATTGTCGTATTGTTCAATGGCTTCATGAAGAAAACCCAGAAGACTCCGCAGCAAGAATTGGAAAAGGCGACAAAACTAAAGGAGGAGTATTATGAAAGCAAGTAATGACATCCACGATTTTGAGACACTGCTCGACAATACATTCGGGCGCAGAGGCACGGTGGAGCGTGAAGTGTTGGAAACAAACGCCCAAGCGTTCTGCGTGGGACAGATGATACTCGATGCCCGGAAACAAGAACGCATGACACAGGCGGAACTGGCTCAACGCATAGGTTCGAGCATATCTTATATATCAAAGATTGAAAACGGATATGTAGAGCCAAGCGCAAGTCTGTTCCTTAAAATTATAGCACCATTAGGTCTGAGGTTTGAATTGGTAAAGCCCTATGGGGTGTTGCTTTGAGCCGAAACCTTTTCCTCTGTTGAAACGGCATTGGGCGAGAAATCCCAAGACATAACCGCTCGATTACGGGCGGTTTTTTATTGTAATATCATAGGAATATGTAAAATATATTTTTTAACGTAATTATATACTATTTATACCAAATGATGAAATTATGGGTGAAAATAGAGAATATGAAGTCTCTTTTGAGGCTCAAAATATCACAGCCTTCACTTTGGACGAGTTTATCGAAAAAGTGAAAGCCACTACAAATGGAGATGCTGAAATATCAAATATCGTGGCAATAGTAGTAACAAGGACTATTTCAAACCCTTGAAGGATTTTGTTATTTGTTCTTGCAATGCTTTGCCTATTGCTTGCTGGCATTTGTCAATAGTATTTTTACGGAACTTCTCGCAGCAACAGGAAACAGTGATGCCACTTGAAGTAAATGTTACTTTCGGATGTTCTCCGTGTATGGGGCATTTCGTCTTTTCTATATCGGACTTTATGCTACGTTCCATGCTTAAAGGTAATCTGCTCATATCAAATAGATTTATAGAACACAAAAGTAGTTGTTTTTATCGGAATAACAATAACCAAAGTCCGTATTTAGGTCTGTGAGTGGAAGTCCCTACACCAAAATCATACTTGCAGACATTCATAAGACCTTTATACTAACTTTGTTTTAGTGATTATCGCTATAAAAATAACATAAGTAATTGTTTCATAGTCATTTGGCTAATTCACCGTTTTTTCGTAACTTTATGTATAAATCGGTGAAAAATGAGTGAAAATTACAATCTTTTCTACTTCTTCAAACAGTTTCCCGATGAGGACGCTTGCAGGAAGTATCTTGAAAAACGCAGATGGGGTAATACTCCCGTCTGTCCGCATTGCGGCAACGCACAAAAGGTTTACCGCTATAAAAACGGAAAGACTTTCAAGTGCGCACATTGTGGCAAACAGTTCAAGGTCACTACCGGCACGATTTACGAGAACTCCAACATTCCTTTGCAGAAATGGTTTCTGACTTTCTATCTGATTTCGCTTTCAAAGAAAGGTATTAGTTCCATTGAATTGTCAAAGACTATCGGCGTGACGCAAAAGTCAGCTTGGTACTTGCTGCACAAGATACGCTATATGTTGGAACATCGTAATTCCGATAACCAATTACGGGGAACGGTCGAAGTGGATGAAACTTATGTCGGTGGTAAGAAAAAGGGTAAACGTGGTAGAGGTTCAGAAAATAAAACACCAGTGTTCGGTACGGTACAGCGCAAAGGTCGCTTGTCAATTACACCTGTGGAGAACACCAAGCGCATAACATTAGAGCCGATAATCCATAAACGGGTAAAAGGCGGTTCTCATATTATGAGTGATGAATGGTGGGCTTACATTAAATTGGATAAGGATTACAAGCATAGTGTAGTGAAACATAAGTGTAAGGAATATGTGCGTGGCGATGTTTACACCAACACTATTGAGGGTGCTTGGTCGCATCTGAAAAGGTCAATGATGGGTACATACCACAGACCGAGTAAGGAACACCTCTCCAAATACTGTGCGGAGTTTGAGTTTACCTACAATACCCGAAAGAAAACGCCATTGGCGAAATTCAATCAAATCATAGACAAGAATTTAATCCGTGTCGGTTATACGGATATAGTCGGCACATAAAATCAATTAGAAATTATGGAAAAAGTTTCTGTAAAACTCGTGATGTTCAAACAAAAGACCATGCACGAGGAGGGGGAGTATTGTGGTTACTGTCCGGCATTGGGTGCATTTCATGTTATGACTTCTTTTGAAAAACTGCTTGCTTATATGCAAGACCGACTTGAAAGAGACCTTGCTGGACGTATTCATTACCGCAATCTTAAAAATAGAGGTTGGGAAGTATCTGAAAATTTGGCAAAACCGCCTATCTTTGCGGATGAGGAACTGATACAACGTACCGAAAAGATATTTGCAGTAAAAATAAAAGAACCCATTATCGTAGAATTATATGCAGAACTCACACCACCAAGAGACCCATACTCCCATTTGTTTCCACACGAGAATAGTTGAGGACTTCTTAGGGTTACATGGTTTTACTCCATCAATTCTTGTAGAGTGTACTTTATTCAAAAAAGGAGAACTCCACGTGGAAGTTCCCCATTTGAAAATGCTATCCGATGAGAGTGTAAAGGAATTGCTTCTTAATGCAGAAATGCCATTTAGTGAGTTTGAAGCCTACTACAAGCATTTGCAAACAATGACAAATTTCGATGTACTGGTGGATTTGTCGGGTGAGACTTTGAAAAAGTAACTACTTTGCATCAAGCGGTATCTTGGCGATAATCTTTCCGTCAATGCTTAGGTAATAGGTTTCCTCTTTAACGGAATAGCCAACCTTTTCTTCCTTACCGATATTGGGTTCTACAACAGTGAAGAAAAACATTCCCGGAGCAAAATCACCGAACATAGGTTCATATATGCCGGATTCTTCAACTTCCACTTTTTCGGAATCTAAAAGTTTCCAACCCGAATTGCTGATGAAAAACTGTTCATTAGAATTGTTCTTTATGCGCAAGGTAAAAACGAGATTAAGTCCGTTGTTGGGTATTCTGTTTACCTTAATATCGGCAAAAGTGATTTGTACATTTTTGTTTGCATAAGCCATTGTGTACACAGAGCCTTTTCCAAGTACTGGAATTTCTTTGGGTTTTTCTTGTGCTTTTTGAGATACGCTGTCTGTTACTTCTTCATTCGTGACAGGATTTGTTTCTTCCGATAGCGAAGCACCGATAAACCCACTGACGAGGAATATCCCGATGAAAATCAAGGCAACTTTTCCACGTGAGGAGCACTTGACGGTTTTAGGACTGAACATGCCCACTACAAATGCCACAAGAGATAATGCGGCGATAATTCTTAAAACTGTTTCCATTCTACATTTTATTTGAGTTAGACAATAATCTGTAAAACGGCAAACGGAGTGAACGCAAAAACGTAGAGCCGTTGCCTATCGTCTCGTGGTTCACCACAAACCATATCCAGTATAGGCTTGGCTCTACGCTATGCGCAGAACTTGCCTAAACACTGGATATTTGCCTTTATTCTTTTTCGAGGTGGTGATTTCGAGACGAATTAGGCACTATGTCCGAATTGAGTGCAAGCACTCAAATCAGTGGCAAAAGTAGTTATTTTAATTCAGATAACCAACTAAACATTTTATAATATGAAAGCAATCATTGAAAAGAAAATCCGCTTTGTGGATAACAATGTTGATTACATTGACGTACAGACAACAATCTACTTTCTTGGACTCCCTATATATTGGCAATCCAAGAAATACGTTCCTCCTTTGGATGATAGTGATATGTCAGTAACAAAAAGGATGTATAAGGAACGTGTTACTTCCCAATATTTCAAATAGACTTTTGAACGACGGACAAGTATTGGGGTTCTATATCGGCACTGGTAATTCTTCCAAGAACATCATTGAAATATAGAACCCTTATCTTTCCGTCTATCAAAATGTCGGATTCTACAAGAAATCTTTTGTTTTCATCAAATTTGAGACAAACTATATCACCTATTTTTATTTCATTCATAACAATGTGGGATTAAAATTCGAGCATAAAGTTAGTTACTTCATTGGAAATAACTATTACGCTGATTTGGAAAGTCCGAAACAAATTCTTACATTTGGTATAAATAGTATATAATTACGTTTTTTAATTGACAGGGTAGACAAAATTAGATTGGTAATGTATATTGTACCTAAGGGATATTATTTGGCAAATTCGTGTAACTACTTTTGCCTATTGATAATATGTCAATTCATACGTTATTAGCAATTTTAAACTCGAAAGTTCTTAATTGTTTTTTTTCGTTGCTTTAGTACTAATAGTAATGTTAATGGTTATGAATTAGACAAATTTCCCTTATCCAACGTTTCCGAACAATTAGACTCCTCCCTCTCCGAATTATCCCGTGACATGCAACAATCAAATAATCATGAGTATGCTACAGAGATATCCAATCGGATCGACCATATCGTGTATCATCTTTATGGGTTGACCTACGACGAGGTGCTGATTGTGGACCCCGAGACTCCGATAACCCGCGAGGAATACGAAAACTTTCAATTCGATTGATCATGGCAAGATCGGCGCGAAGCTGAAAAAATATGTCAGGTAGCGGCGCAAACCATGGCCACCGTCGGGTAATCCCCTTGTCACTAACCGCTCCTGTCCGCTGTTCCCTATTTTTAGTCAGCGGACCGACTTACAGAGAGTTCATTAACAACAGAGGTTTCACCGCTGCAACGGTAAAACCTCCAAGGCGTACAAAGCTGGCCGAATATTAAACGAGCCTTTAAAGCCTTTGCGAATATGTTAATTAAAGTCCTTAACATTCGTTTCGGTTGGTTTGAGTTTGTGCTATTAAGCATCAAGCGATAACCCCGCGGAGGTAGTCAGGGACTTTAAAGCGGCTTGAATGTCCGCGCCTCTGAGGGCTTTTAATACTGCAAAGATACTACAAACTTTGCAAAGATGCAAAACCCTCGGCCGGCGGTCGGTCGAGGGGTAAGGTAGAAACGTAATGCGGCGGTTTGATGCCTGATTAACCAGCCGCGGAGCCTGTTCTATCTTATGCGTATCGAAATAGCGTTTAAGGTAGGCAGATGGACGGTTGAAAAATAATACTCCGTCGCTGATATCTGGGACGAAAGCTGTAAAGCGATGACAGCCGTATATCCCCGAAGGATTCCTATGACGTGGATTCCGTTTGTAGCGGACTTTGTTTTATATATGCCTGAAATCCAGCTGTTTGTATCTTGGAGCCGCGAGTGGGACTCGAACCCACGACCTTTTCGTTACGAATGAAATGCTCTACCAACTGAGCTATTGCGGCTTGATGCGGTGTACTGTGGACACCGCTGTATGGTTGTGCTGGTGGTGTCTGTGAGGATTCCGATATGTGGTTGCGGTGTGCGGGCGGCCGGATGGCCGATGCACGGTGCAAAGTTACTAATTATTCAGCGATTGTTTGCTATATGTCATGGTAATTTTTGTGTTCGGGAGGTCAAGTTTTGCCATGCGTGGCTCACCGACGTAGGGCGACATGTCGGTGATATATGAGGTGGTGTTGTAATAGTAGTCCGTTATGTCCTCGGTGGTGACGTTGACCGGCATGAGCACAAATTCCATGTCGTCGGCTGTAATCTCATATTTGTCAAGCAGATAGCTGATGTAGCCTCTCATATCTGAAAACGAGTAGGTGTTGGTCGATGAGCTGAATGCGGCGTAGAACGATGTCTCGTTGTCAGGGATGGAGTTCTTGCTGAAAAACTCGTCTTTTTGGCTCTTCAGTACCATCAGCAGATAGTCGGGGGGGCGGATGCCGAGCTGGTTGTCGATTTCGGTCGCCGGAATCGACATCGACACGGCGTTGATGACGGCCAGCGAGCCGGTGTTTTCGCGGTAGTGGTCTACGAGTTCGGCCGCCGGGAAAGTCATCTCGATGTTATAGCCCACGGGACCTACGAGGATGGTCTGCCCTTCGTCGGCAAGCCGGGCTATGTCGGCTGCAGGGGTGTATGACATCTTGCTGTCATTGAGCACTTCCGGCGACACTGCCATGGGTGTGAACGTACTCTCTCCGTAGTAGAGTAGTATGCTGTTGGCCTGGAACCGCATTACACGTCCGCTTCCGAAGGTGGTGGTGATGTAGAGGCCGGGGTATTTCTGTATGAACGATGTCAGGTCGTTGAACAGCGAGGGGTTGTTTACGTAGTCATCAGCTATGCTCTGGCCGTAGGAGTCGGGGAGCTTGACGCGCAGGTATCTCACCGGGAGGTTGAGGAGCGAGTCGTTGTCAAGGCCGATGGCCGATGGCACGGTCACAGCCGATGCCAAGGGGGTGGGATCGACATATTGCGACAAATCCTGGTCGCTGTAAAGAGGGGAGGGCAGCGGACTGGTGAGACGGTGGACTGTAACGCCCATCGGGACGAGGGAGTCGCCTGTCATGGCTGTGCTGTACATAGCCAGCTGCAATATGGTGGAGTCGGGTTTTTCGCCTCTGTATGTGGCGTCGATGCTGATTGCAGGCATATACTGGGTGTATATTTCCGACTCTAACCGGCCGTAGTCGTCGGCCGAGAGCCGTCCGAGCAGCTGCATGATGGTGCGCGACTGTATGGATGCGTCTCTGACCGAAACGCCTGTGGGGGCGGATGCCGTGTAGTGGACCACTTCGACCTGGTCCTCTATGAGCGAGGAGCCTATGGTGTTGTTGTCTTCGTCACAGGCTGCCAAAGCTAATGCCGTGGCGATGGCCGGTATGATTGCCGCTTTTAGGTTCATGTGCGGAAAGGGGATGTGTTACTTCTTTAGTAATTGCTCGTAGAAGGCCGCGAGACGGGGGATGCGCTCCTCTTCGGTGGTGAATCGGAGGAACGGTTTGCCTGACTTTTCGGCATATTGGATGATTTCCGGGTCTACGTCGGCATCGGCCTGCATGATTGCGTCGGCGTAGTCGATGGCGAGCTGCGTGAGAGCCTTGTGGTCCACGTCGCCTTTGGCTATGGCTTTGAGGTCTTTTTTGGTCAGCCCTTCTTGAAGCAGTTTCTCCACGAAACGGCTGTCGAGCGCGCCTTCGAATGCATCGTTATGGAGGGTGTAGACTATTTTGCTGTTGCAGAACGACGGTTCGTCGGAATACAGCCGCTTGAGATACATTGGCGACAGGGCCGTAATCCATCCGTCACACTGGATGACTGCTGGCTCCCAGCGGAGCTTTTTGACGGTCTCTGCCACTCCGCGCACGTAGAACATCGAGCGCTCGTCGTTGTCGGCCTTGTCGGTCTCGGTCTCGAGTCCTTTGACCGGGGGCTTGTGGAAATAATCGTCGCTGTCGATGAAATAGACCTGCATCCTGACCGGGAGCAGGGTCGCCACCTTGATGACTAATGGGTGGTCGTTGTCGTCGATGGGGATGTTGAGACCCGAAAGGCGTATGACTTCGTGGAGCTGGTTGCGGCGTTCGTTGATGGCCCCGTACTTGGGCATGAATGTGCGTACTTCGTAACCGTTTTCGGCTATTCCCTGGGGGAGTTCGCGTCCGAGGAGTGTACGTGGATTTTCAGCGAGATAGGGGGTTATCTCTTGGGAGATGAATAATACTTTGGTCTGGGCCATTAGAGCGTTTCTTTTGGTCGCGCTCCGCAGGGTTGTGCGGAGGTCGCAGTTAGGGGAAATTAACCGAGTGCAAAGTTAGCAAATTTTCCGCAAAAATGAAAGTGGGTGAGAAGTCGGATAACGTCTTTGGTGGCGGATAAGGTCGTATGAGTGTCTTATAGGGTCTTATAAGATTTATAAGAAGGATGGATGGTGGGTTTGCGGAGCCCTGGAGGGGCGGGTGGACAGTAAGGCGGGGCGCGAGTCCCGTTGTGGGTGGGGACAATGTGATGTTTGACCCTGGCGGGGTCGGCGGCGCAAGCCGTGGGAATCGATGAAGCGATTGCATCACCCACATGCAGGGCTGCACTCCAAAAGTTTTTTGTCTAACTTTTTGGGTGCAGTTCAGGTGCCGCCGTCTAATCGCTACGCGATTGCAGCCCTTGCAGGGCTTGGTGGTGGGGTTGCTTCTGGTGACGGAGCTTGCGCCCCGCCCTACTGTTTTTGCGCTCCCTCCGGGAGCTTCAGCGGAGGTGTGTGGGATGCCTGTGGTTGAGGACGCACGGGCCGTGCGTCCCTACGGTGGGGGAGCCAGTGGAGGGGTGGAGAAGCGCGGCAGCCACGCCTGAACAAGGCGTGGCTGCTGTGGTGCTGGTTTGCGGTCGCCACAGGTGGCGACCCTACAGGGTTAGGGTTTCCACATAAGGCGGATGGGCATGTACTTGAAGACGGACTCGGCGGTGGGGGCCATGCCGCCGGAGCCGTTGGCGAAGCGTATCTGCACGAAGTTGACGCGGTTGCTGTAGACGTTGAGGTAGCGGAACCAGTATCCGAATTCGGGACTCAGCGTCGGGTCGAAACCCTGTTCGCCAGCCACGAGTGTACTCGTCCAGATGTTGCCGTGGGTCTCGTATTTGTGCGATGTAGCTTCATAGTAGCCTCCGTGGGGGATATAGATTTGAGAGTATTCTCCATCGGCGGTGTTGATGATGCCGACACGGGCGGCCTCGCCGGTAGTGCCGGATACATTGCCAATGTAGATACCCCATGCCGATATTTGAGTGTCGGTGGGTATTATGAAGTCGCTGACGTTGAGTTCGCCCAGTATGGTATTGGGGTTTGCGGTGCTGGTGGATTTTGTCGTGGCAATCTTGAAGTATGCGCCGATGGCATCGGTATTGTCCTTGAAGCCGGCATAGGTGGATATATAGGGCTTGTTGGACGATGCTCCGAGGTTGCGATCAAGCATGTAGATGCTGCCTACCTTGACCACTTCGTAGTAGAACCAGCCTGTGATTTCACCGCCCTCGCGCTGGTAGGTTTCGGTGTCGGCGGTGAGTTCATGCATATAGCCGGTCTGGTAGAGCGGATAGACTATCTTGACTCCATCGGCGTTGGTGATGGTAAGCGAGCCTATCTCTATGTTGGGCTTGGAGGTTATATTTGCGGTTACTATATAATAGTCGGAATCTGTCGTTTTGTCGCAGGAGAAGTTGCCGGTACATGTGGCACCTTGGTCTCCGCTGAGTTGCGGAATGCGGTACGTTACAGTGTATGCCGGGACTGCTGGGAATATCAGACCGTCGTTGCGGCCAGCTCCCGTATGGCTGTTTTCGGGCAGGAGACCCTTGCACTCGTTGTCAACGAAAGCGAACCAATCGTTGATAGTCTTGTCGTATCCCCTGTTCATAACCATCTTGACAGGACGGTTAGGGTCGCGCATGTAGTCGCGGCCGGCCTGGGTGATGTCGAGGGTGCGGGTGAGGTCGCCCGAACGCACGGTCAGCGTGGCTGTGCGTGGCTGGGTAGATTGGCTGTTTGGGCTTAGCGGTACATTGAGGACGTAGGTAGTGACTGGCTCTTCGTCGCGCTCGTAAAAGTTGACCTCGAAGCTTGCCTCGTTGATGCCTGAAACATCTACCCATGCTGCTGCATCGGCAGATACGGTGACTTCATATGGTTTGCCGGTGGATGCGTGTTTGCCGCTCCACGATGTTGCCACGTTGATTTGTGCAACCTCGGCATCCCATGTGACTGTCACGTCGTCGCCCACGCCGAGCATGTAGTCGCGTGAGGCTATGATGTCGGTGATTTCGGGTGTCTTGTCGGTGATTTCTACGGTCAGGCGGTTGTCAGGCTCGGCTTTCAACGCCTCCTCTATGGTGGGCCAACCTTGGGCGCGTACCTCTTTGATGTTGACTATATAGTGGTGGTTGCGGATGACGTGTAGGGGTATGTAGTGGAAGTTGCCGGGAGTTTCAGGGAAGCCGTTGACGTTGCCGGTGCGTTGGCGGAACGCTACGGTGTAGTAGCCTTTCACTCCGCCGTATGTGCCTTCGATGACGATGCGTCCGCGGACGTGGTAGTGTTCGGGCTGGCCCTCAACTTGGTCATCTTCGGGAGTCTCGAACACATAGAGCGAGGCATCTGTGCTTGTCAGGGTGGAATTGGCGGGATAGGTGGTGCCGCTGCCTATGGTGGGATCGGAGGGGTCGGTGTTCCATCCTGACGGGGCTACGGTGCCACGGTCGGCGGTGCCTGACACCGTGAATCCTGAGGCGGTGAAGCCGTCGGCTTCGTTTTTGATGCTCACGCGGGCAGTGTTGGGCATCAGGGTGAAAGTGGAGCCTTTGGTTATGATGTCCTTGAGGTCGGCGCGTCCCCACATCACTCCGGCGTTGACATCGGTGGTGACTGCATTGACCGGGTCGGTGACATCCGCGCCGATGGCGGCGTTTGTAATCAGATGCACCGATTTGGTGTTTTTGTGGATAGGCACGGTAATCTCGTGGGTGGCGGCGTTGGTGACCACCTCCGAGTAATCGAATGTCTTGTGGCTGAGATAGCCTCCGCCGGTGCCGGTCTGCGAGAAGCAGTAGACAGTCACCGTCGAGATTGCCGGGACTTCGGCATCGGCACGCGAGCCGAGGTTGACCACCTGCTCGTCGGGAACCGATAGGGTCAGAGTCAGCTCCGACGGAGTCTCGCCGTCAAGACTGCTGGTGGCGGCTATGGGTTCGTTGTCGTCGGAGCATCCGGCGAGTAAGAGGGCCGGGAGCGCGAACGCAAGTTTGTATATATGTCTGAGCGGTTTCATATTTACGTTATGTCGGGTGTTAAGTAGCTGTTGAGTGTCACTGGGGCTTGCCGGCTTTCCAGACACCGTTTTCGTATGTGCCAACATGTCCTGAACTTGCAAACGAGCGGCCTCCGAAGAGCATCACGCCGCTTCCTCCTGTGGAAGGCTGCGAGGAGTATTCAGCCCAGTAGGCCCTGTTATCACCGTAATTTACCCACGACTTATTATTGAGCGTTGGGCTATCTGCCGTCTGGTTGTCATTGCCGGTGACATCTCCTGAATATCTTTTTATGATGGCTTGGCCGTTGGCATACTGTGACGGTATTTTGTATCTATACCAGGTGACTCCGTTTTCGGTCTTCCAGTAATCCATCTGCGGCGTGTTTGACCAGTTGTTGTTGTCTGTTGGGCTGTTCCACAAATAGATGTAAGGAGGATTGTACGGATTGTTGCCGTTGGCGCAATAGTACACATACTGCTCTGCCTCTGGCATGGATGACCCAGAGGTGAGTCCTGTGAGTTTGATGGCCTTTTCGTAGTCGCCGTGCGGGCATTTGAGCTTTATTTTGGTCACGTAATATGTCTTGCCGTTGATGTACTCGGTGGTCCAGTCGGAGGATTTCAGGGTGTATTTGATGGTCCACTGCTGCGGGTCGTTGAAAGTGACCTCGTTTTCGGCGACACCGTATGTGTGCCACCAGCCGGTTACCTGCTGGGTTGAGTATACGGTGAAGGTAACATCTTCCATATACGGCTTGTCGTCATATACGCGGTAATACGGTTCGGACGTAGGGTCGTAGACAAACCAGCCTTCGCGGTCTTCGAAGTCGAAGAGCGACAGACCCGGATCTAAGTGGTGGCTGGCACGGTGTGGCTCATAGCCGAGTTTGCCGTTTTTGTATGCGTAGAATATCATCAACGTCTTGCCCGGTTCGGGAGTCTTTCTCTCATTGTTGTGCAAAGTGGATGTCTGATTCTGAGCCAGATCGTAGTAATACCATCCGGGGTTGGTATTGTCGCCGGTCATGTACGGTGCTGGGAATGTTATTCCGTCGACTGTCTCTCCTGTAGAACCATAGCCGGCTGTGAAGTGCCACGAGCCTGGAGTTGTGGTTCCGAGAGTCTCGCCCATCTGCGTGTAGATGTAGATGCGGTGGGAAGTGTTGGCAATGCTTGTCGAAGTATCATCTTGCCACCAGTCGTTCCAGTTGCGGCTTGACGATGCTGACGAGTAGCTGTTGTAGTCCTCTGCGGGCCAGCTGTTGTAGTTGCCGTAGAGGAATTCGCTTGTCGATGTGCCGCCATTATAGTGTATATAGTCATTGATGGCGCGGAAATAGATGCGGTAGTCGCCGAGAGGGGGCATTACCGTCACTTGTAGATCCTCCTTGAGGTTGTCATAACCTGGGGCTTCGGGGTATGCGCTGAAATAGTGGTATGTGGTGGTTAGAGGGTCATTAAGGGCAGTTACTTCAATCTGTCCCTGCGAGTATGTAGCTTCGGTGGCAAATTCCAGCTTTAAGTTGGAGTTGGCGACATTGTCAGTGTACGAGTCTGTCCCGCCAGTGCGTGTTCGTGAGATTTTGACTTCGTCACGTTTGGCGAGGGTGGTTATGCGTATGCCGCCGAGATTGGTGGAGTACTCGTATATTTTTGCATTCATCCGCCCTTCATATTCAGTGTTCCACTGTATTTTGAGTTCCAGAGGGGTGATGATAAAAAACGGTTTGATGTCGTAGTGGACCTGTACGAGCTTGCGGATATTGCCGGCGGTGATGTAGCAGTCGGCGGTGCCTATCTGCTCGGATTCGGGGAGCGTGGTGATGTCGACGGCAGGGTTGACCTTGAAGGTTATCTTCTTGGCAACGTTGTCGAATATGGCGATGACGGCTGGATTTTGTGTCGTGGCGTTCGCGGGTAGGAGAGTTGTGCAGTCAAACTCCACGTCGCCACGGCCGTCGGTGTCGTAGGTGATGAAGTCATCTTCGAGCGACTTGACGGAGACTTCGGTTTTGGAGAGGGTGAGGTAGGTGTGTACCATCTCGACAGGGAGATATTCATCTTCCCAGTCTTTGGCTATGATGGTAGCATCGAGTTCGGCTTCGCCGAGGCTCTTGATTTTTGCTATCACCTCGTAATATGTGCCGCGAGGTAGCTCCTTGCTGTCCTCGTCGCCGTCATGGCCACCGAGGGGTATGGTGTAGGCGCAGCGCACATTGCCGGGCTGTCCGTAGGCATCGGTAACAGTGGATGCAATCTTGATGGTGGTCTGAGAGTCGGCGGCATATCGCTCAGGCAGGTAGAGGTAGCCCTCGTAGGCCCACTGCCCGGCGGGCTGCGATGGTGAGTCTACCTTGCCGGATACGTTGATGACGTTGAGGCCGGTCTTGCCGGCATTGTCCTGATTTTCGGTGTAGGAGTCGTAATATGCGCCGTTGCCGCTGACACCGTCGCGGGTGTCGGCATGGGTGGTCTTGTTGGTCACCAAGTAGGCGGATTTTGCAACATTGTCGACTGTGACGCTGTTGATGACCATGCCGTTGTCGCCGAAGATGTCCTGATTGAACGTCTTGTCAAACAGCAGGTCGTACTTGACCTTGACGCAGGCAAATTTGAGCGAGAGAGTGGCTACGGCAGGGTTGGTGGTTGCCGACGAGGGAATGGTCACGGCTGCCGAAGGCTCGTAGACCATGGGGAGGTTGCCGGCACGGAGCTCATTGTCGCCGTCGAGGTTGATGATTACATCCCTGAGTGCCTGCTCGCTTGAGATGGATGCAACATAATCTTCAAGGTTCGCCACGAGATATATGCGGTAGTCGCCGGGGAGGATGTCGCGGATCTCGTATATGGCTGTTTTTTGGGGGCTGAGGGGCATCTCCGACGGGATGAGCAGGGCGCGGTTGACCACCGGGGTGCCGTTGGTCGAGAACGCGATCAGGCGGAGTGAATTGATCCGGGTCTCGTCGGCGGTGGGTGTCATCTCAGGACCGTCGGCGCGGGTGCCGGTGTCGGTTGATGTCTCCATCGACTGAGGCACGGCGAGGTTGATGACGAGCTGCGTGCCCGGAGTCGCCGACTCCACGGAGCGGGGCGCGTCGATCTCCTCGTTGGAGCAGCCGGTCATCGCAGCCGCACCGCCCATGAGGGCTGCGGAAGCTATCAGCGCGTGGATATGTTGTCGTATGTGGCGCATCATAAGTGAGGGTTAGATGTGTGATTGATATAGCAAGAGGGGTAAGTAGGGGGTGTGATGGTGTCAGTGGAGTTCTTCGTTTTGTACACGTTTAGTCCATGAGAGGATGTTGACCTTGACCATGGCGTATTTCCAGATGTTATCGTCGAGATAGAGGGCGAGGTCGTAGTCGTATTCGCGGTCCAAGTATTCCTGCTGGGACCAGTTATGCGGAGCGAACGCGTCACGGCCTTGGGCGAGGAGAGCTACAAAGTCGATCTGCGTTTCGTGGCTTGTTATCTTGTTGCGGATGTGGAGTGTGGGGCGGTCGGCTTCGGAGCTTCCGTAGATGAATCGGGGCAGTCCGAGGGTCATGTGGCCGAAAGCTTTGCCTGACTCGTCCTTGTCGTTCCATCGGTTGTAGGGGTGGAATGTCAGCGGGATGGCATCGGCGGTGTAGTTGCCGTATATGTCGAATTTCGACGTGCCGGTGGGGTATGTGACCCAGAGGTCGTAGTCGTCGATGTTGAGAGCGGTGGGGAAGTCGGTCTGGTGGAACGAGATGTGCACATTGTTGGTAAGGCGCATCAGGGGGATTGTCGCCTCGACGTAAGAGTCGGGCTGCTGAGGTTCGCCCTCAGCGATGGAGGGGGGCTCGGGGATGACCAATTCGCGGGCCTCCATGGAGGTCCATATGGTGTCGATCAGCACCCCGGCATTGTTGACGATGCCTGACTCGTTGTCAAGCACACGGGCGAAAGCGTCGATGCGGTCTCCTGAAGTCAGAGCCTGACGGCGGAATTTTGCACCCGCGCCATCGAGCGATTTCTCGTAGCCCAAGGGATTGCCCTCGGCCACGGCGTAGACAGTGTATTTGCCCGGAGTGAGGTCGAGGTCTATCTGGAATCCTGGGGATTTCAGCGAGTTGTTGGTGTCGTGGTTGGTCCGTTCGATCTGTTGAATCAGCCCACCCGTACTGTCAAACACGTACAGCGTCACAGCACCCACATGGTCGTTAAACATGTCCTTCGTCGAGGTGTTGTAGTCGTAGACGAATTTAACACTCGTATGGGTAGAGGGTCGGGTAGCACAGTCCTCGAGGTCATCGTGCATGAGGCCGCAGCCGGTCATCGAAGCCGCCAGCATGAGCGATGCAAGAGTCGGGAAGAGGCACCTTTTGCCGTTAAGTGTTTTCATATTGAGTAAAAGAAAGAGGGTGTCGCAGAACCAGTGTGGTATTGCAGTTCCATGGGTCTGCAACACCCTCTTAAACTTTAGATTTTGCCGGCTTTGTAATCCGGCTGTTATTGTTGAATAATATTGACTTGTAGTTCGCGTGGGGATTAGAGGTCTACGTTCTGTACGCGCTTAGCCCAGGCAAGGACGTTGACTTCGACCTGGATGTAGTAATCGTTTTCGTCATCGGGGGTGTCATGCTTGATGTCGGGTACATCGGGTGAACCGGGATTGGATACAGACAGCACGTTGAGCTCGTACCAGTTGTTGCGGACCATGCCGTAGCGGCCGAGGTACTTCTCGTTGTCCCCGCCGTATGTGGGGTCGCCGATGTTCCAGGGGCAGTCTGCGTCGCCGAAGTGCTTGATGCGGGCGATGTAGTACACCTGACCATTGAAATATGTTGCGATGCTCTTATCGGATGCGCTTGACAATCCGAGTTCGGTAGCGATCTTTGCATAGACATCGTCTGAAACGCGAACGTCGGCTTTTTTGATGTCGATTTCAGAGAGTGCGTGGAAGCCTTTAGCTGTTGCTACTGAGCCGAGGTCGACAGTAACATCGGTGTCGTTTTGAAGGACATCTTGAGCCTTGGCTAAAACCTGCTTTTGAAGGTTGTCCTGACTCCACAGTTGGGTGCTTGAGCCGATTTTGTAGAAATTCTCGTTTTCAGGGATGCCGTTGGGACGATAAGTGCCTTTGAGGACTACGCGGGTGGTCTGGCCCTGCATCATGTGGTTGACATCGAAAGTGTTTTCCAGACAATAAGCCTTAGCAGGGGCAGATGTTATGGCAGAAGCGTCGATTACGTTGAAGTTACCTTCTGTAGTTTCCTGATCAAGTATGTTGTTAGAGTAGTTGGGGTCTTTGGCCCAAAACACGCGTGCAAACTGAGTGCCTCCGAAGAAGCGGTCTTCGCTCCATATTCCGGCGTAGTCGGTTGTCAGACCTTCAGTAACCTGTACGGGATAGGTGGTCTTGTTGGTGATGTCGAGAGCCCAAGCATCGATAGTCACTTTATCTGATGTATATGCTGCGCCAGTGGGGGTGTATGCCTCAGATGAAGTTATCACTGTCACCTTGGCTGTAGCACGCTGCACGTGGATAGTGGCGGCAGAGCCGGAGATAGCGGATTCAGATTGGGCGATCTTGCTCTTGTCAATCTGTACGAGCACTGCCGGTTCGGCGGAGGTTGACACATACTTGGCAGCATTGGTCATGGTCAGGTAGCTCTTGCCGTCCTTTGAGAGAATCATGCCGCTGTTCTGGGGAGTCTTAGACCAGGCTCCGAAAGTCTGGCCTGCCGAGGGGAATTGGAATGTGTTGTCGTAGTTGAGCACGATGACTGCGGCATAAGTTGACGCGTCGGTCAGATTGATGTTGCTCAACTCGGCTACGGTAGATGACGTTGTGGTGATTTCGCCGGTGGTAGCTGAGGTCCAGTTCATGCCCAGGAGTTCGGCAGTGCATACGAATGTAGCCTCTGCTTCAGTGCCTGCTTCTTTGAACACGATAATTTTACCGTTGGTAACGGCATACTCATCGGCTGTGCCCTCTTGATAGGAGTCGATGGCACGAGATGCAGAAGCCTGTGGCAGCTTGATGTCAAATTGTGCGAAGCCGGTCGATGTGGCGGCATCCTGATTGTCGGAAGCCGCGTTGGTGGCGGGTTCGTCGCTGCTGCAGGAAGCCATCATCACGGCTCCGGCTGCAAGCAATGCATACTTTGTAAGTTTCATAAAGTAAGTGGATTGGAAAATGGTTTATGATTTAGTTGGATTTATAAATTGTTTTGTGAGTGGAGTTACCGGTTTTGCTTGGCGAGGCGGCGCAGGCGTTCGAGGATCTGCAGGTTGGTGTCGGCAGATGCTATGCCGGCCTCGCGGGCTTCGTTGAAGTAACGCTCTGCCTCGTCGTACTGGCCACGGTTCATGGCGAGTACACCGCGGGCGTGTGACGCTTCGGGGGTGTTGCCGGCCTTGCGCAGGTAAGAGTCCGCTTTGTCCCAGTTTTGCTCGTTGAGGGCGGCACAAGCGGCGTTGAGGTTGGCGGTCTCGTCGTCGGGATATGTCTTTACGGCGATATCCATGATTTCGTTAAATTCCTGCGAGCCGGGCTCCATGGTCTGCGCCACGAGGAACATCTCGTTGAGGCTCACTTGCTTGGGCGACTTGTACATTATCTCTTTGGTCTCATCGACTGTGAATGGACGCACCACGTAGCTCACCGTGTAGTCGGAGTGGCGCAGTCCGGGGTACCAGTTTTTGAGCATGAACTGGTAGGTCTGGGGGAAGCGGCGGCGTATCTCGTGGTCCTTGGCATCAGGGTCCATTGCAGTGTCGTCGATGAGGGCGAGGATTTCCTGCTTCTCTTTGAGGTCGCTGCCCTCGACGAGGCGGCGCAGGCCGTCCCAGTCCTCGGGGGTGGCATTAGAGGTGAAAATATCCTCGGGTAGGGTGTAGAGGCTGCGGACATACTCCTTGAGCGAGGCTGCACGGCCGTTGGCGAGACGGGTGTTGTTGTCATAGGGGCCTTCGGGCGAAGCATAGCCGTGGATGTTGATTTCGGTGATCGACACGTTGGGGTCGTTCTTGACAAGGTCGATGGTAGCTACGATTTTGGCTATCTCCTTGCGGTTGCCACGGTAGTCGGGGAGGATGTTGGTCTTGTTGACCACATAGTCCACGAAAGCCGAACCCTTCTCGGCGCGGGCCTTGACGGCCTCGGCTTTGGGGGTGACGAAAGTCATGGACGGCTTTGGGGCGGGGCGGTTGTCAAATTCGCTTACGGGTATGCGGTCCTGGCTCTGGAGGTCGCCGCAGCCGCAGACATCTTCGGCAAGATAGAGTTTGGAGTAGTTCATCCAGTCGGCAAAAGTGGCGGCAGCGTTGAAGTTGACGGTCTGCGAGGTGCCGTTGTGGCGGCGCACAGTGGTGGTGGCATCGGCGATGCGTCGGCCGGGTTCGCGCTCCTCTTTGAGGGCTACGTTGCGTCCGTTGACCACAATCTTGCCGAAAGCTATCGAGTCGTTTTCACCCACGAGTATGGGGGTGTAGATAATTTGCTGGTCGCGTTTGAGCTTGAGGTCGGTCAGGTCGAGGTCAAAGTAGATTTTCATCTCTCCGCTTTCGCGTGCCATGTCGATGTTGGCAAACTTCACTGCCTGAAGCGAGGTCTGGTTTTTCTGACCTGCCATGGCAGCGGGGGCTATGGCGGCAGCGGCTATCAGTCCGAGTGCTATATGTCTGATATTCATGATGGTAAGCTATGTGTGTTAAAACATGTACATGATGCTCAGTCCGACCTTGGTCAGTCCGAAGTAGTGGATGGTTTTCTCTTCGATGATGGTGTTGCAGCGTCCGTAGAGCGTCAAGGGAGAATATGCGTAGCCGACACCGACCTCGGCTTCGAGGTTCCACCGCTTGTTGAGCATCCACTGGTAGCCGTATGTGAGACCTGCGCCGACATACCACCCCTCGACGTGGCGGGCTTTAATCTCGCCTACGGAGTTGGTGACAGGGCCGTTGGCCTCGTTGGTGAGGTCGGGAAATCCGCTGGCAGAGCCTATCGGGGGGAACTTGACATTGCGCATGTTGTACTCTCCACCGAGGGCGTGTATGCCTACGAAGTGTCCGTTGAACTTCTCGCAGAACCAGTAGCGGTACTCGGGCATCACGTTCCAGAAATGGTAGCGTTTGAGGTCGCTGAAGTCCCAGGGGTTGAGTGTGCCGAACACCTGTACAGTGGACTTGCGCCCCACACCGAGCTCGGCTCCGATGTTGAGATTGGTGGTGGCCCAGCCGATGAGGTTGGTCTTGACAGCGGCTGTCTGGGCTTTGAGAGCGGTAGTTGTAACCATCAGGAGTGCGGTCAGCACAATCCAATGACGAAATTTCATAATGACGGTAAGAAATATAAATATGGATGTTATATATGCTGGAGCATTTTTCTAATCAGAGTGGCTGTAAGGGGTCTTACCGTCGAGTAGGAGCTTCGGGATTCCGCAAGTCTGGGCTTTCTTTTATGAGGAGTGGTAAAGCCGGAAGAGGGTGGGAGAGTCATTTTCCGAATCCGATCGTCCCCCTCTCAGAGGGGGATATATACAAGGCATGCCTTGTATATATCAATGCTTAGTATGTCACCACCTTATACTTAAAAAGTATATAAAGTGCGTAAAACGAGAGTAAGATTATTACAGCAAGAAGGAATTCGTACCTAATGAGAGCGATTTGCTTCGGGTGGCAGAGTCTAACAGGTTCTGCCGGATTTGTTCACTGCTTTTTCGTTAACCGATGCAAAAGTAGTGAAAAGTTTTGAAACGGTGAAACATTTTTGCAATGAATTGTTGGAAAAATGAAAATAATCGTGAAAATATGTTGTATAACATGTTTTTAACACTGCATAAATGTTTTGTAGGGAACGGCTTCTAAAACAGACCCGAAAAATTCCTAACTTTGCCCCGTCTTTACACATATATTATATATATAAGCCATGCCACAACATACACGACAGGAAAAAATGGAGGCCGTAGGGCGGGTCATCGACACCCTCGACGAGCTGAGAGTGAAATGCCCCTGGGACCGGGTGCAGACCAACGAGTCGCTGCGCCCCAATACCATCGAGGAGGTGTACGAACTCTGCGACGCGCTCCTTGACGAAGACGATGCCAACATACGCAAGGAGCTCGGCGATGTGCTGCTCCATGTGCTGTTCTATGCCAAAATCGGCGATGAAAAGGGGGCTTTCGACATAGCGGATGTCTGCGACGCGCTCAATGAGAAGCTGATATACCGCCATCCCCACGTGTTCGGCGACCGCTGCAAAGTCGACGGTGCCGGCGAGGTGATGCAAAACTGGGAGCAGCTTAAACTGAAGGAGAAGGGCGGCAACCGCACGGTGCTCGCGGGAGTCCCGGTGTCGCTGCCCTCGCTTGTCAAGGCGTTCCGCATTCAGGAGAAGGCTGCGCATGTGGGCTTCGACTGGGATGAGAAGGAGCAGGTGTGGGACAAGGTGCGTGAGGAGACCGCCGAATTCCGCGCCGAGGTTGACAATAACGACCGTGATGCCATGGAGGCCGAGATGGGCGACATGCTTTTCAGCATCGTCAACCTTGCCCGGGCTTATGGCATCAACCCCGACACGGCTCTCGAACGCACAAACCGCAAGTTTATCAGCCGTTTCAACCATATAGAGGCTGCCGCCAAAGCCCGGGGGCGTTCGCTGCACGACATGACTCTCGCCGAGATGGATGCCCTATGGGATGAAGCCAAGGAGCAGTCTTGATACCGATTATTGCTATTGACTTGTAAGTTTTTGATTATTAGCGTTTTAATGTATATAGATGAAGCTCTGCATCACCGAGAAACCGTCAGTTGCCGCCGATATAGCCAAGATACTCGGTGCTTCGACAAGGCGTGACGGCTATTATGAGGGTGGGATGTGGAAAGTCACGTGGACTTTCGGACACCTCTGCACCCTCAAAGAGCCGCACGACTACACTCCGTCGTGGAAGCGGTGGGCATTAGGCTCGTTGCCTATGATACCTGCCGGATTCGGCATAAAGCTGATTGACAACGACAGTTACCGCCGGCAGTTCCATGTGATAGAGACTCTCATCGCTGAGGCCGAAGAAATCGTCAACTGCGGCGATGCGGGTCAGGAGGGCGAATTGATACAGCGGTGGGTGATGCAGAAGGCTGCTGTCCGCTGCCCGGTGAAGCGGCTGTGGATTTCGTCGCTGACCGACGATGCCATCCGTGAGGGTTTCGCGCATCTGCGGCCCCAGTCGGAGTTTGACAATCTGTATTATGCCGGGCTGTCACGTGCCATAGGCGACTGGCTTCTCGGCATGAATGCCACGCGGCTCTATTCGCTCCGTTACGGGCAAGGGTCGGGCGTGCTGTCGGTCGGACGTGTGCAGACTCCCACGTTGGCTCTGATAGTCAACCGGCACCTTGAGATACAGAATTTCCGCCCCGAGGATTACTGGGAGGTCAAGACGCTGTATAGAGGTGTTACGTTCAACTCCACCAAAGGGCGGTACACATCGGAGGAGGAAGCCAACCGGGCGGCGCAGTCCATAGCCGGGGTGGATCTGACGATTACCGACGTGCAGGATAAAAAGGGGCGCGAGGCTCCGCCGAGGCTTTTCGACCTGACTTCGCTGCAGGTGGAGTGCAACAAAAAGTGGGGGTGGAGTGCCGATGACACTCTGCGGCTCATACAGACGCTCTACGAGAAGAAGGTGACGACTTATCCGCGTGTCGATACCACATATCTGAGCGAGGATTTGTATCCTAAAATCCCCGGTATACTGCGCAACATGACTCCGTATGCATCCCTGACCGCGCCTGTGCTCGCCGCCCGTCTGCCCAAAAGCAAGAAGGTGTTTGACAACGCAAAGGTCACCGACCACCATGCCATCATACCTACTGGCCAGTCGCCGGCGGTGCTCGTGGGCGATGAGAAGAAGCTCTACCACCTGATAGCAAGGCGGTTTATCGCGGCATTTTACCCTGACTGCGTTTTCAACTCCACTACTGTCATGGCTGTGGCGGCGCAGGTGGAGTTCAAGGCTACCGGCAAGGTCATAACCGACCCCGGATGGCGCAGTGTCTATGCCTCCGATGCCAAAGATGCGCAGGCGGAAAACTCTGATGATAGCGAAAATTCGGTGATGCCAGAGATGACTGTGGGAGAGCACGGGCCGCACGAACCGTCGCTGCTTAAAAAGGCTACACAGCCCCCAAAGCCGTATACCGAAGGGTCGTTGCTGAGAGCCATGGAGGGGGCTGGACGCACCGTGGATGATGAGGAGCTGCGCGAGGCCATGAAAGAAAACGGCATAGGCCGTCCGTCGACCCGCGCCTCGATTATCGAAACGCTTTTCAAACGCCGTTATATCTATCGCCAGCGCAAATCGATACTCCCGACTCAGGCCGGGATAGACCTCATAGCCACCATCAACGAGCCGCTGCTCAAAAGCGCGAAGCTGACAGGCATCTGGGAGAGCAAGTTGCGCCGCATAGAGCGCGGAGAGTACGCTCCGGCAGATTTCATTGCCGAATTGAAGCAGATGGTGCACCAGACGGTCATCAATGTGCTCAGCGACAACTCGCAGCGCACCATAGTCACGGCTACGGCTGATGATAATGCATCGGACAAGGCAGGAGGGGCGCAGACCGAAAAGCCAAAGAAAGCCCGCAAGCCGTCGGCACCACGTGTGAGGAAATTGGAGGACATCAAATGCCCTCTGTGCGGCGAGGGGCATCTGCTCAAGGGGCGGACGGCCTACGGCTGTTCGCGCTATGCCTATGGGTGTACGCTCAGGCTTCCGTTTGAGAAATATGGTGCCGACTTGACCCCGGCGCGCCTTGCTACCGCCCTCCGTAAGAATCCCCTGGTGTAATCGGAAAAGGATAACTCATATAACTCTTATACATCTTATAAGATTATATGATTTTAGACCATCGGACAGAAACGGTTTTGATGGCCACGGCTTGCGCTGCCAGCCCTTGCAGGGCTATTTTATGGACGGTCATTATTAATGGGGTTTGCGCCCCGCCCTACTGTTTCTACGCTCCTGCGGAGCTTTTGCGGATGAGTGGATTGTGCCAGGAGTGGGGAGCATCGGAAGTAGACGCGATGTATGTAGGTCTGCACATCGGTGCAGCTGCCCGACTACGCCACGTAAAGACCCGAATCCTTGGGCTACAGCCGTTCCTGACAATCGGATGCACCGGGGTTCATCCATACATTGACCGTACCCACCAAAACCATACGCAACACCTTGTCGGTCGCCACTTGTGGCGACTGCCGCCAAAATCCCGGACAATGGCGCATCACATAACGTAGGGACGCACGGCCCGTGCGTCCCTACAATTTTCGGGTGATGGAAGCCCCGGAGGGGCGAGGGAATAGTAGGGCGGGGCGCAAGCCCCGTTATATGCCGCGAGTCGGAGATGCGCCGTCCTGCAAGGCCGGCGCGAAAGGGCGGACATGGCTGCGCCGCAACAAACCTTGGCTATGCCGGGCTATCGGTCGCCACATGTGGCGACCTTACAATATAACAGAGAGCCGTGGGTCGCATGACCCACGGCTCTTGTTGTTTGGGGCTGACATAGCCCTGTTGCCATTCAAGGGGAGGTATCGTTTCCTTGAAAAGGCTTAGTCGGCGAATTTGGCTTTCTCAAACTCGCGGTTGAGACGGGCTATGTTGCTCAGAGGTACGTTTTTGGGACATTCGGCGGCACATGCTCCGGTGTTGGTGCAGTTGCCGAAGCCGAGTTCGTCCATCTTGCGTACCATGGCGCGGGCGCGGCGTGCACGTTCGGGATGTCCCTGGGGAAGGAGTGCAAACTGGCTGACCTTGGCACCTACGAAGAGCATGGCAGAGCCGTTTTTGCAAGCGGCCACACAAGCACCGCAACCGATGCAGGTGGCGGAGTCCATGGCCATGTCGGCGATTTCCTTGCTGATGGGGATGTTGTTGGCATCGGGTGCGCCGCCGCAGTTGAACGATACATAGCCGCCGGCCTGCTGTATCTGGTCAAACGCATTGCGGTTGACCATGAGGTCGCGGATGACGGGGAATGCAGCCGAACGCCAGGGTTCGATGGTGATGGTGTCGCCGTCCTTGAATTTGCGCATGTGGAGCTGGCATGTGGTGATGCCCTGTACCGGACCGTGGGGATGTCCGTTGATGTAGAGCGAACACATGCCGCAGATGCCCTCGCGGCAGTCGTTGTCAAACACTACGGGTTCTTCGCCTTTGTCGACGAGCTGCTGGTTGAGCATGTCGAGCATCTCAAGGAAGCTGGAGCCGGTAGATACGTTGTCAAGATGGTAGGTTACAAACGCACCCTTTTCTTTTGGGCTGCGCTGACGCCATATTTTCAAGTTTACGCTTATTGAATGTTCCATGACGGGATAAATCTCTTGATAATGGGTTGAAGAAAGTTAAGACTTGTAGTTACGTGTCTGTACCTGGATAGCTTCATACTTGAGGGGCTCTTTGAGAAGGATGGGCTTCTCGTCATCGCCTGTGTACTTCCAGCAGCTGACATACATGTAGTCTTTGTCATTACGGGCGGCTTCGCCGTCGGCGGTCTGGTACTCCTCGCGGAAGTGTGCGCCGCACGATTCGTTGCGGTGGAGGGCATCGATAGCCATCATCTTGGCGATAACGAGGAAGTCCTCAAGGCGGAGCGCCTTCTCAAGCTCGGTGTTGAGGTCGTCTGCACTGCCGACGATGCGGAGGTCGGAGTAGAACTCTTTCTTGACTTTCTCGATTTCGTCAAGAGCCTTTACAAGACCCTGGAGATTACGTCCCATGCCTACGAGATTCCACATCACGTGTCCGAGACGCTTGTGTATCTGGTCGGGGCTCTTTGTACCCTTGATGGCCATGAGCTTGGCGATGCGGTCGCGTACACCTTTCTCGGCAGCGTCAAACTCAGGTGTATCGGTGGTGAAGTGGGGCACCTTGATCTGGTCGCTGAGATAGTTCTGCATAGTGTAGGGAAGCACGAAGTATCCGTCGGCCAGGCCCTGCATGAGGGCTGATGCACCGAGACGGTTGGCGCCGTGGTCGCTGAAGTTGCACTCGCCGATGGCGAAAAGTCCCTTGATGGAGGTCTGGAGTTCGTAGTCGACCCATATGCCGCCCATGGTGTAGTGGCTTGCGGGGAATATCATCATCGGAGTCTCGTAGGGGTTGTCGTCAGAAATCATCTGATACATGTCGAAGAGGTTGCCGTAGCGGTCAGCAACGACATCTTTACCGAGACGTTCGATAGCGTATTTGAAGTCGAGATATACGGCGTTGCCTGTGCCTACGCCGTAACCGGCATCGCAGCGCTCCTTGGCGGCACGGCTGGCGATGTCACGGGGACAGAGGTTGCCGAATGCGGGATAGCGGCGTTCGAGGTAGAAGTCGCGGTCCTCGTCGGGGATGTCGGTCGGACGTTTTTTGCCGGCGCGGATAGCTTCGGCATCTTCTTTCTTCTTGGGCACCCATATGCGGCCGTCGTTACGGAGCGACTCGCTCATAAGGGTGAGCTTCGACTGGTCTTCACCGTGTACGGGGATGCAGGTAGGGTGTATCTGCGTGAAGGCGAGGTTGCTCAGGTAAGCACCTTTCTTGAATGCCTGTACGGCAGCCGAGCCGTTGCAGCCCATAGCGTTGGTGGAGAGGAAGAATGCACGTCCGTAACCGCCGGTGGCGAGAACTACGGCGTGGGCAGCGTAGCGTTCGATTTCGCCGGTGATGAGGTTGCGCATGATGACACCGCGGGCGCGTCCGTCGATGATAACGATGTCGAGCATTTCGCGGCGGTTGTAAGAGCGCACAGTGCCTTTCTTTATCTGACGGTTGAGCGAGGCGTAAGCACCGAGGAGGAGCTGCTGGCCTGTCTGACCCTTGGCATAGAATGTACGCGACACCTGTGCGCCACCGAATGAACGGTTGGCAAGCAGACCGCCGTATTCACGTGCGAAAGGTACGCCCTGGGCTACGCACTGGTCTATGATGTTGTTCGACACCTCTGCCAGACGGTACACGTTGGCTTCGCGTGAACGGAAGTCGCCGCCCTTGACGGTGTCATAGAACAGACGGTACACCGAATCGCCGTCGTTCTGGTAGTCCTTTGCTGCGTTGATACCGCCCTGTGCGGCGATGGAGTGTGCGCGGCGGGGGCTGTCCTGGATGCAGAAGTTATAGACGTTGAAGCCGAGTTCGCCGAGCGATGAAGCAGCCGATGCACCGGCAAGACCGGTACCCACGACTATGATGTCGAGATTGCGCTTGTTGGCGGGGTTGACGAGCTTCTGGTGCGCCTTATAGTTTTTCCACTTGTCGGCTACAGGGCCTTCGGGGATTTTGCTGTCTATCTGGTATTGGGGAAGTTTGGCAGATTCGATGTCGGCATAGTCCTTCATGATAGGAGTCGAGTCGATCATGCCCTCGATATTTTTTTTATCAGCCATTGTGATATAGTAGGTTAAATCGTTGGGGAGATTAGATGAGTGGATGTGGTGTCGGCGTATGACTGTAAGCTGTATGATTACTCGACATCAATCATTTCAATTTCTGACTCGGTAACCTCGATGCTGTTTACCTGGCACGCGCTCTGGTCGTTGTCGCTGGCAAATTTCTCGTATTGTTCGCGGAGGACAGGGTCGGTTGTGTAGTAATCGCGATTGGCCTGTACGGTAAATACGACGGCTTCAACGAGGAAAAGGCCTATGACGATAGTCGTCCACCAGTTGCCGATGCATTTGAGGCGGGGAAGCCATGTATCGTTGTTCCATCCGCTGCTCTGGAACATGGACCAGAATCCGTGGGTCATGTGGAACCACAAGGCAATGAAGCCGATTACATAGACGACGAGTGTCCATGGCTGGCTGAAAGCAATCTGCAGGAAGTAGGTGCCGGCCTGGGGAGGAACGGCATTTCCGTCAAGCATGTAGGGGGTGTGCAGTATCTCGGCAAGCTGCATTTTAGCCCAGAACTGTATCAGGTGCACTACGGCGAAAGCCACGACTACGATACCGAGCACGAGCATGTTTTGCGAAGCCCATTCGACCTGCGCGGGCTTGCGCACCACTGCATAGCGGTCATTGCCGCGTGCTTTACGGTTTTGGATGGTCAGCCAGCAGGCATAGACGATGTGGATGAGCATCAGCAGTCCGAGACCCATCGATGCAACGAGTGCATACCAGTTGGCTCCTAAGAACTCGCATACTACATTGTAGGCAGCAGGCCAAAACAGAGCCACGCCATTCATTACGGCGTGAAAGGTAACAAATAGGATGAGGCACGCGCCAGTAATGGCCATTACGAGCTTACGTCCTATAGATGAACATGTTAACCACATAATAGTTTGGTTGGAAAATTAATTATTTGATTGATTTTTACTTCTTCATGGGTTCAATTCGTCCACAAATTTAGCTATTATTTATGGATTTTTCAACATTTTATGACAAAGGATATTTCGGGAGTGGTAGAAGCTTGGAACAGTGGTTGGCATGTGGTCACGAGTGGCGGTTATTCGGGGTCTGCGGGGGCGTGGAGCGACAGGCTGATGTTGTCGGCATGGCAGTAGGCGGTGAACAGTTGCCGGGCGAGCTCGGCTGTGGCATCAAGAGGCATATCTGGGCCGAAAGCGTGGATTGTGGCCACTATCCGTGTGGTGCCGAGCGATGTCTTGGTGCGCTCGTTGTCAGTGGTGGGTGACCCTATGGGACCCTCGGCATCGCATACCACCGGCAGCCCCTCGATGTTGACAGGTCCACGGCCTATCCCTTCATATGGCTGACCGGCGCGGCCGACATCGATACGCAGCGAGCCGCCGGCTATCTTGTCTGCGTCAAATACACCTACGGAGTAGCCGGACATAAGTGACAGTAGGTTTCCGGTGTCTACAAGCGCGCTGACGGTGTAAAGCCCCTGTCCTTTGAGAAAGCGTCGCATCATCTGCTCCTGGCTCGGACGGTAGCGGTTAGGCTCTTTGCCGAGGGCTTTATAGATGGCACGCGTGGCAGCGATGCCTGGCCGCCGGGCTATGTCGGGCATTTCAAACAGTGATACGACAGATTCGCCATACCGCTTGATAGCTGCGGTAAGGGCTTCGGGTGTGGGAGTATTGACCACGTCGGCTGTCAGCAGTATCATCTTGTAATCCGGACAGGCACGAGCTATAACCGGGGCGATGGAGATGTCCATGAGGTATATTTTTTATTCGCAGAATTTCGGCAGCCGTTCAAGGGCCTCTGCGGTGGACGATACAATCTCTATGCGCTTGAGGATTTTGCGGTCGAGGAGTCCGAGCCCTGCCATCTTGTCGAGTTGGGCAACGAGGGGGTCATAGAGTCCGTCGATGTTGACAATCATGATGCGGCGGGCAGGATCGAGGGTGTTGAATGACATCATCGACAGGGTGGCGAGTATTTCGTCGAGCGTTCCGTAACCTCCGGGCAGGGCGATGAAGCGTTCGCCGAGGTTTATCATTATATCCTTGCGCTGGTTTAGGTCTTCGGGGAAGAGGTTCTCTTCGTTACCTGGCCATTTGTCGGGGTGACGGGGTGACGGTATGACCCCTATCACTCTGCCGCCGGAGCGTTTGCAGCTTTCGGCGACTAATTTCATGTCGCCTGCGCCGATGCCGCCGTAGATGAGCGTATGGCCGTTTTCGCCTATCCAACGGCCTACGCATACGGCACTTTCGTCAAATGATTCACGCAGTCCGCTGCGTGATGAGCAGTAAACGGTTATATTCATTGGGCTGATGGTGGTACAGTTGTAGGTTTTGTCGTAGTTTTTTCGGTGTCGGGAGTCTCGGTGGAGGATGCCGGTTGTGGTTTGACAGCCTCTGGATACGATACACGCGAATGGTAGAGTGTACGCAGACGCTGGGTGAATACATCCTTGACTATCTTGATGTCGCGGAAGCTCAAAGTAGAGTCGTTATGCAGCCCGTCGGCTATCTGCTGGTCGATTATACGGTCGACGAGGTTGGCGATAGCCTGGGCTGAGTGGTCTTTGAGTGAGCGTGAGGCGGCTTCAACGGCATCGGCCATCATCAGTAGCGATGTTTCCCGGCTTCGGGGGTTGGGACCGGGATAGGTAAACGGCGCAGGGTCGACGTTTTCGTCAGGATGGGCTTGGCAGTAGGTGTTGTAGAAGTATTTGGCGATTCCGTTGCCGTGGTGTTCGGATATGAAATTGCGTATTACCTGCGGCAGCTTGTGGCGGTCGGCCATCTTAAGCCCGTCGGTCACGTGGTTGATGACGATGCGTGCGCTCTGCACAGGGTCGAGTACATCGTGGGGGTTGACACCGTGCTGGTTTTCTGTGAAGAATGCGGGGTTGTTGATTTTGCCTATGTCATGATAGAGCGCACCGGCTCTGACGAGCTGTACGTTGGCATCGATGCGCACTGCGGCGGCAGACGCGAGATTGCTCACTGCCATGCAGTGCTGGAATGTGCCCGGACACTCCTCGGAAAGCTCCCGCAGTATAGGGTTGTTTATGTCGCTGAGCTCCACTAACGTGACGCGGGATGTGAAGCCGAACAGTTTCTCGAATATGAATATCAGGAAGTAGGCGAAAGAAATCAGCAGCGCGTTGAATCCGAAAGCTACGAACATATGCGGAGTCAGCTTGTCAAGCGTGCCGAGGTGGAGCAGTTCGAATGACACGTAGCTGACGGAGTAAGCGAGGAAGATGAATACGGCTGTGCGGACGAGGTGGCTCCGTTTTGACAGCTCGCGTATGGAGGTGATGGCTGCCACACCTGCCACGAACTCTACCATGACAAATTCCAGCGGAGCGGCTGCCGCAGTGGCTATGATGAGCACCATAATCATGAATATGAACATGGCGGTGCGCGAGTCGGCAAAGATGAGCACCATGATGGGCAAAATGGTCAGGGGCATTACGTAAAGTCCGCTGGCCAAAGTGGCGTTCATGATGAAGCTGACTAAAGTAAATGCGGTCAACGTAACCATCAGGAAAGTCATCATCCTGACACTGGCAAAGTAGTTTGGCCGGAAAAACGCGAGGAATACATACAGTGCGCTAAGAAGTATGACGACATACATCACCTGCCCCAGCAACGGGTAGAAATGGCTGGTCACGGCAGCCTGACTGCGTTCCTGCTGCAACTGCTCGTAGGTGTTGAGTATCGATTCAAGCTGCGGTGTGACTATGTCGCCCTGGTCTATTATGCGTTCGCCCTGTTGTATCACACCTACAGGAGCCATGGCTTTCTGATAGAGTTGCTGCAATATGCGTCCGCTCTCTATCGAGTCGTAAATGATGTTGGGCTGTAGGGCGGCAGCGAGTTCGGCAGGGCTGAGCGTGCCTTGGAGGTTGTGTTGACGCAGGGCACTGTCGAGGGCGGCATAAGCCTGACGTACGGACATGTATCCGGATGTTGATGCCGGAATGGCCGAATTGTTGACGATGAACCGTACACGAGGCATACGGCCGGCTTCTATCTCTGCATAGGTAGCCTGGTCTACTATGCCACGGTTGTAGAGTATCTTTAGCTGGGAGATGAGCAGATTAAGGCTCTTGCGCTCGTCGGAGCTGCTGGCGTGGTTGCTCAGGCGGCGGGCATAGTCGTTCTCTACGCGTAGCTCCATGCCGGTGTCGCGGGTGTACACGGGGTCGAATGTCCGGTCTATGCTGTCCTTTACTTTGCGGACGCTTATGGAGTCGAGGTGTATGGGTATGTCGTATGGGGCCGTGAGGAGCGGGTAGTTCCACGGTCGCGACACTTCGTAGACATAGTGGTTTTCGTCGGTCTCGGGCTGGAAATATATGATGAGGAACACCGAGCAGACGAAAAGCAGGCACTTGGCCCAGAAACTTTTATCTTTCATACTGTTATTGATTGACCCTGACGGCGCTCATTATGCCTTTGACTTTGAGAAGACGCGATGTTATGTCGTCAATTGCGGTGGTATCGGTGGTGAGTACGGTCAGGTCGCCGTGGAACACTTCGTTGCTGGCCTCGATGCTGAGACCACGGATGTCGATATTGGCCATCTGCGATATGACGCGGGTGATTTCCTGAAGGATGCCACGTCGGTCTATGCCTTCCATGCGTATGGTCGCACGGAATGAAGCATTGACATCTTGCCACTTGGTAGCGACGATGCGGGTTCCGTATGTGGCTTTGAGGGATGCTGCACGCGGACAGTCGAGTGCGTGGATCTCGACCTTGTTGGTAAAGTCGACAAAGCCCATCACGTCATCGCCAGGTACAGGAGAGCAGCAGTCTTTTATTATGAAGTTGCGTTCTATGCCGTTGTCGACCAGCATATAGGTCTCTTTGAAATTGATTTTGACCGGCACCGTGGTCATGGATGTCTTGGGGATTTCGCCGGAACTGTTGCGTTTAAACGGGCTCAACAGACGTCCTATGAGCGGTTTCTTTTCAGAATCCTTGGCCTTGTTTTGCGATGACTTTAGCGCACGGAAAGTGTGGTCGTCGAGGTCTATTTCCTCGGCTCCGAGGCTGTATAAAAGCTCTTCCTTGTTGGGGAGATGGAAGAGTCCGAGCAGTTTGGTAGTGATTTCGTTGGTGTCGGTGATGCCGTTGCGTGACAGGAACTCGTCATAGATTTTACGCCCCCGTTTGATCACAGGCATACGTTCGCGTCGCAGCGCGCTGCGTAGGCTTGTCTTGGCTTTGGCTGTGGCGAGGAATTTGAGCCAGTCGGGACTCGGTTTCTGCGACTGGGATGTCAACACTTCCACTTGGTCGCCGCTCATGAGACGGTGGGAAAGCGGGACGAGTTTGTGGTTGACTTTGCCTGCGATGCACTTGTTGCCCAGTTCCGAATGTAGATGGTACGCGACATCAAGAACCGTGGAATTGGAAGGGAGCGTTATGAGTTCGCCTTTGGGCGTGAACACTACGATCTCGTTGGCAAACAGGTTGAGCTTCAGCGTGTCGAGGAAGTCCAGAGCATTGGGGTTAGGGTCGTCGAGTACATCCTTGATAGTTTTTAGCCACACTGTCAGCTCGCTCTCTTCGTCGCCTTCGCCGATTTTGTACTTCCAGTGGGCGGCGAATCCCCTTTCGGCTATGTCGTCCATGCGGCGGGAGCGTATCTGCACCTCCACCCAGTTGCCGTCAGGCCCCATTAGGGTCACATGGAGAGCCTGATAGCCGTTGGCTTTAGGTGATGAAACCCAGTCGCGGGTGCGGTTTGGATGGGGTCTGTACAAGTCGGTCAGTGCATTGTATATGCCCCAGCATGTATTTTTCTCGTCGGTTTGCTTGTCGCAGTCGAAGATGATACGCATAGCGTAGAGATCGTATACTTCCTCAAACGGTATGTGCTTAGTCTCCATCTTGCGCCATATGGAGTATACGCTTTTGAGGCGTGCCCGGGCCTCGAACTTGATGCCCAATGCGGTGAGGCGCTCGATAATCGGGGCGGAGAAGTCGTTGTAGGCGGCACTGCGTCGGGCTTCCGAAGCCTCGATTTGCTGGGTGATGCGTTCGTAGGCCGCCGGATGTTCGTATTTGAAGCTGAGGTCTTCAAGCTCTGTCTTGATGGCATAGAGTCCGAGGCGGTGGGCGAGGGGGGCATATATATATAGCGTCTCACCGGCGATTTTGTATTGCTTGTTCGGGGCCATGCTGCTGAGGGTGCGCATGTTGTGGAGACGGTCGGCCATCTTCAGCAGCACTACACGTATGTCCTCGCTCATGGTGAGTAGGAGCTTGCGGAAATTCTCGGCCTGGGCCGATGCGCGGTCGCCGAATTTTCCGCCGGAGATTTTGGTCAGACCGTTGACTATCTGGGCGATTTTCTTGCCGAAATGCTGTTCGATGTCCTCGACTGTATACTCCGTGTCCTCGACGACATCATGCAGCAGGGCGGCGCATATGCTTGTCGAGCCGAGTCCTATCTCTTGGCTGGCTATTTTGGCCACCGCTATGGGATGTAGGATATATGGCTCTCCAGAACGCCGCCTGACACCCTTGTGGGCCTCTTTTGCAAATTTAAAGGCACGTTCGATGATTTCGACTTTCTTGCGGTGGTTGCTTGCCAGATAGCCGTTGAGCAGGTCTTGAAACTCCTGTTGTATCAGTTTTTCCTCTTCTTCGGGTGTCATGCGCATGTCAGTGATGAATTTTACAGCTTCTAATTACAAACTTACTTATTTTTTGTCTTATTATAACTAATAGAGTGCTAATTTTTTCAGATGCATCTTGTACAGATGCTTTAATTGGGTGAAATATGTTAATTTTGCAAAAAAACATATATACGACTGATTTCAAGATGATTCCACTATCGCTGCCCTTAAAGGTTAAAATTAAGGCTTTGGCTGCATTATCGTTGTTTACGGTTGTGGTCATGCTTTTTGTCAGCAACGACTCTCCGTTGGGCAGCGTGAACAACCATGTGGATTCGGCCATGTTTTTCATGTCTGGCAAAGCATGGGCCAACGGGCTTGTCCCTTATGTCGATTTTTCGGACAGCAAAGGACCTCTTTTGTGGCTGATAGAGATGGTCGGATACTGGATTTCGCCTACTGACTATCACGGGGTGTGGATATTGTCAGTCGTGATGATGACGTTTACTTTCTATTTTTGTTGGAAAACGGCTATGGCGGTGCTCCACCGTCCATGGCTTTCGATGTGTGTTGCCGTCACGATGGCGTTGGTGTATTTCCTCGGATTTGATTTTTTGGAGACACGGGCCGAGACATGGTGTAACCTTCCTGTGATTTATGTCATATATTTGGTAGTCAAGAAGATAGTGACCGATCGGCCGTTGCGTAGACTGCAGCCTTTGGAAGCGTTGATGTTTGGAGTGGCTTTCATGTCGTGTCTGCTCGTCAAGTGGTCTATCGCCGTGATGATGCTGTCATTGTGTGGCGCGTTGCTGTTTTTGACGTGGAAATCGGGTCTGGTCTCTGTAGTCAAGGCTATCGGTTGGTTTGTCGCCGGATGCGCCTTGCTTGCTGCCCCGTTTGCGGTATATCTTTGTTGTGTCGGGGCATTCAGACCGTTTGTGGAGGAATATTTTTCAGCCACATCTGCTTCGGTCGGGTTAGGCGAGCATATGGATTATGTCGGCTTTTACCTCAATCAGGCGCGCAGGATATACCATTCGCCTGTCAGTGTGGTTACGGTTATTTTGGGATTGGCGGGAGGCTATATGCTGTTTCGCAAACATGGATGGGAGAAATGGCTGTTGCCGTTATGTTATTGTGTGTTCTTTGCTATAGGCAGTTATAAAAACTGGTGGCTGTATTATCTGCAGGCTTCAATGTCGTTTTCGGTGCTCGGCATTATCTGCATGGCGGAAAAGTTGTGGGGGGGGGTAAATAATTTAAAATCAATATATTATGTAATTTTTGCGGCTCTTGCCGCCATATATTTTCATTCTCTTTATCCTGTCTATCGTGGTGGCGATACATATGCTCTTGATGTCGATGCGATTGACAGGGCTGTCGCGATGCATCTTGACGGCAAGCAGTCACATCCGATGCTGCTCTGCTACCGCTGTCTGGACAGCGGCGTAGGAATCGGACACAATGCCATCCCGGCGACAAAATATTGGTTTCTACAAAATGGAGCGACAGCCACAATGGTTGAGAATCAGGATGATGCTCTCAAGTCGCATCGGGCTGATATAATTTTGTCACGTAATCCGGAGCATGACCCTCTGATTGTGAGCCACGGATACACAAAGGTTTATTCTGATTATTCCAAGCGTAATAGGGATGTGTCTGTTGACGTGTACGTGAAGGCACCTACTCCGTGACGTTGTCGGCAGAGATGATGGGTTGCGATGGGTATGGGAATATGTAGAAGAGGTCGGTGCCGGTGCCGGAGAATTTACACATGTTGGGTTTCCATGTAAAGGTGTCGGGGGCATCCTTTGGACGGAACAGGTCGAGCAGCGGACGTTTGAAGCGTTGGAATGTGATAATGACGGGAGCGGGCGATGCGTTAAGCGACCATAGATAGAAAGTCCCTTTATATAAGGCTGCGGTTCCCGGGATGCGAAGTCGTGACATGGAGGCATCGCGGTTGATGATTTTTGAATCGTCGGGTCCGACAAAGAGGCATTGTTTTGACCCTCCGGCATATTTCAGAGCTATGCTATGGGCATCCCATTGAGTCAGAGACAGTCCGCATACATACGGATTGATAACGCTGTTAAATGTCGGGGGAGTCCATTCGACAAGGCCGGTTGGAGAGCTGATAAAAGATGATATCATGGCCGTGTTTGCATCGTATTGTTTCATCTGGGCTTTTATGATTTCTGTCTGATGGACGCAAAGGATGATGACACAAGCTGCGGTAAAAATGGTATTCCATGTGCTTGAAATGCTGCGAGCCTTCAGCAGGGAGTTTAAATAAACCATGGACAATATGGCTGAATAGAATTCGATGGCGGTCAATGACCATATGCCTGTATTGGCAACGCTTCCGAACATGATTGCAAACAATAGGGCGTATAGAATCAGTGAATAGTGTGATGTCGCCTCAATCCAAGCCCGTCTGTCGGTGAAATATGAAACGATTGCTATCGCAACGGATATATATAGTATACGCAGTGAGGATAGCAGTTGCAGGAAGTGAAACAGTTTGAGTATAATATCGCCACCTTCTTTTGCCTGTCGTGCGAAATTTCCGGGAGAAGCTACGACAAGGAGAGTGCCGATCCATAGGCATATGACAGGGATGGACTGTCGGGTGAAAAATGCCTTGAAATGTTTCACCGCCCGTATGAACAGAGCTCCTGAAAGGGTCAGGGCAAACGCTTCGTGTGAAAATCCTGTGACGAAGCCTAATACTGACAGGAGTGTGATATGCCCTGCGGATGGAGTATCGTGCCACTTGCGGTATAACACCAACCATGATAGCACGAGCGTTATGGGTATCAGGTAATTGCAGCATATGGATATGGACAGCCATATGCACGAGTTTGAAGGGAACAGGTATAGGTACATGATACTCCCTGCCAGCCAATATGCCGCATTTGCCCGATAGCGCGGAGAGATGGTGAATATGACCAACAATATTAAAGCAAATCCAATCAGACCGCCGGCGATGATAGCAAAGCCGGTGTGTGGCGACAACCCGGCGACGAGCTGGAGTACGATATGTATGAGGAAGCGTCCGTTAGTGTGGAAATATTGGTTGACTTGCGATTCTATTGCGTCGCTTAAGCCTTGGATTTCGCCTATTATCGGAATATTGGTTTGAAAATCAGGCGCCAGTTTGTAAGAGTAGATTATGTCGTCGCCTGTCGGTGTTATATGGTATGCGCGTATCCCTATGGAAATGATTGATATTGCGATGATGGCAAGAATAAGAATAACATTTGTCAGCCTGTTCGGCGAACTATAAATCGGGGGGGGGGTAAAAGTCTGTTAATCAACATGATATATGAAAGTTGTGAATGATCGGTAATCTTGTCGGATGGATTCAGCGGATATGCTAATAGGCATTAGCTCCTGCCAATGGTGCATCAAAATACTTATGGACGCACGAACCGTGCGTCCATGTGCCTGAGTAGGTTCTGCAACACCCTCGAAGAGGTGTATGGGTCAGCGGCGGCGTTTTTTGCCGTGTCGCTCGTCGGTGCGCGGGTTTTTGCGCGGTTTCTTTCCGTTGCGTGGGCTGTGCGATTTGTCGCGTGGCTCGCAGAGGGGATTGCCGTCGCTGTCGACAAGGATGAAGTCGAGCTGCTTGCGGTCAAGGTCGGCACGTGCCACTTTGACTGTCACGCGGTCGCCCAGACGGTAGCGTGTGCCACGGCGACGGCCCACAAGCGAGTAGTTTTTCTCGTCAAAATCGTAGTAGTCGTCGGCAAGGTCGCGCACCGGGACGAGGCCTTCGCAGAGGTTCTCTTCGAGTTCGACATACAGGCCCCATTCGGTCACCCCTGATATTACCCCCGAGTACACCTCTCCGAGGTGGTCTGCCATATATTCTACCTGCTTGTATTTGATGGATGCCCGTTCGGCGTTGGCGGCGAGCTGTTCCATGGTAGATGAGTGGCTGCACTGCTCGTTGAGTTTCTCAAGATTCACGCTGCGTCCTCCGGCGAGGTATTTTTCCAGCAGACGGTGTACCATCATGTCGGGGAAGCGGCGTATCGGCGAGGTGAAGTGGGTGTAGTAGTCGAAACCGAGGCCGTAGTGGCCGATGTTGTCGGTCGAGTACACAGCTTTAGCCATGGAGCGGATGGCGAGGGTGGAGAGATAGTTTTCCTCGGGTTGTCCTTTGACATCGGCGAGCATCTTGTTGATTGAGCGGTTGACCTCCTTTGCCGAACCTGACGATTTTATCTTGTAGCCGAATGTGCGGGCCACTGCGGCAAGGTCTTGCAGCTTGCCAGGGTCGGGCTGGTCATGCACGCGGTACACGAAAGCTTTGGGCTTTTTCTTGGTCTGCCCCCGGCCGATGTAGGTCGCAACTGTGCGGTTGGCGAGCAGCATGAACTCTTCGATGAGTTTGTTGGCATCCTTTGACACCTTGAAGTAAACCCCGGTAGGGTGTCCGTCCTCGTCGATGTCGAATTTTACCTCCGCACGGTCGAATTCTACCGAGCCGTTCTGGAACCGCTCCTTGCGCATGATTTTTGCGAGGTTGTTGAGCGTGGTAATCTCCTCGGCATAGTCGCCCCGGCCTGTCTCGATTATCTCTTGTGCTTCTTCATAAGCATAGCGGCGGTCGCTGCATATGACGGTGCGGCCTATGCGGCTGTTGAGCACACGGGCGGCCGAGTCCATCTCGAATATGCACGAGAATGTCAGCTTCTCTTCATTGGGGCGCAGGGAGCATATGCCGTTGCTGAGGTGTTCGGGGAGCATGGGGACTACGCGGTCCACGAGATACACCGAAGTGGCGCGTTTCTGGGCCTCGCGGTCAAGGAGCGTGTCGGGGCGCACGTAGTGTGTCACATCGGCGATGTGTACACCAATCTCGTAGTTGCCGTTGGCAAGCAGACGGAACGACAGAGCATCGTCGAAATCCTTGGCATCCTTTGGGTCGATTGTGAATGTCAGCACGTCTCTCATGTCCTCGCGCTTGGCCACTTCCTCCGGGGTTATCCCGGCTTCTATCTTGTTGGCTGCTGCATCTACGTTTTTGGGGTAACGGTATGGCAGTCCGAATTCGGCAAGGATGGCGTGGATTTCAGCGTTGTTCTCGCCGGTCTTGCCAAGTATGTCTATCACTTCCCCTTCGGGGTTCTTGGCTTCGTCGGGCCACGATGTGATTTTCACGATGGCTTTGTCACCTGTAGTGCCGCCTTTCAGTTTGTTGCGGGGGATGATTATGTCGTTGGCAAGAAATTTGGAGTCGGTGCTGAGGTATGACAGACCTTTTTCCACATGCAGGGTGCCGATAAATGTCTGGTCAAGCGGCTCGGTGATTTCGATTACTTCGGCCTCGGGCTCTACTCCCTGACGGCGGGCGGCGATTATGACCTTTACTTTGTCGCCGTTGAGAGCATGGAGGGAGTTGCGCTCGGCTACGAATATCGACTCTCCGTCAGCATCGGTGATTACGGAGTTCTTGCCGTTGCTGCGGCGCACGAATGTGCCTGTAGTGACATTGCTGCGCTGGGGCAGTTTGTATTTGCCCGGAGCTACCTGCAGCAGGTCCCCGTCGAAGTCCATTTCGGCAAGAGTCATGGCTATACTGCGCAGTTGCGACTGTGAGTTGACGCCGAGGGCGGCAGCTACCTGCTTGTAGTTGAATGTGCCATGGCCCTGTTGGCTGATATAGTCACGCACCTGCTGGCGCAGGCTTTTAGCAGTGCTTTTGGAGTCGGATGAAGACTTTGCCATAGGAGTAGAGTATATGTGAGTGTATGGTTCTTTTTTGTTTAACGCTCTGAATGGCGTTAATGTTGTTTATGGACTCGTGTGTGACGGAATCCATAAAAGCCTGTCTTAAATTAGAATACTAATTCATGACAGGCTCTAAGTGTTTAAGCGTCGATGTTGGCGTAGTTGGCGTTTGCTTCGATGAAGTCGCGGCGCGGTGCCACGTCCTCGCCCATGAGCATCGAGAAGATGCGGTCGGCCTCGGCGGCATCGCTGATAGTGACGCGTTTGAGCAGACGGTGCTCGGGACTCATGGTCGTGTCGCGCAGCTCTTTGTCGCTCATCTCGCCCAGACCTTTGTATCGCTGCACCTCGGTGCGCTCGCCGTGTTTGGCTATGAACTGTGCCACCTGGGCATCTGTCCAGCAGTATTCCTCGACGCCGCGCATCTTGCACTTGTAGAGCGGAGGGGTTGCCAGATAGAGGTAGCCGTTTTCGATGATGGGACGCATACGGCGGAAAAAGAATGTCATCAGCAGGGTGGCGATGTGGCTTCCGTCTACGTCGGCATCGGTCATGATGATGATTTTATGGTAGGCGAGTTTGGAGATGTTGACCTCTTTCGGGTCGTCCTCTGTGCCGATGGTCACGCGCATAGCCTTGAAAAGGCTCGTGATTTCCTGGTTTTCAAGGATTTTGTGATCCATGGCTTTCTCTACGTTGAGGATTTTGCCTCGCAGAGGGAGTATGGCCTGGAATGTGCGGTCACGGCCCTGTTTGGCTGTACCGCCGGCCGAGTCACCCTCGACAAGGAAGAGCTCGCAGTCCTCGGCTGTGCGGCTTGAGCAGTCGGCGAGCTTGCCCGGGAGTCCGCCGCCACTGAGCGGTGACTTGCGCTGTATCTTTACGCGGGCATTGTAAGCGGCATGACGGGCCTGGGCGGCGAGGATGACTTTCTCCACGATGGTTTTGGCCTGCCGGGGATGTTCCTCTAAGTATATGCGGAGGGCTTCGCTTACAGCCGACTGCACGGCTCCTGCGACTTCGCTGTTGCCCAACTTTGTCTTGGTCTGTCCCTCAAACTGGGGTTCCATGACCTTGACCGAAACAACGGCTGTCAGACCTTCGCGGAAGTCGTCGCTGGCGATTTCTACCTTGGCTTTCTCAAGCATTTTGTTGTCTTCGGCATACTTCTTGAGCGTGGTGGTCAATCCGCGACGGAATCCTGTCAGGTGTGTGCCTCCTTCGATGGTGTTGATGTTGTTGACGAAGGAGTAGACGTTTTCGTTGAAAGTGTTGTTGTACGTCAGGGCCACTTCGACAGGGATGCCCTGCTTGTCGGTATTGAGGTGTATCACGTCATCGATGAGCGACACCTTGTTGCTGTCGATATACTGTACAAATTCGCGCAGACCGTCCTTGCTGTAGAATACCTCGCTGCGGAAGTTGCCTTCGGCATCCTTGTCGCGGCGGTCGGTGAGGGTCAGCTTGATGCCGGCGTTGAGATATGCGAGGTCGCGGAGACGGTTGGCGAGGATGTCATACTCGTACTTTGTCACCGTGAATATCGAGCCGTCGGGCTTGAATGTGATGCTCGTGCCGGTGTGTGTGCTGTCGCCTATGATTTGCAGCTCGGAAGTGGGCTTGCCGCATGAATATTCCTGCATGTAAGCTTTGCCGTTGCGGTGCACCTCGGCACGTAGGTAGGTGGAGAGGGCGTTGACGCATGACACACCCACGCCGTGCAGACCGCCCGACACTTTATATGAACCTTTGTCAAACTTACCGCCGGCGTGAAGCACGGTGAGCACTACTTCAAGGGCGCTTTTATGCTCCTTTTCGTGCATGTCTACGGGGATGCCGCGACCGTTGTCGATTACGGTTATCGAATCGTCCTCATTGATGGTGACGCTTATGTCGGATGCATATCCGGCGAGGGCTTCGTCGATGGAGTTGTCTACGACCTCATAGACAAGGTGGTGCAGACCCTTGATGCTGATGTCGCCGATATACATGGCTGGACGTTTCCTTACGGCTTCAAGGCCTTCGAGCACCTGGATGTTACTGGCACTGTATTCTTTTGCGTTCTTGTCTTCTATATTTTCTGACATATATTTTAGTACGCTAAAAACGTAAATGTTGTACACTAAATCGGGAATGGAAACCCGTCATTTTTGACCTAACAAAGGTACGAAAAAATATTGATAAAAGGAAGTTTTTCAGAACCTCGCAACACCATCAGCCACATCCCTACGCATCGGACGGCATTGCCTGTCATTTCCGGAGGTGAGGGTGGCGGTCGCCATGGATGGCGACCCTACGTCATGTGGCTGAATTATTGGCCGTCGATGTTTTATTGCGTATGGTATTTCGTCGTTTGCAGCCACACCCACCTTCGCCAAAGCTCCCGGAGGGTGTTGCAACACCTCGCAACACCCTCCGCCACCTTGTAGGGACGCACGGTATGTGCGTCCTCAATCTCAAACAGCCCCCATAAAAGCTCCGCAGGAGCGTAAAAACAGTAGGGCGGGGCGCAAGCCCCGTTATATGCCGTGAGCCAGAGATGCGCCGTCCTGCAAGGCCGGCGCGAAAGGGCGGATAAGGTCGCCGCCCTCGCTGTAGGGCTGTACCTGAACTGCACCCCAAAAGTTAGACAAAAAACTTTTGGAGTGCAGTTCGTTTATGAAAAGGACA
>CALUMU010000007.1 GCA_944321825.1 Candidatus Amulumruptor caecigallinarius
GGCGAAAATTTCATGAAAATTGTGTTAAATTGTGTTGAATAGCTGGCCGCGAGACGGTTACGAACGGACATATGCCCTGTTAGGATCACGAAGATTAGGAACCTTAGGAATCTTAGGAACCTTGGGAATCTTAGGAACCTTGGGAACCCTACATGCCCTGTATGGAGTTGGAGGGCTTGGAGGCCTACAAGTCAGATAACGAACAGAAATCTTATAACGAGGGAGGGCTTGGGTGAATATTCGGAATGGGTGGAGATATAATAGAGGGTAGGAATATAATATTGTAAAAGCGGTTAGAAGTATGTAATTTTGTGGTAAGAAACACTACTGCACTAATCATGAAAGGCATCTATTATAATAACAGCGTGGCAACCAGTCAAACGCCGAGCCAAGAACACGGAAATGCCCCCGACGGTCCGGGCACACTGTATCTGATGCCGGTACCCATGAGCGACGCACATCCGTCGACCGTGCTCCCCACGACCAATATAGAGTTAGCAAGCAGGATAAAATATTTTATAGTAGAAAACGTGCGCTCGGCCAGACGTTTCCTGAAGCGATGCGACCCATCGATCGTCATTGACGAGCTGCATTTCGAGGTGCTGAACGTAGATACAGCTCCCGAAACGGTCGACGCAATGATAAAGCCATTGACCGGCGGCCACGACATGGCGATAATCAGCGAGGCAGGATGCCCAGCTGTAGCAGACCCTGGAGCTCTCGCCGTGGCAGCGGCTCAACGTAAAGGAGTGAAAGTGGTACCATTGGTAGGACCCTCAAGCATACTGATGGCCCTGATGGGTTCAGGATTCAACGGTCAGAGCTTTGCGTTCAGAGGATACCTGCCGATAAAGCCCGACGAACGTCAGGCCGCATTAAAGCGCATGGAAAAACGGATACAATCCGACAACCAGACCCAGATATTCATAGAGACACCCTACCGCAACAACAAACTGATAGACACTCTCATCCGCACCCTCCACGGGGCGACAAAACTCTGCGTGGCGAGCGACATAACAGGACCCAACGAGAGCATCATCACCCGCCCGCTGTCAGGCTGGGCGACAGCGACTTATAATTACGACAAAATCCCAACAATATTCCTCCTCTACAAGTAACCAGAAGTAACCGATGGCGAAACAAATCAGACGTTACAGCGCGGACGCGTACCGCTCGATGCCCTCACTGTTTGATGACGACGGAGAGCAGGGCGGAGCGTACAACACTGTAGAAGAGATAAGCATGGCGGCCACCAGACGCGAGCCGATGGTGCGATTCATGAGCTTCGGAAGCGGTTCGAGCGGCAACTGCGCCTTTCTGACCGACGGCACAACAGGCCTACTAATCGATGCCGGTGTAGACCCCGACCATGTGGACCGCTCACTGGCCCGCAACGGATATTCGATGGACTCCATCAAGGGCATCCTGCTGACGCATGACCATGGCGACCATGTCAGAAACGTGTACAAGATCGTGCGGTTCCACAAGCACATCAGGCTATACTGCACACCGAAAGCGTTCGGGGGAATAATGCGCCGGCACAGCATGTCGCGGCGGCTCAAAGACTACTACCAAGCCATATACAAGGAATTTCCATTCAAATTAGGCCGGTGGGAAATCACCGCTTTTGATGTGAACCATGACGGCACCGACAACGCCGGATTTTTTCTCACAAACGGCAACCAGCGGATCGCTGTCGCCACCGACTTGGGATGCATCACAGACCGGGTGCGCCACTACATGTCACAGGCGCGTAACATCATCATAGAGGCCAACTACGATGCCGACATGCTTGCCCATGGCCCCTACCCCGAATTTCTGAAAGCACGGATAGCAGCCGCCAACGGCCATTTGGACAACCGTGTCACGGCACAGTTCGTCACTGAATTAGCCACAGGCAGCGAGCTGCTCCAACGGGTGTTTCTCTGCCATCTAAGCCACGACAACAACACCCCCAAAGTGGCTCTGGCAACTATCGGAGGTGCATTAGAAGCAGCGTTGCCTCGGATAAACCTCGTAAAAGACGACACTCTGCCCCCTACAGACACCACGCGCCGCACCTTGCTGCTGGACGCTCTGCCCCGGTTTGAGGCATCGACGCTCTATACCTTCAGAATATAGGAACAGAATATAGGAACCCCTCTCCGACTGTATCAGAGATGCAGCGAATTATGCATCCCGCTGTGTGAGTATACGCCACTCGGATGGGTACATGTTGTTGGCACGAGACCCGAGATTTTTGACAAAACCCAAAGGAGACGACCCATAGCATACGAGTACATATCCTTTAGGCGTACCATCGGGAAGCGACACAGCTTCACGGCGCAGGTAGCGCACAGCGTCTTCACGAGAAAGCTCCACTTGCGGAAATGCCCCGGCGGAAAGAGCCTGCGACATAGCCAACGCCTGAGAGGGTATGGCCACACGGCCTTTGATGTCGCCGACATACACTCCGTGGCAGATGACATTAAGATGCCTCATCAATCGGGAAGATAACGCAGCCATATGCTTAGGCACAGCGTTGATGCGTCCGCCGGTCACGCTTATTTCGTAACCGTCACCGCCTACGAGCCACATGCGCAACGTCGGAATCAACGCTTTTTCGTCGGCTGACGGCGAAGAGTGCCGTGAATTTTTCTTGACCGACTGCTTTTTATCTACTATGGCAACAAGACCGCGTCCAGGTTCATACCCACCCGGCTTACGCAACACAGCCATGAAAAGCCCCTCCCCACGCGTGAATCCCGGCAGGAAACGGAAACAATGGGATGACGTACCTATCCCTGAGGTTATATTCCAAGCCGCTTCGACAGGTATGCCCACACTTTCAGCCCCCAAATCACCGACCATATGGTCCACGATTAGTTCGTTTTCATAGCGGTTGAATGTACAGGTGCTATAAACAAAAAAGCCGCCCGGAGCCACCGTCTCCCACAGATTATCGACTATCTCACGCTGCCGGGCGACACACTCGTCGACAAGAGCCGGCGACCACTGCTCCACAGCCGTCTTGTCCTTGCGCATCATGCCTTCACCCGAACAGGGAACATCGGCCACGACGATATCGAAATCCCCGCAAGCCCGGGGAATACGGGAGGTGTCGTCACGGGTAACAATCACACCAGGGTAGCCCCACTTTATAATGTTCTCCTTTAGCACCGCCGCACGCTTGGGCACGTATTCATTGGCGACCACAACCGAGCCGTCAGGCAGAGCGTCAATAAGCGCAGTGGTCTTGCCCCCGGGAGCTGCACACGCATCCAAAGCCAACAATGGAGTGGGATTATCTTTGATAATCTGACGCACTACGTAGCCAAGAAACATGGACGACGCATCCTGCACATAATAACGCCCCTGATGAAGTGCAGGGTCAAGTGTAAAGGACGGTCTCGACGCGAGGTAACGCCCTTCGCCGCACCAAGGGACAGCACCGTCAACGTCCATACCGGCATAGTCGGGCGATTTCTTACGGATATTGCTCCGTATCGACAGCGACGGAGCGGACAGCAATGCGTCACAAAGCACCTGCGCCCTATCGCCTAAAGCCGACAGCGAATCGACAAATCCGTCAGGCAGTGAAGTTTCAGGCATTTCTGTGGTCATTCAGAGGCTATTTTTTGATTTGTTGGTTACGAACTCAAGCAGTTCCGGGAGCTGGCTCCGCCAGAATTTCCAATTATGGTCACCCGGAAGAATCCTGAACACATGCTCCACCCCTCGGCAGCCAAGGTCGGCATGAAGCCGCCTGTTGTCCGGCAAAAACGCATCCTTGTCGCCGCAGGCCAGCATAATCCTCGGTGAATATGCCGCCAAAGAGTCAAGATGCGCGAACACAGCGTGTCCCTCCCACGTCTGCTGGTCATATGCCCCCAGCAGCGACGGCACCTTGATCCACGGATAGGCTTTAAGATGGGCTATATCCAAAGCACCGCTGAGCGATACTGCGGCATGGAACAGCTGCGGATGACGCGCCGTCAGATACAATGCCCCATGTCCGCCCATGCTGTAGCCGGCTATGTAGCGCGACAAAGTGTCGACAGGAAAGATGCTGTCGATATGGCTGACGAGGTCGCGGACGATGAAACTTTCCATTTTCAGTCCCGCCCTGACCGAATCCTCTACATCCCAATAGAACGAGTCGCGCCCATCAGGACAGACTATGACCACCGAGTAAACATTGGCAAGCGAATCAAGCGGAGTGCGCTTAGGCCACGCCTCTTCATTGTCACGGTAGCCGTTGAGAAGATAAAGACTCGGCCAGCCCTCGACCGGCGCATCGCCGTCGGGCCATGCCACTACAATCCGTTCAGGTCCCGACAGATATTCCGACCCGATTTCAAACCGTCTTACCTCGGCATGAAGGACAACGCCTGCCAGCATACAGCCGCACAGCGCACATACCAGCACATTGCCACTCCGTCTCATCGGCGCAACCGACGGCCTTCATAACGTTCGATGGCCTCTATCCATTCGGGGCTGATGGGGCGTGTTGTAGCCGTCGCCTTGTCGAATCCCACAAGCACCGTCCGCGCTATGCACCTGACATCGCCAGTCTCTGGACACACGATGCGCTGCTCCATCACGAGACTGTGCTCGGATATCGCAGTCACAGCTGTCCGCACCTCGATATGGTCATAGAGATAGGTCGGGCCGACAAAATCCACATTGACATTGACGATGACCACATTATCGTTACGCACATCGGCACCTCCGGGTGTGACGTCTATCATGTAGCGGGTCTTGCCGATATCAAGATAGCTCATGTAAGCGTTATTGTTGACATGCCCCATCAGGTCGATGTCGCTGAACCGTATCTGCACTTGCACCGCATGTCTGAGCGGATACTGAAGCACGGGGACGCGGGGGTTAGAGCCGGGAAGAGCCATAGGAAACAAAGAGGGTATTATAGGGATTTCAATATTCGGTGAACAGGCGCGGTTTTATACATATACCCACACGCAGCATGGAGTGGAACTCCTTAAAAGCAAGCAGCCCCTCGCCGTAACCGTTGTAATACTGCATGAACAGGAACTGGTTGTCACGCGGGAATATGCGGTAGCTGAGTTCGACCGTGGTATTATAGTTGAGATTCCATCCGCGCCGCTTGGTCAGCAGCACCGACAATCCGAACCTGCGGTTTAAAGAAGTAAACGACGTGCCTATCTGATATATGCCGCAGTAATCGAGGATGTCCTTATTTTGTCCGCCGTCTATAATCGGTATCCACACCTTGCCATGCACGGTCAGGGTCGGGTCGATTATGATGTTGGCGGCAAGAGAGAGCTTGTTCCATGATCGTGACTGCAGCCCGTCGCGGCCGTTGCTTTCATGCTCGAGTATCAGTGAGACCTTGCCGATGAAGCGGTCGCGAGAAAACAGCGGTTTGGTCCATCCGATGCCGGGATTGAAGTTAAGATCGGTCATAGGCATCGAATTTTCAAACACGTTCCAAAAACACTTCTGCGTATAAAACAAATATAGATAGGTGCCCCAAGGGAGCGTGGCGCGCGTCAGACGCTGGGATATCGAGACCTGGAACTTCACATCTGAATTATGCTTGGTGGCTTTATAGCCTATGGGGGCACCTACGATAAAATAGTTGTCCTTATACAGTCCGAAGTAAGGGCCGAGGTCGAAGTCACGTTTGATGGAATCGGCATTCAGCTTGGGTGTATCCTGCATATTCAATATCTGGCCATGGCAAGCAGCCACAACCGACAGGGCCATCGCCGATGCAATAACCAGCCTACGTATGCACCTTTGTATAAGCATGATGCAAAGATATAAAAAATTTCAGACAGGCTCTTAATGCAGACGTGTGCCCCTATTGAAATACGACTATAGGGACAATATTAAAGACCATAGGGTATAAACGCCAAATGAGGAGCCTCTTCACAGAGTCTCCTCATCTGATAATAAACCAATCATTATCACATTTCTTGCAATGGAAAAAGTAATCTTGCTATGTATCTATAAAACGCCGCTCGGGCGAAATGGTTCAATCAAGGTGCGATTTATTTTGAAAAATTTTTTCCTATCAAAATAAAACACATCGTATAAACGAGTTAGCTCATCAAAATATTGTATCGGTTTTGATTTATTAACTATTTAACGAGTGTGCCAGCCCTGCCGTCTCCGCCATATATGGTTTCAATACAGAGAGATATTCGCGTTCAAAATTAGGAGTGAACACCTCCTGCCCTATCTGGTCTTCAAGTTCGGCAATAGTCCAGAAGCGTCCTCCGTCAAGCTCCTCAGATGGTGCAATAACGGCATCGTCAGCTACGCGGGTGGCAAAGACATGCACCAACTCCCGCTCGCGGTCGGACTCGAACACATAACGGGATATGAACATCGGAGCAAACGACTCCAGCCCAAGCTCCTCCATGACTTCACGGACAAGAGCCGCCTCGATTTCCTCGCCGAAACCGACATGCCCTCCGACGGCAGTGTCCCACTTCCCCGGCTGGATGTCCTTCCACGACGGACGTTTCTGCAAATACAACCGCCCGGAGGCATCGAACACATGCAAATGCACCACCGGGTGAAGCAACTTAGAGCCGCCATGGCACTCCCCACGGGTCGCACGGCCTATGACCGTGCCGTCATCGTCCACTATCGGAAATATTTCATCCGCATTATCCTGCATCATAGCGCGAAAACGAGCCTTATTAGAGCTTTTGAGTGCAAAATTAGTGCTTTTCCATTAATTAACCATCCGCCACCTATCTTTATGCACCTCACGTTTGTTATAAACATATAAGTAAGTCGTAAAAATTAATGCACATATAAATCGCGGTTATTTTTGAGATTATATTGGGCTTGAGTGAAGGAGTATAGCGAGCTATACGACTGAATGAAAGCACGATATAAGCCGAAAAGAACAAGATTTATTGGGCAAGCCTTTTAAACTTACATATGGCGATTAATTTTTATGACTTACTTACTAACGTAAATAATAACTAAAACGAAGATATGAAACTTACAAAATTATTCCTCCCCGCCATCATGGCCATAACATTGGCCATCCCGGCAGCCAACGCCCAACAGCGGCAGATGCCACGCGAATATGGCGGCGGCACAATCGGCTCTTCAACAAGCTCCGGCACATCAATCAGCGACCTTCCGCAGCCCGCGCTGAAATTCCTAAGCAACTATTACAATGGGGTGAATGTCACCAAGGTCAAGCGCGAGCATGTTCCCGGACCATTTGAAGTGACGATGGCCGACGGCTCCGAAATCGAATTCGACACTGCCGGACGTATACTCGAAATCGAAGCTCCCGACAATGCCATACTCCGGCCGCGTCTGGTACGCTACCTCATAGGGCGCAAAATGTACGACGAGCTAAGGAGCAATCGGCAGACCGACAAAGTCGAATCGGTAGACTTCAACTACCGCGACGGCAGGCTTATCAAGGTGGCAACCGCATCTGTCCCGCCACAGAAGCTCGTATTCGATCTCAAAGGCAACCTCGTATTGATAAAAGTCGACGACTGATACCAGATCATAATCAAACTGCTTCTAAATACCATGGGGCTGCGCCAACAGAAATGACGCAGCCCCTTCGTTTGCTATTATTTTCTCGCCTGTTTGCATCAAGACCGGTCTGGAGCCGGCTCAATGCGTATCAGCTCCAGGCGTGTCGACGTGCGGCGGATAATCGTGAAGCAGAGGTCATCGATTATGACGGCCTCCCCTTTGGCAGGGATGTTGCCCGTATTGTAGAGTATATATCCTGCCAGCGTCTGGTATTCGCTGTTTTCAGGTATTTCCATATGCCACATGTCGCGCAGGGTCTCCACCTCCACACGGCCTGAACATTCATAGACCCCGGGGGCGGTTTCCTTGATAGCCTCCTCGGCCTTATCGTGTTCGTCGCGGATGTCGCCACAGATTTCTTCCATCAAGTCTTCAAGCGTCACAAGCCCGGAAGTCCCGCCGAACTCATCGATGACTATAGCCACCGAACGCTTCTCCCCAAGAAGACGCTTCATCATCTTATGGGCTAAAAGAGCCTCGGGGGCAAACAGCACCGGCTTTATTTTGGTGGTCCAATCCACTTCGGGCGCAAACAGCTCCGACACATGGATATACCCGACAATATTGTCTATATCCTCACGATAGACTATTATCTTGCTGCGGCCTGACGAGGTGAAAAGCGCCGACAGCTGCTCCCGCGAGGTATCTTCGATGTCGACAGCCACAATCTCGTTGCGCGGCACCATGCAGTCGCGCAGATGTATTGTCGAAAAGTCGAGGGCGTTGTGGAATATCTTGACCTCCGTCTCTACCTGCGTGTCCGCACTGTCGCGCCCGCTCTCCTCTATGGTGCGTTCGAGATACTGGTTGAGGTCGGCTATCGAAAGCGCAGCTGGAGGGGCATCCTCACCTTTCACGCCGACAAGCTTCATAAGCCCTCGCGACAGGCGTGTAGTGAACCACGAAATCGGATACAATATTATGTAGAACACCCATACCGGCACTGCGAAAAACCGCAGGTAGCTGTTAGGGTTTATGCGGAAAACCGACTTAGGGATAAACTCGCCCGTCAGCAATATGACAAGCGTGGATATCACCGTCTGCAGAAGCAGCATCACGGCCTCATTGTCTACTCCCCAGCTCTTTATGGGTCCAGACAGGATGGCCGCAGCCCCCATACCGTAAATTACAAGCATGATGTTGTTGCCTACCAAAATCGTAGATATGAACATCTGCGATGATGAATAATAACGGTCTATGATACGGCTGATGAATCCTCCCTTTTCGACGTCGAGCTGGGTGCGCACACGGTCAGCCGTAACATAAGCTATCTCCACCCCTGAGAACAAGGCGGAAAAGATAAGCGTTATGATGGTCAATACAAGCATATGCGGATTATTATATTAATATAATAATGTGTCAACGACCCAACGAAGTGACAGGACGCTTGGGTTGGGGTTCTGCCGGCTCCCGGCTCCCGGGAGCCGCCATCAGCTGATTGGTGTTCTGGGAGGCTCCCGCTGATGGCCGTGGTTTCTCGGATGTACGCTGCGGCGGGGTCCTTACCACCGGCACCGACGCGGTGTCGGTCGCACTCGAATCTCTGAGCTGCGACCCACCTCCTGCCATCGGACCGTCGTCATTGACAGGGAATATGCCTGACACATTATTGACCGTGTAATTAGTCATCTGCTCGTCGCTGACAAATCCATACCCTTCGATAATGCGGTCGCTTTTCTCGATATGGATGAACGAATCGCTGTAAATCTTATGGTTCTGCTGGTCCCAGAAAAGCTGGTTGGTGAGGAATTTCTCTTTGGCTACATTGGCTATGCGCACATTGCCGTCAAGCCGCCAAAGCTCTTCAAGTTTGAAATATGTAGCCGAGTCGCACCTTACCGTTGCCTCGCGGCGCATGAGGTCATCGAACTTCTCCAAATTCAGCCCGTCAGGAAACCGCCAGTGCGGCACTTTGGCCTCGTCGAACACGAGCCACAGAGGGGAAATGATACGGTAACGGGTTATGCCCGAATCGCTTATAAGAGTCTCCACATCACGTGTCATCATGGTCGGAAACGTCTCAGGGTCGATCCGTCCTGACAGAAATTCCTTCTTCTCCTCCTGGCAGGCCGTTACGGCCATAATGGTAATCAGGAACACTACCGATGGCAGCAGTTGTCTCATTCAGAGCTCTTTTTGCGAAGTGACATCAGCGTATCTTGCTCTGCATGAACCAGCGTTCGTTGAAGTTCACGCCGAGGGTGATGTTGAAATAGTTTTCGGTAAGAAGCTTGGTCGGTGATGTGGAGCGGTGCTTGTATTCGAAGCCGAGGTTTACCACCGTCTTACCAGCCACGGCAGGGAATCCGAAGCCGCACGACAGGCCGAAGTCCTTGACCGAGTTGCTGTTGACCGTTATGTAGTCACGGTTGTAATATCCGCCGAATCGATATGCCACACGGCGGAAATAGCTGCCACGAGGATCAGGAACCCACTCCAGTCCGGCCCCGATGCGGTAACGGTTCTGAAACTTTGTGCCGATGAAGTTGTCATCAGGCTCAAACTTGGCATTTTTCCATCCCTGATACGTGAAATCCACTTCTGCCATGAAATTGCGGTTGCGCTCGTAGTTGATACCCACGCCCCATGTGGCAGGTATGGCGAAGTTATGTCGCAGCGATTCGCTGGCTATGGTGTCGCCCACGTAACCGCTCGTGCCTGATGACGACACTTCGTCAAACTGCAGCACCATGCTCTTGCCGAGCAGGGCCTTGCCTGGCGAGAACGTAAGTCCGGCAGTCAAGCGTTGGCGAGGAGCCACCTCCACGCCATACTGGATGCCGAAATCCATGTGGAAGTCGCGGACCTGTATGATTTGCTCGAAAAGCGACATCGTTCCTGTAGATTCCGGTATGGCATACACGTCATTGTACGTAGTGCCGAAGAAATAACCGAAATTCATGCCGACATTGAGACCCTTGACGATGTTGAATCCGGCTCCGAGATAAAGCAGGTTCAGGCCACCCGAACCCTGGCGCGAAGCCGAGCCGTTATCGATTGTCGAGCCGAAAGAATATCCCACCGATGAGTACGGCAGCAGGCCTATCGACATGCCCAACCGCTTGCTCACTGGGAAAGCCATGGTCACATAGTCGAGACCGCCGCCGTAGTTATGCTGGCTGTTGGTGATGTCGGAATTGTGGAGTTTCTCGCTTGACCATATGTTGGTGAAGTCAAGCCCCAAGTCGAAGAGGAATGTCAACGAATCGCGTGAAGCATAGCTTGCCGGATTCATCACGTTGATCTGCCGTCCCGACGACATTGCATAGCCCACTCCGCCCATCTGACGCTGTGCCGATGTGACATTGTCACGCAATATACCGTAACCAAACTTGGAGTATGGAGTCTGTGCCGATACGCTTTCGCCGACAGCCATAGCCATGACTGCGGCCAGAAGAGCTATAAGTCTACTTCTTATTTTCATTGTATAATAAAATACTGTTTAATCCTTTGCTTACAAGATGCTCGTCGACATCCACCTCGAAATCGAGAAGCGGGCTCAGCAACGGGGCATTGCCACCCGTCATGACCACCTTTGTGTCGCGGAGCTTGCTCATATAGAAGCTCACAGCCCCGACTATGCCGTAGACCGCGCCGAGTATCATCGCGTCGGCGGTATCCTTGCCGAGCACCCTGCGGTGTTCGATGCTTGCCGGCACTTCGAGCTGCGGCAGACGCGCAGTGTAGCGGTGCAGCGCATCAAGCCTCATCTTGAGGCCAGGAGTGATATTGCCCCCTCGGAATGTGCCGTCGGCGGTGACGAAATCATAAGTCACGGCAGTGCCGGCATCCACCACGAGCAGATTCTGGCCGGGATGCAGCGACACGGCTCCCACCGCCGCCGCAATGCGGTCGGCTCCGAGGGTCCCCGGCGTACCGTAGTCTATCTTGATAGGCAGGCGGCACCGGCTCGACAACCGGCACACGCGCTTTGCTATGTGCCGAATGCTTCCAAGCACGGCACTGCCGTCGTCAGAAACGGAGCAATATATGGCTGCGTCAATGGCACCGCGCCCGTGGGTAAACTGCTCGACGGTCTGCGCACACAGATGCGCCTCGTTGACTATGTCAATAAGCTCGATACCGTCCCACAGAGCCATCTTGGCTACCGTATTGCCTTGATCAATGGTGAGATTCAATGACATACCGCCGCAAAGTTACTAATAAATCTTGTAAGTAAGCCGTAAGCCGCTGTCAAATTAAAACTCTATAACAACTATGCAACTATGCAGCCATGCAACGAAGTCTACAGGGGAATTATGCCGGAAGTACACCTCTCGCCGTGAAAATGCGGTAAATCAGGTCACGCAACATCTCCGATGCGTCCTGGCGGCTGCCGATGCCCTTCGACTTGACATCGAAATCACGTATGGCAGACACTATTTCTGCCGTCTGGAAGGCATTGTAATTGCGTGCGGCGGCCTCATAGTTGCGCAGCTGCCACGACTGGCTGAAGCCCATCGCCGCCATCAGCGATACCTGGCTCTTGTCAGGGGTAAAATGATACACAAGCAGATTGGAGAACAGCGAGAAAACACTGCTCGCAACAGCCTGCGGCGGATTAGCCTTGGGATTAGCCTTGAAATACTCCACTATCTGCATACATTTGCGGAAATTGCGCGACACTATGGCATCGACCAGCTCGTAGCTGTTGAAATCCTTCGAGATGCCTATGTTGCGCTCTATCGCTTCGGGGGTGACAGTGGCTTTAGGAGGGAGCACCATGGCAAGCTTAGCCACGGCATTATGCACTTTCGACAAATCCGCACCTAAATAGTCCTTAATCATCGTAAGGGCTTTGACCTCTATGGCCAGCCCGTGATCATCCACTATGGCCTTGATGCACTGAGGCAAGTCCTTCGGCTTAGGACGGTCAGCGGTGAATATCACCGCCCCCCTCTTTGCGGCATCCATCATCGCTTTGCCCTTGGGTTTATCGCCTCGGAAACATACCACGAAGACCGTAGTAGGCGAAGGCGACATGATGTATGGTGCGAGTTTGTCGAGCTGGTCGGCTCTCATGGTCTGCGCTTCCTTGAGGATGACCACCTGACGGTCGGACATCATCGGATAGCGGCGGGCCGTTTCAACAACAGTGGCGACATCAAGCTGCTGCGAACCGTAGACCACAAACAGGTTGAAATCGCGGTCGGCCTCATCGATCACCCCTTCGAACTCCTCTACTAACCGGTCGATGTAATATCCCTCCTGCCCACCGAGCACATACACCGGCCGGAGGCTCTTATGACGTATGTCATTGCGAAGCGAAGCGAAAGTTACCGAAGCCATATGGTCACAGCTAAGTCAGTCACCAAAATTAGTTTGTATCTTAAAGTCAATCACAGTTTTGACACTTCTATGGACTGATTTGTAGCCTAATTTATGACGAAACAACATTGCAGCCCCTAAGTTACAAAAATCTCCCCGAACTACCGCAATCCATCTGACATATCGAGTGCAATATCGTGCAGCATATTAGGCCGGCCAACTGCGCAATCCACATCCATAAAGCTCCACAGAAGCGTAAGAACAGTAGGGCGGAGAGCAAGCCTCGTCACAAAGAGGTGTTCGAACGGTCAGCCCTGCAGGGGCTGAAGACGCAGGCCGCAGGATTCGTTTCAGCGACGATCGCGACAAATACTATGACAGCATCTTACAAGAGGCAGCAAGCTCCGCACGGGGCTTGGTAGCCGTCATGCGGAGCTTTGCCGAAGTTATGCTAAAGAGGCTATGCTTGCCGCGGGCATGTGTGACTATGCGCCAGACGGCTGCTGTCTCTTGTGTTTTTGTGGTTAGTCGGTCAGCGGAGCGTTATTTGAGAGCGTCCTTGACAGCGTCGTTGGGGACCATGGACTCCTGGAAAGTGTAGGCGCCTGTCTTGGGCGACTTCACCATCTTGATGACTTTGCTATATGTACGTCCTTCACCCTTCTGCAGCGAAGCGACTGTTTTCTTTGCCATATCGTTGGATTTTGTAAAGTAGGGTCTCTACCGGGTGAAACTTATGTTATTTAATCTCCTTGTGGACAGTCACCTTCTTGAGGATGGGATTGTATTTCTTGAGCTCAAGACGTTCGGTGGTGTTCTTACGGTTCTTGGTGGTGATGTAGCGAGAGGTGCCGGGCATACCGCTGGCCTTATGTTCGGTGCATTCGAGGATCACCTGCACTCGATTGCCTTTAGCTTTCTTTGCCATTGTTAGTGATTAGAGGTCTAAGTATTTAATTTCGGTGAGATAACCCTTCTTGGCAGCATCCATGATGGCTGCGTTGAGGCCCTTCTTGTTGATGGTGCGGAGGCCTGCGGCAGAGAGGGTCAAAGTAATCCAAGCGTCTTCTTCTACCCAGTAGAATTTTTTGGTGAAGAGGTTGACGTTGAACTTACGCTTTGTGCGGCGCTTGGAGTGGGAAACGTTGTTGCCCACCATAGCCTGTTTACCTGTGATTTGACAAATCTTTGACATGGCTGTTCAATTAAATCTATCTCTTGTGGTTGTTTTTGTAATACTGTAAAGCACGGGGCTTCAGGGGTGACATTTCAGGCCGTTTCCCTATTCTCATATCGCGCCAAGTGCATCATTCTTAGACACTTTCATAGGATAAGGCCGCAAAACAGTTTGCAAAGTAAGCAATTTTCTGTCTATCTGCCAAATATTTCCAAATGTTTTTGTTAAATTTGTGTTGTAAAGCGAGTATTCCATTAAACCCAAAACGGATACTTACAGTCGTAAAGAAACTGCCGCAAAGATGCAACTCGTAAGCCTAACCATAACAGATTTCAAGAACATCCCCGAAGCCCATATAGAGCTGTCGCCGCGCTTCAACGGCTTTCTCGGACTCAACGGCATGGGGAAAAGCAACCTGCTCGATGCCATCTACGCCTTGTCGTTCACCAAGAGCTTCACCGGGGCGCATGACCGCATGTTGGTGCGCCGTGGATCGGAGCTGTTTATGGTCAAGGGCACATACCTGCGGCAGGGACAGCCCGAAGAGGTGACTCTCGGCTACTCAGCCGGGAGGCGCAAGAGCCTCAAGCGCAAGGGCAAAGAATACAAGCGCATGTCGGAGCATATAGGCTCGTTCCCCATAGTGATGATGTCGCCGCGTGACATCGACCTCATACGCGGCACCGGCACGGACCGCCGCCGGTGGATGGATATGGTCATCTCCCAGAGCGATGCCACTTACCTCGACGCACTCATGCGCTACAACGCCGCCCTCGAACAGCGCAACCGCCAGCTACGCGACGGGGTATATGACCGCACCCTGCTCGAAATCAACGAGATGATGATGGCCGCTGCCGCCGAAACAATCCATTCAGCCCGCGCCGTCTTCGTAGCCGAACTCGGCGAGATATTCAGCCGCTACCACCGTCTGATGGCCGGCGACGACGAGGAAGTCACCCTGGCATACGAGAGCGAACTCAATGAGCCGGGCATGACCATGGAGCGTCTTTTCGAGCTCAACCGCGCCAAAGACGGCATCATCAAACATACATCGTCAGGCATACACCGCGACGACATCATCATGACCCTCGGAGGCATGGATGTCAGGCGCACGGCATCGGAGGGGCAGTGCAAGACATTTACCATAGCCCTGCGTCTGGCACAATACGAATTCCTGTCAGGGGCCACGCACCTCAGACCGCTGCTGCTGCTCGACGACATATTCGACAAGCTCGACTCAGTCAGGGTGGAACGCATCATACGCATGGTATCGGGCGACCGGTTCGGCCAGATATTCATCACCGACACCAACCGCAAGCACCTCGACGAGATTTTCTCAGCCACATCGGAGGATGTCAGGCTATGGAGCGTCGACAACGGCGAGTTCGCCCCCTTGGAACTCGGTCAAAGCCCATCAGAGCCATGAAACGCACCGAAGCACAGTCGATAGCCGAGATTTTTGACGAAGTACTGCGCCAGAACAATCTCGACGACACTTTTAACGAACAGAAAGCATGCCACCTATGGCCCGAAGTGGTAGGTCCGCAAATCAACCGCCGCACCACGCGCCGCTACGTGGACCACGGCGTGATGCACGTCTACATCTCATCCGCTCCGCTCAAAAGCGAGCTCGAATTTCTCAAAAGCCGCATAGTGCAGCTGCTCAACGATGCCGTTGGCTCTCCTGTCATCAAAGCATTGATGATCCACTGACGCAGACAGCCCCCAATCGGGAAAGCCTAAAAACAGGCCGCTGCAACAACCTACAACAATAACACACAGCCATTCCAGGAAAACGGCTGGTTTGTTAGGTATTATCGCTTTGTTGCAACGAGCCCAATCCGCGTAATTACGGATTGGGCTCGTGGATTATCTGGCTTCTTGGGTTTTCAGAGACCCATCGCGTCGAGCTCGGCGATATTGCGGTCTATCTCGCCCTGGTCGAGGGGATAGTTTATCAAGTCGCCGTTGAAATACTTGTCATAGCTGGCCATGTCTATCAGACCGTGTCCCGACAGGTTGAACAGGATAACCTTCTCTTCGCCTGTCTCCTTGCACTTGTTGGCCTCGCGGATTGTCGCAGCTATGGCATGGCACGACTCAGGCGCGGGGATTATGCCCTCCACCCGTGCAAACAGCGCACCGGCATCAAACGATTCGAGCTGCTGGATGTCTACCGCCTCCATCAGACCATCCTTTAGAAGCTGCGACACTATGACTCCGGCGCCATGGTAACGGAGACCTCCGGCGTGGATGTTGGCAGGGGCAAAGTTGTGACCGAGAGTGTACATCGGCAGAAGCGGTGTGTATCCGGCCTCGTCGCCGAAGTCGTAGCGGAACTTGCCTCGTGTCAACTTGGGGCATGAAGCCGGCTCGGCTGCTATAAACCGTGTCTGCTTGCCTTCCAGAATGTTATGGCGCATGAAAGGGAAAGCGATACCGCCGAAATTGCTGCCGCCGCCGAAGCAGGCTATCACCATGTCGGGGTATTCGCCAGCAAGCGCCATCTGCTTCTCTGCTTCAAGACCGATGACGGTCTGGTGCAGCGTAACGTGGCTGAGTACCGAGCCGAGGGTATATTTACAGCCAGGTGTAGTCCGGGCAAGTTCGATAGCTTCAGAGATAGCCGTGCCGAGCGACCCCTGATGGTTGGGATAGGCGGTCAGGATGTCCTTACCGGCACGTGTCGACATGGAGGGCGAAGGAGTCACCTGCGCACCGAAAGTCTGCATGATAGAGCGGCGGTAGGGCTTCTGCTCATATGAAATCTTGACCTGGTACACGGCGGCCTCCAGACCGAAAAGACGCGCAGCATATGCCAACGACGCACCCCACTGTCCGGCGCCGGTCTCTGTAGTCACATTCGTCACGCCCTCTTTCTTGCAGTAATAAGCCTGAGGGATGGCCGAATTGAGTTTGTGTGAACCCATCGGGCTAACGCTCTCGTTTTTGAAATATATGTGTGCAGGGGTGCCGAGAGCCTTTTCAAGGCCGTATGCGCGCACCAGCGGTGTCGAGCGGTAGTATTTGTACATCTCACGCACCTCTTCGGGGATTTCAATCCACGTGTCGGTCTGGTTGAGTTCCTGACGGCACAGCTCCTCGGCAAATATCGGATACATGTCCTCGGGCTTCAGAGGTTCCTTGGTGGCAGGGTTGAGGGGCGGCATCGGCTTGTTGACCATGTCGGCCTGAATATTGTACCAATGGGTAGGAATCTCGCTTTCCGGGAGTATGAATCGTTTCGTTTTCTGGCTCATAATGAGAACTGATTTAAACTTATTTCAAAATGTCAAACTCAGAACTGATGCAACCCAAAGAGTTAACCTTTCTGTCTTGTTTCAAGACGCAAAATGTTAATTTGCAATAAGTACAAGTCAGTTCTTAATAAAGTATTTTGCAAAAGCACCCCAAAGGTAGTAATTTTTTATGAAAAAGGCGCTATCCGCTTCGCAGCGAAAGCGCCTTTTGTGGCTGACGCGAGAAACTGTTTTGGCTTCACACCTGATTTTTACAGGGTGTCGCTATTTCACAATAGAGCTTGACTGTCACGGATTTTCGAGTTCTTTTTGCCGCTCGCAATCGTCATGTAGCTCGCTACACTCCTCTCGCTCGCATCAAAAACCCCTCCGAAACTCCTTGTAAAAATCCATATGTGAAATCTCAAAACAGTTTCTAATTATGAAGTAAAATTTCCAACTGTTATGCATCGCAAAGTTAGGCACGCTGCGGCCGCCTTGCAATACCCAAAAGTAGGGATTTTCACACCTTCGCCGTCATATTATATTATATATGGTGGCGGCGACCCGACAGCAGATGGACGAGTTCGCCGATCCAGAGCACAGGGGATGTGCAGACTATGATTAGCAACCAGTCGGTCACGCCGAGGGGCACGACGCTGAAAAACGCCCGTCCACACTGCACTATGGCGATCTGGCCGAAGATGATTATCAGCGCGATGAGCAGAAATCCCTGGCATCCTTTAAAATGGAAAGCCGAACGTCCGCTGGCAAACGACCGGGCGTTGAAGAGGTTCCAGAATTGCAGGAACACGAATATGGAGAAAAACAGGCTCAGCTCGTAGGGCGACAGCTTCTCAGTCACGGTACGTCCATACTGGCTGACAACGTCAAGACCCTCTGGAGCACTGAATATATCAAACAACGAGGTGACAACGTGTCCGTTGAAATACCACAGCAGTCCCAGCAGCACAACGAAGAAAGCAGCCCCTGTAGAAAGGATGAAGCTCCACATCGACCGCGCTATGATAAAGTCCGAACGCTTGCGCGGGCTGGCATCCATAACCTTGCGCGACGGAGGCAGTGATGCAAGAGCTACCGCAGCGAAAGTATCCATAATCAGATTGACCCACAGCATCTGGGTGACGGTCAGCGGAGACTGCATACCCATGAACGCCCCCACGAGCACAATCAGGCTCGCCACGACATTGACAGTCATCTGGAACAGGATGAAACGCTGGATGTTTTGATACAGCGAACGTCCCCACATGACGGCACGTCCTATGGACGAGAACGAATTGTCGACTATCGTGATGTCGGACGCTTCCTTAGCGACAGATGTTCCATCGCCCATCGACAATCCCACCTGAGCGGTTTTGAGCGCCGGGGCATCGTTGGTGCCGTCTCCCGTGACAGCCACCACCTCGTCATTGGCCTGCAGAGCCTCCACAAGGCGCTTTTTGTCCATAGGGCGCGCACGCGCTATGATTTTGAAGTCCCCGACACGTTCTTTCAGCTCGCTGTCCGACAGCTTTTCAAACTCGGGACCCGTGATTATGTTGGCATCCGTGTCGCCGTCGTTCCACAGCCCTATCTGGCGGCCTATCTCCTTGGCCGTACCCGGAGTGTCGCCGGTCACAATCTTGACCTTTATGCCCGCATCTATGACCTCACGCACAGCGTCAGGCACCTCCTTGCGCACGGGGTCGGCAATAGCCACGATGCCCAAGAACGAGAGATTGCCGGCCACAACCTTGCTGTCGGCGATTACATCCTCATCTCCATCCAATACCTGATATGCGAATCCGAGGGTGCGCATAGCTTGGTTTTGATAAGCGAGGAGCTGCTCGTCGACACTCTGGCGTGTAACTCCGGGAGGATAGTTGCGGCAGAGCGAGAATACTATTTCAGGTGCACCCTTGACATAGAGGATGCGGCGGCCGGCGGTATCGCCCGCCACAGTAGCCATATATTTGCGTTCGGTGGAAAACGGCAGCTCCTCTATCACCTTCACCCCTTCACGCAGGGTGCGGTAGTCAACGCCCTGTGACTGGAGCCAGAGCAGCAGCGCGCCCTCTGTCGGATTTCCGAGAGCCGCAGGCTTCGCGGGATCCGAAAGGTCGAGCTGGGCGGTGGAGTTGACTGCCATCCCCTCCTTTATAGTATGGCTGAGAGCATCGCCATCCGCCAGCTTTCCATCACGCAGTCCGTAGAAGTCGGCACTGTGCACACGCATCTGGTTCTGGGTCAGCGTGCCGGTCTTGTCGGTGCAGATCACGGTTGTCGCGCCCATGGTCTCGCAGGCATGCATCTTGCGCACAAGGTTGTTGGTCTTGAGCATACGGCGCATCGAATAAGCCAGAGCCAGAGTGACCGCCATAGGCAATCCTTCGGGCACCGACACCACCACGAGAGTCACCGATATCATAAGCGTCTGGAGCAAGTATGCCATGAACGGCATCCAGTCAAACTGCAATTCCGGGTCGGTAAAGTAGATAAGCACACGCCCTGCCACAATCAACGCCGCGCAGAAGTATGCGATCTTCGAGATCACCCCTCCGAGACGCTGAAGCTGCTCGTCAAGCGGAGTCTTGACACCATCGTCAATCTGCGCAGCCACGAACACCTTGCCGTTCTCGGTGCTGTCACCGACAGCGGTCACGCGCATCACACCGTGGCCGTCCATGACTTTGGTGCCGCGCATCACCTCATCGGAGGCAAAAGTGGCATCAGGGTCGAAGTCATCGGGATTGATGGTCTTATGGCACATCGGCTCGCCTGTCAGTGTAGACTCGTCGACATTGAGCGTCACTGCCTCGAGCAGCTTGCCGTCGGCAGGAATCTCTTCGCCCGTGTTGAGCAGCACGATGTCGCCTACCACTATATCTTTCTTCGGCACCTTGGTGACACTGCCGTTACGGATGACCTGATACGGCTCGTCGTCGTTGACCTGATTGAGCAACGCAAATTCACGGTCGGCTTTCATCTCAAAGACGAACGCCAGCCCCGTGGCGAGCAAAATCGCGATGAATATACCTACAGGCTCAAAAAACACCCCCGCACTTTCGCCGAGTCCGTAATACTCGTAAAGCGAGATGCCGATGGAGAGAGCTCCCGCCACAAGCAGGATGATGATAAGCGGGTCGGAAAATTTTCTGAGAAACTGCTTCCACAGCGGCTCTTTGGCCGGCGGAGTCAGGATGTTAATGCCGTGCGCCTGACGGCTTTTCAACACTTCGGTGTCTGTCAGTCCGGAGTATTGCTGATGTGTACTCATTTGCTTTTACGTATAAATTATACTGAATTATTTGAGTTATGGTTTTAAACCATGCTTTTTTGACACGAAAACGGGTCAGCAAAATTAACTCATATACACCCAATATCCAAATCATGCGGCTCCGCCACAACTCTCCAAATTATAAATAATGCAAAAACCATCCGTACCGGCAAATATCCAAACGCCCATGACACTGCTATTATGCATTCTTTGGCAAACTCGTATAACTTTGCATTTGCTGTTGGACTCTGCCCAACGTTATCAGTGCATAAATTCAACACTTCAATATAGATTTTGCTTGCACGGCAAAAAAGTAATGACTATCTTTGCATCGTCCAAATCCCACGGATATGGAAAGATGCCGGAGTGGTCGATCGGGGCGGTCTCGAAAACCGTTGTGCCCTTACGGGTACCCAGGGTTCGAATCCCTGTCTTTCCGCTAAGAAAGCTGCAAGTCAACGACTTGTGGCTTTTTTGATAGCCACAGGTGATAACCCAAGGGTTCGATAAGTTCCTCTACCCCTCACCTCTATTTCATATTTTTTTGTTAACTTGCACGCTAAACCCGCGCAATGCCGGTAGAACCAAGATGAACTGATTTGAAATGGCTAATCCATATAAAATCCTTAAACTCACTATTGCGGTGTCGACAATCCTGTTGGGAACGACCAGTGCCAGAGCGATAAACGGCAGTTGGAGAGGCGACCTCGATATGGGATTTTCCTCGCTGCCGTTGGTGTTTAATTTCTCGGACAAAGGAGATTCCACTACATGCACTCTGGATTCTCCCAACCAGAATGTCTACGGACTTCCTTTGACGGTAGATTATGTTTCTACCGATAGTGTGGCTGTCACCGCCGGAAGCATCGGGGCGACATTCACAGGCAAAGTGACAACCAATGAGATAATAGGGACTTTTTCTCAAAGAGGTTATAAATTCCCCCTCATACTGAAACCCGAAATCCCTCTTTCGGAGCGACGACCTCAGACACCTCAGCCACCGTTCCCGTATCAAGCTGTCGACACTACGTTTTATTCAGCCGACGGCACCGCTCTGTGCGGCACGTTAACGTTTCCATCAGATTTTGACAAGGGCAAGACTCCGATTTGCGTTTTTGTCACCGGGAGCGGTCCGCAAAATCGCGATGAAGAACTATTCGAGCATAAGCCATTTGCCGTCATATCCGACTTTCTCGCTCGAAACGGGGTCGCTACATTCCGATTTGACGACCGTGGCACAGGTGAATCAAAAGGGGATTTTGCAGCCGCGACAATAGGCACTTTCAGAGATGATGCCAAAGCCGCATTATCATTTGCCCGCACTTTTACTAACGGATCGTGTGGCATTATCGGACACTCCGAAGGCGGTACACTCGCTTTAATGCTGGCACAGGAAGGGCTTCCCGATTTTGTGGTATCACTCGCAGGAATGGCTATATCAGGCAAAGAAACAATATTGGCACAAAACAAGCGGCTTATGGATCGTATGGGTTTTGACAAGACCTCTATTGACAATTCCATGACCCTTATCAATGCCGTTTTCGATGAAATAATCCGTCAAAATAAAGATAGAGGCTCAGCTCCAATCGACATAGATGTTATTGCATCAAGCCTCGGCGTGTCAGCGCCTCCTGCCATAATGCAGAATATCAAACGCAACGTCACCAACGCTACGCCATATTTTGCGTCGATGTTAACGACCGACGTGCGCAAGGGAATGTCTAAAATTTCATGCCCGGTGCTTGCTCTAAACGGCAGTCTTGACACACAAGTTTCTGCCAATGACAACCTTGATGCTATCAGCAATGGAATCGTGACGGCTACTGTCGTCATGTTACCCGGATTGAATCATCTTTTCCAACACGCCACCACTGGCGAAATGGAGGAATATGCCCAGATCAAAGAAACGATTTCACCCGAAGTGCTTTCTGCCATACTTTCGTATATCCGCAATTTGAAATAACCCGGCATCAACGCAATCTCTACGCGCCTGTGTGTATTTATAAGCCGTCACCGCAATAAACTGAGTGTTTGCACGTTTCATAAGAGATGAATAAGGTTATCTCTAAGCTGACCCGGTCTGCGGCAGGGTCAGCCATAATAATATCCCTGCTATCGGCTTTTGCAGCTGTAGATGCCTCGGCACAGTACCGGGACGACAAGCTGCTTAACCGTCCCCATGCCGACAACCGAGCCTGGCATCTGGGATTTTCTGTGGGCATGCACACCGAAGGTCTCAACCTGACCAACAACGGCATACTGACCGACGGCGACAACCGCCAGTGGTACGCCGAGCAGCCGAGCTACGCCCCGGGGTTCTGCATCAACGGCCTGATAGACTTCCGCCTCAACGACTTTTTCAGCGTAAGGCTCTCACCCGGCCTGTGGTTCGGCAGCCGTACGGTCACATTCTACAATGCTCTCCCCGGCCCCCACGAAGGTGTCACCGAAAGCGTAGACATCAAAAGCACTTACATAGTGGTCCCCGTAGACCTCAAGTATGCAGCACGCCGCTGGCGCAACCTCCGCCCTTACATCGTGGGGGGTATCATGCCGGCATTTGACGTGGGCAAAAAGCCCGACATGGACATACTGACGCTCAAGAGCACAGACTGCTACCTGACCGTAGGATTCGGATGCGACTTCTATCTGCCGTTTTTCAAACTTATCCCGGAGGTAAAATTCTGCTTCGGACTGTCGAACATCCTGCAGACCGACCGCCCCACGCTGGCCGACCAGCCTTCGCTCATCGCATTTACCAACAGCCTCAAGAAAGTCACGTCCAACATGGTCGTGGTCTCATTTTATTTCGAATAAGAGATGATGCTACGCAGATTATACCTCAGAATTGCAATGCTCGTAGCGGTCATCGCGTCGGTCCATACACCCTCGGCAGCGCAGACCGACCCGCTTTTCACCCAGTATTTCGAGGTCCCGTCATACTACAACCCCGCCTCTATCGGCCTGACGGACTTCGTCAGATTCCGCGCCGTATCGCGCCTGCAATGGGTGGGCGTTTCCAATTCCCCTACCACCTTCGCCCTCGCAGCCGACATGCCGCTGAAGCTCTTTGACCGCCGCTGGGGCGTGGGTCTCGTGCTCAATCAAGACTCCTACGGCCTGTTCAGCAACCTCGGCGGCAACGTGCAACTGGCATTCAAGCAGAAGATGTTCAAGGGAGAACTGACAGCCGCAGTGCAGGTAGGGATTTCGAGCATGACCTTCAAGGGGTCGGAAGTGGAGATAGAGTTTGACGACGACTACCATATAGGCCAGGACGAAGCCATCCCGACCACCGATATCTCCGGCACGGCATTCGACATCGGCCTGGGCGTACATTACACCCACCGGCTGTTCTGGGCAGGAGTGAGTATGCTCCACCTCAACTCGCCGTCCATCTCTTTGGGTGACGCGGTGGCATCGTCAGGCTCGTCGGACTCAGATCTCGGCGATGACGCTAAAAATTACAAAATAGACTTAAAGCCTACACTTTATTTCATGGGTGGCAGCAATATTCCGCTCAGAAACACGTTATTTGAAGTGATGCCGTCTGTAATGGTGGCCAGCGATCTGGGGAACAACACCACATTCGAGTTGACAGCCCGTGCGCGATGGAAAAAGTTCCTCACATTCGGAGTGGGTTACCGTTACAATGATGCCGTGTCGGTCATGGCTTCGGGCGAATACAAGGGTTTCTTCATCGCGTATTCCTACGATTATCCCCTCTCCGACATAGCCAAACTTTCATCCGGAAGCCATGAAATCCTCGCCGGCTACAGCCTCAAGCTCGACCTCGGCGACCATAACAAATACAAGCACAAGAGCATACGCATACTCTGAAATTATCACAAATGAAAAAAATCACCATCTATATCTCAGCACTCATCACCGCATCGGGCATAGCGTCATGTGGCTCATTGGGACGTTCGTCGGGTTCAGGCGGAGAAGTCACAGGCGTATCGGGTACCGCATGGACCGAACCAACGCCCTACGGCATGGTGCTCGTTGACCGCGGCTCCATCATACTCGGCCCCCAGGAAGCCGACTCCGCATGGAATCTTGCCGCCGATGCCCGTGGAGCATCAGTGGATGCTTTCTGGATGGACGAGACCGAGGTGACCAACGGCAAGTACAAGCAGTTTGTCTTCTGGGTGCGTGACAGCATCATCCGCGAGCGCCTCGCCGACCCCTCATACGGAGGAAATGAAGAGTTCAAAATCGAGGAAGACAAAGAGGGCAACCCCATCACTCCGCACCTCAACTGGAACAAACCGATACCCTGGCGCAACGCCAACGAGGACGAGCTTCGGGCCATCGAAAGCCTCTACCGCACAAACCCGATTACCGGGAAACGCGAACTCGACCCCACCCAGCTCAACTACCGTTACGAAATCTTCAACACCACCGAAGCTGTCAAGCGCAAAAACCGTCTTGACCCGACACGCCGTATCTATGACACAGACCAGCCTGTCCCGACCGATAACCCTATCATATCCAAGGACACCGCTTATATCAATGATGCCGGAGAAATAGTACGCGAGACGGTCACACGCGCACTCACAGGCGACTACGATTTCCTCAACACTTACATAGTCAATGTCTACCCCGACACCACCTGCTGGGTCAACGACTTCGAAAACGCATATAACGAACCCTACGTGCGCCTGTATTTCTCCCATCCAGGCTACAACGAATACCCCGTGGTAGGTGTCAGCTGGGAACAGGCAAACGCCTTCGCCAACTGGCGAACGGACTACCTGCGCCGTTCGCTCGGCCGCAACATCATCATAGAGCCTTACCGCCTGCCCACAGAGGCCGAATGGGAGTACGCCGCCCGAGCCGGCATGTCCGAAAACAAATACCCTTGGGAGGGCGACCTGCCCCTGACCGACGATGAAAAGGGATGTTTCTACGCCAATTTCAAGCCGCAGGACGGCAACTATACGCTCGACGGCCAACTGATAACGTCACGCGTGGGCACATACCAGCCCAACGATTTCGGCCTCTATGACATGGCCGGCAACGTCAGCGAGTGGACATCGACAGCTTACACTCCGTCGGTCAGCCAGATCACGAGCGACCTCAACCCGGAATACCGCTACAATGCCGCCAAAGAAGACCCATACCGCCTCAAGCGCAAGATTATCCGTGGAGGCTCATGGAAGGATGTGGCCCACAACGTCCGCTCCGACCTGCGCCAGTGGGAGTATTCCAATGAGCAACGCTCATATATCGGTTTCCGCTGTGTGCGCTCACAGATAGGTTTCGCCAAGGGCAACAAGTCGCGACATTAAATTATATCGAGGTAGCAATACCGCATAACAGCCCACTACTTACCAACACACATATCCGACCTTACACACCACATCAATGGGAAAAATAAAAAGATATAAAAACAGCGTGGAACGCTTTCTCTCAGGCGAAAGCGGCCAGCGGTTCTTTAATTTCGCCTACTCCATAGGTGCCGCCGTGGTCATCTGGGGTGCACTCTTCAAGATACTCCACCTCCCCGGGGGCAACCTGCTGCTCTGCATAGGTATGGGCACCGAGGTGTTGATGTTTATCCTCACAGCTTTTGACCGCCCGCCCCGCGAATACCGCTGGGAGGATGTCTTCCCGGTGTTGCAGTCACGCGACCCCGAAGACCGTCCGGACTTCGGAGGCTCAGGAGGAGGAGGCGTGATTATCAACGGTTCTATCAACACGTCGGATGCCGAAGCATCGCAAGGCGCATCCCCCACCCACGTCACAGTCTCTGCCACCTCGACGCAGACGGCAGCATCCACAGCTCCGTCCGTAGCCTCGCAGCCTGAGATAACCGACCTCGCGTCGGCCACACAGGACTATATGGCCAAGATGACCGAAATATCCTCGGCCATGGAACAGCTGCGCGATACCACCGCCGCCCTCAACGAGGTAAGCAAAGTGCTGCTTGAAAGCTACCGCGCCATCACCGAAAATTCCGAAGGAATCTCAACATGCTCCACAGGCTACGTCGCCCAGATGGAGGACCTCAACCGCAATATCGGCGGACTCAACACCATCTACGAGATACAGCTCAAGAGCGTATCGAGCCAGCTCGACTCCATCGACCGCGTCAACCGTGGCATCAAGGATATCCGCGACATGTATGAAAGGAGCTCGCAGCAGAGCGCGCGCTACTACGAAGAGACAGAGAAGATGGCCCGCTACATGCAGCAGCTCAACCAGGTGTACGAAAAGATGATACACGCCATGACCGTCAACATGTATCGCGCACCCATGCCCGGCGCGCCTGCCGACACCGTACCTTCAGCCGACTCCAACCCATTCCCCCATAACTGATGGCCCAGAGCAACACACGTCTGTCACCCCGTCAGAAGATGATCAATCTGATGTACATCGTCCTGACGGCTATGCTTGCACTCAATGTGTCGAGCGATGTCCTCGACGGCTTCAAGGAAGTCGAAGACGGGCTCGCACGCACCAACGAGACCGCATCCGACCGTAACAGCGGCATCTACGGAGCCATCAGTGCCATGGCTCTCCAGAATCCCGAAAAGGGCAATCCATGGTTGGCCAAAGCCACAGCCGTGCGCCAAGAGTCACAGCGTCTTTATGACGAAATCGACTCGCTCAAATACCTTATAGTCCGCGAAAGCGACGGCGAGGACGGAAATCCACGCGAAATCGTCAATCTCGACGACCTCGAATCAGCCGCCGTAGTCATGCTCAACCCCGCTACACGCCTCGGCGAGAAACTGCGCCAGCAACTCGATTCATACTCCGGCTTCGTGACCAAGATGATCGGCGACAGCGCGGTGGCACGCAACATCAAGAACGCCCTTTCGACCGCTCCTATCAAAAAGCCCGGCATAGCCCTTCCCGTCAAATGGGAGATAGCCAAATTTGAGGGCCAGCCAGTAGTCGCAGCGGTGACACACCTGACCAAACTTCAAAACGATCTGCGCTATGCCGAGGGAGAAACCCTCCAGCAGCTTCTGTCAGCCATCGATGCCACGGACGTAAGGGTCAACTCGCTCAACGCGTTCGTGATACCCCAGAGCCGCTACGTCATGAAAGGCTCCAAATACTCGGCCAACATAGTTGTCGCCGCTGTCGACACCACCGCCCGCCCTATCGTGACCATCAACGGCCGCCAGCTCGACAATGACCGAGGGCTGTACGAATTTACAGCCGGTACACCCGGCACATTCGACTACTCAGGCTCTGTTACGTTCAACACTGCCAACGGCACAGACATGACCCTCCCGTTCCAGTCGTCATATACCGTCATGGAACCTATGGCATCCATTTCGGCGACAAACATGAACGTGCTATATGCCGGCATCGACAATCCGATAAGCATAGCCGTCCCCGGCATACCGATGAGCAGCATCAACGCCTCGATGACCAACGGCTCGCTCACCCGCAACGGAGACAAGTGGATAGCCCGCCCCGCCCAGGTGGGTAGCGATGCCGAAATAACGGTCACCGCCCGGCTCGAAGGCGGTAACCAGCGCATAAGCTCCACGACATTCCGTGTGCGCCGTCTGCCCGACCCGACACCGTACATACCTTTCACCGGCGCATCAGGCCAGGAACGCTACAAAGGCGACACCCCCATAAGCAAGGCATCGCTGATGAGCGCACAGGGACTCGGCGCAGCTATCGATGACGGCATACTCGACACGCCGTTCAAGGTGATTTCGTTCGAGACTGTATCATTCGACTCCATGAACAACGCCATACCCGAGGTCAGCGACGGTCCCAACTTCTCGTCGCGCCAGCGCGAATCGTTCCGTCGGCTGTCACGGGGCAAACGCTTCTACATATCGCGCATCAAAGTGTCCGGCCCCGACGGCACACAGCGCACACTCCGCCCCATGGAAGTCATAGTAAACTAACACGCCCATATATACAATACTGCATATGAAATTACCACGCTATATAGCCGCCCTGTCCCTTCTGGCACTCACCGCAATGTCAACGGTGGCACAGGAACGCTCCACCACCACAGGCGTATCGCGGACCAATGCGGCCGAACGCCGACGCGCCCTCCAGCAGGCCGGACCAGGCATAACGCAGCGTATGCAGAACGCCTCCGAATCCACCCCCATGAGCGATGCCGACCTCGAATGGATGCGCGTCATATACCGCGAACTCGACCTCAACAAGGTCAGCAATGCACCTCTGTATTACCCCGACGAGGTCATCGACGGCCAGAAAAACCTCTTCCGCATCATCATGGAGCTCGTCGCATCAGGCCAGCTCCCGGTATATGAATACCTTGACGGACGCGAGATATTCAACGAGCAATACCAAGTCAAGGTGCGCGACATGCTCGACCGCTTCCACATACTCTACTCCGATGCCAAAGGCTCTACCGAGAAGCGTCCGCGCTTCACCATCGAGGATGCCGACGTTCCGGCCAACGAAGTCCTGTCGTATTACATAATAGAGCGTTGGGAGTTCGACCACCGCACCAATAAAGTCCGCTGCAACGTCGAGGCCCTATGCCCTGTGCTCCACCGCAGCGGTGACTTCGGGGGCGAAGCGGTCAAATACCCGATGTTCTGGGTCAAATATGCCGATATAAAACCCTATTTGTCAACTACTTCGATATTCGTCGACGACAGCAACAACCTCGCCACCCACACTATCTCCGACTATTTTGCCAAAGTGATGTATGACGGCGAGATATACAAGACCCGCAATCTCCGCAACCTATCGCTGATGCAGATGTACAGCGACCCCGACCGCCGCAAAGAGGTGCAGGACAGCATACAGCGGAGTCTCGAAAACTGGGACAAGAAGATGTGGGTGCCCACGCTTGAAGAGCTCGAAGAAGCCCGTATAGCCCGCGAAGAGGCCGAAGAAGCTGCCGCCAACGGCCAACAGACCGCCCCGGTCATCGACAGCGAAGGACTCCCTGTCGTAGCTACGGAGGGAGCACAAGTCGAAGACAACACGCCAAAAGTCAATTCACGAGCACGCAAGAGCGAAGCCGACAAAAAGAAGTCACAGGAGAAGAAAAAGAAGTCGAAGAAACGGCCCAAGGTCAAGCGCGCCAAACCGTCAGGCACACAGCAGAGTGCCGAAAGGAGCGTGCGCAACCGCCGCCGGTAACACCGCATTCCATCCTCTGTTTTTCATAGTCCGACCGCCCTCGCATGTTTTATCACGGGGGTGGTTTTTCTATCTCCAGTCCGTAGGCAATGATATTTTCAATCCTTGCCAGAAGGTCTAAAATGCCGTCAGCTGCATAGGGACGCACGGTCGGTGCGTCCTTGTGGCAGAGGTAGTCATGAACTCCGGCTCAGGGTGCTTTGCGGTTGAGGACGCACGAGCCGTGCGTACCTACTGATGGTGTTCCGAGAATCATGCAACACCCTCTGGAGGGGTACAAATACATCCATAAAGCTCCGCAGGAGCGGAAGAACAGTAGGGCGAAGCGAAAGCTCCGTCATAAATGCCACACCAAAGGGCTCAGCCTCGCAGGGGCTGGGCACAAGCCCTGGCCACCACCCGACGATCCCCTTGTCACCAACCACTCTTGTCCGCGGACCCTGAATTACCAGAATGTCCGAACCGCAATTAAGCATTTTTTGTTTAAAATATGGCGTTATCAGCAAAAAAAGTCTTACTTTTGCCACGGCTAAATTTACTATATCGGGAACATAAACGCCCCGATTGTTTTAAGTTTTTAATTTCCAATTTAAGTACATAAACATCAATCGCATAGATTTTATGGAGACAACCGGTCTTGACCGCATCAGCTATGCCCTCGGACTGAGCATGGGCAACAATTTCAAAGCCTCCGGGATAAAGGAAATCGATTTCACCGAATTTGCTGCCGGTGTCGAAGCCGTGTTCGCAGGCACCAAGCCCAAGATGAGCTACGACGAAGCCAAGGAAGTGATACGCAGATTCTTCACCGCCATGGAAGAGCGCAACCAGGCCGAAGCCCGCAAGATGGCCGATGTCAACGAGAAAGCCGGGAAAGACTTCCTTGAGCAAAACGGCAAACGCCCCGAAGTAAAGACGACTCCCTCCGGACTCCAGTACGAGATACTCACCGAGGGTACAGGAGCCATGCCGTCGGCATCCGACCAGGTAAAGGTACATTACACAGGTATGCTCATCGACGGCACGGTATTCGACAGCTCCGTAGAGCGCGGCGAACCGGCCACATTCGGCGTAACACAGGTCATCCCCGGATGGGTAGAAGCGCTGCAGATGATGAAAGCCGGCTCCAAGTGGAGGCTTTACATCCCGTCGTCACTCGCATACGGCCCCAACGGCGCTGGCGGCGTGATAGGTCCCAACGCCACTCTTATCTTCGATGTCGAGCTGCTTGAAGTCATCGGCAAATAAAAGCCTACTGTATAATCAGAGAAACACAATCACATAATTATAATATCTATCATTCACTACCAGTTATGAAGAAACTCGTCATGGCTTGCGGCATAGCCGCTCTCGCCATCGCAACAGTCAGCTGCACCCAGTCAAGCAGCAAAGGCAACGACTCATTCGCCGACTCTATCGCTGAATACATGGGCACCGTACAGGGTTCCGACATCGCAAGCAGCTACGCCAACCTCGACTCGGCACAGCGTGCCACCATGTCAAAGGATGCAATCCTCGCCGGTATCAAGACCGTCCTCATGGCCGACACCGCCGACAAAGGCTACTTGGCCGGACTCAACATCGGCATCGGACTGATGCAGCAGGCAAGCTATCCCGACCAGGCCGGTGTCAAGATTGACCGCCAGCTCCTTTTCGAGAAATTCGCAGCAGCGTTCAAGGCCGACAGCGTAGCCGACATGACACAGAACCGCCAGACACTCCAAGGTCTCATGATGCAGCTGCAACGTAAAGCCATGGAAGCCCAGCAGGCTGCCGAAAAAGCTCGCCGCGAAGAAGCCGCCAACTCTCCCGAAGCCAAAGCCAACGAGAAAGCCGGTTCAGAATATGCCGCAAAGATGAAAGCTGAAGATAAAGCCTACCAGACCACCGAGTCCGGCCTCGTCTATAAGGTCGACAAAGCCGGATCAGGCGCGTCTCCCAAAGACACCGATGTGGTCAAGGTCAAATACACCGGCCGGCACATCGACGGCACCACTTTCGACACCAGCGGCGACCGAGCAGTGGATTTCCCTGTCAACGGCGTAGTACCCGGCTTCTCTGAAGCCCTCAAAATGATGAAGAAGGGTGCGAAATACACTGTAATCATCCCCGGAAATCTCGCTTACGGACCTGAAGGCACCCCTGACGGCAACATCAAAGCCAACGAAACCCTCGTGTTCGACATCGAACTCGTCGACATAAACGCCAAGAAATAATATCAGCCACACACAGACCCACCAATCAGGAGTGTCCGTCTGACCGATATTATAAAACCTGTTAAAATGACACGTCCTTACACCACTGTCCTCACAAATGGTATTTGGACGTGCCGTTTTCTCCACCAACAATTACCAATTGCCAAAATCCCACATGTGGATTTTTATTAGGAATCACTTACATCTAACATCTTTTTCCAACAATCTCCAAAGATGAAAAAGCATTTTTCGACACTCGCAGCCTTCTCTGTCATCATGCTGTCGCTCACATCATGCTCCAACGATGACGACGAACCGATGGATGTACCAGGTCTGGCAAGCGTGACATTCAACACCAACGCCACCATTCAGTACAGCTCTGACAATGGAGCCTGGGTCAACTGCTACGACCCCACTATGACAAATGCGCTGACCTATACAGGACTCAACTTCTCTCACCAGGTGAGCGAGTACGCCGGGGAATATTACTGGTCAGGTTTCTGCCCCTCCAACAGCACCGAATATGCATCACACCCCGATGATTACCTCGATTACCAGTGGAGCTCCATCACCGGTGGCGGCCTCAACTATGCCGGCAGCAAACTTCCGTTCTTGGTGGCCAACTGGAACACTGGCGAATCACTCGAAACCATCCCAGCCAATCCCTCGCTCAAGATGATGCCGTCAGCCGGAGGCTCTTTCCGCCCCTACCGTATTTCCATCACCAACTCTTCATACACATATTATAATATGCGTGACGGCATAGGATATGGTGACGGCAGCGACAAATTCACATCGACCGATGATTTCCTCAAAGTCTACTTCATCGGTGTGCGCAACGGCTACAAGACCGGCACAGTCACAGCCAGCCTCGCCAACGGCACACAGCTGCTCAGCCAGTGGGTCAGCGTCAACCTGCAGCCCCTCGGAGAGGTCGATTACATATACTGCCAGATGGAGTCATCCAAAGCCAACGAGTGGGGTATGCTGACACCTGCATATTTCTGCGTCGGTGACGTTATCGTATTTGCACAGTGATGCCTTATAGCACATGCCCAAGAAGATAGTATTTTTCGGGACTCCCGAATTTGCCGTACCCTCGCTTGACGCTCTCGTCAGCGGGGGTTTCGACATTGCTGCGGTAGTCACCGCGACCGACAAGCCGGCTGGTCGAGGCCACGCCATGACCCCCTCGGCAGTGAAAAAATACGCTCTTGCACACGGCATCCCGGTGCTGCAGCCCGAGAAGCTCCGCGACCCGGAGTTTGTCGACACCTTGCGCTCCATCGGAGCCGACCTGTTCGTGGTAATAGCGTTCCGTATGATGCCGGAGATAGTATGGGCCATGCCGCCGTTAGGCACGTTCAACCTGCACGCTTCGCTGCTGCCCAAATACCGGGGAGCCGCCCCTATCAACTGGGCGGTAATCAACGGCGAGACCGAAACCGGCGTGACGACATTCTTCCTCAGCCACGACATCGACACCGGCGACATAATCGACCGTGTCGCAGCTCCGATATATCCCACCGACTGCGTAGGCGACGTCCATGACCGCCTGATGGAGTTAGGAGCGCGGCTGACAGTCGCCACCGTACATAAGATATTTGACGGGACGGTCACACGGCAGCCGCAAAGCGCATTGTTGGCCGGCATCCAGCCTACCCCGGCTCCTAAGATATTCCGCGAGACATGCCTTATAGACTGGAATCGCCCGGCAGAGGAGATACATAATCTCATCCGCGGGCTGTCGCCATACCCTGCCGCATGGGCTCCGCTGTCGTTAGCCGGCGAAGAGGCGAAACCCATCAAAATCTTCAGCTCTGAAGTCACAGACCTCCCCTCGGAAAGCACCCCGGGTACAGTCACCATCGACGGTGACCGTCTGCTGGTCGACACTGCCACAAACCGCCTGTCGCTCCTGTTGATACAGCCCCCCGGCAAACGCCGCATGTCCACACCCGACCTGCTGCGCGGATTGCGCTGACAGCCCCACATTTACCACTAATATTAAAACCTGGTCACAAATTGTAACAAATCTTATCTTTGTTACAATTTTGTTACCAGGTTTTATTCTATAATTTACTATAAATCAACTATTTGTGATTTTTGTTCACTTTTTTGGCTTTTTTCTTGATTTTTTCACAAAAAAAACTTGGTACACGTAAGGTTCTTTCATACATTTGTATCATAACACTAACTCAAAACAATAATTACTTCATTTTTCACCATCACCCCTCTCTCCTTCGGATGCCTTCTGACCGAGGGAAAATACATCAAAAATGACATCGAAGGCATCACACCGACCAAAATTCATCACCAACCAACCATCACGCATTATGAAACCAGCTATCGCACTCGAACTAACCAAGATGCAGGACAACCTGCTCAACTTCGCTATGATGCTCACATCCAACCGTGACGACGCATACGACCTCCTTCAGGACACATCCCTCAAGGTGCTCGCCAACGAAGACAAATACGCCGAAGACACCAACTTCAAAGGTTGGGTATTCACAATCATGCGCAACATATTCATCAACAACTACCGCCGCGTAGTGCGTTCTGCAACAGTCATCGACACCACTGACGACCTGTTCCACCTCAACCTCTCGCAGGATTCCGGCATCACAAGCCCCGAAGGTACATACTGCGCCGGAGAAATCACACAGGCCATCAAAGAGCTTCCCGACGAATACAGCATCCCGTTCTCGATGCACGTAGCCGGTTACAAGTACAACGAGATTGCCGAAAAAATCAATGTACCCCTCGGCACGGTCAAATCACGCATATTCTTCGCCCGCCGCAAGCTCCAGACCCGCTTTGCCGATTACCAGTAATCTTGGGCAAGTCAGCTACTCTACAATAAATTATATAAACGGACAAGGCTGTGCCAAAATGAACTGGCGCGGCCTCGTTCGCTTGTAATGACCGTGACACAAAACAGACCTGTCACTCCCTCTCCGGGGCATTGCCGATAGAGAGGCTGAATTCCAATCCGTGAGGCTTGACGTTGCGGGCAGTAATGTCTCCTCCGTGGAAGCGGGCAGAGTTACGCACCACGGAGAGGCCCAACCCGGTACCGCCGAGTTTGCGCGAACGACCCTTGTCAACCCTGAAAAAACGCTCGAATATGTGCTCGAGCGCATCCTCGGGGACACCGACACCGTCATCGCGGAATATGAAATGGTGTACCCCATCGCTCTCGCCGGTATAGAGTATTTCTATCTTGGTACCGGATGAATACTTGATGGCATTGGTAAGCAGATTGGCAAACAGCATACCCAGCAGCAGCTCGTTGCCGCGCAGCATGATGCTGTCGGGAATATCCACCACAGCCTTCATGCCGGCCTGCTCTATATCCGGCTCTTTCTGATACACCGTATCGCGTATCACATGGCACAAGTCGGTCATCGCAATCTCTATCATATTGCTCCCGTCATCAAGCCGTGTGAGAGTAGCCACATCCTCCAACAGCAGCTTCAGCCGCTCGCTGTTGGCATAGCATCGGGCAATGAAATCGTTGCGCTTCTCCACCGGCAGGTCGGGGTGCGCCATAAGCGTCTCTAAGCAGACCTGTATCGAAGCAAGCGGAGTCTTTAGTTCGTGGTTGATGTTGTTGGTCAGCTGTTTTTTTATGCGTATCTTCTCTTTCTCCTCGTGCAGGGCCAGATTGTGCTGCTCGTCACGCTCTATGATCGCATTCTGCAAGTGAGAGTACAATCCCACGATATACCGCGCTATGTTGCCGAGTTCATCGTTGGGAAACGATTCTATATCGTATATCCTCTCCCCTTTTTCGGCCCGGCGGGCGAAGCGGTTGAGGCGTGTGATGGTGTAGCCGAGACGGCGTGTGGCCCACAAGCCACCGGCCATGATGACAAGCGTCACCGCCAGCATAAACCAGAAATAGGTCATGTCAGCCTTAAGCGCATCACCCTTGCTCGACGAATCAGGGACTGCCGAACGCACCACAATGCCGTCGCCGGCCTTGGCTGAATAGAAATACACTGCGCCGTCCTCGTCATTCTTGCGTGCCTTGGCATAACCCTCTCCGTCTTTAAACGCCCCTTTCAGCTCAGGCTTGTTAATGTTTACCTGTGGATATGGATTAGACAGTCCCTCGCTGTCATAAATCATTTTTCCAGAATAATCGAATATGCTGATGCGCAGCCCTTCCACAGGAAACCTCTGCTTATGCACAGCCTCCACCAGCGGGCTCCCGTTGCGGATCTCGTTGATTATGTCTGCGTTAATCATCTGGAGACGCGCATTGAGCAGCTCCACCTTGAACTGGGCTTCTCTGAAATGCTGGAACACCACGAAGCACCCCATCATACATAGCAAAGCCCCCGTAAGGAGCAGGAACAGGCGGTTATGGTAGCGCAGCCTCAGATGCTGTTTAAATTTTGAACCCGTAGCCATAGCCTGACCGAGTGATTATATTCTGCCCATAAGGGCCTATCTTCTGGCGCAGACGGGTGATGTTGACATCGATAGTGCGGTCGCCGACTATGACATCGTCCTCCCATATCATCGACAGCAGCTCTTCACGGGTGAATACTTTGCCCGGTGACCCTAACAATGCCGCCAGAATCTCAAATTCCTTGCGCGGCAGCTTGACCATCTGGTCATTGATAAAGCACTGCTTGAGCTGCAGGTCGAGTTTGAGCCCCTTATGACATACGACGCCGTCATTGCCGCTGCCCTTGGAAGCTCGCTGCGACCGCCGCAACACGCTCCTCACACGTGCCAGCACGTTGCGTATGCTGTAAGGCTTGGTGATATAATCGTCAGCACCGATGTTGAGCCCCGCCACCATGTCGTCCTCGCAGTCCTTGGCTGTACAAAAGATGATGGGTATGCCGGCCGTGGCAGGGTCGGACTGCAGAATCTGCGCAAACTTGAAGCCGCTCATTTTGCCCATCATCACATCAAGCAGGATTAGCTGATACGATGTCAGAGGCATCTCCAGAGCCTGCTCGGCACTGTATGCCACATCCACGGTATAGCCCTCCACCTCTAAGTTAAACTGCAGAGCCTCACAGAGGGTCTCCTCATCGTCTACAACCAAGATCTTCTCTTCTGCCATATCGTAAAGGATATGATTAAGTATGATTGAAAAAAATTGTGGCACGCTGTCATCGGCATGCCACAAAAGATTATTAGATTACTGGATATGCCGACAGAGCATTTCAACCCATGATGAGTTCCTGACCCTCCGGCTCTATAGTGGGACGCTGGATGCGGTAGGCCGCACGGAGCATCTTGTGGAGCATGGCAAGCATCTCTCGGGTCTCCTGAAGCATGTTGAGATAGACATACATGACCTTGAGCTGATCGGTGCTGACCGTGCGCAGCTGCTCTATCAGCACTCCGACCCTCTTGGCCGCTTCCAACTTCTGCCGGTTACATTCAATCCTGACAGCAGCTATGGCCTCGCCGTCACCCGACTTTATAGCCTCGACCGAGTCAGCATATAAGGTATCTACCTGGCCGGCAATATCGGCAAGCATGGCGGCCTGCTCCTTGGGCAACGGACGGAAATTATTATCGACATGTTCCAGACACGACTCTCCCATACGCCTTAGACAATAGTTGATGTCCGACAGAGCGTTATTGGACAGATGCATCGGAGAGCTGTAACGCAGAGTGTCCACAGCAGCCAGACCGCGCAATCCGAGCATCTGCTTGCGGCGGTATTCCTTGATGGTGGTCTTGTACTTCACCACCTTGCGGGTAGCCTTGCGGAGCTTGCGCGCATCCTCGTTGATAAACCCTTTAGCCATCGCGTCATAAGTCTCGCGGGCATGGTTGAGCACATCGAGCTGGCAATCCGTCATGTATGTGCGGAAGAGCACACGTTTCTCATGCTCGTCTTTGCTGCCGAGAAGCTGGCCGAGCACAGTGGTCTGCTCTACCTCAGCCTGCTTGCGACGGAACCGGCGGTTGCTTCGGATGAGTATCATAATCGCCAGCACAGCAAACAGATACAACACCCAGAGACCGCCAAGGTGCATCGCACTGGCAATAAGGGCGGCAGCTGAGAAAGCCACAAATGCAGTGACGAACCAACCACCGATGACAGTGATGACACCCGTGATGCGGAACACCGCGCTCTCACGGCTCCAGGCCCGGTCGGCAAGCGACGTACCCATAGCCACCATGAATGTCACAAAAGTGGTGGACAGCGGCAGCTTCAGCGATGTACCCACAGCGATAAGCACACCTGCAAGCATCAGATTGACGGTACCCCGGACAAGGTCGAATGCCGCACCCTCATCCAAATCCATCTTTTCAGAGTCGAAACGGTGGTTGAGCCACCGGCGCACACTCGCCGGAGTGTTGCTCTTGACCGTATCAAGGCTGCGCTGTGTCCACCTTACAAGCTGACGGCCTATCTTCGACGAGCTGAATATCTCATCGCCCTCCATCTGGCTACCAAGACTAACCTCGGTTTTGGACACGTGGCGCACCTTAGGCGATGTGGCAAGCGAAACCACCATCACCACGCCGGCGGCGAGGAGAAAATATATCGGGGTCGAAGCCGGACCGTTGAGCGAATCCATCATAAACCCTGACGGATCGCCGGTGCCGTGGGCACTGTAATCAAGGAACGACTCGAAGCCCGTCAGCGGCACACCGATAAAGTTGACAAGGTCGTTGCCTGAGAATGCCATCGCGAGGGCAAATGTGCCGAGAAGCACCGTGACCTTGAGCACGTTGACCTTGCACCAGTGGAGCACCTGCATCAACACGGAGAAAAACACCAACGAACCCAATACTATCAGCATCTGGTGGCCGTCGATCCAGCCTTTGACTTCGGGAGTCATGAAAGTCAGGCTCTTGGCACCCTTGATGAGCATGAAATACACGATGGCCGTAGTGGCTATGCCTCCGAAGATACCTGCCTTCCACTTCATCTTGGTCTTAAGGTCGAAACTGAAGAGCATACGGCTCAGGAACTGCACTATGACACCGAATATGAAAGCTATGGCCACGGAGAGGAATATGCCGAGGATTATCTCCAACGCTTTCTGCGAATTTATCATGTGTACCAGATCCAGCCCCGACTCGCCGCCGTAAATCTTGAGAAGCGATGTCGCAAACGTCGCTCCGAGCAACCCGAATACAAGCGACACGGTGGTCGACGTTGGCATACCGAGGTTGTTGAAAATGTCAAGCAGCACAATGTCCGTGACCATCACAGCCATGCAGATACACAGGATGTCGAAAAACGAGAAATACTCCGGCCGGAATATGCCGTGGCGGGCTATATCCATCATGCCGTTACTCATCACGGCCCCGATGAACACACCGAGACCTGCCACCAAGATTATGCGCTTGTAAGAGGCCACCTTGGTCCCTACAGCCGAATTAAGGAAGTTGACGGCATCATTGCTGACACCCACTGACAGATCAAACACCGCCAGCACAAACAGGAAAACGATTATTCCTACAAAAAACGGATCCATTTGTTGTTGTCGGACTTTAGTTTAGAAATGCTATTCAAAAATCGCCATTAGAAATTTTTTACAAATTTAAGAAAAATAATATTTCGTTTTTGTTTCAAAAACGTGAAATTATTGTTACGCTGAAGCAATTCAGTCAGTTAAGCATCAGAGGTTTGCAGGTTAGGCGAAAAATGCGTAATTTTGGCAGTTTCTAACGCAGCACCTGCAGCACACTGCAACAGTATGCACATGCTATCACATTCCACCCACCCATGAAAGAAACCGAGAAACTAACAATAGGAATAACCCACGGCGACATCAACGGCGTGGGCTACGAAGTGATCATCAAGACGCTGTCAGACCCGAGGCTGCCGGAGATGTGCACCCCCGTCATCTATGGTTCGTCAAAAGCCTTCACCGCCTACCGCAAGCTGCTCGGACTCCCTGCCGTCGCAGTCAATGTCATCCAGCAGGCGCAGGACGCCAAGCCCGGCACCGTAAATATCATCAACACCGCTGCTGACGACATACGCATCGAACCCGGCAGCTCCACACCCGAAGCCGGCAGCGCGGCGTACGCGGCCCTCGAATGCGCGGTGACCGACCTCCGTTCAAGCACAATCGACGCATTGGTGACAGCCCCGATCAACAAGGCAAACATACAAAGCTCCACTTTCACTTTCCCCGGGCACACCGAATACCTCGAAGCATCGCTCGGCGAAGGCACCGACAAGGCCCTGATGATACTCTACAACGATGTGGTCAAAGTGGCCCTCGTCACCACCCACCTGCCTCTGGCACGCATACCACAGGCTATAACCAAGGATGCCATCATCGAGAAGCTAAAGATATTCGACACCTCACTGCGCCGCGACTTCGGCGTAGTGCACCCTCGCATAGCAGTCCTGTCGCTCAACCCCCATGCCGGCGACGGCGGACTGCTCGGCACGGAAGAGAGCGACATCATCATCCCCGCCATCGAAGATGCCCGCAAAGAGCGCATAGAGTGCTTCGGCCCGTATGCAGCCGACGGATTTTTCGGCCACGGCTTGTTCAAACACTTTGACGGAGTACTCGCCATGTACCACGACCAGGGGCTTGCCCCGTTCAAGGCCATAGCCGGAGGCTCGGGCGTAAACTTCACCGCCGGGCTGCAGGCCGTGCGCACATCGCCCGACCACGGCACCGGCTACGACATCGCCGGACGGGGCGAAGCCGACGAAACCTCATTCCGTCAGGCCATCTACGAGGCTATCGACATCTGCCACCACCGCGAGTCATACGACGCAGCCACCGCCAATCCGCTGAAGAAAGTGTTCCACGACAAAAACACCAAGGACAACGTGGTGCTCGACCTCACCAAGGACTCCGACGAAGTCTGAGCGCACCCTTAAATATTACACAACACACCCCACCTCCTATACATATTTTCCTATATGAACTACGCCATAATCGCTGCCGGAGAAGGCTCACGGCTCGCCCAAGAAGGGGTCAGCAAGCCGAAGCCGCTCGTCGACATCAACGGCACCCCGATGATCAAGCGCCTGATCGACATATTCCTCGATGCCAACGCCGAATCGGTGTCGATAATCGTCAACGAGCATATGACCGAGGTAAGGAGTTTCATCGAAAGCCTGTCGCTGCCTGTTCCGCTCAATTTGGTAGTGAAGTCCACCCCCGGCTCCATGTACAGTTTTGCCGAACTGAGCCGAGTGATGGCAAGCGGACGGTTCTGCCTGACGACAGTAGACACCATATTCCGTCCCGAGGACTTCAAGCGGTATATCGCCGATTTCGAAGCCGACGGGAAAGCCGACGGCTACATGGCCGTGACATCGTACATCGACGACGAGAAGCCTCTGTATGTCGAAACCGACGACAGCATGACGATAACGGCTTTCCGCGACCAGCCCTGGGGCGGCGAACGCTACATCTCCGGCGGCATCTACGGCCTGACCGACAAGGCTTTCCCGGTGCTGCATGACTGTCTTGAGCGGGGTGTCACACGTATGCGCGACTTCCAGCGGGCACTCGTCAGCGGCGGATTCGCCCTTAAAGCCTACGATATGGGCAAGATACTCGACGTGGACCACAGCGAAGACCTCAAGAAAGCGTGCCGTTTCCTAAAAGGTGACGGCCTCGCCTGATGACACACACCCTGCGGGCATCTACACCGCCCGATGCATATCCAGAAATTTTCCCAACACTCCTACATTTCATATACACACCTACCCATGTCAGAGCTAAGGATTGCCGGCATAATGAGAGCCGGAGCCTATTCTCCCAACCACATCGGCAACGATGCCGCCATATTCAACGGCACCATCGAGCAGCTTCGCAAGCGCGGCATGATAGTGACCGTCTACAACGAAGAACAGCTCGCCGCCGGACAGGTCACCGAACCTGTCATAATCAACATGTGCCGCGAGCAACGCTCCATTGACATCCTCCAGGCCAAAGAGGATGCCGGATGCCTCGTGATAAATTCGGGCTACGGCATACAGAACTGTATGCGCGAACGCATGACCCGCATACTCTTAGGCAACAACATCCCCTATCCCGACAGCGTGATAGCCAACACCAACGAGGCTGTCAAGGGCGCTTTGGCTAAGGCCGGCATCGAGCGGTGCTGGATAAAACGTGGCGAGTCACACAGCCAACACAAGGAAGACGTATGCTACGTTCGCCATGCCGAAGAAGCCCAGGAGGTGTTGCAGGAATACTTCCTCCGCGGCATCAAACGCGCCGTGATCAACCGCCACCTCGAGGGCGACCTCATCAAATTCTACGGCATACAGGGATCTCCGTACTTCTTCTGGTTTTACCCGTTTGACAACGGCCACAGCAAATACGGCTACGAGGAGATCAACGGCAAGAGCCACAACCTGCCGTTTGACCTGGCCGAACTCCGCCGCATATGCGACCGTGCATCCGAGCTTTTAGACGTGATAATATACGGCGGCGACTGCATAGTCTCCGAGACGGGCGACATACGCATCATCGACTTCAACGACTGGCCCAGCTTCGCGCCGTGCCGTACCGAAGCCGCCCCCCATATAGCCCGCGCGATACTCAAAAACATAAAGGCATACGCCGACAAACGCGGTCTCAAATAACCGCCCCCTTTTCTCTCCATTACGCGATATATGACTGATTCCACACCCCAATCCCACATAGAGCGCGACCTCCAGCCGTCAGAAACAGACGTGCGTCCCGATGTGCTCAATTATGACGACGTGATAGCGGCAGTACCCAAACTTGCCGGACACCGCAAGCTCGTCGACTGGCTGCTGCATGTCCTTGCCGTGGACAAGGTCAACGCCGTCCACAGCCACTGCTGCGACACCCCTGGGCCGGAGTTTGTAAAAAGGCTGCTTTTCGAGGAATTCCACAACACGCTGCGCATCGACAACGAAGCCGTCCTCGACAACCTGCCCCAAGGGGCGTTCATAACCGTCAGCAACCACCCTTTCGGAGCCCTTGACGGCATAGCCCTGATACACATCGTGGCCTCACGCCGGCCAGACTACAAAGTCATGGTCAACATGATACTCAACCACATATCGGCCATGCGCCCCAACTTCATAGCCGTAGACCCCATGGCAAGCGACAACCCCGAAAAACGGCGTGTGAGCGTCAACGGCATACGCGAGGTGATGCGCCGGCTCAAGGACGGACATCCCATCGGCTTCTTCCCTGCCGGAGCCATGAGCAAGACCGACCGCCGCGGACGGCCAATCGACCGCCAGTGGCAACAGTCGGTGCTCCAGCTCATCTACAAGGCCAAAGTGCCGGTCATCCCTATCTTCTTCCACGGCAAAAACAGCTGGTGGTGCAATTTTCTGGGACATGTATGCTGGCCAGCGCGCTCGCTGCGGCTTCCGGCTGAAGTATTCCGCAAATGCGGCACCGAAATCCACATCAGCGTAGGAGACCCTATCAGCGTCGACGAACAGGCCGCCCACGGCACATCGGCCGAGGCCCTCGGCGCCTACCTGCGCGAAAAGACCTATGCCCTCCGCGACATGTACAAATAACCACCTTAAGCAACCGCATCGATAAATGTCCGACACTACGAAGCATACCGACCTGAAGACATCGTTCCGCGACTCGCTCAAGTCGCTCGACACCGAGGAGACCATCGACATCTATTTTTACCGCCCCATAGGATACGCATGGGCCCTGATGGCCAAGCGGCTCGGAGTCACCCCCAACGCCATCACAATAGCCAGCATTTTTCTCGGCATAGGTGCCGGAGTGGCATTCTACTTCCCGGTGATGTGGATCAACGTCATCGGCATCGTGCTGCTCGTCTGGGCCAACTCGTTCGACAGCGCGGACGGCCAGCTGGCGAGAATGACCAAACAGTACTCACGCTTAGGACGCATACTCGACGGCCTGAGCGGCGACATATGGTTTGCGACCATTTATGTGGCGATATGCCTTCGCGAGACCGTCACGAGCGACTTTTTCCAAGCCCACCACTGGGTGATATGGGTCATGGCAGTATGCGCCGGCATCTGCCACGCCAAGCAGGCTGCATCCGCCGACTACTACCGCCAGTTCCACCTCTACTTCCTCAAGGGCAAAGAGGGCAGCGAACTCGAAAACTCATCCGAGCTGCGCGAGAAGCTTGCCGCCCTGTCGTGGAAACACGACTTCTGGAAGAAGTTGGTACTCTCGTTCTACACCAACTACACAGCCAACCAGGAAAGCCACACACGCGCCATGCAGCAGCTCCGAGACGAACTCCACCGCCGCTATCCCGACGGCGAGATCCCCCAGCAGTTCCGCGACGACTTCCGCCGCCTGAGCCTGCCCCTGATGAAGTACACCAACATCCTGTCGTTCAACTGGCGGAGCATCATCCTCTTCATCTCCATCCTCTGCCTGATGCCCTGGCTGTATTTCGCCGCCGAACTGACCATATTCAACATATTACTGATATACATGAACGTGCGGCACGAAAACATGTGCCGACGCCTGACCGACGACCTTCGAAATGGAAAATACTGAGAATATCAAAGGCATCATATTTGACTACGGCGGCACCATCGACAGCCACGGAGACCACTGGAGCGAAGTGATATGGGACGGTTACCGCGACGCGGGCGTACCCGTCGGCAAAGCAGACTTCCGCGACGCATATGTGGAGACTGAGCGCGAACTCGCCCGTACCCGCCACATCCTTCCGCACCACGATTTCCACGACCTTCTTCTTATCAAAATGCGTCTGGAGCTGGGGGTGCTTATCGACCGTGGGCAGCTCATGCCCGACAATGCCGACAGCTTTGCCGTAGCCATCGCCGAATATTGCTATGACCGCGCCAGATCATCGGTGGAGGATGCACGCCCCGTACTCGACACCCTCTGCCGCCATTATCCTATGGTATTGGTCAGCAATTTCTACGGCAATGTCGAGAGCGTGCTGACCGACTTCGACCTCCGCCGCTATTTCGGGCATATCGTGGAGAGCGCAGTAGTGGGCGTGCGCAAGCCCGACCCCGCCATTTTCGCTCTCGGTGTCGACGCTCTCGGACTCCGCCCACAGGAGGTGCTCGTCGTCGGCGACTCCCTGCGCAAAGACATCCTGCCGGCCGAGTCGCTCGGCTGCCGCGTAGCGTGGCTCAAAGGCAAAGGGTGGACTCCGGAAGAAGATGCCGCCACACACCCCTCAGTCATTTCCGATCTCAGCGACCTCCTGACGCTGCTGCATCTCAGCTGACCCGGCACAGCGAAGTGCACCAAGAGAGCACCTAACAAAATCTTATAAATCTTATAAGAAATTATACGACTTATCAAGCTTATACGATTTTTCCGCCTATCACCCCACAGCTCTATTAACATTTATAAATATCTTCTGGTCAAAAAGACCTATTTTTTATCCTATATTATATATATCCGCGATATTTTAGCAATCATTAGAAAATATTTGCAAAGATTACATTACAAATATTTTCACATATTGATTTTTCGCCGTAATTTTGCCCGCTGTGCAACCGCAAGACGTGCGGCTCTAACCTGTCGCCAGTCGGTAATGCATTGCACCTCCACAACATAGAAACAAAAACGACAAAACACACACCAAACAACCATTTAACACAAAATCATGGCCACATCTAACGTTAAACCCGCCAATGGCAAACTCGGTGTCATGGTAGTAGGCCTCGGTGCCGTTTCTTCCACTTTCATGACCGGCGTACTCATGACCCGAAAAGGTCTCGCAAAACCCGTCGGCTCTATGACACAGTATGACAAAATCCGTGTGGGTCGCGGTGCTGACAAAAAGTATCTCAAGTATGACGAGATAGTACCCCTCGCAAAGCTTGACGACATCGTGTTCGGTGCCTGGGACGTTTATCCCGCCAACGCTTACGAAAGCGCCATCAACTGCGAAGTTCTCAAAGAGAAAGATATCGAGCCCGTCAAGGACGAACTCATGCAAATCAAGCCCCTCAAAGCCGCTTTCGACCACAACTACGCAAAGCGCCTCACCGGCGACAACGTAAAACAGGTCAAAGACCGCTGGGACATGACGGAGCAGATCCGCGAAGACATCCGCAACTTCAAGAAAGAGACCGGTGTTGACCGTGTAGTAGTGCTCTGGGCCGCATCTACCGAGGTGTACGTACCCGTCGACGAGAAAATCCACGGATCCCTCGGATCCCTCGAAGCTGCCATGAAGGCTGATGACAAGGACCACATCGCCCCCTCCATGTGCTACGCTTACGCAGCCCTCAAGGAAGGCGCACCGTTCATCATGGGCGCACCCAACACCACAGTCGACATCCCCGCCATGTGGGAGCTCGCCGAGCAGACCGGTATGCCCATCGCCGGCAAGGACTTCAAGACTGGCCAGACCCTCGTAAAGAGCGGTTTCGCCCCCATCATCGGCACTCGCTGCCTCGGCCTCAACGGCTGGTTCTCCACCAACATCCTCGGCAACCGCGACGGACTCGTGCTTGACGAACCCGCCAACTTCCGCACCAAGGAGGTTTCCAAGCTCTCCACCCTCGAGTCCATCCTCGTCCCCGAAGAGCAGCCCGACCTCTACGGCCACGGAAATGACGAAGACTCGCAGTACTACCACAAGGTACGCATCAACTACTATCCTCCCCGCAACGACAACAAGGAAGGCTGGGACAACATCGACATCTTCGGCTGGATGGGCTACCCCATGCAGATCAAAATCAACTTCCTCTGCCGCGACTCCATCCTTGCAGCACCCCTCTGCCTTGACCTCGTGCTCCTGAGCGACCTCGCTGCCCGCGCAGGCCGCCACGGCATCCAGCGCTTCCTGAGCTTCTTCCTCAAGAGCCCGATGCACGACTACACCAAGGACGAAGTCCCCGTCAACCACCTCTTCCAGCAGTACACCATGCTCAAGAACGCTATCCGCGAGATGGGCGGCTACGAAGCTGACGAAGAAATCGACTAACCACGCCCTGTTTTTTCATCTATAACACCAACAGAATCCGCCGAGGAGGAGGTCTCTCGAATCCCCTCCCCTGCGGATTCTTTGCTTGTACACCACTTCTTAATCAATCCATACTTATCTTACCTTCCATTATCCAAGCACCATGATAAATCCCCATCGATACTGCGTAATTATGTGCGGCGGAGTCGGCTCACGCTTCTGGCCCTACAGCCGCGCATCATACCCCAAACAGTTTATCGACTTCCTCGGCACAGGCCGCTCGCTGCTGCAGATGACCTATGACCGCATCCTCCCCATCGTCGACAAGAGCAACATCATCCTCGTGACCAATGCGGATTACGCCCCGCTCGTCCGTGAGCAGCTACCCGACATCTCCGAAGAGCAGCTCCTGCTCGAACCGGCCCGCCGCAACACCGCTCCCTGCATAGCCTGGGCCGCACGGCACATCGCCGCGATAGACCCCGAAGCCTCAATGATTGTGGCAGCCAGCGACCATCTCATCCTCGGAGAGAAAAAATTCGAAGAGCAGGTGACACGCGGATTCGAATTTGTCGAAAGCCACGATGCCCTCCTCACACTCGGCATCAACCCCACGCGCCCGGAGACAGGCTACGGATACATACAAGTCGGCCAAGAAGCAGCGCCATGCATCAACCGCGTGAAGACATTCACCGAAAAACCCGACCTCGACCTGGCGAAAGTATTCCTCCAGACCGGCGAATTTGTGTGGAATTCAGGCATATTCCTGTGGAAAGTACATGCCATACTTAAAGCTCTCGCCGAGTGCGCCCCCGATCTGTCAGGCGTTTTCGAGGCCGGAGCAGACACTTTCGGCACACCACGCGAGCGCGAATTTATCAACAACCATTTCGCCGGATGCCAGAGCATCTCCATAGACTATGCCGTCATGGAATCCGCCAAGAACGTCTACGTCGAGCGCGTGGATTTCACATGGAACGATCTCGGAAACTGGAGCGCGCTGTATGACAACTCACCCAAGAACTCCGACGGCAACGTGGCCCACAACTGCAACCTACGCGCCTACGACTCGACAGGCAACATTGTGGCCGTCAAAGGTGAGAAACTCATCGTGATGGAAGGCATAAAGGACTACATAATAGCCGACACCGGCGATGTGCTCCTGCTCTGCCCCAAAGCGCAGGAACAGCGCATCAAGCAGATGGTCAACGACATCAAGCAGCTTTTCGACGGACGTTATCTGTAATCAACCATGTCAAAGCAAGATTACATACTCCGCAACCGCGAATACCTCGCCCAGAAAGCCGCCGAACCGGGCATACGCCGGCTCGACAAAGGCATCCTCTGCAAAGTCATACGCAAAGGCAACCCCTCCGCGCCGTCGCCAGGACGCTCAAGCGTGGTCACCGCCCACTACACGGGCAAGACTATCAATGGCAAAACCTTCGACAGCAGCCGAGGAGGGGTGGCTCCGGCGTTCAGGCTCCGCGACCTCATCCCCGGATGGATAATCGCGTTGCAGCAGATGCACGTCGGCGACCGCTGGGAAATATACATCCCCGCCGAGCAAGGTTACGGCAACCGTTCACAGCCCGGCATACCCGGCGGCTCCACCCTCATCTTCGACATAGAACTGCTCGCCGTCAACTGACACCTCCCGGCATCCCTCCATGACGGCTATTGGTGGGCTGGATGAAAATGCGTAACTTTGTAGCTACACATTAAATTTAGAATCAAGACATCACACACATACTGACATGGCTAACCAGAATCTCAGCGAACAGGAACAGATACGCCGCAACAGTCTCGACGAACTACGCCGCCGCGGCATCGACCCATATCCGGCACCACTATTCCCAGTCACAGGCCACAGCGACGAAATAAAGAAGCAGTTTGAAGCCGACGGCGGAGAGCAGCGCGACGTAGCCGTGGCTGGCCGCATCATGAGCCGCCGCATCATGGGCAAAGCTTCGTTCATGGAGCTTCAGGATGCCAACGGCCGCATACAGGTATATGTAAGCCGCGACGAGATATGCCCCGACGAGGATAAAGACCTCTACAACGTCGTGTTCAAGAAGCTCCTCGACATCGGCGACTTCATAGGCATCGAAGGTTTCGTGTTCCGTACACAGACAGGCGAGATTTCCGTCCACGCACGGAAGCTGACCGTCCTGAGCAAATCGCTGAGAGTCCTCCCGATAGTCAAGCGTCAGAACGGTGTCACATACGACGCGTTCGACGATCCGGAACTGCGCTACCGCCGCCGCTACGTGGACCTCGTAGTCAACGAAGGTGTCAAAGAGATATTCATCAAGCGCACCAAGGTCTACAACTCCATGCGCGAATACTTCAACGCAGCCGGCTACATGGAAGTGGAGACTCCCATACTCCAGTCGATACCCGGAGGCGCGGCAGCACGTCCGTTCATCACCCACCACAACGCCCTCGACATACCCCTGTATCTCCGCATTGCCGACGAGCTGTATCTCAAACGCCTGATTGTCGGCGGGTTCGACGGTGTGTACGAATTTTCCAAAAACTTCCGCAACGAAGGCATGGACCGCACACACAACCCCGAGTTTACATGCATGGAGATATACGTAGCCTACAAGGACTACAACTGGATGATGGACTTCACCGAGAAGATGCTCGAAAAGATATGCCTCGATGTCAACGGCACTACGAAAGTCACCGTAGGCGACAACGAGATTGACTTCAAGGCTCCCTACCGCCGTGTGACCATGATCGACGCAATCAAGGAACACACGGGTGTCGACATCACAGGCATGGACGAAGAGCAGCTGCGCCGGGTGTGCAGCGACCTCGGCATCGAAGTCGACAAGTCCATGGGCAAAGGCAAGCTTATCGACGAGATTTTCGGCGAGAAATGCGAAGGCCGATACATACAGCCCACATTCATCATAGACTATCCCATAGAGATGTCGCCGCTTACCAAGCGTCACCGCGACAACCCCGAGCTGACCGAACGCTTCGAGCTGATGGTCAACGGCAAAGAGCTCGCCAACGCTTACTCCGAGCTCAACGACCCCATAGACCAGTACGAACGTTTCGTAGAGCAGATGCGGCTCGGTGAGAAAGGCGACGACGAAGCCATGATTATCGACAAGGACTTCATCCGCGCACTTGAATACGGTATGCCCCCCACATCAGGCATGGGCATCGGCATGGACCGCCTCGTGATGCTCATGACAGGCCAGACCACCATCCAGGAAGTGCTCTTCTTCCCACAGATGCGCCCCGAGAAATCCGAATAACGCCTTACACTCCACCCACTCACCGACGATTCGCTATGGACTTCCCCGGCCAAATAGCCGTCATGGGAGGTGGCTCATGGGCTACAGCCCTGGCAAAGCTTCTCCTTGACAACTGCGAGACAATAAACTGGTATATGCGCCGCGACGACCGCATAGCCGACTTCATACGCCACCACCGCAACCCGGCGTACCTGACCGACGTAGAGTTTGATGTGGAGCGTATCAACTTCTCAAGCGACATTAATGCAGTAGCCGAGTCGTCCGACACCATACTGCTCGCCATGCCGTCGCCCTACTTCAAGAGCCACATCTACAAACTGACCGCCGACATATCCGACAAATATGTCGTCTCGGCCATCAAGGGCATAGTCCCCGATGAAAACGAGCTCGTCACCTCATACATGTGCCGCCGGTTCGGCGTACACCCCGACAAGATTCTCGTCATCGGAGGCCCGTGCCACGCCGAGGAAGTGGCCCTCGGCCGCCAGAGCTTCCTGACCATCGGCTGCGGGCAGCTTGAGGAAGCCCGCAGGTTCGCTTCATGCCTGCGCGGCAAAGCCATGCGCACCATAGAGTCAAACGATGTCGACGGCATCGAATACGCCGCCGTGCTCAAAAACGTCTATGCCATAGCCGCCGGAATGGTCCACGGACTCAAAGACGGCGACAACTTCCTGGCAATGCTCGTCAGCAACGCCATCCGCGAGATGGAACGCTTCATCAACACCGCCTGCCCGCGCTCCTCGCGGCAGATATGCGACTCCGTATATCTCGGCGACCTGCTCGTGACGTGCTACTCGCGATTCTCTCGCAACCACAACTTCGGCTCGATGATAGGCCGGGGCTATTCGGTCAAGGCCGCCCGCATGGAGATGGAACAGACCGCCGAAGGTTATTACGGCACGAAGTGCATCCACGAAATCAACCAGCGTTACCGCGTCAACATGCCCATTCTCGACGGCATGTATGACATCCTCTACTGCGGAGCTTCCGCCGCGAAAGTAATACCGGCCCTCTCCAACTGCTTCATATGAATCCAGCCGACATGCCCGCATCCGTCACCCTCATCGCCGCTGTCACCAGCGACGGCGGACTTGGTGCGTCAGGCCGGCTGCTCTACCGCATCTCCGACGACATGAAGCGTTTCAAGGCTCTGACCATGGGACATACAATCATCATGGGGCGCACGACGTTCGAGTCGATGCCCTCAGGACCGCTACCCGGACGGCGCAATATCGTGGTCAGCCGCGACAAGTCGCTGCGCATCGACGGAGCCGAAGTAGCTGCCTCCATAGAGGATGCGCTGCGGGCAGCGAGACTTGATCCAGCTCCGTTTGTCATCGGCGGAGGCCAGATATATGCAGCAGCGATGCCCTACGCCACTCGGCTGGAACTCACCGAGATAGACTCCGCCTCTCCCATAGGCACCGACACCTATTTCCCTGAAATCGACGGCTCGCAGTGGCAGCTAACCGACAGCTCTCCCGACCTCATCGACGAAAAAAGCGGCGTAAAATACCGCTTCGTCTCATATTCACGCAAAAATTCATTACCTTTGCATTGAGAATGATGCCGCGTCACGCTCCGTCCCCGTCCTCATCACGGCTCTGTAGTTCAACGGATAGAATAGAGGTTTCCTAAACCTTAGATAGGGGTTCGATTCCCCTCGGAGCTACTTCATGTTTTCATAATAAAATGGAATTTTGATTTGTTTTTCTTTTGTCTGATGCCTGCGCAGTGATGCGCGGGCTTCTGTTTTTTCCAAACTATAAGCACGTGCCTCCCGCTCCAGGGTCAGCGCGGAGTCAGAGTGACCAGCGGCACCAGCATCTCCTCCATGGATATGCCGCCGTGCTGGAATGTACCGTCATAATATTGCGCATAGTAGTTGAAATTGTTGCGGTAGGCAAAGAAGTCGCGCCCCGTAGCGAAGATATACGTGCTGCTCACGTTGGGCGACGGCAGCCCGAACCGTTCAGGCTTCTTGATTTCATACACCTGCTTCTGGTTATAGCCGAGATTGCGTCCTACCTTGTAGCGGAGATTGGTATTGGTGTTGCGCTCCCCCACCACCTGTATGGGATTGTCGACACGTATGGTGCCGTGGTCGGTGGTAAGCACCACCTTGTAGCCCGCCGCAGCCGCCCTGCGGAATATGTCCATAGCCCCCGAGTGACGGAACCACGACTCCGTGAGCGAACGGTAAGCAGCATTGTTGGCCGCCAGCTCGCGTATCATCTTCGACTCCGTGCGCGCATGCGAAAGCATGTCGATGAAATTCAGCACCACCACATTGAGCTCGTTGCTGTCGATCTGGCGGAAATCCCTCAGCAGACGCTCTATGCCCTGATTGGTGTTGATTTTATGGTACGAGAATTTCCACCGTTTCCTGAATCGGTCAAGCTGTGTGGCTATCAACGGTGCCTCATTGAGGTTCTTCCCCTCCTCCTCGTCCTCGTCGACCCACAAGTCGGGGAACAGACGGGCTATGTCCACCGGCATCAGCCCCGAAAATATGGCATTGCGGGCATACTGCGTAGCCGTAGGGAGTATGGAGCAATATAGCTCCTCATCAAACGTAAACGCATCGGCAAGCATCTTCTTGACCACACCCCACTGGTCGAGCCGGAAATTGTCGATAAGGACAAACATCACCTTGCCTCCGCCGTCGATCAGCGGAAACACCCTCCGGCGCAGCACCTCGTCGCTCATTATGAACGTCCGCTCCGTAGCCTGCCCACGGTCGGCAATCCAGCTTTCATACTCCCGCTTGACCATCTTGCAGAACGCCGAATTGGCATCCAAACGCTGCATCTCCAGCATCTCGTCCATGGCGGTCTCCGTCGAAGCCAGCTCCAAATCCCAGTAAGTCAGCTTGCGGTACACATCCATCCACTCCTCGATGCTGCGGGCTGTGTCGATCTGCATCGCTATGCTGCCGAACTCCCTGCGGTAAGCCGAAGCCGCGCTCTCGCTCACAAGCTCGTCGCTGTGGAGGTTCTTCTTGATCGACGATAGTATCTGCATCGGGTTGACAGGCTTGATAAGATAGTCGGCGATTTTGGCCCCGACAGCCTGGTCCATGATATTCTCCTCCTCGCTCTTAGTAATCATTATCACCGGCAAGTGGGGCTCTATCTGCTTGATGCGCATCAGTGTCTCAAGCCCGGTGAGTCCGGGCATGTTCTCGTCGAGTATGATGAGGTCGTAGTGGTCCGTCTGCACCATATCCAGCGCATCGTGGCCGTTGTTGGCAGTCGCCACTTCGTAACCCTTGTTTCTCAGAAACATCAGATGGGGCTTGAGGAGGTCTATCTCGTCGTCAGCCCAAAGAATCCTGTTAGCCATTTCTCTTTCGCTTTGCCGTTGCAAATCTTAGGTAAGTAAGACTTAAAAATCAACAGCGATTTATGCGTGCATTAATTCTTAAGTCTTACTTATTGCAAAAATAACAATATCCACCCTCAACTCCAACACCCCTCCCCCCCATTTAGCCCACAATCAGCCAAATTTGAAATGTATTCTTGTATTACTGTTCAAAAACATGCATTTTTGAACAGTTGCTCAAACTTGGTGTTCACAAAGAGCCGTTTTATGAACACAAAAAATTGACTCCGTTTCAATTTCGCCCAAAAACGAACAGATTATTATCCGGTAACAGATTCAATAGTTTCAACAATATTCCCCGACAAATCCGAAACATTAATAAACAGATTCATCAGAGGAATATTCATATAATAATATGCCTTACCAAGCTTCACTCTATCAACAAGTCCTGTTTCCAGCAACGAGTTCAGATATCGGTGTGCCGTCACCCTACTTACCATAAGCTCCCTCTCAAGAAACTCCACCTTTGTATATGGATGAAAGAAAAGATTGTTCAACAACTCATGGCGATATTGCTTGCCAAACTTCGGCCGCAGAACAGCCTTAAAGTCAGCCATCAATTTTGCTATACCCTTGACTAATCTGGTCGTCTCGATTGCAGTCTCTTCAATCCCCCTAAGCATGAACAGAACCCACGACTCCCATTCGTCAGCATTATCCTTTTCCTTGTCACGAATAGCTTGTATCAGACGATAGTATTCGCCCTTATTGTGGGTAATATATCGGCTGAGATAAAGGATGGGCAAATCCAAACGCCCCGTCAATACGAGATAAAGAACACAGATAATGCGACCGGTGCGTCCATTGCCATCATAAAAAGGATGTATACTTTCAAACTGATGATGAATGACAGCCAACTTAATAAGAGGGTCAAGGTCAGAGATGGAATCATCATTAATAAACCGTTCCAGATTATCCATCAATCCCAGTATAACCTGCTTATCCTGGGGCGGAGTGTATACGGTTTTTCCGTCTGAGCGTTTCAATGATGTGCCTGGAACGCTACGGAATCCTGCAGAATTGTGTTCGAGCATCTTCTGAATCTCTTTTATAACAGACGATGTCAGCACTCCCTTGTTCTTGACAAGACGAAAACCATGCTCCAACGCCTCACGATAATTCAGCACCTCCTTTGTAGCTGCGTTTACCACATAATCCGAAAATGATGCAGCAGCTCCCTGATACAGGTCATCCTGAGTGGTGACGATGTTCTCCACCTCAGAGCTATCTTTAGCTTCTTGAAGGGTCAGGGTACTGATCAATATATTTTCATTAGGGATGGTCAGGGCAACTCCTTTCAGCTCGGCCAACGCTCGATTGGAATTGTTGAGCTGCTTTAATACGGCTTTCGTCTCCAAATCATATGACAAGGGCAACGTGGGAATATGGTATTGCGTCATAACGGATAATCGTCTTTGAGAAGATGTAGCGAATTTAGCGAAACTTATGCAAGCTAACAAATTTGAAACATGAAGCTTGTATAAAAATATTTTATAGAGCCATTTTATTGTAAGCTACTTCAAATATTCATCTTGGGTGATCATAGCACCACTACATTAATCCAAATTAAAATCCGAATAGATGTCTTCTTGACTTACTTGGCTTAAATCAATTTTATTCCTTAAAAAGTAGTGAGCTGCAATAACAGACGAGTCATAAAGATTTGAGGGTATTTCATTAAAGAAATAATATTCGGAATCTTTATTGCTGACATGCAATGAATGAATATCACGGTAAACATAAAGGTGGTCTTTTGCTCTTGTCAGTGCCACGTAAAGGCATCTTCGTTCTTCCTCAACACAATCTTCTCCTGTCAATATTGCACGTTGAGTCGGAAACGATAGAACAGAGGCATTAATCAGATAAACGATACTCGACTCAAGTCCTTTAGAGGAATGGATTGTGGAAAGTATGACGGCATCCTCAACTTTGCCAACATCCTTCTTAGTTGTATCCAATTTAGGGTCAAGAACATATTCAGCAATAAATTCTGCAATGCTACCAGTCTTTTTGGCAACTTCTTGTAGAATGGGAAAATCTTCAGACCTCCAACCCCATTCATCATTATATCTTTTTTCAAGTTGCCGAGACATTATTTTTAGGGCGTACTCCATTGCCTTTGCTGGATTATATTGTAGCGTGCTTATAGACAACAAGGTTTCTGCAATTTCCTTTTGAAACTTTTTTGTTGTGATAATTTCAGAAAGTTCCTGTATGCTATCCTCCATACAGTTTGTATTTATAACCTTACCGATTATTTCGGCTGCATTTACAGCTCCTATACCATCCCATATCTGGAGATATCTTGACCACGCAATTTCATCGAGGTAATTACTCACAATCCTCATAGGAGAAACAACGTCTCTAACATGCCGACTTGACATCAAACCTCTACCACCAAATATCATATAGGGAATTTTGTGTTTTAGTAGACAGGCTTCAACTTTTTTCAATTTCCATGCAGAACGAGCCAAGACGAGGTTATCCCGCCATTGTTTACCCAAATTCCGATATGAATACAATATAGTATTAGCTACGTCATTTGCTTCCTCCCATTCATCTGCCCAATGTTTGAACACAGGCATATTGCCCTTCCCTCTATGGGCAATCAATTTCTTGTCGTAATTCAAAGACGACTGAGAAAGTAACCAGTTAGACAAGTCAAGCAGTTCTTGTGTTGAGCGATAATTAGTGGTAAGCTTGCAAACTTCTGCGTCTTCTACAATTTCAGAAAAACGATGGATTGTTTTAAAATCAGCCCCTCTGAATCCATAAATCGATTGAGCGTCATCGCCTACACAAAATAAATGGCAATCTTCGTAAAACGATGACAATAATTCATATTGCAATGGATTTGTATCTTGCATCTCATCCACCAAAATATGATCGTATAATTGGGCGACATGCTTTCGCAAATGTTCGTTTTTCTTAAGGTATTTGCTTACAGTGAGTAGTATGTCATCGTAGTCAATATATTTTCTTCTTTTTTTTATAGTCAAGATACATGCTAATGACCCCTTTCAAAACATCATTGTCCTTAGACACGTCCAATGTCTCTGGGGCATTATCATACAGTTTCATTCTAATAGCAGATGACAACGAACACATAGCATTTACCATATATGAGTACACCTCTAAAATAGCATCCGGCTTAATTGTCCTATCATTCAATCCTTTATACTTCCAATGGCGACCGCATATTAGTTTGAAGCAGCTCTCCTGATCATCTTCATCAAGCAAAGTAAAAGATGCTTGCGGAAAAATTTCAGGATGATTTTTAATAAGCGACATACACCATGAATGAAATGTAGACCCTGTCAGACCTTCAGATTTTGTTTCCGGAAGTTCCGCGCTAATTCTCTCTACGATCTCATTAGCAGATTTTCGAGTAAATGACAAAATTAATATGCGGTCAGGGGAAACCCCTGTTTCAATCAAGAATTTTGCTCTTGCTATAATCGTACGAGTTTTTCCCGTGCCTGCACCTGCCAAAACCAGTAAATGCTTACCATTATAAGACGCGGCATATCTTTGCTGCTCGTTAAGTGTGTCCATTTGTTAAATTGCTACAATTTAAAATGTTGGAACTAACAATATCGTACATCTACCTATTAGAGGAATATAGATATTCAGTAATGGGTATATAATTTGGGTTGACCGGCTTGATGAGGTAGTCGGCGATTTTGGCCCCGACGGCCTGGTCCATGATATTCTCCTCCTCGCTCTTAGTAATCATTATCACCGGCAGGTGGGGCTCTATCTGCTTGATGCGCATCAGCGTCTCAAGCCCGGTCAGGCCGGGCATGTTCTCGTCGAGTATGATGAGGTCGTAGTGGTCCGCCTGCACCATATCCAGCGCATCGTGGCCGTTGTTGGCAGTCGCCACTTCGTAACCCTTGTTTCTCAGAAACATCAGATGGGGCTTGAGGAGGTCTATCTCGTCGTCAGCCCAAAGAATCCTGTTAGCCATTTCTCTTTCGCTTTGCCGTTGCAAATCTTAGGTAAGTAAGACTTAAAAATCAACAGCGATTTATGCGTGCATTAATTCTTAAGTCTTACTTATTGCAAAAATAACAATATCCACCCTCAACTCCAACACCCTGCCCCCATATTTCCCCGCAGTTTTGTCTCCCGCCATGTGTCACATCAAATGAAAGACCTTCATTGTCATGCTCATTGCCTAAAACGATATGTGTACGAGACTCCTACCACGTCAACGCCATCGACCGGCCGTTTACCGTCTGATCTGAATATGTGCCGGTAAAAGGCACCCAACCTACTGTGCCGGTCGACAAGATAATTAGTGCCGACTGTCAGCTGATGATACTGAAGCCCGAGATTCTCATCCACAAGATTAAACGACTCATAGTAGGCGTATGGCGTAAATCCTGAGCCGTCGAGCGGCTTCTCCGCATAAATGCGGTTCCGCAACATCTGTCTACGCCCCGTATCGCCGCTGTTGCCCCAAAACACCATCTGGTACATCAGCCTGTAGTTGAAGTTGAATCCCTTCCAGTACCATCGGGGCATCACCGACCCGAATAATTTGTTGCGTTGTTGCCATATACGGCCGTCCCCATTCACAATATGGTTGTAGATGAAGGCATATCCGCCAAAAAGAGAGATGTATCCCGACGGCCTATACTCGCCTTGGAAATTGGCAAGCCAGCGGGCTGTTCCTTTCATGCCATCGTCGGTACGGTGGAAAGGGCTATGGTCGCCCGAAATTTAGTCCCGATTTCACCTTGGACACTTACTGACGACATTAAAGATTGCGCCTGCGATGTCCAGCCGCAAAGGATTTCGCATACCACTATTACAAGACTCTTTTTCAGCATCATATATAATATTCATTGTTTAAACAACCGTGGCACGAACAACAGCAGATATTGTCGCCAATTACTCCATACATGACCCTTGTCTTAGACGTGGAACACAGCATTGCCGCCCATGGCCTGATAGCTGAGATTTTGCAGGTCTTGCCCGAGGCGGCTTGCTTGCCGGGGGATCCATTTGGCATCACCACAATCATATGTTCAGCCTTGCCCTCGGTTATCAGATTATCGATGACTGAAGAGACGACATCGCCCTCTACGGATCCGACATTCTGCCGGGCTTCCGCCCCTCGGGGCGGAAGCATCGACAGAATGGCAATCCTTACAAACCTTTATTCATGATACCTTTTATCAAAAGTTGACGTTGATTCCTAACTGTGCCTGTATCGGTCGCATATATGTGCCTGCGATGAGCGTCCCGGCATACTGGGAGCCGTCAGTTACGAGCTCCGAACCGGGCACCTGTCCGCCAGGACAGGTCTGATTGAGGAAATTGACAATGTCAAGATTGGCTGTGATATACTTGTTGAACTTATAGCTCGCTCCTGCAAATATCTCCCAATAACCGTTGAGCATGATGGAGTTTCCTACATTGGCGTATGTCTTGCTTTTGTAACGTGCCGACATCCATATATTGAAATTCTTGTAGGTATAACGGGGAGTTATTTCAAGAAGTATCTTGGAGAGTTCGGGCATCTGCATTCCTGCAAAATCATAGGATTATCCGAATGCTTCGAATTTATACATCGCGAGTTTCGGGTTCTGGAGTGTGAACGTAAGGTTAAGGGAGAATTCTTTGACAGGATTGAGCATGAAATCGGTTTTCCACCCCATAGTCCGGATTGACTGGCGATAGGGGGTAGTCTCCGTAAGTCCCTGATCGTTGGTCACCGCGATGCGCCCCGAATCCCCCTTGCGGAAAGAATAGGTGAAAGAGGTCACGATATTGAAGTACGGGTGGTTGTAGAAAAGCCCAGCTCTGGCGAGTGTGTGGGGACGCTCTTTCGATAGCGGGGCATTGGCACCGTAGAAGCCCTGGATATGGCGGTACATCGTCAGATAATTGAACTCCCCGTCGAAACCGAAGTCTTTCGTAAAGTTGATTGTCGGCAGCACCGACACCGCATAGTTGAAACCTCGCAGATTTTCATGGGTCAATTGGTTTATCCCTGTCCCCTGCTTGTCGGAGCCTCCGATATAGAAGCCGGCATATCGGGCATCCTTGCTGTAGTTCACCCCGAGATCGAAATATTCCAGACGGCCGCCGTATGCCACTTTCACATACGGATGTATTCTCCAGGTATCGAATACGAAGAAGCCTACTTTGTTCTCATGACCATTTGCTATCTGGGCGTTGGCATTGTAGTTGAAAAACTGGCTGCCGTTGAATCGGAGACGTAGCGGATTAGCCTTCACCTCATGGTCATACTGCACTGAAGATGTCGCAAAGTCCGTATTCTCCAGATAGTCGAACACCGCGAAATTCCAGTCATGGCGGTCGGTCTTTTTATTCAGCCGTACAGTCACCATATAGTCGTTTATATTGCCGTCTGCAATCTGTACGAGACGACGCTGCACAGGTCCCGTGTATTCACCAGAACCGTCGTAGTATTCACGTGTCTGCGATTCAAGCACGTTTTGGGTATTGTCGCCCACGTTAGCGCGGTCAGTGAACGATGCTTTTGCACGGACATAGAGAGCCGTGCGAGGGTCTAACTTGTGATCCCACATGAGTTTTACCTCATGCGTGTGGTTCTTGCCCATGTCGTTGTAGTTGTTTGTAACCATTTCACCGGTACGAACGTCCATATAAGTAATCACGCCATCGTTATTGCCGTAATTATCCTTGCCAATGACGAAATTCTCATACCCCTTGATCGATCCGTCACCTACCCAATAAAACGGAGCCTGCTTAATGGTATTGGATAGCTGCTGCACATCGGTGTAACGGTAGAACACCGAGAATTTCGAACCGTCTGGATTATACTGATGGGTCAGCGTCCCGGTATAGAACTGCGCACGGTCAGCAAAATGGGTAAACTGCAGAGGCACGTTGCCCGGGTCCATATCGTTGTACGCATTCAGGGAAAACGTCGTGTTCTTCCCCAGCGAGCCATTCACGCCCAGAGTGAAGTCATGCTTGCCAAGAGTGTTGAGCTGATATTTGGCATATCCTTTGAGTTCCTTCTGGCCAAGACGGGTGTAGGAATCCACGCCGACACCCACCTCGCCTTCGAATATTGCAGTCTGCGACATCGGCAGCGTGCGCGTACTTGCCAGCGAGCCGTCCTGACGCCAATGGAGGTTTGTAGCGTTGGGATCCCAAAAATATGTCACAGGCAGGCCGTCCTGACGGACCACAGTATAAGCGGTAGGCAGACCGATAGGCACAGCGCGGGGTTCAGATGCCGAGGATGCGTTGAGAAGGGTGGTGGCCTTGGTTTCGTCATCGACCTTTACGGATGCCGAATCCTTCGGCGCGCTTTTGCTGTCAGCAGCCATCACAGCTGTCGCTGCTATAACCACGAGGGTTAATGCTGAAATTTGTCTTTTCATCGTCTTATGGTATAAGATTTATTTTACATCAAGATGCTGTACGTAATGGTTATCCTTGGCGAAAGGCTTCCATTCTCCCGATTTATTTCCATTGGGATTTCCATATTTTGCGAAATTGGTCCAGTATTCCACCATGCGTTCAGAGAGTTCGTAGTCCTCCTTCTTCATCGGCTTGGTACTGAGCTTCACCTGACCGAACATATATGGCAGTTCGGCAGAGTGGATGGCGCCCTTGGCCCCGAATTCGTCCTTGGTGGGGTTTTGGGGATCTTCGGGCTGCGGATGGTCGAAACTGCAGACATAGACTCCGCGCCGTCCGAGACCGCCTACCTGATTTTCAGCCCATGCACCGATACTTTGGGGGAAATTTGCCTTGGGCACATCGTCTTTGGTGTAGCCGATCATATAATCGATATCCAGATAACGCCCTCCGAGAGTAGCATCGTTAAAATCTTCCACTATAAGGGAGCCGTCGATAGAGGGCCGGAATTTTGTCATAAACTTTGACTCCTGATAGAGCTTCTGGAGTGTAGCGGCATCGATGGCTCGCATTGCTTCAAGATTAGTGGCACCTATACTTTCGAAAAACGCCTTTCCGAGAGCTTCGTTTTCAGCGAGGGGCAGGCACTTGGCATCATCGCGTATCGCGCATCCGCTCTGCGGGATTGCCCGTTGGAAAAGCCCTTCGGTAGCGGGTGCGCAAAGGAGCCCCTGAATATTGCGAGAGCCAGCGCTCTGACCGAATACAGTAATGTTTTCGGGATCCCCGCCAAAGGAGGCGATGTTGTTTTTTACCCATTTTAGCCCGGCGATAAGGTCGTAGAGAGCGTAGTTGCCCGAACCATGACCGCTTTCTCTGCTGAGTTCAGGATGGGCCAGATAGCCGAAGATACCGAGACGATAAGGAATGGACACCATAATCACCCCCTTTTTAGCATAAGCATCGCCACGGTAGACAGGGCCGTCCGTGCCACCTATATGGAATCCGCCACCGAAAATCCATACCATGACCGGCAACGGCTTGCCGTCTTGTTTGGCGGGAGCATACACGTTAAGGTAGAGGCAGTCCTCGCTGGTCGTTGGATTCATCTCTGCTACGTTTTTCCACGCTTTCGGACTGTGGGCTCTCATGTCCTGCATAGGCGCGGGTGCGAAGCGGTCACAAAGGCGCACACCCTGCCATGATTGCACGGGCTGGGGCTCCTTCCAGCGCAGGTCACCCACCGGAGGCGCCGCGAACGGGATGCCCAGATATGTGTCGACGCCATCGATTACAACGCCCTTGATCATACCTCCGTCGACTTTTACCGGAGCTGTGGATTCCTGTGCCGTGGTGGCAAGAACGCCCGCCAGCATTACGGCCATCATAAAAAATAGTTTCTTCATGGTTGTTGAGTATTATTATTGGTTTTTTTGGTTTTTAGATTTTTTCAATTACAGGCAGAATAATCTCCCAGATAAGATTTAGTTCCGACGCCATATCGTCGAGGTCGGCTGTGACGGCAACAACTGCATTGTGGTCGGGAAGTACAAGGATATACTGGCCGTTGGCTCCATCGGCACGATAGCTGTTGTGGCGGCCACGCCATATCTGATAGCCGTAGCCCTGCATCCAATCGTTGTTTTCCGGATCTTTCCGCTTGTACTGGTCGTCGGTCATACCTCCCGGACGAGACGGCACTTGGGCTTTCGACGCTTCCTCAATCCACCATTCAGGGAGCAGCTGCTTGCCGTCCCATTTGCCCTTCTGTAGATAGAACTGGCCTATTTTTGCCATATCCTCGGTCTTGAGATACAAGCCCCATCCGCCGCAATTGATACCGTCGGGGTTTTCATCCCACGTGATGCCCGTGATGCCGAGCGGACGGAACAGACGCGGGGTGAGGTAGTCGAAGATGTTCTCGCCTACGGCTTTCTGCACGATGGCCGACACCATGAATGTACCAAGGCCATTGTAGGCGTAATACGTTCCAGGAGTGTAAGGAACAGGCTCGGCAAGAAATGCCGCCACCCAGTCATATTCCGTCTGACGCTGAGCTTTGGTATTTGCCTTAGCCTGTCCGCTGGTCATCGTCAGCAGGTCGCGGACAGTCATATTCTTGAGATTGTCGCTCACCTTCCCGGGGAGCTTGTCGGGGAAAAACCGTATTACCTTGTCGTCAAGATCCAGCTTGCCCTCGGCCACAGCAAAGCCTGCCGCCGTGGAGGTGAGGGTCTTGCTGGCTGAGTTCATGATGTGAGGCGTGTCGGGGCGACCCAGGCTGTTCCACTTTTCACCAAGCACTTTGCCATCTTTAAGCACCATCACAGAGTGTATGTCAAGCCCCTTGCCGGCTGCTGCGCCGATGTAGCGGTCAATCGCCCGCTGCATAGCGGGCTGGTGGCTGCGCGGCAGCGGACTGGCGAGCTGCCCCACGGTGACGAGCTGCACGTTGTTATCTCTCAGAGCCGACTTCACGCGCTCGCTCTTGTAGAGGTCGATGACACCCTGGCGGTCGGCGGCGACATCCTCATAGCCGACATGGTACACTGTCGCCATTTCGGCATCATCATAGGCTGGATGGTCTATGAACATATACTTCTTGCCGGGCTTGAGGTTTTTGACCATATTGATAAATGACTGTTCCTTCTCGGCAAGAGTCCTATGCCTACCTTGCATCATGCCGTAAGCTCCGTCGGCGTATGTGACAGACTCATAGCCCTTGTCCACCGACGAGGGACTGTCCACCGACGGTAGATGGTATTCGTCAGCCAGGCGCTGTACCAGCTGCTGCAGCTCGGAGGTGAAGAATGTGCAGCCCATGTGGCTGGAAATATGCGATACTTGAGGTATGTCCTTGATTACACGCTCGATTTGTGCGCGAAATTCTTGCTCCACCTCGGCGAGGTCATACCCCCGCTCCCCATACGATTGCCCCGGATAGGCGGGATTGGGCTGGATCATCGGCAAGAAATAGCCGTTGGCATCTACAAGCGATATTGCATCGGTCAGCGGACGCCATTTGGCGTTCTCCCACTCGCTTGTGATGGCGAGATGTAAGCCTACGTCAAGACCCGGTGCGTCACACAGCATCTTCACAGCTTCAGGGTACCACGCAGCCACGGGCATCACCTCCACAGACCGCGAGATACCATTGCGGTAGATATCCATCACGGCCTCGTTGACCGAGTGGAATGCTCCCATATCGTCCATGCGCACAGCCAGCTGTGCCGGTTCGTGCAGCGCCATCGCCGCAAGCGTTGCGGCCGAGGATGCAATAAGTGTCAATAATCTACATTTCATGTTCAGTAATCATCAGGGTCGTTTATTGTTTTCATTTGTCAAGCACTGGCAACACGTATTTCCAAACGAGGTTGAGCTCGTCCTGCATACGGGGAGTGTCGGCAGTCATCGCCACCACCGCATTCTGGTCGGGCATAACGATGATGAACTGTCCGCGCGCGCCATCTGCGCGGTATGCGTTGTGGCGGCACATCCAATCCTGATAGCCATAGCCTTGTATCCAGTCAGGATCGGCCGTCTCTTTATCGAGCTGCGTAGCGTTGATGCCCGCCGGAGCCGAATCAACCTGTTTCATCGACATCTGGCTAATCCACCGGGCAGACACTATCTGCCTGTCGCCCCATTTGCCGCCTTGCAGCATCAGTTGCCCGGTCTTGGCGAGGTCCTCGGTCTTGAGGTACAGCCCCAGCCGCCATAGTTGACACCCTCGTTGTTTTCAAGCCAACATGCACCCTTGATACCGAGTGGCTCGAAAAGTCGTGGAGTAAGATAGTCGAAGAGGGTCTGGCCCGTTATCTTTTGGAGTATCGCCGAAAGCATGAATGTGCCCACGCTGTTGTAGCAGTACACCTCCCCGGGAGCGAACTCTACAAGATAGCTCAGGAACTGCTTCACCCAATCGAGCCGAGGATTCTCCTTGGCAAGCTGCTGCATTTCGTAGGTGTGGTCAACGGCATGTCCGCAGGTCATGGAGAGGAGGTCGCGCACAGTGATTGCCGCGAGATGGCCGGACACGATATCAGGAAGTTTGTCGGGAAAAAACGACACCAGCTTGTCGTCTAGTTTGAGCTTCCCTTCTTCTATAGCCATGCCGATAGCGAGCGAGGTGTAGGTCTTGCTCACAGAGTTGAGGATATGGAGCGAGTCGGCATGGCCGGCACCCATCCAGTTCTCATATATCACGTAACCGTCTTTAAGCACCATTATGCTATGGAGCTCAAGACTATCCGCCTCTGCCATTCCGAGCATCTTGGCCACAGAGTCGGCGAGTTCTTGGTTTACCTATGCACGAGGAAGGTCTGTCTCTGATACCGGGTCTGACTTTTGAGGCTTGGTACACGACAGCATCATTATGGCCGCCGCTGCCACTGATAGGATTCTTGATTTTCTCATCACGATTCGCTTTTTGATTAATATGTTGTGATTTCACATTGTTGAAATTAACAGTGCAAAATTGCATCAGTCAAAAAGCGAAGTCAAGAAACCTACCGAATATACCCCTTATACAAACATACCAAATTGATTATCAAATATTTATTATACCAAGTATATACCTGTTATATACTGCCGGTTGCAATATCTATATCCATCAGACGCTCGTAAAACTCATCCCTGATCAAATCTGTAGAACCCAATACACGCGTCTTGTAACTTTTTACCGTATTGAGCGAATATCCCATACAGTTAGCTATATCCTCGTTCTTCTTCACACCCAGTCGCCACAGGGCGAATATGCGCATTTCGGTCGGCAGCCTGTTGCTTTTGTCGCTCTCCAGCCGCGCCCTCGGCCGGAGGAGGGCATTGAACTGGTCTCTGAAATCAGGAAAGAAAGCAAGCAGCACATCGTCGATGTCGGGGTAGAGAGCATTTATGTCCTTACGGTATGATGAAACGGTACCCGGAATCTCGGCATACATCTTTGCCTTGACTTTAGCGGATACATCCCTTTTAAGCCTGTCTGCGAGAGTACGGCTCTGCGCGTGGCCCGATATCATTTTGGCAACAAGTTCGCTTGTCACCCTGTGTGCATCTTTGAGATAGTAGTTAGCCTCAGTGATTTCTTCGTTTTTCTTTTCGAGCGCACCATTAGCCTCGCGTATCTGACGGGCTTGCTCATGGACTCTCCTGCGTTGGCGCAGTATGTACTACAGCGATGCGAGCAGAGCTACGGCTATCACCCCCAGCGACAGGGCGATGATACTTATGACTACGCGGCTGCGCCGGTTAGCCTCACTGAGCTCGCGCACTATCATCGGATAGCTTTTTGATGCCTCGATGATACGGTATTTAGAATTATAGGCTGTGGCGTTGTCCATAGATAGATTGATGTATCGGGATGCCTTTTCAGTCTCTCCCACCACATATACAAGTTCGGCAATCTTTCTGAGCGCAGAGTAGTTGACCGAGCCTCGTTCGATAGCCATAATAGCTGACTGGCACATATACTTCATAGCCTCGGTGTAATCTCCAGCACCGATCAGATTATACCCGATGTTGCCGAGGGTGTTGATGTATCTCCAACTATCTTTTGGCGTCTTCAGAAGCAATATCTGTGCGTAATTGGCCCCCGACACGAAGTCGTGGTTGTGAAAAGCCAACGCCATTTTCAAATAATACACCTCGTACGAATCGTCAGGCAAGAGCGGAAGCGTCTGCTCATAAATCCTTTGCATGGCTGCCAGAGACTCGTCAAGCTCGAACAGACGCCAAGCAAAGAAGAATCCGTCCTCAAACTCCAGGCTGAACCGGGCCATCATCAGCCTGATGAGCATATCCCGGCTCAACCCCTCGGGACTGAAACCGTTGATTATCCTGTCGGCCTCGCGGAAATACCCGCCCGAGACGTATGCTTCGCTCATCTTGATGTGGGCATCGGTGATTAGCTCTATATCTCCGATTTCGTTAGCTATGTCGTGGCAGCGGCGGGCTGCCACATACGCCGAATCAAAGCTGCATTGAAAAAACTCGTCGAACAAAGCCGCCTGTCGGTCATATTCTCCACGGCGGTCCTTGACAGCCGTCTCCTTTATGGCACGGATCCGCTCGTCACGTCGCCTGTTATAGGCATCAGCATTTGCAAGAGCGTCATCGAGCTTCACAGCGTAAGATTTGACCGAAGTAGAGAAGCGCCGTTGATCATCATCCGACAAGCTGTTGAAATAATCCATGACACCAACCCGCCACAAAAAAAAGCGATTGGCAAGGACCATTGACAGTCCTTGCCAATCGCTTGTGTTCAAAAGGCGTTAACCTGGCAGATACGAGCCTCTCAGGAGGGGTATGCAGGTCTCTTAATATAAGAGTTCTTGGTACTGTATCAGTATTCGTCCTCGTTGAAGAAATTGTTTTATTCTTATTTTCAATAAGTTGTCTAAATTATATTGTTGTTTAGATAAACAAACCACGCTATCTAAGGCGGTCAAAGGCGATTTAAGAAGATATTAGACAAACATATTCTACATTAAATCAATTGCCATTTCCAAAACGTTTTTCCAACTCATTTCCAATCTGGATTAGCTCAATATCATTTCGAGCTGTAGTTTGCAGAACCATTCCATACCCTTTTTCTGTCCATGTTAATACAATTTCAATTCGACCTGTATCATAATGTAATTTTTTTACAAATGTTTTTGAATCAGGAGTATATGCCAATGATGTAACTACACTCTCAATATATGGAAGAATAAATAAACTTTCCTTAGCAAACTTTTTCAATACATCATTGCCGTGATGATCAGAAGATAATTTGCATTGTTTCTTAGTTTTCTCTAATCCGCAATCGCAAAAAATACAAGGTTGTGTTTTTGCTTGCCATTGTTTATATTCTAAAGTTTTATAGTCTCCAGGATTCGAAAATGATAAAACTTTGTGTTCTTTTTCTTTGCCTGAATCATCAACGTCATATATCACATATTCTTTGCTTTGTTCCCAAAAATCACAAGAGCAAAGATTCTGACCAATAGAATTATATAAACATACAGCTGACAAACCATAAGCAGGTTTCCTTTCCTCCTGATTAAAATCATTAGTAACAGAAACGGAAAAAGTATTCTCTATATATGTTTTCTCTTCCTCAGAACCTGGTTCAAAATATGGTGGATGCAACATTGACAATAACAACATCTCCTTAATTCCACGTAAATTTTCATTGCAAAAATCTGCAATAGAATAGTCTTGACACAGAAGAATTTCAGCTATACCTCTATCATGGCAACGTACGACATTAAAACCCTGTTTCTTCGTTTCAGATAGCAGCGAAGCAAATTTGTATGCTCTTTCTTTTGCACATTCTTTTGATTCACATAGCGGAAAGCAAGAGAGCTCGTTAAAATAAGCGTCCATAACTCAAACTAAAGTAACTAATTGTTTTGTCCATTCATCCAAAAAGTCATCTGGATAATCACTTAGCTCTCCAAAACGATCACACTTGATTATCTTTACAGATGAATTTGTATTTATATCATCATGAGAGAAAAAAATAATCTCAGCATCATTAGGAGACAAATCATTTAATTTTTGTTTCATTGCAATACGGAGCCCATTTACGACATGATCACTATGGGTTTCAATCAAAAGTTGGATATTATTTTTAATAGATACTTCTATAAGGAATTTTGCCAATCTAGATTGAGCTCCTGGATGCAAATGAGCTTCTGGATTTTCAACAATCAGTATACTTCCTTTTTTTGCAAGCAACGCTGCAACAATAACAGGTAAAACATAGCTATAACCAAACCCTACATTGATTGGGCGAAATTTATGACCATTATTTACAGAATCAAGAAAGAGCTCAACACTATCATCATCTTTAGGTTTAGCCTCTAGAGTAGCGCCTGTTAATATTTCCGATAAAACTTCACACACTTTTTCTTGGAATAAAGAACCTTGATTTGAAAGTACATTAATAACGTACTCACCTTTTACCCCTAACCTATTATTATCCAATGAATCTATTCTAGCGGAATTATTTTTAGGTCCTAAACGTTCGGCTGAGACATACTGCAACAATTTGAAGTTTTGTAACATCATGATATCAGATGTCGTACTAACAGATTTATTTTCACTAACGATATCTTTATCTGAAGTAGTTTTTACATCAAAACGATTTTCCCCATTAACTAATAGCTCACATAGTTTTGCCATTTGAGTTTTTTGAGGGAGCTTTTCAAAACCTAACTCTATCCAATTATCGTCATCTTGAAATGCCCAATAAAATTTTTTAGATTCTGTATTGACATTCACCACTTCGTCAAAAGTTCCCAATGCTACCAAATCACCTTTTAAATGTAACTCTGCAATGTCATTACAGTCCTTCATTGTTTGAGCTAACAACAAAAAAGACTGAGCTATAGTAGATTTGCCTCGGCCATTTTTCCCATACAATAAATTAATTTGAGAAAGAGGAATTGATTGCCTTTTATGGAAACACTTAAACCCCTCAATAGTTATATTTTTAATCATATTATTCCTTATTAAGCCATGTCCAAACAGTCTTAGACAACCATCCCTGACGATTTCTATCAGTAATATCCACGATAAACAATAAATCATTTTCATCAATTTGTGGACGCAAAGTGTCATATATATTTTGAGCAACAATAAAGTCATTGACTTTCACCATCCACATAGATTCTAATGGATGCTGCCAATCGCCAAGACCTTTTATAGCCTCGTAAAGATCTGAATAATCTTGTCCAGGTTCCTTTAAATCGTATGTTATCAAAAATATTTTAGACATAGATACTATATTAAACTTTTTATCAAATAATTATACATACAATTGAATGAATGTACAAAGGTACTATTTTTTTATTATTTTCTTTGTATTTACGTTTTTTATTATATGTTGAAATATAATCTCTCATAGGCCTATATATGTGAAAATTTTTCACTATCTTTGCTTTAAGATAACAAATTTGAGCCATATGGAAACTGATATTAATCGACTAAAAGTGGTTTTAGCCGAAAAGAAAAGAACTAATAAATGGCTATGTGAACAGTTGGGAGTAAACCCTTCAACTGTTTCCAAATGGTGCACGAACAGTTCGCAGCCAGATTTGCAGACTCTTGTCAAGATCGCAAGGCTGCTGGAGGTAACTGTTGATGAATTATTAAATAATAAAATCGAATTGCAATGATTAAAGATATAATAGATGCCAACAATAATGTAACTGTCGGAGCAAAGGAAATAGAGATTCTGAAAGAGCATTTCCCTGCTTGTTTCCGTAACGGTTCATTTGATATCGAGCGGTTGAAGGAATATCTTAAAGATAAGATACACGTCACCGAAGAAGGATATGAGTTACGATTTCTTGGAAAAAACTATGCCCGCTTGCTGGCATCTTTGGATACAACGACTGTTATTGTTCCGGACGCAGAGCACAACAATCTACCCGAAAACAAAGACAGCAAAAACATTTATATCAGTGGCGACAACCTCGATGCATTGAAACATTTGTTGAAGTCTTATGCCGGCAGCATAAAATGTATCTATATTGATCCTCCTTATAATACAGGGTCCGATGATTTTGTTTACACGGATTCATTCAATTTTACGGTTGAAGAACTGGCATCAAAACTGAGCATTTCCGAGGAACAAGCCAGCCGAGTTCTAGACTTGACGCGTCGAGGATCTGCCACGCATTCTGCCTGGCTCATGTTTATGTAACCTCGACTGTTGCTTGCCCGCGACCTGCTTTCAAAAGACGGTGTGATATTTATTTCCATCGATGATAATGAACAAAGTAATTTGAAATTGCTTTGCGATGATATTTTTGGGGAAGAAAATTTTCTATCTATTCTTGCCAGAAGGACTAAAAGTGGAGGTGGATCAGCAGCAGATTCATTCGCTGTGGAACATGATTATATATGTGCATATGCGAGAGATATTAATTATGGTGGTAAGCTATTTATTCCTTTTACAGAAGAGTACTTAAAGCGGTATTCGGAAGAAGATGAACATGGTAAATATTTTTGGGATACAATGGAGCGTTCTAGTACTAAAACTAGACCATATACTATAACTGCCCCCGATGGGACTGAATTGACAGGTAAATGGTTTAGAAGCAAAGAACGTTTTTTAAAAGACAAGGAAATAGGAGAAATTAGATTCTTGAAAAAAATGATGGGAACTGGTCTGTACAATTTAAGCAGCGTCTTGCCCCAGGTAAAAAGATGAGAACACTTCTTTATGAAAAAGATTTTAAATCCTATTCGGATGACCTTGATGAGTTAGGATTAGCAGGAACATTTTCTTACCCTAAAACGGTATATCTTATTCAATATCTTCTACAGGTGGTTGATAATGGCGGGATTGTTTTAGATTTTTTCTCTGGCAGCGCGACTACAGCCCAAGCTGTAATGGCCGAGAATATTAAAAGAACAGCATGTCAAGATGATGCTCTTACATACATTATGGTGCAAATACCAGAAAATTTAGATGAAAAAGTCGTAAGAGAATCTGGTGATACGAGAGAGATTGCGAAAAAAGCAATCTCTAAATTAGATGAATGTCATAGGCCACACTCTTTAGATTACATAGGAATTGAACGTATTATTCGCGCTGCAAAAAAATATCAATCTGAAAATAGTTTGTTTTCATTAAATTATGGATTCAAGCACTTCACTCTTCAAGAGCCTACAAATCTGTCCATTGAAAAGATGGAGCGATTTGAATCCCATACAATGTTTAGTGATAAGACATTGGTGGATGAATTTGGCGTACCGACAATTCTCACGACATGGCTTGTACGTGATGGCTACGGATTGATTCCCGATGTAAAGACGATTAATATTGAAGGATATGAGCTTTACTATATTGACAAATATCTGTATGTTATTAACCCAAATTTAAGTAATGAAGTCGTTGCATCGTTATTGGACCGGTATCAATCGGATGCAGGGTTCAATCCTCAAAATATCGTAATATATGGTTATGCCCTTTCGTGGGGAGAATTACAGGGATTGAAAGACAGTCTTCGGGTAATACGGGACGGGGAGAAGAATATGCGTATTAACTTTGATGTTCGGTATTGATATGGAACTAATTCTTCAGCCTTCATTGCCACATCAGCAAACCGGTGTTGATGCCGTTGCTGATGCCTTTGCCAATACGGCGATAAAGTCGCCAGTGATGTTCTATGCCAATCCCGAAATAACCCTGTCAAAAGATGGGGTGGGTCAAAATATTGTTGCCATACAGAGGAGGAACAGCATACAACCGGAGAATTGTGCATATTCTCATGATGCAAGCTGCCTGAACCTTGACATCAAGATGGAAACGGGTACGGGTAAAACATACGTTTATACCCGGACGATGTATGAGTTGCACAAACGGTATGGTATCAATAAATTTATTGTTGCCGTACCAACGCTTCCGATCAAGGCCGGAGCAAGACAATTTATGGAGGACGGTTATGTCAAACGTCATTTCCGGGATGTGTGCGGATATGATGCAGAAATCGAATTGCTCACTTTGGAGCCGCCCAAGAAAAAAAAGAAAGGCAGGCAATATTTCCCAGCAGCCGTAAGTGAATTTGTAAAGGGATCGAACAGGGATACCAAAAAGATTTATGTCCTTTTGGTAAATATGCAACTGTTGAAAGTTGCCAAGAATTATATGCTCAGTCGCGATGATTACGGAAGCGTTATTGAGGGGTTTTATCGCCCGTTCGATGCTCTCCGTGCAACTCGTCCATTTGTTATTATTGACGAGCCACATAAGTTCTCACGCGATCAAAAGGCGTTTGGCGTAATCAAGGAAGAAATTAACCCTCAATGTATTATTCGATACGGCGCAACTTTCCCTGAAACAGTGTCCGGCAGGGGTAAAAATAAAACGGTTGTACATGACTATGTGAATCTGCTATACGACCTGAATGCTTGTGAAGCATTTAACCAAGGATTGATTAAAGGTGTTGCCAAAGAACACTTTGAGCCAGTCTCTAAAAAAGAAGAAAAAATAAAGCTTCTGTCGGTAGTCAAAAATGAGAAAGCCATATTTCAGCATAAAAGTGCAGACAGTCCGACAAAAACATATCAATTACAGGTAAATGACTCGTTGTCGGTAATTTCCGAGGAGTTCAATGGCATCACAATACAAGCCATAGATAAAAATGCCATTGAGTTGTCCAATGGATTGATTAAGAACGTTGGCGAGGAGATGAATGTGGACATTTACATGCAATCGTACCAGGAGCAGATGCTGCGTCTTGCTCTCGAACGCCATTTTGAAACCGAACGGGAGAATTTCTGCGGGCGCACATTTAAGATCAAAACGCTGGCACTTTTCTTTATAGATGATATCACTTCCTATCGCGAGAGCGAGGATGGTAAGAAACCGTATTTATTGGAAGCTTTTGAAAGGTTACTCAAGGAGAAATTGGTTGCAACAATCAAAGATCTGGATAAATCGGAAGCTGAGTATCGGGAATATCTTGAAGCCAGTTTAAACCATATTGACGAATGTCATGGGGGATATTTTGCTCAGGACAACAGTTCGTCGGACGAAGACATTGCCAATGAAGTTAATGATATTCTAAATGGCAAGAAGCACCTACTTGCTTTTAGAGACAAAGACGGGAAATATATTTTGCGTCGATTCTTATTCTCCAAGTGGACATTAAAGGAAGGATGGGATAATCCGAATGTGTTTACTATTGCAAAATTGAGGTCGAGCGGTAGTGAAACCTCGAAGTTGCAGGAAGTAGGACGAGGATTACGCCTGCCTGTTGATGAGTGTGGAAACCGAATCTCCAATCAAGAGTTCATGTTGAACTACATTGTAGATTTTACCGAAGCTGATTTTGCCAATAAACTCGTTGAGCAAATAAATAGTGAAGTACCAGGTACGACATCTGTTTCATTGGAGCAGATCAAACTGGTGGCTGAGAAAATGGGCAAAGAAGAAAAAGCTTTGTTTATTGAACTTCTATCAAAGAATTATATTGACTTGGAACACAATATTATTCCGGCAAACAAGACTCAGTTCTTTGAAGAGTATCCATTATTCAAATCTGGATTGGACGCTAGCAAAATCAAAGACCGCAATAAAACATCCGAAAAACCGATTGGCATTCGCAAAGCTCGGTTTGACGAAATTAAGGAGTTGTGGAAGGTTCTCAATCAAAGATATACTATTTGGTACGATGACAATATTGATGATGATTTGGAGAAAGGTTTATCAGAAATATTAGAGGCGCCTTCTATTTTTTCTGAACAGGTTATTTCCAGTCACAGAGATATAGTCAGAAGTGATGGGGCGCAAATGAGAACAGAAACAGGCAGTGGTGTGCAGTATTCCATTGCCAGCACCCTCCCTTATGGCATTTTCTTAAAAAGGATATCATCGGCAACTAATATTCCTGCTTCGATGATACATAAGTCTATTTGCAATTATGTAAAGCGACATGGAAGTATAGACGACAAATACTTCAATGAACAGACTGTTGGTGAAATAATCAGAGGCTTCTCTGACTGGAAAATGGTCACTCTTCAAGGACGATTTAACTACAAAAAGACTCATGGAGAACCTGAAGCAACAGCTCTTACTCATAACGATGGATCTGTCCGGGAGAGTATTGCGCAAGGAAGGATTGGTGTCAAAATAGAAGAAGGAATTCCAATGGAGAAATATTTATATGACACCAAGGCTTATGATTCATCATTGGAGTTGAAAAACATCAATACCTCCATTGATGAAGTAATTGTCTATGGAAAATTTCCGCGTAATAGTATCGCAATTCCTACCATTACCGGAGAGTCATATAGTCCGGACTTCATGTATGTCGTTAAAAAAGACAATGGAGAAAAAGAGCTTAATATTGTTGTGGAGACTAAGGGAGTTGAAAATAAATCAACTCTTCGCGGCATTGAGGAGGCAAAAATCAAATGTGCCGAGGTGTTCTTCAATAACCTATCAGCACAAGGGTATAATGTATATTTCCGAACACAACTCAACAATAAGAAAATACTGCAGATTGTAAAAGAGGTATTACAGGAATAATATTATAGACCAACATGATAATGATGAGCGACAGGATTTTTTCCATTGAGGATGACTCCAGCAACTCTATTTAGTAAAAACGATAAAGACATAAATATATCAGAGAATAGCAGCATTGATAATGCCAACTAGGATATTGAAAGAAAAAGAATAATATTTATTAGAATATGTTCGATCAATCATTTTCAGTAGAGAATTACCTTTCTATCTTCCATGAGGAGAATCGTAAAGGGCATATTGCATTTGACGATATGCCCGAACATTATAGAAATATTGTCTCTGAAATGAAGGCTATGAAAAGTAGAACTCACGAAATAACAAAAAAGAAAAAGAATAATAGGACAGAAGAGGAAATTTCGGAGTTAGAGAGGCTTAAGTCCACAATAAAAACCAAACAAGAAGATAGAGACAAAGAACTATATAATGAGTTAAGTAAATATGCTCAAAAAGCTAATAACAAAGACTTTATATTGTCAATAAATAATACATATATAGATAATAAAGGTAACCAAGTATTTACAATAGATACCCAGCAATGGGAATATTTTTATGCCATTAAGAATTTACAGAGAATAATAAGAGGGTTATTTAACGTAAGACAGGCAAATAAGCACCAGATAATGTCTAATGTTAAATTACTTCTGAATACAACAACACCATTCTACCTTATTCGGACAGATATTACTGGTTTCTTTGAGTCTATTCCACAACAAGCTTTATTGGACAAAATAAATGCTAATAATCTTGTGAATAACAAGACAAAAGGAATGATTAAAGGAATATTATCAGAATATAACAGACAAAAGGCCCCCAATAAAATCAAGGCTGATTGCGGTGTTCCTAGAGGTATGGTAATACAAAAGAATTTATGAGCGACAAAAAACTCTAATGGAGGGAATAAACAATAAATTTAAATCCGTAAATTTGCCAGACAAAAGGAAAGATGCAGAATTAATTATTCTTGCACTAGATTTATTAGCATGTCCATTCATAACTCATAATGATCGGAAGATTATGTGCAAGGTTATGCAAATAGATAATGCTAAACAAGTTTTGATAGAAAGGTATTTTCGTAGAAATAAATTCATGTTCACAAAATGGACTAATATTGATTTGACAAAAGAATTAGGCGCGAAAGTTTCGCAGGAAGTGTACACTTAATGCGTATTTCGAAAACAATGCAGTAGCGAGGCTCGCAATAACTTCACACACATAGCTCTGCATACAACCTTATAGGTTTTGCCTAAACAAATGGGATTTCGTGAGTCGAATCCCATTTGTTTTATATTAAAGATTAGATATTGAGGCATTTATATTTCTTTATCTCCGGCACTATAAAATATTTTGCATTTACACAAAATTATGGACAGTGCCTTATCTCCTATAACCTTTCTTCTCATTCTGAATTTTAACCGTTCCTATCGCAAACATCAGACACCTCCTCCTATACGCCTCTTCCTCCTCATTCGGCTTTCTTCCGTCCCAGCAGAGGTCGGAGTCGGCGTTGCCACCGCCTCCGCCGGATGAAACAGCGACAGGCTGTCCGCCAATCAAAGCATCAGCGATAGAGAAGATTCGTTCCCGCACAGAAGGCTCAGCCAGCTGGTCAAGAAATGTCTGCATCTGTTCAGTCTGATTGTCGTTGAGATCCGTCAGTCGTGCATACTCCTGTTGCAGCCATTTAAACTCCCGATAGTCCAGCAACGCATTATTCTGCACCGCCTGTATTTGCTGTTCGGCATCCTTCCGATACAGTTCTTCAATCTGACGGACAATCTTCACGAATCGGCTGGCGATAGATCTGTTCTGCTCCTCAATCCATTTGTCAACCCCGAATATCGGAGGTTTACCAGTGATCCGTGGCGGCTCAAAATCTATCTTGTGATTGCGGAAAGGTTGCGCCACTCTACCGACACGGTCTATATTCTTTGTCATCTGCTCCAGTTCCTGCTCCTTTTCTTGAAGCTTACATGCCTTGTCTTCAAGCTTTGACTGGTATTCGGAAATCTGTTTTTGTATCCTGGTCTTTTGAATTTCATATTCCTGAAGAGCGATTTTGCCGGAAGCCAGAGACTTCTCAATTTCTTCAAGTTGGGATTGAGACCTGAATATCTGTGCTTCCAACCTCCGTATCATAGTTTGCAGCCCCTTGACTGCTTTCTCCGCCTGTTTCGCATCTTTGGCCAGTTTCCGGATATAATCGCGTTTACTAAGATGGCTGACGTTCCGTCCTTCAATACTGTCACCACGTTCCAGCCCGTACTTGCTCCCAACCTCTTCATATAGCGAGGTGTGCATTTCCCGAAGAATATGGCCATACTCATAACGGCTCTTCCCAAACTTAGCCGACCACATGACGCATTCGCATCCGCTTTTGGCTCGTTGTCCGACAGGAACGATCAAGGCATGGATATGCGGGCTGCTCTCATCAAGATGAACCTGGAAGCCGATGATGTTTTTCTGTCCGTACCGTTTGGCGCACCAGTCATAGACATCTTTTGCCCATTGTTCGATTTCCGGACATCGCTGGAGATGGCTGTTGTCTGCACCCTTATCCAGATTTACGGTTTGGGTTCCAAATGCCATTTCAAGTGTACGGTCATGATTGCCTCCGAAGATAAATTTCGCACAACAGTTTGGTTGAATTTTGCTGTCCGGCTTGAAAGGTTTCCAGCCCAGTTCAGTCAACCGTTCCTGCAAACGTACTTCAAGCGATTTCTCTTGATAGCCTAACGGATGAACTTTCCCATCGGGCCCAATCTCGAAATTCAGTTTCATTCGGGTCTTGTCATAGTGATTGGTCGGATCCTGATTCTTTCTGTCAATCTTGTCGTCATTCCAATGCCTTTCGTTTTCATTCGCCTCTGCTGTGCCGAATGACTTCCCGGCTTCAACATGCATGGCCTGTTTAATATCTGTGTTCATATAGGGTATTCTTTTGATAAATGATTAATATTTGAGCTTGCTCTTGTGCCAGTCCGCTCTGCGGGACAATGACCGGATTTTATTGCCGCCAGGCAAAAAGTCCTTATTGTGTTAAGGACTTTCTATAAATCCTCGGAACAAGTTCCTTTACTATTCAATAAGTTCCAGATCCAGTTCATCAATGAGTAACTGCAATGCAGGATTACGTTGTATCATCTGGTGGAGTATCTGCCTCTTTGATGGTGAATACAGAAAGAAGTCTGCAATGTCCAATCCTTGGCTGCGTTGCTCTTCATCGGATGTACATTCCAAAACATTGGACACAACAACCCGTTTGCATATTCCAGACAACAAAGCAGACTTTTCTTTCCATTGTTCGGTTGCTCCTAAATCAGGGATGAGAGTAACCTCCCTGCCTTTGAGAACCTGCATAGCTTCACTGTTGAAACAACCGTTCTTTCCACCTGTTGCCAGCCATATATAATCGGGGATAAAATGGCTCATTACAACAGCGGTCTTTTCACTTTCCACCAGCATTACCGGAGACGATGAATTTTTCAGAAGATGTTCTCCAAACAGACATTGCTTCAAATGGAAATCCTGCAACTTCAACTCGGAATGTGCCCAGCTGACAAAAGCCTGAGGCTCTTTAACCCGATGGCCTGTCTCGGCATTATAGCACATTACCTTGCCGGTTCTTACCTGTCCATTTATATCTGTCTGCCAGAAAACCGTTGCGCCTCCCCATTTTGAAGATGTCCCTATGCGATACATTTCAAACAATCTGCTTGCCTCATTTTCACCAAATACATGACAGAAATACTGATATAAGGGGTTGATTGAATAATGTGACAGACTCCTTAACACATAAGATGAAGGAATATACGAAGGGACAATACAAGACGGAGTTTTATCTGCCGTCTTATAAGGGGCAGAAAGAAGTGACTTGCCGCTTCCCTCATCCATTTCCAATACATCAGGATTATCCTTGAAGTATTCCTTAGGTGTATAGTGGTAGCCACAACTGTTTTCATGATCACACTTGCCGACATTACCGGGAAAGCTAATGCTGCCTTGTTCATCAACATACCTGACAAAACACCGGCTTTTACCACAGTTCGGACAAGTAGTCTTGCTTCCAGGGCGGTATTTCTGTAAATGGAATCTGTATTCACTCATGGTCCTCTGATTTTAGTGTGGTTGCACTCTGCACTTTTGCACTTTGAGAAGATTGCACGGTATCTTGACAAGATGAAAGTGCAATAGTGCAAGGTGCATCAGTATTTTCTGTCATAAGTTTGCGATAGACTCCATGCTGAAGCTTTTCTATAAGAGGGTGCTTAAGCCGGCATAATTGGTCAAGCGCATAATAGACGGTACGTCGGGACATATCAACTTTTCTACCGGCAATAACAGCATCACCGGAAGTGAACCGATCTTCCAACAGAGAAAGCCACGCTTCCTTAGTTTCACCGATACTGTTTATGACAATGGTTTCCTGAATCCTCCTGTATGTTTCCTCATAATAATCAATCATACGGATTGCCGATTCTACGGAATCCCGCTCAATATATTGCATATCTCCACTATCAGTAGCCCATTTCATTACCTGAAACAACAGGGCAAGACGTGCTACATGGCCGTTGAGTTTCATCTTTCGGCTTTCAACATCCGCATCATCCTCAATGGCATTTACAGCATCGATAATTCCATTGTACCATTCATAAAAGTATTCTTCCGCATCGTCAGACATTGTAAGGATACGGGGATTGACCGTTGTACCCTTGTCATCAAGGATACAGGGGATACTTAGGATTCTGTTGATTATTGTCCTCCATTGATTCATGATGTCAGGACGGGCTGTATTCCGCTCTTCCCGTCTCCATCCGGATATCTTCCTGTTTTTGGGATAGACAAACAGAAAACGGTCAAGCAATCCGTTGGCAAGGAACTCTGCACGGAAGACTTCCTGCAGCATATTCGTCTGTACTGAACCGATGACATTTATACATGGATTCTTGATTAGAACAGGACGTGATTCTGATTTGCGGATAATCTTTAACGGCTGTCCGCTATAAGCTGTCAGCAGATCTTCAATGAGGTTGTTCTTGCTGTTGTACCTTTTGACGGAATTGAACAAAGCCAGGATTTCATCGACGACCAATGTTATCCCACGCTGATTATGCTGATGAATATTCATCATCGCCTCCGGGGTGGAATCATAAATGACCGTCGTTACAAAATTCGGTTTCTTGAGCAGTTGTTCTTCCCCGTCACTTCCGTGCTTGCCTGCTGACATGGCTCTTTCATATTCGTCATATTCCTCGTTATATTTCTCATGCAGCCGGTCATCATACTCATTAATCGGCTTATAGATAAAACCGAGGGGAGGAGTCTTTCCGAGCCCGGGACGTCCGACCAGCATCATATAAAGGGATGGGCAAGTTTTCCACTCGCCCTTTATACGGATATGACAAGAGTTGCCTATTGCAGTAGCAACAGCAGAAAGAACAATAGACGCAGTATATTCCACATTGAAATTTTCGTATCTGGCAAGATTGAGGATAATCTCCTGTATCTTGTCCGGGAAGGCATCCAACGGAAGACCTGTTTCCGGAATGCCTTCCACTTCCGAACGAAGCATGTTGGTCAAATGAATGGTGTCAAACATAGCCACCTCCTTCCTGTTTGGGAAGTTCATCACCAATAGCGAAAGCTTCATAATGGAAACGACGCAGAAAGCGGTCTACGTCTTCCTGCGTGTACCAGTATTTATCACCTTCACGCGAGTAGCCGAGATAGCCGTTGTCTCGCAACTTTTTCAGATACTTTTCTTTGATGTTCAATTTCTCCATCAAAGACTTGTTGTCATAGAGACAGCACCCACCTGTCTTACTTGGAGGTGGTAATTGCAACTGTTTTTCTACTATGCCGAGAATCTTCTCAAGCAATTCCCTCTCACATAGATTTTTCTCTCCATCTAATTTCTTAGCCATAGTTTTTCGTATTATGGCTTAACCTTCCTGATGCACACTCGGACTGTAAGCCGGGTTCATGTTATGGCACGACTGTGCACATCGACCATAACGGCAGCGAAGGTAGAGAGTCATTAGCACTTAGGAAGTTAGGATGGATTAGGCTAATGAATTAGACCGAAGTTAGGATTGTATTAGATAATATTAGAATTGGGAATTAAAGCATTGATTATAAACAAAAAGAGTAGCTATCAAGCTACTCAAAAAACTTATCGATTTCCTTGGATTTTGCAGGAACGACAAGGTCTTTCCTATTCGACCGGGACTGCCCCAAATCAGGCATTTCAAACAAGTGGCTCAGTTCCGTATCAGGAAAGACCCCCAATCTGCCGAATTTCCAGAATGACTTCTCGTCCATATCAGAATATACAGGCTTGTCTCCACAATATATTCGCCCACACATATATGCCAGCAGAACTTTGGAATCATTCCACTTATAATGGGAACCTTTTTCGCTCATATAACCAGTCTCTATCGCTTTCGCAAAAACTTTAACAGCCAGTTCCGTATTCAACATTCCTGTCAAGACAACAGCCCCTTCGTCACATACTGACTGTTCCTCCGAAACAGAGGAATTGCCATTTTGCACCTTTATTTTTCCCTTATTTCCCTCTTTCAGCATTTCAGCGCAAAAGGCAAGAGCCGCACCTGAAATCAATGTTATGATAGTACCCCAAAACGTTGTAGAGCCAGCATTATCTCCATCAATCGGATTTATCACACCGACTCCGACAAGCAATAGCGTACCGGCAAACAAGGTAATTGCACTTGACCAAAGAATCAGCCTTGCATATCTTTTGAAAGCAAAGGACAATGCAAGAACGATAATACAAAGACCTATAACCAAGAATATTATTTGTAGCATAAATATTTCACATTACATAGAAACAAAAACTAATTATCTCAATACCATAAATTCTAAAAATCATATTATTTCAAGCGGAGTTAACTCGTTTTTCAGTCGAGCCACTTCAGCAGACAAGGTTTCCGGCAAGAAACGGGCATAGACTTTCTCTGTTACATCCGTACTACCATGACCAAGCAATCGACTTACTACAGACATTGACAATCCTTTATTCAGGGCAAAGACCGCAAACGAATGTCTGGCCGCATGCATTGAAAGACTGAAAGGTAGCCCAATCTGCTCTCCCACGACCGCCAGCGACTGATTGATACATTTAGTCGCATTATTACGAGCCTTATAAAGAGCCTCCGCATCATCCAAATCCAAAGTTTCTTTCACAAGGTCAAATACATACCGACATCCTGCACGTTTTTCCTGCCATTGTTGCAATATGCGCAATGCAGGTTCAGTCAGAGGAATCACATGACGTTTGTTTGTTTGTTTTTATCATAATCTTCCGCAACTTTTTCCGGGCAAAATCGATGTGTGCCCATTGCAGAGTCATAACATCGACGATACGCAGACCGCAGGCGTGGAATGCGAATAGGAACATTTCTATATATTCCTTGCGCCGTGGTTCCTTGTCGTGTTGATAGAACTCCACCAACTTCTGCAACTGCTCCTTAGTGAGATAGTTGCCGTCAAACTCCTTTTCACCCTCGACTTCAAGCGACACTTTCTCTTGAATGCGCATATCCTGAAGTTCAGCGTTGACTTCGCGGTCGATATATCCGGCGGTGCAAGCCGTGTCGCACGCCTTTAATATAGGGGTAAGGGCGTGGTTGATGGTCTGGTCGGAATTGTTCTTGAAGTTGCGTCGCCATTTGATATATTTGTCAAACAGCTCAACCGAAATTTCACCTACATATATGGAGTCCTCCTTATAGGTTCCGTTTCCGGTTGCCATAAGAAACTGACGGAAGATGTTCATGGAGCTTTTCCCGTTCTGATAGCGGCTGTATCCAATCTTGTTCAGGTTGTAGTCTATGGCAAGACGTTTCTCGATGTATATAGCAAAATCTTCAACCTTATCGCGGCGTGTAAGAGGTTTGTCATCAAGGAAAGCAGCAATGACATCCTCGTTGACTTGGTCGGGAAACTTCTGATGGTATTCGTTGAGTCCGGCATCTACCTTGTTGACCTTTGTCAGAAGAATTTTATTGAGGCGCACACTGTCGGAAACGGAGGCGCGTATTTCTCCGCGTCCGTTATTTCCGTTTGGATTCCAGTCAGCCACCGCAACCGACATGTTCATGCTGCGCTTGATGGTTCTGCCACCGAAGATATAGACAATCTCAATCGGATAGATTTTCGACTTGTCATAGTTCTTAAGATAGCGGAGCCGGAAGTGCCCGATAGGGAAAGGTTTCTTTTGTCTGCCCATATTCTTGTCTGTTTAATATTCACCAAGGTTGGAATATGGTGCATATTTATAGAATAAATAGGGAAGTTAACAAATTTTAGATGAGCTAAGTGTTTGAAAACAGGTAAGTATATTTTACGGTAAATACAATAAAAAACGATTGGTAAGTTTATTTGCAACTTTACCAATCGTTTTATAGTCAATTTATTATGCGCTAATATTACGCCAAAAAATCCTTAGTATTCGTCTTCGTTGAAGAGGAAGTCCTCCTTGGAGGGGTAGTCGGGCCAGATGTCCTCGATGCTTTCGTAGGTGTCGCCCTCGTCTTCGATTTCCTGGAGGTTCTCGATGACCTCAAGGGGTGCGCCCGAACGCATGGCGTAGTCTATCAGCTCGTCCTTGGTGGCAGGCCAGGGGGCATCTTCAAGTTTTGAAGCCAGTTCAAGTGTCCAATACATAGCTTTGGTATTTTTACAGGTTGATGTTTCGTTAGTATAACCCCTTACGTCGTCTGGAGCGGCGTCAGCAGTCTTTATCCCACAGGATTTCGCTGACCTGACGGTACATGTTGTTAAAGCGGGCAAACACGAAGAGGAAGTCGCTCAGACGGTTGACAAACCGCAGCACCATCGGGTCGATATACGTCTCCTCGGACAGACCGACGATACGCCTCTCGCAGCGGCGGCACATCGTGCGGCACACATGAATCTGCGCCGCAGTGCCGGTGCCGCCGGGGAGGATGAACCCTTTCATGGGAGGAAGCCCCTCGTCGAGGTGGTCGATGGCCTTCTCTATGCGCTCCACAGCCGCAAGGGTGATGCCCTCGCACTCGTGGCGTTCGCCGGCAGGATACGGGGTCGCCAGATACGCCCCGATATTCATCAGCTTGTGCTGGCAATAGATGATCAGGTCGTGGGCCTGCTGGTCAAGCGTAGGGAAAGTAGCGAGCACCCCGAGGTTGGCGTTGAGCTCGTCGACCGAGCCGTAAGCCTCGATCCGGATGTCGTTTTTCTTAGCTCGGACACCGCCGACAAGCGATGTAGTGCCGTTGTCGCCGGTGCATGTGTAAACAAGACTTTTTGTCATATCTGTGTTCTATAAGTTTAGTGTTTCTTGGCAGAGTCGCGCTCCTGGCGCAGCAGGTCGCGTATCTCGGTAAGCAGCTTCTCCTCAGCCGTAGGTTCCGGGAGAGCAGGCGCTGGAGCTTCCTCTTCCACAGGCTTCTTCTTGCGGAGATTATTCATGAACTTAATCATTATGAAGATGCAGAAAGCCACAATCATGAAGTCCACGACGGTCTGGACCCACGCGCCCCAGTTCATCGTCACCTCCGGGGTGACGACTGCCCCCTGCGCGTCGGTCACGGCCTTCTGCACCACCCACTTGTAGTCGGTGAAGTTGATGCCGCCGGTGGCCACACCTACAAGAGGCATGATTATATCATCCACGAGTGACGACACTATCTTGCCGAAAGCTGCGCCGATAACCACACCGACAGCCATGTCGATGACATTGCCGCGCATCGCAAATTCCTTAAATTCTTTTATGAGATTGCTCATGATCCTATATATTTATGTGTCCTTAATTTTCCGTTCATACCGGTAGGCTGGCTATAGTACGAAAACAGCGTAAACCGTTGACTTCTTTGCAAATAGGGCTTCTCACCCCTCTATAGGAAAGCAAAATTAATAAATTTATGTGAGTGACAGCGGAATTTGCCGTAAAAATTGCCTTTTCAACAGAATTTAACACATGAAACAATCCTCAGAGTGAGTAATTTGCCAAAAAATCTCTAACTTTGTGAGCGGAAAACTCCGTGCTTTCCACTCGTTTTAGAAACTTACGTTTTTACCAACTTAATAACTATGACTAAAATCGGTATTAATGGCTTCGGCCGCATCGGACGCTTTGTGTTCCGTGCATCTTGCAAAAGAGACGACATCGAAGTTGTCGCAATCAACGACCTTCTCCCTGTTGACTACATGGCTTACATGCTCAAGTATGACACAATGCACGGCCGCTTCGAGGGTACAGTAGACTATGACATGGACAAGAGCCTCCTCATCGTCGACGGCAAACAGATTCGCGTTACCGCTTGCAAGAACCCCGCAGAAATCGGCTGGGGTGCTGTAGGTGCTGAATACGTTGTTGAATCTACAGGTCTCTTCCTCACCAAGGAAAAGGCTCAGGCTCACATCGAGGCAGGCGCCAAGTACGTGGTTATGTCGGCTCCCTCTAAGGACGACACCCCCATGTTCGTTTGCGGTGTTAACCAGGATTCATACGTCAAGGGCACACAGTTCGTTTCTAACGCATCTTGCACCACCAACTGTCTCGCACCTATCACCAAGGTGCTCAACGACAAGTTCGGCGTTGTTGAAGGCCTCATGACCACCGTTCACTCTACAACAGCTACCCAGAAGACTGTCGACGGTCCCTCTATGAAGGACTGGCGTGGTGGCCGTGCCGCTTCAGGCAACATCATCCCCTCTTCTACCGGTGCTGCTAAGGCTGTAGGCAAAGTTATCCCCGAACTCAACGGCAAGCTGACCGGCATGTCGATGCGTGTCCCCACCCTCGACGTTTCTGTAGTCGACCTCACCGTCAACCTCGCCAAGCCCACCACATACGACGAAATCTGCGCCGCTATGAAGGAAGCTTCTGAAGGCGAACTCAAGGGTATCCTCGGCTACACCGAAGACGCAGTCGTTTCAAGCGACTTCCTCGGCTGCCCCCTCACCTCTATCTTCGACGCTAAGGCAGGTATCCAGCTGACTCCTACTTTCGTTAAGGTCATCTCTTGGTATGACAACGAAATCGGCTACTCTAACAAGGTGCTTGACCTCATCGCCCACATGAAGAAAGTTAACGGCTAATCCATCGCAGATTAACCACTTCATACAATACCGTCAGGCTTCCGGAATGGTCCGGGAGCCTGACTTGTTTTTGTCTGCGGCATACCTTGCGCCATGCAGACATTGGAGTCGCCAGACAGGAGCGGTCGGCAACAAGTAAATCGTCCGACGGTGGCCACGGCTTGCGCCACCAGCCCTTGCAGGGCTGACCGTTCGGACTCTGATTTGTGACGGAGCTTGCGCTCCGCCCTACTATTCTCCCGCCCCTCCGGGGCTACTATGCCGTCATCGCCAGAACCTTCGATATACGAGGACGCAGCCGCCAAAGCTCCCAACCAACACATCCGCAAATTGCAGGGCTGCACCCCAATGCAAACGCCAACGCACGACAAATTCATGGCGACCGATTTGTGTTTATGCGGCTGCACCAAGATGAAGCCACACCTAAAGCTCCCTGAGGGAGCGTAAAAACAGTAGGGCGGGGCGCAAGCCCCGTTGAGGGAGGAATCCGATCAATTCGCCCTGAAAGGGCTGATGGCGCAAGCCATGGCTGCCAATCATCGCATCAACTGCGTAGGGTGGCCGGAACACCCAGCAACGCCGGATAAGCGGCTTAGGAATCATAGGAGGCTTAGGACTCCTATGAACCATAAGAGGCATAAAAAAAGAGCCGCCGTGGCGGGGATGCCACGGCAGCTCTGAGTGCCAGCTATACGGTCTTCGCCGTCAGAATGGATGCTTATGTCTATATGTGTTTGTTGCTGTGACGCAACCCCTCTCAACAAAGGGCGGTCACAACCACGGAAGTTATCTTACGAATATCTTCTGGCCGGCCACTATATAGAATCCGGGGGCAAGACCGACCGTCGTCGTACCTGCCGCCACAGACACACTCTTTGCTACCGCGCCTGTCGCATTGACGAAGTCGAGATCCATGTCGCCGTCCGAAACGACCGTCACGCAGCCGTCACCCACCTCTATGCGAAACGAGGTGCCGCTGTCAGCCGTCAGGTCGTCGACACCGAGACCTGCATCCGACTTCACCGTAAGCTTGTGGGCCTTTTCGTCATACGTCACTATCGCCTTTCCAGCCGGAGCGTTTACCGTCCATGAGGTGACATATGATTGATCGGACGGCCATGCAGGCAGAGACATCTCATCGCCATCCTCATCAAGAGAGAATAACGATGTACCTCCACCGATATCGCTCGCCAATCCTAACAATGGCATGGTAGATTTCTTAGCCGTCGATTTGATGATAAGCATATTTCTTATTCCCGCTTCGGGCACTGTGACTTCGGCTTCATACCGCCCGTCGGCAACCTTAACCATCTTGGCAAGATTGTCTATGTTCTCTATCGTCGGCCATACTCCGCTGAAGTAGGGGGATTCGGTCAGGATAAAGAACCCATCGGTCTTATGTGCCGAAGAGAACAGTTTGAGTTTGCCTGTCGCCTCGTTGATAAGCATCGCGACAGCCGACGACTCCGCGCCCTCAGGCAGAGAGAGGCTCCACTTGGCGGCAGACGATGCTGCGTCCTGACGCGCAGCGTCCATGTCATGCTCAGGAACCGACACCTTGACGAAGCCGCCTTCCCACACGCCGTCAGCACCCGGCTGTATCGCAGTAGAGCTACCAGATGCCGGCACAATAATTTCGCCCTCAGATGCAAAATTGAATCTGGCGGACGTTCCAGCCATGTCAACGTAAAGACACAGAGCATCAGCCAACTCTGCCGACTCTGATGCGAACACATGGTTGATACTGCTGTTGTCAGAGACCACTTCGTAGACCGTAGCCATATTGTCGGCGGCAACCTCGGCTCTCATTGTCATGCGGTTGAGATCCACTGTAGCTTTCAGCGAGCCGTTGCCCTTGACTCCGTGAACTTCAAAATGGCCATTGTAGGTGCTATAACTCAAATTGCTCGACATAACGCCGTTTTTAGCCGCGAGTTCCGGACTATCCACGTATGTAATCCTGACTCTGCGGAATTCGTCAAGGGTAAACCACAGAAGCGGATTCGTGGCATCTTCAAATGCCACTTCACCCTCATATATCATGCTTCCAGGCGCAGTCTCGGTCAATACGGATGTTTTTATATAAGCATCCGCATCACCCAACATCACTCCGTATATCTGGGACATGTCTCTGGCATCCATGATATAGTCAGGCGTGACAAACAGACGACCTCCGGGCCACTCTTCAGCGACCTTCACATTATATGCTCCAGAGCTATTCCACATGCTTGAAACCGCCACTCCTTCAGTCATATTCACCTCTGTAGTATTGTAGTCCAACGACAAGCTGCCATCGGCAACAGCCATCGCCGTCGCTATGGAATTAGCCCATACGAAATCCAACTTACCAGCGGGGACATCCATAATCAAACCGCATTTTACAAAAGCCGACTCGCGGAAATCAGCACGGTCGGCATACGTGGGTGTCTTTATGCCAGTCGATGATCCTATCAGATGCCACGCCGTCCCAATCCGCTCAAGATAAATCTTGTGGGTGTTGGTGTCGATGCACAGGTTGTACTGCTGGGAAGCAACCCCCTCTGAATTTGTGACCGTGATATGGTTAGGCACGGCGGTAGTCACGCCCTCCTGCACGGTATAGGTAGCCTCGGCGACACCCATCTCGTCAAACTCCCACTCGAAGCCGTCAGGCAGCGTCAGGGCATACGACCCCTCGGCTTCCGCCTCGTCACGCGACATGGGCAGGTTGTAGGTATAGAGCTTTACGACTTCCGTTTCGTCACCACTTACAAATAACGACATCGAATATACACCGTCACGCCCATCGAGTTCATCGCCGTCCTCATCGTACAGGCTCTTCAGACCCTTGGGGTCTATCTCGGCATCATCGAGATATTCACCAGCGGCAGCTATCGGCGATGGTGAGAATGTCACACGTGAAGCCGACGGCTCCACATACATATATATCATGCCGCCGGGCCAGTCAGAGAACTGGAACGAACCCTTTCCATCGACCACAAGGCTGCATACCTGCTCCTGCTCCACAGTGCCATATTCCTTAGGCATATCTTCATACTGGCTTCCTAACGAACCGACTTCCCAATCTCCGAGAGATGTATAGAATCGGAACATCGCTTCGCCGGCCTTGATGTCATATGCACCATAGTAGCCGCCATTGACAGTCCTTTTCAGCGGCATGGATCCGTCGCCGACACCCCATCCCTGCGGGATGCCGATAATATATATTTCCAGAGCCGACTTCTCGCCCTCGATCTTCACCACAGGCTTTTCCCCGGGAGTGACCGTGATAGTGTATTGATTACTGCAGCTCATTTCCGGTGCCACCCAATAAGCCCCTTCGGACTGGGCCGCTGTCACTGCAGAGCTGTGGTATTGCCCCGAAAACTCGTTGAAATGGATGGCACGGTCGGCAGGTGGACAAATAACCGTGTTAGCATCCTGAGTGGCAGCAAGGGCAGATATGAAATTGAATTTCTCTCCACTTGCGACAGTCACCAACCCTGTATAATTACCCTCTCCGTCAGGCTTCAGCACATCAAACGATGACATGACCTCGCTCGATGCCCCTGCCCACGGAGTGAAGCTGTCGGTAGAGCGGTGCACATAGATGGCATCCTGCGCTTCTGCCTCGCCGCTGTCCTCGCTCAACACTACAGGCGAAACCGACGGAGGCATAGAAACCACACCGCCCTTCCAGTCAGATTTCACATAGTCGTAGCCCCTCTCTGGCTGCTCAGATAAATACACATAATTCACACCGTTGACAAGCTCATCGGTAGTATTGTTGCACCGCCACTTGCCATCGCTCAGCGAGTAATAGCTGAAAGCCAGCCTCCCAGCCGGAATATACTCTTTATAGCCTCCGGCGGCCTTATAATCGGTCACATTGTCAAGCGTCGGAGCCGGCATCCCTTCGGGTACCACCAACCAGCTTTCCATCCCGTCATCTATCAGAAAAATCTTATTGACATTGAGGTCCACCACCACCCTACAGTTTGCCGGGTTTTCATTAGCGACCCAATTACGCGGACCTTCGCCATTGCGTACCATTGTCTCGACTACCACATCCCGAGAGCTGTACACTCCAGTCTTTCCGATGCGGTCCAGACGTGCCCCATCAGCGGCCGGTTGAATCAGATTTTGTCTGTAAACCGAATAATCATCCACATTCACGGCTTCAGGCAGCTCATAGATAAAATGAAAATACGAATTAGAGTGGAAATAGAAATTGCCCTCATAGACCTTGCTGCCCGGAGAGGTCTCGTAGAGCTTGTAGTCCTCGAAGTAAGCGGCATTGTCGGTACACGGCATATAATACGGCCCGCCGTCGTTGCCGAAAATATAGATGAAATCGGCATCGGCACGCGCCGCGAAAGCGAGGCATGTCAGCAGTGTGACACACGTCGCCCATCTGAGTAATAGGTGTCTCATACGCATGAAATAATTAGATTGGTAATAATAGATCAGAAATGTATTTGATTTAAGAAATTCGATTGGTTTCACAATCCGCAATGTTATTTTACAAATATACGGCATTTTACCCCCCCCCATGTTAATTTTTCATAATTTATGTAAACCCAAGCATTTCGGATGGTTTTGGAGGCTTAGGACACCTATGAACCTTAAGAGGCATAATAAAAAAGCCGCCGTGGCGAGGATGCCACGGCGGTCCTGTGGGTGTCTGCGCCGCTTACGCCCATGGCGGCGCAGACTGTGTGTCAGAATGTCAGAATATATTGTATTCCGAAGTTGTCATAGTGTTTGTACTCCAGAGAGTGTCAGAGTATCTTGTGAGCCGATGTGTTCTTGATGCCTGGCATAGAGTTGTACTTGAGTACGTCGCCGCAGACCATCACATGCGCCCCGAGCATCCCGGGGTTGTCGCCCAGATTCAGAGCGGCACGAGTCTCGCTCTTAGATACGAGCTGGATGTCTATCACCTTGGTTTCATCGGTGCAGTCAGCAGTCGGAGCGAGAAGCACGTTGGCATACGGGGCACCTTCGGCAGTAAACGAATAGGCGAAGTTATTGTAATAACCGACGATGTAACCTTCTACCCATACGCCGCTCTGTCCGTCGGCAACCTCGCTGGTACTCTGCGGATTGAGTATGCGTATATCAGCCACCGTGTAGGGGTCAGTCTCCGTACCTGCGCCGGTAAGGTCGCCGACAGGGGTATCAGGCTCGTCGGGTTCATCGCCGCCTCCCTGACCGTCGAGCTTATAGCCAGTAAGGTTGGCCACGCCGGGCTTGCCGCAGTACTTGAGGATATCGCCGTGGAGCAGCACCTCCTTCTTGTAATTGCCGGGGTTGGCCGAAAGATTGAGGGAGTTGCGGATGTCGCCGGCAGGAAGCTTGACTGCGACAATCTTGTCAGCCGATGTCTCGCTTGCCGAAGCCGCGATAAGGATGTTGGTCGTAACCGTCGACGTAGTATTGTCAAAATGCCACTGGTTGCTGGTATCGTCGAAGTCATAGTAACCCACGATATAGCCTTTGACCCATACATCGCTCTGGCCGTCGGCAGGGGTATCCTTGCTCTGCGGATTCATGATGATTACATCGTCGGCGGTAAAGGGGTCGGCCTCGGTACCCGAGCCGGTGATATCTCCCGACGGAGTATCTGAACCACCGCCGCCCTGGCCGTCAATCTTGTAGTTGGTCACATTCTTCATGCCGGGCTTGCCGCAGTACTTCTGCACGTCGCCATAGATCGACACCTCTTTCTGGTAATTGCCGGGGTTCGATACGAGGTTGAGCGTATTTCGCACATCTCCGGCAGGAAGCTGGATTGCGACAATCTTCGCTTCAGAAGTCTCCGAAGGCTGGTCTGCTATAAGGATATTGGTGTTGACCGTAACCGTACCCGTAAATTCAAACTGGTTGCCGGCGTTGTCATAGTTGTACACACCTACGATATATCCCTTGACCCATTTGCCTGTCTCCGCAGGGGTATCGGAGCTTGACGGATTTATTTCTATGACCTGGGCGCAGCTGTAGGGATTGGCCTCCGTACCGTCGCCGCTCTGCACGGGTTCGTCACCGCCGCCCGGCTCGTCCATGCCTTCAATCCAGAAGCTGTCGGCATCGCCGATGATATTACCGATACCTCCGATGCCATACTGATGCATAAGAGTACCCTTAATCTTCATCTTCTTGCCGAGATTGCCGGCATTTTCCATCAAGTTGGCCTTAGCCTGAAGCTCGCTACCCTGAGGCAGATCGAATATCAAGCAGTTGGCAATATCCTTTGTGTCAGCCGTGGGAGCTATCACGAGCGTAGTACCGAGGTAATCGGTGCCGTCCCAAGCGATATCGTCGTTGGTCGTAACGGTGCTCACTTCAGGAGCCAGGCAGCCCACGATATAGCCCTCTGTCCATCCGGACACATTGTCGCCATATCCGGCCGCATTCTCAATGTTGAGAGCTTCCTCTACGGTGTAGGGATTCATCAGAGTGCCCTTTTCGTAGGTCACACCTTCAAGGCCGTCAGTGTCATTGAGCATCACCTGCCAGTCGTCGCCGTAGAAACCGAGCAGACCCACGAGGTCGAAGTTGCCCTTGGGCAGGGCCACATTGCGGAAGTTGGCGTAACCGCTCGTGCGCACCGTGATTTCGTTGCCGGCAGCGTCGCAGAGCGTGCGGTTGGTGTTGATTTTATAGCCGTCGGTGAAGTTGAGGTCCTGGTCGGCATCTTTGAAGTGCACGTTTTGCAGACGCACTATGCGTCCCTGCCACTCTATCTGGCCGGCAGCAGTCTTGTCAAGGGTGGTGAAGTCGCTGACGGTGACAACGTCGATTTTGTCAGGTTCGGGCAGACCGTTGAGCTGTACATGCTCCGCAAAGAACTCATAGGGCATGAATGTGGCCTCCCAGGCATTGCCCTGGGCGTACCATTCGGGGAAGCCCATCTGCTGCAAGCCGTTGTACTTGCCTATGTACATGTCGGTCAGGTCGATCACTATCTCCTGGCCTACGCGGTAATCGTTATAGAGCGAGTTCTTGTTGATCGAGAGTACCAGAGCGCCGGTGGCATCCTGGATATAGAGGGACTTGTAAATATTGCCGCCACGGTCATTGGATATGACACGTCCGCTCACTATGACATGCTCCCCGTTATCGGCCAGCTTGATCTGGTCGATATAGTTGGTGGCATCGTCCCAATATTTGGTCTTAACCTCCTTTATGGTGGTATTTGGCTGGATGGTGGCTGTGGGGACCTTAAACGCCGGAGCGTCGGTCGTGAAGTCGTTGCACGCAGTCAGCGAAGCCATCAGCAGCGGCAGAGCCACACCGAGCACAGGGGTCAGATATGATTTAATATTTCTCATGTGTATGTGTCGATTAGATTAGTCTTTACTTCTTGATAACCACATTCTTCACTTCCCACGTGCCGCTCGCCTCAGAGGTAGAGGTGTAATGGAAAGCTATCTGAACCCTCTTGCCGGCATAGTCGGCGAGAGATATCTCTCCGGCGGAGAGGAATGTCCAGCTTGCTGCGGTGCCGTAATCGGGTATGGAGAGCGCAGTCCATGCAGTCTGTCCCTCCTCGCGGATTTCGAGCGTACACTGGGTCTTGGCCATGTCAAGGCTGTTGAACTTGTTGAGTGCATGTTCGAAAGTAAGCACGGCATTGTTTACTCCGGAGAGATCCACCACAGGTGAAATCAGGTATGAATCGCTCGCATGGCTTTCGGTGATATAAGCCGACGCTTTCATGCAGGCATAACGTTCGTCATGCGACCATACGTATGTCAGACCGTCCATCATGACGTTGTCTATGGTCCAGTCGCCCTGCCCTGTGGCAAATGTCTCGTTGAGCAGCTCATCGCCGACAGGCTGGTCGGGATCATCAGGGCCGACAGGAGTGTCTGTGCCGGTGGGTTTCACCACAAGGTTCTTGAACTCCCAAGTTCCTGCCTTGGCAGTGGTAGAAGTGTAGTGGAATCCTATCTGAATCTGCTTGCCGGCCCACTGGCTGAGGTTGATGTCGCCTGTGTTGACGAAGTCGAATCCCTGTACGGTAGGATAAGTGGGGATAGTAAGAGTGGTCCAAGAGGTCTGCCCGGCCTCACGCACAGCTACTGTTGCCTGGGTCTTGGCTACCTCAAGGCTTGAGAAATAGTTGAGAGCCTGGTCAAACGCCATGTAGGGAGTTTCGACCCCTGCAAGGTCTATGACAGGCGACACGAGCCATGAATCAGTCTCATTGTTGGTCGAAGTACCCTTGTCATAGCCCGTAGCTACGATACAGTTATAAGTAGTGGATGCCTCCCATACGCTTGACAGACCTTCGGGCAGGGTGATATTCTCGATGGTGAAGTTCTCCATGTTGCCTCCAGAGAAAGCCGCCTTGAAGATAACCTCGGCAGAGCTTGAACTCCAGTCGAACCCTATCAGAGAGGTCTCTGTGTTGATGTCGTTGAGAAGTATCTGCCACTCTTCGCGGTACTGGCTGAGGATGCCCACTAAAGTACCACGGCCAGTGGGGAGAGTAGAGTAGGCAAACGAACTCTTGCCCGAGCAACGCACATTGATGCGTTGTCCCTGCTCGTCGGTGATGTAGCGGTTGCCATAGCTGCCGTTGTCGCCGAAAGTGGCAGCGCCGCCGTCGACAAACTGCACTCCGGCAAGCGATATCAGCTGGCTCTGCCATTTCTGGCGGCCTTCGGCAGTGCGCAGGGCGGCATTAATCTCAGCCATGTCGGCGACCACCGGCTCTACCTGACCCGGCAGACCTGCCACCTGGGCCTTGGCATCAAACTCGCTGCGGTCCATATAAGATATACCGTACTGGTCGCTGGGGGAGCCTATCTGCATCTGGTTGTTGTACATACCTATATACATGCCCGTCACATTGACGACTATACGCTGTCCGTATTTATGTCCCACATACAGCTCGTCGTCAAGAGTGCCTTTGTCGATGGAAAATGTGATGGCATCGCCGTCGTCATCGCGCACCATGAGGTTTTTGTAGATGTTGCCGGCCTCGTCGCTGGAAATGATTGTGCCGGCTATGATGATGTCCTGCCCGTCGCTGCGCTTGCCTATCTCGGTGCTCCAAGTCTGTGACGAGTTGGCATCCCAGTACATTTGCTTGAGGGCAGCAATGGAGGTGTTGGCCTCCATGGTAGCCTCGGGAACTATCACGGGCGGGTATTCAAATTCGTTGTCGCAGCTCACCATACCTGCCGATACGAGCAGCAGGGTGAGTGCCGGTAATATTCTATTGAGTTTCATGTGATATCTATTCGTAAGTTAGTGTTTTTCTTCAAACGTATTTGATGGCTTAGAAGCGTACACCTACGTTAAACATCACCTTGATGCCCTGGGCGTAGGAGAACTTGTTGGGATACTTGTTGCCGTTGTAGTCCTTGTAGTCGAAGCGTCCCTGCTGGTAGCCGTAGGTCATGACATTGCGGTTGTTGAGCACATTGTCGATGTTGAGGTTGAAGTTGAGCGAGAGCTTACGGTTGACATAAACCACCTTGCCAATCGAGAGATTGAGTACGAATGCGTTTTTGAGCTTGTCCTGGCCGGCGAGTTCCTGCACGGCAGCTTCGAGCGAAGCCATGTCGGGGTACTGCTGCCACAGCTCAGGCAGGGCTTCGTGGTGGTTGGGTGCAAGCATCACGTAGCTGTCGCCCATCCACGAACCGTTGATGTTGAAGAACCACATCTGCGGAGCCTGGTAGTCCAAGCCGATGTTGAAAGCGGCCTGGGGAGTGCCTCCCACATAGTAGTTTTTGAGGAACACCTGCGCCTCCTTGTCAGGCTCGGCACCGTTTTCATACGAGCGGACACCCATCGGGTTGTTGCGGTACTGGTAGCGGGCATATGTGCCGGCAAACGTTGCCGCGAGGCTCTGTGTAATCTTGTAGCTCATGCCCAGTTCGATGCCACGGTAAGCGGTGTGGACATCCTTGAGCGCATAATTCATGAATGTAGAATAGTAGTCGTCGTAGAACGATGACCGCTCTGTCAGATTCATCATCTCTGTCCAGAAGCCGGAAATCTGGCCACGGAAACGGCGGTAGTTCCACGCATAGTTGATATCAAACGAAGCGATGCGCTCGCTCTGCAGACCGTCGATGGCCGTATCCTTGATACGCGGGGATATGTATGCGTACTCAAACAGCGGAGCGCGGCTCTCGTATCCGGCATGTGCGCTGAAGAAATTGTGACCGTCAAGCTTATATACAGCTCCGGCTTTCACGCCGCCATTGTCGAAACGGTGGGTCTTGCCCTTGCCGTAAGAATTGTCGGGGGCGCGTCCGTTGCGCATCTGGCCGTCGCGGTAGAACTGTGTGTAGCTCATCTTCAGGGCATAGTCGATGTCCCACTTGGGCAGGGCTATCATATTCTGAATCCATGCCTGCGCCTGGATGGCGTGGATATTGTAGTCATATCCGAATGTGTCGCCCTTGCCCACCTTGCGGTTGGGGTTGTTGAGGTCGTTCTGAAGCATGGTGGGGTCGTCGGGGAAATCACGCTCGGCATAAGTGTCGATGTCGCGCCAGAACTCGCCGCCGAGCAGGTCGTCGATGGTCTTGTAGTAATGGGCGTTGGTGTAGTTGACCGACGCACCGCCCTGCATGGTCAGGTAGGAATTGAGGCGGTGGTTGACAGTAGAGTTGAATATGAAGTTGAACTGGTTGCTGTGACGGCGTTCAAGGATGTATGTCGAACCCTTGTCAGTGCCTTCGGTAGCGTTCTGGTAATTGTTGAGGTAGTTGGCCTGATAGAGGTCGTCCCACTTTATCTGGCGGTTGACGGGGTTAGCCCAATACTGGGTGTAGAGGTCATATGCAGCCTCGTCATCCTCGAAATACGAAGGCAGGTAGCGGTAGTAGTCGGGGCGCGGGTCGGCAGCATTGTACCAGTTTAGAGCCGAGTTGGAGTAGTTAATCCAACGGACAGCCACACCGGTGTTGATGCTCGTAGAGTGGCTCGGGTTGCTGAGCCAGTTGAGCAAGAAAGTCGGGTCGAAAGTCTTGGTGATGCGCGAGCTACGCTTCTTGCCGTCCTGCCAGCCCCAGCCTGGGTTATATAGGTTGTCGTCGGCGAGATCCATAGCCTCCTGATATGTCATCTGAGGTGTAGAGCGTTCGGTAGGAGCACCGAATGTGGTGAACACCAGGCGGTTCTTGGGGTTGAAACGCTTCTCGGCCGAGAGGAAGTAGCCGTAAGAGTGGTAGAAAGTACCGTCTACGACACCCTCGTTGGCCCAACGGGTTATCGCACCCACAGTCACACCCCATCCGTGGGGGTTGATACCTGTCGAATAGAGCACCATTCCTCGCAGCATATAGTTGGAATTGGTGTACATCGCCGAGCCGTAGAATCCGGGGGCATACTCGTCGGTAATTGTGGAGATGTTGGTCGCGCCGCCTATATCGCCGAAACCGTGAGCCGACGAGCCGAGACCCACAGCTACCGACTTGTTGCGGAAAGCGCGGTTGAGTCCGCCGAGGCTCGAATAGTTGAAGCGTCCGCGGGCGAGGTCATTCATCTTGATGCCGTTGATGTATGTGTCGGAGTACTCCGAGTCATATCCACGGAAACGGAAACGCATCAAGTTCCAGTCATAATTGGAGGAATTGTAATATATATTGTCCGACGAACCGGTCAGAGCCCCTATGGCTTGGGATGCGCCTTCTTCATCCTCGATAGCGTTTTCGTCAAAGTATATATCCTCCATGTCCTCATAGAATGAGGTGTTCTGGTTGGTGTTGCGCAATGCCAAACGGCCCACATTGACAGTCTGGCCGTCAACGAGCACCACCCCTGATGTCAGAGGGTCATAATCGGGATTGGTGATAGAGAGCGCGTCATCTCCGGCCTTGGCACCTTGGATCAGGAAGTCGCCGGCCGGACCGGTGACGGCTTTAAGCCCCTGATTGTCAAGAGTCACCATGATGCCTCGCAGCGGTGCTCCGGTAGTCGAATCGACGACAGTGCCCGTGACCGCCGCCTTCTGTGCCAAAGCCGGCACCGCAGCTGTCAGCAGACATAGCAGTAACAGATGTAGTCTCATAAGGGATAGATTAAAATGGTCGGTTTTATTAATGATTTCTGTATGGTATCAGTTGCAGTTAACGCCTGTGTAAGTCCTAAGCAAATCTTAAAATTTACCGGCTCTGATTTTGATAGTATTGGAATCAACAAAGATAACAAAGTTTTTAATATTCAGCAACACAAATTCAGAAAATTTGCATCGCTTGAAATTTAACTTTTCCCCACAAAATTCGCCACAAAATGTTTCATATCCTTTTCACGGACGTTAATTAAATGTTACAAAAACCATTAAGAGGTTCCACAAAAAAAATACGACCGATAAATCGGTCGTACAGCCCCGGCGACGATAACGATTGTTCAACCGCTACGCGGTGTCGCCGTCAATCCGCGACACCGCAACAATAACGGCATATCGACGGTCATGGCTGACACATCACCACGGATGCGGCGACAGGCGCAGCCCCTCGGGCGGGCGGTCAAGCGCTGCCGCTATCTCCGCTGCAGCTGCCATGGACGAGCGTGCAGCCGCAGCCGAGCCGGCAGGACACACCGCCTCAAACGCCAGCTCCAGCACACCCAACGCCACAGCCTCCTCCATCTTGACAGACATGAGTATCTGTTGCGCCGCAGAAACGTCCACCCCTTCTGGCACACTCAGCGTCATGGAGATTGCATCGAATCCATGCAGCTCGGCATCCGCGACAAACGGCAACAGGGCCGTCATGACATTGGCGGCAGAGGCTTCCATAAGCCGCTTCAACGCCGGAGCCTCATCTCGTCCGAGAGGACGCGGTGCGTCGCGATGATAGGTGCGCATGGCCGAGAGGGCATATACGGTATCAAGAACTTTCGCTTTGTCAAGCGAGAATGTAATGGTTTTAGCAGACATAACTATAATAAAGATTTATAAGATTTATAAGATTTACAAGATTTACAATGGTCGGCGAATGTGTCTGCGTGCTTTGGCGCGGACGGTATAGAATTTGCGCATGGCGGTCGACGGGGCTATATAGTATCCGCGCATGGTGCCGTCGGCCATCACATGTGCCAAGGCATCGCGCTGGCTAAGCCCCCTGCGGGCCATCACCCCGTCTACCCGCGCCGCGAGTTCTTCCCACATCAGGCGTTTGCGGAGCTTCGCCGCATCGGAGGGATGCGCCCTGACATAGCGTATCATGCGCAGGGCATAGTCATACGTCATGTAGTAGCCGGTCACACCGCCGGCGGCTGCAGCCGCCGATACATCCGACACTTTTATGGACTTGTCAGCATCCATCGACTTGATGATGCGGCGGCAACTCATGAGGAAATCACGGTCACGGCGCAGGGTAGATTGGGTCATAAGCAACTCACAAAAATTAGTTATATATTTAATTTTACAAGTAACCCTGCGGGCTTGCATATCCTTGCTCGTCTTTTCGGCTGATTTTTACTCTCACTCAGTCGCTTAGCTCGCTAAGCTCGTTCGTTCGACTTGAAAATCACCTCGGAAATCCTTCGCAATTATATGCAAGCTAATTTTTGCGAGTTACTTAGCAGACATTTTCAATTCAATTTAAATCAACAAATATTGGTGTTTTTACAATGGCAAATATACCATCACACCTCAGCTCGCATACAGCCCATTAATGCAAACAAACGTTAACGACACTACACCGGCAGCGTCATGCCTACTTTAGCGTCGCGGTCGGCACGAAATGCGTTAAACGAGTCGATGACATCAAGCAGAGCGGTCATTGAATTTTCGACGCGGCTCTCGTACATCGTCGCCCCTTCGTTGCCCACAGGGGTCTCTCCACGCAAAGCTCCGCTCACACCCGATATGCGGTCAAGCAGCTGCAACTCAAGCGAAAGCAGCTTGTGAGCACCCGCATCGGCTCCGTTCGACACCACCTGAGCCGGCTTGATGTCGCCCGAAGGCACATAAGGCACCACGCCGTTGCAGCACGACCATTCGCTGACTATCCGCTCCCACGAATACTCCTTGGGCTTGGCGGTGATGGGATAGAGCAACACCCCTTTGGCCGAAAAAGTCATGATATGGTCGATAAGGGTCAGAAGGCGGTTGACATGACGCTGCTGGTCCACTACATCTTCGACGAAAGAGTGCACCTCGCCGTCGGTCATAGGGAAAAACTTCACCACGAACGGATGCATACCGTGGGCATACGGACTAAGCCCGGAGTCAAGCAACGTGCCGTCAGGAGCGAAAAACCTGAACCGCCACACCAACGTGGTGTCCCTGCGCGACTCAAGCAGCGGACGGCCTTGACGCGCCCTGGTGCGGTTGATACGCTTTATATCATCAAGTTGGGACAGGTCTGTCATAAAACCGTCGGCGCTGACGGGGTCATAGACGCGCACCACTTCACGGCTCTCAAGGGTCCACACCTCTATCACACGGCACCGTCCTTCAGTGGCAAGGTGATAATCGGGCGACTCGACACCGCCAAGCTGCTCTCCGCCGCCCAGCCCCGACGGTACATCTGCCGATGCAAAAGCCCTCACGATGTCGCTGCGGCGTGTAGCGTCGCCATGCGAGAAGCGCATCACCGCCTCGGTCAGGCTCATGTCGTGGAGCATACCCACAAGCTCGATGTCCCATCCGCGAGGGTCGCGGAAACGGTTTACGAAAAAGCGCGACGGGCTGACATTGTCGACCCACACACGCGCCTTGCTGTCATGGAGACGGCGTTCGTACACCACCTTTTGTATGGCGCATCCCGAAATCAGAAATTCCTCAAGCATACGCGCATCTATCTCGTCAAGGGCGTTGATGCGGCGCGTCTCCGCCATCTCTTGCTGCGACATCATGCCGCCGGAAGGTGTCCGTGGCGCGACATCCTCGCGCAGCATCGCCCGGAAACGCCCCACTATGGTCTTGACGAGCTGGCGTATGATGTTGTTGGTCTGCGGAGTGCGGCCGCACACACGCGAATACTCGCCTTCGGTCATGATGTGGCCGCTCGGAGTCTCCACCTTGTCGCCCCACTGCCGGCCATAGGTAAAATCCTTGTACCGCACCCGCGACTGGCGGAGCGCAGACCCTCCGCACCAGGCATCGTAAGCCGCCGCAAACACCGCCGCGTCGGCAGCACCTGTTGTCGGAGCAGTGTTACATATGGTATCCATCTGTAAAAGAAAAATTAGAGTTTCAAATCTTCGCTCGTAATGCTGCCGAGAAGCAGCTCGTCAAATACGTACATCCCGTCAGAAGGCTCCATGACCACCGACACTTCTTCAATCCCGGCCTCGTCACACAGCGGCGAAAGTATGTGGAGCGTGCGGTCCCTGAGTGTCACTATCGGACGGCAGTCACCTCCTCGCAGATACGGATTGGATGAGCAATCCGCCCTCTCAGCCGCTTCGGCGGGTACCACCGGCTCGCGCCACCCGGTCAGCCTTACGCCTACCACCCTTCTGACCTCCCGTGGCAGACTGATGCTGTAGGCATCCTCCTCGGCAAGGCAATGGAGTGTCAACGACGACGATATGTCCGACACTTCAAGCAGGCCGACAGGAGCCGTGTCAAGCTGACGCAGGTACCACGCCCTCATCTTTGCGGTGCAAATCCCGTCGGCATCTACCGCGTCGGTGCGCTCCATGGCGGCACCGCTGTCCGCCGGAGCGAGAGGCTCAAGCAGGGTCATAAGCCGCCACTGCTTGAGCATCTCTGCAGGTGTCAATCTCAGCAACATGGCGATGTCAGGCTGTGAGATGTACACGCATATGGGCATCGGGACAACGGAGCACGAGGCAGCTCGCTTCGGTGGCCACTACGGCATTGGTGTTGCGCTGGCCGCTCGTGCGCAGGTCAAGACGCTCGGCCTTGAAAGGCACATGGGCATACTTGGTCAGGTATTGCGGATCGAACACCAATCCGTCGGAAGCATGGCCGCAGATGTCGAAAACCTCATTGTACTTGACAAGCAGCGTACCGAACTTCGAGGTAATCTCGTTGAAGTCTATGCCCCACCGGGTGAAAGTCTGCGCACCCATGACCACATGGGTGGTGGCTATTTTGCTCAGGGCGGATATAAGCTCGCTGCCTCCGACGAGAATCTTGCGTGTGGCACCTCCGCCCGTACCCGTAAACGCGCTGCGGAGCATATCGATCAGCACCGATTCGGACAGCGTAGCCTTCGACAGGCTGAAATCCTTTGCCGCCTGCATATAGATGCCGCCGGTGGTCAGCACCTCCTCATGCTTGCGCGGATTGGTGAAGCGGTTCTTGACACCGAAGAGGAAATTCTTCTCCATGCCCAAACGCATATCCATGATGGCTATCTCCTCCTGGTCGCTGAATGTCCAGCCCACCTCCTTGTTGGCTATCTTCTGGTAAGTCGACTCCTCTATCTGCATCTTGAATATCTGGCAGTAGTTGTCATCCTTGGTAGGCAGAGCCTCAAACTGCGGGGTCTGCACATCGAGTTCGGTAGCAGCACGCCCCATGCGCACAAGTGTATCGCCGGTGTTGATATTCATGTCTTCAGGCTCCATGTCGGCCGACGCAAGGGCTACCACGGTCAGATTGCCGGTCGACTCGTCACGGCTCATGACATACAGCACCAGAGAATCCGCGGCCGAGGATGCCGAAGGGGGGAGGCACAGTATGGTCTCGCTTTCCTGGAAGATGTCGCTGTCGACGGAGAGCGTGTAAGTCTGCACGTCGCCCATCTTAGTCGCCGCATTGAACGATGTCACCCTCGCCGTATCGGGCTTGGAGCTGACAGAGTAATATTCCACAATCATCGACCCTGACTGGCGGCAACCGCCGCAGCGCGAAATCTGGTCGATAGGTGTTGCCGTGGGGCGTATCATGGTGACGCGGCGGTCTATCTCGTTAAGAAGCAGCCCGGGTGCGAGTTTGTTGGTGGTTGAAGTCGTGAGCGGTTCGCCGCTGATGGCGGCTCCGTGGGTAAGTTTAATCTGTGACATGACAATTCAATTTTAAAAAAAAATTATACAATTTTTAGGTTTACAAAAATTACTCATTTTCAGTCCCATATGCTTGGGCGGATTCTGCGTAGAAGCACCAAGTCGTCGCCGCCGTCCGCATCCTCGTCCGTGCCTGACGCAGGGAGTGGGTCCTCGCGGCGGGGCTGCTCCCATATGCCATTGCGGCGCATCTGATGCGACATGGCTTCGCTGCGTCCGCGCTGATAACCGCGCTGCTCCGCCTCAGCCACGGCACGTGCAAGTTCGGCGCGGCTTACCATGGTTTCTGTCTCATTTTCAGGGTTTTCCTCCCCAATATCCGAGGATGCGGACACATCTTCTTCATCGGTAACGCTGTCGGGCTGGGGTCCGGCACCGCCGCCGTCCACGCCGTCAGCCGCTTCTTTGGTTTCTGAAGCCTCCTCATGTTGCTTCAGTTTCAGCTCCTCCTCCGAGGGATAAGCTTCGCGGGTAAAATGTTTGCCTTTGGATTTTGCCATAAACTATGATTTAAAAGGTTGATACTTACTGGTCATAACTGACTGACCGTGTGACAAAATTACCACCCGCCGGAGCCGCAGTCATGCGAAAATATCAGTACCTTTGCATAAAATTCATAACCTTATGCCAAAACAGCCAATCAGCCAGAGACTTAGAGTGTGTTTGAATTTAACATTGAAATTTTTACAAGTTATTTCGGAGGGATTTGCTTCTTGCAGAAAAGGGAGTGTGGCGAGCCACATGACCGACTCAAAAGGAGCAAAGCACCCGAAAGAACGCAGTCCATACACACTTCAAGATTCTCATACGGCATATTTTGGCTCTATGCCACAGTATCACTCGTTACATAGCCCGCTATGCGCCTCGTTCAACAGTGGCATATAGCTCAAAATCTTCCGATAAAAATTATAATGTTAAATTTCAAACACACTCTTAAACCCGGATTCGTATATCTTGCCGTCACTACCCTGATATTTTTCATACAGCTTGCATGGTATATCCACGGTAGCCCCGTCACAGCTGCAATGGACGCAGCCGGATGGGTATTCTTCCTGACATCGTGCCTCAGCCACGGTGCCTGTCTGGCTCTGATACTCTGGTTGGTACTCTGTCTTCCCCTTTCGATGGCACGGCTGCCGCGTCTCGGCGGATGGCTGATGTGTGGCGGAGCGGCGATAGTATCGGTGCTGCTGTTTCTCAACATGCAGGTCTACGACATATACCGCTTCCACATCAACGGCTTCGTGCTCAATCTGGTATTCGGCGGTGGCGGCAGCGAGATATTCACATTCGACACCGCTTTATATATACGCGAAGCCTTCCTGCTGGCCATATTCATAGCCATCGCAGCCGGGGCATGGATTGCATCCATGAAATTCTCGCGGATATGCACGACTAAATTTGTCTGGACGGCAATCGCAGTGATGCTCGGAAGCACACTCTGGGCGCACGGCTACCACATATATGCCGCATTCATGCAGAAAAGCTCGGTACTCAAATCGCAACGCCTCATCCCCTATTATTTCCCCACCACTGCCAACTCGCTGATGGCCGACTTAGGCTACATCCCTCCGCAGGGCAACGTCTTTGACGACACCCCTTCGACGGCATCGGGCGAGGTCAACTATCCGCTCCACCCGATAGTGGCCGAAAAGCCTCAGCAGCAGCCCAATATACTCCTCATACTGATAGACTCGTGGAGCCGACGCGCCCTCGACCCGGAGACGATGCCCAACGCCTACAGGTATGCCCGGGAAAACGTGCTTTACGACAACCATTTCTCATGCAGCAACGGCACACGCGGCTCGGTGTTCGGCATCTATTTCTCCGTCCCGGCCTACTACTGGGACCTTTTCGAGAGCAGCAAAGTCAACCCGGTGTTTATCGACACTATGCTCGAATCGGGATACACTTGCCAAGTGTATCCCGGAGCTACGCTCGTAGGTCCGCCGTTTTTCCGCGTGGTGTTCCGCAAAATCCCCAATCTCAACATCTCCACTCCCGGCAATACCGCATGGGACCGCGACCGTGCCATAACGGACAACTTCATCAGGGATTTGCCAAAATATGTGGCATCGGGCAAGCCGTTCTTCTCCATGGTGTTCTACGACCTCCCGCACAGCTTCGAGATAACACCCGAGCAGCTCCGGTTCCAGCCGTCATGGACTTTCGCCGACTATACCAAGCTCAACAACGACCTCGACCCTACAGGCTTCTTCAATCTCTACCGCAACACCTGCTACGAAACCGATAAGATGCTCGGCGACATACTCGCCGCTCTCGACAGGGAGGGCTGCGCCGACAACACCGTGGTGATCGTAACCGGCGACCATGCGCAGGAATTTAACGAAAACCGTAAAAATTACTGGAGCCACGGAGGCAACTTCTCGCGTTGGCAGATACAGGTACCCCTCATCGTCCACGTTCCGGGAGCCGAAGGGGGTATAGTGCGCACACACCGCACCACCCATTATGACATCGTGCCTACGCTGATGCAGACATTCCTCGGTGTGAAAAACCCCATCGACGACTACTCTGCTGGCCATCTGCTGACCGACACCGTGAGCCGCGACTGGCATGTGGTGGGGAGCGAACTCAACTACGGATTCATCGTCGAGGGCGACACGATACTCGAAAAAACACCCTCCGGCGGCCTTGAAGTCACCGATGCAGCCCTCAACCCCGTAGACGGTTACCGCGTGGATGCCGCAGCATTCCGCTCAGCCATGACGCGCCTCAACCGCTTCATGAAATAGCCCTCTTGCAATTAAGAAATAGCCCTCTTCGGCACCATGAAGCGTGCCACTACGGATGTCACCGCCGCAACAGCCACTATCAATGTAAATACGGCAAGCGCGTCCGTCCACTCCACCCTCACGGGGTAGGATGTGATAATCATCTTGGCGTGGTCGCCCCCCATCTTGATTATTCCCGTGGCCTGCTGTACAAGCGACAACGCCACGCCGAGTATTATCCCCGCTACACCGCCGAACAGCGTAATCAAAGCCCCCTCGATGGTGAATATGTTTGAAACCAAACTTCGCGGAGCACCCAAAGCCCGCAATATCCCTATGCTACCCTCCTTCTCTATAACGAGCATCGAAAGGGTGGAGATGATGTTGAATGAGGCTATCACCACTATGAATGCCAGCAGCAGAAACGTTATCCACTTCTCCACATTGACCATACGGAAAGCCTCGGCCTGCTGCATATAGCGGTCAAGCACCCGGTAAGACGGGCCGAGCCTCCTCTCTATCTCCTGGCGCATACTTTCCGCATCCGCCCCTTGAGCTATACCTATATCTACCCGGCTTGCCTCTGACTCATAGTCAAGCAGATGCCGTGCCTGAGCAAGCGACATCACCACTCGCGGCATGTCGGCATCCTTGTCGTCGGCCTGATACACGGCCGACACGGTCACCGAATCCTCCCTGAATGCAGTCGACGGCATCGCCGGATTGATGCGCCCCTTGCGGCGTGGCACATACAGATGCACGAAATCATACCCTCCGGGGAAAGCCATCAGCCCGTTGGCGGCACCCACACTGAGCAGTCCGGCTCCGAGGGTCGACATCCTCTCCGATGTCACCGCGCCGTCGATGATGGTCTGCGAATAGTCCACGATGCTGTCATAGCCGGCCGGCACACCTTGTATGCTGACCGGCAAATGGTACTGGCGGTACACGGCCAACGCTACCTCGTCGATTACCGGGGCTGCACCGCTCACACCGGCAACCTCTTTGACGGCAGCAGCCACAGAGTCCGCATCGTCTATCACTTTGCCCGACGACGGCTCCACTGTCAGCGGAGGCGACACAAGCGATACATGCGAAAACACCATGTCGTTGAATCCGTTGAACACCGACAGCACGCATATCACGGCCATCGTCGCAACGGCAACGCCGGCAACGGATATGATTGATATGACGTTGACGGCGTTATGGGTCTTTCGCGAAAAGAAATATCGCAGGGCTATCCGCAGTGCGAGCATATTGGCTTAAGCAATAGAGTTAGGGCTTTATGTAAGATATTTATGATTCTTCTGCCGAGGGGGTTCCGTCGGTCTTAGCGAATGTTTTAAAATATTCACTTAAGCAGACGGTCGATGTTTTCAAGGTAATCGAGCGAATCGTCTAAGTAAAACGCTAATTCGGGCACTTTGCGGAGCTGGTAACGCACTTTCTGCCCTAACTCGTAGCGTATGGTCTTCATCTGCTCTTTGGCAGCCTGGATCACCTCCTGCGCCTTTCCGGATGGGAAAACCGAAAGATACACTTTGGCTACGCTGAGGTCGGGCGACACCCTGACCGCGCTGACCGACACTATAGTGCCGTGGGTTTTGGCAGTCTGCTGGCGGAATATTTCGCTGATCTCCTTCTGGAGGAGACGGCATATCTTGGCTTGTCGTGTTGATTCCATAATTATATAGGTATATTTTTAAGTAATTTATTCCAGGGGTTCAAGAGCTATCGCTCATATAGCATAACGCTTGAAAGCCCCAAAAGGGTCACCAGAAAACCTCAAAATGAAGTCACCGGGTGGGCGGAACAAACCTGTAGGTGATGGTGCCGGTCTGCTCTGCCGGAGCATCGTCAGCCACCGAAAACGATGACCGCAGCGCTGCCGCTACACAGCTGCGCCGCGCCGCCTCGTTGGATGCCACGCTGCCGGTGCCGCGGGCATACGAAGCTGTCATCACGCGCCCCTTGCGGTCCACTCTCACAGCCACTACTATCGTTCCCGACTCCGTGGCCGACGGGTTTTCCCAATGCGACAGGGTACGACCTTTGAGATTGACCCCGGGACGGCCGGAAAGTGCCGCTCCAGTCGTCGCATTGCCGTCCACACTGCCCGGCTTCAGCGTCGAACCTTCACCCTCTCCGGGTTTGCCGAACTGCACCCTCTCGCCTATTTTCGCCGCCTGGGCGTTACGTCTCTCCTCTGCTTGTTTTTCCGCCGCCCGTGCTCGCCGCTTGTCGTCGCTCTCGGTGTCACGCCGGGGTGTCGCCTTTATATCCGAGGCTGCGGTGGTGGTGAGCATACGGTCAGATGCAGTTGCGGCATCATCGGCGGCTGTGGCAGGGGCGGTCTCCTGCGGCGTGGTGACATCCTGATAGAAATCGTCGCCAACCATGACATACTCTCCCGGCAGCAGCATGTCCACGCTGTCCTCCTGCTCCTCCACGCGGTTCAACGCCAGCTCCGAAAGCATATCCCGGCGACGCACGTTGTAATCGAGTACCATAAGTACCAGCATACCGAGCACTATAGCGTGGAAGACTATAGTACCCAACACGCCCCATATGCGTGATGCCGTTGTGGAGTTGCCGTGATTCATGCGCGTTTATTCTATCGTCGTAGTCGCCGGCGATGCCGGTTGTTGCTGTTGTTGCTGTTCAGGTTTGACGCTTTCAGGGGCAGGCTTGGTGGCAAGCACCATCCTGACTCCGTTGGCGGCTCCCTTGTCAAGCACCTGCACGAGCCGCCCGTAAGTGATGTTTTCGTCGGCATAGACGGCCACATAGCTGCCCGGTTCCTGCTTGCTGGCAAGCTGCATGAACGTGACGAGTTCCTCATCGCCGATGGCATGAGGCTCCTCGGTGTCGAATGTGACGTACATCACCCCTGCGGCATCCACATACACCCTTGCGGAGGGACGCAACGGGGTCTCCTCGCTGCTTTCGGGCAGATTGACCTCCATGGCCGCCGGAAGCACGAATGTCGATGTGACCATGAAAAATATCAGCAGCAGGAATATGACATCGGTCATCGATGCCATGGAAAATGCGGCCGAGACTTGGTATTGGCGTTTTAATGACATAGGTGTCTTGTATATGTGTGTAGGGGATTACTCTGCCGGTTCGTTGAGCAGGTCCATAAATTCCATGGTGCGGGCCTCAAGCCCGGTCAGGACACGGTTGATGCGCGAAGTCAGCCAGTTGTAGGCAAACATGGCTATCAGACCCACAACCAGACCGGCAACCGTGGTCACCAACGCTTCATATATACCGCCGGCAAGCACATCGATATTGGCCTGCGACCCTGCGGACGCAAGATTGTAAAATGCCTCCACCATGCCTATCACCGTACCCAAGAAGCCTATCATCGGAGCACCGGCAGCTGTGGTAGCGAGCCATGTAAGCCCTTTGCCAAGCCGGGCCACCTCTATGTTGCCGGTGTTTTCTATGGCTATAAGCACCTCGCTGGCCTGACGGCCTATACGCGTGATACCCTTGTCTATCAGACGAGCATAAGGAGTGTTGGTCTGCTTGCACAGATTGCGGGCACTCTCTATCTCACCCTCATGGATATAGTCGCGTATACGTTTCATGAAACTCTCGTCCTCGTGTGATGCCTTGTGGATGACTATCGCACGCTCTATGAGCACATAAATCGATACAAGCGACAGGATAGCAAGCGGTATCATCAGCCAGCCGCCCTCCATGCAGAGCTGCCATACCGACAGGTCTTTGACTGTGTCAGCGGCTACACCTCCAGCAGCGGCGGCGGGGGCGGTCTGACAGGCTAAGGTCGTTAAAAGCATAAGAAGCTGTGTTTTTTATATGGTTATGGTTATGGTTGTCTAAGTCAGCCCAGACACTGCTTGTAGCGGCGGATAGTCTCAGCCAGACCTAAGTACAGGGCATCCGAGATGAGCGCATGGCCTATCGACACTTCGTCGAGATAAGGCATGTGGGCATGGAAATATGCCAGATTGTCAAGGTTGAGGTCATGCCCGGCATTGATGCCGAGACCCATAGAGTGGGCCACTTTGGCAGCCTCGACAAACGGTGCAACGGCAGCAGCGGCATCCTTGGCGTAACCGTCGGCATACGGCTTGGTGTAAAGCTCCACACGGTCGGCTCCGGCCTTGGCGGCAAGACGGATGTTGTCGGGGTCGGTCGACACGAATATGCTCGTGCGGATGCCAGCATCCTTCAGTTTCTCCACCACAGCCGACAGGAACTCGAAGTTGGCACCTACATCCCACCCCGCGCTCGATGTCAGCGCATCAGGTGCGTCGGGAACCAATGTGACCTGCTCGGGCTTGACTTTGAGCACTAACGTGACGAAGTCATCCGACGGATAGCCCTCTATGTTAAATTCGCTCCGCACTATCGGACGCAGTTTGAATACATCCTCATGCTTGATGTGGCGTTCGTCGGGACGCGGATGCACAGTGATGCCGTTGGCTCCGAGACGCTCGCACTCAAGCGAAAACGCCTGCACGTTGGGGCGGTCCTCACCTCGTGCGTTACGGAGTGTGGCGACTTTGTTTATGTTTACACTCAGGTGTGTCATAAGCAGCAGTTATGTGTTAATGAGAAAATCCTTTCAGTCTGCATTAGTTTAAAACAGCCAGTAAATGCACACATAGTACATATATACCTATATTAAAGCTAAACAGACCATATTAAAGTTAAAAATATTGCTAACTTTGTAGTTGATAAGCTATCAAGACACAAATTTAATCAGAAATCGCAAAAAACCGAAAAAATTTGACAGCAAAACACCACCATACGGACAACACCGACACGCTGATTCGCGAAATAGACAGTATGCACTCCGCTTCTGCCGAATCGCGTGCCGCGCTGCTCGAGAGGCTGCTGCCCTCGCGCACAGATTCGTCCGTGCTGTTAGTGGCTTGCAGTCCGGCGGACTACAGCGCCGGTGCCATAGCCCGGGCCGTGGAGGACTGCGACGCACACCTGCTCAGTCTGAGCGTCACGTCCGACACCACTGCTGGCGGACAGGCGGTGGTGTTTCTGAGAGTAAGCCACCGCGACCCATCGTCGGCTGCACGTTCGCTCGAACGTTACGGCTACGAAGTCATCGCCATGCGCTCCGACTCCTCTGTATCGTCCGATGACGAAGCGCGTCTGCGGGCCCTCGAAGTACTCCACTACCTCTCGGTATGAACCCACCACTACCGTACCTTCCATCCACAATCGACACACCCCCATGCAGATAGCCATCTACGGCAACCGCCGCCAGCAATCACATATCCTCAGCATCCTCGCCCTTATCGACGAGCTTGCCGCCAACGGCGTGGACATCCTCATGCACTCAAAGCTCTACAACTACCTGCATGACAATGCGCCCCGGGGGTTCAGAGTGGCCCGCGTGGTGGCCGACGACGAACCCTTCGACGCATCCATGGCCATCAGCATAGGCGGCGACGGGACGTTTCTCAACACCGCACGTTGGATAGGCTCGCGCCAGATTCCGATTCTCGGCATCAACACCGGGCACCTCGGCTATCTCGCGGCCTGCACCATGGACGATGCCATCGGATACGTCCCGGCCATCGTCAAGGGACATTATATGGTGGAAGACAGGTCGATGCTGTGGGTCAAAAGCCCCGGCAACGAGATAGACTGGCCATATGCGCTCAACGAGGTAGCCATACTCAAGAAAGATACATCCTCGATGCTCAACGTCGTCACGGCCATCAACGGCCAGCATCTTGCCGTCTACCGCGCCGACGGACTCATCGTTTCCACCCCAACAGGCAGCACTGGCTACAACCTCTCGGTAGGTGGCCCGATACTCCAGCCCTCCACTCCGGCATTGGTGATTGTCCCCATCGCCCCACATTCGCTCACCATGCGCCCCGTGGTGATAGATGACCGCAGCACCATAACCACTACCACCGACACCCGTGCCGACAGCTATCTGCTCAGTCTCGACGGTCGCAGCACACCGCTGCCGGCCGACAGCTCGCTGACCATACACCGCGCCCCCTTTGTCACCAAAGTGGTACACCTCACCCGTGACTACACTTTCGTCGACACGCTGCACTCCAAGCTCCACTGGGGTTCATAAACCACCTGCCGCCGGCTCGAATATTAGAAAGTGCTTAAATACATAAGCTGTCCATACTTTCTCACATGAAACCGATAACGATTCTGGTAATAGCCCTCTTCGCCGCCATGTTATTTACAGATGTAGACGTGTCGGCCCAGGAGATGCCCGACAGCCTCATCGTGTCACCTGCCGTTAACGCCGATACTGACAGCGTGCCGCCGATGACGCTCGCCGTCAGCCCCGACAGCGTTGCAGCAGCTCAGGAGAAGCCCCACAGCTCTACGCTCTGGATAAAACAGCTCCTCGACAACGGTTTCCTCATCAACGACCCCGGTGTCGACTATCCCAAGTTCCCACGGTTTCTTGTCAAGGTCTACAACTGGGGCGACAAGGTTTTCAACTCCTATGACCCCGAATACGTGGTCAGCACCGGCAAAAACTGGAAGCTACAGGCCAAATCGTTCAACTGGCTCGAAACGTACACCATGCAGTTTCCAAAAGGACGTATATGGCTCCACACACACCCTTATGCCGATGCCGGGCCGTATATCAATTTCATGGCCGTCAGCCTCGGATACATGTTCAACATCAACAAGCTTATAGGAACGTCTACCGACCGCCGCACCTGGATGTTCGACTTCACATGCTCCCGCTTCACCGCCAGCCTCAAATGGCAACGGTTCAAAGGAGGGATGACGATAACCGAATTAGGCAACTACAATGACGGACACCATGTCAGCATACCTTTTGACGACGGAGAGATGACGGCTTTCCATCTTGACGCATTTTATTTCTTCAACCACTACAAATACTCGCACGCCGCCGTCTACGCCTACTCAAAATACCAGTTGAAGAGCGCGGGATCATGGATGGCAGGACTGACATACGACAGCAACCACACCATTCTCGACTTCTCCAAACTCGACATCCAGGTGCCGGTCAACGACTACGCGATGTTGCGGACATTCAATTTCAATTACCGCGACTACCAGCTTGCCGGCGGATATGCCCACAACTGGGCCATACGCCCCCACAGATGGACCGTCAATCTGACATCGCTGCTGTGCATGGGCTACAGGCGTACATCCGAAGACAGTTACGGCGAAAAAAGATCCATGCTCGCCAACTCCGTGATCATGCGGGCAGGAGCCGTCTACAACCACCGCGCACTGTTCGCTGCCGCAGACTTCCGCGTCCATGCCGGACTCTACTACACCTCGCAGTACATATTTCTCAACAGCAACTTCTCGCTGTCGTTCAACGTAGGTATGCGTTTCTAAGAGTCTGCTTAACGCCCGTTCCCTAACAGATACGACACATCCCTCAGCCCGGTTCCTACCATCCGGGCTATCTCCCTGACATCCACCGCAGAGTCGTCGCTCTCCAACAACAGACGCTCCGCAGGTATTTCCGCCAGCGAATCCCTGTTGAACCTCTCCCCCACCGACAGGTAGAAGCCCTCTCTGACCAACTGCCGCGCCAACTCAGGCTTTCCTCGGAATCCATGGATGATCCACGGCTCCGCAGGCCGCAGTTCGCGTCGTATGCTTATCAGCCTGTCGGTCCCGCGCACGTTGTGGATAATCATCGGCTTGCCGTATATGCGGCTTAACGAGGCATGTTCCCTGAACAGCTCCTCCTGCCTGTCCATATCACCTCCACGCAGCGCATCGAAGCCCGTCTCACCGATAGCCACCACACGGCTGTCGGCAGCCGATTCGCGCAGCCACCTGACGGCTGCCCCGTCAGCCATTCCGGCATCCCATGGATGTATGCCCACACTGTAGCACCCCTCCGGCGGCACCGCCGCTCCGAGTGGCAGGTTGACCACGGCATTTGCGCGGTCCAAGTCATGCGTATGTACATCGTAGATTGCAGCAATCATAGGTAAGGGCAAGCTCTTTAATATATCATCACGGCACCGGGTCATATCCGCTGCCTCCCCACGGGTGGCAGCGCAGTATGCGCCTGACCGCCAGATAAAGACCTTTCAACGGTCCGTGTTTCCTCAAAGCCTCTATGGCATATTGGCTGCACGTAGGGCTGTAGCGGCATGACGGCGGAAGCATCGGCGAGATACACAGCTGGTAAAATCGTACCGGCAGTATCAACGCCGCCACAGCCACCCTCCTGATGGCTCCGACTGCTTTATTCCACCGCCTCTCCACCTTTGCTCACTCCTTCACCGCCGCCGGCCGCCAAAGCAGATGTGATCGTATCCATAATCTTAATCACCGCCCGCTCCACCTTACGATATGGCAGCAGTCCGGGTGCTACATATATCATTACTATCTGTATGCGCCCCTGCGCCGGCAGACGGCCCCTGTTGAGCCTCCACGCCTCGCGCACCAACCGGCGTATGCGCACACGGTCCACCGCGTGACGCAGCCGCTTCTTCGGCACCGAAATCAGAAACTGCGGCACCGGCGCAGCAGCCTGACCCAGCGGCACCTCTCTCCACAGAGTCCTCAGAGGGAAGGCCAATAACGAGCGAAGCCCGGTGACATCGGTGTCCCGGGCAAATATGCTGTCGATAGCCTGCTTGCTGCAGAGCTTCTCGCGCTTATACAGCTTCGCTTTTCGGCATGGGCTTGACATTCTTCTTCAGGAATTGCTGCAGCGCGGCTGTCATCGATGGCATCTGAGGAGTCGGTGCCTCTATGTCGAGACGCATACCTGCATCTCTCACTGCCTTGGCTGTCGTGGCACCGAAAGTGCCTATACATATATCGCCCTGCTCAAAGTCGGGGAAATTCTTTTTAAGCGACTCTATACCCTGAGGGCTGAAGAAGAGGAGCATATCGTAGTCAAACCTCTCGTCCGGGCCGAAATCGTTGCTCACCGTGCGGTACATGACGGCTTTCGTATAGTCGACTCCGGCCTTGTCAAGGAGCATGTCGTCCGACTTGTTGACATCGCTGACCACATAGAGATATTTCTCCTTGTTGTGCTTCTGCAGCAGGGGCACCAGATCGGCAAATTTGCCGGACTCTGCAAAAAATATCTTGCGCTTGCGATACACTATGTATTTCTGAAGATACAAGGCTATGGCCTCCGAAGTGCAGAAATATTTGAGAGTATCGGGGATAGCGTAACGGGTCTCCCCTGCCAGACGGAAAAAGTGGTCAACCGCCCCGCGGGCCGTGAAGATGACGGCCGTATAGTCGGGAAGCGATATCTTCTGCTGACGGAATTCCTTGGAAGTGAGTCCCTCTACTTTGATAAACGGGCGGAAAACAATATCTATACCATACTCGTTGGCTATATCATAGTAGGGAGATTTATCTGAAGCCGGACGGGGCTGAGATACAAGTATCTTATTGATTTTCACACTCTTTGGTTTATAAGTTCACACTTTTATACCACATAGTCTCATGACCAAGACTAAGGGCGCGATTTCAAGAGTGCAAAGGTACAAAATAAAATACAATAAGGAATTAACGCCAGTGTAAAAAATTCTAAATCCCTTGACTATAAACACCAATCGTGCAAGTACATAGCAAGCTGCTCCGACAACTCCCATGAACACCGCCCACGACGGGTAAAACAGCCCCGTAAGTGCCGGGACTACGAGCAGCAGCGACAGCAACGCCTGCGACGCGTTGAATCCCGAAACCCACTGCCTGTGCCCTATCTTGTCGGCAAACGTGAACCCCACCACATTGTAGCCCGTCAGCTGCACTATATAGAAAAGCACAGCCACCCCCACGAGTACCGGCATCAGCATCGACGCAAACCAGCCGGGCAATGCCGCTGCTCCGCCCGATGCAAGCAGCCAGTTGGCTATCAGCGTGCCCTCGCTCACACATGCAAGCAGCACCAACGAAATGGTCACACCTGCCTCCCCGGCGGTGCGGTCGTCAAACACGTTGGCTCTGCGGCGCACACTCCATAACTCCTTGTTCATCCGACCCATCACGCTCCTGGCATTGCGGGCGTTCATGCTGACAAGCAGTATCACAAAGATGAATATCGACAGTATGCCGCTGTCATAGCCCGGCAGAGGCTGTCGCTCCGTGGGGCTGATGCCATGCAGATAGCCTGCCACACCGGTGGTGTAGCAGGCTTGCTCGGCAGCTGTCATCGGTGCCTCGTCGGCATTGACCACTCGCACCGGCAGTGCTTTATCCATCTTCCTCTATTATGTTAGTATGGCTGGGATTACAGTCCGTCAGAACACCTATACTTCCAAGTCGCCGTTAAGCTCCTCTTCCCACGACAGTCCGTTGAGAGGAAGCTGCTCCATGAACGGATCCGGGTCAAACTCCTCTACGTTCCATACTCCAGGCTTGTTCCACTTGCCCGTCAGGTACATCATCGCTCCTATCATGGCAGGGACTCCTGTGGTATAGCTGACAGCCTGCATACCTGTCTCCTTGTAGGCGGCCTCATGGCTGCAGTTGTTGAATATATAATATGTGAGGGGCCGTCCGTCCTTGCCTGTACCGCTGATACGGCATCCTATCGAGGTCTCTCCGTGATAGTTCTCGCCGAGATCCTGCGGATTGGGAAGCACAGCCTTGAGAAATTGCAGAGGCACTATCTTCGTCCCGTTGTATTCCACCTCGTCGATGCGGGCCATGCCGATATTCTGTATCACACGCAGATGCGTCAGATACTCCTGCCCGAACGTCATCCAGAACCTCGCACGCTTGATGGTCGGGTAATTCTTCACCAAGCTCTCAAGCTCCTCGTGGTAGAGCAGGTAGCTGTCGCGCTTGCCTATGCGCGGATAAGTAAGCTGCTTGTGGATTTCGAGAGGCTTGGTAACCACCCAGCCGCCGTCCTGCCAGTAGCGTCCGTTCTGGGTTATCTCGCGTATGTTGATTTCAGGGTTGAAATTGGTGGCGAAAGCCTTGCCGTGGTCGCCGGCGTTGCAGTCCACTATGTCGAGCGTCTGCATCTCCTTGAAATGGTGCTTGGCGGCATAGGCGGTAAACACTCCCGACACCCCGGGGTCGAATCCGCAGCCGAGTATCGCCGTGATGCCGGCCTTCTCGAATTTCTCCTTGTAGGCCCACTGCCACGAATATTCGAAATGCGCCTCGTCCTTGGGTTCGTAGTTGGCGGTGTCGAGGTAGCTTACACCGCATTCCAAGCAGGCATCCATGATGGGGAGGTCCTGGTAAGGCAGGGCCACGTTGATGACCAAGTCGGGATTGTGGCGGCGTATGAGGGCTGCCACATCGGCGGCATTGTCGGCATCCACGCTGTCGGTGGTGATATAATCCTTGCCGAGGGTCTTAGCCAAAGCGTCGCACTTCGACTTGGTGCGCGATGCTATGACTATCTCGCTGAAAACTTCAGGATGCTGGGCACACTTGTGCGCTACTACCGTGCCGACACCTCCGGCACCTATGATGATGATTTTACCCATGATAATATTGTGAGTGTGTTTTTTCTGACAGTATTCTCTTTTACGATGCTAATTTACACCTTTTTAACCGTTCCACCAAAATAAGGAGCTGTTTTGATTTTTACAGGATGTTTTTACGAGTATTTCATTTGGAAAATACATGCACATAATGCCGTCCGCGTAATTATTCGTAATAAATTCCAATTATTTTTAAAAATTTACCATTTATTCCATAAAAACGCTATATTTGCCAATATATTTTATTAAAATACATCCTTTACTCCAATATATCCTATAATAATATGCCCATTTCATTCGCACAGTTGACTTCTGTCATAAGCAACTATTCCACCGAATATTCGCTGCTTGACAACGACATGATGTTTGCCCACATAACCCCCTCAAACGGTCTCCCTGTCATACACGAGGCCGTGCGCATCGACGGTCTGATGATAGTAGTCGGCATCAAGGGAGAGCTTCATTTAGAGATAGATTTAAAGGAATGTGTAGTGACTCCCGGCTCGCTCATATGCCTCGGCCTTGACAACATAGTGCGCATACTAAAGGATTCGAGCCACGATTTCGATGCCTATGCCGTAATCGTGTCGCCGTCGTTCATGCGCGACATCAACATAGACCTCAACGTGGTCAACATACCATCCATCGCCAAAGCCAAACGTACCTCGCAGTTTCCGCTCATAACCCTGCACCACGACGAGCAGCAGATGATATACCGCCTGATAGAAACCATACACGCTTACAATTCCTCAAAACTCATATCATACTACCGCCGTCAGATTATCATGAACCTCGTGGCTACACTGATCTATCACCTCATGGAATGTGGAGAGCGCATTTCGGCTGAAGATTCTCCAAATACTGCCGATTCCATACGCCCCCGGCGGTCGCTCTACCTCCATGAATTCATGGCTCTTGTCCAGAAATACCACCGCTCGGAAAGGTCGGTGTCGTTCTATGCCGAAAAACTCTTCATATCCCCGAAATACCTTTCGCTCGTAATCAAAGAAACCACAGGCCGCAGCGCAAGCCAGTGGATCGACGACATGGTCATACTCGAAGCCAAAAACCTCCTCCGTTTTTCCGGCAAAAACATACAGCAGGTGGCCTACGAACTCAATTTCACCAACCAAAGTGCCTTCGGCAAATACTTCAAGCACCTCACCGGCATGTCCCCCTCCCAATACCAGAAACAGTAACCCCACACTTTAATATTAAATTTTGTTAATTTGGCTACCGCTTTGGCAACCATTTGTTATCTTTACAAAGAATCATAACATATATAATTATGCAGGTAGTTACAGCGAGAGAATTTAGAAAAAATCAGGGACGTTTCCTGACCGCCGCAAGGGAGGGCCAGTCTGTAATGCTGACCTCAAGATATGGCAATTTCAAGATAACCCCAATCACCGAGGAAGATACCCTGACGGAACGTATATGCCGCGGACTCAAGCAGGTGAAACTTATCCAAGAGGGAAAGGCAAAAGGTTATACCATAGACGAGTTGCTTGATGAGCTTTAATATCGAAGCCACAGCGGATTTCCGCAAGGCAATTAAGAAACTTGCGAAACGATACAAGTCGTTCTCTTCCGATTTCAAGGCGTTTGCAAAGTATCTCGAGGAAAACCCTTACCAAGGTACGGAACTTACTCCCGGGATTCGCAAAATCCGTATGGCTATTACATCCAAGGGTAAAGGTAAGTCCAGTGGGGCGAGAGTAATCACATACACAATCCAGCCCGATGAACTTGACGGAAAGATTTATCTGCTGGATATTTATGACAAATCCGATTTTGATACCGTTGACTTGAATGTCATAAAAGAAATCGTCTCAGAACTGGGATTGTAGCACATCACCTGCATCTCCTCCCAATACCAGAAACAATAAACTATATACAAAAAAAGACCTCCACCATCTATAGTAGCGGAAGTCCTTATTTTTGTGTATTGACAGGTCATAGTGGGTAATCGTCATAGGCGAATAGCTGCGTTGACAGGTACCGTTCGCCAGTGTCGGGTAGAAGGACTACGATGGTCTTACCGGCGTTTTCAGGCTTGCGGGCCAAAGCAAGCGCAGCCCAGAAAGCCGCGCCTGACGAGATGCCGCACAGCAATCCTTCGGTCGAAGCGAGCATACGCGCTCCCCTCATGGCATCATCGTTGCTTACTTTCACCACCTTATCCACCACATCGCGGTCGAAATTCTTCGGTATGAAGCCTGCTCCTATGCCTTGTATCTTGTGGGGTCCGGCTGCCTCTCCGCTGATGACTGCCGACGCTTCCGGTTCTACCGCCACTACTTTCACCCCAGGATTGAATTTCTTGAGTGCGCCACCTGTACCGCTGACAGTGCCGCCCGTTCCTACTCCTGCCACAAAATAATTGACCTCACCGTTGGTATCGTCCCAGATCTCCAAAGCGGTGGTACGTGCATGGACTGCCGGATTCGCAGGATTGTCAAACTGTCCCAATATCACGCTGCCCTCGGTGGCATCCCGCAGAGCCTCGGCCTTGGCTATTGCACCTTTCATACCCTCGGCTCCTGGAGTGAGAACTATTTTCGCTCCGAAAGCCTTGAGAAGATTCTGCCGCTCCACGCTCATAGTGTCGGGCATGGTCAGCACGGCATTGTAACCTTTCACCGTGGCCACCCATGCAAGACCTATGCCTGTATTACCGCTCGTAGGCTCTATTATGGTAGCCCCTGGTTTCAGCAGTCCGGAAGCTTCGGCATCTTCTATCATCGCCAATGCCACACGGTCCTTGACGCTTCCACCCGGATTAAAAGATTCTACCTTGACTAACAGCCTCGCAGCGAGGTTTTCTTTCTTCTCTATGTTGCCTACCTCCAACAGAGGTGTTTCGCCTATAAGTTCGGCAAGATTTTTCTTTATCTCTCCCATGAGTTTTGATTTTTAGGATTTCTTGTTTTAAATTTTTGCGGCTTGTTTTTCATATGCCCAAGCCGTCCGTAAACGTCGCCTCCATAGGTTTGCGCTGGAGCACACGCCCGTAAGGCGGCACATTGTCCGTTACCCATACGTTGCCGCCTATCACAGCATCATGACCCACAGTGATACGTCCGAGCACGCTGGCATTTGAGTAGATAGTGACATTGTCCTCTATGATAGGATGTCGCGGCACGTTGATAGGATGCCCCTGGGCATCGAGCGTGAAATTCTTTGCCCCGAGGGTGACACCTTGGTAAAGCGTCACGTGCCTCCCTATTATGCAGGTTTCACCTATCACCACGCCGGTTCCGTGGTCTATGCTGAAATACTCCCCTATCTCAGCCCCGGGATGTATGTCTATGCCCGTGGCGGAGTGGGCAAGCTCGGTGATGATACGCGGTATGACCGGCACACCCATTTTCAACAGGTAGTGGGCCACGCGGTAATGTATCATAGCCTGTATCACAGGGTATGAGAATATGACTTCTCCACGGTTGGTCACCGCAGGGTCGCTGTTGAACACTGCCTCGACATCGGTATACAGCACCCTCTTTATATCAGGCAGCGCATCGATAAACTGCAGTGCCATCCTGTCGGCCTCCACTTTGGGATTGTCGCAGCACTTTGTTTTCTGGCAGAACAGCAACCCGCGGCGGAGCTGCACTTTGAGTATGGAGTAAAGCATCTCCATATTGACCCCTATGAAATACTGCCTCAACGATTCATCGGCCTGACGCGGGTCGAAAAAGTCGGGAAATATTATAGACTTTACCAAATCAACCACCCTGCGCAACTCGTCGACCGACGGCATACGCCCGTGTATGTCACGCGTCATCTCCCTTTCCTGAGCCAGAGGCATTGAAAGCATGGATATGTTGCGCAGCAGCGTCTCCTGTACCGAAGCCTGAAGATTATCTTTCATTTATTTCTTTTAGTTGATTACCTTTCCGCAAAGATAACCATTACATCTTTATCTTTAACAAATCACACGTATCTAAAGTTCTTATAAGATTTATCCTACTCATATGATTTATAAGACTTATACCTCACCGCTGTAAATAACCCTGTCAATAACTGTAAAAAACTTGTCAACTCTTTTTCATAGATTTTCCTTGCATTTAACACTCCACGCACTGTATATGACAATCTCCCCTCTGCCAAAATTAGTTAACAAGATTATATCAATCTTTTTTCTTACGTTTTCCACAGGCTTATCTACTTTTTACATACTTATAAAACTTTATTTTTTATCTACAACAATGTTATCAACATGATGTAGATAACCATGCTAATATGCTGGTATATCTATTTTTAATATGTTAATAACATACCACAATATGTAAACCCGACTTCAATAACCCGTAAAAGCAAATATTAGACCAATAAGTTATCATAGTTATTAACATCCATTATTCTTTTTCTTTAATCAATTTTTTAGAAAAAACTTTTTAAAAGAAAATAAACCCTATGTCGAAAACCTCCATCCTGGTATCCGCCTAAAGCTCCGCAGGAGCGTAAAAACAATAGGGCGGGGTGCAAACCCCGTCACAAAGCTCAGATGAGTCAGCCCTGCAGGAGCTGGAGGCGCAAGCCCTGTCCCTGTTCCTGTCCGTTGGCTTCTTTGGTCTCCTAAGCCTCCTATGATTCCTATATATCCTTATATTATAATGTGAACTGCCCGATATTCTTGCCAGTGACAACTAAATTCTGTAATTTTGTAGCTTGTAAAAAAGTACTTATCAGATAAGCTAAACAATGAATACCGACAAAGGTTACGTTGATGCGCCTGTCCCCGACGGGTTAGACCTCAAGGCCGAGATAATCCGCCTGAAAAAAGAAAAGGGAGCGGTCATCATGGCCCATTACTATCAGAAAGGTGAAATCCAGGACATAGCCGATTACATAGGCGACTCGCTCGCACTCGCCCGCATCGCCTCGACTCTCGATGCCCATATTATAGTGCTCTGCGGAGTGCATTTCATGGCTGAAACCGCCAAGGTGCTCTGCCCCGATAAAAAAGTGCTCTGCCCCGACCTCAATGCCGGATGCTCTCTGGCAGACTCATGCCCGGCAGAGGATTTTGCCCGCTTCATAGAGCAGCACCCCGGACACACAGTGATAAGCTATGTCAACACGTCGGCTGCAGTCAAAGCCCTTACCGACATAGTGGTAACATCGGGCAATGCCATGAAAGTGGTCGATTCTCTCCCTGCTGACGAAAAGATAATATTCGGCCCCGACCGCAATCTCGGCAATTACATCAACAGCATGACCGGCCGGCAGATGGTACTATGGGACGGTGCATGTCATGTGCACGAACGTTTTTCATTGGAGCGTCTTTTGGAACTCAAAAAGGAGCATCCCGGAGCCAAGGTGCTCGTGCATCCTGAGTGCCGCCCACAGCTGCGTATGCTTGCCGATGAGGTAGGTTCTACCGCAGCCCTGCTCAAATACGCCGCCTCCTCCGATGCCGCCGAGTTCATAGTGGCCACAGAAAGCGGCATACTCCACGAGATGCGCAAGCAGTGTCCCGGCAAGACTTTCATCCCTCTCCCCGGCGACGACTCCACATGCGCCTGCAACGACTGTTCGTATATGAAGCTCAACACTCTCGAAAAGCTCTACAATACCCTCCTCTACGAGCAACCCGAAGTGCACGTAGCTCCTGAGCTTATGGAGGCGGCGAAGCGTCCCATAGTGCGTATGCTTGAATTAAGCTGAAAAAATAGTATCAACATTTATCCATACAAAATAACACTACAAAATATCACACCTTCCTGACATGGAATATAATCATAGAGCTATAGAAGCCCGGTGGCAGCAATATTGGAAAGAGGCCGGCACCTATCATGTGGAGATAGACAAGTCGCGCCCCAAGTTTTACGTGCTTGACATGTTCCCCTATCCGAGCGGTGCGGGGCTGCATGTAGGGCATCCGCTCGGCTATATAGCATCAGATATATATGCACGCTACAAGCGTCTGCAAGGCTTCAACGTGCTTCATCCTATGGGATATGACGCATACGGGCTTCCTGCGGAGCAGTATGCCATACAGACCGGACAGCACCCCGAAGTCACCACGCGTGACAACATAGCCCGTTACCGCCAGCAGCTCGACAAGATAGGCTTCTGCTTCGACTGGCAGCGTGAGCTACGTACCTGCGACCCTGAGTATTATAAGTGGACTCAGTGGGCTTTCATCCAGATGTTCAACCATTACTATGACACCGATGCCGCAAAGGCCATGCCGGTGTCTAAGCTCGTCAAGCATCTTGAAGCTCACGGGACAGACGGACTCCATGCTGCCGCTACCAAGGATTTGACTCTGACGGCTGACCAGTGGCGGGCCATGGACGAACGCCAGCAGAGCGATGTGTTGATGAATTACCGTCTGGCATATCTCGGCAACACGATGGTCAACTGGTGTCCGAAGCTCGGCACTGTGCTCGCTAACGACGAGGTCAGTGAAGGTGTGTCGATACGCGGCGGATACCCGGTGGAGCAGAAGCTGATGTACCAGTGGTGCCTCCGTGTTAGCGCATACGCCCCGCGTCTGCTCGAAGGACTCGACAGGATTGACTGGTCAGACTCTATAAAGGAGACGCAGCGTAACTGGATAGGCCGCAGTGAGGGTGCAGAGATGAAGTTCCGTGTAGCCGGCACCGACATCGACCTTGAGATATTCACCACACGCGCCGACACGGTGTTTGGTGTGACTTTCATGGTGCTTGCCCCGGAAAGCATGTATGTAGATATGGTTACTACCGAGGATTGCCGCAATGAGGTGTCGCGCTACATCGATGCCATAAAGCATAAGACCGAGCGTGAACGCATGATTGACAAGAAAGTCACAGGTGTGTTTACTGGCAGCTATGCCGTCAATCCGCTTACGGGCAAACAGATACCCATCTGGGTGAGCGACTACGTGCTCGCAGGCTACGGCACGGGTGCCATCATGGCAGTGCCTGCCCATGACAGCCGCGACTATGCATTCGCCAAGAAATTCGACCTCCCCATCATACCGCTTATCGAGGGTGCCGACGTAAGCGAGGAAAGTTTCGATGCCAAGAGCGGCAAGATGATTAATTCGGCCTCCGACGAGCTTGACCTCAACGGTCTTGAAGTCAAGGATGCCATAGCCGCCACCAAGCGTTTCATCGAGCAGAAAGGCATAGGCAAAGTAAAGGTCAATTACCGTCTGCGTGACGCAATCTTCAGCCGTCAGCGTTATTGGGGCGAACCTTTCCCGGTATATTACAAGGACGGCATACCCCACATGCTTGATGTGGATAAACTTCCTCTGATGTTGCCGGAAGTCGACAAATATCTCCCCACGGAGACCGGCGAACCTCCTTTAGGTCGTGCCAAAAACTGGAACACCCCCGAAGGGTACCGTCTTGAACTCAACACCATGCCCGGATTCGCCGGCTCGTCGGCATACTATCTGCGCTATATGGATCCTCGAAATAACGATGCCCTCGTCAGCAAGGAAGCCAATTCATATTGGCGCAGCGTCGATCTCTATGTAGGAGGTTCCGAACATGCCACAGGCCACCTGATTTACAGCCGCTTCTGGTGCAAGTTTCTCTATGACATAGGCGAGGTGTGCGAAGACGAGCCTTTCCGTAAGCTCATCAATCAGGGCATGATACAGGGAAGGAGCAACTTCGTTTACCGTATCAAAGATACCAACACGTTTGTAAGCCACGGACTCAAAGAGCAGTACGATGTGACTCCGATTCATGTCGATGTCAATATGGTAAGCAACGACATCCTCGACTTGGAAGCTTTCAAGGCATGGAGGCCGGAATATGCCGATGCCGGGTTCGTACTCGAAGAAGGCAAGTATGTATGCGGATATGCGGTTGAGAAGATGTCTAAGTCGATGTTCAATGTTGTCAATCCCGATGACATAGTGGAGCGTTACGGAGCAGACACTCTCCGTCTCTACGAGATGTTCCTCGGCCCTATCGAGCAGAGCAAACCGTGGGACACCAACGGCATCGACGGCGTGAACCGCTTCATCAAGAAGTTGTGGGGACTCTTCTACAAGGGCGATACCCTGCTTGTCAACGATGACGCTCCTACGGCTGACAATCTCAAGTCGCTCCATAAACTAATAAAGAAAGTTACAGCCGACATCGAAGCGTTCTCGTTCAATACATCCATCGCAGCTTTCATGATCTGTGTCAATGAATTGAACCAGCAGAAATGCCACAGCCGTCATATCCTCGAGAAGCTCATCGTGGTACTCGCTCCATTTGCACCTCATGTGGCAGAGGAGCTGTGGCACACGGCTCTCGGACATGACACATCCGTAGTCGATGCTGCATGGCCCGGATATGATGAAGCTTATCTTGTAGAGAAAAATGTCACATATGCAGTGTCGTTCAACGGCAAAGCGCGTTTCAACATAGAGGTTCCTGCCGATATGCAGCGTGAAGAGGTGGAGAAAACCGCCCTTGCGCATGAAAATGCATCCAAATGGCTTGACGGCAAGACTATCAGCAAGATCATAGTGGTTCCCGGCAAGATAGTAAACATAGTATTGGGCTGATGACACCGCGTACACTCGTATTCGCCACCAACAACGACCACAAGCTCTCGGAAATCCGAGATATTCTCGGGGACTCTTACCGTGTGCTCGGCCTCAAAGACATAGGCTGCACTGATGAGATAGTCGAAGACGGAGCCACGCTGCATGAAAATGCAGCCATCAAGGCGCGTTACGTGCGTGACCGCTTCGGCTACGACTGCATGGCCGACGACACCGGGCTGCTGGTCGATGCCCTTGGCGGTGAGCCAGGGGTGCATACCGCCCGTTATGCCGGAGGAGACGGACACGATTCGGCAGCCAATATGACCCTCCTGCTACGTAACCTTGACCATATCGACGACATGGAGAAGCGTTCGGCGAGATTTATGACCGTAATAGCCATTACCGAAGGAGATGATATCAGATACTTCGAAGGCAAGGTAGAGGGCCATATAGCCTTTGCTCCGCGAGGCAGCCACGGCTTCGGATATGATCCAGTATTCATCCCTGATGGTATGCAAACTACCTTTGCCGAGATGGATGCGGATGAGAAAAACTCAATATCGCACCGTGGCAACGCTGTCAGAAAACTGCTCGCATATCTCGCTCCATTATAAACAAGCATCTAAAGATTTCTATAAGTACTCATAATATGAAATATAGTAGGTCACTTATATTGTTTCTGAGCATTGTTGCTGTAACTCTGTCAGTGTCTGCTCAGAAGCTGGCTGGAGAATGGAAAAAATACCAGGTCATAAAACCATATATACAGCGTGTTATAAGCACTCCCGACCGTCTTTACTATATCTGCACCGACCGCCTTTTCTCATATGATGCATCCACCAAACAGTCTGATGTCATAAGTGAAGGCGAAGGTCTGACCATAGGCGATATCTCTACCGTTAAGTATAACCATGATAAAGGTTATCTCGCGCTCGGAGCTTATGACGGTAGCTTAGGACTGGTTTATGATGACGGCAGGGTATTGAATGTTCAGTCTGTAAAAAACATGTCCGTGGCTTCATCAAAGTCCATACGTGACATAGATTTTCTCGGTGACGACGTTTATCTTGCCACCGACTTCGGTCTGGTAATCATAGACGCTTCCGAAGGCACTGTGAAAAATTACACCAGACCGGCATCCGATGCAAAGACCGGCAAGCAATCGTTCACAGCCGTAGTGGCCGTTCCGGGTTACGTGCTCGGTGTAAGCGGCGGTGTGCTTTACTGCATACCCTCCGACAACCGTATGCGCAATTTTTCTAACCTGAAAAGTCTAGGACTCACATTGGGCAATGTGGAACTTTACGGACGCGGCGACGGCACTTTCTATGCAAGTACCTACCCTGACAACTGCAACACGTCGTCCACCAAATACATGCGTCTCTACAGATTCGATCATGCTTCGGCTGCATGTACTCTCGTTAACGACTATTCGATCACGCCTATATCCCACATATGGGAAAAAGGCAATGTCTATATGGTGGAAGTTGAGGAAGACGGAGGTGTAGCTACATATGATATTTCTTCTGAGAGCGATGCTGAGAAGTTGGAAAGCACTGCTACCCCGTGGATGGCCACTGATTATTCATATGACCCTGTTTCGAAAAATAAGATTATATCCACTTATCAGAAAGTGAATTTCTATGATGGAAATGGCAATAATACGGGTTCTTTCGTTGCCGATGTTCCGGATGATTACACCAATGTAGAGGCCATAAGCATCATGTACCCATCTTTTGACCGTCGTAGGATATACTTGTCCACCCGCTCTTCGTCATATAACTGGAAAACTGCAGGTAATAATTACAATCCCGAACTATACACCCGTCGTCCATTGCCTGCATTTAACGGCTGGATAGCTTCAATGCAAAGTGTAGATGAAGTGGGAAGTAGCGATGCTTATGGTTTCTTCGTCCCGTCATATGTAAATATGGTGTCTGACGGAAATGTGAGCGATGTATCCAATTATGACCCTTCAAACCATTATGGCAATAAAAACAAAGTGAATCAGGATAATGGAGGATACTGGATATATTTTCTCCAGGCTTATTATGCTTTAGGTAATTTGACATCCGGTGGAGAAGGTCTGGCTGAAAACCCCAAAAAACCCGGGCAATACTGGCATGCCACGAATGCCGAAGGGCTTTATGTCATGGAAGGTGGAAAGGAACTGCGCATACTCAGCAACGAGACATCGACGATGAAATCCCGCAACCAGTGGGGTACACAGATTCTTGACGTGAAGTTCGACAAGGAGGGCAACGTATGGATCCTTACCCCTACAGTCAACCGTGCAGATGCGTCAAATTGGCCTGTTAAACTGGATTCATCGGTTTTGCAGATGTTGCCGGCATCAAAGGCCGCAGACGTGGCTTCAATCACAGCCGACGACTGGATAGAGGCCAATAAGCTGCCTGTAGGCACAGCCGAGGATTCCGGCCAGATCGACGGACGTCTTACCGTCACTGTCAACCGTATGGCTAACGGCGGTGAAAGCGAATACATATTCATCAAGCCTCTCGTCTACCATGGAAAGATACTCGTCTATCGTCGCAATTCGCAGGGCGGAGAAGTAGACAAGGACTACCCCCTGTTTATCACCAGTATCAAAGACCAGAACGGCAACGAATACCTCATACAGGAGATGACCCACATAGAGGAGGACAGCCAAGGACGCGTATGGATGGGCAACCTGTCGTTTTTCGGTTATTTCGACTCCAAGACAGAGCTTCCTGAAGGCACCACCACTCTGCCTATCATAGTACCCTACGACCGTAAACGTGGCGGCAGCCCGGTGGATCATGCCTTTATAACAGGCATATCGCAGTCGCCCGTTGACGGTACCTTATGGGTGGCATCGCAAGGCAACGGCCTGTTCCATCTCAACGCCGAAGGTACAGAGCAGCTTGAAAATTTCCGCACATCCAATTCCATACTGACCACCGACATCCTCGGATCGGTATGCGTGGATGCCTCTGGCGACGTGTACATAGGTTCGCAGAAAGGCCTTTTCCGCTACAGACCTGCTTACGGTGCCGCTGCCGGTGACCTTTCGGCTGTCAAAGTAGACCCTGCCGTAGCCAAGGACGGTTACAACGGTGCGTTTACCATCACGGACCTCACGGAGTCATGCTCTGTCAAAGTCAAGGATGCTGAAGGCAATCTGCTTTTTGAAGGTATATCCCATGGAGGCACTCTCATATGGGACGGTATAGATAAAAACGGCAACCGCATCAATACCGGCGTTTATGATATAGTAGCCGGTGCTTCCGGGCAGACTGTAGCGAAGATAATAGTGATGGAATAAGCAATGTAAATACCTGTTTCTGATTTTGAACTCTCCTCGATATATTTTGTTGAATTTTTACTATGGATAGCAAGCATATTGATTCGCTGAAATATAAAGATGAGGCCGACAAATGCCTCGGTGCAGCAGGCATGGCGATTGCAGTAGTGGCTATGGACGGCTCGGACGACATAGCTTCTATGGATATTGATGCCGCCCCTGACGCTATGGTAGAGTTCATGCCGGATTTTTACTTCGAAGGCAATCCGCGTCTGATGGCATCTGCATCTTGGAGGAAGTTGCTGCATAATTTCAACCTTACTGCCGGATTGCTCATAGGCAATGTGATTTGCCGGCGCATGGTGGGAGGAATGCAGATGCCTACCGATACGGAGCGTCAGTACCTGCATGACATAGTGGTACAGGAAGGCACGGAAACATGCGAACTCGAGGAGGACGAAGTAGAAAATCTTTTCACTAACAGTTATGACCGTATGCAGCGACTGTTTATGCGGCGTTCGGTACACACGATGGCCAGCGAATTTGCTTCCATCATCCGTCAGCAGCGCAGATTGTCTCGTCTTGAACTCTTGCAAAACCTTCAGGCACTCCAGATGCTGTGATCCATTGCTGTTAACATTTTCCAGTTCTCCTTTATTAATAACTACTCCCATAAACGCGGCGTATGCAATTTTCAGGCGTGCGGCGCGTTTATTATTATATAAAAATCTTTTTTAATAGCCTCTGATAAGCCTCAAGTTATTCCAAGGCATCATATATTTTTCATATTGATGAAAGCCAATACATTACTTGCTTCGACCATAAGCTTTGTGTTTTTTATGATTTCCGCTATCGCCATGCAGGCTCAGATCTCTGTAGGCGATTGGAAATTCTATAACTCGTATCCACCGGGCGATGCCCGCCAGCTTGCTGTAAATTCTGAAGGCAAGCTTTACATACTCGCCGGTATAAATCTCTTTTCATATGATCCTGACACTCAGGAAACCATAGGCTACACTAATTCTACAGGTCTCAATGGCATTAAGATTGAAAAAATCCATTATGACCGCGACATGAAGATTCTGGTTGTGGCTTATGATGACGGAAATTTGGATTTCATACACGATGACGGTCGTATATCCAACCAAAACGGCATAAGTACCTCCAATCTTTCAGGCCAGCGCGAAATCAAGTGTATCACCTCCGGTCATGGCAAATTTTTCATAGGTACAGATTTCGGTATAGTGGTTATCGACGGTAAGACTTTCCGAGTGACTGAAACAGGCCAGTATGGAGTCAAGCGTGACGAAGGTTCATCTGTCCCCGTGCCGTACAAAGGTCCTGATGCCATGGAGATTGTCGGAGACAGATTAGTTGCAGTATTCAATCTTACCGAGCCTGACGCTGATATATTGGGTTCAAACGGCCGTCCGATCAATCCGGCACCGGCACATACGTCAACCGGTCATCTGTTCGAATCGGATTTGACCGACACTTCCATGACTTACCGAGAAGCCGGCAAATTCAAGTTTCTGTGCGACATAACATCCGATGACATAGCATCGGTCGATGACTTCCATCTCGTGTCGCGGCACAAGGACACCGGCAAGGTGGATTTCTATGAATTTCCACAGCAACCTGACGGCACATGTATTATCAATAAGGATTATGACTGGGGACACAAGTTGCAGGTAGGTTTCTGGAAAGCCGACGGAGTGACCTATTCTTTCAATTCTGATTACCGCACACTTAAGTTAGTAGGTAACTCTCCATCGGTAGCATTTACAGGTACGCGTGACATAGAGGGCATATTTGCTGTGGCGGCCGGTGAGACATCCGCTGACACATGGTTTGCCACTCCTGAAGGTATTTTCTGCTATGACCTGACGAAAGACCCTATCGAACTGAAATACGGACCTTATCGAGCCTATGCCCCCACAGTGACCAATGTAAGCAGCTTCACATTGTCGCCTGACGGCAACCGTATCTATGTCACTACGCGCTCGGCTTCGTTGTTCCGTGCGGCATCAGGCAAAAACACCAACACTGTGCCTTATACGGGCGGTAACGACTACGGGTATTATACCCCGGGCTATATAGATGTTATAGAGGGGGGGTCGGTGATTCCGTATACTTACACAAACGATTTGCTGTCTTATCGCAGCGGAGCCACCGGCAATGTCATAGGTGCTGACGGTACACGCAAGGCTATGGAATTTTACGGAAATATAATCATATCGCCTAATGCGGTCGCAGTCAATCCTGCGAAGCCCTCGCAGCTGTGGATTCCTACCAGCAACGAGGGTATGTACGTGATAGACGGAGACCATACCGTAGCGCTGTTTTCAGGGACGGTGCAATCCGGGGCTGAAAATATACTTGCTTATGACAACATTCCTGTCACAGCATATTCGACACAGCTGATGATGGATGCTAAATTCGACCCGCAGGGCAATCTGTGGGTTCTTGCGACCAACCATAAAGGCAGCTCAAATATAGGCCAGACACTCATGATGCTTCCTGCGGCGCATGTCAACGGAGACCTGTCTAAAGTACAGAAGTCCGACTGGGTGTACACCCGTAGTGACGGTACGTACCTGATACCTGAAAGTTTCCAGACCAACTGGGACGGAGAGATAGTGCCTTTCCGGCGTTCGAATGTCTTCGTAATCAAAGGCTCTATTTACCGGGGTGTGGTAATTTATCGCCATAACGGCACTTACAGCGATGTCAGCGATGACACATATGTGGTGCTCGACTATGTATATGACCAGGATGGTAACTACATCAACATGCAGACTGTGACAGCAGTGTTCGAGACACCTTCTGGAGATCTGTTGATGTCGTATGAGGGCGGTCTGCTGTTGGTTTCCGACCCTGCTACTTTCGATCCGAAGAGAGAGTCGTTGCAGCGTCTCAAACAGCCGCGCAATGACGGTTCGGGATTTGCCGATTACCTGCTCAACTCTGTCAGGGTTTCGGACTTTGCCGCAGATGATGCCGGACGGATATGGGTATCTACCGAGGGTGACGGCATATCTGTGCTGCAGCCCGATCTCCGTGGGGTGGTTGCAACATACAATACCGACAATTCGCGTCTCCCCACAAATTACGTCAGTGCCATAGAGCTTGACCCGGTAAGCAATATAGTGTATTTCGGCACGAACTACGGTCTGGGAGCGTTCGCATCCGACCAGTCGCCAGGCATGGAAGATTTCAACTCTGTCCGCGCCTATCCCAATCCTGTGCGTCCTGATTACTATGGCGTGATTACCATCGACGGCCTCATGTCCGACTCGCTCGTGAAGATAACCGATGCCCAAGGCAACGTAGTCTATACAGGGGAATCCACAGGAGGTATGATGACCTGGGATGGCACGAATTTCAATGGCCGGCGTGTGCCGAGCGGTGTCTACTATGTGATGGCATCGCAGGACGGACAGAGCGACGGCCCCAAAGGCAAGGTGGCATGTAAGATACTCGTACTCAGATAAGAAGCTGAGTATAAGTATCAGCACATAAAAACATCAAAGAAGTACACACATGGATGCCGAGCAGTTTGCCCTAACGGCTCTTCGATCTCTCCCCTATGACCCTAATGAGCAGCAGCTGACCGTACTTGCCGCTTTATCGAGGTTCATAACCATGCCCTTTGATGGCAGTGACCGTGTATTCGTGCTCAACGGATATGCAGGTACGGGCAAGACATCCCTCACGGGAGCCGTAGTAAAGGCTCTTGAGGCGTTCAGCCGCCCTGTGGTACTGCTTGCTCCTACGGGGAGGGCGGCCAAAGTATTCGGACGCTTTGCAGGCCGTCAGGCTTATACGATACACCGCCATATCTACCGTACATCATCGCTCGGCGAATATGCCGCCGGGATCAATGACAACAAGCTTACCGGGGCGGTGTTTCTTGTTGACGAAGCATCCATGATAGGAGACGGCGGCATGGATCGCAATCTGCTTGAAGATCTGATACACTACGTCTACGGCGGTATAGGATGCCGCATGGTGCTTATAGGAGATACTGCGCAGCTGCCGCCTGTCGGGGCTGATGAAAGCCCTGCCATGCAGCCTGAAGTGCTCCGTGGCTATGGACTGAAAGTAACAAGGGCTGTTATGACGGAGACCGTGCGCCAGAGCCGTCTTTCAGGCATATTGTGGAATGCGACATGGCTGCGCAAGGCCTTGCGCCAGCCTGTTCTGCCCCCACCTGTTATGCTCACGAGCCGTTTCGACGATGTAAGGGAGGTGGAAGGCGAGGAGCTTGCCGATGCCATCTCATCCGACTACTCGCGTGACGGTGTGGAGCAGACCATCGTGGTCACGCGGAGCAACAACCGCGCCACTCGGTTCAACCTGTCCATACGCACCCTTATCAATATGAGCGAGGAGGAGCTGGTGCGCGGCGAAAGGATAATGGTGGCGAAAAACAATTACCACTGGACGCACCAGATACCCGGGGTGGATTTCATAGCCAACGGCGACATGGCCGTGATAGAGTCGATACACGGGTTGGAGAGCCGTTACGGTCTGAGGTTTGCCGATGTCACCCTCACGCTTCCTGACCGGGATGCCGTGGTTGACTGCAAAATCATACTTGATGCCCTCGTGACGGATGCTCCGGCACTTGACGGCGAGAAACTGATGCGGCTGCGTGACGGTGTGTTGGCCGAGCACGGAGGCAATACGCTGAGTCCGTCAGCTGCGGTGAGGATACTCCGTGGCGACCCATATTTCAATGCGCTGCAGGTCAAATACGCCTATGCTGTCACATGCCACAAGGCTCAGGGCGGACAGTGGAAGAATGTGTATATAGACCTCGGATATGTGCCTGAGGAGACACCAGGCAAGGATTTCTACCGTTGGCTTTATACGGCAGTCACACGCGCCACAGGGCGTGTCAACCTGATTTCGCCTGTCATAGAAACCCGCTGACAGGACTGCGGGCATCAAGACGCAGGGTAATCTGACGCAGTGTGAAGCTGTCGCCGCGCACAGTGCCTTCGATACACAGCGAGTGGCTTGTCCTGACCGGACCGAGTATTCTCATAGCCGTGACATGGTGTATGTCCCCGCGTATGTGCAGGCGGCTTACGGCGAGCGAGTGGGAGCTTAACGAGGCTGAAAGGTCTACATCGTCACCCTCCATATCCATGACGAGCCATGCCGGGGCGGAAACTGGATGCGGCATATATCCTTCCCATTTGACAGTTACATCGGCGAGAGTGTCCTCTGTCGATGATACGCACATCCTCCCTGCATCGTCTATAATAAGTACTTCTGTACCTGCCTGTATGATGGAGCGGATATTGAGCGAGGGACGACGGTATATGCCTTCACGGTGTTGCATCGGATATACCGTCACGCCGTAGGTGTCTGGAAGCCACAGTTCGTCGTGCCGTCCGCAATATCCTAATGACGAGGCGGTGACATTCCTCAGAAGCGTCTGTCCGCGTGTGCCTGACAGGAGCAGCAGGTCGCCTCCGGCAAGCGCAGCCACACCGTGAGGTGTCATCACCGCGCCACGGCTCAGTACAGTGCTTCGAGGGTCTATAAGCGATGATTTCAGCCTGTTTAAGGCCGTTATGTCGGCTGCCAGCCCATATATGCCGGCAGATGACAATATGTAAAACCGCCCCGAAGCATAGTCCCACGAGGAGTTTGCTCCCCATGCAGGGATGATCTGGCTTATCATGCCCTGGCAGCATTCCGCAGCACCGAGGATATTCACAGAGTCGGCGGCATCGGCTATGCCTATTGTGGACGGCATCGTTTTTGCACTGCTGTTGTCAGCCGTAAAAGGAGTGAAAGATGTGTCGGCGGTATATGTAAGAGTACGGGGTTCTGCGGACGGTGTCAGGTTAAAAGCGTACCGCCTGTCGGCCGACGGTGTCAGGGCTATGGATGTCTCGGCTACATAGCCGTCCTGACGCTCTATGCGCATCTCTATAAGCGATGCTGACGGGTCGGGATACATAATCATAGGCGAAAGCGTGTCAGAGGCCAGAAACAGGCTGTCAGAATCCGTGTCGGCATCCATGTCGCGCACTGTCTGCATGGTGGAACCGTCGATGTCGGTCAGTGTGATGCGGATTGAAGCCTTTTTGATTGATACTGCTACGTCGCCTACGCTGAGCGAATTGAGGTCGAATCCCTTGAACGGTTCGCGGCGGATGCGTCCCCATACGACATTCCTGCCCGAGCGGCATACGCATCCTGCTGAAAAACTGTTGGGGCTTGTGAGCCTGAGACCTGAAAGCTCTGTGTCTGTTGCCAGTGTGAAGGTCATGGCTTTCCAAGCGGCATTGTCGTCCGAAGCCTCGCGGTGCAGCTCCTCGCATGTGTCGGGGATGGGTATCTCCACGCGGCGTGGACGGAGTGCGAAAGGATGGTTTATGGTTGCGATTTTCACCTCGTGCTGACCCATGTAAGCCGGGGCGTTGGCCATGCTCCGTGTCAGCCGGGAGATGAGCGGAGAGCGTCCGAGAGTGGCTCCGGGAAGCCATACGGTGAGGGTTTCCTCGCCCGGTGCAGCCGACATGCGGTATTCGGCGTTTGTGGAAGTGTCTAATGGGTGGAGCTGCGGCAGCACGTACACTTCGGCATATACGCCGTCAGTGGGAGCATTGTAATCCGCATTGTAGCCGGGCAGGTCTATAGCGAGGGTGAATCGCCTGAGGGTGAGGTCGAACGAGTCGGCATGGTAGAAATTCCCGGAACTGTCGGTATGCACATGTGAGGTCATCGAGTCCATACCCTGCCATCCTCCCTGTGCTGAAAGCACGGTAACAGGACCTGTGAACAGCAGCCGTCCCTGACGGTCACGGAGCTTGTAGCGCACGGCCACAGGCTGAGTGAAATCTCCAGCATCGGCGATGGTGCGAGTCAGACGCATATACGCCTCCTTGAGTGCTTCGCTTATGTTTTTGATGTCGGCAGTGGCAAGGCTTCCTCCCCACGCCTCGTAAGGTTTGGCAAATGTCAGTCCGCCGGTAGGCACTGTGACCTCTCCCCTGTCGATTGTGGAGAAATGCAGCCCGGGATATTCCCCCGAGGGCATGGTGCAGTTCCACGTTTCATCGTGGGTGTCGTCATTGGCGGTGCGGTACATGCGGCATATGCCCCTTTCGGTGGAAATCACCACATCGTCACCTTCGAAAGTGATGCACAGCGGTTCGGCAGGCAGCGTGGCCACCTGCATTACATAGTCCTCGCGCCTGACGCCGATATCGCAGCCGTTGGCCATCACCGTAGCCCCGCTTCCGTCACTCAGAGTGTAGCATCCTAAAAATTTCCATGCCCGACACCCTTCAATCATCACTCCGGGAGGGTATGCCGCAGTCAGCGAGCCGTCGGGTGCACGACGGAGATTTTCGCATACTTTAGAATTTCCTGATTCATCAGCCAACGAAGGCTGGAATGAAAAAGTCTTGTACATTTTCGCCATAAATCCAAAAATCAAAATGTATGTTTTTACTGGCAAAATTACCCTCACCCCTGCCCCCCACCATGCGAAAACGTCAGCGCCGCACCAATCCGCAGCGAAAGCCCGTACATTGCCCACGCATGAAATCAATATGAATTAAAATCCATACTTATCGGAACCAATCCGAAAAAAATGCGTATATTTATTGGATAACGATTAAGCAGTGACTAAAGAATTATGGTTACAGTAACACCGCACATATCGGATTCAGGATTGCCGGCAGGTTACGCTTCGTGGCGTGATAGTGTAGTTAGCCGTATTGAATCAGCAAAATACAATGCGGTTCTTAAGGTGAATACTGACCTTTTGGGTCTGTATTGGTCCATCGGCAAGGATATTCTTGTAAAGCAGAAAGAGCATGGCTGGGGTACTAAAGTCATAGGCCAGCTATCAAGAGATCTTACAGCTCGCTTTCCTGACGATAGAGGCTACTCGGAACGTAACCTTCGTAGTATGAAAGTGTTTGCAAGCGAGTATCCGGATTTCCCGTTTTTGCAAGTTCCACTTGCCGAATTAGAGAAATATCCAATTTGGCAAGAGACACTTGCCAAATTGCCTAATGATGGAGAAATGGCCAAAGTACCTTTGGCGCAAATCACATGGTATCATCACATATCATTGATTCCTAAAGTGGAGGATAAAGTTCAAAGGGCATTTTATATTTTGGAAACAGCCGGCAACGGTTGGAGCCGGGATGCAATGCTGCTTCAGGTTTCCAATAGGTATATAGAGTCCAAAGGGAGGGCTGTCAACAATTTTGTAAAGACTTTGCCGGCTGCCCAGTCTGACCTTGCTCGTGCTACTTTCAAAGACCCATACGTATTCAGCTTCCTTGGAACAGTGGCTCTCCAGAACGAACTTGACATCGAAAAGAAACTTGCGGAACGCATCACAGATTTCCTCCTTGAAATGGGAAAAGGTTTTTCATTTGTAGATAGGCAATACCATTTGTCGGTGGATGGTGATGATTACTATATAGATATACTCATGTATCATCTGAAACTGCACTGTTATGTAGTCGTGGAGTTGAAAGCGGTGGAATTTAAGCCAGAGTTTGTGAGCAAGTTGAATTTCTATATTTCGGCAGTTGATGAATATGTGAAAATGCCGGAGGATAAACCTACCATCGGGTTGTTGCTGTGTCGTTCGAAAAGCAATACCAAGGCTGAATTTTCATTACGAGGATTTACACAGCCTATGGGTATAGCTCAATACGAGACAGAGAAACTTCTTGCTGATGTAGCTTCATCGCTTCCTCAGATAGCACAAATAGAGAACATGTTGTGTAATGAATCAGAAATAGAAAATGAAGATATATAAAATATACGATGAGACCTTTGGTTGGGGGTCCTAATCCCGGAATTAATGCGTATATTTATAGCATAAGTAAATAAGTTTGATAATTTACCTTGGAGGACTTGCAGTCATGGAGAAGTTGATGCAGTATGTGTGGCAGCACAGGCTGCTGCGTCCGGGACCTATGAGCACGGTTGACGGGCGCAGCGTGCAGATTGTCGACCCGGGGCTGCTCAACGAGGGTTCGGGTCCCGATTTCTTCAATGCCAAGGTCAGGATAGGCGGCGATATGTGGGTGGGGAATGTGGAGATACATGTGCGGGCGAGCGACTGGATGCGCCACGGCCACCACAACGACAGGGCTTATGACAGCGTCATACTCCACGTGGTATACCATGACGACATGCCGGTGAAGCGTCCCGACGGCAATGTCATCCCGCAGATGGTGCTGCCTGTGCGCGTCGATTTCGCCGACCACTACAATGCTTTGGTGATGCGTGCCGAGCGCGACCTGCCGTGCCGCGACTATATCGGGTCTCTCCCACCACTCCATCTGACTGACTGGATAAGTTCGCTCGGCATGGAGCGTCTGATGGCCAAGAGTGCAAGGATTTTGGGGCTTCTCGACCGCTATCAGGGCGACTGGCGCGAGGCGGTGTATGTGACGCTGGCCCGCGCCCTCGGTTTCGGTACAAATTCAGAGCCGTTCGAGAGGCTGGCCATGGCTACGCCATACGGATTCCTCGCCCGCCATGCCGACAGCGAACTGACCGTTGAGGCTATGCTGCTGGGGCAGAGCGGCCTTCTCAATGACATTCCGACAGACAATCGCTATGCTTTGGCTCTGTTGAGGGAATATGAGTTCATGCAGAAGAAATTCGGGTTGCGGTCTGTCACGAGTCCGGGCTGGAAATCCGGACGTATGCGCCCCCAGAATTTTCCTCACAGACGAGTGGCTCTGTTGGCACGGATGGTGGCTATGTTGCCACAGCTGATGTCGCGGATTTTGGATGCCGGGGATGAGGATGAGCTGAGGAAGCCGTTTGACGTGACGCTGCATGGCTATTGGGCTACGCACTACACGTTCAGCGAGCGCGGCGTAGCGACCGACGGCGGCCGCGAAACAAAGGCTCTGAGCTATGCGTCGGTTACGGGGCTGCTGATCAACGTGGCGGTGCCGCTCATGTATGCCTGGGGGGAGCGTCACCACGACCGTCAGCTGATGGACAGGGGCATAGAGTTCCTGCAGAGTATCAAGCCTGAGAGCAACCGTGTGACGGCGATGTTTGAGGCGGCGGGGATAAAATGCCGTGATGCCTTCACTTCTCAGGCTCTTATAGAGCTGCGGAGGGAGTATTGCGAGGCTCGCAAATGCCTCTACTGCCGCATCGGACACAGGATGCTGGCTTCAAAGGCCACGTAAGCTATAGGATGTACCTTGGAGTGAGGATTCATTTGAAACTAAAGTGAACACTCTCTTATTCGCGCAGACGCGAATCTATTATTATGGTCACCGGGCCGGAATTGACGAGCGAGACATGCATGTCCGCCCCGAACACGCCCCGGCGGGTCTCTCGTCCGAGCAGCCGGGACAATTCGTCGCAATACATCTCGTAGAGCGGCACGGCAAGCTCGTGACCTGCGGCGCGGATGTAGCTCGGACGGTTGCCCTTGCGTGTCGAAGCGGTAAGGGTAAACTGGCTTACGGCGAGGACTTCTCCCGATACCTGCTGTACCGACAGGTTCATTACTCCATCTGCGTCGTCGAATATGCGCAGTCCGGCGGTCTTTGACGCGAGCCAGCGGACATCGTCGGGCGTGTCGCTCTCCTCTACCCCTACCAGCACCATCAGGCCGTTGCCTATGGAGCTGTGGAGCTTGCCGTCGATGCTGACGGAGGCCTCTGAAACTCGCTGAATGACTAATCGCATGGTGTGTATTGTAGATGGTTCAACTATTACATTTCAAACCCTGTGTCGCTGAACAGCCGGCGGTCGTCGGCGAGGGTATTGCCTACAGTGGTAAGCAGGTCGCCAATCAACGCTCCGTTCATGCCTCCACGCATGATGCGCCGCATACTTTCTTTGGACAGGCGTGCCCGTCCGCCGGCAAAGCGCAGGACGCACTTCGGGGCTACGAAACGCATCAGAGCCACGCTGCGTATCACCTCCTCCTCGCTGATAAGCTCTGTATGTTGCAGCGGTGTACCCGGAATGGGATGCAGGATGTTTATTGGGATGCTTACTGCTCCTGCCCGGGAGGCTTCCTGGGCCATCAGCAGACGGTCACGCATGGATTCTCCCATGCCGATGATGCCGCCGGAGCATACTTCCATGCCTACTTCGCGTGCCAAGGCGATGGTGCGGAGTTTGTCGGCATGTGTGTGTGTAGAGCAGAGTTTTGGGAAAAATTCAGAGGAGGATTCCAAGTTGCAGTGGTAGCGGCGCACTCCGGCATCCTTCAGAGCTTGCAGGGATTCGCGGTCAAGCAGTCCCATCGATGCGCATAGATACAGGCTGGATGTGGCGGCAGCTTCCTTGTAGTATTCGCAGAAGCGTGATATGTCGCGGCGCGAGACTTTGCGTCCGCTGGTCACGAGCGAGAAGCGGTGTACTCCGTTGTCGTCGTTGAGGCGTACAGCACGGAGCATCTCCTCGCGTGGTATGATGTCGTATTCGGCTATGCCGGTGGCGAAGTGGCGCGACTGGGCGCACCATGCGCAGTCCTCGGTGCACCGGCCTGACCGGGCGTTGGCTATGGAGCAGGTGTCTATGCGGTTGCCGTGCAGGGCTATGCGCACTCGGTCGGCAGCATCGCAAAGCTCGTCGGTGGCATAGCGTCGGTCAAGGTCAAGAGCCTCTTCTATGGAGGCTCCTTCACCTTTGATGCACCTTGTCTCTATGTCGTGTAATGTAGTGTCGGGCATTGGATTGTTCAGTAAAAACGTTGAATGGTCAGAATGGTTGTTTGGGTGAGGTCGCGCCCCATGTGCCACGGTCGAGGGAGCGGTAGTTGATGGCTTCGCTGACATGCCGGGGGAGTACATCGGGCGAAGCATCGAGGTCGGCTATGGTGCGGGCCACTTTGAGAATGCGGTCATAGGCGCGTGCCGACATGTCGAGCCGCTGCATGGCATCGCGAATGCGTGAGATGCTTTCGGGGTCGAGCTTGACATGCTGCTTTATGAGGGCGGATGTCATCTGGGCGTTGCAGTGTATGCCCGGATTGCCGGCATAGCGGGCTGACTGGATGGCGCGGGCTTTTATGACGCGCTCGCGGATGGATGCGCTCGGTTCGCCCTCGGAGGCCGACGACAGCTCGTCGAACGGCACGGGCATGATTTCCACCTGTATGTCTATGCGGTCGAGCAGAGGACCTGAAATGCGGCTCAGATAGCGTTGCACAGCTCCTGGCGCACAGCTGCACGGCTTGGTGGGATGGTTGTAGTAACCGCAAGGGCAAGGATTCATGGACGCTACGAGCATGAACGATGCCGGATACTCCACGGCGTATTTGGCGCGGGAGATGGAGATGTGGCGGTCCTCAAGCGGCTGGCGCATGACTTCAAGCACCTGACGTGAAAATTCGGGGAACTCGTCAAGAAACAGCACGCCGTTGTGGGCCAAGGATATTTCGCCGGGGACAGGGGTGGCGCCACCCCCTACGAGAGCCACCGGCGATATGGTATGGTGGGGCGAGCGGAAAGGGCGCGAGGTCATCAATCTGGAACCGCGCCGCAGTTTTCCAGCCACGCTGTGTATTTTTGTGGTTTCAAGAGCCTCGGATAGGGTCAGCGGCGGGAGTATGGATGGAAGCCGTTTCGCCATCATCGATTTACCCGACCCCGGGGGGCCTACGAGTATGATGTTATGTCCGCCGGCACATGCCACTTCAAAAGCCCGTTTGACCGTCTCCTGCCCCTTGACATCGGCGAAGTCGCAGTCGAATACTGACGAGTCGCGGGCGAACTCCTCGCGTGTATTGACCACGACAGGCTGCATGGGTGCGATGCCTGAGAGGTGGTCGAGTACCTGGTTGAGGTTTTCAGCTCCGAATACGTCTATGTCGTTGACTACGGCAGCCTCTGTGGCGTTTGCCGCAGGGACTATCATCCCCTTAAGCCCCATCTGGCGGGCGAGGATCGCCATGGGGAGTACCCCTTTGACAGGAAGCACGGAGCCGTCGAGCGACAGTTCCCCTACTATCATGTAGCGGTCGATGTCGGAGCAGTTTACGATGTCGGATGCCACGAGCATCCCGACGGCAATGGGGAGGTCATAGCTCGCGCCCTCTTTGCGTATGTCGGCCGGGGAGAGGTTTATGACGATGTTGCGGTGGGGATATTGCCGTCCGCTCTTGGTGATGGCGAGGTGTACGCGCTGCTGGCTCTCGCGGACGGCGGTGTCGGCCATGCCTACCATGGTGAACATCAGTCCCCGGTCGGATGCGACCTCTATGGTCACCGGGATAGCGTCGATGCCCTGCAGGGCTGCGCAGTAGGTCTTGATAAGCATGGAGGTATAGATGGTTGTGTCAAAAGGTGGGTTACTTCAGGCGGCGGTCAATTGAATCGGCTGCTGCTGCCAGGACCGAGCCGCGATATATCTGCCGCCCGGTGGAGTCGGCGAGGATGTAGTAGGGGAGTTGTCCGATGTTGAGGTGGCGCACCTGCAGGGCTGCGGGGCCGCCGGGCAGGAGGATGCGCGGCCAGTTGACGAGGGTGTCGCGCTTGATGACGCTCCGCCACGTAGCCGAGTCGCCGCACATCGACATCTCTATGACCCGGAGCTTGCGGCGCGGGCAGGAATCCGAGAGTTCGCGCAGGCGTGAAGTTATTTTTTGTCGTTTGGCTCCTGTATCGGCTGTGGTGAATGCCAGAAGCGTGTAGCTCTGAGTTGAAGGGGAGAACCTTACGGTGGAGTCGCCGGCGGCAGGGAGGTTGAACGAGTGTACGCGGGCAGTCTTGGCGGTATTGAGTTCGTTTTTGACCGCTTCGCTGATTGAAGCGAGCAACGAGCGGGTTTCGTCGGTGGTGGTGAAACGATTGATCAGAGCCGTGCTTGCGGCCGGGTCTATGGTGGGGTCATAGTAGGCGGCTATCAGAAATGCCGCTGCGACGGTGGTTCCTTCCTTATCCACATAGTCGGCGATTGCTTTGTTGGCAGCGCGGGGGCTTATAGATGACATGGACGGTGAAGGCGACGAAGGGTAGATGCCATCGAATAACCCAGGATTGGAAGCGAGGAATCCGGCTATCTGTTCGTTGGGGTCGCTGCCGCTTATGGTGAGGCTGTCGATAGTCGGGCCTTCGAGGGTGAGCTTGTCGCCGTTACGCACAAGGAATCTGACCGAGGGGCCAGATGACATGGAGCTGAGTACGGCTATGGCGTAGTCGGCCGAAGTCCCTTTGATGGTGAAACGTCCGGCTGCTGCTGTGGCTGATAGCGTCTTGACGGAGTCGGAGTTATAGACAACCAGTTTGACAGGTCGGTCTGCAAGCTCCTTGATGTCGCCGGATATGGTGAACGAGTCGGAGTGTGAACAACCGGCACTCATCGCAGTCAGGATGAGTGCCGGGATGATGATAAGGTATTTAGTAAGTCGGGTCATAAATCGGTGGTGTTGTCACAGCCGTGCTGGATGGTGCGGAGTCACTTGGTGCGCTTGACGGCCTGCTTCAGTATCACCATGGTGGGGTAGTGGTCGGAATAGCCGTTGAGGTATGACCCCGATGCGAATGTGCGCAGCGGATATCCCTGACGCTGCCCCTCTTTGGTGGTCAGGAACTCGAAATTGTTGACTTTGGCACGCACAAATTCCAATCCTGTGGAGCGGTTGGCGGGGAGCATGTTTCCCGAAAGGATTATCTGGTCGAAGAGGTTCCACGCCCCTTTGTACGCGAGTGTGCCGATGCCGTCATCGTCGAGTATCTTCCACCATGGATTGTAGAACATGTGTCCGTCGGTAACGTCCTTGGCGTGTTTTTTCGCTCCCAAGATTTCGCGGCACGACTTGTCGGAGGGGTCGTCGTTGAGGTCGCCCATGATGATTACTCCCATCGATGGGTCGATGGCCCACAGAGAGTCGGCTATGTGTTTGCTCAGCTGTGCGGCGGCTACGCGCAAGTGTTCGCTTTGCTTCTGGCCTCCGAGACGTGATGGCCAGTGGTTGACCACGACAGCAAAAGGCTCGCCTCCGAGCTTGCCGACGACGCACATCTGGTCACGCGAGCGGAAATCGGGATTGCCGGGGATGGTGAGTAGGTGGTTTGTGACGTTGACCACTTCGAAATAGCGTGGGTTGTAGAGCAGGCCTACATCCACGCCTCGGCGGTCGGGTGAGTCGTGGTGCACGACTTGGAGCCCCCACCGGCGTATCTGCGGGTCGCGGACGAGGTCGTTGAGTACAGATGCGTTTTCGATTTCGCTGACACCGAGTATGGCGGGTCCGTTAGGTGTGATTTTTGTGGTCATGGCACTTATGGCGCGGGCGAGGTTGGAGATCTTGCTCCAGTAGCGTTCGCCAGTCCATTGTTTTTCGCCCTGGGGGGTGTATTCGAGGTCGAGGCCTCGGGGATTGTTGGGGATTGTGTCGAAGAGATTTTCGAGGTTATAGAACCCTACTCCATAGACCCTGTAGGCTGTCTTCGTTGTCGGGGAGGGGTTCTGTGCATATAGCTGCAGGGCGGTGACAGATAGGAGCAATGCAGCCAGGAGCAGAGTGAGTCTTTTCATAGAAGTACTGATATGTGTGCAGGTTAAGGGTATGTGTGTGTTTTTGATGAGAGTAGGGAGTGGTGCTATATGGTGCTAATTTAATAACTTTTTTGGTTTAATGCAAATCGCGGTTGAGGACGCACGGGCCGTGCGTCCCTGCAGGTCGAGTGGAAATGTGTTGTGGCGGAGGGTGTTGCAAAACCTCCTCAAAAAAGTTAAGCAAAAGCCTCAACTTTCACAAGCTGAGGCTTTTTTAAGTCCA
>CALUMU010000008.1 GCA_944321825.1 Candidatus Amulumruptor caecigallinarius
GAGCGAAAAACGGGACTCGAACCCGCGACCCCAACCTTGGCAAGGTTGTGCTCTACCAACTGAGCTATTTTCGCAAGCGTTTTTCTTAATTGCTCTGCAAAGGTAGAGCTTATTTCCGACATCTGCAAATTTTTCCGCAACTTTTATTCAAAAACTTACCGCAACTGCTATGGCTTGGTATATATAGCACGAAGAAAAGCCGCACCATGCCTCGGCGATGGGGCATGGTACGGCCATTACTTTGGATATGTCTCATAGCCTATTACATCAAGCTGAGAGGTGCTTCAAGCCAGAGGGCTTCAACCCCTTCCGGGCGTCCATCTCTGCCGAATAGGGGCGTCAGTCGATGTTGGGAGTGTCGAACACGGTCGTCTCCGTGCATTTAAGCTCTACAACCTTGTCGGCGACACGGCAACGGAATTGCCCTTTCTCCAACATCCACTTGCCGTCAGCCCTTACATAGGCCAGATCTGTTGCCGGAATGGTGAAGCGGACAGTCTTTGTCTCGCCTGGGTTCAGACTGATTTTCTCAAACGCCCGGAGACGGCGATTGTCAGGGACAATGGATGAAGCCACAAGGTCGCTTGAATAAAGCAGCACAGCCTCTTTGCCCTCGCGGCTGCCGCTATTGGTCACGTCTATCGAGAATGTCAGCATATCGCCGTTTTTAAATTCCGGCTTGTCGACCGTCAGGTTGCCGTAAACAAACGATGTGTAGCTCAACCCATAGCCGAAAGGCCACTGGGCTGAAATGACGGCATTGTAATCGTATGCACCCTCCATAGTCTCGCTGACTTCGCTGATTTTGTAGTCATATGTCGAAAGCGAGTTGACCTCCTTGGGGTATGTGAAGGGCAGCTTTCCGCTGAAGTTCGACGTGCCGGCCAGCAGGTTGGCAAGCGCATCGCCGCCGTAATTGCCGGGCAGGATTATGTCGACAACCGCAGCGGCAAGAGGCTCGATGTCGCTGATGATGCGCGGGCGGCCTTCGTTAAGGACAAGCACCACCGGCTTGCCGGTCTTGGCAAGAGCCTTGACAAGTTCTTTCTGATTAGCCGACAGGTTAAGGTCGCTAAGATTACCAGGGGTCTCGCAATACGAATTTTCACCGATACATGCCACGATGTAATCCACATCCTTAGCCGCAGCGACGGCCTTCTCTATTTCGGGTGCGTTCTCTTCCCAGTATTTGCCGTCCTCCTTGTAGGTCAGCCCGGGTTCATAGACGATGTTGCCTTTGCCGAACTTGCCCTGCATCGCCTCGAGGATGGTGTTGTACTGCTCGGTAAACTGGTTGGCAAGATGCCCCTGCCACGTATAGCTCCAGCCTCCTACAAGACACCGCATCGAGTTGGCGTTAGGCCCGGTGACAAGGATTTTCTTGCCCTGGGGCAGCGGCAGTATGCCGTCGGTGTTTTTGAGCAGCACCATCGATTCCTCCGCGCTCTTCAGCGCGAGCTGCGCGTGTTCCTTGCCGCCAAACAGCGGATAGTCTTTCATCCTCGTGTCAGGCGTGCCAAAGAGTCCGAGACGGTACTTCATGCGCAGTATGCGCCTTGCAGCATCGTCGATGCGCGACATCGGCACCTCGCCCTCATCCACGAGCTCTTTAAGCAGTATGCAGAAATCCCAGCTGTAGGGGTCCATCGACATGTCGATACCGGCGTTTATCGCCATCTTGATAGCTTCTTTCTTGTTTTCGGCTACTTTCTCGCGACGGAAGAGCTGCACGATGTCGGCCCAGTCGCTCACTATCACGCCGTCCCAGCCGAGCTCATCCTTAAGCCACTGCGTGAGCAGACGGTAGTTGATGTGTCCGGGCACACCGTTGACCGAGCCGGAGTTGCACATGAACGACAACGCCCCGGCCTGGGCAGCAGCCTTGTACGGCGCGAAATGCTTCTCCCGCAGATCGCTTTCGGAGATAATCACAGGCGTGCGGTCCTTGCCGGAGAAAGGCACACCGTAGCCCATGTAGTGCTTGACCGATACACCCACACTGTTTTTGCCCAAATGGTTGGGGTCATCGCCCTGGAAGCCTTTCACAGCCGCCGCGCCCATGACCGCGTTGACCAACGGATCCTCGCCATAGTTTTCCCACAGACGGGGCCAACGCTGGTCACGGCCGAGGTCGAGCGTCGGCGAGCATACCCATGGGCAGTCGCCGGCACGGGTCTCGTATGCCGTAGTTTTAGCAGCGTCATACGCTATCTGGCTGTTGAATGTAGCGGCTACATTGATATTCTGCGGAAACAGTGTGCCGCCCTGTGTATAGGTCGTCCCATGGTTCTGGTCGAGGAAGTACACACACGGGATGCCGATTGTCTCCATCGACTTTTTCTGGATGGCAGGGATAATCTCGTTCCACTTCGCCAATGTCGGGGCGCATGTACCGGGCGCGTTCAATATGGAGCCTATCTTGTATTTGCCGAATACGGAGTCCATCATAGCCTCGTTAAGCTTGAAGTCGCCCTGGGCATCGAATCCGCCGATTACGTCCACGACCACCTGGGTCATCTGCCCGATTTTCTCTTCAAGGGTCATACGGGAGAGAAGCTCCTCCACCTTGGCCTCTATGGCCGGGTCTTTTGGTATCGCCGGTGTAGCTGCCATGACAGCTCCCACGCTCAGCAGCGACGCTCCCAATAAAAAGTGCTTTCTGATCATAGTATGATGTGTTATTTAAGGGTGAATTTTGCCTTGCTGCGTATGTCTGCCGACGACGAACCTACCAGCAGCTCGAATGTTCCCGGCTCTGCCTCCCATGACTTGGAAGCCGGATTGTAAAAACTCAGCATGTCGGACGTAATCTCAAATTCAGCTATCGCCGTGGCTCCGGGGGCTATCTCCAATTTAGAGAAACCTTTCAGCTCCTTGACCGGGCGGTCAAGACTCGACTTGACGTCTCTGACATAGAGCTGCACCACCTCTTTTCCGGCGACGCTGCCGGTGTTCGTAACCGGGACTGTGAGCTTAAGGGTGCCGTCCTTCTCCATTTCAGTCTTGTCTAACACGGCCTTGCCGTAACCGAATGTCGTGTAGCTCAGACCGTGGCCAAAGGGGAATGTCGGCTTGAGATTGTTCTTTTCAGTGAACCTGTATCCTACATAGATACCCTCTTTATATGGTATGTCCCACATCTCGTTGCCGAAGCGGTCGGTCGTTTTCGTGCCGGGATAGTCGCCGAGACGGTGCGCACCGCACTGGTCGAGCGTAGCATACAGCGTATAGGGCATCTTCCCTGACGGGTTGACATCGCCCGAAAGCACATCCGCGATGGCATTGCCAGCCTCGCTGCCTCCATACCACGCCTGCACTATGGCCGGGACTTTCTTCGCCCATGGCATAGCCACCCCGGTCCCTGCCACATTGACCACCACAAGGTTGGGATTGGCATCATACAGCGTCTCGATAAGCTCGTTTTGACCGTAGGGCAGGTTATAGTCCAAGCGGTCGGTATCTTCCGAATCCTGATGCGGACTCTTGTTAAGGCCGCCTATAAATATCACAAGGTCAGCCGATTTTGCACAGCCGACGGCCTCGGCAAGCAGCTCCTCCTTCGAGCGGCTGTCCGTCAGGTCCTGGCCGGTCGTCACGCCATTGTATTCTCCGCTGACATCTCCCACATATCCTCTTGCATAGACGATGTCGGCCACCTTGCCGAAACGGGCTTTCAGCCCCTCCAACGGCGTGATTTCATATTTCGCCTTCAATGACGACGAACCGCCGCCGACCACCATCATCTTGATGGCGTTTTCTCCTATAATAGCGATTTTCCTGTGTTTGGCAGGATTGACAGGCAGCAGACCCTTGTCGTTTTTCAACAACACTATGCCGCCGGCACCGATCTGCCGGCACGACTGACGATGTGCATCCGACACCATCTCGCCCCAAGGACGGTTGCGGTTCATAGCCGTGCGCATCGTGAGTTTCAGCACTCGCCGCACCTTGTCGTTAAGTACATCCTCACCATACGTACCGTCCTGCAGCCCGACGAGGTAGTTGTTGGCAAGCCAGTAATTGTCATAGGCATTCTTTTGGCCGGCTTTCAATCCGTCGGTCCACGAACCGAACTCCATATCCAAGCCGCCGTTGACCGCCGAAGGTGTGTCATGCACAGCACCCCAGTCCGAGATGACCGCGCCGCCGTAATTCCACTCCCCTTTCAACACCTCGTTCATCAGATACGGGTTGTAGCTGGCATGTTCGCCGCGAAACAGGTTGTAGCCCCCCATGAAGCTCCAGGCATCGCCGCGTGTGGCAGCCGCCTTGAACGCCGGGAAATATATCTCGTGGAGCGCACGGTCGTCGACGACAGGATTGGACGTATGCCGGTTCAGCTCGTTGTTGTTAAGGGCGAAATGTTTGACGCAGACAGCCACCCCATTGTCCTGCACACCTTTAATATAAGGCAGCGACATCTCAGTCGTAAGAAACGGATCCTCGCCGAAATATTCAAAATTCCTGCCGCAAAGAGGTGTCCTGAATATGTTGACACCCGGACCGAGAAGGACATCCTTGTTACGGAAACAAGCCTCCTCCGCTATCGACTTGCCATACAGATACGACAGCTCCGGGTCCCAGCTCGCCGACAGGCATATCAGAGCCGGATAGGCCGTGCATGAGTCGTTGGTCCAGCCGGCCTGTTCCCATTCGTCCCACATGACTTCCGGACGCACTCCGTGGGGACCGTCCGTACACCACAATTCGGGTATTCCGAGACGCGGGACTCCCGGCGAACTGAATTTCGACTGGGCGTGGATGATCGCCACCTTCTCTTTCAGCGTCATCCGCGACAGGGCATCCTCCACACGCTCGTCTAATGGTCTGCTTTCATCCATATACACAGGTGTCTGCGAACTGGCATACACTCCGCTCAAAAGCATCAAAACAGATAATAATACGGTTTTCATGATATTTGGTTTGGTTAACAGATTGAGAGTGGTACGGCTCTACTATAGCCGCATATGCAAAGTTAGCAAATATTGATGCTCAAAATCAAGTAGAGAACCCCTTTATATCCCCAATACACCTCATCCCAAACTCAATAACAACCTCAATTCGACCTCAACAACCACCCCACAAGCTCCAGATTCGGATACGGCACCCCCTCGTCAGGAACCGACAGGCTCTTTCGACCGTAGCGACAAAACAGGTGCCAGAAACCGCTATGGATTACCTGTGGATGTGACCAACTGCAGACCTTTGACTTGCAGACGCACTTCAAGGTAACGCGTCAGCTCTTCGCGGCGGCTCGTAGGCATAGGCATCGCGTACTTGACCACTGCGACCTCCACGGTGTCAAGCCGTCCAGTAGCCACATTGCCCGACACCATGCGGCTCACCGCTATGTCCTCGACCTGCGGAAACAGCACCTTTATCTCCGGAACAATGCTGCCGACTATGGTGTCACGCCGGCTCTGCATCGCCAACACCGAGCGCAGAGAGTCCACCTCTATCTGCTTGCGCGACAATGTGGCCTGGGCTATGTCATACAGCTCCTTGGTCGATGCCTGTCCGAGATCGGCACCCGACGGAAGCCGAGGCGAATCGCCCTGGAATATGTAGAGCGAAGCTCCGCTCAGACCGTAGAATTTGAGCTTTGACACCAACTCCGCCTTCAGGCTGTCAGACGGCAGCACTTTGCCTATAAGGGTCACTGCAATGCTCTCCTTGCCATGCTCCATGGTGGCGTTGTGGCCGAGCACCTGTGTGGCAGGAAATTTCATCTCCGAGGTGACGAAACGGCTGACATTTTGCTGGAACCGCTCATATCGGAGCATATTGTAAGTCAGATACACGCTGGGAAGCATAGTGAGGATAGCCACTGCATAAACAATCCTTTTTATACGCCTCGCTCGCACACTGTCCGCCACATCGGCCTTATGGAAGTTCATCAGCTTGACCCCGATAAACGTCGCCAGACCGATATATATCGAGTTGATAAGAAACAGGTATGTCGCCCCGAAAAAGTAGTTCATCTGCCACGTGGCGAGACCGTAACCTGCGGTGCAAAGCGGAGGCATAAGGGCCGTGGCGATGGCCACTCCGGGTATCACGTTGCCCTTGTTTTTGGATGCTATGGCGAAGATACCGGCTGCACCGCCGAAGAAGCCTATAAGCACGTCATATATAGTGGGCGATGTGCGAGCCAACAGCTCGCTATGTCCCTGGCTCACAGGCGAAATCAGAAAATAGCAGGTCGACGCTAACACCGACAGCCCGGCTGCCACGGTCAGATTGCGCAGCGACCGCTTCAGCAGCGTGAAATCCTCGACCCCGACAGCCAACCCCAATCCGATGATAGGACCCATCAACGGCGATATGAGCATCGCGCCGATTATGACAGCCGTCGAATTGGTGTTCAGCCCGAGCGAAGCTATCAGCATCGCAAAAACCAGAATCAATATGTTGGTGCCTTTAAACGACACACCGTCGCGTATCGACTTCTCGGCCTCGTCCTGCGACACTAAATATCCGTTAAGCGAAAAATAACCCTTAAAGGCTTCTTTGACCGAATCAAACGGCGTTTTCGTCATCACAATAAGTATTAAAGTAATGTATCAGCAGACCTTCTAATAAAACCTTATACGACTTATACGACTTATAAATCTTATCCGCCAGACTTTTACCGTCATCTGCTTTATAATATAACTAACAAGGACGCAGCTCCATGTGTTCGCATGTCTGCGTCCTTGCCGTATATCAGCTCTTTATCTTACTTAAAAAGGTTGCCGTAACTATCGAGCAACGCATCGAAACGCGCATCGCCACGCAGAGGAGCCACATTTATGCCTCCGTCCATTGCCTTGGTCCAGTTGTGGTACGAAGCATACCCCTTCTTGAGCGCATCCTCCATATACTTGAAAGCTTTCTCTTTGTCGCCACGCTGCGCCCAGTAACATGCCGCATAATAGGCTATCTCGCCGTCATTGTCCTTGACTCCGGCAGCTGTCAGGCCATCGATCCACGCATCGCCTTCGGCTAAGTCGCCGAGCATCAGATGTGCAAAACCTTTGAGCGAGGCCACCTGACCGGCTGGATAGTCCATCTTGAGCACATCCCCGTAAAACTGCTTGGCCTGTTCGGGCATGTTAAGATGGCTACGGAGCACATCGCCACGGTAGAAGTAATAGACGGGATAACGGCCGTCGGCCTGCAGCGCACTGCCAAATGCAGCACTCGCTTCGGGATACAGCCCCATGCCCTGCTGGGCCACACCCTTGGCTATGAAAGCCGGGGCATACGCCTGATCCTTCGCTATGGCCTTGTCGGCATTTTCTACCGCTGCCTTATAAGCGCCTTGTGCACTTTTAATCAGCGACTTGATGACATAAGCGTCACGGTTGTGGCTCGACGACCCGATGGCATAGTCGGCCTTTTCGAGGGCTTCGGCATATCTGCCGAGATTATAGTAGCACTCGGCCAATTCGGTATATATGCTCGGCAGGTTGAGCAGATTGTTTGTGTCGATATAGGTGAAATCGGCGATGGCCGGCAGATAGTGGAAATGCGCTTTGGCTATCATGCCGCGGATATAGTACATGACTCCGTTGCGCGGACCCTTGTCTATAGTCTTCTGAAGGCCGGTCATGACTGCGGCATAGTCGTCACACGCCAGCTCCGCCATCTCTCGCAGTGCCGCCGGCATCACGCTGCGGTCAAGCTGCAGGGCCATGGCATAATCGTCGACGGCATCGGCATTGTTGCCCATCATGCGGTAGACCGACGCACGGCGCATATACGACACGGCATGCGAGGGATCCAATTCCACAGCCCGTGCACACAGCTTCTGGGCAGCGGCTATGTCGCCCTCTTTGATGGCCACACGCGCCAGTCCGAACTGAGCCTCCTGGCTGCGGGGATTGAGCTTCTGGAGAGCCTTGTAGTCAGCCTTGGCTGCGGCATAATCCCCCTTTTCAAATTCGAGATTGCCTATCTGGTACATCGTGGCATAATCATCGGGGGAGTACGTCAGAGCCTTCCTGTAGTCGGCTAAAGCCTCGCTGTATTTCCCTAACTGTTCATAGATGCCGGCGCGGAGGCTGTAAGCGTCAAACAGGAATCCCTTGTCGGTGTCAGGAGCAGCCTGTATGGCGGCATTGACATCGTTGAGAGCCTTGCCAAACTGGTTTTGGCGGTAATAACCGTTGCCACGGCTGTAGAGGGTCTTGAAATCCTTGGGGTTCTCGGCGATAAGTTTATCATAGGCTTTCATCGTCGCCTGTTGCATCTCCCGTCCGGAGCGCGAAATGCTCTGGGCATACGCCTCTGCCGACGAGGTCAAAAGCACGGCCGCCAACACCCCGGCGGTCAGAAGTGATTGTAGTTTCATTATAATTGGTTGATATGATTGTATGATATGGTTTCCGATTTGCCTATTCTGTTATCCTGTTGACCGCCTCGCGCAATATCGTAAGCCTGCGCAGCAAGCCGGGCAGACGGTCGAGCGGCAGCATGTTGGCCCCGTCGCTCTTGGCTACCGACGGATTCTGGTGCGTCTCCATAAAGAGACCGTCGACTCCGGCGGCGATGCCGCAGCGGGCTATGGTCTCTATCAGCTCGGGACGGCCGCCGGTCACCCCGGCGGTCTGGTTGGGCTGCTGGAGCGAGTGTGTAGCGTCAAGGATCACAGGGCAGTTGTTACGCTTCATCTCCGGGATGCCGCGATAGTCCACAATGAGATCCTGATAGCCGAATGTCGTGCCGCGTTCCGTGATGGCGACATCGGTGTTGCCGGCCTCCACCACCTTCATCACCGCATGGCTCATAGCCTCCGGCGACAGGAACTGTCCCTTCTTGATGTTGACCGTGCGCCCGGTACGCGCCGCAGCCACAAGCAGGTCGGTCTGACGGCACAGGAATGCCGGTATCTGCAATATATCCACATACTCGGCAGCCATACGCGCCTCCTCGGGAGTGTGGATGTCGGTGACCACAGGCACGTCGAACGTCTCGCGCACCTTGCGCAGTATGCCTAAAGCCTTCTCGTCGCCGATACCCGTAAACGAGTCAAGGCGCGAGCGGTTGGCCTTGCGGTAGGAACCCTTGAACACATACGGGATGCCGAGCTCCGATGTAACCGCCACGACCTTCTCGGCTATATCCATAGCCATCGCCTCGCCTTCGATTACACACGGCCCGGCAAGCAGGAAAAAGTTCTCAGAGCTGTCTTTCAGTTGTTTAAGCCCTTGATAGTGCATATATAATATGTGATTGAGTCAGTATATAAATGTAACTGGAGTCAGTCGGAAGAAAGATTATACGCAAAATTACGCAATAATCTTAAGATTGCGCCTATCACCCTGTCAAAAAAAGACTTACATCCCTACTCCTCGTTCTCTCCTCCACATGTCGACATCAAAGGAAATGAAGATGCTCGCCGGTAAATTGGTATCTCAAATCCTTAGAACGTGTCCCTATCTGTTTTGCCGGGATTCCACCCATAATGGCGAATGGTGGCACATCTTTTGTCACGACTGCCCCAGCAGCAATAACAGCTCCTTCGCCAATCGAAACACTGTGCAGAATCTGGGCATTAGGACCGATCCACACCCTGTCACCGACAACTATGGGACCACGCGATTGGGGCGTAGAACGAAACCAAGGGTCCGAATGGTCGTGGCTTCCGGTCCAAAGACACACCCTGCTGCCTACATTAACACTTTTCCCGAATCTAATCCCTCCCCTTCGCGCATCAAGTATGGCATTATCGCCAATGGATGTACCCTCGCCAACCTCAAGAGACCATGGAGCTCTCAACTCCGCCCCATGATATATGACGGCATCCTTTTTCATGGAGACACAAAACACATGCTTGTAGAAAAATTTTCTAACAGTATGTGACGGAATATTTGCCGTATATTGTAGAATCAAGCGATGGTATCCGTCAATATAATTTATTATCCGTCTTCGCCGCGCAGCCCTCATATCCGCTTTTGTATCAGCATATTTATCAAATACCTCTGATACCCCCCCATGGATTTTTCAGGAATCTACGTCTGTGAAGCCGCGAGTACACCGACAACATCGGCGCAGACAGCACAAGCGTCAAAGGCTTATATATAACCAGTAAAAATAAAATTAATAGAAAAATATTATTCATGATGTAAACAATTCTCATCTCATTTTTGAACTTTCAACTGAGATGTTTGTGCTAATTTATAACATTTCAACGTTGACTGCAAATTTTAGGCGTGGGGGAGGGAGCCTTCACATTCCTCCGTCACTAACTCCCGCATTGCCCCCAAGAGATGCGTCAGGTCGGTATCGGAGATGACATAGGGGGGCATGATATAGATGCGTGTATCGAAAGGACGTATCCATACCCCCTTGTCGACGCAACGCCGCTGAAACGCCCCGACATCCACCGGCCGCTCCATCTCCACTACTCCAATGCCTCCAAGCACCCTCACGTCACGGACTCCCTCTAACGGAGCAAGCCCCGAAAGCCCCTCGCGCATCATATGTTCCAGATGCGCCATACGTGCCGACACGGCAGACTCGTCAGCCAGCAACGACAGCGACGCTATAGCCACGGCACACGCCAGTGGGTTCGCCATGAACGTAGGGCCATGCATCATGCACCCGGCCTCGCAGGCACTCACTTCCTCGGCGACACGGCGCGAAGCCATCACAGCGGCCATGGTCATATAGCCGCCAGTCAGCCCCTTGCCCACGGCCATTATGTCAGGCTCCACCCCGGCATGTTCCCAAGCCATCTTGCGGCCTGTGCGCCAGAACCCCGTGGCGATTTCATCAAATATCAGCAGCACGCCGTAGCGGTCACACAACGCCCGCGCCTGACGCAGGTACTCGGGATGATAAAACCACATCCCCCCTGCCCCCTGCACTATCGGTTCGAGTATCATGGCGGCAATATCGTCATGGTGTTCGAGCAGCACCTCCTCCAACGGGACTATGTCCTCAGGATTCCACTCTCCGTCAAAACGCGAAGCTGGCTGCGGCACGAAGTACCTCACAGGCAATGCACTGCCGAAGAGTCCATGCATCCCGGTGACAGGGTCGCACACGCTCATCGCATTCCACGTGTCGCCATGGTAGCCTGACCTGATGGTGACGAAGTTGGTCTTGTCGCGGTTGCCTGTGCGCCCTATCGATGCCTGTATCGCCATCTTCATAGCCACCTCTATAGCCACCGAACCTGAGTCGGCGTAAAATATGCAATCCATCGTCGGAGGCGCCATCTCCAGCAGCATCTTGCCGAGCCTGATAGCAGGGTCGTGGGTCAGACCGCCGAACATGACATGGCTCATGCTGTCGATCTGCCTCTTGGCGGCCTCGTTGAGCGCAGGGTTGTTGTAGCCGTGGATGACGCACCACCACGACGACATGCCGTCGATAAGCTCCCGTCCGTCGGCAAGCCGCAGCCTTACCCCCTCGGCCGAAACGACCTTATACGTTGGCAGAGGGTTAGATATTGAGGTGTAGGGATGCCAGAGGTGCTCCCGGTCCCAGCTGTCATATACACTGCTTAAATTATTATCGATATTCTCCATAGATTCCGTTTTTGACATGTAAAGTTAGCTAATGTTTTCCATTGAAACATGACATAATCATGTTTGAGCAAAAATTCATAACTTTGCATTATGACTTTTATTGACACTGTCATCGTCATCGTAGTGCTCGGAGGGCTCGCCGTAGGCTTCAGCCGGGGCATCACACGCAGCCTCGGAAGCCTCGCAGCCATAGTGGTAGCCGTACTTGCATGCCGCACCATAGGCCGGGGGCAGAGCATCCCCGCCAACATACTGATTTTCGCAGCTGCCTACGCCGTGGTCATGCTCCTGTCGTCGGCCATCCACAAGATTGTCAAGATGACATTCCTAAAGCCGCTCGACCGGCTCCTCGGCGCAGTGTTCGTAGCTGCGGAATATATCGTAGGGCTGAGCCTGCTGATGAACCTGTGGATATGGCTGCGCTCGATGACCTCCACCCCTGAGACAGCATGGACAGGCGACGTATGGGCGCAAAAGGTCATCGACGCAGGACCGTGGCTGATGGGTTGCCTGTCAACCTTAAGCCTATGACACGTGTTTATACATTAAAATCTTAACGGAGGATGGACAAAGAATTAGATAAGGAACCATTAGGCGAGAAGCCCGGCGAAAGCCAGAGCCGCAACAACGACCAGACAGGCCACCCCGACGACATCATACACGAGGTCACCGGGAGCGAATACAAGTACGGCTTCACGTCCGACATAGACACCGACATAATCCCTGTCGGGCTCGACGAGGATGTCATACGTCTCATCTCGGCAAAGAAACAGGAGCCGGAGTGGCTCTTGGAGTTCCGCCTGAAAGCCTACCGCAAATGGCTCACAATGACCATGCCGACATGGGCGCACCTCGACATACCCCCTATCGACTACCAGGCGATAAGCTACTTCGCCGCACCGAAGAAGAAGGATGGGCCTAAGTCCATGGATGACGTAGACCCTGAGCTGATTAAGACATTCGACAAACTCGGCATACCCCTTGAGGAACGTGCCGCACTGACCGGGATGGCTGTTGATGCGGTCATGGACTCGGTGAGCGTAAAGACCACACACCGCGAGAAGCTCGCCGAACTGGGCATAATATTCTGCTCTTTCAGCGAAGCGGTGCGCGATTACCCCGACTTGGTCAAAAAATACCTCGGCACGGTGGTGCCTCCGACCGACAACTATTTCGCAGCCCTCAACTCGGCGGTATTTTCCGACGGCTCGTTTGTATATATCCCCAAGGGGGTACGGTGCCCTATGGAACTGTCGACCTACTTCCGCATCAACGCCGCCGGCACAGGGCAGTTCGAACGCACCTTGATTGTTGCTGACGATGACAGCTACGTCAGCTATCTCGAAGGCTGCACCGCTCCGATGCGCGACGAGAACCAGCTCCACGCCGCCATAGTGGAAATAATCATCGAAAACCGTGCCGAAGTCAAGTACTCCACCGTGCAAAACTGGTGGGCGGGCGACAAGGACGGCAAGGGGGGCATCTACAATTTCGTGACCAAACGCGGTCTCTGCCGCGGCGACCACAGCAAACTCTCGTGGACGCAGGTGGAGACAGGCTCGGCTATCACATGGAAGTACCCCTCGACCATACTCAAAGGGGAGTCGAGCGTAAGCGAATTTTACAGCGTGGCGGTCACCAACAACTACCAGCAGGCCGACACAGGCACCAAGATGATACATCTTGGCAAAAATTCCCGTTCGACCATAGTCAGCAAGGGCATCTCCGCCGGACACTCACAAAATTCCTACCGTGGACTGGTTAAGGTCACCCCCAAGGCCACCGGCTGCCGCAACTACACGCAGTGCGACTCGCTGCTGCTCAGTTCGACTTGCGGCGCGCACACATTCCCCTACATCGACGTGCTCAACGACTCCAGCGTCATCGAGCATGAAGCCACCACCTCCAAGATTTCAGAGGACCAGATATTTTACTGCAACCAGCGCGGCATATCCACCGAGGATGCCGTGGCCCTGATAGTCAACGGCTACGCCAAGGAGGTCATGAACAAGCTCCCCATGGAGTTTGCCGTAGAAGCCCAGAAACTCCTCGCCGTCACCCTCGAAGGCTCCGTCGGCTGACACTTTATTACAAGATAATCACATCATAAAGCGATGAACAATCTTCTTCTCGACGTAAAAGACTTACATGCCTCCATCGAAGGCAAAGAGATACTCAAAGGCATCAATCTGCAGGTTCGCCCCGGCGAAGTGCATGCCATAATGGGACCTAACGGCTCCGGCAAAAGCACACTCAGCGAGGTACTCGCCGGCGACCCGGCATTTACGGTCACAGGCGGTGCGGTCGACTTCCACGGCCTCGACCTCCTAAGCCTCTCGCCCGAGGACCGCAGCCACGAGGGGCTGTTCCTCTCGTTCCAATACCCCGTGGAAATCCCCGGCGTGTCGATGGTCAACTTCATGCGCGCCGCCCTCAACGCCAAGCGCAAATATTTCGGCGAGGAACCGATGTCGGCAGGCGACTTCCTCAAACTGATGCGACAGAAACGCGCCATCGTGGAGCTTGACAACAAGCTCGCATCTCGTTCGGTCAACGAGGGCTTTTCGGGCGGCGAGAAGAAGCGCAACGAAATCTTCCAGATGGCTGTGCTCGAACCGCGCCTGAGCATCCTCGACGAAACCGACAGCGGCCTCGACATCGACGCTCTGCGCATCGTGGCGGGTGGTGTCAACAAGCTCCGCAGCGATTCCAACTCCACCATCGTCATAACCCACTACCAGCGTCTGCTCGACTATATCAAACCCGACTTCGTGCATATCCTCTACAACGGCCGCATAGTCATGACCGGCGGCCCGGAGCTGGCTCTGGAACTCGAAGAACGCGGATATGACTGGATTAAGGAAGCTAACTGATTACCGACATGAGCAGCCTTAAGCAATACATAGACCTCTACCGCGACCATCACGACACGCTCGACAAGGGGAGTGTGGCTCTCGTCAACGCGATGCGCCCAGAAGCCCTGAGCCGTCTTGAAAGCGCGCATCTGCCCGATTTGAGCGACGAGCGGAGCCAGTACACCTCTGTGGAACAGATGTTTGCCCCAGACTACGGGGTCAACCTCGCCCGCGTCAACATCCCTGTCGACATCGCAGCCACATTTGCGTGCAACCTCCCCAACCTCTCCACTCTGATGGGCATCGTGGTCAACGACTTCTTCTCTCCGTCCTCCACCCTCGTCAACCGTCTGCCCGAAGGGGTCATATTCGACTCTCTCCGCACCGTGGCTGCCAAGCGCCCGGAGTTGCTGGAGAAATACCTCAACAAAATCGCACCGCAGACCGATGCCGGGGTCAACCTCAACACCCTGCTGATGCAGGACGGGGTGGTGATTTACATCCCGGCGAATGTGCATCTCGCCAAACCGCTACAGCTGGTCAACATATTCAGCTCGCCTACACCTCTGATGGCAGCCCGCCGTCTGCTCGTCATCCTCGGCGACGGCGCGAAGGCCGACATCGTGGTATGCGACCACACCCAGGACGATGCGCAGCAATATCTTGCCTCTCAGGTGGCCGAAGTGTATCTCGGACGCGATGCCGGCCTCGGCTTCTACACCCTTGAGGAGGCATCGCTACGCACCTCCCGCTACGCCCAGACTTTCATCAAGCAGCACGAGGGTTCGCGCCTTAACCTCCACTATGCAGCATTGGCTGCCGGGGTGTCGCGCAACGAGTTTGTCGTAGACCTGCTCGGCGAACATGCCGAAACTCTCCTCACAGGCATGGCGATAGGCATGGACCGCGAACACGTCGACTGCAACACCACCGTCAACCACCGCGTGCCGCGCTGCCACAGCAACCAAGTGTTCAGATACGTCATGGGCGGCACATCGCAGGGCATATTTGACGGCGGTATAGTGGTCACTCCCGAAGCTCCCTACACCGTAGCCTACCAGAGCAACCGCAACGTGCTGGCATCTACCGAGGCGCGTATGCACTCCAAGCCGCGATTGGAAATCTACAACGACGAGGTCAAGTGCAGCCACGGAGCCACCATAGGGCAGCTCAACGAGGAAGCCCTCTTCTACATGCGTTCACGCGGCATCCCTGCCGCCGAGGCTCGTGTGATGCTGATGCAGGCATTCATGGCGGATGTCATCGACACCGTCGGACTCGAATCCCTGCGTGACCGTCTGCGTCATCTCGTAGAGATGCGTTTCAACGGACAGTCGGCATCGTGCCGCCGCTGTTCCGACACTCAAAATTGAATAGTTATTTACCATGTTTGATACCGCCGCTTACCGCAAGGAATTTCCGATACTCGAGCGCAAGGTTTCGGGCTATCCGCTGGTCTACTTAGACAACACCGCCACAACCCAGACTCCGCGTCAGGTGGTGGAAGCGATCGACCGCATGTATTACCACACCAAGGCCAATGTGCACCGTGGCGTACACACCCTCTCACAGGAGGCGACCGACCTTCAGGAGGCGACCCGCGAGAGGGTAAGGGCGTTTATCAACGCGGCTTCGACCGATGAGATTGTTTTCACGCGCGGTACCACCGAGAGCATCAACCTCGTTGCCTCATCGTTCGGCAGCCTCATGGAGGACGGCGCTGAAATCATACTGACCGTCATGGAGCATCACGCCAACATCGTGCCGTGGCAGCTGCTCCAGCGCACCAAGGATGTGACTCTCGTGCCTGTAGGCATCAATCCCGACGGGTCGCTCGACATGACGGCATTCGCCAAAGCTTTCAACGAACGTACACGTCTGGTAAGCGTATGCCATATCAGCAATGTCCTCGGCACGGTCAATCCTGTCAAAGAGATAATCGACATGGCACACTCCCACGGAGTGCCTGTACTGATTGACGGCGCACAAGCCGTAGGACACATGAAGATAGACGTACAGGCTCTTGACGCGGATTTCTACGTTTTCTCCAGCCACAAGATGTATGGACCAGCTGGAGTCGGGGTGCTTTACGGCAAGGAGAAATGGCTTGAAAAGATGCCCCCCTATCAGGGCGGCGGAGAGATGATAGGCCATGTGTCGTTTGAGAAAACCACCTTTGCCGAGCTGCCGTTTAAATTCGAGGCCGGCACTCCCGATTTCGTCGACATCTCGGCTTTCCATGAAGCCATGGACTACCTTGAGGGCATAGGCCAGGAGCGTATCGAGGCACACGAGACCGACCTGCTGAAATACACCACCGACAAGATGCTTGAAATCCCCGGGATGCGCATCTTCGGCACGGCTCCCGGTAAGGCACCCATCATCTCTTTTCTCGTCGGCGACATACACCACTACGACATGGGGATGCTGCTTGACAAGCTCGGAGTAGCCGTGCGCACAGGCCACCACTGCGCCCAGCCGCTGATGCACGTCCTCGGCATCGAAGGCTGCGTCCGCGCTTCCTTCGCCCTCTACAACACCCGTGAGGAGGCCGACACCTTCATCGCCGCCCTCCACCGCATTATCCCGATGCTGTCGTAAAGACTGTCGGACTTCCCATTTTTGTAACCGATGACTGCAAGGGACAGTCATACGCCATTCCCAATACCATTGGGGCTATTGACTGCATCCGCCCTTACGTGTACGAGTTCCTCGACATGTACAATGTAATCATCCCCAAAACTTTCCATGACGAACTGGTTTAAACTTATTGCAAATTAACATTTCGCGGTTAGTTTAGAGCCGTTTTTGAGCTTTCTAAGGAGCGATGTGGTTCCATCGTGACTGATAAAAGTGAAGAAAACGGCCGGAAACAGACCGAAAGGTTAACTCAACGGGTTGCATCAGTTCTGGACTTAACATCTTGTCCACCCTGCCACATTTTGCAATAAATTTATATCAGTTCGGCATCATCGTGCGCCGCCGCTACAGAAACCGTTTCTAAAGATTTCTGTGAAGTTTTTACAAAATAATTTGGTTTATAAAATAAACTGTATTACCTTTGCAACTGAAGTGAGAGCGGAAACGCGCGACCGCTCTTTTTTTAAACACCAATAGTTTATTTAATAAACCACTTTACAAACTCTAAAAACTCCGCAAGATGGAAGACAAAAAACTAACACCAAAAGAAAGCATGGAGCTGATTGCTTCCATGATTCAGGCCTCAAAGCAACGGGTTGCGATGTCAGATCTCCGAATTCCGACAATGTGGGCAACCATCAGTATCTTAACCGCCGTTGCAGTTTGGGTATTGATTACCACCACGCACAATCCGTGGTTCAATTTCATATGGTTTGCCATTCCCGTAATCGGCTTGCCTGCGAATATTCTGCTTTCGGCAAAAGACCGGAACAAAAATTACAAAAAAACTTTTATCGACATAGTCATCGACGGAATATGGAAAGCGGTGGGCTACATCGCCATAGGTGCTACCATAGGGTGTTTTATTGCCCAACTGTGCGGTTATCCCTCGGCTTGGTTGGCCATGTTCTATTATGCATTTATCATAGTAGGATTTGGAGCTGTCGCGATGGGATTGCTTTTGAGAGAGAACTCATATGTTTTCGGTGGAATATTCTCGATTTTCTCAGGCTTTGCCGTCATTATATGCAATCTGTGCCAAATACCTCTCTTGTATTCCTGGTCAGTGTCTCTGTATATTGTTTGTTTCCTGCTTATGTTCATTGTACCTACGTTTATCATCACCCATAAACTAAAACGAGAGAACCGATGAAAGAACTCGACCCGCTGCTACACTCCCAGCTGAGATTGGCCGTTATGTCAATTCTTATGAATGTCGATGAAGCCGATTTTGTTTACCTTAAAGAAAAAACTTCATCAACAGCCGGAAACCTCAGTGTGCAGCTCGACAAACTTTTTGCAGCCGGATATATCTCCGTTGAAAAGAGCTTTGTCGGCAAGAAAACACGCACCTTATGCAAGGTAACAGCCAAAGGCCGTGAAGCGTTTGAACAGTATGTGGAAGATTTGAAAAAGCTCCTCAAAATTTCATAACGGTGCATACTTCCGGTCAGCTATTAAGCCCATAACCTCGCTACAATACTCAGCAGGTTATGGGCTAATATAGAGACAGTAGGCGCATATCTGAGGCTATCCGATTTTATCTTAAGAATGGTGTCTGTAGAAATGGTGTCTGAACAAGAAAATGATACTACACGGACTATATGTTTTGGTATGTCGAGTTTGTAAAACAGACTGATGTTTTCGCATGGTAAGCGGGGATACGGCGGTTAATTTTGTGAGAAAATTAACCGTCTCAAACATCACTTCGCCATGAACGATAGAAACAGACTGCCGGTATCACGCCGGTTCTACAAGACGCTGATGCTCCGCATCAACAGTATCGCTGAAATATCTCCGACATTTGATCTGGAGCGCTTCCGCGACATCATCGACAAGTATATCAGGGGTGAAAGCTTTCAGCGCAACTCGCTGTCCGAGATGGAGCGCGTGGTGTTCGCACTTGTCAGCTCCGAGATCGACCGCGCGAAAGACCGCTCAATCCGGGCACGTATCCGGGCCAACGAGCGCAAATTGGCACGGCTGGCCGCCGAACGGGAGCATCCCGAAAACGGCACGCCGTACCACGACCGTCTCGCTCGTCAGGCAGAGCGACGCGCACGTGCCGAGGAGCGGCGGCGTATCAGGCATCAGCGGCGCATAGAGCGACGTGCCGCCGAAGCGCGGAAGAAGCTGTCCAAACTCAGTCGCGGTGTATCAGCACCGGCAGATGCAGCGAGTAGCGGAGCGCAAGCACACGGAGCAGGATGACCACGGCAGCACATGCCAGCGGAGGCACGATGGGCAGCGTGGGTACAAGAAGCGATGTAAGCCAGTAGACCACCGCCCCGGCTATGCAAGCCGTGGCATAGATGTCCTTTCGGAATATGATGGGTTCCTCGTTGATGAGAATGTCGCGGATCACGCCGCCGAAGGCCCCCGTAATCACCCCCATGATACCCGCCACCCACATCGGATAACCGAAATGGATGGTCTTTTCGATGCCTATGACGCAGAAAAGGGCAAGCCCTATGCTGTCGAACATCAGCAATATCCGCTCACGGCGCACGAGGAATGTGCGGAACACTATGACTGCAGCCAGCGACAACGCCGTCACCGCCAAATACCACCATGTCTCCATCCAGAACACAGTGCAGTCAAGCAGCAGGTCGCGCAGCGTACCTCCGCCGATAGCCGTGACAAGGCCGACGGTATAAGCCCCGAACCAGTCGAATTTTTTCGTAGCGGCAAGGCGTATGCCGCTGATGGCGAACGCGATGGTGCCAATCACCTCTATCACGAAAAGGAATGTGGCCTGTACGGTTTCAGAGTCCATAGTGTCCTAATAAGTAACGAACTATAACAGTTACTTGATTTTAAACGGGTTATAACGTGACAGCCCGCGATACAGCACTGCGTAGTGCCTGAATCGCGGGCCGGTCATAAGCTTTCTGTGACGGCTGATTACTTGCGGATACCGAGTTCCTTGCGTGCGATGATGGCACGGTAACGGTTGATATCCTTGCGGATAAGGTAATCGAGCAGACGGCGGCGCTTGCCTACGAGAGCCTTGAGCGCGCGCTGTGTGGTGAAGTCCTTGTGGTTCTTCTTGAGGTGCTCGGTCAGGTGGGCGATACGAACAGAGAAGAGGGCTATCTGAGCCTCGGGGCTGCCGGTATCGGTCTTGCCTGCGCCGTACTCTTCAAAAATCTTGACTTTGTCTTCTGCGCTTAGATGCATTTCTTTTGGTGGTTAAGATGTTAGTAAATAATGTTGGCCTTGCTCTCCGCCGCGCTGCCAAAAGAGCCATCGCAGCCACAGTGGCCAAATCAGCCGCAAAGTTAACACTTATCCCCCACATATGCAACACCATGCGGCTCGTCTTTTTGCAATTTCTTTTCGTCGGATATTCTTCTTATATTTGTAAAAAACCAACCGATACATGACCATGAACAGAATCTTATCCATCCTCGTAGCCATCCTGGTGGCAGCAACCGTTACAGCGCAGACCACACGACGCACAACGTCAAAAGCGTCGGGAAATCCGAATGCAGCAGCCGTCGTAGCCACGGTAGACGGTGTCGGGCCATTGAAACTCTGCCTGCCGATGAAAAAGATTCCGGCAAAGTATGCCGGGCTGTACGACAACTTCGAAAAAGCCCCTGTCGAAGCTGACAAAGAATCACTCCAAGGCAATCCCCAAGGGCAACATAAGCTGACTTTCTACAAGGACGGCAAGGTGGTAATGACTACCATCGTCGCCGAGTGGGACGATGCACCATATGGAGGCATTCGAGAAATAACCCTCCCTGCCGGCTCCCCTATAAAATTCAGAATCGCGCCCAACAAATACATCCTGCCCAACTGTCCCCTTTCTGAAGTATTCAGCAAAGCGACACTCACTGCCGGAGGACTCGTTCAGTCGGAGGCTTACTACACCGACAAAACCATATTTGATGTAATCAACAAGCCGGCGGATTATGACCGGAAGACGGCAGGTGTCATCATCCAGAACGCATATGTAATCAAGGATGACAGGTACATCACGACCCAGAGCAAAACCCTTGACATGTTCAAGCCAGACACCAAAATCAACGGCATCGACATCCGCTACTGGGTCAACGAATTTTAGCAGCTGTTGAAATCGTGACTTCGTCTGCCGGTCAAAAGGTCGCCGACAGGGTGAGTCCGAGGGAGCTGTAGCCGTCGGCATAAGGGGCGACGAGCATATCGTTCTTGAACAGGCCGCGCAGACATCGGCGTTCCAACGGCAGCAGCCAGTAGCCCACATGTGCGCTCAATATGCCTATTCCGGCTCCGGCGATGACATCGTTGGTCCAGTGACGCTCGTTGTAGACCCTGAGAAAAGCCACTCCGAGGGCCACGGTGTAGCCGGCCGCACCTACCCACGGTCCGTACTCGATGCGCATGAGTTCGGCCCCGGTAAACGCGGTGGCGGTATGCCCCGACGGGAACGAATTGCGCGACGACGAGTCGGGACGCGGCTCTTTCACCGCATATTTGACTATGTTGGTAATCGCCGCCATACAGGCGTATGCCGTGACCCCTGCACACAGACGCTCCTTGAAGCTGTGGCGGGCGGGCACGCCGGGGATGAACCCGGCGGCAAGATACCCGGCAGCGGGGACATACTGCAGGTAGTCGTCGGCGCGGAAATAGCAGTCGCCGCGAAGGGTCGACATGCCGTCGCGGATGTCGTGGTTGACTGACTGGAACCAGCCGTTCGACACCCCGAACGAACCGACCGCAATCAGCGCGCCCGGGACGATAAGCTGCTTCCACTGGAATTTCTCCTCCGGCAACGTGATGGAGGGATAGACATGCAGCCCGGCCGAATCCGCAGGAGCCGCCGGCACTTGCGCAGACGACACGACAGAGACAGCCAGGCACATACCGAAAAGTATCTGCCTTCTCATAAACTTTGACATTCTTCGAGCGAATGCCAAAGTCCTCTATCCTACTACCCCGCTACGGATGCAAAATGGGCGTACCATGCCCAAGATGCAGCCGTAGGAAGTGCTGAAGAAAACGGCAAGAGTACGCCCATGTTTTGGATGGACGTCGGCAACTTGTCCCTGTCGTTTTCTTTAATGAAATTTCCTACGTTTCATCTTGTTTGGAACAAATAGCAAACGCTATTAATCATATATGTAACGTAAGTCTTAAAATCCAAACGCAACACGTGTTCATTGAGTTCCTGCCCAATGATTATTACCCTGTCCGGGGTTATTTGCGCATTAAATTTTGCGGCTTACCTACGCCCTTTCTCTAAAGGACGCGATAGTGCCGTAATCGTGTTACAGACACCGCTGCAAAGTTAGCTATTTTCCTTCGTGCCTCAAAAAATAATCACCATGCCATCTGCTATGATTCCATATACCGCCGCAGCCATGGCGAGAAACAGGCCTCCACAGCCCCTCTGAGGCCACACACCGCCCCTCTGAGGCCACACACCGCCCCTCTGAGGCCGTCGGCTCGCCAGCATCGCGCCAATGTCCTGGCAGGCCATGTCAGCGGATGGTCTATGACGGTCAGCACACCCCGCACCCTGTTGACTCCGTCACGCATCGACGGATTGAAGCCGGTCGACACTCCAGGATGAGCCACAATAACCACCGGGAAAAATCGGCAGTCTATCCCGCTACGTATGGCTTTGCGGAGCAACAATTCTTCTTCACCGCATATATATCTCCCCGATCCGAGACCGAACCTTTCGCAATAACGCAACCGCCCGGCACGGCTATTGCGACGCAGAGCCACTTCAAAAGATGTCTGGAAAAACTTACGTGGCAAAGGCAATCCTAACCGCGTCTCCTCCGCAGGATAAAACCGCTCCCCCGGACCGTCGTGCATGAACGTTGCGTAACCGACCTCCGGGTGTTCGGCAAAAGTCCTCCTTACCGCGTCAAACGCCCCGGGCTTATACACCAAATCGTCATCGGCAATCAGCACTATGTCGCCGCAGGCGTTATCTAACGCATTGTTGCGGTTAGCCGAAAGTCCTTTGCGTCCGCACATGACTATCCTGACATCCCTGCGTGATGCCAGCCTCTGAGGCACGTCGCATCCCTCCCCTCGCTGCCACGACACGAGATAGCTCACGCCCTCCTGACGCTCAGGGAGCATTTGCGACACCCTCGCAATCCCCTCTGCCCCCACGGTGCATACCGCCACTTCAAGGGTCGGGAGCGGTACTGTCAATGCTTCTGTCTCACACATTATATACACTTAAATATATGACTATTTTCTCGCAAAGTTAACGATTTATACCTCTCAACACATGTAAAACTACTATAAAATGCTAACTTTGCAGTCTTACTTACAATCTCCAACATTATTCGTTACGCAAGATACATATTTCCACCATAACAATGACTAAAATCGCTATCATCGGCGCAGGTGCCATGGGAGGTGCCATCGCCACAGGGCTCCTCAACAACGGCTACGATGCATCCAATCTGACAGTAGCCGACCCTTCGGACAAGGTTGTCGGACACTTTGCCGCCCTCGGCGCAGCCGCCACCACTGACAATGCCTCGGCCATCACGGATGCCGACATGGTGATGGTAGTGGTCAAGCCGTGGCTCGTGGAGAAAGTCCTGTCAGGCATACGCGGCAAGCTCCGCTACGACAGCCAGACTGTAGTGGTCATCGCTGCCGGGATATCCTCGGAGCAGCTGCGCACATGGCTCACAAATGCCGACGGGCAGATGCCGCAGACGGCTCTCGTCATCCCGAACATCGCCGTCGCCATAGGCGAGTCCATGACGTTCGTAGCCCCCGTAACCGCCGACGGGCAGGCCGTCAGCGAAATCGTAAAAGTGTTTGACCTGATGGGATCAACACTCGTCACCGAAGAACGCCTGTTGGCTGCCGGAACCACACTGGCGTCATGCGGCATCGCATACGCCATGCGTTACATCCGCGCAGCCGTGGAGGGCGGTGTCGAACTCGGATTTAAAGCAGCCGACGCGCAGCAGATTGTCGTGCAGACCGTCAAAGGAGCTGCAGGGCTGTTAAGCCTCCCCGGCGCACACCCCGAAAGCGAAATCGACAAAGTGACCACACCCGGAGGTGTCACCATACGCGGACTCAACGAGATGGAACATGCCGGCTTCACATCTGCCGTCATACGCGGTCTCAAAGCCGGGCTGAAAGCATGAAGAAGCCACGACGCATAGTAGTCAAGGTAGGCAGCAATGTCCTCACCCGCGCCGACGGCCAGCCCGATGTGGTCAACATGGCCCAGATTATCGACCAGATAGCATCGCTGCGCCGCCTCGGGCACCAGATAATACTCGTGTCGAGCGGAGCTGTGGCCTGCGGGCGCAGCATCGTCAAGCCCTCCAAGAAACTCGACTCCGTGGGCCAGCGGCAGATATTCTCGGCTGTGGGGCAAATCAAGCTGCTCAACATATACATGTCGCTGTTTGCCGAATACGGCATCACCGTCGGGCAGGTGCTGACCCAGAAGGAAAATTTCGCTTCACGGCGATCCTACCTCAACCAGAGGGCGGCGATGCAGGTGATGCTCGAGAACGGTGTGCTGCCCATTGCCAACGAAAACGACACGGCCTCCCTGACCGAACTGATGTTTACCGACAACGATGAGCTGTCGGGCATCATAGCGGCGATGATGGATGCCGACACTCTCGTAATCCTGTCGAACATCGACGGCATCTTCACAGGTCCGCCCGACAAGCCCGGATCGCGCCTGATAGAGCGTGTGGCAATAGGCGACGACCTCAGCCAATACATCCAGACCACCAAGAGCGGATTCGGTCGCGGAGGCATGGGCACGAAATACGGCATAGCCCGCCGCCTGTCGGAGGAGGGTGTGCGCGTAATCATAGCCAACGGCACACGCCCCGGCATACTCACATCGGTGATTTCAGACCCCGGGCACACGCCCCACACCGAGTTCGAGCCGCGCAAAGAGCCGGTCAGCAACATCAAGAGGTGGCTTGCCCACAGCACCAGCTTCACCAAAGGCCGCATAAACGTCAACGCCAAAGCCGCCGAAGCCCTGCGCAGCGACAAAGCCATCAGCCTGCTCCCCATCGGTGTCACCTCCATAGAGGGCGAATGGGAAGAAGGCGACATAGTGGACATCTACGGCACTGACGGCTCCAAAATAGGCATCGGACGAGCCAGCCTCTCCAACGAGGAGACAGCCACCGTGCTCGGCCGCCACGGCAGCAAACCGATAGTCCACTATGACTATCTGTTTATCGAATAGAGCCCGACTCATTTTCAACGTACATTTATTATCCCACATACTGCTATGGATTCCAACCTCACCGAAATATTCTCATCTGTAAAACAAGCGTCACGCCACATGGGCGCCCTGTCGGTCGACCGGCGCAACGAGGTGCTGCTCCACCTCGCGGATGCCCTTGAAGCCGATGCCCCCGCCCTTTTGGAGGCCAACTCCCGCGACTTGTCCCGTATGGACCGCAGCAACCCCCTCTACGACAGGCTGCAGCTCACACCTGAGCGTCTGGCCGGCATAGCATCCGACATGCGCCACGTGGCATCGCTCCCCTGCCCCGTAGGTGAAATAATCGATGAGAGCGAACGCCCCAACGGATTGCGTCTGCGGCGTGTCCGCGTACCGTTCGGCGTAATCGGCATAATATACGAAGCCCGCCCCAATGTCACTTTCGATGTGTTCGCGCTCTGCTTCAAGACCGCAAACGCATGTATCCTCAAAGGGGGCAGCGATGCCGAAGACTCCAACAAGGCTATCGTGTCGCTGATACGGCGAGTGCTGCGCGATGAAGGCATCGACGAAAATGTCGTAGCCCTGCTTCCTGCCACACACGAAGCCACAGCGGCTATGCTCGATGCTGTCGGATATGTGGACGTGTGCATCCCACGCGGAGGCAAGCGGCTGATTAATTTCGTCCGCGACAACGCCCGCATACCTGTCATTGAGACCGGGGCCGGAGTAGTCAGCACTTACTTCGACCAGTATGGCGACCTCTCCATGGGACGCGACATCATATTCAACGCCAAGACGCGCCGCGTAAGTGTATGCAACGCGCTCGACACATTGATCATCCACAAAGACCGTCTCGCCGACCTCCCCTTGCTCGTCAAGCCGATGGCCGACAAGTCCGTAGAAATATATGCCGACGACAGGGCATACACCGCCCTTGAGGGCAGATACACCGAAACGCTGCTCCAACGTGCCGACGCAGACACATTCGCAACCGAGTGGATGGACTACAAGATGGGCATACGCACCGTCGACTCCCTGGCCGAGGCGATTGACCACATCGCCGCCTACGGCTCCGGCCACAGCGAATGCATAGTGACCGGCAATCCCGACCACGCAGAGCGATTCCGTCAGGAAGTGGATGCCGCATGCGTGTATGTCAACGCTCCGACGAGCTTCACCGACGGGGCGCAATTCGGACTCGGCGCGGAAATCGGCATCAGCACCCAGAAGCTCGGTCCACGCGGCCCCATGGGACTAACCGAGATCACCACCTACCGCTGGCTCATCGACGGCAACGGACAAACACGCCCCTGAGCCGTGGAAATCCGCCATATTGACGGATTGTAACAGAAATGGCCCTGTTTAGGATTTTTTCATTAACTTTGCACCTGATTTAAATAGGCATTTTGTACACGTGTCCCTCGGTTGACGCCGAATGGGCACTTTTACAGCACACTAATTTAAAGCTCAATATATCTAAGGTAATTTATTTTCGATGAACAACGATCAGGTTTCGGTGATGTTTGCCACTGACGAACATGTCAAATACGCCGAACACATTGTCAATCTCATTTACGAATCGGCCCTGCAGCGCGGTACCGGCATAGCCCGCCGTTCCCCCAAATATATCGAGGACAAAATCAAGGGGGGCAAAGCTGTCGTGGCCATGTATGGCGACCGTCTGATTGGTTTCAGCTACATCGAGAGCTGGGGCCACGGCGACTATGTCGCTACATCGGGTCTGATTGTCGACCCCGAATTCCGCAAGCTCGGCCTTGCGGCGCGTATCAAAAACAAGACATTTGAGCTTGCCCGACGACGATTCCCTTATGCAAAAATATTCTCCATCACCACGTCGCTGCCGGTGATGAAGCTCAACTCGCGCCTCGGCTACAAGCCGGTGACGTTTTCCGAACTCCCCCAGGAAGATGAGTTCTGGAACGGGTGCCAGGGATGCGTCAACTATGACATCCTGCAGCGCAACAACCGCCGCATGTGCCTCTGCTACGGGATGCTCTACGACCCCAAAGCCGAGCTGAAGAAACAGTCATGGGCGACACCCTACCGCACCTGGGTGGCCAACAAGCTACGCAAGATATTCCACCTCAAAAAATAACTTATAAGACTTTATAGAACTTATCCGGCTTATAAAACTTATAAGGCTCATCCCCACAAAAAATCACAAACCCCCATAAAACATATCAGCGCCATGGACAAGAAGAAAAAAGTGGTTCTCGCCTTCAGTGGAGGCCTTGACACATCATTTTGCGCAAAATACCTCTCGGAAGACCTCGGCTACGAGGTGCATACAGCCCTCGCCAACACCGGCGGATTTTCCGACGAAGAGCTCGCCCGCATCGAAGAGAAGGCGATGAAACTCGGTGCCGCATCACATGCGTCGCTCGACATCACCAAGGATTACTACGACAAGAGCATCCGCTACATGATAGCCGGCAACGTGCTCCGCAACGGCACATACCCCATCTCCGTATCATCAGAGCGCATCTTCCAGGCCATAGCCATCATCGAATACGCCAAGAAAATCGGTGCCGACGCAGTGGCCCACGGCTCTACCGGCGCCGGCAACGACCAGGTACGTTTCGACCTGACATTCCAGATTCTCGCCCCCGAGATTGAAATAATCACCCCCACCCGCGACATGACCCTCACCCGCGAGTACGAAATAGACTATCTCCGCAAGCACGGCATACAGGACGATTTCAAGAAGATGGAATATTCCATCAACAAGGGACTCTGGGGCACTTCAATAGGCGGCAAGGAAACCCTCCACAGCGAGCAGACCCTTCCCGAACACGCATATCCCAGCCAGGTTACAGCAACAGGCGAGGAGACACTGAAAATTTCGTTTGAAAAAGGCGAGATTTCAGCAGTCAACGGCAAGAAGTTCGACAACATGATCGATGCCATCCGCGCTATCGAAGCCGCCGGCAGCAAATACGGCATAGGCCGCGACATGCACATCGGCGACACCATCATAGGCATCAAAGGCCGCGTGGGCTTCGAAGCCGCCGGCCCGATCCTCATCATCGCCGCCCACAAGATGCTCGAAAAGCACACTCTGACCAAGTGGCAGCAGTACTGGAAGGACCAGATAGGCACATGGTACGGCATGTTCCTCCACGAAGCGCAGTATCTCGAACCCGTCATGCGCGACATGGAGAAATTCCTCGAAAGCAGCCAGCAGAACGTCACCGGCACCGTAGAAATCACACTCCGTCCTCTCGGCTATACGCTCGTAGGCGTTGATTCGCCCTATGACCTGATGAAGACCGATTTCGGCGAATACGGCGAGGTCAACAAGGCTTGGAGCGCGGACGATGTCAAGGGCTTCACCAAGATTCTCGGCAACCAGATGAAGATTTTCTACAACGTCCAGAACCGCAACAACAAGTGATACGCGCAGGCATCATCGGAGGTGCCGGCTACACTGCCGGCGAACTTCTCCGCATACTCATCAACCACCCCGAGGTGCAGATAGAGTGGGTACACTCTACCAGCAACGCCGGCAACCCTGTCACCGATGTACACACAGGCCTCATCGGCGACACCGATTTGGTCTTTGCCGACGAGCATCCGTTGGATAAGGTGGATGTCGTGTTTATGTGTTCGGGACATGGCGCAAGCTCCAAATTCTGGAGCGAAAACACCCTGCCGCAAGGGGTCAAGGTAGTAGACCTGGCACAAGATTTCCGTGACGAATCCGAGGGGTATGTCTACGGACTTCCTGAAGCCAACCGTGACCGCATCAAAGGAGCCGACAAGGTAGCCAATCCGGGATGTTTCGCCACCGCTCTGCAGCTTGCCATGCTGCCGTTGGCAGCTGCCGGGATGCTCCACGGCGACATCAACGTCACAGGCATCACCGGCTCTACCGGGGCAGGTGTAAAGCCGGGAGCCACAACGCACTTCAGCTGGCGTACCGACAACATCTCGGTCTACAAAGCCTTCACCCACCAGCACCTCAAGGAGATACGCATGACGCTCTCCCAGCTGCAAGCTGATTTCGACTCTCCGATTTATTTCGTGCCTGTCCGTGGCGACTTTGCCAGAGGCATATTCGCGATGGTCACTGTCGACACCGACCGTCCAGCCGACGAAATAGCCCGGATTTATTCCGATTTCTACGCCTCGGCGGCGTTCACCCACTACAGCAAGGCCAACATCGACCTCAAGCAGGTGGTCAACACCAACAAGGCTCTCATACATATCATCGAACACGAAGGCAAGCTGCTCATCCTGTCGGCTATCGACAACCTCCTCAAAGGGGCAAGCGGACAGGCAGTCCAGAACATGAATCTGATGTTCGGTCTCCCTGAGACAATGGGATTGCAGCTCAAACCCTCAGCGTTCTAAAAGCAAGGTGTGTAAAACTCCTACTGAGACTTATGAAACTTTTTGACGTTTATTCCCTCTACGACATAGAACCCGTGCGCGGCAAAGGCAACCATGTCTACACAGCCGACGGCACGGAGTACCTCGACCTCTACGGAGGCCATGCTGTAATATCCATAGGCCACGCACACCCTCACTATGTGGAGGCTGTCAGCCGTCAAGTGGCGATGATGCCGTTTTACAGCAACTCGGTGAAAAATTCGCTCCAGCAACGTCTTGCCGACCTGCTCGGAAAAGCGTCAGGCTATGACGATTACCAGCTTTTCTTAGTCAACTCCGGCGCGGAGGCCAACGAAAACGCCATCAAGCTGGCATCGTTTACCACAGGGCGCAAGAAAGTGCTGGCCTTCGACAAAGCATTCCACGGGCGCACATCCGCCGCAGTCGCCGCCACCGACAACCCCAAGATACAAGCTCCTTTCAACCGCACCGACAATGTGGAGTTCGCTCCGCTCAACGACATCGATGCAGTCCGCGACAAACTATCCACCGGAGAGTTCGCGGCGGTAATCGTCGAAGGCATACAGGGTGTCGCCGGCATCCGCATGGTATCCGACGGTTTCCTCTATCAGCTCCGCGAAATCACCAAGGAGACCGGCACTCTGCTCATCATTGATGAAATACAGAGCGGTTACGGACGCACAGGACGGTTCTTCGCACACCAGCACGCAGGCATACGCCCCGACATCATCACCGTGGCCAAAGGCATAGCCAACGGCTTCCCGATGTCGGCGGTGCTGATTTCGCCCGACATCAAGCCCGTCAAGGGTATGCTCGGCACTACATTCGGCGGCAACCACCTCGGATGTGCCGCAGCCATAGCCGTCCTTGAGGTGATGGAGAGCGAAAACCTCATCGACAACGCAGCCAAGGTCGGAGAATACCTGCTTGAAGAGCTGCGTAAGATGCCGCAGCTCAAGGATGTCCGCGGACGCGGCCTGATGATAGGAGTCGAGGTGGAAGGCCCGGCATCCGATGTCCGCAAGCGGCTGCTGTTTGACCACCGTATCTTCACCGGCGGTGCCGGCGAGCACACCGTGCGCTTGCTGCCCCCATTGACCATCACCATCGACGAGGCGCACCAGTTCATCACCGAGTTTAAGAAATGTCTCTCTGAACTATAATCTCCTCCTAAAATTATCTATGAAACGATTCCTCTCTGTCAACGACATAGGGCCTCTTGACAAGGCTGTGGCCGAAGCCCTTGAAATCAAGCGTGACCGATTCGCCTACCAGCATCTCGGACGTAACCGCACGCTGATGATGATATTCTTCAACTCCAGTCTGCGCACACGCCTTTCCACCCAGAAAGCGGCCATGAACCTCGGCATGAACGTGATAGTGCTCGATGTCAACCAGGGAGCATGGAAGCTCGAGACCGAGCGCGGCGTCATCATGGACGGAGACAAGGCCGAACATTTGCTTGAAGCCATCCCGGTCATGGGCTGCTACTGCGACCTCATCGGCGTGCGTTCATTCGCCGGCCTCAAAGACAAGGCCGAGGACTACGAGGAACGCATCATAGAGCAGTTCATCAAATATTCAGGCCGCCCGGTATTCAGCATGGAGGCCGCCACATGCCATCCGCTCCAGGCGTTTGCCGACCTCATCACCATAGAGGAATACAAGACCAAGGAGCGTCCGAAAGTGGTCATGACATGGGCACCGCATCCACGCGCCCTGCCACAGGCCGTGCCCAACTCGTTTGCCGAGTGGATGAATGCAGCCGGCTACGATTTCGTCATCACGCATCCCCACGGCTACGAGCTTGACCCTAAATTCACCGGCAACGCCCGCATCGAATACGACCAGGACAAGGCTCTCGCGGGTGCCGACTTCGTCTACGCGAAGAACTGGAGCGCATATGCCGACCCCAACTACGGCAAGATACTCTCCACCGACCGCTCATGGACTGTCGACACAGCCAAGATGGCTCTGACCGACAACGCCTACTTCATGCACTGCCTCCCCGTGCGCCGCAACATGATCGTCACCGACGATGTCATCGAATCGCCGCGCAGCATCGTCATCCCCGAAGCCGCCAACCGCGAAATCTCGGCGCAGACAGTCATCAAGCGTATGCTGGAAGCCCTCTGACCGCACCACCGACACAACAAATCTACACCTATCTAACTACATACAATGTCACCCGTCAAAGTTTTCAAAATCGGCGGAAACGTCGTTGACAACCCTGAAGCCCTCAGCCGCTTCATAAGCGAATTTGCAACCATCAAATCACCGAAAATCCTCATACACGGTGGCGGCAAAGAGGCTACCCGGCTGAGCAAACGGCTTGACATCCCCACCCAGATGATTGACGGACGCAGGGTCACAGACCGTGACACCCTCGACGTGGTTACGATGGTTTATGCCGGACTCATCAACAAGCGCATAGTAGCGGCTCTGCAGGCCGTGGGCTGCAACGCCCTCGGACTGACCGGGGCCGATGCCGACTGCATCCGCGCCACCAAGCGACCGGCAGCTCCTGTCGACTACGGTTTTGTGGGCGACATAAACCCTGCCGACATCAACGACCTCTACATAGAGTATGTACTCCGCCAGGACATCGTGCCTGTATTCTGCGCCATAACCCACGACGGCAAGGGGAATCTGCTCAACTGCAATGCCGACTCGGTGGCATCATCGGTCGCCATCGCCACATCGCGCATAGCCCCGGTGGAACTCATCTACTGCTTCGAGCGCAACGGAGTGCTGCGTGATGTCGACGACCCCGGCAGTGTCATATCCATCATCACACCTTCAATCTATGAGGAGCTGCGCCGCGACAACATCGTCGCCGACGGCATGATTCCGAAAATCGACAACGCCTTCAACGCCATCAACCGAGGAGTGGAAAGCGTCACCATCAAGCACAGCGATAACATCCTCTCCGACATAGGCACCACCATAACAGCTTAATCCGTGATGCTTGACGAAGCCATAGACCTGCTTGAGCACATGATTGCCACCCCCTCTGTCTCACGTGACGAGGCGGCTGTGGCAACTCTTATCTATGAGCGTTTGGAAGCCTGGGGATTAGAGCCGCATCGCCACGGCAACAATATCGTAGCCAAAGCCCCGGCTTGGCAGTCCGGCAAACCGGTGCTGATGCTCAACGCCCACATCGACACGGTACGCCCTGCGGCTTCATACACCATCGACCCCTATAAGCCCCTCCGATGCGACGGGCGCATCTACGGCCTCGGCAGCAACGACGACGGCGCATCGGTGGTATCCCTGATCAGCGTGTTCCGCAAACTGCGCGATACGTCCCTGCCCTACAACCTGCTTCTGGCTCTGTCGGCCGAAGAGGAGGTAGGAGGCGAAGGGGGTATGCGCTTGCTTCTGCCCGCGCTGGCTCAGGAAGGGATAAAGATAGATGCGGCTCTCGTCGGCGAACCGACCGGGATGCAGCCGGCCATAGCCGAGCGAGGCCTGATTGTGCTTGACTGCGTTACACAAGGAGTAGCCGGTCATGCGGCTCGCAATGAGGGCATCAACGCCATATACCGCGCCATGGCCGACATCGACATACTGCGCGGTTTCAGATTCGACCGTCAATCAGACATCCTCGGCCCAATCAAAGTGAGCATCACCCAGATAGAGGCCGGCAAGCAGCACAACACCGTCCCCGACACATGCCGCTGGGTGGTGGACGTGCGCACCACCGATGCCTATACCAACGAGGAGACATCCGAGATGCTACGCTCAGCCCTCAGCCCGCACACCACTGCGGCGCACCGCTCAACCCGTGTACAGGCCTCGGTCATACACTCCTCACATCCGCTGGTCAAGGGCGCAGTCGCACTGGGGCGCACTACGTTTGTATCTCCGACGACCTCCGACATGAGCCTCATGCACGGCATCCCGTCACTGAAAATGGGTCCCGGCGACTCGTCACGCAGCCACCGCGCCGACGAGTATATACTCGTCGGCGAAATCGAAGAGGCCATAGGCCTCTACACATCACTTCTGACTAATCTCAACCTCTGATAAAAGTAACTCGCAAAAATTAGCTTGCATATAATTGTGAAGGATTTTCAAGATGATTTTTAAGTCAAACGATGGAGCTTAGCGAGCTAAGCGACTGAGTGAGAGTGAAAAATCAGCCGAAAAGACGAGCAAGGATATGAAAGCCCGGAGGGTTACTTGAAAATTTTAATATATAACTAATTTTTGTGAGTTACTTATTATTATGGCAAAACTCTGGGACAAAGGCTTCGAGCCTGACGCTCTGATTGAAAAATTCACCGTAGGCAACGACCGCGACCTCGACCTGCGCCTCGCCCGATACGACGTGCAAGGCTCCATGGCCCACATCAAGATGCTCCAGTCCATCGGGCTGCTCGAAAAGGACGAACTCGACAAGCTCCTTGCCGGGCTGGAGGAGATACTACACACCATCGAAGCCGGAGAGTTCCGCATCGAGGACGATGTCGAGGACGTACACTCCCAGGTGGAATTTCTTCTTACCCAGCGTCTCGGCGACCTCGGCAAGAAAATCCACGCCGGCCGCTCGCGCAACGACCAGGTACTCGTCGACCTCAAACTGTTTATGCGCGACGAGCTGCGCACCATAGCCCAGGCTGTAGAGCGCCTTTTCAACCGTCTTCAATCCCTCAGCGAGCAATACAAGGATGTGCTGATGCCCGGCTACACGCACCTGCAGGTGGCGATGCCGTCATCGTTCGGCCTGTGGTTCGGAGCTTATGCCGAATCGCTGACCAACGACATGCACATGCTCGTGGCAGCATACAATGTCGCCAACCAGAACCCCCTCGGCTCGGCAGCCGGCTACGGGTCATCATTCCCGCTCAACCGCACCATGACCACGCAGCTTCTCGGATTCGCCGACATGAACTACAATGTCGTGGCTGCGCAGATGAGCCGCGGCAAGACCGAACGGGCCGTGTCGATGGCTGTGGCAGCCATAGCGTCCACCCTCGCCCACTTGGCCATGGACGTATGTATGTGGATGTGCCAAAACTTCGGTTTTGTAAAGTTCCCCGACGAGCTCACCACCGGGTCATCCATCATGCCCCACAAGAAGAACCCCGACGTATTCGAGATAATGCGCGGCAAGTGCAACCGTCTGCAAGGTCTACCCAACGAAGTGGCACTACTCACCACCAACCTCCCCCTCGGCTACAACCGCGACCTCCAGCTTCTCAAAGACATCATCTTCCCTGCCACCGACGAGCTGGTCGACTGCATAGACATGGCAGAGTTCATGCTGCGCCACATCAAGGTCAATGACGACATACTATCCGATCCTAAATACGACTACCTCTTCACCGTGGAGGATGTCAACCGCCTTGCCCTCTCGGGTATGCCGTTCCGCGATGCTTACAAGACCGTGGGTATGCAGGTACAGCGCGGCGAGTACCGTCCCACCCGTACCGTCAACCACACCCACGAAGGCAGCATAGGCAACCTCTGTAACGACCGCATCGCAGCCAAGATGCAGCGCATCATGGAGGCTTTCAAGAAGTAACCGCCATAGAGGACTCCCTATCCCGCTCCGTTAGACATATCGGTCCATCATCTCTTCAAGCAGGGGATACACGTCATCGGGCGTGACCGAGTCCATCAGTTCCCCATAGCTTTTCCCCGGGATTTCATCCGGGGAAATTTTTTGCAGGTACGATATTCCGGATGCAGGCGTGGATGTCTTCGGCAGCCATGTCTGCATCTCCCCCGAGGGGGAGAAAATCGCAAACGAAGGCTTACCCACCGCTTGCACTATATGACGCGCACCACCTTCGTTGCCGAAATAGAAGTCGCAACACGCCGCCATCACCGCCATCTCGCGGATGCCACGGGCCTCTATGCCTATCTTCACGCACTCAGGCTCGCCGAGCCGGCGATACACTTCACGCGCCTCAGCCTCCTCATCACCGGGAGCATAATTGAATATCATCTGCACGTCGGGGCGGCGGGCTATCACCCTACGCAGAGTCTCCACCATGTAGTCCATGCGCCACCGCTTCCACGGGAGCTTGGCGGAGACACCCACGAGCATCACCTTGCGGGCCATATCAATGTCGCCTTCCCGCATCTTCTCCCTGAAGCGCAGCCGCTCGTCATCTGTAATATCAAGCGTGAAATCCTTGGAGTACTTCACATCGAAGTGCCGCTCGAGAGGGCGTAGCAGCAACAGGTCGCGCTCCACCATAGTCAAATCGACAGGCGAGGCATTGTCGGTGGCAGCATTGAGGAGCGGACGTGTGTACCATTTCTTACGTCCCAACCGCCACGGCGTGCGCAGCGACATCAACGAGAACAGCAGCGTCCTTACCGTAGACCGCTGGTCCACAATCATGTCATAACGCCCCTCGCGCACTGTCTTCCAAATCTTGCGCAGATAAGCCCCAAGCGGCTTGTTGTCACCGGGAGCGAACCGTATCACACGGTCGATGTCGGGATGCCCTTCAAACAGCGGAGCTATGCCGCTGTTGAGCACCATGTCGATTCTTGCGCCGGGAAATGTACGGCGCAGCGTGGTGCACACCGATGTAGCCAGCACGGCATCGCCTATCTGACGGAAACGGATAACGAGTATTCTCTGCGGAGCGGACGACTTGCGTGACATATTTTTATTTCAAGCGTATAAAGATTGGTTACGCCGACAAAAATAATCATAAATACCCATACCTCCTATCTCGTGCAATCGATTTTTTTTGCTATCTTTGCCTATTATTAACCTAAAACAAAAGCAAACCCCATCTCATGGAAATCCAAGGTAAAATCATACTTGCCCTCCCCGAAATGACCGGCACATCCAAAGCCGGCAACCCCTGGAAAAAACGCGAATACGTCTTGGAGACACACGACAGTTTTCCCAAGAAAGTCCATTTCGACTTCTTCGGCGACCGTGCCGACCAATTCATACTCAGCCCCGGCGATGAAGTGACTCTCTCGTTCGACATCGAGAGCCGCGAATACAACGGACGCTGGTTCACAAGCATACGCGGCTGGAAAGCCGAAAAGGTCGGAGCCGCTCCTGCAGCCGGAGCTCCCGTACCCCCCGCAGGCCCCGCCACCACATTCCCCGGCGGATATCCCGCGCCTCCCGCACCCACCGACCTCGCCCCAGGGGTGGGCGACGCCACCGAAGACCTCCCCTTCTAACAACACAGGGACGGACTTCCCTCCCTTGCCGACGCATCAGGGTCTCCCCCCTTTACGGATTCACAGGGACATTTTCTGACGCATACATTAATCCATAAGATACCGCCGAGCCGCTTCGTCATCCGATATGAAGCGGCTCGTGTTATTGCGCCGAATTCTCATTTATAATTTATCACATTCAAAAAAACACTTTTTGGGTCAGTAGAAAACAGGCAGGGTGGGTATAAAATAAATTTGAGCCGTGTCTCACGACAAGGCTCAAATTCTAAACATGTTGTATCAAATGTTTACAGGGATGTGATTTTAATAGAGGGAATTGTTCTGGCAGCAAAGGTAGATAATTATTTAAACCCTGCAAAATTAATTTCCAACTCTGCCGACGAAATAACATTTTTTATACTCTCTGACACCAATAATCGAATAGGCGTGCATCCCCTCACGGCTGACACAATCACTTTATATTGCGGGGATGGTGCGTCAGAATCTCGCTGCGGAGCATCGTCCGGTCGACATGCAGGTATATCTCTGTCGTGGCGATGCTCTCGTGTCCGAGCATCTGCTGGATGGCTCTCAGGTTGGCTCCGCCCTCAAGCAGGTGGGTAGCGAAAGAGTGGCGGAGCGTATGGGGCGAAATGTTACGGCGTATGCCTGCCGCTTCGGCAAGCCGCTTGATGATGTAGAATATCATCACACGTGTCAGCCGCCGGCCCCGGCGGTTGAGGAAAAGTATATGCCTGTCGGCAGGGGCAATGTTGAGCCTCTCCCTTTCGGGCAGATAGGTCCGTATCTCCTCTATGCTGCGGTCAGACATCGGCACTATGCGCTGCTTGTCACCTTTGCCCTGCACCACCAGATAATGTTCGTCGGCATAAATGTCGCCCATCTCCAGATTGACAAGCTCGCTGACACGCAGTCCGCAGCCATAGAGCGTCTCCATAATGGCGCGGTTACGCTGCGCTTCTGCGACTTCAGGGTCTATCGCCGCTATCATCGCGTCAATCTCTGCCACGGAAAGCACCTCCGGGAGATATACGCCGACTTTGGGCGACTCGAGTGTCAGGGCAGGATTTTCCTTGATAATCCCCTCCATGGTCAGGAAGCGGAAAAAGGACCTTATCCCTGCGACTATCCTCGCCTGCGAACGCTCGGCGATGCCGAGGTCGTGCATGTCGGCCATAAGCTGCCGCAGGTCGTCGATGGTCACATCTTCAAGCCCTTTGCCGGTGTCGGCAAGATATCCTCCCAGCTTATCCACATCCTCGACATAAGCGATGCCCGTGTTGACACTCATCCCCCGCTCCACGAGCAGGTGGGACTCAAACATGTCACGCGCCGCCTTGAAATCCATCGCAACCAATGATTAGAAACGGTTTAAAACCACAGCGTGAAGTGCTGCACAGGCAGATGCTTCAATGCCGCAATGAACCCGATATTGCCGTTGGTGAAACTCATGCCGTGGCTGAGACTGCCCGTGACAGCTTTCCAAACCTCAGCCGTATGCGACTTCTCGCGGGTCAGGTTGCGCATGACTATCACACATCCAGCCGACTGCGCCAGCACCGTCAGGGCATCCCTGACATCATACACCTCCGGGCTGCGGATGTCGTTGACGAGGACAAACGGCAATCCGGCAACACGCGCAGCGTAGTCCGACATATGCCTTCCTATGCCGCCATACGGTAGCCGGCATATACGTCCGGCGAAATCCTTGGTCACTTCTGCGTATATATCCTCATAGTCGTTGCCGGGATTGTAGAGCGACAGCCGCGACCGCGAATCGGACAGCAGCAACGCAGCCGTCGACAGCCCGAAGTGTCCGCCTACCTGCATGTACTCGTCTGTGACGAAGCGGACGGCAACCCGGTGAAGCAGACGGGCGTTTTTCAGCGACATGATGCGCGGATGGTGCGGCCGATGATGAGCCGCAGCAATAGCCGCCTGCCTGAGCCATGCCATCCGCTCGTATGCGTAATACTGGCTGCGGCAACAGAGGGTATCCCTGACAAACGAATATGCAAACGGAGAGTGTATGCCGAAGCCGTGGCTGCGGTTGTAACGCCTCAACGCATTGGCATATAATCGTGGCGGCTTCATCTCGATAGAATCCTGTCGTTACAATTCAGCTTCCTCGCGACGCGTCTTAACCATACGCGCCACATTGACTGCGATGCCGCCAGCCAATGCCACATAGATCAGGATAATGGCTATGCGGGCAAGCATATCCGTGGTATGCAGCGATTGCGGATCGAACACCATCTCCACCTCATGCTCTCCGGCAGGGATGTTGAGCGCACGGAGCACGTAGTTGACACGTCCGAGCTCGGCGGGCTTACCGTCGATGGTCACATGCCACCCCCATGGGAAGTATACCTCCGAGAATACCGCCACACCGCCGTTGGCACTGCGGGCCTTGTAGGTAAGACGATCCGGAGCATAAGTGGTTTCGTATATCGTATCACCCGGAGCTATGGGCTTCGCCGGGCCGAGTATTTTTTCAAACTTCCTGTCAGCCACCGCTGATGTATGCAGGTCGATAGCACTCAATGCCGCCATCTCCTCATCGGCATCGGCAGCCCAATGCAGCGTGTCCACATACCATGCGTTACCCATGGCACGGTCGTTGAGCAGAGGAGTGCCGTCGGGACCTACCACATACTTGGCATTGAGCATATCTAACACCTGCCAGTCGGCTGCCGCAGGTTCGCCTGTGAGAAATCCGTTGAGATGACGGTCTATGATGTCCTGATAGCGTGTCAGTTTCGCAGCATGATAGCCACCTATCATCTTATGGTAGTATGACGGAGCCGGCGACCAAAAGCGCGGTATATCCATCACACGGTAATTCATGGCCGTGTCGGCCAGTATCGCCTCATCTGCCGGTGTCTTCGCTATCGGCTCGCCCATGGTCAACGCCTTGGGTACAAAGCTGTCATGGTTAAGATAGCGTTTGTTGACACTGTAAAGGTCCACAAGCACCAACGCCGCGATACCTATCCCAGCCACCATCGCCGACAGCTTTTTACGCATATATACATAGAGCAAGGCGCCTGCCAGCAGCATAAACACCAGGCTGCGCAGCGCGTCAGTCCTCACCATGCCGTAGCGCAGGCTCTCCACAGCATCGTAGATATGGGGGTTCTGGAGGCTGAATGAAGCTATCTGCTCCTTGTCATAGCCCTGCGCGGCGAGCGACTGGCTGATATACTGGTCATTCTGGAAATCCGACTGCGTTATGGCATCGCCATACACCCCGGGCATCACGAGTGCCACGATGCAGAAAAATGCGGGTATGCCCACCGACCACAACAGCGGCCGACGGTATTTGCCTATGCCTTCAGGGTCGCTGAGCACTTTTTGCAAAGCCATCGCACCGAGGAGCGGCATGGTAAACTCAGCAATCACCAATATGCTCTCGACCGTGCGGAACTTGCTGTACATAGGCATGTAGTCGATCATCAAGTCCGTAAACCACATGAAATTGCGGCCCCACGCCAAGAATACCGAAAACAGGGTCAGCACCAACAGCATCCATTTCCACGGCCCTTTGACGACAAACAGCCCCAGCACGAACAGCGCACATATTATCGCCCCGACATACACAGGTCCGTTGGTACCCTCCGGCTCTCCGAAATACTGTGTGAGATATTCAAGGTACTGAGCCTCTATGGGATGCAGGTCGCCTCCCTCGGCCATCTTCTTCGCTTCAGGCAGACTGGCCAATGTCAGCATCGTATTGTTGCCTTTCTCAGGCTTGACAGAGGCTCCGCCCTTGATGTCGGGGATAAGGAGCGAGAATGTCTCCGCCCGTCCGTAGCTATACTGCGTTATGTAGTCGCGGTCAAGACCAGCCGTAGCCTGCGAAGCATCGGCATCGGGCTGGGTGAGTTCGGAGTGCCGTCCGCGCATAGTCTCTTTCGAGTACTCATAGGTGTTATAAAGGCTGGGCGAATTGGCAAGCACAGCCAACACTCCGGCCACCACGAGCGACCCCGTGGCTATGCCCCACCGCTTCATGGCTTCGCGGTCTTTGAGAGCAGGCACAAGATACACCACCACAAAGCCCAGCACCACGAACAGGAAGTAATACGACATCTGCACATGGTTGCCGGCTATCTGCATCATCGCGAACAATGCCGCCAAAGCCGCGCCAATCAAGTAACGCCCCTGGTAGCAAAGCACCATACCGGCTATGGTCGGCGGAATATATGCCAGAGTTATGAACTTCCAGATATGCCCAGCACCTATGATGATGATGAAATAGCTCGAGAACCCATAGGCTATAGCCCCGGCCAGCGCCACATACCACCGCATCCTCATAGCCATAAGCAGGATGAAGAAACCTGCCATCATCATGAATACCAGATTAGCCGGCGAGGGGAGTCCAAGCCCCATGACACTGTTTATCCACCGGAACAGGCCGTCGGACGGATAAGAAGGCGAAATCTGGAAATTAGGCATCCCCGAAAAGAGCGAGTTGGTCCAGCGGACGGTCTCGCCTGTCTGCTCGGCATACGCCTTGGCCTCCTGACCGATGGCGATACCCTGCTGGGTGTCGTACTGGCGGAGCACATTGCCCTGCGAGGCATCAGGATAAAAATAGACGAAAGCGATGATGCCCATCACTACGATGGAAGCGACAAAAGCTATGATGCGGCTGTATCTGCGCATGACCATGATTATAATGACGTTATAGTGTGCGTATATCAGATAGGTAAATCAATCGGCATGGAAAGGCATGTGATATCAGAATGATATAAGGTTACCGCTGTCATTCTGGCGCATGTCATCGTCAATGACATTTCCGGTGGCAGCGCCCATACTCTTTATTTCGTCGCTGGTGCGCTTGTCGCGGTTATACGCCGGGGCGCGTTCGAGCTTGTCAATGAGCGCGATGTCCTCAAGCTGCGACGGTTTGAGCACCACGTAGCGTGTGCGGTCCACATTGCTCTTGATACCATCCAACCGTTCGCTGCCGTATTCGTTTTCTATGCGTTTATCGGACGCTTCGCGCGAACGCGCCACATCGGCCTGCTTCGGCTGCACTGGTTGCTGCTGTACCGCCGGCTGCGGCTCATCGTCGAAAGGTATGGTATTATGGCGCACACCCTGTCCCGACGATGTACGCACCGAAGGATTCTGACGCAGGTCTGCAGCCGAAGTCGCCGGACGGCGCACCGTGGGCTGGGGAGCAGCGGCCGGGGCAGGTGCGGCCTGGTCCTGACGGAAATTGTTTTCAAATCCGGCAGCAAGTATGGTCATCTTCACCTTGTCGCCGAGAGTATCATCGAACGCGATACCCCATATGACATCCACATCGGGGTCGAGCGTATTGACAAAGTCGGTGATTTCAGCCGCTTCCGACATCTGGAACGGTGTCTGTGCCTGACGTGAGAAGTAGAGGTTAAACAGCAGATGCTTCGACCCGAAAATATTGCGGTTGCGCAGCAGCGGCGAGTTGAGCGCATCCTCTATCGCCTTGCCTACACGGCCTTCGCCCTCACCATATCCCGCCGAGATGATGGCTGTGCCTCCTCCCCGCAGCGTAGTGTTGACATCGTTGAAGTCGAGATTGATGTAGCCGTCGCAGGTGATTATCTCCGAGATGGACCGTGCGGCGGTCGACAGAGTATCGTCAGCCTTGTTAAATGCGTTGATGAAGTCAAGGTCGGCATATATCTCGGTGATACGCTCATTGTTGATAATCAGCAACGCATCCACGTATTTGGCCATCTCGTCCGCACCGTCAAAAGCCTTGAGAATCTTCTTCCTGCCCTCAAACAGGAACGGTATGGTCACGATGCCTACCGTCAACAGCCCTTTCTCCTTGGCGATACGCGCCACCACCGGACCGGCACCGGTACCGGTACCACCGCCCATACCGGCGGTGATAAACACCATCTTGGTGTCGTCGTTAAATATCTCCGCAATCTTTTCGGCATCGTCCTCAGCATACTGGCGGCCTTTCTCCGGGTCATTGCCAGCACCGAGGCCGTCACCTATCTGCACCTTCGTAGGCACAGGGGAGTTTTTAAGAGCCTGGGCATCGGTGTTGCATACCACGAAAGTGACATCGCTGATACCCTGGTTGTACATATGGTTGATGGCATTGTTGCCGCCACCGCCCACTCCTACCACCTTGATGATGGGAGGAAGAGCCTTGGAGCTTGTCGGCTCGACGAGATTGACATCTTTTGCAATATTCTCTAAGTCTTCGCGATTCATGACTGTTGGGGTTTCTAATAATTTTATATTTTATACTGCTTTTATAGATTTGCGTTACTTGTTATCGTCAAAGTCATCGTCATAGGGATCGTCATTGAGGAAGTTGGTCGTGAAATCCTTTATCTTACTGAAAAAACGGCTTCCGGCCTTCTTGCGTCTCGGACGTTCATCCTCTATATCGGGGTCAGAGTCCTCTACCGGCTTGGATGCCGGCTGCTCATCTTCCTGTAGCTGCGTCGTCTGTACATCCGGCTGCGCTGACTGCGGCTGTGACGCTACTGCGGGCTGGGGCTTCTCCATACACTCACGCGCCCCCTTGCGGGCTGCCGCGTAGAGCACACTTATGACATCTACCGCATCGGGGCCTTGGATGCGCCCGTCAAGGAAACGTATGCAGTCAAGAGGCGTACCTATACGCACCGGCAGCTTGGTCTCCGTCTCCAACCGCTCGTTGAAGCGTGACAACTTAGCTCCTGCTCCTACTATTATGATACCTGCAGGAAGCTGCGACGGGCCGTATCCTGCATACTTGATTTGTTCGTTGATATTAGCGATAATCTCGCCGGCACGCGCTCCGACATAGCTGTTGATTTCGTCATAATTGACACTATCGGGTATCAACGACGAGGTCTGGCGTTCGCCCATGGCGTTGCCTCCGATTTTCTTGTACTCCTCGGCCTTCTCCTCCAGACAGTTGAGAGCCGTGATGTCAAGAGTGATGTTGCGCGAACCTAATGGCAGTGTGGCGAAGTATTGCAGATGCCCCGACTTATACACAGACACCCCGGTGGTCTCGGCTCCGAAATCCACAAGGACGCAGCCGAGCATTTTCTCTTCGTTGGTGATGACCATATCACCCTCGGCAATCTGCCTGACCACGAATCCGTTGATGCCAAGACGCAGACGGTCGGCCACGACGCGGTTGACCACCTGCTTGGGCTGCGGGCGGCAAGTCACTATGTTGAACTCGGCTTTTATATCCTGTCCATACACCCCTATGGGTTGGTTTTCGAGTGTACGGTCTATATAGAACCTGCGGCCTATTACATCGACCACCTCGCGGTCGCCCACGGGAAGATTGAACGCTTCCTGTCGCAAATCGGCCAGAATATCCTCGGTAAACTCTTCGGGAGCGGGCAGACGGCGGCATACCTCCCGTGGCGACGACATGAACGACAGTCCACCGATGCCGAGGTACACACTCTTGATCTTACGGGGATGAAGCCGGTTTTCGAGCTTCTTGATGATGCGGTGTATACGGCTGTCGACCTCTTCCACATTGCGTATCCAGCCATACCTTACACAGTCTATCAGCCTCTCCTCTTCAAGGGCTATGACTGTCAGTATGCCGTTGTCGTCCACGGTGCCTGCCGCGCCGCGTATCTTGGAACTTCCTATCTCAATGGCTATTACGTATTTCGGCTCCATAATCTTGTGTATCTCTGTTTGCTGTTTTTTCTATGGTATTTCATACTGGTTTTTCGATTTTAGACTTGACGGCCGGTGACGGCTTGTGCTGCGGCTGCACGTTTCCTTTCGGAGTCTTAGGGAATCCTTTGCCATCCAGCGCGTTGTCGGTAGGCATCATGGTCGTAGCGTCATCGGACTCGTCGATATCTTCCGCAATGACAGTGGCGGCCTTGCGGTCCTTCTTGGCGCGGGTAGCCACCACCTGTCCCCGCCATTTGACAGAGATGGTATCGTAGTAACTCCACCCCTTTTCAGGCATGACTTTACGGTAGAATATCTTGAGCCGCTCCAGTTTCTCCACAAACCCCGATGTATCACCGACATTGATGACATGGCCGTGGATGACAGGCACGAGGATGATGTCACGAGGCGAATCAACCTTGATGGCCGACACAAGCGCATCCCACTCAGGGTTATCGCTGATATAGCGCACCAACGGCAGGCAAGCCTCCGCCCGCAGGTTCATGCGGTCAAAACGGCCCTCGATTACCGGCACATCCATGTGGTAGCGGGCATTGGCTGATATGCGTTTGCCGTCCTTGTTGATATAATATGACTTGTTGCCTTCGAATATCCTCGCCACCGGGCGCATCGGAGTAACCTCTATCAGCACCTTGCCGGAGGTGAGGACCAACGCCTTGGCGTCTTCGATCTTGTCTATACCGGCAAGGCGCTGCTCTATCTCGTAAGTATTGACTTCGCTCAACGGCCTACCTGGGGCATGGTTCATTATATCGCCAAGGTCGCGGTTAAGCTCCCTGACGGTGACAAACGGATGCGACGATGTATCATTGACCTGTATGCACACCTCGGTACACGTGTCGGCAGCAGCCATGTACGACGTAAGCGTCAGAGCCGCCGCTAAATATGCGCCGGCCACCGCTGTCACTATTATGGCTACGTATCGTTTCATAAGTCAGTCAACAAAATTAGTTTATATTTTTCGGATGCATCTTAATGTATTCGACTATCGGCGGCAGCATGTCGCTGACATCACCCGCCCCGACGTTGAGAAGCACATCGAATCCGCCCTGACGCATCCACTCGGCAAACTCTTTCTTTGTCAGCACAGTATGGCGTGGATTCGCCATCAGCCGGGCTATGGTCTGCTCAGAGATGCCCTCTATCGGCTCCTCCCGCGCCGGATACAGCTCTACAAGCACCGCCTCGTCGGCAATATCGAGCGCGGCGGCAAATTCGGCGGCGAAGTCGCGTGTGCGCGAGTAAAGATGCGGCTGGAACACTACAGTCAGCGTCCGTCCGGGGTAGAGGCTCTTGACCGACGTAATCGAAGCCCTGAGTTCATCCGGGTGGTGGGCATAGTCGTCTATCACGACGCGCGACGACGGGGCCGGTTCGCGCAGCAGAAATTCAAACCGCCGTTTAGGTCCCATGAACGTCGCCACCGCCTCCCGCATACGGTCTATCTCCATATGCCCCGTGGCATACACTCCGGCTATCGCGGCTATTGTGTTCTCTATGTTGATCTCCACAGGCACTCCGGGAGTGATGTCGCGTATCATACCGTCAGGAGTATGCAGGTCGAATGTGATGCAGCCGTCGCTGCGGCGTATGTTTTCGGCATGGAAATCGCCCTCGGCCTTGCCGTAGGTCCAGACCCTGACATCCTGTCCGGGACGCGGCTGGAGCTTAAGCCCGGTATGCACGACAAGTGTCCCTCCGGGCACTATCAGTTCGGTAAAATGGGCGAAGCTCTCCAAATAAGCCTCTTCTGTCCCATAGATGTCGAGGTGGTCGGGGTCGGTAGCCGTAATCACCGCTATATACGGGGTGAGACGGTGGAACGAGCGGTCAAATTCGTCGGCCTCGATGACGCTGTATGCAGAGGTGGCACTCAACAGCAGGTTGCTGTCATAGTTGCGGAGTATGCCCCCTAAAAATGCGTTGCACCCCACGCTGCTCTGATGCAGGATGTGGGCGGCCATCGACGACGTTGTGGTCTTGCCGTGGGTTCCGGCAAAGCATATTCCGAGCGTGCTGCGGGTAATCTTGCCGAGGAGTTCCGACCGCTTGACCACCTCGAAGCCATTGTCACGAAACCATCGCAGACCCTCGTGGCTGTCAGGGACAGCCGGAGTATATACCACCAACGTATCTGCCGGGTTGCGGAATGCCTCAGGGATAGCTTCGGCACTCTCGTCAAGAGTGATACAAGCCCCTTCATGCCTTAGCTGCGCCAGCAGGTGCGACTCGCTGCGGTCATAACCTCCGACAGTGTGCCCCTGCAACAAGCAGTAACGTACAAGTGCCGACATGCCTATGCCGCCGGCACCAACGAAATAAACGTTGGGCTTGATTGCATCGCTGCACATATGCAATACAGCTGTTTTATCTTGGTCTATCATTTTTCTTGTGTTAAGAGCTTTATCACCTCGTCGGCTATCCGCTCATCCGACTCGGCCAGAGCCATTGAGCGCACATTGGTCGCATATCTCTTGCGTCGGGCGGCATCGTTGAGCAGTGCCGGAGCCTCTACCTTAAGCCTGTCCGAAGCTTCGGCATCAAGTATCATCATCGCGGCATCACGCTCCACGAGAGCCATGGCGTTTTTGCGCTGGTGGTCTTCGGCGACATTGGCAGAAGGTATCAGTATCGAGGGTACTCCCAATAGTTGCAGTTCGCTGATAGTGCTCGCCCCGGCGCGGGATATGACAAATGTGGCTGCGCGGTACACCGTGGCCATGTCGGGCAGAAAAGCCATCGTCTTGACTTTAGCTTTCCCTTGGGTCTTTCCGTCAAACTCGTCATAATAGATTTTGCCGGTCTGCCACAGCAGGTTCGCCCCGGTAGCTGTGATTGCGTCCATGGCCTCATAAGTAGCGTTATTGACCGATCGCGCACCTAAGCTGCCGCCGACAACCACCACCAACGGCTCGTCGGCAGGAAACCCCAAGGCTTCACGCGCCTGCGCAGGTGTCAGCGTGCAGTTAAACAGGGCTTTCCTCACCGGGTTGCCTGTCATGACTATGCGGTCGGCAGGAAAAAAACGCTCCATATGGTCATATGCCACACATATGCGGTCAGCATCCTTGGCAAGCAGCTTGTTGGTCACTCCGGCATATGAGTTCTGTTCCTGCAGGAGTGTCGGCACATGCGCTTTCTGGGCGGCGGCAAGCGTCGGTCCGCTTGCATACCCCCCTACACCTATGGCGACATCTGGCTTGAAATCGCGCACTATCTTCCGAGCCATGCGCGAACTCCTCCACAGCTTTAGCAGCACTCCGAAATTGCGCCACAGCCTCTTGCGGTCAAACCCCGCCACCGGGAGCCCGATGATAGGGTATCCGGCTTCTGGGACGCGCTCCATCTCCATACGGTTGTCGGCCCCTACGAACTGTATCTTTGCCTCCGGGAGCCTGCGCTTCAGCGCATTGGCTATGGCAAGCGCAGGGAATATGTGCCCCCCTGTGCCGCCGCCGCTGATAAGTATATGGTAATCGGTTTTCATCTATGTATCACATGTTCAGTCAGTCCAATTAATCTATCATCGTCAGGTTGTCGCCGCTTATATCCTCCGGCAGCGCATTTTTCTCGCGCCGTATTTCCGACTTCTTGTCACGCCCACGGACGGCATAACGGCTGACACTGAGCATGATGCCGAATGCCACAGAAATCATCAATATCGAGCATCCGCCCTTGGATATCAACGGGAGCGGCTGACCCGACACCGGGAACACTCCCGCGACAATGGCTATGTGGAACAGCGCCTGCATCACCACTGTGACGGCCATACCTATGACAAGCAGTGCCGGGAACGCCCTCGAACACTGCGACGCTATCGAACTCGCCCGGCCGAGCAGCAGCAAGTACAGGAACAGCACAAACGCGCCACCGACAAGCCCGGTCTCCTCCACGATGATGGAGTAGATATAGTCCGAGAAAGCCAGCGGCAGCCGCGATGTCTCACGCGAGTTGCCCGGCCCGGCACCTATCACACCGCCACGTGCCTGTGCCATGTAGGCATACATCTCCTGGGCGTTTTCGCTCGTGATTTCCTGCTCGTATTTAGGTATGCTGTCTGACGAGTAGCGTATGTACCTCATGACCCAGGTGCCCATACGTCCCTTGTCGCCGAAGTGTTCGAGCAGATAGATCTGGGTCGGGGTGGCCTTGCCTTCCTCGATAAGTTCGGCGACAGTCTGCCGCAGTTTCTCGTCCTGACGGGTATTCGACGCATCCGCCGGTGATGGGATAAGGATATATATCAGCCCGAATACAGCCGCCACTACAAGATAGAATAGCAACACCTTGCCGAGGGTCTTCCAGCGCGAACCGCCGATGACCAACATAGCCAGACTGATGCTCATAAGCAGCAGCGTGTTTGTCAGACCCTGGGTTATCAGCAACGCACAGAATCCAACGACGATTGTGACCGACACCCACACCCCGGGAGTCTGCAGCTCGCGGTTACGCCTGTTCTGGGTCCTTGCAAGCACCAAGGCTATGCACAGAGGCGTGGCGAGCTTTATCATCTCGCTCGGCTGTATGGTGATAAACAGGTTGATGGAGCGGCGGGCGCCGTTGACTATCTCGCCGAAAAATATGACATATAGCATCAACAGCGCCGAGACAAGCGCAAACGGCGGAATCCATTTGGCAAACTTGCTGTAGTGTACACGCTGGAGCAGCAATATGCAGATGAATCCCAAAAGCAGCGTGCCCATGTGGCGGACTATCGGGGCAAACACTCCCAACATCCCCGACGAGGCCACTTCACGCGACGAGGCACTGTACAGCTCGACAATCGACACGATGACCAGCAATATGTACACGCCCCATATATACGGGTCGCCCTTGCCCACAGGCTTGAGGTCGTCAACGCCTTCAGGCACGGACTGGGGCTGCGTGGCTTTCACCTCGCTCTCCGCTTGATTATATGCTCCGGCATCCATCTTAAAAATATTATACGACTTATAAGACCTTATTCCATCATCCCGCGCACGGCGTTCTTAAACTGCTCGCCACGGTCCTCGTAGCTGCTGAACAAATCGAAACTTGCGCAGCAGGGCGACAGCAACACCGTGTCGCCGTCGCTCGCAAACTTCCTGCACGCCGACAGCGCATCGGCAAGCGAAGCGGTGCTGACGATTTCAGGCACCTCCGCGCCGAAAAAGTCCATGATTTTCTCATTGTGAAGCCCCATAGCCACTATGGCCTTGACCTTCTCGCGCACCAGCGGGAGTATCTCCGAGTAGTCGTTACCCTTGTCCTTGCCTCCGAGGATAAGCACGGTGGTGCGCGACTTGGGCATACTTTCGAGGGCATACCACGTGCTGTTGACGTTGGTGGCCTTGGAGTCGTTGATATACCTGACTCCGTCTATGACCGCCACAGGCTCCAGACGGTGCTCCACCCCCTCGAAATCGCCTAATGCCCGGCAGATTACATCTTTCTTGATGTTGAGCAGACACGCCGACAGTCCGGCGGCCATAGAATTGTAGAGATTGTGCAGCCCGTTGAGAGCGAGGTCGGCTCTCGGCATGGTCATCGATGTGCCGGGAGTATGGAACTCTACATCCCCCTGACCGTCGACATACGCCGCCACATCAGGCTCTTCACGCTCGGCAAACGGATAGCGCATGGCCTCGGTGGTCACATGGCGGAGCTGCTCGGTGATGACCGGGTCGTCGTTCCAGTATATGAAAGCGTCCTCGGGAGTCAGGTTGTTGAGTATGCGGAACTTCGCGTTGACATAATTCTGCATCTTGTGGTCATAGCGGTCCATATGGTCTGGTGTGATGTTCATCATCACCGCTATGTTGGCCTTGAAGTCATACATGTTGTCAAGCTGGAAACTCGACAGTTCTATGACATAGATGTCGTGCGGCTCGCGTGCCACCTGCAGGGCCAAGGAGTTGCCCACGTTGCCCGCCAGACCCACATCAAGCCCGGCTTTGGTCAGTATATGGTATGTGAGCATCGTGGTAGTGGTCTTGCCGTTGCTCCCGGTGATGCACACCATACGGGCATCGGTGTAATATCCGGCAAACTCTATCTCGCTGATAACCTTGATACCCTTGGCAGCTATGGCCTGCATCACCGGAGTATCAAAAGCGATTCCGGGGCTCTTCACCACCAAGTCCGCGTCAAGTATCTTGTCCATCGTATGGCCGCCCTGCTCCCACTCTATCTGCTCCTTGTCAAGCATGGAGGCATAGTGCGCCGACACCTTGCCGTAGTCGCTGAGAAACACCTCCCAGCCCTTGTCCTTGCCGAGGATGGCGGCACCTACGCCGCTCTCGCCACCGCCGAGGACCACCAACCGGCCACATTCCGATATATTGCTGTTTACATTTACACTCATATGTCTGTTATATCTGTCATTTCTATGGAGATGTTTAACTTGTTACCGTATCTTCAGCGTCACAAACGTGATGGCTGCAAGGAAGATTCCGGCAATCCAGAATCTAACCACGATTTTCGACTCAGGTATGGCACGCAGCGGAGCTTGCAGCAGCGCGTCGATGCCGGCATTGCCCTGCTTCTGAAAATGGTGGTGCAGCGGGGTCATCTTGAATATGCGCTTGCCGGTGCCTGTGCGCCGCTTGGTAATCTTGAAATATGCCACCTGGAGCATGACCGAAAGGTCCTCTACGAAAAATATCGCGCAGAGTATCGGTATCAGCAGCTCCTTGTGTATGAGTATCGCAAACACGGCGATGATGCCGCCGATGGTGAGCGAGCCGGTATCGCCCATGAACACCTGCGCCGGGTAGGCGTTGTACCAAAGGAAGCCTATCAGCGCACCGATAAATGCAGCCATATACACCACCAACTCGCCCGAATCGGGTACATACATTATGTTGAGATATGACGCATACACTATGTTGCCTCCCAAATACGCCATGATGGCAAGAGCCACCCCTATAATGGCGGACGTGCCGGTACAGAGTCCGTCAAGGCCGTCGGTCAGGTTGGCCCCGTTGCTCGTCGCTGACACCGCTATGATGGTTACGAGGATGAATACTATCCACCCTCCGGTTTCGGCGTAATCGCCCATCCACTCGGTCACCCAGCCGTAATTGAAGTTATGGTCTTTGATAAACGGCAGGGTGGTCACAGGTGCCTTTACGTTTTCAGGCTTGTAGGTTATGACCTCGGTCCCGTCGACTTTGGCCTCCGTGGCGACATTCTCGCGTATCACCACATCAGGGCTGCCGAGCATGGCGAAACCTACTATCAGGCCTAATCCCACCTGTCCGACGATTTTATACTTGCCTTTCATACCCTCCTTGTTGTGGCGGCGGATTTTCAGATAGTCGTCAAGACCTCCGATAAGGCCCATCCACACGGTGGTAATAATCATCAGCAACATATAAATGTTGCCCAAATTGCCAACGAGAAGCGTCGACACCAAAATGGCTATTATAATGATGATGCCGCCCATGGTGGGGGTGCCGGTCTTGCTCATCTGGCCTTCGAGCCCCAGATTGCGCACGATTTCTCCCACCTGCATCTTCTGCAAGCGTTCGATTATCTTCTGGCCGAAAGCCATCGCTATGAACAGCGACAGCAGCAACGCCAGCCCGGAGCGGACTGTCAGATAGTCCATCAGTCGGGCGACAGTAGGCCCGAACAGGTCATATTGTTCCGATAGATAGTATAGCATTTCCTATAGTGTATTTTGCGATGCGAATATCTCAAGCACTACCTCCCGGTCATCGAAATGGTGCTTGACACCCTTGACTTCCTGATAGTCCTCATGCCCTTTGCCGGCTATCAGCACCACATCGCCTTTCATGGCCATGCGGCACGCCTCGGTGATGGCTTCCTTGCGGTCGGTAATGCTGACGGCGTGGCTGCGGGCATCATCGTCAAGTCCGGCTTCCATGTCGCGGAGTATGTCGTCGGGTTCCTCGAAGCGCGGATTGTCGCTCGTCAGCACCAAGAAATCGCTGCGCTCCGCAGCCTCTTTGGCCATGATGGGACGCTTCCCTTTGTCGCGGTTGCCGCCGGCACCCACCACGGTAATGATACGGCCTTTGGTACCCACCACCTCCCTTATGGCGTTGAGCACATTGATAAGCGCGTCGGGCGTGTGGGCGTAATCCACTATCGCCGTGTAACCCGTCGGCGAATGTACCGTCTGGAATCGTCCGGCGACAGGTACTAAGCGGCTCATGTTCACAAGCACTTTCTCTGGATCCCATCCGAGCAGCACACATGCGCCGTACACAGCCGTCAGGTTATAGGCGTTGAACTTGCCCGTAAACATCGTCTCCACCTCCCTGCCGTTGACAGCTAACAGCATACCATCCAATCGGCTCTCCACTATCCGCGTGGCGAAGTCCGCCAGACCGCGCAGGGAGTATGTGTGGCGCGTGGCCATGGTGTTTTGCAGCATTACCATCCCGACCTTGTCGTCGATGTTGGTCAGTGCGAACGAGTTGTGCGGCAGCCCGTCGAAAAACGACTTCTTGGCAGCAAGATACGCATCCACCGTCTTGTGGTAGTCAAGATGGTCACGGGTAAGATTGGTGAATATCCCCCCGGCAAATTCCAGGCCGGCTATGCGGTGCTGCTCGGCGGCATGGCTGCTGACTTCCATGGCGCAGTAGCTGCACCCGGCATCCACCATCCTCCGCAGCAGCGCATTGATGGTGATGGCATCGGGGGTGGTCTGGCGGGCTTCCACCTTCTCATCCTCTATGAGGTTGACTACGGTCGACAGCAGTCCGGCCTTATATCCCATCAGACGCGCCATCTCGTATATCAGAGTGGCCGTGGTGGTCTTGCCGTTGGTCCCGGTAACGCCCACCAAACGCAGCGCGGACGAAGGGTTGTCATACCATGCCGAAGCTATGTAGCCGAGTGCCACATGGCTGGCAGGCACTTTGATATAGGTGACGCTTGATTCGCGTACCGAAGGTATCTCCTCGCACACCACCGCCACGGCTCCAGCTTCCACTACCTGTGGGATGAAGCTGTGGCCGTCGACGGTCGACCCTTTGACCGCTACAAACAGAGTCCCTGGTCCCGCCTCGCGGGAGTCGAACGTGATTTTGGAGATTTCCCGGGTAGTGTCGCCCAGTAGCTCCCCTATCGTCAGTGATGAGATTAATTCCGATAACCGTTTCATTCTCATTTATATATCTTTCAGATTTATACGATTTATAAGACTTAATGACCTTAATGACCTTATCCGACCTCACTCCACCTACTGTAAGGTCAGCTCCACCCGTGTGCCGGCCTTGGCAGGCGTACCGGGAGCCGGAGAGCTTGACACCACATATCCGTTGCCGCTGTGGCTGACATTGTACCCGGCTGATTCGATCACCGCGATAGCCGACCGCAGATCCATTCCGGCAACAGAGGGCACATGCCCGGCACGGGTCTCGCCCGCCGGCATACGCAGCACCTTCAGCTTGCCGCCGATGTCAAACGCATCCCGCAGCTCATCGCGCCGGTCGTCGCCTATGGCGGCAATCCTCGGCACATCGTTATGAGGCTCTTCGGCACGGTAGTCCGAATGGTCGCCGAGCATACCGCGCGAATACATCTTCAACGCTATGTTCTTCATTATCTGGCCTGAAGTCGACGCAGCCCCGAACCAGTTGGCTTTCGGTGCGCACGTCATCACGATGCAGCTGTATTTGGGCTTGTCGGCAGGGAAATAGCCGCAGAATGTCAACCGTTTCTTTGATGTGACATATTGTCCGTTCTCTATCATGTATGCCGTCCCGGTCTTGCCGGCGAGTGCCACATGCTCGTCGCGCAGCATACGCCCGGTGCCATGCTCGCCCCACACCACCTGCTTGAGCATATCACGCAGTATGGCGGCGTTTTCTCTCGAACATATCTTCTCATTGATATAAGTCACAGGCAGCACCGTATCTACCCCTATGGCTTTGTTGACAAGCCGCTTGTACAGGCGCGGGCGCACAAATGCCCCGTCGTTGGCTATGGCATTGTAGAGAGCCAAGGTGTACATCGGCGGTATCTCGGTAGCATATCCGAAACACTGGCGTGACAGCACCAACCGGCCTCCACGGTTGGAAGGCACTGAGTCGATTCGCGGCACTGCCTCGCCGGCGATTCCCGTATGCATCGGCTCCAAAAATCCTAAATTTTTGATTTTCGAGTAGAACTCGCCCGGATTCTCCTCAAAGCGGCGGGTGATTATACGCGTCATGCCTATATTCGACGAATGTTCCAGCACCTCCCTTACTTTCAGCGAGGTCGTAGGATGGCTGTCGGTAATCGGACGGCCCATATACGTACACTTCCCCGTAGGTATCTCCTCGTCGATGTCGGTCACCGCTCCCTCCTCCAAGGCTATCAGCATCGACAGCGTCTTGACCACAGAGCCGGGTTCGTAGCCGAGCACCGCACGGTTCATGGCCTCTATATAATCGTTTCCGTCCTTCGTGCACTCCAGATTGGATATGGCCTTGATGTCGCCGGTAGCCACGTCCATAAGCACCGCAACGCCCCAGTCGGCCTGCACGTGTGACAGCATGGAGTTAAGCTCGTTCTCCACTATGTCCTGCATGTTGATGTCTATGGTAGTCACCACATCGTAGCCGGGCACGGCCTCGGTCTTGGTCCAGTCATATATGCCGCGGGTCATGTTTTTCTTCTCGGCGACCCCGGGCACACCGTACAGCAGCGAGTCAAGCGCACATTCGAGTCCGCTTCTGCCGTGGATTTCGCGGCTCTCTACAGTCTCACCCACGCCACCGACGCTGCGGCGGGCCATGTCGCCGTAGGGCCTTACCCTGCGGCGCACAGTCTCCACGATGAGACCGCTTTTGTTTGCTCCACGGCCTTTGAAAAACGGCATCCCCTTGATTTTCTGCACATCGCTGTATGACAGGTTGGCAAGCAGCTTGTACCAGCGCGAACGCTCCTTCTGCGGCTTGTCAAGGGGTTTGAGCAGATGCTCCTGCCACTCGGTAGCCGTTCTCGGCGGAAATTCCCTGGCAAGCGCGGTCGAAAGAGCCCCAACATATTTGCGCAAAGTGTCTTCCGAAAAGGCTCCGGCGCGGTAATCCATCCTGATTGTATAGAAGTCGAGATTGGTGGCGAGCACGCTGCCGTCCGACGCGAGGATATTCCCCCTCTCAGGGTAGATGACGGTCTCCTTGTCAAGGAGCTTGCTGGCCTTCTCGTTCCACCTGTCGGCTGTGAAGACCGATGTGTCGACAACTTTCGACATTATGGTTGCCGAAAACAGCAGTATTAACGCTATGACCACGGCATAGCGCAGGAGAATGGTACGTTTGCCTGACTTCTTTTTCATCGGTCTTCTGCTTATCTGTTTGACTTATATGGATTTATTCGAGACTTATCCGATTTATAAGACTTATTATCTCCTACTCTCACTCCTGCCCGACATCCCTCTGGATTCTATACGGCGGATGGGTCTGTACGCTCAATCCCAAGTCAAGGCTGTCGATCAGGGCCTGCATGGCACTTTCTCTGGTGCGGCTCATGTAGATGCTCTTCTCTCTTATGCGCTCTGTCTTGACTATCTCAAGCTCCTTGTTGAGGGCGCGTATGTCCTCCATGGATGTCTGGCAATAATATTTGTTGGTGATATATAGGATAAGGAACACCATCACCAGCAGAGTGACACCCCAGTGCCGCCTGAAAAAATCGACGCTGATGACCTGCCCATGGCTGATACGGCGCACGTAGCCCAACGGTGTGGTATATGATGGCTGGCCGTCTTTCCGTGACATTTGCTGATATTGTAGTCTGAGTGTTATATACTTATAAATGAGGTAGTTAATCCACGGCGACGCGCTCGGCTACACGCAACTTGGCCGAACGGCTCCGGGGATTGGCCTCCACCTCTGCCGCCGAGGCGGTCACAGGCTTCGGTGTGATGAGTTTCCAGGGGGTGCGGCGGCGGCCGTAGAAGTCCACATCGTCACGCCCCTCCACATTGCCAGTCCGCATGAAATTCTTTACCATGCGATCCTCCAAGCTGTGGTACGTGATGATGACAAGCCGGCTGCCCGGACGTGTCACCCGCAAGGTGGAATCCAATAGGCTCCGCAAAGCCCCCATCTCGTCGTTGACTTCGATGCGCAGCGCCTGGAAAACACATGCAAGCTCTTTCTTCTCACGCTTGGGATTCATCATCGGCGACACCACCCGCAGCAGGTCCTGCACGGTAATAAACGGTGCTGCAGCCCTGGCGCGCTCTATGGCTTGCGCTATACGCCGGGCATCCTTAAGCTCGCCGTAGAGGCGCAGTATGTCGGTCAGACGCTCCACTGTAGCCGTGTTGAGCAGCTCCGCAGCCGAGAGGGACGCCGACTGGTTCATGCGCATATCCAACGGACCGTCGGCACGGAACGAAAATCCGCGTTCGGCAGCGTCGAAGTGATGAAACGACACCCCCAAGTCGCCGAGCAGTCCGTCTATCTGGTCGACCCCCTCGTATCTGAGATAGTTGGTCAGATAGCGGAAATTGCCGTGTATCATGGTCAGCCGCTCATCGTCGGGGGCATTGGCTATAGCCTCGGCATCCTGATCGAAAGCACACAGCCGCCCTGCCGGCGACAACTGCGCAAGTATGGCCCGCGAATGTCCTCCTCCGCCGAATGTCACATCGACATACGTCCCGTCGGGACTGATATTCAGCCCTTCAAGCGTCTCGGCAAGCAATGCCGGTATGTGGTAGGGGACGGTGGTCATGATAAGCTTCAGAAGGTTAATGCTACGGCCTCGGCAGCTCTTCAACTGCGCGATTGGGGAAATTGTACCTTGACGTTTTGAACTGATTTAAACGTTTTGTAAAATGCCAAATTAGTTCATCGAACTGATTTAAGCTTATTGCAAATTAACATTTCGCGGCTGGATCCGAGTCGTTTTTGAGCTTTTTGAGGGAGCGATGGGGTTCCATCGTGACCGATAAAAGTGAAGAAAACGGCCGGAAACAGACCGAAAGGTTAACTCAATGGGGTTGCATCAGCTCAGAATTTAACTTTGAAATAAGTTTAAATTAGTTCGTTGGTAAAGTTACGAAGTTTTCAAAGAATTTACGAAACTAAACTCAATTATTTTTCAACATTTTTTCCGGTCGCTTTGCCATCCAATCCGCCGACACCATAACGACCTGATTTTCAGCTCTCATATAACCCGTTCAAAAAAGCCGCGCGCGTATTTGCAAATGTAAACTTCAATACACCCGCCCCGACAATCCGGCAAGAGCCCTGTCGGCCTCGAACACCCACGGATCGGCACGGATTACATAAAGCCCTATGGCTCGTGTCATCAGTATGTCGTCATGGTAGCCCTTGCGCGCTCCGTAGCTGCCGTTGGCTCGCCGCTCGTAAGTAAGCAGCTCGTTGCAGGCCTCGTTGTCGCGCTCTATATAGGTGCCGTCACGCACCTCCGCTATCAGCGTGGTGATTACGAGCTGCTTTGTCGATGCGTTGGTATGGAATCCTATGCGGCTCTCCATGTTCTGCCTGACGGCATCGCGCACTCGCCGGCGGTAGATATTGGGATATTCCATGTTGATTCGCTCCAACAGGTAGAGGGCTTGCCCTCCCGATGACACGTCCTGCTCGTAGGTGTTGCTTTCTACCACGAGCAACGCCTCGCAGTAGTAGCGGGCAAGCTGCAACGCCTTCTCGGCAAGCAGGTCGTGGTCGATATGCCCCCTCCACTGGGCGACGACTTCGGGCGTATGGGTGTTGCGGTCGGTTTTCAGAATGGCGATTACGGAGTAGTCCGACGAGTCGGAGCGGCCTCCTACATCCACCACCGCCACATATGACACATCCTGATTGTCAGGCTGGGGCTGCTCCCATATCTTGAGGGCACCTCGCGGGTCGGTATATATGCTCATGTCAGCATGGCGGGGGGCTTTCGCTATCGGGGTAGCTATGTCGCCGGTAATCAAAGGGTTGCAGCATCCCTGGCGCAGACGCTCTACGGCCTCGCTGCCGAATACGTCGTTGCCCGTGTTGACAAACGCTTCTATGTCGTCGGTAGGGTATTCGGCCATCATGGCGCGGTGCGACGACATCTCCATGCGCTTGGCGTGGTACCACGCTATCTGACTCAGAGAGCAGCCCACATCCCACAGGTGCATCTCGTAATCGTCCATCTGGCGTATGACGCGCTCCTTGGCCTCGTCGTCTTTCAGCTCTATGCGGTACATCTCTATCTCGTACCACGGCACGAACACAGGCTTGTACGCGCTCACGCCCTCCTTGGCTCGCAACCACTCGTTATGGAAATAATTGCCCACGCCGTTGGCGGTGCTTTCGAGAGCTATGACGGTAAGCGGCTCCAAGGGGATGCCGCTGCACACCGAGCGGATGAAATCTTCGGGCGAACGCTGGTTGGTGTCGCGCCAGAACGCCACCTCGCTCAGGTGTGCCATGGCGATGTCGTTGCCTCGCGCCGCTTCCTGGCTCTCGCACGACCCCAAGGTGACGCGGCAGTCGCGCCCGGATATGACACGGGTGTTGAGGCTCCGCTCGTAGGAGCTGAACTGCGGAGGGGTCTCGCACGGCCAGTAGTCTTTGGGGTAGTTGGCAAGCATACGGCTGTACATGCCGCGTATGGTCGCGGATGTATCCTTGACATGGGCGCAGATAAACGAATGCCAGTTCTCACGGTGTATGATTTGTATCCACGCCATATACATCTGTATCAGCGTGGAGCCGCCCCACTGGCGGGCTTTGAGCATCACGATGCGTATAGGCTCGCCTCTGCGACGCTGCTCCTCCATGACGGCCACAGCCTTGCGCTGCGGACGGTTGAGCGTAAATTCCACAAACTTGCCGGTCCGCTTGTCGCGTATCTGCACACACTTCTTGCACCAGAAAGCGAAATCATGACGCATACGCGCCATGTTACGCTCTTCCTCCGACCTCGACCGCCGCCAGCCGGGGTCGTCATACACATCAGGCGGCATCTCGTCGCGGGTTTCACGCAGCCGTTCGTTTTCACGCATCACCTCCCGGTTGCGGTCCTCGGTGAGCATCTCTCTGATAAGCCCGTCGCTGACAGGCATTTTCGCACTCTTATCCATATCTGTCATTTATGCCAAGTGAAACGATTTTACCCCAAAATTACCACCAGCGTCCCCTCCCTTCATGCGAAAATATCAGAGTTCACAGACTCATAAAGCGGACAAGCCGCGCCTTCTCTCCTTCCACAGAGCAGCCACCTCGAAAAAGCTCTTCCGCATAATTTCCATCATAATTAAAATCGTGACTAAAAATTGGTTAGCCAGCAAAATTAGAGCAAAAGGAACTTTATCCGACTTATAAGATTTATCCGACTTCCCGGCAAAAACACCTACCTTTGTCCCTGCATACACATAACCCCCGATCATTACAGCACTATCAAACCACACATCCCTATGAAGAAGATACTTATCGCGCTGTGTCTGACGCTCTGTGCCGCCGTCTCAGGGTCCGCACAGTCCGCTCGCGACATGCAGTTCGAGCAGCAGTGCGACTCCATCAACCGTCTGGTCAACGTAGCCCTGAAAAACAACGACAACCAACGGGCCGAACAAGAGTGCCTACAAGTGATAAAGCTCTTGGATTCACGCCCGGAGGCCACCCGCCAACTGTACAGCATGATTCTGACTAACTTGTATTACAACTTGGCGTGCTTCCAGTCCCTGCAAAACAAGAAGAGCGAAGCCATCCAGAGCCTCGAGCTGGCATACCAGCACGACTACCGCAACTACCGGCACATGCTGCAAGACACCGACCTCGACAACCTGCGCAACGAACAGGGCTTCAAGGACATCCTCGACCGTACCAGAGAGAAAGGCGACTACCTGTACATATTGCAGAAAGCCCCGGGCTACCAGCCTAACCAGCAGCAGACCGACACCCTACCCCGTTTCACCTATGCCAACCCCAGCGACAGCAACTTGGTGCGTGTACGCCGCTACTTCCGCCTTGACAGCGTGGCAGGAGCAGGCGACGAACTGTCAAAGATAAAGAACATCCTGACCTACATCCACGACAAAATCCAGCACGACGGCCTCCACGAAAATCCCCCGACAGCCAACGCCATCGGGCTGGCAGAAGCCTGCAAGGACGGCTCGCGGGGGCTCAACTGCCGGGGGCTGGCCACCGTACTCAACGAGTGCTACCTGTCCATGGGGTTCAAATCGCGCTTCGTTACATGTATGCCTAAAGAGTACATCAACGACTGCCACGTCATCAACGCCGTCTACTCCGAGTCCTTGGACAAATGGATATGGGTCGACCCTACCCAAAACGCCTGGGTGACCGACGAAAACGGCACCATGCTCGGCATACACGAGGTACGCGAACGGCTGCGCAACGGACAGCCCCTCGTCCTCAACGAGGAAGCCAACTGGAACAATCGCAATCGCACCACCGCCGAGGAGTACCTCTATGACTACATGGCAAAGAACCTCTACTACGTCGTCTGCCCCCTGCGCAGCCAGTACGGCACAGAGGACCGGGCCGGCAACCCCGACCCCGTCAGATACGTATCGCTCATGCCCGTAGGCTACACCAACGAACGCGAGAAAAACGCCCTCATCGTCAACGACCCCGGCTGGTTCTGGCAGCCCCCCTCCACTCCCGACTGACCTCCTCCCCGCAACGGGGGATGGCTTCCCGGCATATCACCAATTATATGCCATTGGCATCAAAACAAAAATCAATACCATCAAAAGTTACAGATTGCAACTATGATACTTGAAAGGGTCGTATCAAGCTCTGTTTTGAGTAATGATACGACCCTTTTCTTATCTTTTAGGATGCTCAAACTTCAAATTATAAGTTCATCGTTTCAAAAATTGAACTTTGATCCACCATTAAAAATGAAGTAAAGATGTCTCTGGGTACGCGCCGGTTGGCCTGTCGGAAGCCTGCAAGGACGGCAGGGGCATCCATAGCCACACCGATGCGCCGAAACATCAGTGAGAGCGCAGCCCCCGCCTATGCGGTCAAAGCAAAATAAAATGAGAGCCGAGCGCAGATTTCACCTCCTCGCTGAGCCTTTTCGCATTGATGGGCTTGGATACATAGCTGTTGAACCCGTTCTTCATGATACGCTCCTTGTCGGAGGCGAACGCATAGGCTGTAACCGCTATGACAGGTACGGTCTTAGACTTCTTACGGATTTCATTCGTGGCTTCATAGCCGTCCATCCGTGGCATGTTGATATCCATGATTACGAGCTGCGGATTGTGTTCGTTGAAAAGCTCTACCGCTTCCACGCCGTCCCACGCATGTATCAGACTGTATTGGGGGCTGAGTATCGAGTCGAATAGCATGAAATTGCTTTCGTTATCCTCAGCCACGAGTATGGTCACCTTCTCATGATTGATGGTTTCCTTCGCCACCTCCTCCGTCCCGACCGCTTCCGTGCGGACGGCCGGAATGTACGGTATGGCAAACCAGAATGTGCTGCCCGCCCCTTCTCCTTGTGATTCCACACCGATACGGCCATTCATCTTTCCGATGATGCTCTGGCTGATGGACAGCCCAAGGCCGGTACCCTGGACGAAGCTGTTGAGCTTGGCGAAGCGTTGAAAGATACGAGCCTGCCCTTCCTTCGAGATGCCGCAACCGGTGTCGCGAACGAAGAAATAAAGCTCATCACCCCTGATTTCATACCCGAAGGTTATGCTTCCTTTGGCGGTGAACTTGCAGGCGTTGGTCAGCAGGTTTGTGATGACCTGCTGCAAGCGGTTAGGCTCCGTTTCGACATAACAAGTATCCGCGCCCAGCACATAGCCCAGTTCCACTCCGGGCTGCACTCTCATACGCATGGTTTCCTTCATGCTCCGGATGAGTTCGTTCAGGTCGGTAGGCCTGTAGACGAACTCCAAAGTTCCGGCCTCCACCTTCGCCAGATCGAGGATGTCGCCCACAAGCTGCAACAACAGCTGGTTATTGTTTTCGATGATACTGACGAACTTCTGTCTCTTCGCCTCGTCGTCAGTGGTGGCAAGCAGGTTGCTGAACCCGACGATAGCATTGAGAGGCGTGCGGATTTCGTGGCTCATGTTGGCCAGGAAAGCCGATTTCAAGCGGTCCGATTCCTTCGCAGCCTTTTCGGCGGCGACAAGCTTGGCCTCCTGCTCCTTGCGTGCGGTGATGAGAAGCAGCGACCCGATGAGTTTTTCAGGTTGCTGACGGGCATCGTACTTCAATACCGAAGCGTTGACCTCCATCCAGTCGACGGATTCTTTGCCTCCGTTGTCCGACAGGATTCTGAACTCCCCTCTCACATAGCGCTTGCTGCCGTCCAGCAGACCCTGATAAAGCTCTCTGACCCTGTCACGGTCGTCGGGATGGATACGCTTGAAATACTCGCCCTCATCTATGACATGGGTGAACATGGTCGACTCCGAGCGTTTCGGGATGTCGATGTGGCTGATAGCATTGTTGGCCTCACAGGCTATGACATGCCTCTTCATGTCCCATTTCCAGGGTATGATGTGGGCCACATTCAGAGTCATCTCCAATGTCTTGGAAGTCTCTTTCAGTGAATGTTCCAGCTTCACACGGGCTGTTATGTCGATGCCGAAGAAATCCACTTCGTCCCCGTTTAATGCCTGACAGACCAGAAACTCATAATATGAATCCGTCTTGGCGAAATAGTAAGTGAACCTGAGACTCGTCTTCAGCTGGCTCACATTGTCGAGCAGACCGAGTATATAGGCGGTGTCGAACAGCCTGTTGCGGTCACCGTCCTCCGCGTTGTCAGCAACCATCTCTCCGGCCTTGTAGTTCCCGGCTGTAAAGTCTATGCCTACAGCCCTGCCGTCAGCATCTCTCCTGATTCTGCAGGTCAGGAAGCACACCGGCATGTTGTTGACAAGCTTTTCGTGCGTAGCCATGAATCCCATACGCCGGTGGTGGTGTATCATGAGCAGGATTATGATGCACACGAGAGCTGCCAGCAGTATGGCTGCGGCAACAATCTGCCATGAATATATCTCCCACAAGCTTTTAGGCTTGTGCAAGAAGACCGTCCCGTCGGGACAAGTGTCCTCTGAAATACCGCTGGCCGCCAGACGCATGTAATTGACCATGGGTATCCGCTTCGAGGAATAGCTGAACGGCACGTGGCGCACATCGCCGGTCTCGAGCATCATATGCAACACGGACGAGCAATCCTTCTGTATCTCCTCGTAGTCGGCAAAGACACCGCCCACCGAACCGGCCTCCATATAAGGCTCCTTGACGGAGAAAGTCGGATGCGGTGAGGCCGCTATCATCCTGAAGTCGCCCACCACCAGCACGGGATACCCCAAAATGCCCGGACGGGCGTAATACCACGTGGAGAGCAGGAGTCCGACGGTCAAATCTTCCGACATCAAATATTTCTGCATGTCGTCGCGTGTGAGTTCGGACGCTACCATACGTTCATACTCCAGATCCGGGTATTTGACCGACAGATAATTCCTTATGTCGCGCTCCATCTCGATGTTAGGCGCTTGCTCGTCGGACGCGAACACCAGCTTCCTCATCATAGGCTGCATACGTACCATCATGTCGATGGTCTCCCGGTACAGGTCGGGCACCTCAATAAAGGTAAAATTATACTTGTCACGCAGCTCTGCCAAAGATACGTGTTCCTTATTCAAAAAAGCACTGCTGCCGGTGAGGTATTTCTCACCGGGGACAACCCGGTCGTTGTGGCCCAGCAGCAGCACCGGGATATCGCCCCATTCATCCTTGATGCGGTCCATAAGGGTAAAAGCCATGCGGCCCACCAGGACGAGGTAGTCGGGATGGCGATTCCGGTAGCGATCGAAAATCCCGTCAGCCACCTGGGCATACAGCGAATCGGTACGGATAAGCCCGCCGCTCATGTGCACCATGTTGCACTGCAGCCTGTCATTGCCTGCCGCCTCCAACAAGAACGTGGTAAGATACTTCTGCACCCAGGGGGCGCTTTCATTGTATGAATTGATAACCAGCAACTCTTTCTGCGGCGAAGCGTCATGCTGCAAAGAGGATGCGAAAGCCTGCGGTACCGATACTGCGAAAAAAGCTATCAGGCTTACGATATACCTGTGTCTCATCATGCAATCCACTAATTTCACCATATCACCTGTCATCATGAAATCAGATTATACAACTTAAGGTTTTCCTGTAATATATAGGACTCTGTCTGCAATCACGCAGCAGCAGGAAAGGGCAAAACCCGAGCCTGTCCCTGTCTTTAATAAAAGCAGGGACCGCCGCCCCGGGCCAGCAGTCCGGAGCCACGGTCCCTGGATTAAACATCATTTTTCCACTAACTTGAAAATCTGGACACCACTGAGGCCGTAAGCCACATAGAGGATGTCGCCGGATACGGTCACATAGTTGGCCGACTTCCCACCGGCATAACGGTAGGAGGCCACAACTGACAAGTCGGACTTATCGAGCACGAACAAGCCTCCGTGGCCATAGGCCACATAGACATACCTGCCGTCCACGGCCAGACCGTTGGCTGCCGCCTCAACGTCATCGTCCACCTTGAACGAAGCCGTTTCCGTCCCGTTAGTGTAACGCTTCACGCCGTTCGCACCCAGACATACGTAGACATCGTTACCGTCGACATTGAGCACATTCTTGCCGTTTACCGGGGTAATCATGTCGAGATCGACGGTATGCACAGGCGAAGCGAAACCATAGTCGGATGCTCCGTACTGGTTAAGCTGCGCCATGGACTGCGTATTGTTATTGTCCGAAAGCGAGAGCACACCTATGCTCGCACCGTCAGTATGGATGAACTTGGAAGAGCCGGCAGTCGGGACTGCAGCCATCGTGACGAATGTGTTTGCGTCAAGTGTATAATAACCCGTGTTCGTAGCCACCTGGAAGTACGAACCGTTGCGGATAAGACAGTTGGTCGAAGCCCCCTCCAGACCTATCCGGGTCATTTCCGCAGTTCCGGTCTGGAAGATGCCGCCGCCCAAGCCTACGACACCGAGGAAGGCCCCGTTCTTGGAATCGCCGGCTGCGACGATGCGGTCACCGTCTACTATAAGATGGTTGAAATCGAGGCTGGGATGTTCCATGAAGGAAAGTATCGCCACGTTCTCATCCGATGCAACATTCAGCACCTCCACACAGCCGTGGTAGCCCGACCCGCGTGTATGGTACGATACATATGCCTTGTCGCCGACGGTCTGGATGCATGTGGCGGAAATGTAGTGGCCGTGGTCCGACGTTTCCACCTGGGCGATATGGTCGATGACGATGCCCGGACCCGGTTCAGCCGGACGCTCGCCGAAAGAAGGATGGCATCCGGCCGCAGGCAGGTAGGTGTCACCGTTATGCCTGATATTGGACAGCCATTCCAGTTCGCTTCCGCTACGGTTATCTATCTCCTTGTAGTGGATATCCAGCCATCCGGTGAACATGTCCTTCACGTTCGGCTGGTTGATTTCGATCTTGTCGGCTGAAACCACCGCGTAATCATCGCCGTCCGTGGTGACCGTACAAGGATTCTTCATATACAGGGCTCCTGTTTCAACCAGGCTGCCTGACTTGATTTCGAGCAACGACTGGCTGTCCATGCTGATGACAGGTGATGACAGGTAGCTGCCGATGTACAGTAAGGCTCTGTTGGTAACATACAGCTCCCGGCCCGCCTCCAGACCGCAGCCCACATACAAGTCGCTGCTGCTGTTAAGCTCCAAGCGACCCGATACGCTCATGCTGTAGCCTACATAGACGCTGTTGCTGTTGGTTATCTGGACCTCATCGGCAGTCAGGCTGTTGCCGACATGAAAGCGGGCTCCGTACTGTGACAGTATCAACTTCTCTGCCTCCAGGTCATTCCCGACATAAAATGTCCCGCCTATATTGGAGCCGTCAGGCAACGAGAAGTCGCCCGATGTCATGAAGACGGCATTGTTATTGACAGTAAACCCTTTGTCGCTCGCCAGACGGAACTCGCCGTAGTTAAGGACTTCAATGTCGTTAAGAGGCTGCGACGGGTAGCGGACCTGTCCGCCGGGGAGCACGACAAGCTTTCCCTTGCCATAGTAGCTGCTGATGACCAGTTCGCCGGCCACGTAATATACGTTGTCGTTGAACCACACCTGTGTCTCCAACGACTTCCCCGCCGGCAGATAATACGTCTTCCCTGATTTGGCTTCCCAGCTATGATAGCCGTCGCCCATCTCGTAGTCATACGCCGGAGATGCGGGAGCCTCAGGCATGGCGAGAGCCGACGCATCCCCTGCCGCTCTCGACCTGGCAGCCGTCTTGCCGTACATGGTCACCCTCTTGGACAGCTCGGCACTGTTGTTGTTCACCACTACCTCTGTCTTCGTGAGGTCTGCGGTTGGTCCGCTTGCCACATCGTCCAGCACATCCTGAGAGCAGGAAGCCATGGCTACCATCACTGCGGCTACCCCAAGGCATTTCGCAGTCTTGCCGGATGCGGCAAGCATACCCCTGTCCCCTCGGAACAGGAATCTCTTCTGTGATAAATCAAAATTTGTTTTTCTCATCGAATTTATTTTTTAAGGTTTGAATGGACCTCCGCACGATGCATGACGCTCTGATTCGCCCTGATCGCGGACGGACGGTCGTTGTGTATATGTATGTATTAAATATTATGTTAAGAACCTGATTTACACCGCTCCCTGTGTAATGGAGCCGCAGCCTACAGCCGTCGGGTGACCTGCGCCACGTCAAGCGAACCTTTCACATCGTAGACGATGCCTTGCGGACGGCACAGCCCCTTGAGATCCATCTGGCGGAAGCAGCTGTGGCTGACGCAATGCACCACCGCGTCGAAAAGTTTTCCAGACAGGACTGCGGGATCGGTCTCGACGACGATTCCGTAGCGCTCCCTGACCGCCACACTGTCTATCCAAGGGTCGAATACGGTAATGTTACCTGTATAGTCCGACAGGTGCTTGTAGATTTCGACCACCTTGGTGTTGCGGAAGTCCGGGCAATTCTCTTTGAACGTGAATCCAAGCATCAGTATGTCCAAATCTTTGGCGACGACACGGTTATGCGCCATACAGCGCACCACCTCGTTGGCCACGTATCCGCCCATGCTTTCGTTCACAAGCCTCGCTTCGGTCATCAGCCTCGGGATGAGCCCGTTCATACGGGCCTTCTGTATCAGGTAGTACGGATCCACGCTGATGCAGTGTCCGCCCACCAGTCCAGGCCTGAAAGGCAGGAAATTCCACTTGGTAGCGGCAGCGTCTATCACCTCGTTCGTGTCGATTCCCATCGTGTTCATGACGACGGCTATCTCGTTCATCAGTGCGATGTTCACGTCGCGCTGGGTGTTCTCGATAATCTTGGCTGCTTCAGCCACTTTGATGGATGAAACCGGGAAAGTGCCGCCAAGCAATACCGAGCCGTACAGCTCGTCGACGAAGCTGGCCGTCGCTGGCGTTGAGCCGGAGGTTATTTTGCGGATATTTTCTACGGTGCGTTCCTTGTCGCCGGGGTTGATTCGTTCGGGCGAGTACCCTGCAAAGAAGTCACGGTTGCAGGCCAGTCCCGAGACCTGCTCGATGACGGGTACGCAGACTTCTTCCGTCACGCCAGGATAGACCGTCGACTCGTAGATGACGGTATCGCCTTTCTTCAGGACCCCGCCCACAAGGCGGCTGGCCTCCTTCAGGGCGGTGAGGTCGGGCACGTTGTAGTCGTCCACCGGTGTAGGCACCGTGACGATGTACACGTTGCAGCCCTGAAGGTCTGCAACGTCGGACGTACAGGTGAGGTTACCGTCCAACGCTTTACGCAAGGCTTCTTCGCCGATTTCCATCGTGGCATCGTGGCCTGCGTTAAGCTCGTCTATCCGCCCCTGCCTGATGTCGAATCCCACGACACCGTACTTCCGTGCGAACAGGCACGCCAGCGGAAGCCCCACATAACCCAGTCCGATGATTCCTATCGTTACTGTCTTTTCCATATCTCACTATTATCTCTGTATGTATTGTAGTTTTTGTGTCATAATCCTTCCATACGGGCTATCGCCGAAGTCTTCTCAGGATTCCATCTGTCACGGTAGGAGGTGCGGAAAAACAGCTCCTCCGTGTGCCCTATCAGCCTGACAATCCTCATGAAATATCCCATATAAAATGTGTAGAATACCAGGTATGCCCCCAGCCTCCTCTCCTCGCGCGCCCTCTCCGAAACGCACTGCATGACCGAAAACGCCATGGCGGAGAATGAGAAACGGATAATCCACCCCACGACGAGTATCTCCATCAGGCGGTCCGTGTTGGCGAATATCAGCGTAATCATGTAGAACACCCAGACATAGTTGAACACGAAGTCGTACAAGATATTCTCCAGATTGGATAGCATGTTAAGGAACGAAAAGTTCCTGTCGGACCAAAGTATATCCCTGTGCTTGCGGAGTCGGAAACGCACGAGCGACTTTGACCAGCGTTTACGCTGCCTGAAGAGCGCGTGCCATTTCTCCGGCACATTGGTCATGCAGATGGCATCCTCGGCGAAATGCACTTTGTAACCGGCCTTGCGGAACTTCTGCGTGATGTCTCCGTCCAGCCCCGGCCCTATGTCCCAACCTCCGACCTCGCGCAGGATTTCCGTATCGAATGCTCCGAATGCCCCCGATATGATGTGGTACAGCCCCAGGCTGTCGGTCACCATGCGCCCTACCTGGATGGAGCGCAGGTATTCCAGCGCCTGCATGGAGGTACACAGCGAAGCGTCGGCGTTGCGCACCTTCACGCACCCTCCCACCGCCTTGACCTTACGGTCGTAATAGAACGGGAGAAGCACTTTCTCGATAGCGTCGCGGTCAAGCGACGAGTCGGCGTCCAGATGGACTATGTATTTACCTCGGGCGTGCGCGACTCCGTAGTTGGCCGCGCTCGCTTTCCCGCCGCGCTCGGTCATTCGGAAGAACTTGTCGATATAGCCCCGGCGTTGCAGGTCGCGGCAAATCACTGGTGTCGCGTCGTCCGAACCGTCATCGATGATGATTATCTCGAAATTGTCATAGGTCTGCTCGCGCAGTGTGGATACCAGCTTGTAGATGTGCGCGCCTTCGTTCTTGCCCGGAGCGAGGATGGTCACCAGCGGCTTCTCGAGAAACAGCCTGTAGCGCGCCTCCGTCCGGCGGTTGTGCCTGCGGCGGAATGTCAGCCCGTAGCGCAGAGCCACCACCAGGTCGAACAGGTAATAACGCGGGAATTCGATGAAAAACAGGAACCAGAATGTCGCGGCCATCTCGCTCCACCCGAAATTGGAGGTGAAGCAGGCCACGATGCCGTCGATGATTTCAAAAGCATAGCTCAACATAGGCTCCGTCAGTTTTTTCCGCTTTCTAATGCCGTTCGTCCTCTATCCGGCGGATGAACTGTTCAACATCGTCGCCAGGCGTATATATATAGGTGTCCACCAGCTCGAACTGGAAACCGTCATGCAGCTCGCGGTAATCGTCCAGCTCCTCTTTCAGCTCGTACTCCATCTGTCCCCGCCTGACGGCAATCTCCCCTTCCGCCACGCGGCACAGGAAATAGTAGTTGTTGCCCCACAACGCGCTTTTGTAGTTGTAGAAGCGGGTCATGGCCCGCACAATCGGCGGGACAACGTCCTGGGAAAGCATTTCGTCAGACATCGGGTCGAATACATAGAATCGGGCGATGACGAACACCTCCTGCTGTCCCTGCCCCGTGCGTGATGCCATACGCAGGTAATCCAGGAAATCACGCATGGATGAATAACCGTAGAATCCCACCTGGCTCACCGTCAGCCGCACGTCGTTGTTGGCGAAGGCCCTTATGCCTTCAGGCGTGAACTCGTACTCTTCCACATCGATAGGCATCAGCCCGTCGGTGGAATGGGTCTGCCTACACGATGCGCACAGCACACTCATATCGGGATACATGAACGAGTCGCCACATTCGCCGCAGGTGTACACGGAAGAAGGCTTGTCATAGTCCACTCCGATGTGCCGGAGCATGCGCCCGCACTTAGGGCAGCGCAGGTCTCCGTCGCAGGCATACGACGATTCGGGAGATACGTTGGCGCACCGGAAATGATGGATGACTGCTTCCTCTTTAAGGTTCGAACTGCCGCATTTGGGGCAGCACTCGAAAAACAGCAGGTGGCTGCGGTGGCACGACGGACACACATGTATCTTATGCACGAACCGTGTGCGGTGTATATATCCGAGCTTGAGCAGCTGCTGATGGAAGAAATGACGCTCCTCCATCAGCATGTATTCCTGCTCTTCGTCCCATATCGTATAGTAGTACAGGGCCATGTAACCTGAGTTAAGCCCGGGCGTGGGTTCAGACGAGAATGTGAACTGTCGGCGCGAGATGGCATAGCGGCAGAGCCTCAGGACCTCTTCGGCGTGAGTAACGACGGGCTCCGTGCCGAGCAAGAAGTTGAGGTGCCGCATGTTGGCGTATATGTCCTCGATACCCTGCGCCACGTTGTGGTCGGTAGGCGACGAGGCATAACCGTCTACGATGACTTCAGCCTTTCCGAGCCAACCGCTCAGCCTCCGCGTGACATAACAAGGCTTGAACCGGCATTTCTCCGACTGGAGCGGGGAGGCCAGACGTATGGCCAGCATGTTGCGGTTCATCTGCGGCGACATCACGTTGATAAACATTGCATCGAAGTCCTCGAACGACAGTCCGGGCGTGCGGTCCACTTCCACCACATCGTTTATCACCAGTATCTTACGCCTGTTGACGTTAGTGACTATCTGATATTTTTTATCTTTCCCGTCCATAATCAGTCCTCCTCCTGTTTTTCCGTCTGCTGTGCCAATCCTCCGGATGCCGCATCTGCCCGTCCGGCCAATGCGGAGTCATTGACCAGGAATCCGCGTCCCACTTCATAACGCATGTCCTCTTGGCGCATCTCCTGCCCGTCGCTGCCGAAGCCGAAATTCCTGATTCTCACCGTCACCGGAAGCCCCGAAGCCGTACCCCAGAACGGTATGATCTGACCTTTGTCTATCTCCAGCAGTGCTATCAACGCAGTGTTCTGCCGGGCAAAGTAGCTGCGCAGATGTTCGGGGACGAGTTCGGCACGTATGCCCTTGATAACCACATGCGCGCTGAACGACAAATCGTCTCCGACGATGACCTCGGCCTTCATGTTGTTGCTCATCCGGTGAGCCTTGTCTATCGGGACGTATGCCAGCACCTGCAGGTTGTTGGCCTGCAGATCCAGATGCTGCAACGTGATGATGTCCTCCTGCTCGAAGAACACCATGTGCATGGGTGCATGCACATTCACGATGAAAGCGTCGTTGTTAGATATGTAATACCGCCGGATTTCCTTCGGCTGGTCCGAACCTGGATTCTCGTAAACCTGTAGCTGCCCGCGGTTGCTACGTGCGTCCGGATTCCCGGTAGTGGTTTCGCTTATCATCCTCGCCAGCACCCCCAGCTCGCTGCGCAATGCCTTTTTCCGGGCCTCGGCCTCCAGCAGCTCCCTTTCGAGGTCGAGCTTGTGCGCGTTGTCGCTCAGCCCGAACTGTATGTTATGCTGCTCGGTGGCTATCTGTTTCTTGAGCTCTGCAATCCTCACATCCAGCACACCGGCCTGCTGGTAGGCGGAAGTGTGCTGCAGCACCAGGTTACGGCGGCGGGCATGGATTTCCGGCTCGGCATCGGGGTCGGCATCGTGGACGAGCCAGTCCATGATATAATACGAGAACAGCGTATCGCCCTTAGCGATAATCTTTCCAGGAGAGACATAGACACTGTCGAGGTAGATGTTGTATGGAGCCCGCACCCGGTTCACGTCAAGATGGATGTATCCGTCGTACTCCGTATAAAGTATCTGCCGTCCGCAATACAGGAGCACCAGACCTATAATAGTCGCCAGGATGATGCCTGATACGACCTGCTGCCGGTTAAGCTTGCGCTTACGTCGGCGTAGTATCGCTTCGAGGTTCTCTTTCTCATCCAGTGAACGGTATGTAAAGTTCTTCATTGCCACCAATATATATTAAGACACCGTTTCGATTTCAGTCCATAACCTTTTCCTCATAACAGAAAGTCTCTACAGGCTCATCCGTCAGGTAACGGGCAAGGTCGGCGATCTGACAGTCACGCTGGTACTGGAATTCGGCCATCTTTTCCAGGCACATCAGGTAGCTGTTGTATTCCTTCATGCGTGCCAGACGGTCGTATTCCCCGATACGGTTGGCATAGGCTTCTTTCCTGACGGCAAGGTAATGCAACAGCTCCCTGCTCCGCCTGTATTCACCCTCGATGGAAAGGTTAAGCCTCCCGATACCGTCAAGGATAAAACGCACCTCGTCATACACCCGGGCAAGCAAGCGGTCATGCTCTGCGCCCAACAGCCCGCGCTCGGCACGGATGCTCTGCCGTTGCCGCTTGGACTCCGCCGACAGGGGCAGCCTGAAGCTTATGCCGGCATCCACGTTGGACGAATTGGGCAGTGCCGTCCGCGTATAATAGGAATAGCGCACAAAAGGTGCTATATCGACATTATTCCAGTAATCAGTATTCGCTTCCCGCTGTTCCAGTAGAGCCATGCGGAGCCCCAGCTCCTTCAGGTCTATCTGCCTGTCGCAGATATGCTGCAGCAGCCTGGCAGAATCCACCATCACCAGCCGCACAGCCGGACACGACAAGTCACGGGCTTGCGGATAACGGTTGCCGCCGACGCTCATCAACTTGCGCTCGGCTTCCGCTTTCTCGTTGAGTATTTCCAGCAGCCCGTCGCTGCTTATGTTCTCGTTGTGCAGCAGGTAGTCATGGGCATCGCTTAGCAGCGCGAGATTGTCTATGCGGTGGCGCAATATCCCGCACAGCAGGCTGTCGTAACGTGACCTGAAAAGCTCCTTCTGCCTCACGACCGACATTCCGAGGCGGTTCTTTTCGTATGCCAGACGGTCCAACTCGCCTTTGAGCCGTATCTCGTTGACCGTCCCTTTCCGTCTGAAGATAGAACTCTGCAATGGCGACCAGCGGAGTTCGGCCTGCACTTTGGCATTATATTGCGACACAGCATCGTCTTCGTCCATGCCCAATCCTTCATCCAGCCGGTAATAGGTCTGTCCGGTTATCTGAAGCCCGGTGCGGCTTTTGAATTCCTTTATTTCGGCCTCCACGCGCCGGTCAAGAGCTTGGTCGATTACGTCGGCCGACACCGCAACAGATCCGGGAGCGGGGACGCGCCGGTCTCCAGACAAGTCCGTCGCAACGTCACGTGACGGATGGAGCAAGGAGTCCAATTCGGCGAAGCGGAGCTCGAACCGGCCCAGAATCTCCCTGCCGTCCGTTACTGTCTGTGAAAATGCACCATTCGTCAGGAAGGCGCATAAGACATATGCTATGGGTCTGACTGCTCTCATCGGTGTTTTAATCCGTCTTCTTTGCACTGAGCATCGAAGCCACCCGTTCACACAGCTGGTGTGCATTGATCGGTTTCGACATATATGAGTCCATCCCGCTCGCCAGGATCCGCTCCTCGTCGGAAGCATACGCATACGCGGTCAATGCAAGGATGGGGACATCCTTCGATATTTTCCTTATCGCCCTTGTCGCCTCGTAACCGTCCATTTCAGGCATGTTTATATCCATCAGGATAAGCGACGGACGGTGTTCCCTGAACAGCTCCACGGCCTCGCGCCCGTTCCAGGCATGCAGCAGGTTGTAGTCATCCGACAGTATGGCACTTACCAGCTCGTAGTTGCTCGCATTATCCTCCGCCACGAGTATACCGACACCATGGGGCTGGGACGACGACGGCACAGCACGCTCCGGCATATGCACCGTCTCAGATATATCTACTGCGACATAAGGCACTGTAAACCAAAAAGTAGAGCCCTTACCGGGTGCGGATTCCAACCCCATTTCCCCTCCCAGAGCTTTAACAATATTCTTGCAGATGGAAAGACCGAGGCCGAAGCCTTGCTTAAACCCGTTCAGCTTGACAAACCGGTTAAGGATATCCTGCTGCTTGTCTTTGGGGATGCCGCAACCCGTATCTTCTACATAGAAGCGGAGCATGCTGCCCTGCAGCTCGTAGCCGTAGCAGATAGTACCGCTGTCGGTAAATTTAATGGCGTTGGCGACGAGATTGGTGACGAGCTGCATCAGACGGTTGCGTTCCGAACGTATGACACACCTTTCCAGACCGCATTTATACGACAGCACCACCGGCTTGCCGTCACTCATGCGTTGCTGGAATGTCTTATCCATCTCTTCCATCAGCTTGTTAAGGTCGAATTCGGAAAATGCGAACTCTACAGCCCCGGCTTCGATCTTGGACAGGTCGAGGATATCCCCGATAAGTTTCAGCAGCAATTCGTTGTTGGATTCGATGACCCTCATGTACTTGTTACGCTTGTCTGCATCGACATTCCCGTTGGCAAGCAGGTTGCAGAACCCGACGATGGCATTGAGCGGAGTGCGTATTTCGTGGCTCATGTTGGCCAGGAATGTAGATTTAAGGCGGTTAGACTCTTCGGCTCGCTCTTTCGCCAGAATCAGCTCCTCTTCCTGCTTCTTGCGGTGGGTTATAATCTGGTATGAACCCACCAACGTCAGCGGTCTGCCGTCCTCGGAGCGTTCTCCGACAATGGCGGTCGACTCCACCCACTCGAGGGTTTTGTAGCCGAGTGCCTCAGGAACTGTACGGTATTCTTCGCGCATGAAAGCTGTTTTTCCGGCGATGAGGTCGTCAATCGCTTTCTTCATGCGCTCCCTGTCGTTGCTACCCACATGCGAATACACCTTATCCTCCGTAACAGGGATGTTGATGTAAACTATGTTGCCGTCATCGTCTCTGCTGGCTCTCTGACACATCCCGTGATGCTCGCCTACTTTCCACTGCCAGGAAAACACCTGAGACACTTCCAACGCAAGCGCGACCTGCTTTAACATCCATTCTTTTTCTTTCCTCAGATGATACAGGTTAGTACGGTCCACACCGAAATACTTCATGAAACGGCCGTTTCCGTCTGGAAATACCGTGATATCATAACATGTATCTTGATGGGGGAAATAATGCTGGAAATTGACGGGTTCCCCGGTCTGTTTCGCCAGAGTATTTTCCTTTATGAACAAGCCTATGGAATCAGGAAATAATTGACTGGCCGGCTTTCCGATACAGTCTTCCCGCCTCATTATTTTCTCGAAGCGGTCGTTCACGTCACGAAAAACCACATCCGTTATCACCCCATGGTCATCTGTCACCATCTCCTGATTTATATACAGCAACGGCATATTATTGATGATGTGCAACAATTCTTCTTTACCCTGCCGGAGTGCCTCTTTTTCCTGCCGGAGCGTTTCTTTTTCCCGAACGGATTTCAGGAGAAGACGCGAAATAAAAGCCATGCCGCCCAAAAGCAGCACAGGAATGGACAAGAATATATATTCACGGTTATCGCCTACGCTCATCCCCCATACAGATAAAGCCAAAACGATAACGGCCGATATCGCCATCATCAAAACTACCTTTTTCTCATCCATAAGATAACAATTTACATATCAGCATAATAACCCTTTGCAACAAATGAAGGCCGACTCCAAAGCATACTTCCCTTATCAAGAAATACCTCTTACTCAATCAATGCACCTGATGTTTTTCTTCTTAAGAGAAGTACTGGCCAGATTCTATCGGTGAGAATCAGACAGTTATGCCACTCATCCCTCTGGTAACGCACCGCAAATCTGTGATATGCCAAAACTTTTAAAACATTTAATCACGATGGTTGAAATTTTTTGTCTGAAAAACGAGGCTATTATCTTCATTTTTAGTAAATTTGCACCGCTTAATACTTCTCTTAAGAAGAAAAAAACGCCAGTTCCTTCGGAATCGGGCGTTTTTTCTTTCGTTTCCTTATAGAATTTCAGTGTCAGAATTATGAGCAGGGCGGCGATAAAGAACTGCCGCCTGCCAGCGGGCTACAATGCTTCAAGGACAAGACTGTTTGCCTTATCCACCAGAGAGGCATCCAAAGACGCCAAGTAGATTTGAGTGACATCTTCAGAGCTGTGCCCCATAGCTTCGCTGATGACGGATACCGAGACTTCTCTGCTCTTGGCGATGCTGGCCCACCCGTGGCGGGCGACATAAGTGGTCAGCGGGACTGTAAGTCCGAGCAGTTTGCCGATTTTTTTCAGTTTGGCGTTAACCAGATGCTCGGCACTCTTGTACTGCCTTCTGGCATCTTTGCACCTGTCTTTGATAATCGGCAGCAAATAAGGCGAATCCGCTGTGTCATATTTGTCTACAATTTCCTGCATGGGGCTTTCCCATCTGACAAACATCTGCTGGTTCGTTTTACGACGGCGGTACGACAGGATGCCATTATGCAGGTCTTTCTTTTTCAGATAAGCCATGTCGACAAACGACATACCTCGGGTATAAAAGCTGAACATGAAGAGATTCCTTGCAAGCTCCATGGACGGATCAAGCATCAGGTCCAGATCGCGAATCCTGCGGATATCCTCTATCGGCAGAGCACGCTTCACGGTCTTGTCTATCCCTGTATACACGTGCTTGAAAGGGTTGCGTGGAGCCGTAAGACCTCGGTCAGCAGCGCGGTTGAAAATCGCCCGCAAATTGCGCATGTAATACGATGAACTGTTGGGGCATACATCGTGTTCCCTCAGATAGCTTTCGTATTCCATCATCAGACTGGCATCCACTCCGTCAAGGGCTATGTCAGCGCGCACACCCCGGAAACGCTCGAAGCTATTCAATGAAGTGGTGTAGGCTTCTGCGGTGCGAGCCTTGCCGATATAGTGGAGCTGCGTGACAAGCTTCCTTCCGAACGAGATGAATCCGTCGCCACCGGGAGATAATCGGAAGAGTTCCACCACCTTATCCGCCGTATAAGACTTCCCGGTACCGGCAAGGTGTGCCATGATACTTTGAAGCCTGACGGTATCACATTCAACCCGCTGCCTCAGCGAGGCTAAATAATCACGCCTGCCAGCCATGACCTCCGAAAGCTGCCTCACACAAGAGGTTCTGCTGTCCCATTCCGCCGGATACAGCCTGTAGCCAGTACCTATCTGCCGGACCTTACGGTCATGGATTATTTGATAATAGAGCGTCCCTTGTCTTTCTTCCACGGAAGATGAGCGGAATTTCACTTTTACTGTTGCCATAAATCTATTTGTTTGTTAGAATTGAAACCGACAAAGTTTTGAGCCATGGCAACGCTTGCCATGCTATCATCTTTCTTCGGGCAAACGATTATAACCGTAGAATCTTTAAGCTAAACAAACACTGACAAATAAAAGGGTCATCTATACCCATCACGACAACTTAATACAAAGCAGTCGTCCATGCCCCATCAAGGTAGCATGGACGACTGAAAAAATGGAATAGATATGTCGGGAGGGGGTACGCGCCGGTTGGGCGGACTATCGCCAGACGGGTACCGGCCAAAGGGAAATCAACAACTGCTGGCGGCTTTCCAGACTGTCTCGGAGAGGGAGGGATGGGTGTGGATGGCGGCGGCGATGTCACGGACGGTGAGGGAGGATGCCATGGCAGTGGCGACCTCAGAAATAAGGTCGGCAGCATGTGCGCCAAGGATGTGGCAACCGAGTATGGCTCCGTCGTCGCAATGGCTGATGAGTTTTACAAATCCCTGCGCGTCGCCCATCGCCACGGCCTTGCCATTGGAAGCATAGAGGGCGCGGCTCACCTTGTAATGCAGTCCGCGACCCTGACACTGCTCCTCGGTGAGACCGACCATAGCAGCCTCGGGCGTAGTAAAAAGAGCCGAGGGGATGACGCTCATATTGACATCTTCGCCAAGCACACAGCGGCCCTGCGCCGAAGCGGCATGGGCAAGCATACAGCGTCCGTTGACATCTCCGATGGCATAGATATGTTCGCGTGACGTGCGGTAGCCGTCATCTACCATGATGAATCCTTTATCGTCGACCTTTATGCCGGCATCCTCAGTGCCCTGGGGAAGAGATGCTTTACGCCCTACAGCCATCAGCGCGGCATCGACAGCCAACGACTGCGGCTTACCTTTGGCTTCATAGTCGACACGTAAGCCGGACGCGGACTCTCTCTCAATGGAGGTCACACCGGCTCCGACTATGATTTTGATGCCTCGGCGCGACAGGAGGCTGCGCAGACGCTTGGCTACATCGCGGTCAAACGGGGGGAGTATCTCCTTGCAGAACTCCAACACGGTCACCTCGACACCGAAAGCGTTGAGGATGGATGCGAACTCCATGCCGATGACCCCGCCGCCGATAATGGCGATGCTGCCCGGAAGCGTGTCAAGCGCAAGAAGGTCGTCGGAAGTCATAGCCAATTCCGCACCCGGAATAGGCAATGCGGCAGGGACCGAACCTGTAGCGATGATGAGCCGGTCAGCCACATACTGGTCCTCCCCTACCCACACCGACGGACCTGTGGATGCAAGACGAGCGCAGCCGTGCACTATGTCGACACCCGACAGTTCCTGCGCCACTCCGTCACGCAGCCCACTCACCACTTGGCGCATACGGGCTGCTGCGGCAGCGAAATCCGCTCTCCAGTGAGCCACCTCTACGCCAAACGCCGCAGCATCTTTGAGGTCCAACACCTTAGAGGCAGAAGCGCACAAGGCTTTGGTGGGGATACAACCACGGTTAAGGCAAGTGCCGCCAAGCTCGCCACGCTCTATGAGTGTCACTTTGTGGCCTTGCCGGGCAGCTAACGCAGCGGTTTCGTAGCCGCCGGGGCCAGCTCCGATGATTACGAGATTACTTCGGTATAGGGACATAATAAGAAGCTGTTTAAGATGGTTCATTCGCTGCAAGCCACTGCCTGTAGGTAGTTACAGGCGAGATTGCTGCGGCAGTATCGTCGGGATGGCTTATCGGGGTGTCATGCGGAGCATCCTTGACCATCTCCGGGGATTCCTTGGCTTCTATGGCTATCCGCCTCATCGCGTCTATGAAAGCGTCGATGGTCTCAAGGCTCTCGGTCTCGGTCGGCTCAATCATCAGCGACTCATGGAAAAGGAGGGGGAAATAGATGGTCGGGGCATGATAGCCCATGTCGAGCAGTCGTTTCGCCACATTGAGAGTCGTTACACCTGTCGACTTGTCGGCCAAACCGTCAAAAACCATCTCGTGCTTGCACAGACCGTCGATAGGCAAGAGATATAGGTCTTTAAGGCGTTCCTTGATATAATTGGCGTTGAGGGTGGAGAGCTTGCCGACCTCCATCAACCCATCGGCACCTAACGAGAGGATGTAGGCGAGGGCGCGCAGCTCTACGGCAAAATTCCCCAACCAGTGAGACACGCTGCCAAGCGACGTTGCGGCATCGGTCACCACTTCATACGACCCCTCGGCAGACTTCACCACCTTGGGCATCGGGAGAAATTGCTGCAATCCGTCTCTCACCCCTACCGGGCCGCTACCGGGGCCTCCGCCGCCATGAGGGGTGGAAAATGTCTTGTGGAGATTGATGTGCATGACATCAAAGCCCATATCGCCCGGACGTGCCACTCCGAGCAGCGGATTGAGATTGGCTCCGTCATAATACATCAAGGCACCCACGCCATGCACCGCCTCGGCGATGGCAGGTATGTTACGTTCGAAAATACCTACCGTATTGGGATTGGTCATCATCATCGCCGCCACGGTATCGTCAAGTTTGGACAGCAGGTCATCGGTATCCACAGTGCCGTCAGGCAGACTTTTCACCTCCACAATCTTATATCCGGCCAAAGCCGCGCTTGCCGGATTGGTGCCATGGGCCGAGTCAGGTATAAGCACCTTGTCACGCGCATAGTCCCGACGGCTCTCGTGGTAAGCCTTGATGACAAACAGCCCTGTCAGTTCGCCCTGCGCCCCGGCATAGGGGTTGAGCGAAAATTCCGCCATACCACCTACCTCGCTCAGAGCCTCCTGAAGAGTATAGTATGCCTCTAACGCACCCTGCACGCTCCACGATGGCTGGAGCGGGTGGAGGTCGCGGAAATCACGGTGCGAGGCTATCTCTTCGTTGATTTTCGGGTTATACTTCATGGTACACGACCCGAGAGGATAGAAACCCGTATCGACACCGAAATTATTAGTGCTCAAATTATTATAATGACGTGCAACTGTCGGCTCGTCGACTTCCGGCAGGTCGAGAGGGGTTTCACGCATCAACGCCGAGGGAATATCCACTGCGAACTCCACTCCGTTGTCAGGCACTTTCACCCCTTTACGTCCCGGATGTGACAACTCGAATATCAGTTGGCCATATAGTCTCCGATTCATAAATAAGTAACTCACAAAAATTAGTTTATAATAATTTTTCAAGTAACCCTACGGGCTTGCATATTCTTGCTCGTCTTTCCGGCTGATTTCCAATTCTCACTCAGTCGTTTAGCTCGCTAAACTCCATCGCTCGACTTGAAAATCTCCTCGAAAATCCTTCGCAATTATATGCAAGCTAATTTTCGCGAGTTACTTAACTGTTCAAAAGGTTAAACCAATGAGGCAGCTACCGCCACGAGCCGATCCATGTCGGTGCGGGTCTGCATCTCAGTCACAGCTATCAATACATGCCGGCCGTCAATCTTGACACCGCCGAGGATGCCTTGTGCGGCAGCAGCGGTGAGATATGCATCGGTGCCGGGACGCACTGTCATGACAAATTCATTGAGATATGGACTGTCGGGATATGTCAGAGTCATCGTCCCGGTCGCGGCAAGCCTGTCAGCCAAATAATGCGCACCTTCGATACCCCGGCGATTGACCTCTTCCAGGCCACGCGACCCCATCAGCGACATATACACAGCTGCATAGAGCGTCATCAGTCCCTGATTACTGCAGATGTTGGACGTGGCTTTTTCTCGACGTATATGCTGCTCACGGGCCTGCAAAGTAAGGACGAACACACGCTGGCCGTCACGGTCGACGGTCGCGCCCACGATGCGTCCCGGCATCTTGCGCATAAGAGCCTTTGTGCTGCATAGATAACCGAGTGTAGGGCCTCCGTAGCTTAGAGGCATACCTAACGACTGCGCATCGCCGCAGGCTATGTCGGCACCCCACTCCCCAGCACTCTTGATTACAGCCAAAGCCGATGCAGGGCTGTCGACGGCCAGCAGAGCCTTGACAGCATGGCAGGCATCGGACAAGCCAGAAAAGTCTTCAAGAATACCGTAATAGTTGGGCGACGGAACCACTACACCTGCCACACCTCCTGCGGCAATCCGCGATTTCAGCAAAGCCATGTCGGTCATGCCCGAAGCGGTTGACGGAATTATCTCCAACTCTATTCCATGGAAGTGCGCATAGGTCTGCATGACCGCGAGAGTGCGCGGATTCATGGTGGCGGACGTGAGTATGCGTCCACCCTTGCGCATGGAGGCATTCATCATCAGCATCGCCTCGGCAGCAGCCGTGGTGCCGTCATACATCGAGGCATTGGAGACATCCATGCCTGTCAACGATGACATCATGCTCTGGTATTCAAATATATAATGCAGTGTGCCTTGGGATATTTCCGGCTGATAAGGGGTGTAGGCGGTCAGAAATTCCGAGCGCGAGACGATAGCCGAAATCAACGAAGGCGCATAGTGGTGATAGTAGCCAGCCCCGGCAAAACAGGTCATCACCCGGTTTTTGCGCCCTAATGCATCAAAGAAATCGCGCACCTCCTTCTCGCTCATCTCGTCCGGCAGACTATAGTGGCGGGCAAGCCGTAGACCGTCAGGCACATCGGCATACAATCCGTCAAGCGAATCCACGCCGCAAGTGCCGAGCATGTGACGTATATCCTCGGAGGTATGTGGTAAGTATCTGTGACTCATAGGATATGGCAATGTCTATTTTATCAACTCCTTGTACTGCTCTTCGGTCAGAAGTTCTTCGAGATTGAGGGGTTCGGTAAGTTCTACTTTGATAATCCAATTAGCTTCCGGATCTTCGTTGACAAGCCGCGGGTTGTCGACCAAAGCCGTATTAGGCTCTATGACAGTCCCGGTCACAGGCGAAAACAGGTCGCTGGCGGCCTTGACGCTCTCTATGGCTCCGAACTCCTCGCCAAAAGCCACGTCGTCGCCCTCCTCGGGCATATCGACATAGACCACATTGCCAAGCTGGCCGGCAGCATACTTGGTTATACCCACATAAGCGATATTGCCATCAATGCGCGCGTATTCATGCGACTGAAGATAATATGTATTACTCATAACAGGTTAGATTTTAAGGTTTTACGTTTAAGTTTATTTCTTATATTTTGGTTGGTAGAATCTCTTTTTAATCACGACTGCCGGGACAGTCTTACGGCGTATCTGCACATGTACACGTGTGTCGAGTGCCGCAAAACGGCTGTCGACCATAGCCATGGCTATCGATTTTCCAAGCGAAATGGACTTATAGCCAGTGGTGACTGTCCCTATTTCATTGCCCTCGGCATCAAGTACCTGATAGCCATGACGCGCTATGCCGGGACCGAGCAGTTCAAGCCCCACGAGCTTGCGCCGGAGACCGCCCTCTTTCTGCCTCAACAAGGCATCCCGCCCTATGAACGAAGGCTTGTCAAGCTTGACAAACATGCCGAGTCCGGCCTCAAGCGGGGTGGTCAGTTCGGTAAGTTCGTCACCATAAAGCGGCAATCCGGCTTCAAACCTCAACGTGTCGCGGCATCCGAGACCGCACGGAGCGCAGCTGCCCGAAGCCGTTAAGACATCCCACATCGCTACGATAATCTGTGGCGACGCGTATATTTCAAAGCCGTCCTCGCCGGTATATCCAGTGCGGCTTACCAATATTTTTTCACCTTTGTAGTCATATACGGCAAACGTATAGAAGTCAAGCGGCTCGCAGTCAAGACCTAACTGTGCGGCAACGACATGCGAAGCCTGCGGTCCCTGCACCGCCAGCTGCCCCGTAGCATCGCAGAAGTCATTGATTGTCACATCGCGCCCTGCGGCCTGACGGCGAATCCATGCAATATCCTTGTCGATATTGCCGGCATTGATGACCAACATGTATTTCTCTTCAGCGATTTTATATACCAGCAGGTCGTCAATCACCCCTCCGTCAGCATTGAGCATCATGCCGTAGAGGATTTTACCCGACGGCATATCCCTGACATCATTGGTGAATATCTCGTTGACAAAGACCTCAGCGTCCTTGCCGCTAACCATGACTTCGCCCATATGCGACACGTCGAACACACCGCAACCGCCACGCACGGCCATGTGTTCGTCTTCGATGCCTGCATACTGGATGGGCATGTGCCATCCGGCAAAAGGGCTCATCAACGCCCCCATCGCTTCATGGCGGTCATGGAGGCAGGTTTTCTTCATGTTTTCCATAGGTATCGTATAGGTATTCTGTATTGTATGGGTGTATTAGTGTATTTCTGCTAACCGGCGGCTTATTTCCCGGGCATCAGCTTTACGGCCTCTAAGGTCGCAGGTCAGTACTTGGCTCAAGTCCACCGGAGTCATGGCATCACCGGTCACCGTGACCGACTCGACCATGTCACTACGGTCACGGGCCACGCTGAATGTCAGCCAACCATCGCCCGGCACTCGGCATCGGTGACGCTCGGCGACATGCCTGCGCCCCTCCAACCACCCCTGACGGTAATACGACGATTCGATAGCCCGGATTTCAGCCTCCTCGGCAGGAGTCACCAACCGCACCGAGTCTGACAGCCTCTCCTCGGCCAGACGGCGGAACTCCCCGACAGGCATATCAAGGTATCTACCCAACGAAGTGACACGCGACCTGACCGAGGCCACGCCGTGCGATTCCAACTTGGCACGCTGCGGGGTAAGGGCTCTGCCCATGACCTCCACATCGACATCATAGAGAAGCGTGCCGTGGATGATATGACGGCGCTGCCCGGCAAGATATGAATATCCGCTGACTTTACAGCCGTCGACAGTCAGGTCGTTGCGCCCCGACACGAGGGCGTCCACTCCGAGAGACTGCATCAAATGGGCTGTCTTGGCAGTGAAACGGCAGAATGTATCATGGATGGACTCGCCCGGCTTAGGGAAAGCGATATAGCTGAACATTATATTGTTCATATCGGCATATACAGCACCGCCGCCGCTTTTACGCCGCACGATGTCTATGCCGTGGCTACGGCAATAGGCAGTATCTACCTCATCCTCCAAAGACTGATGCCGGCCGATAATGACGGTGGGACCGACCCTCCACGTCATGAAATAATCATCGTCAGAAACCACATCCGCAGCCGCCCACTCCTCCGCAGCAAGATAGAATGCCAGCGGCCTGGGGCTGTCATCATCCAACTTCAGACGTGTTATCATGGTATTGTATTATGCGTGAATCGATATAGCCAAATATAGGCAATCTTTTCGTGATTGCAAAAACTTTTGTATCTTAGAGGCTGTTTAACACCATAAACAACAAACGACAATTCCAATTATGAAAAAATTCCCCTCTCTTGCCGCCGCCCTGACGGTGTTTGTGTCGCTCACTTCTTGTAACGAAGCTGCAAAGTTAGCCTCTGAGACCGAAGGGTCGTGGAGCGGAGCTCCCGAGCAGTTTACAGTCAGCGATGCCGCTGTAGCCACCATGACTCCTGTGTACACATTTGTCCTCGGCGACAATGACAAGGAGGGCGGCACAGTCACCGTCTCGTCTATGATTTCAGCGACAATTCCATATGCTCCACAGACACCGGAGATAGTACAACCGATCTCCGTCACCGCATCGGCCATAGGTACCATAGAAGGCACATGGAAAGCCATGGACGATGAGGACATCGTTTTCAACTTCAACTTCGAGTCGCTCAATATCAATGTCAACCCCGACAACATCACTCTTAGCGACAACGCTTTTACCGAACAGGCACAGGCTCACTGGGAAAAATTCAAAGAGCCATACCTCAAATCGCTTGAAAGCCGCTTCGCCGATGCCATGCGTCTGCGCTTCATGGCAGTACGCGGCCTTGAGGACATCAAGATCAAGAAAGACATCATGGAGTATGAGTTCAACAATGTGAAAATGTACATGCACCGCAGCGGCAACATGTCAGATGTCAAATAAAGAACTGATTTAAAATCTTCAGCCATACACATACAGTAAGCGAGGGTACACAAGCCGGCTTGTGTACCCTCATTGTATTATCATCGGACATCAAAGTCTGCCGACATACATGGCGCGGATGGCATTGAGGACAGCAAGCACCATCACACCGACATCGGCAAAAATGGCAAGCCACATGTTGACAATGCCGAAAACCCCGAGCACAAGGCACAACCCCTTGATGCCAAGAGCCATGACTATGTTTTGCCAGACGATGCGCAGGCATTTGCGCGATATGCGTATAGCCTTGCCTATCTTGAGCGGATTATCGTCCATGAGCACCACATCGGCGGCTTCGATAGCCGCATCGCTGCCCATAGCCCCCATGGCGATGCCGAGGTCGGCCCGTGACAACACCGGAGCATCGTTTATGCCGTCGCCCACGAAAGCTGTCTTTTCGCCAGGCCTTGCCGAGTCCATTATCTCCTCCATGCGCATGACCTTGTCGGCAGGAAGGAGCTGGCTGTAGACCTCGTCGATACCCAACTTACGCCCTACCTGCTCGGCCACAGCGCGAGTGTCGCCCGTCAGCATGACCGTGCGCCTGACACCCGAACGATGCAAATCCTCTATGGCCGCCTTGGCTTCAGGCTTCTCTACATCGCCCATGACTATGTGGCCGCTATAATCGCCGTCGATGGCAAGATGCACTATGGTGCCCGGAGTGCTGCACCGACATGCGGCAAGGCCAAGCGAATCCATCAACCTGTCATTGCCGGCAGCCACCGAACGCCCGTCGATAGTGGCTGTTACCCCATGGCCGCTTATCTCAGTGAGGCCGCTCATGCGTGTGCGGTCTACATCCTGCCCGTATGCCGACAGGAGCGACCTGCCTATGGGATGCGATGATGCCGACTCGGCTATCGCCGCCGATTCGAGCAATGCGGCCGCGTCGTCGCCACGTACCTCTCGGTCATGCACATCATGTATGGCATTGACCTCAAAGACTCCACGGGTCAAAGTGCCGGTCTTGTCGAATACGACTGTCTTGACTTTCGACAGGGTCTCAAGGATATTTGCACCCTTGACAAGGATGCCCTGACGGCTCGCCCCTCCGATTCCGGCAAAGAACGACAGCGGAATACTGACCACCAACGCGCACGGACAGCTTATAACAAGGAAAGTCAATGCGCGGTAAATCCATGTCTCGAACGTTACGAACAGAAACGGTGCGCCACCAAACGCTATCAATAACAGTGGCGGAACCACAGCCAACGCCAACGCGCCATAACATACGGCAGGAGTGTAAACACGGGCAAAACGGGCTATGAAATTCTCCGAACGTGACTTGCGCGAAGCCGAGTCCTCGACAAGCTCCAAAATCTTAGACACCGTGGACTCGCCGAACTCCTTGGTGGTGCGTATGCGGAGAACCCCGGTCATGTTGACGCTTCCGCTGACCACGTCATCGCCCGGAGAGACTTCGCGTGGCAACGACTCGCCGGTCAACGCAGATGTGTTGAGCGACGATGCACCGTCGGCAACAACGCCGTCGATAGGAATCTTCTCTCCGGGATTGACCACGATTATGTCTCCGACCGTCACATCGTCGGGATCCACCTTGACCAGTCCGCCGTCGCGCTCCACATTGGCGTAATCAGGACGGATATCCATCAAGGCTGCAATATTGCGCCGGCTACGCCCTACGGCATACGACTGGAAAAATTCACCTATCTGATAGAACAGCATCACAGCTATCGCCTCCAAATAATCGCCGCTACGCTCATATATGGCAAGAGCGAACGCTCCCACCGTAGCCACAGCCATCAGGAAATTCTCGTCAAACATGCGTCCGTTAAGTATGCCCGACCAAGCCTTCTTCAATATATCATGGCCTATGACCAAGTAGATGACAAGATAAAGGGCAAGCCTCATCCAGCCGGTGGTGTCAAAAAACTGCACTGCCACAGTCATCACAACAGCGATGATGATACGCAGGAGCATACGGCGTTGCTTACTGTTCATATCCGATAGATAGTTAAGTTTTATGCAAGATCAATGCCACTCAAAGGATACAAAAGTCCGGCTCGATTTTTTTGGCAGTCTTGGCGACCGCTTCCATCACCGCCGACACATCGGCACCCTCGTCAAAGGCGATTTTCATCTTCTGCGTCATAAAGGATATGGATGCGTCCTTTACTCCTTCTATTTTCTTGACCGCTGACTCTACAAGGTTTGCGCAATTAGCACAATCTACCTCAATCTTAAATGACTTGTTCATAAGTGTGAGTGTTTTTTTGTTTTACGAAAGCAAAGGTAGATGAAAGCTATTGCAACCCGGTTGCATTTATTTTATTGCTACATTTGCAGCAGCCAGCACAAAACAAAAAATACTATATGAAAGATGCCGAAGTAATCCTGAAATGCAAGGACGTAAAACCCACCCCTAACCGCATCCTCGTCCTAAACGCCCTCCTTGATGCCGCGCACCCGGTCAGCATGGGGGATCTGGAGTCAGCCATCGAGACCATGGACAGGTCAAGCATATTCCGCACACTGACCCTCTTCGTGCAGCACGACATAGTGCACAGCATCGAGGATGGCAGCGGGTCGCTGAAATACGAAGTCTGCGGCGGGGAACAGCATTGCACCATAGCCGACATGCACCCGCATTTCTACTGCGAGTCATGCCACGAGACCTCATGCTTCGAGGACATCCACATTCCCGAAGTCGCGCTGCCGTCAGGCTACCACGTACATTCCGTCAACTATATGGTCAAAGGGCTCTGCCCCAAATGCGTCCGAAAAGTGTCACACAACTAATCCTCCGACAATGTTTGCGGCAGGGGACACTCCGGCCGTGCGTCCCTACAGGGGATGTGGCTGACAGTGTTCCGAGGTTCTGCTATGTCTTTGTTTCTGACAGCTTCTTAATTATATCCAAGAAGCGTGACGCTATGGTGGTGGCAGAAAAGCGGCCAGCCATATCGGAGTGCTGGGCAGCGCGGTCAAACGGAGCGGCCAGGGCTTTTTGCAAACAGGCCGCAAAGTCGTCAGCATCCTTATACCGGGCTATGTAGCCGTTGACTCCGTGGGTCACGATGTCGCGCTGGCCTCCGTTACCGAATGTGACAGCCGTAGCCCCCGAAGCTATCCCCTCCATCAGCGTTGCCCCCATGGTCTCATAATCGCTTGTCGAGATGACTACTGTAGAGGCTGAATACAGGGCACGCAAACGCTCTTGCGACAGCAAGCCTGTAGTAATATGATTGACTGCCAGACCGTCAAGTATAGACCGGTCACGCAATTCGCCCACGAATACAGCCTGACACCCACGTGCCAGACCGGGAGAACATGCAGCCAGACGGTTAAGCACCCCGACAGCCATTGGGAGGTCTTTGACCGGGTCGTCAAGCCGGGCTGCTGCCATGACTATCAGCCGCGCTTCGGTATTTATACCCAGCTCCTGCAATGCCATCTGCTGCTCTGAGGTGGGCCGGGTGGAGTATTCCTCCACAGGGAAAGCATGTGGAAGCAGATGTATCAGCCGCCCATGCAAAAGGCTGCTCTGCCTGCACACTTCATGCTGCCAACGGCTGACAGCTACGAAAGCCAGACCGGGATGACGGGCATAGAGGTCCCGCTTCCGCTGCCACACGCGATGAGAAATATCCTCCGCATGACCATGACCGCCGGCATGTCCCAATAACGGACAGCATCCACATGCGCCTGTAAACCTGTCACACCCGCCCGGCAAATGGCAGATGCCCGTAGCACACCACAGGTCGTGCATAATCCAGACTACAGGCTTACCGAGGCTGCACAGGCGGTCGATGTCGGAGAGCGACACCAAGCCCTGATTAATCCAGTTGAGCACTATGACATCTGCCGATTTGACGGTCGGGTGGTCGTAGACCCGGCATCCGGCAGAAGCGGTGGAAACCCTGAACAGCCGCTTGCGGCTCAGTCCATTGCGCAGATATATACCGAGCCTCTCGCGCAAGAAAGCCGACAGCCACCGCATCCAGCCGACTGGATGCACATAACCGGCATCGGTCAATGTGTGCCGTGCGCACACCATCACTGCATCTTCACCGAGCTGACGCAGACCGTCGATGAGCCGCAACGTGACCGTAGCAGCCCCGCCGAGGTTGTCGTTAGTACTCAGGAAGGTTATGCGCATGACTTCATACACGGATATTTATTCTTTGCCAGTCAGGAGTTTCGCGAGATATGCGACTCCCTCCGATGCTACCATTTTTATAACATTTACCCCTGCTGGGACTGCCGCCGGACGCGGGTCGATATAATATACCGGCACACCCTGGCGCACATAGCTTAGAAGCCCAGCAGCCGGATATACGTTAAGCGATGTCCCTATGACCACGAATATGTCGGCCTGCTGCACCCACTCTATAGCCGGCTCGATCATCGGGACGGCCTCTTGGAAAAACACGATATGCGGCCTCACAGGGTCGCCGTACTCGTCGCGAGTCTCGGGAGTCGTGTCAAGATGGTCTGCGTCAAGCGTATAGATACGCTCAGGATGCGTCATGGAGCGCACCTTCATCAACTCGCCATGCAGATGAAGCACACGCGAACTGCCGGCGCGCTCGTGCAGGTCGTCGACATTCTGAGTGATGATATAGGTGTCAAAATGCTTTTCAAGCTCTTTGAGGCCGAGGTGACCCGCGTTGGGCTGACACTTCACGAGCTCACGGCGACGCTTGTTATAAAACTCATGCACCAAAGAGGGGTTGCGGCGGAATCCGTCGGCACTCGCCACATCCATCACAGGGTACTGGTCCCACAGACCTCCGGCATCGCGGAACGTCGCGATACCGCTTTCGGCGCTCATGCCCGCGCCTGTCGATATTACAAGTTTCTTCATATAAGCAAATATAACGATTGTTGTTTATTTATTTCCATGCTTTAGGGCATAAAATAGTGCCGGTCTCGGAAAAATTTTGTTAGTTTGTATTATAAGTCAGTAAACAAAATCAGAACACATCACCAATGTCAACGAGCACTCAACAGAAACAGGAACTTTTCAAAGCGATATGGGCTACTGCCGAAGACCTCCGCAACTCGGTAGACGGCTGGGATTTCAAGTCATACGTACTGGGCATACTGTTCTACCGGTTTATTTCGGAGAACATCACCAACTATATCAACCGGATGCAACACGAAGCGGGATTCGACGGCTTCGACTACACGGCGTTTGCCGACGAGGAAGCCATCGCCGCCAAGGACGACCTTGTGCGCGAAAAGGGGTTCTTCATCCTGCCGTCGCAGCTATTCTGCAACGTGCGCAAGCGTGCGAAGTCCGACCCTAATCTCAACGTTACGCTCTCCGAAATATTCAAGAGCATCGAGGCATCGGCTGTCGGCACCGAGAGCGAGGACGACCTCAAAGGGCTCTTTGCCGACATAGATGTGAACTCCAACAAGCTCGGAGGCACTGTAGAGAAGCGCAACGAACAGCTCACCAAGATTCTCAACAACATCGGCGGCATCGACCTCAAAGGTGAATATGTTGACAACCAGATTGACCTTTTCGGCGACGCATACGAATACCTCATGGCCATGTACGCCTCCAATGCCGGTAAGAGCGGAGGCGAATACTACACGCCCCAGGAGGTGAGCGAACTGCTTGCACGCATCGTCAGCCACAATCGTCAGTGGGTCAATAAAGTTTATGACCCGGCTTGCGGCTCAGGTTCGCTGTTGCTTAAATTTGCCAAAGTATTAGGGGCTGACAAGGTTAAGCAGGGTTTCTTCGGTCAGGAATTGAATATCACCACCTACAACCTCTGCCGAATCAATATGTTCTTGCACAACATCAACTATAATAAGTTTGATATTCATAATGGTGACACTCTTTTGGAACCCTATCATTGGGATGATGAGCCTTTTGATGCCATCGTCAGCAATCCTCCTTATTCAAGGCCTTGGATAGGCGACGACAATCCGCTACTTATAACTGACCCTCGCTTTGCTCCTGCTGGTGTTCTCGCCCCCAAAAGTAAAAGCGACCTTGCTTTCACCATGCATATGCTCTCATGGCTTTCTACAGAAGGTACGGCTGCCATTGTTGAGTTTCCGGGTGTACTTTACCGAAGCGGCAAAGCAGAGCAGAAAATACGCCAGTACCTCATCGACAACAACTATGTCGACACGGTAATACAGTTGCCGCCCAACCTATTCTTCGGAGTGACAATCGCCACATGCATCATAGTTCTGAAGAAGTCGAAAAGGGAGAACAAGACGCTCTTCATCGACGCGTCGCAAATGTTTGTCCATGAGGGCAATAAAAACAAACTTTCACCCGAAAATATCGATGCTATCATTGCCGAATATGCCGACCGCAAGGAGGTGAAACATTTCTCCGCGCTCATCGACAACGCCGCCATCGCTCAAAACGGCTATAACCTCTCGGTCAGCTCATATGTCGAGGCCGAGGATACCCGTCCGCAGACCGACATCAAAGAACTCAACGCCCGCATAGCCCGCATCGTGGCGCATCAAACCCAGCTCCGCGCCGAAATCGACGCCATCATCGCCGAACTCGAAGCCCAAGTCGTATGAACAAAAATTGTAACACTTTGAAAATTCGATAACATGGAGCAGGAGATTCAACCACTTGACAATATAAGAAATCGTCTTATCGTCGTACGCGGTCAAGCCGTACTACTCGATAGGGATGTTGCTGCAATTTATGGCGTGAAAACAAAAGAAATAAACCAGGCCGTACGTAATAATCCTGACAAATTTCCGGCAGGATATCTGTTAGAGCTTGACAATGAGGAGGCCGCAAGTTTGAGGTCAAAAATTTTGACCTCAAATGGTGGCAGAGGCGGCGCGAGATATACGCCAACAATCTTCACTGAAAAAGGACTGTATATGCTCGCAACAATCCTAAAGGGAACGCGAGCTACCGAAGCCACAATCGAGATTATAGAGACCTTTGCCGCAGTTAAAGAACTCCAACGCAATCTGGTAGCCTTACATCGAGAAGCAGATACAGAAAGGAAACAATCGTTGATGAGCAGATTTTCTGAGGTGCTTTCCGACATCGTACTTCCCGAACTGCGACCCGATGAAACCGAGACATCAATCGAACTGAATTTCTTCATCGGCAAACTCAAGCATACCGTGAAACGCAAACGCCGGGACAACGGTCCCGACATAGTGGAAGAACCCGAAGAACCATATGGCGACTCCGAATCAGATATGACAAATCCATCGCAAAATGTAGGAACGCACGGTCAGTGCGTCCAGCCGCCAGTATCCACGCTAACCAAAACATTCAGTGACAATGAGTAAGTTACAACAGCTGATCGACCGCCTCTGCCCCGACGGGGTGCCGTACCTCCCTATCAGCAAGATAGCAACTTGCTATGCCGGTGCCACTCCAAAAACATCGGTAAAAGATAATTGGGAAAACGGCACTATCCCTTGGATGAGTTCAGGTGAAGTAAATAACGAGATAATAACAGATACCATTCAAAAAATATCTCAAAAAGGATTTGACAGCTGTAGTACAAAATGGGTTCCTGCCAATAGCGTTGTTATTGCGTTGGCTGGACAAGGCAAAACACGTGGGCTTGTAGCTCTTACAAAAATCAATCTTTGCACAAACCAATCGCTTTGTGCAATCGTCCCTAATCACGAACTAATCAACAGCTCATTCCTATATCACTATCTTAAATCCCAATATCAGCAACTAAGACAAATCTCATCAGGTGATGGAACTCGAGGCGGCCTTAACCTGCAAATGGTCAATGCATATATTGTCCCCGTACCGCCGATGGAGGTGCAGGAGGAGATAGTCAGGATCCTCGACACGTTCCAGACGCACGCAGCGGAGCTGCAAGCGCGCAAAGAGCAATACGAGTATTACCGCAATCTTTTGCTCACTTTCAGCCCCTGTGCCGCCGGCTCCGGGGCCGATGGTGAGCAAAAGGAAAATAACGTAAATACCCCCCCTCAGGGAGTTATGAAGTTGTCTGGAAAGCTATGGGCGAAATCGGCACGTTTTTCGGAGGTCTTACAGGCAAAACCAAAGACGATTTTGCAAATGGCAATGCACGTTTCGTTTCTTATATGAACGTGTATTCCAATATTGCGGTCGATCAAGATGCCGACGAGTATGTCAGAATCGGAGAGAACGAAAGGCAGAACATCCTTCAGTACGGAGACGCACTTTTTACCGGCTCGTCGGAAACTCCCGACGAATGCGGCATGTCGTCGGTAGTCACAAAGCAGCCGTCGGAGAACCTGTACCTGAACAGTTTCTGCTTCGGCTTCAGGCTGAACGACACCGGTTTATTCCAGCCCGATTTTCTGAAACATCTGCTGCGTTCCAAGCCGATCCGTGCGCAAATATCGAAAACGGCAAACGGAGTGACACGGTTCAATGTTTCTAAAGCGTTGTTCGCGAAAGTCGTTTTACCCATTCCGCCGATGGATGTACAGGAGAAAATCGTGGCTATCCTTGACCGATTCGAGGCGTTGGTCAACGACCTCACCACGGGGCTGCCGGCGGAAATAGCCGCCGAAAAGGAGCGTTACGAATACTACCGCGACCGGCTGCTGGCCTTCAAACCGCTACAGGCATGACCGCAAACGGCAACAACCCACGACTCCACCAGCAAATGTAGGGCTGCACCTGAACTGAACTGCACCCCGGTGCAGCCGATTTAAGCACCTTAATAAACAACTAAAGCATGACAAACTACGACCTAATAAGCGAGAATACCGAATCGACGGTCGTCGCCGAGTTCGAACCCGGCTATTACAGCGCGGCACAATACCAGAGCGAGGCGGAGATGGAGAGCGACTTCATCGGGCGGCTCACCCGGCAGGCCTACGAGCATATAGCAATCACATCCGAGAAGGAGCTGATTGCCAACCTGCGCCATCAACTCGAACGTCTCAACGGCATCACATTTGATGACAAGGAGTGGGCGGACTTCTTTACCGAATACATCGGCAACCCCAATATGGGCATAGTCGAAAAGACCCGTACCATCCAAGAGGATAACGTCAAGGCTTGGACGCGCCCCGACGGCTCACTCGTCAATATCGCCTTGATCGACAAGGCCAACATACACAACAACTCGCTGCAGGTCATCAACCAGTATGTGCCTGACGGCGGAGCTTACGACAACCGCTATGACGTGACAATCCTCGTCAACGGCCTACCGCTGGTCCATGTAGAGCTGAAGCGTCGGGGCGTGAGTATCAAAGACGCCTTCAACCAGATCTACCGCTACCAGCGCGATTCGTTTTGGGCGGGATGCGGACTGTATGAGTTCGTGCAGATATTCGTAATCTCCAACGGCACTCTCACAAAGTATTACAGCAACACCACACGCGATGCCGTCAGCAAATCCAATCAGAAAAACGGCAAAGGGAGCGGGAAGAAGCAGACATCAAACTCGTTTGAGTTCACTTCATACTGGGCGACGAAAAGCAATACACCTGTGTATGACCTGATGGACTTTACGCAGACATTCTTTTCAAAGCATACGCTGCTCAACATCCTCACGAAATACTGCGTATTCACATCGGAGAATCTGCTGCTGGTGATGCGCCCTTACCAGATAGCCGCCACAGAGGAAATCATGCTGCGCATCAAGACCTCGACCAACGCCAAAACCTACGGCAAGCGCGAAGGGGGCGGCTATATCTGGCATACGACAGGTTCGGGCAAGACCCTCACCTCGTTCAAGACCGCGCGGCTTGCATCGCGGCTCGACGAAATAGACAAGGTGCTTTTTGTGGTGGACCGCAAAGACCTCGACTATCAGACGATGAAGGAATATGACCGCTTCGAGAAAGGAGCCGCCAACTCCAACGGCTCGACAGCCATATTGAAAAAGCAGCTCGACGACCCTAATGCACGGATCATCATCACCACGATACAGAAGCTTTCCAATTTCATCGCCCGTAATCCGCAGCATACGGTCTACAGCCAGCACACCGTGCTGATATTCGACGAATGTCACCGCTCGCAGTTCGGCGACATGCACAAAGCGATAACCAAGAAGTTCAAAAGGTACCACATGTTCGGATTCACCGGCACACCGATTTTCCCCGACAACGCCGGAGCTGTCCGCAATGTGGAGTTCACCACCACCGAGGGGGCATTCGGCGACCAGCTCCATAGCTATACAATAGTGGATGCCATCCGCGACCAAAACGTGCTGCCGTTCAAGGTCGACTACATACGCACCATGCACGAGGAGGACGAGATTCTTGACGAGCAGGTCAGCAATATCGACCGTGAGCGGGCATTGATGGCTCCCGAGCGCATATCGCTCGTGTCGAAGTACATAATGGAGCATTTCGCGCAGAAAACGCGACGCGATGCCCGCAGCTACAACTTTTCGCAGCTGACCAACATCGGCGACGTGGCAACAGCCAAAGACCGCAACAAGGTAAAGGAAATCAAAGCGAAAACCCGTCTGACCGGCTTTAACTCCATATTTGCCGTTGCGTCTATCCCGTTTGTCAAACTCTATTATACCGAGTTGCAGAAGCAAAACGAGCTTCTGCCTCCTGACAAACGGCTGAAAACCGCCACAATCTTCAGCTATTCGACAAACGTCGACACCGAGGACGAAACGCCCGAGGACACCGACGGCCTCGACCAATCAAGCCGCGACTTCCTCGAAGAGTGCATCGGGGACTACAACGCCATGTTCGGCACAAGCTACGACACATCAGCCGACAAATTCCAGAACTACTACAAAGACCTGTCGCTCCGCATGAAGAACCGCGAGGTAGACCTGCTCATCGTGGTCAATATGTTCCTGACAGGCTTCGATGCCACGACGCTCAACACGCTATGGGTCGACAAAAACCTGCGGTATCACGGACTGCTGCAAGCCTATTCGCGCACCAACCGCATACTCAATTCCATCAAAGACCACGGCAACATCGTCTGCTTCCGCAACCTCGAAAAGGCTACTAACGACTGCCTACAGCTGTTTGGCAACAAAGGTGCCGCCGGACTTATCCTGCTGAAGACATTCGATGATTATTTCTTCGGCTACGATGACGAATCGGGCAAACATCATCCAGGCTGGAAGGAACTTATTGAGGAGCTGATAGCTAAATTCCCCCTCGGCACTCCTATACTCGGAGAGTCAGCCGAAAAGGAGTTTATCAAGCTCTTCGGTACGATTTTGCGGGCTTACAACATCCTCGTCACATTTGACGAATTTGCGGATAATCACATTATTTTAGACGATGATTTTGTCGATTATCGCGGCTTTTATAACGAGCTGCACGACAAATACCGTCCGAAAAAAGGCGAGTTGACCAACATCAACGACGACCTCGTTTTCGAGATGGAGCTGATGAAGTCTATCGAAATCAATATAGATTACATCCTCTTCCTTGTCGGGCAGCTTGACGGAAACGAGAGCCACGACCGCGAAATCATCATCAAGGCGATTAAATCGGTAGAGGCTTCGCCCGACCTGCGCAACAAGAAAGAACTCATCGAGGACTTCATCGACCGTCACACGCCGGAAAATGATGTACACGACCAGTGGCATGAGTTTGTACGACAGAGCCAGCAACAGCAGATCGAGGACATCATCAGCTCAGAAAACCTCAAACGCGACAAGACCCTCGACTTCGTCAGCCAATCGTTCCGCGAGGGGGAGGTGAAAGAGAGCGGTACAGCCATTGCCGAGATATTGCCTCCGATGGGTCTGTTCGGAGGAGCTGGAGCCCGGCGGGCTGAAAAGAAGAAATCGGTCACTGCCCGACTCAAAGAGTTCTTTGACAGGTTCTATGACATCTCCGGCGGCGAATTTTACCGGCCAGATTAGGGTAGTTTGCGGCGTATACGCCGCAAATCCGAGCTTGTGGCAAACAGAAAGCCCTGCCGTCTGTAATTACGGCAGGGCTTTCGTTTATCAGAAAAAGTATCGTTACCAGATGATGACACGCTCCGATGCGGGACGGAACATCGGGTCACCTTCGACGATACCGAATGCATCGAAGAATGGCTGCAGGTTGCGAAGGGTCACATTGACGCGCTGCTTTCCGAGCGAGTGCACATCGCCGGTAGTGAGAGAGCGGATTTGCTCGTCGCGTATATTCTGCGCCCAGAGGTTTGCATAATTGAGATAGAACGCCTGGATGGGGGTAAGGCCGTCAATCTTTGCTTCTTCAGAGTTAATATCCACGCCTTTTTTCTTCTGGCTGTCAAGGAACGCGGTCATGGCGATGTTGAGGCCGCCCTGGTCAGCGATATTCTCGCCGAGTGTGTACTGTCCGTTGGCTTTGAGTCCGGGGAGTACCTCTACCGCGCTGAACTGGTCAACAAGCACTTTGGCCTTTTCGGCGAACTTCTGGGCATCTTCAGGTGTCCACCAGATAGTCATGTTGCCGTCGGCATCGAAGTTGCGTCCCTGGTCATCGAAACCGTGGGTCATCTCATGGCCGATAACCACACCTATGCCGCCATAGTTTTCGGCATCGCTCGCTTCGGGATCGAAGAACGGAGTCTGGAGGATAGCAGCCGGGAAGACGATTTCATTTGCCAAAGGATTGTAGTAGGCATTGACAGTCTGAGGTGTCATGCCCCACTCTGTGCGGTCAACGGGCTTGCCCCACTTCTTGTAGTATTCCTTCTGATGCCACATGCTCACGTTGTGCATGTTTTCATAGTAAGACAGTGCCGGGTCGACCTCCATAGTGGAGTAGTCCTTCCACTTGTCAGGATAACCGATTTTGACGGTGAATGCGTTGAGCTTCTTGAGTGCATTGAGCTTGGTCTCGTCGCTCATCCAGTCAAGATGTATGATATGCTTGCCGAGGGCGACACGCAGATTCTCCACGAGCTCTATCATGTAGTCCTTGGATGACTGGGGGAAATATTTTTCGACATACAGCTCGCCGACAGCTTCGCCCATGGCTCCTTCGGTAGCGTCGAGCGCACGCTTCCACAGCGGACGCAGCTCCTTGGCACCGCTCATCACCTTGGTAAACTCGAAAGAAGTATCGACAAATTTCTGACTCAGGCGGCCTGAAGCCTGACGTACATACTGCCACAGGTAATAGTCCTTCAATTCGCGGTCAGTCAGGGAGGTGAACAGGTTGTTGGCCTGCGCGAGAGGCTCAAACTGAGTCACTATGACAGTGTCGGGGGTCGCGATACCCATAGTTTCGATAAAGAAACGGTCCCACGGAATGTTGGGATACATCTCTTTGACCTTAGCAATGGGAGTAGGATTGTTTTGCGCGGGGAGGTCACGGGTGCGTTCGCGAGCCCATGCCGAATCGGCAAGAGCCGTCTCGATTTTCATGACATTCTTCATGACGCGGTTGGCATCCTTCTTGCTGTATCCTGCGTTGACCATCTGGCCGACGATAAGTTTTTTAAGAGCCTCGCGTACCTCTTTGTTGCGTTTGTCGTTTTTAAGGTAATAGTCGCGGTCGCCGAGCGACATTCCGCCTCCTCCGAGATACATAGCGTAACGCTTAGAGTCATTCAAGTCCTCCTGTGGGCCTGCAGAGAAAAACGGACTGCTGTAATTACCGTGCATCCACAGGAACAAATCGGTCATGCCCTCATGCGGAGTGTCCTCGATTTTCTTCAAACCAGCCTGGATGGGCTTGTTACCCTCAGCATTGCGGCGTTCCATATCCATGGCCTGGTTATAGATTGTCGACACCTTATAGGCGACAGTGCCTGGAGCCGGGTTAGTGGCAGCCAGACCGAGCACTAAGTTCTTGACACGGACTTCACTGGAATCATTAAGCACATCAAACCGTCCGTAACGGGAATATTCATCCGTCAGAGGGTTCGCCAGCTGCCAGCCACGTGTGGCATATTCATAGAAATCGACCTTCGGCGACACGGATGTGTCGAAATTGGCCTTGTCAACGCTTTTCAGATGCTCCTGTGCCATCATGGGTAGCGCACTCAAAGCTGCGAGCGCGGCAGAAACTAAGATTTTCATTGTTAACAAATTATGATAATGGGTTATGTAAGTATCAAAATGAAACGACGACGGCACAAGCAAGCATATGCCAAACTCCTACCGTCGTCACTTTTTAACATTTCACGTCTGAAATCAGAGCTTGGCCTGGATGGCAGCTGTCTCAGCCTCGTAGCCAGGCTTGCGGAGGAGCGCAAACATATTACGCTTGTACGCTTCAACACCCGGCTGGTTGAACGGATTCACACCAAGCATGTATCCGGAGATGCCGCACGCCTTCTCGAAGAAATAGATGAGTTCACCAAGATACTGCTCAGTCAGAGCCGGCAGGGTGACAATCATATTGGGCACACCGCCATCAACATGGGCAATACGGGTGCCGAGTTCGGCCATCTTGTTCACTTCATCTACACGCTTGCCGGCGATATAGTTGAGACCGTCAAGGTTGGCTTCATCAGAGGGGATAACCTCAGTATGACGCTGCTCGAGGACAGAGACAACAGTCTCGAATATCGTGCGTTCGCCCTCCTGAATCCACTGGCCCATGGAGTGCAGGTCGGTAGAATTATCCACAGCGGCGGGGAAGATACCCTTGTTTTCCTTACCCTCGCTCTCGCCGTAGAGCTGCTTCCACCATTCGCCGAAATAATGTAGCTTGGGATTATAGTTAACAAGGATTTCAGTCTTCTTGCCAGCCTGATAGAGAGCATTACGGGTCAGGGCATATTTAAATGCCGGATTCTCCATAGAAGCTTCGTTGGTAGCAGCTTGCATTGTGCGTGCTCCGTCCATAAGAGCCTTGATATCATATCCAGCCACAGCGATAGGGAGAAGACCTACTGGGCTGAGTACAGAGAAACGTCCGCCCACATTGTCGTCAATCACATAAGTCTTATAACCTTCCTCGGTGGCAAGCTGACGGAGAGCTCCGCGCTTGGCATCGGTAATGGCTACAATACGCTTCGACGCATCTGCCTTACCTATCTGCTTTTCAAGCTGCTCCTTAAGCATACGGAATGCGATAGCCGGCTCGGTAGTAGTACCACTCTTAGAGATGACTACAATACCGAAGCTCTTATCTTTCAAGAAATCCTTAAGTTCATAAAGATAATCCTCGCCGATATTCTGGCCAGCAAACAACACAGTGGTCCCACTCTGCGAACGATAAGCCGAAAAAGCATCGCTCAAAGCCTCTATCACAGCCTTTGCACCGAGATAGCTGCCACCGATACCGATAGCAACTACATAATCGCAATCCTTACGGAGCTGCGCAGCAGTAGCATTAATATCGTCCAAAAGAGCATCAGGAGTACGCGTCGGCAGGTCAAGCCAACCAAGGAAATCATTACCGGCACCACTGCCTTCAAGCAGAGTCTTCAATGCAGCAGCAGCCTCCGGCTTCATAGCTTCAAGCTGAGCCTCGCTGACAGTACCTGTCACATGCTTGTTATTAACTTCAATAGTCTTCATAATGAGAAATATATAGTGTTTTGTAAAAATAGCGGTATAACCTCACAAATTTACAAAAATTCTCATAATAACAGAGGCACAAACAGGATAAGAGCCTTTATAAAATCTTATAAAGCCACGATAAGGGTCTTAGGAAATTTAGGAAGCATAGGAATCCTAAGTTTCCTATACCTATGCCTGATGGGGTAAAAAAGAGCCCGTCCGGGGGCGCTGTGCCCCCGGGACGGGCTCCCGGATTGGAGGTGGCGGCGACCTGCTTTCCCGCTTCCGCAGTATCATC
>CALUMU010000009.1 GCA_944321825.1 Candidatus Amulumruptor caecigallinarius
AATCCGAATTTTCAAAATTATCCTCCAAATATCCAATTTTCATGGCCTGTTCGCTACGAGGTTCTGCAACACCCTCCAAAAAAGGGATCCCCCCAAAAAACACGACCGATTTATCGGTAGAGCATCAAAAACGATGACATACAACACCTTATGTGGCGGAATGGCTACGGTGTCCGACCGTGCCGGAGCCTTCCATTTATAAGTTTCAACGATTGTAAATTATGGCTTTCAGAATATCGCCTATCCAAGGGTCGTTCATCATCTCCTCCTTGCGCGGATCGTATCTGAATCTGAAAGCGTCTTTATTAACAGGCATATGCCTTACGCTGTCACCCAACATTATCGACCGGCAAGAGACCGTATCGACAGCGCAGCTTCCGACCGCTCCCGGCTCACCATCCACATTTATAGAGTCTTGCACTGCGACATCCAACACTAAAGCGTCCCGCGACACATTTATAGCCGACGTGTCACCACCGTCAGCTATTCCCCAGCTTGCCGCATAGCACGGCAAAGCAGAACTGCCCCAAGCGACAACCAGCAATATTAATATCCTCGCGTGATTACTCATACTAACTTTATTTGCAAATATAACTTTTTACACCAAATCCAGCAAATGACTCTCCGGGACAAAACACGAATAGCGGATGCCGGATGTTTCAATATTTATGCGTAAATTTGCACGTGGTTTTTACCTGTCGCGACAGGATGCTGTAACATCACGACGGAGACGATACAGTCATCACACAACAGACGATACAATCTCATCATACTACACATATTTATGGTCTTCTTTTTTAAAAAGGGTGGAAGCACGGTATATGCCGTGCTGGCTGACCACAAGCTCAGTGAGGAAGAAACAGACAAATTGGCATGGCTTTTCGGCGGTGCCAAGAAACTGCAGACCAAAGCGGTCAAAGGCACATTCGTCGGGCCACGACGCGAAATGGTCACCCCCTGGAGCACCAACGCAGTGGAAATCACCCAGAACATGGGCATACAGGGCATAACACGCATAGAGGAATACCAACTCGCCAAGCCCGGCACGGAGCCCAAGCACGACAAGATGCTCCAGCGCGTATACCACGGCCTCGATGCCGCGATTTTCGCAGCCGACCGCCAGCCGGATCCCATAGTATATATCGACGACATATCCGAATACAACCGTCAGGAAGGTCTCGCCCTGAGCGACGACGAGGAGCAGTATCTCCGCGACCTCGCCAAGAAACTCGGCCGTCCGCTGACCGACAGCGAAGTATTCGGCTTCTCGCAGGTCAACAGCGAACACTGCCGACATAAGATTTTCAACGGCACTTTCATAATCGACGGCGAGGAAAAGCCCCTGTCGCTGTTCAAGCTAATCAAGAAGACCTCACAAGAGAACCCCGGCGGACTCGTTTCGGCATATAAGGACAACGTGGCTTTTGTCAACGGTCCCACAATCGACCTTTTCTACCCTGTCAACCCCGACCAGCCCGACTATTTTGAAGTCACCGACCTCAAGACAGTGCTGTCGCTCAAGGCAGAGACACATAATTTCCCCACTACCGTAGAACCTTTCAACGGTGCCGCCACAGGCTCCGGCGGCGAAATCCGCGACCGTCTCGGTGGAGGCAAGGCGAGCCTGCCTCTCGCCGGTACCGCAGTCTACATGACCAGCTATCCGCGCATGTCGCCAGAACACCGCTGGGAACTGATGATGAACCCCCGCGTATGGCTCTATCAGACACCGGCAGAAATCCTCATCAAGGCTTCAAACGGAGCATCGGACTTCGGCAACAAATTCGGCCAGCCGCTCATCTGCGGCTCTGTTCTCACATTCGAGCATGACGAGAACGGTCGCTTCTACGCTTACGACAAGGTCATAATGCTTGCCGGCGGCGTCGGTTTCGCCGCCAAGCACGATGCCATCAAGGGCGAACCGAAAGGCGGAGAGAAAGTAGTAGTCATGGGCGGCGACAATTACCGCATAGGCATGGGCGGCGGAGCTGTGTCGTCTGTAGCCACAGGCCAGTACGACAATGCCATAGAGCTCAACGCCGTGCAGCGCGCCAACCCCGAGATGCAGAAGCGCGTCAGCAACGTGATACGCGCACTCGCCGAAAATCCCAAAAATCCCATCATATCCATCCACGACCACGGTGCCGGCGGCCACCTCAACGCTCTGTCGGAACTCGTGGAAGCCACCGGCGGAAAAATCGACATCTCTGCCCTGCCTATCGGCGACAACACCCTGTCATACAAGGAAATCGTCGGCAACGAGAGCCAGGAGCGCATGGGCATGGTCATCAAGGAGAAAGACATAGCCCGCGTGCGCCGCATAGCCGAGCGCGAGAAAGCCCCGTTCTACGTAGTCGGCGAGACCACTGGCGACCACCGCTTCGTGTTCGAAGCTCCCGACGGTGTCAAGCCTATCGACCTCGCCATGGACGATATGTTCGGCAAAGCGCCCAAGACCGTGATGACCGACCACACCGTAGAGCGCAAGTATGCCGATGTCGAATACGATGCTGCCAAGATAGCCGAATACACCGCCGACGTCCTGTCGCTCGAAGCCGTGGCTTGCAAAGACTGGCTCACCAACAAGGTGGACCGCTCAATCACCGGCAAGGTAGCCCGCCAGCAGTGCCAGGGTGAGCTGCAGCTGCCCCTCAGCGACTGCGGCGTGATGGCTCTCGATTACAACGGCCGTGCCGGCATCGCCACTTCGATAGGCCACGCACCACAGGTATCGTTGATCGACTCCGCCAAGGGGTCTGTGATGGCTGTGGCCGAGGCTCTGACCAACATCGTCGGCACACCCGTCAAGGGAGGACTCAGCGGCATATCGCTCAGTGCCAACTGGATGTGGCCTTGCAAGAATGAAGGCGAAGATGCAGCCCTCTACAGAGCGGTGGAGGCTTGCAGCGATTTTGTCTGCTCGCTCGGCATCAACATCCCCACCGGCAAGGACTCCCTGTCGATGACCCAGAAATACGGCGACGACAAAGTATATGCTCCCGGCACCGTAATCATCTCGGCTGCTGGCGAAGTCAAGAATGTGCGCCGTACACTCTCACCTGTCATCCAAAACCGCACCTCGCAGCTGCTCTATATCGACTTTTCAAGCAGCCCGCTCCAGTTAGGCGGTTCAGCCCTCGCCCAGACACTCAACCGTCTCGGTGCCGAAGCTCCGACAGTGGCCGATGCGGCATATTTCGCATCCACATTCAATGCCGTGCAGACGCTCGTCAACAGTGGGTCGCTCCTTGCAGCCCACGACATCTCTGCCGGAGGTCTCGTCACCACGCTCCTCGAAATGGTTTTCGCCAACCGCACAGGCGGTCTCGACATCGACCTCTCTGCGATGGCATCGGCCCTCGGCGGCGATGCCGTAAAACTCCTGTTTGCCGAAAATCCGGCACTCGTGGTGCAGGTAGCCGACGCTTCGCTGACCCACGTAACCGACGTGCTGACCAAGGCAGGTGTACGCTACTGGACCATCGGCTGTCCGTCACGTGAGCGCAACGTGGCCGTCACCATCGGCGGCAACACTGTCGCCGACCTCGACACCGACAAGCTCCGCGATGCGTGGTACCGCACATCATACCTGCTCGACTGTCTGCAAAGCGGCGAGAAAAACGCTCTGGCCCGCTACCAGAACTACTCCAAACAGCCTATACGCTACGCCATCCCCTCATCGTTCAACGGCAAGATGGCCGACCATGAGATATCCCTGCGGCGCAGCGGACGCAGCGGCATCCGCGCTGCCATAATCCGCGACAAGGGTACTAACGGCGACCGCGAAATGGCATTTTCGCTCTATGCCGCCGGATTCGATGTCAAGGACGTGCACCTCTCCGACCTTATGAGCGGACGCGAGACTCTGGAGGATGTCAACATGATAGTATTCTGCGGCGGATTCTCCAACTCTGACGTACTCGGCAGTGCCAAAGGCTGGGCAAGCGGATTCCTTTACAACGACAAGGCCCGCAAAGCCCTTGACAACTTCTATAAGCGCGATGACACCCTGAGCCTTGGCGTATGCAACGGATGCCAGCTGATGATAGAACTCGGCCTGATAACCCCGACGGACGATGTCAAGCCCAAGATGGACCACAACGTCAGCCACAAATTCGAGTCAAACTTCGTAGGCGTGACCATCCCGCAGAACGACAGCGTCATGTTCGGCCCCCTCAGCGGCATGAAGCTCGGCATATGGGTAGCCCACGGCGAAGGTCGCTTCGTGATGCCCCGTCCAGTATCCGACTACAACGTGGTGCTCAAATACTCCTACGCCGCATATCCCGGCAACCCCAACGGCAGCCGTGGCGCTGTGGCCGGCATAGCCTCGGCCGACGGCCGCCATCTGGCGATGATGCCCCACCTCGAACGTGCCATCTTCCCTTGGCAATGCGGCTACTACCCCTCCTCACGTCGCAATCAGGACATCACACCGTGGGCCACGGCATTTGTCAATGCCCGCCACTGGATCGAACAGCACAAGAAGTAACCCCACGCCAACGACTTCTACATATCTCCAGCATATAAATACATCTATCCAACATATAAATAAAGGAAAAATACTGCTATGGGAGGCTTTTTCGGTATAGCCAAACGCAACGAATGTGTCAACGAACTCTTCTACGGCGTTGACTATAACAGCCATATGGGTACCAAACGTGCCGGCATGGCCACATGCCACGACGGCGTGTTCACCCGCTCGATCCACAACATCGAGAACTCTTACTTCCGCACGAAATTCGAGAAAGACCTTGCCGATTTCAGCGGCAAAGTAGGCATAGGAGTAATCAGCGACACCGACGCGCAGCCGATTATAGTCAACTGCCACCTCGGCAAATTCGCCATAGTGACAGTGGCGCGTATCAACAACATCCGCGAGCTCGAAAAGGAGCTCCTCGCCAAAGGCCACCACTTCTGCGAACACAGCTACGACATCATCAATCCCACCGAGATGATTGCCGCCCTCATCAGCGAGGGCAATGACTATGTCGAAGGCATCGAAAATGTCTACCGCCGGGTCAAGGGCAGCTGCTCCATGCTGCTTCTCACGCCTGACGGCATCATCGCCGCACGTGACCGCCTCGGACGCACACCCATAGCACTCGGACGCAAAGACGGAGCCATGGCAGCAACATCGGAGACCTGCGCATTCGCCAATCTCGGCTTCGACCTCTGCTACAATGTCGGTCCGGGCGAGATAGTCCGTTTCGATGCCGACGGTTTCAAGCAGCTCAAGGCTCCTGGCGACCAGATGCAGATATGCGCATTCCTCTGGACCTACTACGGCTACCCGGCATGTGAATACGAGAACCGCAACGTCGACCAGATGCGCTACGACTCAGGCATGATGATGAGCCGCGACGACGGCACCGACATAGACTTCGTCAGCGCGGTGCCCGACTCAGGCATCGGCATGGCGTTAGGATATTCGCAGGGCATGAACAAGCCATACCAGCGAGGCATAGTCAAATACACTCCCACCTGGCCGCGCTCGTTCACACCCTCGACCCAAGAGCGTCGCGAACTCGTGGCAAAGATGAAGCTGATACCCAACAAGGCACTTCTCAAGGACAAGAAAGTCATATTCTGCGACGACTCCATAGTGCGCGGCACCCAGCTCCGCGACAATGTCAAAGACCTCTACGATGCCGGCACAAAAGAGGTGCACGTGCGCATCAGCTGCCCCCCGCTCGTCTACGGATGTAAGTTTGTCAACTTCACTAACTCCAAGAGCGACATGGAGCTGATTACACGCCGTGTCATCAAGGAACTCGAAGGCGGCAAGGAGGATATAGACCTAACGCCCTACTGCACCCACGGCACACCCCAGTACAAGGCCATGGTCGAAAAAATCCGTGAAACCCTCGGAGTCACCACTCTCGATTTCAACCCCATAGACAATGTAGTCAAAGCCATCGGACTCCCCAAGTGCAGGATATGCACCCACTGCTTCGACGGTTCGAGCTACGAGTAAATAATTGTAAAACAATCATTCATACCACATGGCATTACAATGCGGCATAGTCGGACTGCCCAATGTCGGCAAATCCACGCTTTTCAACTGTCTGTCAAACGCCAAGGCACAGAGCGCCAACTTCCCGTTCTGCACCATCGAACCCAATGTAGGTGTCATCACCGTCCCTGATGACCGCCTGACCAAACTTGTGGAGATGTGCAAACCCAAAAGCGTGGTGCCTGCCACGGTGGAGATAGTAGACATCGCCGGACTCGTCAAAGGGGCAAGCAAAGGCGAAGGGCTCGGCAACAAATTCCTCGCCAACATCCGCGAGACCGATGCCATACTCCATGTGCTGCGCTGCTTCGACGATGACAACATCACCCATGTAGACGGCTCGGTCGACCCCGTCCGCGACAAGGAAATCATCGATTACGAACTGCAGCTCAAAGACCTTGAAACCGTCGACAGCCGTATCGCCAAGACCTACAAGCAGGCCCAGACCGGCGGCGACAAAGTAGCAAAGATGCAGTATGAGGTGCTGTCACGTGTCAAAGAAGCCTTAGAGAGCGGACGCGGAGCCCGCACCGTCAAAGGCGAGACTCCCGACGAACAGAAATTCCTCAAAGAGCTGTTCCTGCTCACTTCCAAGCCTGTAATGTATGTCTGCAACGTCGACGACGCATCGGCTGCTACCGGCAACAAATACGTGGATGCCGTGCGCGAAGCCGTCAAGGACGAGGACGCACAGATACTCATAGTGGCCGCACAGACCGAAAGCGAGATAGCCGAACTCGATACGTGGGAGGAACGCAAAGAGTTCCTCAACGAGATAGGGCTCGAAGATAGCGGCGTGTCACGCCTGATTCGTGCAGCCTACAACCTGCTCGACCTGCAGACCTACTTCACCGCAGGCCCTGACGAGGTGCGGGCGTGGACATTCATGCGGGGCAGCAAAGCCCCCCAGTGCGCCGGCATCATCCATACCGATTTCGAGAAAGGCTTTATCCGCGCCGAGGTCATCAAATATGACGATTACGTCAGTCTCGGAGGCGAAACCGCTGTAAAAGAGGCCGGGAAAATGGGAGTAGAGGGCAAGGACTACATAGTGCAGGACGGCGACATCATGCACTTCCGCTTCAACGTATAGACACATTCCCAATCATAGGGAGATACAGCCTGCAAAAACTTTACAGGCTGCACAGACGTTACAGAAACAGAGAGGCAACCACGCCTCTCTGTTTCTTTTTTTACAATATGCCTATCAACAAAATGTCTATCACCAAACGCAGCAGCAAGCTCTCACGGCTTGCCATCGCACTGTGCCTGAGCGCAATATCTATCTCCATAGTGTCATGCAGCGACACGGAAACATGGGATGCCATGCCCGAACGCGTGGCCGGTTTTGTGTCAACCTACTTCCCTGCCCTGAAAGTCGACACATACAGCAGCCACGGCAATACCCAGACCGTCCAAATCCACAACGGTCCGACACTCTATTTCGACAGCCAGAGCGACTGGATAAAACTCGACGGCAACGGTGTCCCCCTCCCCTCCATACTCGCCACCGATCTGCTCCCCTCCCCTTTTCTCAACTATCTTCAAGGGCTCGGAGCCATGGATGACATCATCATAATGCAGCGCACTTACCCGGTATTCACCGTCACCCTCTCGACGAGTACCATAACATTTGACGACCAGAGCGGCGAAATCAAGTATGTTATCGCAGATTCCTGAGCAGACTCCTGATATTTTCGCATGGCGTAAGAGACTGCACAGCATAATTTTGTGACAAAACACAAAATTATGACAACACCAGCCACCAAAACAGCCTCCCGACGCAAAGCGAAATGGACACGCCTCGTGTCACGGAAGTTCTACCAGTCAATCTGCCGCCAGGTCCACGATGTAAGCCTACTCAGCGAGGACATCACCGAGAGCAACGTGATGCAATGCATCGATGACTATATCGACACCGGGAATGCCCATGTAAAGTTTACCGATGCTGAAACCGTAGTGTTTACCCTCCTGCAGCCCCTCATCGACAAGGCGATGACACGGTCGATGCGAGCCCGCGCAGCAGCCGCCCGCCGCCGTCAGGCAAACGAGGCAAAATCGTCTACCGATACATCTGATACAGCCAAGACGGCAGCAACAACCGTCGAGATAACGGCAACACAATCCACCGCGAACGCCACACGCGAGGAAAAGCGGGCCAAACGTCGCGAAACCGCACTGATCCGCCGCCAAGAAAAAAGACGCAAACGCCTCGCCCGCCGCCACAACCCACATCCGTTAAAGCTCTCGTCCAACGTCGCATCCGCCAAATAGCAGGGATGGATAATACGCCATGTACCGCGAAGCATACAGCAATATTTTATAACTCTTATAACTCTTATATGACTTATAAAATTTATACGACTTTTATCATCTGTGCACGTAAAAAATCCGCCATGGCGGTGAGATGTCACGGCGGATTTGTTTGCGAGGACGGTCTGCGCCGTCTGTTATCTTACGAATATCTTCTGCCCCGCCACTACGTAGAATCCGGGGGTGAGATCGACGGTCGTTGTGCCGGCAGTCACAGACACGCGCTTGGCGACCGCGCCTGTCGCGCTGACAAAGTCGATGACAGCATTGCCGTCGGATGTCACCGTTACGCAGCCGTCACCGACCTCAAGCCGGAAATCCGCTCCGCTGTCGGCCGGCAGGTCGTCGCATCCGGCAGAAATCGGGAACGGCGACAATGTGACAGAGTATAAATAGCCATAGTAACCTTCTACATACATATACATCATGCCGTCCGGCCACTCTGAGAACTGGAATATGCCCTTGCCTCTGACAAGGTCAAACTTACGCTCGGCATCCAATGCGCCATAATCCACAGGGGAATCATCTATTTGACAGCCATACGTATCTCTTTGCCAATCTCCGAGTTCAGAATAGAAACGGAATCCAGGACACATACCCTCAGCATAAGAAGTTCCCTCTGCAATATAATAAGCACCGTAATATCCGTTATCCTTATATTCAAGAGGCATCGAGCCATCGTAAATATTCCACGCCTGCGGAGCTCCAATAAGATAAATTGGCGGCACTTCGGCTTGTGACGTGAAAGCAAGGCTTGCCAGGAATGTGATGCATGCCGCAAATCTGAGTAGTAAACATTTCATACGCAAAAATTATTTAATGATGTTAGTAAAAAAAATTATGCCAAGTCGAGAGTTCCTGTAACACATCGGATAACAAATCGCGTTCGACTCCCTGTTTATTTTGCAAATATAATAACTTCACCCTTTTATGGGATTAAAATCATTTAAATTTAACATTGTTCATACAAAAAAAATGATGCCTGCCGGTAGAGTTTCAGCGGAGCAGGTCGGCGAGGGGGACGCGGGAAAAGCGGAAAGTGGTCTCGTAGACCGGGAAAGCGACTTCGAGCAGAGCGCCGTCCTGCTGCACAGTCGCATTTGCTTCCTCACTGACGGAATCCATCAGAGCATCGTACCACACGAGGTCGAAATGCCCCTTGAATATCGTAGGCGACAGCCGTCCTTTAAGCATCCCTTCACGCCACCGATCACGTCCGGTCCTGGCTCCGTCAAGATATATGACATCGTAACCTCCCTCAGAATTCCGCACAGTGGCAATGACATATTTGCCGCCTACCACCCCTTTGTCAGGATTGTTGTTGCGGTCAAAATATTTCCACACCCCCTCGGCAGCATCCACTCCACGGCGCTCGGCGAGATACCCTACTACAGTCTCATACGTCCAGCCGGTCGTCAACGACCTCTGCATGTCGGTCTCCGACTCATCCATCACCATCACCGGCTGCCAGCATCCATGGCTCACTATGCCCCAGCCAGCGGAGCCATCCATACAGCAGTCATCGACCGCAAACGTCAATACATGCGCCAAAGTATTCTTCCCGACATACACGTTGGCGACACTGTCGCCAACTAATTCCACCGACAGCGTGTTGCTGCCTCCGGCCATGGCCATTCCCGATGAAACAGTGGACTGGCCTACAACTTCTCTGCGTCCGTCAGAAGCGATATGAGATGCCGTGATATCGACTACGTATTCATCACTCAGGTTGCCGAAATCGGCATTGCGTCCCCTCATCGTGACTTCATAGCGGCAACTACCGCCCCATGATATGCCCCACCAGCTGTCGGAGCTGCCGGCTCGTTCGCGGTCAGAGGGGAGAGACCCTCGCGCCTCCATCACCACATATCCTGCACCGACCGGCAGCGAGGCAATCCCGGCCACGGAGTCGCATATCTCTCCGGGCTGGTAATAATGGCGGACAGGCAGCGCCGCAGCAATCTCTCCCGCCGAAAAAAGCGACCACAGAGCCGCCAAAGCGACCCTGTGGATTACTGAAATATGCTGCGCAAACCGCGACATAACAAACTTAACCAATCCTTTTACGGAGTTACATAATTCATCCTGACCTTGCTGACCGTCAGGTTGCCGTCGGCATGGCATGTGACACGCACGAGATAGTCACCGGCATCAGGCGAATTGGCCTCGCTCATGGAGTCGAGCGTAAGGTGGCGTACACCGCCAAACCATCGGTCGTCCCACTTGTGCACATGCCCATAGAAAGCTATGGTAGTGTTCCAGTCGGCGAGTTTATTGAGGATATAGTACAGCTCCTCGCGGGCGTATGTCGACGCGAACTCCTTGGAGCTGGGACGGAATATGTTGGTGTGGGTAAATGTGAACGTATGGCGCACGTTTATGCCATGCGTGCTCAACATGCCCTCCTCTATGGCATCAATCTGAATCTTACCGAGAGTGCCGTTGGCCGAGTCGAGGAATATATACTGGTCATACACCCCTTCGGCCACCTTGACGGTAAATTCGTAGGTCGACGTGCGGAAGATGGTTGAAAACAATGCCCATCCGTCGTGGGTAATGTCATGGTTGCCCACCACCGGGAAAAACGGATAATGTATATCCTCCTCGGTGTACAAGTCCATGTCGTATCTGTCAAGCAAAGTGATCACATCACCAAAATCCATACTATCAACATCTCCATATGACGAGATCTCGCCGGCGGATATAAGGCGGTCAAGGTCACGGTGTGCCAGATAGAGTTCGGTTTCCTCGTCATAGAGGACATGGTAATATTTGGCTATATAATTGCGTTTGCCTGCTTCAATGGATTCAGCAAGCGTCATGTAATATTCGGCCTTGGTGTCGGCAATGTCGCCGAGATGCGCCATAAACAGGTCGCCGTGTTCGAGGAATATCTCCTGCATCTCGTCCATGCGCCCAGGGTCTGTGGTGATATGGCTGTCAGAGCCTACTATAAACGAATATTCACCCTCAACCTCGTTGAAATCCAGACGGTCGTCATAAGTGTCCTGATACACCAGCAAGGACATCTTCACACGGTCATCGACACTGGTAGTGCCCACCAGCACTCCTGTAGGACTGACTTTATCGCACGAGGATGTCAGCATCCCCGCTGCAACGGCTGCGCATAAAGCCGCTATATTGGCTTTTCTTATCTTTATCATCTTAATAACAGTTCAAATTAAAAGAAACACACACCGGCTTACCATACGTATTTGACACCCAACTTGCCCGAAGTCTCATAGCGGCTCGCGAGCTGGCTCATACTGTCGGCCGGTCGGATGTTAAACTGACCGAAAAGCTGTAGACGGAGCGGCAGGTTGGCCTTGAATGCCAAACCCCAGTTGATGTTCCAGTTCTCGTAATAGAAATCGTCATAATTGCGGAAAAACAGGCCGATATTCCACGAGTGCTTCCTCGGCATCACATTGAGTTCGGCACCGAAAGTGAATGTCAGCGGCTCGGTGTATGAGCTGCCGAGCAGACTGTAATTAATCAGAGTCTCACCTACGGTGATGGCAAAATGCGAGCCTTCCCAACGTGCCGAGAGGTTACAGGTCCACTCGTTTGTCGCCGAACGCTGGTAACGGTTGTACATCACCTTGCCGGAGAAATAGAAGTTGAACCTCCCCAGCGGCAGACGGTACTCGCCCTTGCCATATACGGCATATTTCTGTTTGTTAAACTGCAATTCGGTGGCTCCCATGGCCGACCATCGCGGAGTAAAGTGGCGTTTGTACTCCACAGCCGGCCCCATGAAAAAACCATTGATGATGTTAGACCCGGCGGAGAGATAGCCGGTAATCTCGTTTTTATGAGTGCCGTCAAAAGCATCGTCGCCGATGTAAGTCTGAGCCGAAGCCTGATAGCCTGAGGCGATACATGCAAGTGCCACGCACCCTACAGCAGCATATCGTCGTATTTTCAACATATATAATTTATGTGATTGATTGGTAATCAAAAAGTGTATAAGTGGGATTTCCAAACGGTTACAAATCCGCAACGGTTAATCACCATGGGTCAAATTTACGAAAATTAAACCAATCTTCACGCACAATCTGTCACATTTCACTAAATCCAGAAACGAAGTGCAAAGCATTTCCGAGGTGCTGCGGTTTTTCTCAAAAAAAAATTTAGTAAATTTGGAATCCGCTGATATTAACGCGTTTTCAAGATATCGATTTATGGTAAAACTTTACGTCATTATGAGAAAGTCCTTACCGAAACTGTCTCTGCCGCTTCGGTACTCTTGTCGCTTCAGCAGCAGGATGATATGACCCTGCGTAACGTCCTTAAACCGTCAGGCTATGAGTGCAGATAACCTTCCTTTGAAACCATTGGAACATCAATTCGAGGAATTGCGTTCCATAATTGATTATCACCGCAGTCGCGCATCGCAAGCCGTCAACGAACAACAGCTGTTGACCGCATGGAATGTGGGGGCATACGTTTCTTGCCGGCTCAAGACTAATGAATGGGGCAGCAAGGTGGTGGCTCAGTTTGTGGAGTACATGAGGGTGAACGCGCCAGAGCAAAAAGGATTCAGCCGCAGAAACATCTACAATATGGTGATGTTCTACGACGAATATTCCTCGCCATTATTCCTATCTACTGTCCGTGCGTTCCTCCCTACTGGCTTTGTGCAGTTGTCGACTGCACAAATACAAGACGCTGATTGTGTCGGAATCAACCCTCCGTTAGAAATTGTGCAGACGGCATCTGCACAATTTATCCAATCACCTATTGGACAAATGCCCGACATATTAAAACAGACTTCATATTCAAACCATCTCGCTATACTCAATCAGTGCAAGCTCCCAGAAGAAAAGCTTTTCTATATCCTTTATGCACACCGCGAAAGATTGACAGTCAAGGAGGTACAACGCTGTATCTCCAACGACACATATTCATCGCTGTTGGGGTCGAAACACAATCTCTCCAAAGGTTTGCTCGAAATCTATCCCACAGCACCTATCCTTTTCAAGGACACAGCTTTCGTTGACTTCCTCGGTCTGCCACAAAAATACTCCGAGAAGAAGTTGCGTATGGGCTTGGTGCATCACATGAAGCAGTTTATTCTTGAATTGGGTAAAGACTTTCTTTTTGTCGGCCAAGAATATACACTTGAGGTCGGGGCTTCGGTTTTCAAGGTTGATTTGCTTTTCTTCCACCGTGGTCTGCAAGCCCTCGTGGCTGTCGAGCTAAAACGGAGCAAATTCCACCCTAAAGATTTGGGGCAGCTGGAATTTTACCTTGAAGCACTCGACCGTGATGTAAAACGCGCCAACGAAAACCCCTCAATTGGCATCATTCTATGCCCGGAAACTGACAAAACAGTTGTGGAATATGCCATGAGCCGTAGCATGAGCCCTACTATGGTTGCCGAATACAAACGACAGCTTATGCCAAAGGAAAAGATGCAGCAGCTTCTACGCGAATACTGCGACTTGGTACAAATCGAGAAAGGAGGGCGCGATGACTGAACGGTGTTCGTGGCATATCTAACACAAGGCAAATTACGAAGACTGAGGCTGATGTCACGAACGATGTAATTCATAAATTGCTTGCTTGTTGAGAGTAGGTCTGTCACATTTCGCGTCATATAATTGCAAGTATATTCGCAAATCGTTAATTTTGTAATTCCATATACCCACATCGCATTAGTCAAATCCCCCAATCATTTATTGTAAAGATTCTCTCCTACCCAGAGTCAGGTATGCAAGCATTGTACCACGAAGCTACATTACCTTACCTTAAACATCTCTTATCCCGACATGAAAATTATTGCTGACAGCAGCTCCACTCGCACCGAATGGGTACTTGCCGATGGCGACAAAATAGTGGAGCACGTGTTTACCGAGGGACTAAACCCCTACTTCCAGACCCGCAAGGAAATCTCACACAGCATACGTCTCAACCTCCCCGACGCATTTTTCCGCCGCCGGTGGGAACACATATATTTCTACGGTGCCGGCTGCGCCAACCCTGACCGCAACAAGATCATGGAAGCGTCGTTGGTAGCCCAGTTCCGCACACCTGTCACGGTCATGAGCGACCTGCTCGGAGCCGCCCGCGGCCTGTTCATCGACCAGCCGGGGCTGCCCTGCATCCTCGGCACAGGATCCAATTCGTGTATCTACGACGGAGCGGAAATCGTCGACAATGTCAAGTCGCTCGGCTTCATCCTCGGCGACGAGGGCAGCGGAGCTTTTATTGGCAAGGCGTTTTTCGGCGACTGCCTCAAAGGCATGGCACCCAAAGCCGTGCGCGACCGTTTCTTTGACGAGTCGGGGCTGACACCCGAGGATGTCATGAACCACGTCTACTCCGAGCCGTTTCCTAACCGATGGCTGTCGCAGCAGTCAGCCCGGCTTGCCACCATGCTCGACGACCCTTATGTCTACCAGCTCGTCTATGCGTCAATCATGAAATTTTTCACACGCAACGTGCTCGGTTATCCCAAGAACGACTACGCAGTGTCGCTCGTAGGCTCGGTGGCTTGTCTCTACGAGGATATAGTGCGCAAGATAGCCAAGTCATACGGCATACATATCGAGCAGATAGTCAAAAGCTCCATGCCCGGCCTTATCAAGTACCATAACCTGTAAGATAATGGATACAAGGCATCTGCTTCAAATCTCCACCGAGACCCATCGCGACGGGGTCGTAGAGCTACAGCTGCGTCCCGGACGGCTCACATGGCTCCCCCACGGACGTGAGCGGATGATTTCGCCACTCCACGACACTGGGGCGCTGATGGTCTACGCCGACGGAGTGGATGATGCCCACATCGGCCTGCAACAGGGTGCGATAAGAGACGACTTCGATTTCGGCCCTGTAGTGATGATACGCGGCGACGTATTCAGCCGCTGCGTAGGCGACCTTGACCCCGGTCTCCGTGGAGCAGGGTTCTATGCTCTCAGGCTGATGATACAGCGCATGGGCAAGATAGTCCACATCCCCGAAGCCCTCTACACGTTCGACTCCTCTGCCGAGGCTCAGGGGCAGTTTGACTACGTAGACCCGCGCAACGCGTCCATCCAGGCCGAGATGGAGCAGGTGGGCACCGGGCATCTCGCCGCCATAGGGGCTGTCATAGACTATTCGCAGGTCCGACGAGTCGATATCTACGAGGGGGATTTCCCAGTAGAAGTCTCTGTCATCATCCCTGTACGCAACAGGGTCTCCACAATATGCGATGCCGTCAGAAGCGCATTGTCACAGTCGCTCGACTGCACCATGAATGTGCTCGTGGTCGACAACCACAGCACCGACGGTACATCCGAAGCCCTCGCCGGGCTTGCCAAGGAGCATCCAGAGCTAAAGGTCATTACTCCCGAATGTCGTCATCTCGGCATAGGCGGCTGCTGGAACAGAGCCATCGACGATGAAGCGTGCGGACGGTTTGCCGTGCAGCTCGACAGCGACGACATCTATTCGTCGCCCGGCACTCTGCAGCGGATAGCAGACACATTCCGCAGCGAAAGGTGCGCCATGGTGGTAGGTTCATACCGTCTGACAGACTTCGACTTGGCCACAATACCTCCGGGACTTATCGACCACAAGGAGTGGACCGACAACAACGGACGCAACAACCTGCTGCGAGTCAACGGCATGGGCGCACCCCGCGCTTTCCTGACACGCATAGCGCGCGAAGTACACTTCCCAGATGTATCTTATGGCGAGGACTACGCGATGGCATTGCGGCTGTCACGCACATATCATATCGGGCGCATATATGACGAGCTGTATCTGTGCCGCCGCTGGCAAGGCAACTCCGATGCACGGCTCGACCGCGCTACTCTCAACCGCTACAACTCCTACAAGGATTTCCTGCGCACTACCGAGATAGAAGCACGAATCCAAAGTAACAAAGCCACATGATAAAAGCGACCGACAACGACACGCTGCAACACGATGTCGATACACTGCTGGCATCACAGTTGGCGCAATGGCCCGATGCTGCTGCGCGATACCGCAGGTTGTCATCGGCACTTATCCGCACACTGACACTCCGTGGAGGCACTTTCGAACTGATACATCTGCCCGACCGTGCCGTCAGCACGTGCGCCCCCACGGATGCCCGCTCCATAGCCCGACGGCCATGCTTTCTCTGCGAGGCCAACCGCCCGGCGGAGCAGACACGTCTGCCCCTGCCCGACACCGGCTTGGAGATCCTTGTCAACCCGTTTCCGATATATCCTAAGCACCTGACCCTGCCGTCATTAGAGCATGAGCCACAGGCTTACACACAATCGCTGTTGGAGCGTATGCTCGCGATAAGCCGGCGGCTCAGGGAGTTCACCGTATTTTACAACGGTCCTCACAGCGGTGCATCAGCCCCCGACCATCTGCATCTTCAGGCAGTGAGTCCGGCGGCATTGTCACAGATTACACCCGGCAATGAGTCCGACGGCATCCGTATGCTTAAAAAGCGCGACGGTGTCAGGCTGTATTTCCAGCCCGGACTCACCTCACGCCCGGTGACAGCATCGGGCACCGACATCGCCAAGGTAGCAGCCATGATGACCAAAGCCCTGTCGCTGCTACCCATACGCCATGGAGATACCGAACCGAGGGTCAACATGTACGCCACATATTGCGGGCAAAGCGAGGAAGCGGCATTGACAGCAATACTGCGTGACCGCCACCGCCCCTCGTGCTACGGTGACGACGGAGTGGTATTCAGCCCCGGAGCCATCGACATGGGAGGGCGCATAGTGCTGCCGCGCAAACGAGATTTCGACACGCTCACTCCCACGCAGCTGCAGTCCATGATAGACGAGGTGCTGCTGCCCGAAGAAACATTCAACCGCTTCATACTCGACTGCATAAGCCATCCGCTATGACCGATATATCCACCTCATCCGACCTTACCCTGCGTGTAGGGCTGCTATGCGCACCGGCCATCACCATAGAATTTCACGGAGGCTACACCGACGACTACGGCCGGAGCATAGACGGCACGGTGACATTCGACCGCCGCGATGCCGGCAGACGTTTCCGCTGCACCACAGCCGAGTCGTATGCCACAGTGCGTGACGTGGTAATCGGCATCGGCTTCCATTGGGAGCAACGAATCGATCTGTCCTATCCGGGCGACTTCGAGCTGATAGCAGAAGGCGACGGAAACCTGCGGCTCATCAACACCGTCAGCATCGAAGAGTATCTGTGCAGCGTCATCTCCTCGGAGATGAGCGCAGATGCCTCCCCCGCCCTGCTTGAAGCCCATGCCGTCATATCCCGCTCATGGGTGATAGCCCAGATTCTCGCACACAAGCATCCCGGTTCCTGTCGGTGCAACCCTAACCGGCCAGAATCCGCAGCCGAAAAATCGGAAATCATACGATGGTGGGACCGCCAAGACCATGACACATTCGATGTATGTGCCGACGACCACTGCCAACGCTACCAAGGGCTGTCACAGGCACATAACCCTCGCGTAGTGGAAGCCATAGCCGCCACACGCGGCTTGGTGCTGACCGACAGCAAAGGCACGCTTGTGGATGCTCGTTTTTCAAAATGCTGCGGAGGTGCCACGGAGCTGTTCGGCACATGCTGGAGCGAACAGGAGCATCATGAGTGCCTACAGGCACTGGCCGACAGTCCCCACCCGGAGCGACTGCCCGATTTGCGCGGCGAAGCTGAAGCCGCCCGGTGGATTGAGTCGCGTCCGGATGCTTTCTGCTCCAATCCCTCGGCAGCGACACTCCGCCAAGTCCTCAAAGGCTACGACCAGCAGACCACCGACTTTTACCGCTGGACGGTCACATGGGATGCCGAAAAGCTGAGCGAAAACATACGCCTCCGGCTCCCTGAAGCCCGCATAGGCCGCATACGCAGCCTTACAGCCGTCAAGCGCGGCACGTCAGGGCGCATCGAGCGGTTGCGACTGACAGGCTCTGATGGAGAAGTGGTCATAGGCAAAGAGCTGCTGATACGTAAAGTGCTGTCAGAGAGCCATCTCTACAGTTCGGCTTTCACGGTGCGTTATGACGGCTTTGATGCCGACGGGTATCCGTCGCGGATAATACTCCATGGAGCCGGCTGGGGACACGGTGTCGGCCTCTGCCAGATAGGAGCAGCCGTGATGGGCGAGCAAGGTTACAGTTCCGCCCAGATTCTCGCCCATTACTTCCCCGGAGCGAAGCTGACATCTGCCACAGAAATCATAAAGTCCGTCTAAACATGTCCGATACGTCACAGAAACCGGCTCTATGGGTTCCTTCGCTATTCTTTGCCGAAGGAATCCCCTATGTAGTGGTGATGACTGTGGCGGTCATTATGTACAAGTGCCTCGGTATCTCCAACACCGACATAGCCCTCTACACCGCATGGCTCTATATGCCATGGGTGATAAAGCCGTTCTGGAGTCCATTTGTCGACATGTTCGGCACCAAACGCCGCTGGATTATCTGTATGCAGTGGGCCATCGCCGCCGCGATGGCAGCTGTAGCCCTGACAGTCCCTGCCGCCGGTTTTTTCCGATGGACATTAGGCTGCTTCTGGCTCATGGCGTTCCTGTCAGCCACGCACGACATAGCTGCCGACGGCTTCTATATGCTGGGGCTTTCGGAACGCAACCAGTCGCTGTGGGTCGGCATCCGCACACTGTTTTACCGTCTTGCCATGATCGCCGGGCAGGGGGGCGTGGTGGTCATGGCCGGCTACATCTCCAAGAACCATCCGCAAGCAGTGGCTTGGCAGTGGGCCATGGCCGTGCTGTCAGGGGTGTTCGTGCTGCTTGCCTTGTGGCACTCCTTCATGCTGCCCCGCAGCAGTGCCGACCACAGCGAAGGGAGATGCCGCTCAGTAAGCGAGATTTTGCATGAATTTTGGGACACCATAGCCTCGTTTTTTGTAAAACCGGGCATAGCCGGAGCATTGCTGTTCATGCTTCTTTACCGATTCCCGGAGGCTCAGTTGGTCAAACTGATAGGCCCTTTCCTGCTTGACTCCCACGAGGCCGGAGGGATGTCGCTTGGCACGGAGATGGTAGGATTTGCCTACGGCACTGTCGGTGTCATAGCCCTGATAGCCGGGGGCATATCCGGCGGATGGCTCGTATCGGTCTACGGGCTGCGACGGTGCCTTATGCCTATGGCGTGGAGCATGTCGCTTACATGCCTGACGTTCGTCTACCTGAGCTTCGCTACAGACTCGTCACTACTGACGGTCAACATCTGCGTGGCAGTAGAGCAGTTTGGCTATGGGTTCGGCACCACCGCCTACACCCTCTATCTGATACACTTCGCCCACGGCCAGCGAAGCACCTCCCACTACGCCATAGCTACAGGCATCATGGCTCTCGGGATGATGCTGCCCGGCATGGTGTCGGGCTGGATCGCGGACATGGTCGGCTACCGCATATTTTTCATCTACACCTCGCTCTGCTGCATCGTGACGATTGCCGTGTCGGCCATCGTCCGCCGCCGCATACCGCCCCAATCGCCACACTATTGACACCACTTACAAGATGCGGCCATGGACATCGCCATAGCCGCATCGTAAATTTCTTTATGTCAATGCCTTATCAGCAGGTCTTTGCGTCGAGGTTGGGGTTGATTTTGCACCAGTCGGCGACAGGGGGCATCACTCCCATAGCTATCACCTCGTCACGGAGAGTGCAGAGATGCCGGTAGCTCTTCTCAAGGTCGGCTTCCTCAGCGGGAGTACCCTTGACAGGGGTGCATGTAACGCCATCGCCGGTGACAGTGGTTTCCATAGCCATCATGATATGGCTGAAACGGTCATTGTTGACATACGTGCCCACCGGCCAGCGGAAAGGCTTGCCGCCCATAGCCGCCGCAATCATCTCCACAGAGAGATACGACGGACTCTGGAACGAGCTGCGTCCACGGAGGTCTATGATATTCTTGCCGCCCTGGATTACGCGCACCTTCAGGGCTTCCCACTCATCAGCGGGGAGCTTGTCAGTACCGATGATTTCTGTGAGAAGCTTGCCGTCGACCCGGGTAGTGGAAGCATATACCGCCATCTGCTCTCCGTGGCCGCCATAGGTGCGCGAATTGACCACCTCGTCGGCAGGAATCTTGAACCACTTGGCGAGTTCGTTGCGCAGACGGGTACTGTCGAGAGCCGCAAGAGTGGACACCTGCGAGGGTTTAAGCCCTGAATACAACAGGGTGATAAGACCTGTGATGTCGGCAGGGTTGAAGATGACCACGATATGCTTTACATCCGGGCAATATTTCTTCACGTCCTTACCAAACTGTTCAGCGATGGCCGCATTGCCTTTGAGAAGGTCCTCACGCGTCATACCGGCCTTACGTGCGGCACCGCCTGAATTGACTATATATTTGGCATCTTTGAGGGCTACGGCGATGTCGTCGGTAAAAGTCAGGTTGAGACCTTCAAACCCGCACTGCCACAACTCCTCGGCAACGCCTTCAAGTCCCTTGACGTAGGGGTCGTAGAGACAAATGTTAGGGGTAAGACCCATCATTATGGCTGTCTGGGCCATGTTGCTTCCAATCATACCGGCAGCACCGATGATGACCAACTTGTCTGTTGTAAGGTAATTCATGATTCAAGTATCTGATTATAGGTTTTGATGCTTTTGGTCGCGCCTTGGTCGCGCCTTGGTCGCGCCAATATCTTAACACGCCACCGGGGCGGATGGTTTAGAGCAATAGGTACGGCTCAGACTAATTCTCGACATTTTCAGCGACATCCTCGGCGGCTTCATCCTTCAACAGCACCTGAGTGAGCAGGCGGCCTATCTCCTTTTTAAGCCCGGCGCGACCGCATGTGAAATTATTGACAAACACCACGACCACGTGAGTGGGGCTACCGCCCTCATCCAGCATATATCCGCCGTAGCACTGAACGCCGCGCATACTGCCTGTCTTGGTCGCCAAACGTCCGGCAAGCGCGCTATCGCGCATGAAATTGCGCATGGTACCGTCACGTCCGGCTTTGGGGAACAGGGAGACATATCCCCCGGCCATGTCGGTGTGATACATCCACTTGTACACTTCGGCCATGAATCTCGGGGTAATGCGGTCCTTGCGTGACAATCCGCTGCCGTCCTCGATGTTGAGTTTGCTGATGTCGAAGCCTTTTTCGAGCCAGAAATTCTTTTCAAACCTGACGGCCTCGCCACGAGGCTGGCCCGAAGCGAGCGAACGGAGCATCCCCTCCGCCATCATATTGTCGCTGCGGAACATCAGGCTGCGCAATATGTCCTCGACTTCGGGGGAACGGTGCACATAAATAACCTCACCCTTTTCGATATCGCTCTCTGACGGCCGCTTGCCGCCACGAGGCTTCTCGCCGATCACGATACCGGCTTTTTCAATCTCACGCATCACTTCGGCGCGCATCGTGGATGCAGGAGCCGGATTGGCTACAGTGGCATGTATGCTCCGGCGCTTGGTATTGCCCGTGACCTGGAACACATTGCTGTTGGGATGACGGCTCAGGCGCGGCTTGCCTTTCCCGCCTTTGTATTCCACACGGATGCCGGGCGTATGAGGCCGTGTGGTGTTGGCCGGAACCGACAGAATCATCCTGTTGTCACGGAAATTGGAGGCATAAAGCCCGGCACCGTAACACTCTATGATGTCTTCACGCAGCCAGCCGTCAGGGATGGTGCTGTCGACGAAATTGCTCTCGTCAATAACCACAGTACCCTTGATTTCCTTGATTTCCAACCGCTGGAGCGCGCCGATGATGCTGTCGGCAAAACCGGCATTGTCGGCAAAATGCGAGCTCTCGATCGTCGGGTCGCCGATTGTCGAGATGACCACATCTCCGTCAAGCACACCTTTTTTGATTTTCCCCACCGCCGCCACAGGGGTGGAGAAGCAGCCATCAGGTGAAAACACCGAGTATGCGGTGGCTGCCGTCAGGCTTTTGGTTACAGAAGCCGGTACCATGGCGTCATCGGCATTGACATCCATCAACACCTCGCCGCTGCGCAGATCCTCTATATATATGCCGACTTTTGTCTTGGCCGCCCCGGCTATCTTAAGAGGATGCTCTGCGGCATGTGCAGGAAAGACAGCCGCTGACAGCAATATGATAAGGAACGCCGTCATCAGGCGGCCAGATAGACGTTTGGGGCGGGAATTGCCGGAAAGGCCGGCAGATGTATAAACCACAGGATATATCTTTTATATATTAGTTAACAGTAAAAATGTCCATGTAGAGCAGAAACGATAACGAAATTACGAATTTTATTGGATATAAATGCCTTTCATCTCAGAAAAATTCAGTAATTTAGCACAGTTTTAATTTGTTTGTGCAAAATCCACGATGGTAACAAAGACCCGCGACAAACTCATAGAGGTGGCACGTCAGCTCTTCGCCCACAAAGGCATAGAGAATACCACCATGAACGACATCGCATCGGCATCCGAAAAAGGACGCCGCACCATCTACACATACTTCAAAAACAAGCGCGACATCTATAACGCCGTCATAGAGCGCGAAAGCGACCACTTGGTCAGCCGCTTAGAAGAGGTAGCCTCGCTCGACCTGCCCCCCATGGAGCTGCTCGAACGCTATCTCAACGTGCGTTTCGACCTCATCATCAACTCGTTCCAGCGTCATGACACAGTGCGCTCGCTGTTCGGGCGCGACATCAAGCGCATAGCACGCATGCGCAAGATGGCTCTCGCCAAAGAGCAGCACATATTCCGCAACATACTTGCCAAAGGAGTGGCCGAAGGAGCTTTCAACCCCGTCCAGGCCCACAGGCTCATAGCCGTAGAGCACATGACCTTCCAGGGTGTCGACTTCTCGTTCATACGCGACAATTTCGCCGACATAGGACTCAGCCGTGGCGACATGCGCCGCGACATCATCGATTTCATCCTGCAGGCCGTCAGGAATCCAGAGGATGACAATGAACGGATTTAAACTCCACCTATGAGTCCACTTCACCTCATTTATCTCCCACACACAATTCACCAGACTGAATACGACTATGTACATTAACTCTACCGGGGTCTACATCCCGTCAGGCCGCATCACCAACGATTATTTCCTCAACGTCAACGGTCTCACCGATGAATGGATTACGAAACGAACCGGCATACACTCACGGTCAAAAGTGGGTGACGGCGAGAACCAGGAGACCATGGCCGTAGACGCAGTCCGTGAAGCCCTAAAGAGCCTCCCCTACGATATCAAGGATGTCGACCTCATAGTGGCGGCAGCGTATTCCGCCATAGACAATGTGGGCACCGTGGCCCACATCATCCAACGCGAATACGACATCGACGGTGTCAAGTGCGTAGCCTGCACGTCGGCATGTTCGTCACTGCTCAACGGGCTTGAGATAATCGAAGGGTATTTCGCCATGGGCAAAGCCTCTAAAGCCCTGCTCATCAGCTCAGAGCAAAACTCATATTACTCCAACGAAAGCGACCCCAAATGCGGGCATCTGTGGGGCGACGGCGCGGTAGCCTTTTTCCTCTCCAAGGACAGGATGGCTCCAGGCGAGCCGGAAATCACCGAAATATTCACCTGCGGACTCGGAAACATAGGCAAAGGTCCCGACGGGGTGTGCCTGCGCCCACGCGAGGGCGGCATCGCGATGCCTGACGGCCGCGACGTGTTCATACACGCCTGCGACAACATGGTACGCGCACTCGATGAGGTCACGGCCCCGGCGGGCATGACTCCGGCACAGCTCGACTATATAATCACCCACCAGGCCAACCTGCGCATCGTGGCACAGATAGCACACCGGCTCGAACTCGGACTCGACCACTTCCCCTGCAATATCGATACACTCGGCAACACCGGCTCGGCCTCAGCCGGCATCGTGTTCGCGCAGCAGCGTAACCGGTTCAAGCCCGGCGACAAGGTGGCACTGACCGTGTTCGGCGGCGGCTATTCGGCCGGCGCATGCCTAATAGAAATGTAAGAAGCTTTAAACCAAACATCAAACAAATAATATACGTAAATCACCAAAAATGAAATTACTCGAAGGAAAGACAGCCCTTATCACAGGCGCAGCCCGTGGCATCGGCAAGGCTCTCGCCCTCAAGTTTGCAGCTGAGGGTGCAAACATCGCATTTACCGACCTCGTAATCGACGAAAACGGCAAGGAGACCGAAGCCGAGCTCGCGGCTCTCGGCGTGAAAGCCAAGGGCTACGCATCAAATGCAGCCGACTTCAACCAGACCAAGGAAGTAGTGACCGAAATCCACAAGGAATTCGGACGCATCGACATCCTCGTCAACAATGCCGGCATCACCAAGGACGGACTGATGATGCGCATGACCGAGCAGCAGTGGGACGCAGTAATAGCCGTCAACCTCAAGAGCGCCTTCAATTTCATCAACGCCGTGCTCCCCATCATGCTCCGCCAGAAATCGGGCAGCATCATCAACATGGCATCGGTGGTGGGCGTACATGGCAACGCCGGACAGAGCAACTACGCAGCCTCCAAGGCCGGCCTGATAGCCCTCGCCAAGAGCATAGCCCAGGAGGTGGGTTCGCGCAACATCCGCGCCAACGCCATAGCTCCGGGATTCATCGAAACCGCCATGACCGCCGCCCTGCCTCAGGAAGTGCGTGACGAATGGGCTAAGAAAATACCCCTGCGCCGCGGCGGACAGGTCGAGGATATCGCCAACGTGGCAACATTCCTCGCCTCTGACATGTCGTCATATGTCACCGGCCAAGTCATCCAAGTCGACGGCGGCATGAACATGTAGTAGAACACAGACAGGATAAGTAACTCTCCATATCACACACATAGAAAGCCCGACGCACACTCATAAACGCGTCGGGCTTTCTTATTATTCAGAGCCGGCGGACAGGAGCAGCTGGCGACGATAAGCATCCAGATATGACAGCCACGGCTTTACGCCGCAATCCGCAGCTGTTAATGCGCCCCACAGAAGTGCTTGAATAACAGGAATAAGTTAAACAATGGCAGCATGTTGTCATCAGGCGACTTTTGCGTACCTTTGCATACGCACTCCCGAAAAGTAATCTTGCTATATAATGAATCCAATCTTATACGACACTCTCTCATTAGAACCGAATGGTTCTAATGACATCCATGGATGTCGGCCAGCAGGAGAAACACGCCATGGCAGACTCTCCCAAACCACCGACACCGGATTTCCCTCATTACCTTTATGGTTGGGACTCCTTATATTCTCTTTCCTGATCCAACTTGTCGCAAACTACGACTCACCGCTCCACACATACTATCGCAAGCTTGATCCTGCATGGTTTTTCATGGGTGGCAAAGCCCTGATGAACGGTTTCATCCCATACACTGATTTTGCAGACTCCAAAGGTCCGCTTGTATGGCTGTTTTACGGTATCGGCTACCTTATATCTCCCAAGAGCTTTATAGGGGTATACGTACTCCACTCCATATTGTATTCGTTCATATTCTATTGGGCATACCGGACAGCGTTTGAATTGTTCGCATCAACCGCCGACATAGCAAAGCGCAAATGGATGGCTGTATCAACCTCCCTGCTGCTTGCCTTGCCGTTCTTTACATACGGGCATATCGAGATGAGATGCGAGGATCTGTGCCAGTTGCCATTGATTTACTGCATATACCGGCTCATCAGATGCGTCAGAGATCCGGAATCTTCGACCGATTTCAAATCTGCCGTCATCATGGGAGTAAGCATTGCCTGCACATTAATGATAAAATGGAATATCGCAGTATTGATGTCAGCGATTCCGCTCTCAATACTCGTCATGGCATATCGCCACAAGCTGCCCACAAAATCTCTGACCGCCGGGACTGCCATCGGATTCGTCACTGTCATCGTCCCTATTGTAATCGCTTTCGCCCTTGTAGGAGGTCTGCGAACTTTCGTCAACGAATACTTCTTCCATACCGCGCAGACATTCTCATCTTCTCTGACAGAGGCTATATCGAATTATCTACGCGAGCTGCGCGATGCTCTCACCGGCCGTGGGCTGATAGGATTCGCCACGATGTTCGTACCACTGTATTTTTTCCACAGCTCCGGATGCCGCAAATACCTGCCTGTCATGTGCGGTCTGGTCATGTTCTTAGGCCTTACATATCGATGCGGATTCGGATATTACCATTCCGGCTATGTAGCGTGGATGGTGTTTCTGTCCGCACTGATTGTAAAAGCAATCTTCTCTATCGGCATCTGTCACAACAAGACGGTCACCGCCGCCATAGCCCTGTGCACATCCGCAGTATTGTCTGCCTACGTCATACGCAATCACCGCAACTGGATATGGAATGATGAAACGAAACCGTTCATAGAGATGGAATCCAAACTGTCAGGTCTCGAAAAGCCGACCATACTGAACTGGGAATATTTTGAATATGCCGTCGGCACCAGCGCGGAGGCATTGCCGGCTTGCCGGTATTGGGCAGAGCAAACCAACGCCCAATCATTTTCGAGAGGTCCGCAACTTGCGTCCGTAAAAGCCCGCATCCCTGACATCATCACAGTGCAGTCGCATGACGCAGGGATAATCCATCCAGACAAGCAATCGACCTTAGATTCATTGAATTACCAGTATATAGGCTCTGTAGTCGACCTGTTCGGTCTGTCTTGCAACATATACATCAAAGAAGAACTGACACCACTTCTCAACCAAATGCCACACTAACGTCCACCAGCTCCTTTATGTCCGACAACTCCGTAGATATCATATCTTGGTCAAAACATGCCTTACTTTATTTATGATATTATCGGACAGCCATTGCTGGACGCGAGGGATACGGCACAGCTCGAACAGGTAGATACGCACCCTGTCAATCGCCACACAAGCCATGAAAATCACGGCTATGTAGAGGAATCCCGACAATAGCACCTCCCAAAAGCCGTCGCCAAGCGGCTGCGGCATATAGAGCTGCCACGTTTTTACGATATAATGATTCTGATGGATGAGGTACACGGCAAATGTCGAGCCGGCCACGCTGTTGACCCATCCCACCGGCTTCATCCTTACTTTCAGCATGATGTAAAACAGCGAGACGGCGACCCCGAAAGTGAGCAGGGAATTGTAACCGATTTCCACAAAATCGATAATGCCCAGATATGCCGCGCTCCATATCACTGACAACGCTACAAACAGCGTGAGGTATATTGCGATGTTACAAGAAGGCAGACCGTATTTCCTGATATATCCCCCTGCAAGGAAAAGGGTGATGAACCAGCTCACTTTCCAGCTGCTCGAATACAGGTAGCCCCACGGAAAACCAGGAACCAACACGGAAGTCAGCAGCAACATCACACATAAGAATCCTGCATATTGCCGTTGGGTCATGCGCTCTACCAACCTTGACAGAAACGGCTGCACAAGGATAAGCGCAAAGTACTGGCTGACAAACCATACATTGAACTTAGTCGGACCTAACGGATAGAGACATGACAGCAAATCGGTCCACGGAGCTTCACCCAAAGCAAAGAATGTCAAGACAATCACAAAGTTATAGAACATGACTTCAAATAAGATCTTGAAGAAGCGGACCAGAGTGAAGCCGGTCTTATCTATCAGAAAATACCCCGTGATGAGAATGAATATATCCACCACACCGATACCCACCGAGTTAAGCATCAGCATCCCGCCAACAGAGTCACTGCTTGCATGGCTGCGCGATGCCCACATGTGCCCGAAGACGATAAAAAACATCGCATATATCCTCAGCAGCTCGATGTTGCTGCTACGCTGTGTCAATACTGCCATCTGTATATGATTATTTTTTCTTAGAGGCTGACTTGAATTAAAACAGCTTCTTAGTGAATGAGTCTGTTGTCATCAACGATTGCAAAGGTATGGCTTTTTTAAGAAAGTTTAGGGGTGGGAGGCTTGTGCATGGACGGATTTGCTGCTAATTTTGTAAGAACTACTTAGCAATGCCCAACGCATTTATCTAAATCCTGACATGGAATACAACGAAAAGGAAGCCATAAGATTCATACTGTCCAAGCTGCCGCAAGAGCGGGCACAGGCATACTCCGACGACGAGATACTCAACGTCATCGACATCATATGGGACTACTACGAGGAAAGCGGTATGCTCGACCCGGCCTCTGCCATGACCGACGACAACGACGATGCCGAGGAGAGGGAGCTGCAACAACTGACGGCCCATGTCCGCAAGATGCTCGCCAAAGACAAGGACTCAACGATTCTCGCCGACGATGTGGACGCGATAATCTCGGCAGAAATAGAATACGAAAACTCCCTGCTCTGACTATGCTCCAGATATTACTCCGTGCAGGCTTTTTAATCGCCGCCCTGCTGTGCGCCCAATCATCGTCATACCTACGCGCCGACGACTTCAAGGACCCGTATGCCGACTATGACGAGACAGCTGCTTTCGACATGGAGATAGAGGAAAACCTCGCCACTCCCGTCATCCAGCAGCCTGAGAAAGCTCCGATAGTGAAATACATGACGGCTCTCGCCCACCAGCTCAAGCAACGCTACAAGGTAGAGACCTTGAGAGCCGGCGAAGTCGTAGTGGTGACCATCCCGTCAGACGATCTTTTCTTACCCAACGACACACTCCTGTCGCCCTACGCGCCGACACTGCTGCGGCCTTTGCTGCCTCTGCTGCGCGACCCGGATCTGTTCAAGCTGGTCTATGCCGTGCATACCGACAACACCGGCTCGCCGTCATACATCGAAAATCTCGCATCGGCCCGCAACCAGTCGATATATGCCTGGCTGCTGGACGTGGCCAAGGTCAATCCAGACCTGTTCATAATCAACTACGACATGGGTGATTCACGTCCCCTGGTAGACAACGACACTCGCGCCAACCGTGCGCTCAACCGCCGCATAGAGTTTTTCCTCGTCCCCGGCCCGAAGCTCATCACCCTCGCCCACACCAAGAAAATCAAATAACAACGCTCAGGGCTTACTCTCCCATCCATATGACACATACATTTAGGATTTCATATGAGCAGCAAAAGCGGAGCGTATGCCATACATAAGTGAGTAGACACCTCACCCATCATCTCAACCGCAGGGCTTGCGCCGGGGTGCAACCCTACACATGTGGGTTGTGTACCGCAGTAGCGTTGGGGACGTAAACTCTGATAACGACAGACAACGCCCCCCTACGCAGCGGAGGGCATTGCGATGCGCCAACCGCTACTGTCTGCTGCCCCGACACGTTGATAGAACGATAACACCCCCGATGGAAATTTCCATCGGGGGTGTTATCGTTAAAGCTGGAGCCGGACTGTAAGCCGGGTTATGTCGGCCGTGACAGTTCCCGCACGTGTCGCAGACATCACGTCTGTGATGTGAAGGCACGTCAAGCCGTCTGATCATTTATCTACGCGGAGTGTCGCCACCCCGCTCCAGCAGCCTACCCCCCGGCAATGGGCGAGCAACCCTTAAATGCCGGTATACTTGGCCTTGCAACCCATAAGGCGTGCGGCATCCCGCGTCGCCACAGGACCCGGTGGTCTCTTACACCACCTTTTCACCCTTACCGTGTATTCTTACAATATGTCGAAATGCATATAATCTACAAAAAAACGATACACGGCGGTTATTTTCTGTCACGCTACTCTGCCGTCACCGGCAGCTTCCCGTTAGGAAGTATGGCGCTCTGCGTTGCCCGGACTTTCCTCGTGTCGCTCTCGTAGTCGACCCGCGATCAGATGTCCGACTCCAAAATGTCTTATTCAAGCAGCTGTCACAAGAGCTTGTATGCCGGCAGCCACCTGCTTGGAATTATTTACTGCTTGCCTGAAACGGCCACGTCGCGGCTGATTTTGCCTACGAGACCCTGAAGCACCTTGCCCGGACCGAGTTCTACAAACTCGGTAGCTCCGTCGGCTACCATGTGCTGCACGCTCTGGGTCCAGCGCACAGGGGCTGTAAGCTGTGCCACGAGATTTGCCTTGATTTCCGCAGGGTCGGTGTGGGGCTTCGCATCCACATTCTGATATACCGGGCAGACAGGGGCTGACACTACAGTTTTCTCTATAGCTTCAGCCAGCTCGGCGCGTGCGGGTTCCATACAGGGAGAGTGGAAAGCTCCACCCACTTTAAGCTTGAGGGCGCGCTTGGCACCGGCAGCGAGAGCCTTCTCGCAAGCAGCGTCAATGGCAGGCTCCTCACCCGAAATGACTATCTGTCCGGGGCAGTTATAGTTAGCGCATACCACCACTCCGTCCACGCTGTTACAAATCTCCTCTACCACATTGTCAGGGAGAGCGAGCACAGCGGCCATGGTCGACGGAGTCATCTCGCATGCTTTCTGCATGGCCTGGGCGCGGGCTGACACAAGACGCAGACCGTCCTCAAATGTCAAAGCACCGGCTGCCACAAGAGCCGAAAATTCACCCAATGAATGACCAGCCACCATGTCGGGCTTGAACTCGTCGCCGAGACTCTTGGCGAGTATCACCGAGTGGAGAAATATGGCTGGCTGGGTAACCTTGGTCTGGCGCAGGTCTTCGTCAGTACCTGCAAACATCAGGTCGGTGATGCGGAAACCAAGGATTTCGTTGGCTTTTTCAAACATGTCATGAGCCATCTGGTTGTTGTCATACAGGTCTTTGCCCATGCCTACAAACTGCGCCCCTTGTCCGGGGAATACGAATGCTTTCATTCTATATACGTTGTTGGTTCTTAATGTTTCAAGACTGCAAAGTTAGGCATTTTTCACCACAGAACCGGCATAAATGAGTATTTACTTTAAGATAAGCTTCAATCAGTTCTAGATTAAAATGAATACTCACTTATCATCCGCCGAAATTGTCATAATGGATGGATGTGGGATCTACACCGAGGTCGTCAAGCATCTTGTTGACAGCCGCCGACATCGGACCGGGGCCGCACATGTAATACTCTATCTCTTCCGGCTCGTCCTTGTCCTTAAGGTAGGTGTCGTATATGACCTGATGCACGAATCCGGGCGTATATTTGACACCTGCGGCATCGGCGGCCGGATCGGGACGGTCAAGCGCGAGATGGAACTTGAAGTTGGGGAACTCTTTTTCGAGCTGCAGGAAATCGTCAAGATAGAACACTTCGTTGAGAGCACGTGCTCCGTAGAAATAATTCATCGTGCGGTCGGTAGTCTTCAGCGTCTTAAGCAGCCACATTATCTGCGCACGCAGAGGGGCCATGCCGGCACCGCCGCCTATCCACATCATCTCCTTCTTGCTGTCAGTTATGGGGTGGAAGTCGCCGTAAGGACCGCTCATCAGCACCTTATCGCCCGGTTTCAGAGTGAAGATATAGCTTGACGCTATGCCCGGAGGCACGTCCATGAATCCTGTCTGGGGCTTCGGCTTCATCGGCGGCGTGGCTATACGCACCGTCAGCATGATGCGGTCGCCCTCTTCGGGATAATTGGCCATCGAATAGGCTCTGACTGTCGTCTCCCTGTTGGATGCCTTAAGGCCGAACAGGCCGAACTTCTCCCACGCCGGCAGATACTCCTCTCCTATCATCGCCTTGTCTATGTCCTTGTCATAGTCAATGCTGTAGGGCGGTATCTTAATCTGTGCATAAGAGCCGGGGATAAAGTCCATATGCTCGCCGGGAGGCAACGCTACGATAAACTCCTTGATGAACGTAGCCACATTGCGGTTGCTTATCACGGTACATTCCCATTCCTTGATGCTGAGGACAGATGCCGGGACTTCTATCGCCAAGTCCTCACGCACCTTGACCTGACATGCCAACCGCCAGTGGTCTTTGACATCACGGCGCGACAGATGCACCATCTCGGTGGGAAGCACCTCGCCTCCGCCCTGCATCACCTGCACTCGGCACTGGGCACAGCTGCCCTTGCCGCCGCAAGCCGACGGCAAGAACACATCGGCATCGGCAAGCGACGACAGCAGATTTCCGCCCGACGACACATGCACGTCTTTGTCTTTGTTGATTGTGACGGTGACATCGCCGCTTTTGACAAGGTAGTACTTGGCTACGAGCAGTATCGCCACCAACACCAATGTGATGACGAGAAATATACCTATGGCTGTCCAGATGGTCAGTGACATCAGCGACAGCGCGATTGAAGCTGTGACGTTATACATGTATCAGTCAGTGCTTTAGAGTTGGTCCTTTGTAATTGTCAGTTAGATTTTGATGCCGAGAAAGCTCATGAAAGCCACACCCATAAGTGCCGTGACTATAAAGGTGATGCCTATGCCTCTGAGCGGCGCGGGGACGCTGCTGTATGCGGCAAGCCGCTCACGTATCGCAGCTATTGCAGTGATAGCGAGCAACCAGCCTATGCCCCATCCGCCTCCGGCACATACCGCAGTCCATACGCTCGGGAAGTCCCTCTGCTCCATAAAGAGCGAACCGCCGAGTATCGCACAGTTGACCGCAATAAGCGGCAGGAAGATGCCCAGCGAGGCATAGAGCGAAGGGCTGTATTTTTCTACTGCCATCTCCACAAGCTGTGTCATCGAAGCGATAACGGCTATGAACATTATCAGGGAGAGGAAACTCAAATCCACCTCGGCATATTCAGGCCCGAGCCATGAAAGCGCGCCGGCTTTCAACACATATGTCTCCAGTAAATAGTTGACCGGCAGGGTGATGACGAGCATGAATGTCACGGCTACCCCGAGCCCGAAAGCGGTCTTGACATTCTTGCTGACCGCAAGAAACGAACACATGCCCAAGAAATAGGCAAATATCATGTTGTCAACGAAAATCGACCGCAGGAATATATTGAAATTTTCCATCTTCAGTATGAGAGGATTAGGTAACTGTTTTATCGAAAGATTTTAACCGATACGAGGAAGGGGGACTCCATATTCACTCCTGAAGCTCCTTGTTGCGGCTGCGCTGCACCCATATGATGCAAGCCACCACTATCAGAGCCATCGGAGGGAGTATCATGAGTCCGTTGTTGACATATCCATGGTCGTAGCACCACTGGGGCACCACCTGATACCCGAGCAGGGTGCCGCTGCCGAGAAGTTCGCGGAAAAAGGCGACTATGACGAGAATGATGGCATACCCGGCACCGTTGCCTATGCCATCAAGCATCGAAGGCCACGGCTTGTTGCTCATGGCAAATGCTTCAAGACGGCCCATCAATATACAGTTGGTGATAATCAGCGATATGAACACCGACAACTGCTTGCTTACGTCATACATGTATGCCTGGAGCAACTGGTCGACGATTATGACCAACGCAGCCACGACCACCAGCTGCACGATGATGCGTATGTTTGTAGGGATGGTGTTACGTATCAGCGAAATGATGACATTGCTGAAAGCGAGCACCACTATGACCGACAGCCCCATCACCAATGCCGGAGCGAGCTTGACAGTCACTGCCAATACAGAGCATATGCCGAGCACCTGCACTACCACAGGGTTGTTGCGGCTCAGAGGGTTGAACAGCACGCTGCGTAACGATACTTTCTCTGCCATAGTAAATTATATCTGATTTGTCACGTAAGTCTTAAAACATCAACTTGTTTGCTTGACTTTGCGACTTAGTTAATTCGTGTTGCTTTATAATTCATTAGTTCTTCTCACGGTTGACCGCGCTCAAGAAGGCTCGATAAGGCACTAAACAGTTGTCAAGCATCGCGCTTACGCCCTTGCTCGTGATAGTGCCGCCTGAAATGCCGTCGACATAGTCTTCATTGCCTGTAGGGCGCATACCGGGCTTGACCACCGAAATAGGCTGGAACACACCGTCCTTGATGACATGTTTGCCGTCAAAACTGTTGCAGAACTGAGGCTTGTCGATTTCGGCTCCCAATCCGGGAGTCTCGCCTTTGTGAGCGAAATAAGCTCCGTAGACGGTGGTGCCGTCAGCATCGATGCTGATATATCCCCATATGGGGCCCCAAAGCCCCGTACCGCTCATCGGGATGATGTATTTCGTCGCACCGTCGACATCCGCCACAAAAAGCGGCAGCAGTCGCTTGTCGCTTGGGAGCTTGCTCTGCTGAGCCACGTCGATGTCGAATGCATTTTCTCCGTCCACCACTTGCCCTGAAGCGTCAAGGACTTTCTGCTCCGCGATATACCAATCAAATACCTCTGCCGGCTTCTCACCAGCGGCAGGTACCACGTGGATAGATGCAAGTATCTGCCTCATCTTGTCGGCACGCTCGTTTTCGCCCTGACGCTCGCTGAGAGCCATCGACGTATATGCGAGCGCGGCTCCCACCACTACCACCATGATGATTATATACACCACGGTATATATGTTGCTCTGTCTGTTAAGTTTCATAAGATTTTGTTCAATTTTCACACATGGTTTTTACAGCCTTCAAGCCTTTGATATAAGGCGGTTGCGGCGACGGCGCTTGTTGCCCTGGATTACGCAGTAGTCAATCAGGGGCGCAAAAGCGTTCATCAACAGCACTGCGAGCATGGCACCTTCAGGGTAACCGTTATTGTAGGTACGTATCAGTATGGCTATAACGCCTATCATAAAGCCGTAGACATACTTGCCGGCAGCAGTGCGGGCGGCTGTCACAGGGTCAGTGGCCATAAAGACTGCGGCAAACGCGAATCCGCCGTAGCAGAGCTGCTCCAACGGCGTAAGGAACGAGCACGGATAGGAAGGCGAGTCGAACGTGTGGGCCACGAAACCCATCACCGTTCCGCCGACAAAGACCGACAGGATTATCCGCCAGTCGGCGATGCCTCCTATAAGCAATATCGCCGCACCTATCAGTATGCACAGTGTCGATGTCTCTCCGAAACTGCCGGGGATAAGCCCCACAAAAGCGTCCCAGAGGCTCAACGGGTCGCCGACAATGTTGGTCAGGGTCATTTCTCCTCCAGCATGGGTAGCTGCCTGTCCGAGAGGTGTAGCACCAGAGAAGCCGTCGGCAAAATTGACCGTAAGCCCTACTCCCATTATAGGCTGAGTCGCCACGAACACCTTGTCGCCGCTCATCTGAGCCGGGTAGGCGAAAAAGAGAAACGCCCTCGTCACCAATGCCACATTAAATATATTATATCCTGTGCCGCCGAAGACCTCTTTGGCAAATATCACTGCGAAAGCTGTAGCCACGGCTATCATCCAGCACGGCGTATTGACCGGGCAAACGAGCGGAATCAGGATGCCTGTGACGAGGAAACCTTCCTGTATCTCCTCGTGCTTTATCTGTGCGGATATGAACTCTATGCCGAGACCTACTATATAGGCTGTCAGCAATTTAGGGAGTACGGCGAGGAAACCGTATAGCATCATGCCCCAGAACGAGTACTCGGCAGCCACAGCCCCGGCGCCGAGCCAGTTCTGGTACCCGGTGTTGTACATACCAAACAGCAGACAGGGCAGCAACGCCACTACCACCGTTATCATGATGCGTTTAGAATCAATGCTGTCATGCATATGCACCCCCGACGACGATGTGGTCTTGGGGGTAAATAAAAACGAGTCAAACCCTTCATATACCGAACGGAGGGGGCTCAACCGGCCGCCTTCTTCAAACAGGGGTCTCGCTTTGTCAAAAATACGTCTCAGCGGATTCACAATGCGTGTGATTTTTCTGATGAATATGTTGGATTATTATATCTTTAACTGACACAGTGCAGGTGGTCATGCCTCGCGGCGCATATACTCAAGCCCTTCGCGCACAATCTTTTGCAGCTCGATCTTCGACGGATCCGCCCATTCGGCCAAAGCTACATCTTCAGGGGCGATTTCGTATATGCCGAGAGCTTCCATATCCTCTATGTTGCGAGAAAGTATCGCTTTTACCAGCGGCTCAAGCATGATGTCCATCGGAAGCATACGGTCATATACGCCCGACATAATCATTGCGCGACGGCCTCCATGCAGCAGGGCATCGCCACTGAGTTTGCGCCATGGCATGAATGCGGAGGGAAATGTGCGCGATGCACTCATCTTGTTGGGCGACAACGATGCCCAACCGAGCATCTCGTCCTTGTCGTCACCCTCAGCTATGACAGTCGCCTGACGGTACGGGAAACGGACGAATCCGTCCATATCAGTCTTTACGCCTGTCAATACGTTACCTGCGATGATGCGGTGGTTGCGCCCGTCGTCGGCTATATGTCCGGCAAGCAGAGTCTGCATGTCGGCACCGACCAAAGTGCTGACCACTCCACGGTTGACGGCTTCCGGGCCGCAAATGGTGACATTCGTGCGTGATGCCGTGGCACCTGTGCGCACCCAAGCCCCTATGCGGTCAAGCGTCACCAAGTCCAAAGTCCACACTGTCTCTCCCTTATTGACAGGGGCGATGTTGTTGGCCATAACGCCAGCATTGCCAGCAGGATGCGGGCCGGAGATTTCTACCCGGGTTATCCCATCAATCGATGGCAGACTATCGCCACGTCTGCATGACACGTAGATATTCCCATCGGTCAGCTTCGACAGATAATCGACCGCAGCCTGAAGGTTAGAGCCGTCAATGCCACACTGCTTAAAATCAGTGGCAAGAGGGGCTGAATCGAATCCTGTTACGAATATGTCACGCGGCACGGCATCAGGACGCGGCACGATATCATAAGGCAGCTGACGCATCCATGCCCACAGGCCGCTACGGCACAACGCCTCTACCGCATCCTCACGAGTCTTCGGAGCTATGGCGGCATCCGATGTGCCCTGCCGCTCTGGGGTTCCCTCGGCAGAGGGCGTGACAACGACGCGGATTATCTTTCGGCGCGAACCCCTCAGAACCTCCTTGACCACCCCGCCGACAGGCGAAGCAAGAGCTATTTGCGGATATTCCTTATCGTGCATCAGCGGAGTTCCTGCCATGACTCTATCACCCTCCCTTACATCTAATTTGGGAGTAATGCCTGGAAAATCATCGGGATATATGGCCACGGCTGAGGGTACGATGTCCGGCAGCTTCTCCAAAGCTTCCCCTTTGAGGGGCAAATCAAGGCCACGCTTCAACTTTAGTTGTAATGTGGAATTTACTTTCATGGATAAAAACTAAGGTAGAATCCTCATATCGGATTAACACCACAAATTTAGAAATTTATATACAAATTTTTCCATTTATGCCCGAAAATGTGAAAATATCCATGCCACGGCTCTCCAAATCATAAATAATGCGAATCCAATCAGCGGCTTTTCCGAAGAAAAGGCGTAAATTTGCACATAAATTATTACGAAATTTACCATGTTTGAAGTAATAGAAAAAGAGCAGTTCTCGCCCAAAGTCAGTAAACTGATAGTCAAAGCACCAATGATAGCCCGGTCGCGCCGTGCCGGCCACTTCGTGATAGTAAGAGCTGGTGACGGAGGCGAACGTATCCCCCTCACCATCGCGGATGCCGACCCCGCTGCCGGCACCATCATGCTTGTAGTGCAGAACGTCGGCGTATCAACAGAGAAAATATGCTCGCTCAATGCCGGCGACTCGCTGACTGATGTCGTAGGTCCATTAGGCAAGGCGACCACCATACCCACGGGCAAGACAGTCGTATGCTGTGGCGGCGGCGTAGGCGTGGCTCCGCTGCTTCCTATCATCAAGGCGATGAAAGCCGCCGGAAACAAAGTCATATCCGTACTGGCTGCGCGTACCAAAGAACTCATCATACTCGAAGAGCAGGTGCGCGAACACTCCGACGAGGTCATAATCATGACCGACGACGGCAGCTACGGGCGCAAAGGTCTCGTCACCGAGGGTGTCGAAGATGTCATCAAGCGTGAGCAGGTCGACGAGGTCGTGACAATCGGTCCGGCTGTCATGATGAAGTTCGTGGCACTACTGACCAAGAAATACGGAATCCCCACCCAGTGTTCGCTCAACACCATCATGGTCGACGGCACAGGCATGTGCGGAGCTTGCCGTGTGACTGTCGACGGCAAAACGAAGTTCGTATGTATCGACGGACCCGAGTTCGATGCACACAAGGTGGACTTCGACGAGATGATCATGCGTCTCAAATCATATAATTAACCCTATCACCCCGACTCCTTACATTCCAACATATATTATGGCTGAAACATCCCAACTGGCTCCACGCGACGCTGCATGGCGCGAGGAACTGCGCAAGGCTATCAACGCCAAAGAACGAGGTGCCATACCCCGTGTGAAAATGCCCGAACTCGACCCCGCATACCGCGTGACATGCAACGAAGAGGTCAACCAGGGACTGACTATGGAACAGGCACAGCTCGAAGCGACACGCTGCCTCGACTGCCCGAAACCGACATGTATGGAAGGTTGCCCTGTCAGCATCGACATTCCGGGATTTATAAAAAACATACAGCGCGGCGACATCACCATGGCGGCACGCGTACTCAAAGCCACGAGTGCGCTCCCGGCAGTGTGCGGACGCGTATGCCCGCAGGAAAAACAGTGCGAATCACGCTGCATCTACCATAAAATGAAGAAAGAGCCGGTGGCAATCGGTTATCTCGAACGGTTTGCATCGGACTATGCCAACAGCCACGATGAGGAAATGGCATCTGAGGAAGCTCCGGCTGAAAAGCGCGGCATCCGTGTAGCGGTGGTTGGTTCGGGACCTGCTGGTCTCTCGTTTGCCGGCGACATGATCAAGCGCGGCTATGATGTCACTGTTTTCGAGGCTCTCCACGAAATCGGCGGAGTGCTCAAATACGGCATCCCGGAGTTCCGTCTGCCCAACTCCGTGGTAGAGAAGGAGATCGACAGCCTCCGCTCCCAAGGGGTGGAATTTGTCAAAGACTGCATCATCGGCAAAACACTATCCATGGAGCAGCTTGAAGCCGACGGCTATAAGACCGTGTTCGTAGCTTCGGGCGCCGGCCTGCCTCGTTTCATGGGCATACCCGGCGAAAACCTCATCGGCATCATGTCGAGCAACGAATACCTCACACGCATCAACCTCATGGGTGCCGGCCAGAGCGGATATGACACCCCAGTGCTTGAGGGCAAGAGCGTGGCAGTAATCGGCGGCGGCAACACAGCTATGGACTCCGTGCGCACAGCGCGCCGACATGGGGCATCACGCGCCATGATTATATACCGCCGCAGCCTTGAAGAGATGCCGGCACGAGTCGAAGAAGTGCACCACGCACAGCAGGAAGGTGTGGAATTTATGACCCTCTACAACCCCATAGAATATATCGGCGACGACAAAGGCCATGTAAAAGCAGTGCGGCTGCAACACATGCAGCTCGGCGAGCCCGACGAATCAGGCCGCCGCTCACCAGTCCCCATTCCCGGCGACATAATCGAGGTGGACGTTGACGAAGTGATCGTCAGTGTGGGCGTATCGCCCAACCCCCTCATACCCAACGCCGTGGATGGTCTTGAAGTGTCGCGTCGCGGGACTATCGTGGTCAACGATGAGACCATGCAGTCAAGCATACCTACACTCTATGCCGGAGGCGACATAGTCCGCGGAGGTGCCACCGTAATCCTCGCCATGGGCGACGGCCGCCGTGCGGCTCTCGCGGCTCACAAAGCCCTCAGCGGAGAATAAATCCTCTCCGCCCTACGTCCAAAAGCATAAAGGCGCATAATAATCTTTAAATCCAAATACACATGAATTTAGTAGACCGATTTCTGCACTACGTATCATTTGACACCCAGAGCGACGAGCTGACCAACATGTGGCCGTCGACTCCGGGACAGATGATTTTTGCCCGCGAGCTCGAAAAAGAGCTGCGCCAGATGGGGCTGACGGAAATAACCCTCGACGACAACGGCTATCTGATGGCGACGCTGCCAGCCAACACCGACAATAGCGACATACCCACCATAGGCTTCATAGCGCATCTCGACACATCGCCCGACATGAGCGGACGGCACGTGCACCCGCGCATAGTCAGCAACTATGACGGAAGCGACATCGTGCTTAACGACAAGGAAGGCATAGTGCTGAAACCGTCAGAATTTCCCGAACTGCTCCACTATAAGGGACAGGATCTGATTGTCACTGACGGCACGACCCTCCTCGGCGCGGACGACAAGGCCGGCATCGCCGAAATCGTCTCTGCAATCGCATATTTGCAGGAACACCCCGAAATCAAGCACGGCAAGATACGCATAGCCTTCAACCCCGACGAGGAGATAGGCCAAGGTGCGCACAAATTCGATGTAAAGCTCTTCGGCGCCAACTGGGCATATACCATGGACGGAGGCGAAATAGGCGAATTGGAGTATGAGAACTTCAACGCAGCAGTGGCCAAGGTCACATTTACCGGGCGCAACGTGCATCCGGGGTATGCCCGCCACAAGATGCTCAACTCCATGCGTGTCGCCAACCAGTTTGTCATCATGCTGCCCCGATGGGAGACACCAGAACACACCGAAGGCTACGAGGGATTCTACCACCTGACCTCGATGGAGGGCAACGTGGAGAAGACAGAGCTGACATACATCATCCGCGACCATGACCGCGACCGCTTCGAACGCCGCAAAAAGGAGCTGGAGCATCTGACCCGCAAAATCAACAACGAGTTTCCGGGATGCGCCTCGATTGAAATCAAGGACCAGTACTACAACATGCGCGAAAAAATCGAACCGGTCATGCACATCGTGGACGTTGCCGTAGAAGCGATGAAACGCCTTGACATCATTCCCCACGTAGTGCCCATACGCGGCGGCACAGACGGCGCACAGCTCTCATTCAAAGGACTCCCCTGCCCCAACATATTTGCCGGAGGTCTCAATTTCCACGGACGCTATGAGTTCGTCCCCATCCCTTCGATGGAAAAGGCCCGTGACGTAATCGTAGAGATAGCCCGCTTGGTGGCCGAAGGAAAGTAAACTGCTTGACACCCGGCACACGCACTCCCACCAAGACGCTCATAGTGGTCACGGGGCCTACGGCTTCGGGCAAGACAGCTCTTGCCATAGAGATTGCCCTCAGCCTCGGCTGCGAGATAATCTCCGCCGACTCGCGCCAGATCTATCGCGGCATGTCAATAGGCACAGCTGCCCCGACCGCCGAGGAGTTGGCTGCGGTGCGCCACCACTTCATAGCCACGCTGCCTCTCGATGCCTACTACAGCGCGGCAGAATACGAATCCGACGTGCTTGCACTGCTCCCACACCTGTGGGAGCACAGCGACTATGCCGTCATGTGCGGAGGCTCCATGATGTATATCGATGCGGTAACACGCGGCATCGACGACATACCCACCATCTCTGACGGAGTACGCCAGAATGTATTGGCCGAGTATGAGTCACACGGACTGGAACACATGGTCAGGTGGCTTGGCGAGATAGACCCCGAAAGCTTGGAGTCTGTCGACCTGCAAAATCCCCGGCGCGTGGTACACGCTATCGAGATCACACTCCAGAGCGGCACTCCTGCCTCACGGCTGCGCACCGGGCGAGTCAAAACGCGCCCATGGCGCACGGTCACTATGTCAATAGACTATCCACGCGAACAGCTGTTTGACCGCATCAACCGCCGTGTCGACAAGATGATAGCCGACGGATTAGAGACCGAGGCTGCCGCACTCTATCCATTGAGGCATCTCAACTCTCTCAACACCGTGGGCTACAAGGAGATGTTTGCCATGATGGACGGCACCATGGACCACGACACCGCCATAGCACGCTTGGCAAAAAATACACGCGTTTATGCAAAAAAGCAGTTGACATGGCTTAAACGCCGCCCGGAAGTCCATTACCTCGACCCATCGAAGCCGTTGCTGCCACAAGCCCTTTCACTCATCACCCCTGATTAGCACAACCCCATGAATGTCAAAGATATAGACATATCCGCATTTGACTACGAGCTGCCTGACGCGAGGATAGCGAAGCATCCTCTGGCCCGACGCGAACAGTGCCTGCTGCTCATGCGCGACCATGACGGCTCACTGTCAACGCATATTTTCGCAGAGCTGCCCCGACTGCTCCCTGACGACACGATGCTCGTCTATAACGCGACCCGCGTCATCAATGCCCGTCTGCGATTCCGCAAACAGCCGTCGGCCACGGATGGCGGCGCGGCGACACAAGGTGCGTTGATAGAAATCTTCTGCCTCGAACCTTACAGTCCGCGAGACTATGCCGTCAATTTCGCATCGACCGACGGGTGCGACTGGATATGCCTTGTAGGCAACAGCAAGAAATGGAAATCGGGCATCCTGTCTCTGCCTTTAGAAATCGATGGCCGTAGTGTCACACTCAATGCAAAGAGGATTGACCGTGTGGGCAACTCGTCAGTAATCCGTTTCAGCTGGTCGGATCCGACAGTCACTTTTGCCACCATCATCGGTGCAGCCGGCGAAATACCCATACCGCCCTACCTCAACCGCTCCACAGAGGAGAGCGACAGCACCGACTATCAGACCGTCTACGGCCATATCGACGGCTCGGTGGCGGCACCTACCGCCGGTCTGCATTTCACGGACGATGTGCTTGCCGAAATCGACAGCCGGGGCATACCGCGCCACGAAGTGACGCTCCATGTCGGAGCCGGCACATTCCAGCCTGTCAAGTCCGACACCATAGGCGAGCATCCGATGCACAACGAATTTTTCGCCGTCGACCGCCATGTCATCGAAGCCCTTGCGCAGAGCGACCGCCGCGTCATAGCCGTGGGCACAACATCGGTGCGCACACTCGAGAGCCTCTATCACCTCGGATGCATGAAACATGCCGGCATAGAGGGTGACGAGGTGCCGCAATGGTATCCATATGACCCGGCCCATCCCCACCTCTCGGCCAGAGAGTCAATGGAAGCATTGTTGCGGCATCTTGATGCCACAAGCACTCCGACCATCGTGGCATCCACCCGGCTGATAATCGCGCCCGGCTACACCCCTGGCATAGTCAAAGGGATGGTGACCAATTTCCATCAGCCCCGCTCCACGTTACTTCTGCTCGTATCGGCATTTACCGGGGGCAACTGGCGCACGATGTATGACTACGCACTTGCAGGCGACTACCGTTTCCTTTCCTACGGCGATGCCTGCCTGATACTATAATCTCATATACGGTATGAACATCTGTCACGTGGAGGATATATGCGCGCCTGAGCTTGCCATGTTTGCAAGCCTGACGGACACACAGCTGCGCAACCGTCTGCATCCCGACGATGCCATTATCATCGTCGAAAGTCCCAAGGTGATTCTCACGGCCTTGTCACGCGGACTACAGCCAATCGCCCTGCTCTGCGAGCAACGCCACATCACAGGCGATGCGGCTCCGATAATCGAACGCTGCCCCTCCGACATGCCGATATATACAGGCTCACGTGAAACGCTCTGCCGCCTGACAGGCTACACGCTCACACGAGGCGTGCTGTGCGCCATGCACCGCCCTGTCGAGCCGTCGCCACGCGACATCTGCCCCGACACCGGGGGCCGTATCGCGGTGATTGACGGGGTTGTCGACACCACCAACATCGGGGCGATATTCCGCTCCGCAGCTGCCCTCGGCATCGACGCTGTGCTGCTGACACGCTCATCGTGCGACCCTTACAACCGACGCGCCGTAAGAGTGTCGATGGGTTCGGTATTCCTTGTGCCGTGGGCATGGATAGACGGCGATGTCTGCGATTCGCTCCACACGCTTGGCTACACCTCCGTTTCAATGGCTCTCCGCAGCGATTCTGTAGCTCTTGACTCCCCACTGCTGAAATCCCGGCCGCGCTTGGCAATAATATTAGGTACGGAGGGCGACGGACTTGCCGACCATGTGATCGGCGGCTCCGACTTCGTGGCCAAAATCCCCATGTCACACGGAGTGGACTCGCTCAACGTAGCCGCCGCCTCGGCGATAGCTTTCTACGAACTCACCCGGCCTATCGCCACGAGCGACCAAGCGGTTGTATAAGTGAATATTCACTTAACATGCACTATCCGCCATACTCTGTCGGAGCTTCGGCCGCTACCGGCATTGGAGTGTCGTCAGGCTCTACGTAAGCCGAAATCCTGCCGGCATCTCCCTGTTTCATCAGGTAAGAGTGGTTTATGTAATATTCTATGGCTGCGAGAGTCCTGGCCCTTGCGGCAGGTTTAAGTTGGCACTCCCACACAGTCAGGACATTCCAGCCCATGTCACGCAAACGGTCCTTCTGCGCCTCGTCGCGCTCTTTGTTGCGCCGTATCTTTGCAGTCCAGAAGTCGGCATTGGTTTTCGGGATATGCTTGTGTTCCTCATGACCGTGCCAAAAGCAGCCATGTATGAAAATCACGATACCGTATTTCTTCAGCACTATATCCGGAGTGCCCGGCAGACGCTTGACATGCTTACGGTAGCGGTAGCCGCGTGACCACAGCCACCGGCGCACTATCATCTCGGGCTTGGTGTCCTTGCCCCTGATGTGGCTCATGCATCGGGAGCGTTGCTCCCGTGTCATCACGTCCGTCATATTCTGCTAAAACGACAGCGACACATACACCGCGACACCCACGACAACCGTTACCCACCCCCGTACCAAGAAAGGGAGATAGGCACCGCCGAACACGCTGCGCCGCGTCTGCGACATCATCCGAGCTATTATGTCACGGCTTTCGTCAGGTCGTACAATGCAAATATAACTCTTATTGCTGAAAACACAGCTCTTCCGGCTGAAAACATAAACATATTTACCCCATAGATTCCCCCAAAAAGCAAGCATCACCTCTTTGAGAAACCACATTTACACAATCCTCACCAAATTTTCCTGCCGAAATCGCGCCAAACACTTTGCCGGCATGAAGTGGCACCTCAATAAGCACCGATTTTGTCGACTGAATTATTTATCTCCGTAATGACCTTTAAGCGAAACGACAGTAACAACCACTATTTCGTCCTCAATAGTGTAAATCATTCGCGAACCTTTGTCAATGCGCCTACTCCAAAAGCCGCTCAGGTTTCCTTTCAGTTGCTCCACCTGTCCGGTACCTGTTTTTGGGTGTTCCCGAAGCTCCGCAAATAAATTCGCTATCTTTTTGAGAATTTTATTTTGCCCTGACTTCTGCCATTCTTTCAAGTGTTGTTCTGCCTCGGGTTGCAAAATCAATTCGTAAATCATACTCCAAGCAATTCACGGATTTCTTCCATAGAATATGCACGTCCTTTTCCAGCTTCCATTTCGGCTATTCCGCGCCTAACGGATGCCATGTTTTCGGGGTCGTCAAACCACGGATCGCCGGACGGAGACGGGTTTTCGTTTACTTCCACGGAGATTGCTTCCGCTTTGGAAATAAGGATTGTTTCAATGTAATTTTTCAGGCTCTTGCCCTGAGCCACTGCCATAATAGAGAGTTTCTGCAAGGTTTCGACCGGCAGATCTATGTTTTTACGCTTGAGATTCAATGCTGTTGCCATAGTTTTAAGAGTGTTGTTATAATGCAAATGTATAAAGAATATACAATATACACAAATACAGTTAGGAAAAGTTTGCAACATGGGAGTTGTCTCGTTTGAAAAACTCACAGCCGACAATATCGATGTCGCATCATACTCCGGGGCTGCCGTAACCGCCGCCGTCTGCTATATCAGCTGGTGGTTTTGGGCGTATGCGACAGCTTCGGCTATGTTTTTCACGCCCATTTTCTGGAATATGCTGCGTTTGCACGCCTTGACGGTGTCGATTGACTTGCACAGGCTGTCGGCGATATCGTTCATCGTACAGCCCTGGGTCGAGAGCGACAGGACTTCCCGTTCAAAGCCAGTCAACGCAATCTCATCACGCACCTCCCATTTGTGGTCATCGAGGGAATACTGATAGAGTACTTTGGCTCCGGATTTCTTCATGACTATATTCCCAGGTTCGTTTCCGTCAGCAAGCGAGATGGTGCATACCGCCAGCCATATCCGACCATCTTTGGTCAGCACAAGTGGTGTCAGTTTGTGGTTGACAAGACGCTTGTGTCTGCCGTTGGATATGTGTAAGTCATATGACAAGACGTAGTCCTTCCTTTCGCCGACAGGCAGCGTGTCGAAGAGCTGGATGCCACTGTCATGGATTTCGGCCAGCATCTTACGCTCCTCATGCGACATGCAGTCGATATAAAACCTGTAGCCGAGTTCCTTTATCTCATCAGCATCACTTCCGCAAAGACGGGCTATATTGCCGGAAACATACATGAACCCCTTCTTGAAGTAGTCTATTATATATACGCACTGGTATGTGCTGCGCTCGAAAGCACGGACAGCCTCGATGATAAGTCCTGCCTGTTCGTAATCGGGTTCATCAATGCTATCCTTCAGGTCATGCAGCGAAAAGAAATCACTCTCCATTGTATCAGTTTGTAAAATGATTGGCAAATTTCATAACACAAAGTTATGAAAATAATCCCGATTACCAACAAAATCAACACATAAAGCGGATAATTTAATTAAAAATTCCACATAAAGGTGAAAAAATACCCTTTTGTGTCAAATGAAATCAAAATACTACCACTACCTTTGCTGCGTCAATTATCAAACATCCGAATGTCGTGCACAACATTCATCACCGAGCATTACAGTGATTTAGAAATGCCAATCTATTAGATAGATTGTAACCACATTCAATTATTCTTTCAAATGAATACAACCGAAAATAAAAATCAAAGCAACACCAAATTAGAGTTAACTCAAGATGAACAAGGCCAACTCAACGGAGGCTTTACCGTCAAAAGTCCTACTACCAATGGAGTAGAAAACCACTTATGGTCAGACAATGGCAACTGCAAAGGTGGTGGATGGTTCGATGACAATGTGAACTGCAACCGATGTGCCAGCTGTGACAATAAATCCGGCATGGAAACATTACAGCAAGACGACATTCACTAATTCACTCCATAATTTCTATAATTGTTTGGTGGAAGAAAATTTCCACCAAACAATTTAATCAAAAGCAAACATCATGATTTGGAGTCGATATAATGAATTTATCCAAGGTTCTGACAAGGTTAACGTCTTGTTCAACTGCCGCACAAGAAAATGGATAACTTTTGTACCCGAGCTTTATCGTCTATTACAAGATAATGCAAATAATCTGTCTAAAATAGAATCCCGACATCCATCTCTATACAAAGTTCTTATAGACAATAAATTTATTGTTCCTGACTTAGAAACGGAAATTTCAGAATGCCTTGCTGAAATAGATTCAAAACTCAATTCTTCCAAGCTCCTCAAGCTTACTGTCAATCCGACATTGGACTGCAATCTTAGATGTTGGTATTGCTATGAGCAACATCTTCATGGCAGTTGTATGACTCTTAAAATCATGGAATCATTTTATAGGTATATTGATACCTGCTTAAGCAATGGTAAATACGAAAAACTACAACTTGCTTTCTTCGGTGGGGAGCCTTTGATGAAATTCGACAAAGTTGTCAATCCCATGCTTATTCAAGTTAAGAAGATATGCAATCAATACAATGTGGACTTCGCGGTATCATTCACTACTAATGGCGTACTTTTGACACACCGAGTACGGACTGCCATAAAGAGTATCACTCAGAATGTAGCCGTTCAAATACCTTTTGATGGAGATTCTGAGTTTCACAACAACGTGAAGAGATTTCCTAACGGCATGGGATCTTATCAGATAGTTAAAAATCATGCACGTGAGGCAGTGATTGATGGTTTCAGAGTTACAATAAGATGCAATGCTACAAAGAGTAACATCCATTCATTCCAGAATGTCATCAATGATTTTGAAGACCTTCTATCACAGCCTAATCTCAGATTTTCATTCCACAAAGTGTGGCAAGAAGCAGATGACGATGAATTCAAATCCGAAATTACAGCTCTTAAAAGTGCCATTTCACACCAACAATTCACGTCGAATATTCACTCATATTTTGGTGACAGTGTGAATCCTTGTTATGGAGACTATGCTGATAATTATGTTTTCAATTATAATGGTGATATTTTCAAATGTACTGCACGAGATTTTAATACTAAAAACAGAATCGGACACCTTAATGACAATGGCGAAATCGCTTTCAATAATTCGGCTTTAATACGCACAAAAAAAAGCTTGACTGCCGAATGTCCGACTTGTAGGAGATTACCATTTTGCCCTATCTGCTCGCAAACGCGTGCAGAATCCTCAGATGGGAAATGCCCTGCACACATCACGCCTGAAGAGATAACCCTCAACATCCACCAATTTTATTTGGACTTAAGTAGGACTTAAAAACTAACCGCTTATAAATTAGGGCAGGAATCTGCACTATAAATCTTTTTCAAAATTTATACCCGCAATGATTTTTTGCGACTTACTTATTTAATCAAAACCGACTTGTAAAATGAATCATTTGAAGCTGTATGCCGCAATACTATCGGGAGCTGCTTTTAGCGTAAGCCCAACACTCGCCCAAGAGGCCAAACAACTTGAAGAAGTAACAGTAATAGCATCACGCACGACAAGCAATGCCGAAGGCTACACGACCAATCTACGCGGGACAAATGTTGCCAAAGGGAAGCCTGCGGCGGACGTACTCGGATTTCTGCCGAATATTTCACGTGAAGAAGGAAACTTCAAAATCAACGGACTCGCGGTAAGCGACGTTTATGTCGACGGCGTGAAACTGTCCGACCTCTCGGAATTATCAAATATCCCGGGCGAAATAATCGACAAAGTAACAGTCAAATATCTTGCAGGAAGTGACAACAGCGCAGCTTTGAGCGGAGGATCGATCATGATTACGCTCCGCCGCCCGCCGGAAAGCGGATATTACGGCACAGTAAAAGCGACTGCCGACTGGCACCGCTCTTGTGACTTCGGTAACGAGGGCATCGGGGGGCTGATATACTATCGTTATAAAAACCTGAGCATCTACGATAACCTTTATGCCGGAGCTACCAAACTCAAAGAAGAATCCGAACAGTGGTTTGAAACTCCCGACATGGGCACCATCATTAAAGAAACGACCAAGTCACACGGATTCGACTTCAGAAACAGGCTCAGTATCTCACAGCAATTCAAATCTGGAACCCAGCTCGGTGGCAGCTACCTTATAGCTACCTCCAGACCCCGCCCGTCATCGGTAGCAGCTGGCGATAATGCGGTCACTTCAATCGACAAACGCCACAATACTCTCATACAGGAAGGAACCGTAAAGCTGACTTTGCCTTTAAACCAGCGCGGCGCATCGATGGATGTCACCGCCGACTACTACAACCGCCACAGCGACGACGATGCCGCATACTTTTACAACGATGAAAACATCGGCATACAGACCGACAGGGACAACCTCAACCAATGGAAAATAAAAGCGGATTTCCTCTACCCGCGAAGCCGCAGCCTTTCATGGAAATTCGGTGCGTCGGCGCAATGGATTGCATCTGAATACACCCCCGTATCGGTCATGGAAAGCGACCGTTTCCAGCTTAGCGATATACCGACGAAAACCACGGGTTTTACACCTATCGTCTATGCGGCGGCACAGGGCAGAGTGTGGAAGCTGCGCTACAGTGCGGGCGTGAACTGGCAGCTTAACCGCATAGGCTATACCGACCGGCATGTCAACCAGACAAGCCACAACACCCAGTGGGCCATCAATCCTACCGTCCAGCTTATGATGCCGTTCGGGGCAAAAAAGGACCATGCCCTCATGCTCAGCTACAAACATACATTAAGCGACATACCGTACACAGCAATCTCGTCTGTGGTGGACTGGACCGATTCTTACAACTATACCATCGGCAATCCCGACCTGAAAGCCCAATCGGCCGATATGGTGATGGCTGGGGTGTCTCTGCTGCGCAACAAGCTGAATATCACTGCCGTCTACGCTCGTACACATGACAGGATATATTGGCAGACATTCCAAGACGCGACAGACCCTGAGGTAGTTTATACAAAACCGATCAATATCTCAGGTCAGGATTTATGGGGCATCGGTGCCGAATGGATGGAATCACCTGCAAAATGGTGGAGATTCAAATTATCCGGCAGAGTGGAGATAACGCCCGAAAACATCACCATAGGGAGTGTGCATTACGACAAAACCCACTTCAAAGAGTATTTCTATTTCAACAACAGCTTCTCGTTCCACAATGGCTGGGGCGGTATGCTTAACGTTACGTTTGAGCCGACATACCGCAATCTTGACAGGACTTATCACGCCGTATATGACGTGAGTGGCAGGGTTTTCAAGTCATTATTGCACAACAAGCTGCAAATAGCTGTGGATTTCACTGCGTTGGGCAACCGCCGTAAGCTCGACCGCATGGCCGGAACGCAAAAAGTCACTTACAAATACACATCTCCTGTACAGTACATCGGAGTATCCGTAGCATGGAACTTCTCAGGCGGCAAAAAAGTCGATGTCAATGTAGTGGACGGAATACAAGACTATCACGAAACCAAAGACAACAGATAAACCTGAAAGCAATCCCTACAAAATGGCTTCTGAACACTTACACACTAAAAAACTTACGATTATGAACAGGCATACCATACTGACGCTGCTTGCTGTAGCTTCAACATTCGTGATGACATCGTGCGTGAAAGACTACTCCGTAACACCCTCTGACGATATAGCATCAAAGAGCTACGCTTGCGACCGTATAACAGAAGTCTCCGCAACGACGAGGGGCTTGACGGTGTACTATCATCAGGCCGGCAGCACCAGCCTCAGCGTAGAAGGGCCAGCCAACATGGTGGAGGCTCTCAAAGTCGACACCGACATCGCAGGGAGGGTCACATTAGAGCTGAAAAATCCCTACTCGTTCAATCTTCAAGATGCTGAGCAGACGGTGAAAATACGCGTGACATCGCCCCATATAAGCTCATTCGAAGCCATGAACGAAGCCCGGATCATAATCCCCGGCGCACTCATCGGACGGTCAGAGCTTACAGTCCAAGCTTACTCCAACGGGGTGGTCAAACTTTCGAAAGTCTCAGCTCAGATGATAAATATCGGAGCCTACACCGCAGGGGTTGTCAAGGTTGCCGATGCCACAGCGACGTCGATGGATATTGGGGCTTATGAACGCGGCGTTGTCTCGTTTGACAAACTCACAGCCGACAATATCTCCGTCGCATCATACTCCGGGGCATCCGTAACCGCCGCCGGCCATACCCTCGAATCTACTACAGGCGATACATCATTATAAATTATCATCTGAATAATTTTCATTCTGTGATTTTTTTCGTTTAATTTGCAATAAATTCAAACCAATCCATCAATGTAACCATTTCTATATCACTATGCGACTGCTTTCGACGCTATTAGTACTTGCATTTGCTGCAACAGTCTGCTTCGGCAAAAGTATCAAGGGGACAATACATGATGAGAAAGGCCAGCCGCTCCCATATGTCAATGTCGTACTTATGAAAGATACTGCGTTCGTTGACGGGAGAGTGTCGGATGAAAGGGGCGCATTTTTGTTTGAAAACGCCAGTACTGCCGCCGACCAGATAAAAATATCGATGATTGGATATGAGGAATTGGTTATGCCTGTGCCGGCTGACGGAGATTTAAACCTCATTAAGCTTTCGCCATCATCGGTGATGCTCGATGAAGTCGTTGTCAATGGAAGCCGTCCCGTCACGCGCATAGAGGGTAACAGCATGGTCACAAACGTGGCCAACAGTATCCTCGCATCCGCAGGGTCGGCCAACGATGTACTGAAAAATGTCCCTATGCTTACCGGCGACAACGGCAGCTTCAGCGTCTTCGGCCGTGGGGCTGCTGTGATTTATATCAATGGCCGACTCGTCAGAAACGCCGCCGAAGTCAGCCAGCTTGCATCAACGGACATCAAGGAGGTGCAGGTCATCAGCAACCCGGGTGCGCAGTATGATGCCGAGGTCAATGCCGTGATACGCATTATCACCAAGAAACCGCAGGGCGAGGGCTTCAGCATCGCGGCTTACACCGACAACACATACAACGGATGGCTGACCACCGCCGAACAGTTAGACATGAAGTACCGTACAGGAGGTCTGGAGATATTTGGATTAGGCTATTTCAAACATGGTAAAAACCGCCACGAGGAGTATGGAGTCAACACCACGCATACCAATACTCTGCTATCAGAAATCTCCTCCATATCGACGACAGCGACACAAACCGCGATAACCGGCAAAATCGGTGTCAACTACCAGTTTAACGACAAACACAGCATCGGGGCGTACTACCAGAATGATTATAGCCGTATGCACAACTACGGACACCTTACAAGCGATATAGCGGACAATGGCACGCTTTCAGAATCAAGTAGTTCAGACCTTGATGCATGGGACAAGTCTCTACCATGCCATAGCGCGAACGTATATTACAACGGCTCGGTAGGAAAGTTTACTTTCGATGTCAACGGTGACTATATGCAGACCAAAGACTCCGACCGCTCCTATCAGTACGAAAAAAACCTGATGTCGGCCAACCGCAACGTCACGACATTCAGCACAACCCGCAACCGCCTTTTTGCCGAAAAATTCTCAGTATCATATGAACTGCCCAAAGGCAATGTCATGCTCGGAGAGGAATATACCTCCTCTCGCAGCCGCAACGACTTCGACAATCCCGAAGCCATACTCGCCAGCGAAGAAACCGACGTGCGTGAAAACAATATCGGCATATTCGCCCAGATTAACCAGACGTTCGGGAAATTCAGCGCATCGGCCGGCATCAGGTATGAGCATGTAAAGTCGGAATATTATCTCGACAACGCCCTTGTCAAGGGACAGAGCAAGACCTACGACAACTTTTTCCCGTCAGCCAGTGTCAGCTACTCGCCCGGCGATTTCAGATTCTCGGCAGCATACAGCCACCGCACCGTGCGCCCTACATATTCCAACCTTAACAGCAACTACTACTATGTCAGCTCGACAACGTACACCCGGGGGAATCCGTACCTCGTCCCATCAAAACGGCAGGATTTCACACTGCAGGCCGGATGGAAATACATCAACCTTTCGGCACAATACTCCTACACCAAAGATGCCATAGTCCAGATATATGAGCCTTATGACGACAGCGGACGCATCAATGTGTTCACTTTGACAAATATGCCCTCCCACAAGGTACTCTCCCTGTTTGTCAACGCATCCCCGCAATTCGGCATATACCACCCATCGCTGTCTGTAGGCATGGATAAGCAATGGTTCGGGATAGACTATCTCGGAGAATACAAGAAGATGGGTAGCCCCATGTACGTCATCCAGCTGAACAACACTCTCACTCTGCCCGATGACTGGAACATCGAGGCGCTCATATGGTGGCGCAGCCGCGCCGACTGGAAGAACTGGGCTTACACGCACACGTATTCGACGGTCAACCTGCGCGTTTACAAGAAGTTCCTTAACAAAAGCCTTACCGTATACCTCGGAGTCAACGACATATTCAACGGACTGATATATAAGGCCGACCTCTACAGCGGCAACGTGATGATGCGTAACAGTATAAACAATCACAGCCGGAATGTCAAACTCACCGTGCGCTACAACTTCAACGTATCGAAAAGCCGCTACAAAGGAGCCGGTGCTGGCAATGCCGAGAAGAGGAGATTTTAATTTTAAGAAGCTGTTTAAAACGCCTGTAACAATCGTGTGTCAAACCAAAACCAGTTTCGCAGATGTTCCCATTTGTCCGACAGCATGACTCTATGCAGTGCGGTGCCGCATGTCTGTCGATGATATGCCGGCATTTCGGTTTAAGATACTCCATCGCCAAGATTTCCGATCTATGCCCGGCGACCACGGAGGGGGTGTCGATGCACGGGATAAGCGAGACGGCGAAACGGATAGGATTCCGTGTCGTCAGTGCAAAATCCACGATAGCGGCACTGCAAGAAGGGCCCTTGCCGGCAATACTGCACTGGAACCAGAACCATTTCGTAGTGCTGTACAAAGTCAAGAAAGGAAAGACATTCTACATCGCCGACCCGGGCAAGGGTATCATCAAGTATTCCAAGCGCGAGCTGGAATCGCACTGGATAAGTCTGACATCCGACGGGCAACCCATGGGCATCGCCATGTTTTTTGAGCCCGGCGAAAACTTCAGCGGATTAAACACCGGCACCAACCCCGACAAGCCGGCACGCTCATTCCGCTTCCTGACAGGCTATCTGAAGCAATACGACAAGCATTTCATCCAGATACTCGCAGGGCTTATCATCGGCTGCGTATTGCAGCTCATAATGCCGTTCCTGACACAGGCCATAGTGGATATAGGCATCAAGCACAGGGACATAGGATTTATATGGCTGATACTTCTCGGCGAACTGATGATAGTGACAGGCCGCACTGCCACGGACTTCGTGCGCCGATGGCTACTGCTCCACATCTCCATGCGCATCAACATATCCCTCGTGAGCGACTTTTTCATCAAGCTGCTCAAACTGCCGATGTCGTTTTTCGACACTAAGCTCATGGGGGATCTGCTCCAACGGATAGGCGACCACAACCGCGTCCAGAACTTCCTCACAGGGCAGATGCTCAATGTCATTTTCACGTTCCTGAGCTTCGTCATATTCGGAATAGTCCTGTTTGTCTACAATCCCCTGATATTCGGGATATTCGCCGCAGGAAGCGTATGCTATGGGGTGTGGATTTCATCGTTCCTGCGCAAAAGGAAAGTCTTAGACTACGAGCTGTTCGAACAGCAGGCCAAGAACCAGAACAAAACCTACCAGTTCATCACCTCCATGCAGGAAATAAAGCTGCAGGACTGCGAACGCCGGCGGCGGTGGGAATGGGAGGACACACAGGCCGACCTCTTCACGGTGCAGATGAAGTCGCTCAAACTGCAGCAGACCCAGGAGGCAGGAAGCATCTTCATCAACGAGGTGAAAAACATCATCATAACCGTCCTTGCCGCGACAGCCGTAATCGACGGGCAGATGACCCTCGGAGCTATGCTCGCCGTGCAGTATATCATCGGGCAGCTCAACTCTCCGGTGGAGCAGTTCATGTCGTTTATCTACTCGCTCCAGGATGTCAAAATCTCCCTCGAACGCATCAACGAGATACACGAGGGCAAGAACGAGGAGACCGACGGGACGCAAGCCACGGACTTCGCTGCCGGAAAATCCATCAGCATAGCCAATGTCGACTTCAAGTATGACCCCCACGCGCTCCACAACACCCTGAGCGACATATCATTTGAAATCCCCGAAGGCAAAGTGACCGCCATAGTCGGAGCTTCGGGGAGCGGCAAGACCACTCTGATAAAGCTGATGCTCGGCTACTATCGGGTGTCGGCCGGAGCCATAACCGTAGCCGGACGCAACATCGACGAGTACAACCTCAAATGGTGGCGGCGGCACTGCGGAGTGGTCATGCAGGACGGTGTGATATTCTCCGAATCCATAGCCCGCAACATCGCGGTCGATGACGGCGACATAGACCGCGAGCGGCTTGAACATGCCGCCCGGTTGGCCAACATCCACGACTATGTCATGAAGCTTCCGCTGAAGTACGGCACGCAGATCGGACGTGACGGAGTCGGCCTCAGCCAAGGGCAGAAACAGCGCATACTCATAGCCCGCGCCGTCTACAAGCGTCCCGATTTCATCTTCCTCGACGAAGCCACCAACGCCCTCGACGCTAAAAACGAACGCGCCATCGTCGAGAACCTCGACCGGTTCTACAAAGGCCGCACGGTCGTCGTGGTCGCCCACCGCCTTTCCACAGTGAAAAACGCCGACCAGATTATCGTCATCGACGGTGGCCGCGTCGTAGAGACAGGCAACCACGCCTCCCTCATCGCCAAGAAAGGCACATACTACAACCTCGTCAAAAACCAGCTTGAACTCGGCACCTGACATGGAAACAGACAAACCCACGCATGACAACACAGAGCTGCACTCAGAGAAAGTGCGACAGCTGTTAGGAGACATCCCGCCATCGCTGGTCCGATGGGGCATCGCCGTCATCGTGATAGTGCTTGCAGCCCTCATCGCCGCCCTGTGCCTGCTGCCCTACCCCTACTCCGGCGGCGAATCAATCCTCCAGCACCTGCTCCAATAGAATAGCTGATTGCAAAGCGACATAAATATGCTAATTACAAACAACCGAATTTATAATTTTCCGTCATAACGATATGGAAACAAAAAAGACTTATGCACCGCACGAAATTCAGCCGTCCACGCCCATTCATCCGGGCGAGATACTGAAAGACGAGTTAGAAGCACGTGGACTGTCGCAGAGGAAATTTGCGGCTGTCATCGGCGTTTCCTATTCCGTGCTTAACGAAGTGATAAACGGCAAACGGTCGGTCACTACCGAATACGCCTTGAAGATTGAGGCGGCTACGGGAATACCTGCCTACATCTGGGTAAATATGCAGTCAGCCTACAATATGCAGACCGCACGAAAGGACAGTAAACTGTCCGTAATTCTTGACAATATCCGCAAGAGTGTGGCGGTACTTTGAGGATGTCCCTCTGTGAAAACATGCTGATAATAAAAACGTTACCATTCGTTTTGATGGGATTTTGTGCGCTCCTGTCATATGCAAGCGAGCCAGACTCCATCAAGGCATCAAACCATACCAAAGAGCTAAACGAAGTGGTCGTAACCGCATCGTATCTTACCCGTGAGGACGACCATATTCTCGCTGTCCCGACCAAGGAGCAGCGCAAACACGCCGTCACAGGATATGACCTGCTGCAAAACCTGATGATTCCGGGAATATCCGTCGACCGCGCTACAGGGAGTGTGACAACACCGGCCGGAGCTGCAACGCTCTACATAGACGGCCGCGAGGCAGACTTTCGGGAAGTCCAGTCCTTGAGACCCAAGGACATTGCACGTGTGGAATACTTCGACATACCGACGGGTAAATATGCAAACGACATGTCGGCTATCAACTTTGTCCTGAAAAAACTTGATAACGGAGGTTACACACACAGCTTGATGCCACGCAAGGTGTCGGTTATCTGCATGGCGACTATAACCTGATTTCAAAATTTGTCACCGGGACAAAAAGCATCAACCTATGGGCCGGATATGCCTTGGATGACCCGGAATCATCAACGGATGAAAGGGAAACATTCTATTTCACGGATGGACGGCTGTCCAGAAACAGTTCATACAGCAATGCCGGCAACCGCAAATCGGGGGACGTGCAGGCTTCGATAAGCAACCGTGGGAAGAAATACACATGGATGCTTCGCGGCGGTGTCTCTTGGAACGATAAGAAAAACGACGTAGACGGTGGGCTGACGGATTACCAATCGGCTGATGCGGCTTATAACAACGGCGTCAGTCTGAACATCCATAGCCGGTTCAAGACGCTGCGTCCGAGCCTGTATTACTACGGTATGCACACGCTCTCGGACACAAAAACATTAGAGTATGTCGTGGACGGATATTACTCCCGGAACGACTACAACCGCCTGTACGACGACGGCGGACGCTCCTATAAATCATCGGTCAAGGAAGATTATTACTACACCAAAGTAAACGCCAACTACACGATGTCATTCAACCATAAAAACAGGCTGTCGCTGATTCTCTATGAATTTCTGAGAATCAGCAGCTCGGACTATTCAGGCACCTCCAGTTACGACCAAAGCCTGCGGTCATCGGAAACAATCCTGTTTGTGGACTACTCCCAACGTCTGGGCCGATTTTTCTACGACATCAATCCGGGGCTGTCGTTCCTTACATACCGACTGAAGGGGATGGAATCAATCGACCATCTTACACCTCGACTCCAGACAAGGATGGCGTACATGATAGACAAGCGTCAGCAGCTCCAGTTTACATTCGCGTTAGGGAATACATACCCAAACATCAACACCATCAACAATGTCGAGCAGCAGACAGATCCGATAATAATACTTAAAGGCAATCACGACATGGACAACTCAATACTGTTGAGTCCACGCCTCAGCTATAACCTCAACCTTAACAAGATCGCTTTGCAAGCAGGAGTTTCGTACTTCTACCAAAATCATGCCATCGTCTCAGATTACTATATCCGTGGCGGAAACCTGATCAGCACATTCCGCGACGATTGCATCTATCATCGCCCTGCTGCCGATGTGTCGTTGACATACAAACCGTCCAAACAACTGAATCTCAACATTTCCGGCCAATGCAACGGACAACTTATCCGTGGCGGGGTCGCTCACCGCAACCTGACCTCAGCCACCGTCCGGGCAGCAGTGAATTACTATGTCGGTGATTTTTCGTTCGGAGCCATGCTCTCCACTCCGGCCAATGATTTGGTCAACTATCAAATCGAGAGGGACACATATTGGCGTTATCAGCTGTCAGCCATGTGGACCCACGGAAACTGGGCTGTCGAGGCTAATGCCAACAATCTGTTCATGATGAACAACGACATTACCGACGAGCTGTCTACTCCGGCCTACTCATTCAGACAAACCGATTGGAACAGGCGGTACAACCAGTATGCAACGCTCAAAGTCGTATATAGTTTCGACTACGGCAAAAAGACCTCCAAGTCCCCCAAGTACGAACGAGTGGAAAGCGAAAGCGCAATCTTGAAATAGAACTCAGTCTGAGGTATAACTTCGGCCGGGGCAAAGCCAAGAGGTCATCCAATGCCTACATCACCGACACCGAAAAATAGCCTATGGCGACACAAAATAACGATTGCCGGTCACTCAGAGTCGCCATCCGCCCTCATGGTATCGTCATCAGGCATGTAGTCGATTAGAAACTGCACCAATGACTGCTTTTCCGCAAGGTTGAATTTTTTGCGGAGACGGTAACGGGCTGCTTCTACACCACGGACAGTGAGATTGGCGAAGTCTGCAATTTCCTTGGTGGAAAGGTTAAGGCGCAGCAATGCGCAAAATTTAAGGTCGCTGGGGGTCAGAGCCGGGAACGAAGCACGCAGATTACGGAAAAAGTGTTCGTGGATCAAATCGAAATTCTGCTCGAACACGCTCCAAAATTCCCGGCTGTTGGTCTGGTTCGACTCTATCTTCCGTAGCATTTCGGCGGCAAGCTTAGTGTCTTTGCCACCCTGCCGGCGGCGGTCGTTGAGGCTCTCTTTCAGACTGTCGATTACCTGCTGTTTTGACGAGACATTCAGAGCCATCGACGCAAGCTCTTTGCCTTTGGCGGTGAGTTCGGATTCAAGCAGCCGCGCCCGCTGCTCAGCGATGATTTTCTCCTGCTCCATAAGCATTTTCTGCTTTTCGACCTCTTTTATCTCGAAATCCGCCTTCTGCCGGCGTAATTTCCATTTGACTCTGACCTGGGTTATTATCCAGATTATAGCTACAGCGGCAATCAGATACGAAACCCAAGCCCACCATCTCAGATACCATGGAGTAGGCACTTTAAATTCAACGGCAATAATGTTACTGTCCCCGCGTATATAGTCCTTAGCCTTTGCTATCAACTTGTAGTTGCCGCTTTTAAGATTGTGGAATGTCACCGTCGGGGCAGTGTTTGACGTTTTTACCAAAACATCATCACCACGTATCAAACAGAACTCGAAGCTTGCCGAATTTTCGTAATTAGGATATGAAAAAGTAAACCTCACGACACCTGACAGCAGACCGTTTGTTGCATCGGCAAGTGTCACAGGCTGGAATCCATTAGCCGCATACGACTCTATCTTTGACAGATGCATCGACGGAGCGGCACTGCCTTTGTCATAAAAATCAGCAATCCTGACTTTCGCCACCGTCCCATTGAGGTTGAGGTATGAAACTCCATCGTTGTCCACATATACTTTGCCGTTGGTATAGTTGTTGCTTTTGGGAAATAGTTTCAGAGGGATAGACAGCTCTAATTGGAAATGCCCCTTATAGAAGCTCACCAAATAGTAAGCGTCTATGGTGGATAGCCACGCCGCCGTGTCATTGACCGCCGTAGCCGAGCAGATGTTCTTGATCGACGGAAGATCCACATTGATAGGATGGTCGCTCCTGAACCGTTCGGTAGTCTCATCAAACGTGTACAGCGAATCCCCGTCAGTGAAAACGGTCCTGCCACATATCCTCATGACCCCGTAATTACGTCTGTTGGAAGGGCTGCCGACTGTTGAAAACGTCTTTGTGGCGGCTCTCTTCAAATCATGAGAAAGCCTGATTTTCAAAATGCCCTTATTGAAATGTACACCCCAGATGGTGCCGTCGTTATCTATCACAGTTTGACGCAAAGGGGCTCCGAATCCTGCCACAGTATCTGTCAGTTCCCATAAACCTTGCAGATTCTTTTTAAACACCCGGAGAGAGAGATACGACGATTGGACTAACACATCATGGCCGTTGACATGCCCACGCACTATCCCCGTCGAATTGTCAGGATAAACGTACTCTCGACCTTTCCAATCCCGTATCAAGGTGATGCGGTTATTGGCGATGAAAGTAGTCCCGTCATAAGTGGAAATGTCCCAGTTCTGCCCTTTGAGCATATGGTTTTCGGTAATCGTGGAAGATGCCTCGGAATACTGGTAGAACCCATTGTTAGTGGCGATACATAAATCACCTCCCGGCTTGCCGACGCTGTAAACCATGCCCAATGCAGGTTCGTCCTTGTCAAGAGTCAACATATCGACAGGAAATCCGTTATGGATCAAGCCGATGCCGTCATCGAGCATCACCCACACATTGTCGTTCTTATCAGTATACAGCCCCAAGACCGAATTGTTGGGCAATCCGTGAGCCGAATCGAAGTGCATGACATGGCTTCCGTGTTTGTCGATGACATACAAGCCATTTTGCAGCGTACCGATCCACAATAAGCCATTTGCAGTATTTGTCACCCTGTTGACACCGGCAGATACAAGTACCTGATCTATGTCTGTCGGAAATTTAGTCAGCTGCCCCGATTCGTAACGGAAGATTCCGGCATATTCGCTTACAAGAAGCAGCCCCGAGACTCCCGAAAGCGCATTTACAGAAATCACATCGGCATCAGCCAGCTCACTACGTGAAAACAGGCATTTCCAGACACCTTTATCATACGAATAGAAGCCGTCATCGACCATTTGCGCATAAAGGGCTCCACCAGATGAAAACAGGTATAGCGGCTTTAGACCCACAGGGAGCGGCAGTATATCCGCCTTTTTACCGTCATAGGCAAATATCGACTTGAACGTCTGGAAATACAATCTCTCTCCACATCTGACTATATTCCAGACATCTTCATTTTCAATCGTGTAATTTCTGACGGAGTCCGACAAGGATGTGTATGAAAAAGACCCCAGTTCATTTTTCGTGAAGTACCCGAACTCCTCAAATGCCCCGACATATATGCGGTCACCCTCAGAACGCACCGAACGTATCACACTGTAACCGGGGATGCTCTGGCAATCCCATGTATATCCGTCGAACGACATCATCCCGGCATTGTTGGCGAAATACATCACTCCTGCATCGTCCTGGGTGCATTGCCAGTTTTGAGCTTCCCCCTTATAGTCCCTTGTGGAGAAGGCCGTCACAATCGGCATGAAATGCGCAGCCGACGCTTGCGAAGAAGCTACTGCTATGATAGATAGATAGATAGATAGATAGATAGATAGATAGATGTCGGAATCTCATGGTTGGATGGTCTCATGGTTGAATCAAGGCTTTAACGACTCTTGTGCAAAGTTAAAAAATATTCCTAAATCAACAAAATTCAGTTTAAATATAATATACTGATGCATAAGTGCATACACTTGTCAAACGTAGTAAAACAGTAGTATGCCGTATAAGAAACGTAGCATAATAGTGGTCAGAAATTTCGTTAAAAAATCAGTTCATACTAATCTTGCACTGGATTTGGATGAGACTCGTATCCATTGAAAAACAAAACACATCTTTACTTAAATTTATCAATCATGAAAAAAACTCTATTGGCTATGTTTGTGGCCTTGGTCACGTGTCTTGTGAGCGCAGCCGCTTCCAAGACGACTGTTTCCGGCACAGTGGTAGATCCGTCGGGCGAACCTCTAATAGGAGTAGCCGTTGCCGTTGTGGGCAACAATACGATGGGTACTACGACGGACATAGATGGTAATTTCACATTGGCAGATCTTCCCGAAAACACAATCCTCCGCTTCTCATATGTGGGATATGTCAGCCAGGAAATCAAAGTCGACAACCGCAGTCATATCGATGTGACGCTGTCGGAGGATAACCAGGTCCTTGATGAAGTCGTCGTAATCGGTTATGGTTCGGCTAAATCAAAGGATCTGACCGCGCCTATCACAGTGGTTAAAGGTGAGGACATAGCAGTGACACCTACTTCATCACCGATGAGTGCGCTCACAGGAAAGGTACCCGGCGTAAATATCCTCAACAGCGGTACCCCGGGAGAATCTCCCAAGGTGCAGATTCGCGGTATAGGCTCTTTCTCTGGTTCAGAGCCTCTTTATGTGGTCGACGGAGTGTTTTATGACAACATCCAGTTCCTTAACAATGACGACATCGCAGATATGTCGATTCTCAAGGACGCATCTTCAGCCGCCATCTACGGTGTAAAGGCAGCCAACGGCGTTGTCATCATCACGACAAAACACGGCCGTAAGAATATGCCTGCGAAAATCAGATATAATATGTACGTAGGCTTTTCAAAGGCAACAAACGTGCTTAAGATGGCCAACTCCCACGAGTATGCCACGATGCTGATGGAAGCAAACCCCGATGCCTACAAATCATATCTCCAGGCATCGATCGATGCCTATGGCGGCAACATGGGCGACCTGACATTCGGTGCCGACACCGACTGGTACGACCAGCTCCTGCGCACAGGCTTCGTAACCAACCACGGCCTTACCATTTCCGGCGGCTCCGAACGTGCCACTTATTCTTTGGGCTTGAACTACCTCTATCAAGAAGGTATACTTAACTCCGACAACTCGTATGACCGCTTGAACTTCCGCGCTCAAGTCGACTACGATGCGACGAACTGGTTGAAGGTCGGATTCAACGGCGTGTTCGGCAAGTCCAAGCAGGTGCTTCCCAACAACGCAGCATGGGAAACCGCATTTAACATGCCCCAAATAATGCCTGTCATGAACACTACTGAAAATCCGTCGGTGTTCCCCGAACAATATGCCTCTCCGCAAGCCCTCGGCTTCGGATCTAACTTCAGAAACCCTGTCGCAACTGCCGATTATTACAATTCGCAGAACGACACTTATCAGGCACTGACCAATTTCTTTGCCCAGTTCACTATCCTCCCCGAGAAACTTGACTTCCGCACAAGCTATGGCTACGATTTCTCAAGCATCAAGGGGAAAACCGTTGTCGAACCATATTTCGTAAGCACCGAGCAGCAGGCTAATACATCTTCGCTTACAAAAAGCCGGACCCAATACAACAAGTGGGTATGGGACAATGTGCTTACGTATAAAGACCGGGTAGGAAAGCACTCTTTCGGAGCCATGGTCGGCTACTCCATGCGTCAGGACAGCTATGACTTCCTGGAAGGGACGGTCAACGGCATCCCCACCGGCAAGCCGGAATACGAATATATCACACAAGGCGACCCTGACACCAGCCGCGCATCGGATGACGGAACACGCTACCGCAGCCAGTCGATATTCGGCCGTTTCAACTACGATTTCGATTCCCGCTATCTCCTGATGGTGACAATGCGTGCCGACGGCTCGTCGAAATATCAAGAGAAATGGGGCTATTTCCCATCAGTAGGAGCCGCCTGGAATATTTCAAACGAAAGCTTCATGAAGGGACAGAAGTGGGCCGACTATCTGAAACTGCGTGCAAGCTGGGGACGCCTCGGTAATGACAATGTCGACGCCAGCGATGGCTTCGCGTCGATCACGACCGGCATGGATGCATCGGGCGTATTCGGCAACAATATCCTGCCGGGCTATCAAAACACCACCTACTTCTCTTGGCTGAAATGGGAAGTCGTCAGCGAAACGAATGTCGGCTTCGCATATTCGGCTCTCAATAGCCGCCTGAATGTCGATTTCGACTACTTCTACCGCCTGACATCCAATGCAGTAATTTCGCCACTCCTGCCTTTCAGCACCCAGACCCTCGCCGGCAACTATGGCAAAATCTCGAATCAGGGCGTGGACCTCTCTATTAACTGGAGCGACAAAGTCAGCGATTTCAGCTACACCGCAGGCTTCAACATGTCGACTCTCCGCAACCGTGTCAAAGACCTTGGAGGACCGTCAGCGATATTCGGTGGAAAGACTGTCAACATCGTCGGAGAGCGCATGAACTCGTTCTACGGATATAAGGTCATCGGTGTTTACCAGACCCCAGAGCAGTGCGCCGCCGACCCGATCGCAGTCGCTAACAATCTCCAGCCGGGCGACTTCATTTATGAAGATGTCAATAACGACGGCGTGATAGACGGCTCAGACCGCCAGACCCTCGGCTCTTATCTGCCCTCGCTCACTTATGGATTCCATTTCGGGTTCCAGTGGAAAGGTTTCGATTTCGATATCGCCACCTACGGACAGCATGGAGCAAAACTCTTCAACCGCAAACGCCAGCTGCGCTATGCACAGGCCAACTACAACTTCGACCACGACCAGTATGCTAACCGATGGACAGGACCGGGCTCTACAAATGAGTATCCCTCTGCTGCCGCTCTCACCAGGAGCTGGAACGTAAATTCCTCCGCAACGTCCACAAACAGCTACTTTGTCGAGTCAGCCGACTTTTTCCGGGTACAGAACATCACCATCGGATATACATTCCGCAATATCAAGATGGGTTCCTACACAATGCCGAGCCTTAGAGTGTACGCTAATGCCGACCGCCCATTCTCATTCTTCAGCGCCAACGCGTTCTCGCCTGAATTAAGCGATCCCGAGGGTTGGGATACCCAGGTCTACCCTCTCAGCTCGACATGGACCCTCGGCGTGCAAATAGACTTCTAAGTAACCCGCAATACTGACCAAAAACCTAATATCACAATGAAATCAATCAATAAAATCATAATAGCTGTCGCAACCTTGGCTATGACTACAGCCATGACTAGCTGCGACTATCTCGAAATAGAGCCGGAGAACTCCGTGCCTGAAGAGAGCGTCGATTTCACAAAGACCGAGGACATGTACCAACCGGTGAGCGGTGTCTATGCTGCAATCCGCACCAAGGGTATGCACTGGATTATCAACCTGATGTCGGTGGTACGTGACGGCGATGTCTGGTCAGGGCGTGTGGACGACCAGGCCGACCTGCTGACTATCGGACGGAAATATGAGTACAACAACTCATTCTGGGGTTTCAACGAAATGTGGACCCAGTATTACGGCATAATCAAGGTCGCCAATGCCGCATTGGTATCCCTCGACAGTTATGCTCAATACATCACATCCGATGCCGATATGCAGAAGTATCGTTCGTATCGCGGCGAAGTGCTGATACTGCGTTCCTATGCATATTACCGCCTCTGCCAGTATTTCGGCGACGTCACGATACTGGATTCCAACTCTCAGACAGATATGCGCCGCTCGACACGCAACGTCGTGTACCAGTATGTGCTGAGAGACCTTGACGAGGCAGCACGAGAGTGTGCCGATTCCCGCCCCGACCAGATGGAACACATCGGTGCCGTGACAAGATGGACGGCAAAAGCCCTTGCTGCAAAGATATATCTGAACATGGGCAACTATTCAATGGTCGAGACGCTGACGGGAGAAATCATCAATTCCGGCAAATTCGACTTATATCCCGATTTCTACCAGCTGTTCAAGATACCCGGCAAACTGTGCGAAGAGTCGCTCTTTGAATGTCAGGCTACCGACTTCGGCATGGGTTCTGGCGACTATGTAGGAGTCGACCAGTTCTTCAACTGCGCCGGTCCGAATATTTCCAACCAGGATACCGAGCTGAAAAGCACAGAGGGATGGAACTTCATCGGATATGAGAAATCATTCCGCGACTGGGCGTATGGCCGTGGTGAGACAATCCGGGCCACGACATCGTTCCTTAACGCCGGCGAGACCCAGCCTTCAGGCGACTTGATCGGCAGAAACGGCAATCCCGACAACACCGACTGCTGGAACGGCAAATTCTACGTTCCTCTCAGCCAGTTTACTCCGGGACGTACGACCTACGGCAACAACAACAATGTGCGCATCCTGCGCTTTGCCGACGTGCTTCTGATGAATGCCGAGGCACTTGTGCGTCAAGGCAAAGATGGCGATACCCCCTTCAACAGGGTGCGCATACGCGCAAAGATGCCTACTATCAGCGGTGTCACCGTGGAGCAGATTCTTGACGAACGCCGCATGGAGCTGTGCTGCGAATGGGGTGAAAGATACAACGACCTCGTGCGTACAGGAATGGCAGGCTCAGTGCTCGGACCTAACGGCTGGACTGAGGCAAAGACTTATTTCCCGATTCCTTTCCAGCAGAAAGACCTGGCTCCGGACCTCAACGACGAGCCTTACACAGAGCTGATATACTAACCACAGATAGCCTTGTCAGGATTGCCGTTTTGACATGCAAAATGCTAAAACGGCAATCCGACAAGGTCCACAATACCGTAACACGAAAAATGATTATAGAATGAAACAGATATTAATAACTGCAATCATGGCTGCAATGGCCATGTGTGCCGCTCCGTCTTGCACCACCCAGAACAAATCCGATCAGGAGGCAGACTCGAACGACTCGAAATCGTTAGTAGAACAGGATTTTGCCAATGACGAACAGTTTCTCGACTATCTCCAGAAGTCCACGTTCGATTACATGTGGGATGGCGCGGAGGCTAATTCCGGGCTTGCACCTGAACGCATCCACCTCGATAACGACTATCCCCTCAACGACCAAAACATAGTCACGACAGGAGGGTCTGGTTTTGGCATAGCAGGTATCATAGTGGCCATCGACCGTGGCTTCATATCACGAGAGGAAGGAGTACAGCGTCTTCGCAAAATCGTGGATTTTCTCGGAAAAGCCGACCGCTACCACGGCGTATGGAGCCATTGGATCGACGGCACTACCGGGAAGACCAAGCCGTTCGGAGAGAAAGACAACGGTGGCGACCTTGTAGAAAGTTCGTTCCTGATGACCGGCTTGCTGATTGCACGGGAATATCTCAAGAACGGCAATGACGATGAGAAAAAAATCGCCACAGATATAGATAAGCTATGGCGCGAGATGGAATTCGACTGGTATCAAAACGGCAAGGATGCGCTCTACTGGCATTGGTCGCCCGACTATGCCTGGGAAATGAATTTTCCGCTTGAAGGATACAACGAGTGCCTGATTGCATATATCCTGGGGGCATCGTCGCCCACACATCCCATATCTGCCGATGCCTACCATAAATGCTGGGCACGCTCCGGCGGCATCGTCAGCGACAAATCGGCATACGGCCACCCGCTTATCCTCAAGCATAACGGAGCCGAGGACAAAGGCGGCCCGCTCTTCTGGGCCCACTACTCATGGATCGGCCTGAGCCCTCGCGGCCTGAAAGACAAATATGCCGATTACTGGCAGGCCAACCGCAACCATGCGCTTATCAACTACGCCTACTGCGTCGAGAATCCCAAAGGGTTCAAAGGCTATGGCGAAGATTGCTGGGGACTTACAGCAAGCTATTCCACAAACGGATACATGGCTCATGCCCCGCATGAAGATGTAGGAGTTATCACCCCTACCGCCGCATTGTCGTCAATGCCTTATACGCCGGAAGAGTCCATCAGGGCTGCAAAGCATTTCTATAACATGGGATCTTGGATCAGGGGCAAATACGGATTCTACGACGCGTTCTCTATCCAAGACAAGTGGGTAGTGCCGAGATACCTCGCCATCGACCAGCTCACCATCGCGCCGATGATTGAAAACTACCGTTCGGGACTCCTCTGGAACCTGTTCATGAACGCCCCTGAGATCCAGCTCGGACTCAAAAAACTCGGGTTTACATACACACCGGAAACGACAAAACTTTGATTCAAATGAAATTGCATAAGATCTTTGCAGCCAGTGTACTTCTGGCATCAGGGCTCGCTGCCTCCGCCAAAGGCACAGAAGCCGAAATGAACGCTTTCATAAATGACCTGATGGGCAAAATGACCCTTCAGGAAAAACTCGGACAGCTCAACCTCCCGGCTTCTGACGACATCGTGACCGGCGAAGCAAAAAATTCCAATATCGGAGAGATGGTGAGCAAGGGCGAAGTCGGCGGCGTATTCAATATTGCCGGAGTCGAGAAAATACGCGACCTCCAGCGCGTCGCGGTTGAAGAAAGCCGCCTTGGAATCCCCCTGCTGTTCGGCATGGACGTAATACACGGATATAAAACAGTGTTCCCGATCCCGTTGGCACTCTCCTGCAGCTGGGATATGGACGCTATCGAAAGATCGGCGCGTATTGCGGCCGAGGAAGCCTCGGCTGCCGGCATAGCATGGACATTCAGCCCGATGGTCGACATTAGCCGCGACCCTCGCTGGGGCAGAATGTCGGAAGGCAGCGGCGAGGACCCCTACCTTGGCTCTGAAATCGCCAAAGCCATGGTGAAAGGTTATCAGGGCAATCTGACACGCAACGACGAGATACTCGCCTGTGTCAAGCACTTCGCCCTCTATGGCGCGTCGGAAGCCGGACGCGACTACAACACCGTCGATATGTCACGGTTCAGGATGTACAATGAATACTTCCCCCCTTATAAGGCAGCCGTCGATGCCGGGGCGGCATCGGTGATGACATCGTTCAATACCGTCGACGGCATCCCGGCTACCGGCAACCGCTGGCTCCTCACCGATTTGCTTCGTGGCCAATGGGGATTTGACGGATTTGTCGTGACAGACTACACTGCCATTGCAGAGATGATCGAACACGGCATGGGCGACCTGCAGGATGTTTCGGCATTAGCCCTTAAAGCCGGCACCGACATGGATATGGTAGCCAACGGGTTTGTCGGGACACTCGCCAAATCGCTTGAAGAAGGGAAAGTCACTATGGCCGAAATCGACGAGGCCGTCAGGCGTATCCTTGAAGCGAAATACCGCATCGGCCTTTTTGAGAACCCCTACAAATATGCAGATCCGTCACGCAAAAACGAAATATACACCCCTGAAAAACGTGCCGAAGCCCGGCGCATAGCTGCCAAGACATTTGTCCTTCTGAAAAACGAGGGCGACATACTTCCCATTCAAAAGAAAGGCACTATCGCGGTAATCGGTCCTATGGGCAACACCCGCGCCAATATGCCCGGGACATGGAGCGTAGCCGCCGACCTCAACAACTACAAATCGGTTTATGAGGGCATCCGCGATGCTGTCGGCGACAAAGCCAAAGTCGTGTATGCAAAAGGCTCAAACCTCGTTGCTGACCCACGCCTTGAAGCCGATGTCACAATGTTCGGACGGGAAATGCGTGACAGCCGCTCGGAAGAGGAGCTCCTTGCCGAAGCCATGGAAGTCGCTGCTGGGGCGGATGTGATAATCGCAGCCATGGGCGAATCATCCGAGTTTTCCGGCGAATCTTCAAGCCGTTCGGACCTCCGTCTGCCCGATGTACAGAAGCGTCTGATGGAAAAACTTCTTGCCACCGGCAAACCGGTCGTGATGCTCAACTTCTCAGGCCGTCCCACAGTTATGACCTGGGAGTCTGAACACGTCCCCGCAATACTCAACGTCTGGTTCGGCGGCTCTGAGGCTGCCGATGCTATCGCCGATGTCGTGTTCGGAGATGTCAACCCGTCGGGTCGCCTGAGTGCCACAATGCCTCGCAACGAAGGCCAGATTCCTATATATTACAACCATTTCAACACCGGCCGGCCGCTTGCCAAGGATGCCGACAAGTTTGTAAAATTCCGCAGCAACTATCTTGATGTTCCTGTCACGCCCCTTTACCCATTCGGATACGGCCTCAGCTACACCGAATTCAAGTATGGCGACATCGCACTGTCATCGGATTCCCTCAAGGACGGGGAGACGATTACAGCAACAGTCACCGTGACAAACACCGGCCGACGCAAAGGCGACGAGGTCGTACAGCTTTATATCCGTGATCTGGTAGGCTCTGTTTCCCGTCCCGTCAAGGAACTCAAAGGATTTGAGCGCATCACCCTTAATCCGGGAGAGAGCCGTGATGTCACATTCACCATCACACCCGATATGCTCAAATTCTACAACTTCAATCTTGAGTATGTCAACGAACCCGGCGAGTTCGATCTGATGATCGGTCCCAACAGCAGCGATGTCACGACAGTCAGATTCAACCTGAAGTAAGTCACAGACTGTGACTGCCACGAGTCAAAGCTACACAGTCACTTAATATCCTAACATGAGTGTTTCGGTCCCGCTTCCTGACAGGCGGGACCGAAATATTTTTTGCTCCCGCTCCAATCACAAAGGGACGGCAACACCATCCATTTATTGTGTCAAATCACACCTGATAAAGATTTTTTTAATTATATGTGCATAGATTGAGCCCATGCGGAATATAACTTTGCGCTACCGTTTCACTTCAACACTATATCTTATGTCACTCATCATCGCTATCATCTGTTTCTTCGCATTCCTCGGGGACGCGTTGAAAGACGGAGCCAACATAAAATAATCGGCTCGTCAGCCCTCAAAGACGACTCCCTTATACATATCATCAACGCGCACTTGCCGGTTGAACAGCCCCTGTCGCAGACCGGCAGCGCTCCTTTTTCAGCCTCCAATCACCATCGGCGGAAACGCCTTAACAAGGAAAACAGGCTAAACGAGTATGAATAGCAGGATTGAGGATGATTGCTGCCGGCTCGTGCGGCTGTCATCATCTGAGAGTGTACAATCGCAGGATTGCAACCGTTATTTACAGCTTCGGTAAGCACATTCATGATTTCGTGCTTATCTCCGAACTTTGCGTCGCAATTCAACAACAGTATATCATTGACTGTACGCTTAATCTCATTCGGATAGATGAGATAATCATTGTCCGAAGCGATTGTCACATCTTTCAATTTACTGTTGCCGAAGAAGACGATTATTGAATAAATCGGAATACCCGGATTATGCGGTAAGTTTTCACGGATGGCACGGATATGACCGTTATTCTGCATGATAGGGTTATAAAAGCGGTGCTTTTCCCTCCCGTATGCCAGTACCTGCGTCCAATACCTTTGCCTGAAATGACCGAATATCCAGCCACTGTAATCTTTGATTTCAAAAGCCAAAAGCCCGACTCTGGTGGCCACGACCAAATCAACTTGCGTATATTGTCCGGAAGCTTTCCGAATATAGCAGTCGTGAAAAATCTCCCGAGGGTCAATCCCCATTTTGAGCAACTTCAAGACCGTCTTTCTTTCCGACCATTCACCCCGATTACGAGGTGTAACGGTCTCAAGCAACTGCATATCCTTATACCGCTTCCACAGCAGAACCCCAACAACCACCAAGACAAGACAACAGAACAACATAATATCATTCCTTTGATAGACAGCACACTCCATGTGGCGTGTGCCAAGTGCGCGATGAGTTGAGCGGATGGCTTGCCGACATAGGCAGATACGGCAAAAGTGGCGAGATTCAGACCTATTTGAGCTATTGGAACGGCAAAGGTGCGACAATCGACCGCAAAGGCGAGGTAGGAACTACGGAAGCCGACCTTGACTGAGCGTCGCTGCTTTGAATTTATTCCTCGGAAGCGGTCTCCTCTGCTTCTTCTTCGGCTACGAAAGTGGTGAAGCCGGCTTCAAGTAGCTGGTTGTACCACTGAAAAATCTTGCGGATGTCGCTGCCATATACGCGGTCTTCGTCGTAATCGGGCATTATTGTCGCGAAATATTCGCGCAGCTCCTTTTCGCCGCCTATGGCCTTTATGTCAACGGCTTTGCCCTCGTTGGCTTCACGGACTGCCTCGAGCACCTTTGCAAGCGGAGTGTCGCCGCCGTCATTGGTGTATATGGAAATGTCGCCGAGCGACATCACCTTATCGCGGGCATAAGCAGGGGTGCGCTTGCCTGTGGCGAGAGATTCGACAATAAGCATATTTTTGCCCTGGTTGACAAGGCGGAAAAGACCCGGACGGCCTGATATGGACAGAATTTTACGAAGCATAACTATGATGTATAATATACACTTAAATGAATATTAGCGGTACTACCCCGACTCAGGGCGCACGTGTATGCAAAATTACTAATTTATCGGGATTTGTCAGCCATTTTTGCTAACTTTGTTGTGATAACCCATAGGTACAGAATACATGCTCCACTTTCTAAAATGTATGTTACAACTGATACTCTCGCCGCGCAACGGATGGGAGGACATATCGCTTGACGACGACCGCCGCACATACCCGACCGCCGCGTCGTATTATACGTTCATAGGAGTTGTTGCGGCCTCATGGATAGTCCAGTGGGCATATCATCCTGATTACTTCCACGTGGCCAAGCTGATAGAATTGGTGATAGTGACCTATGCGGTATTTTTCGTATGCTACTTCGTCGGCACTTTCGTGATGTCGGTGGCTTTGGAAACGCTGGTCAAACCGGGAATCGACATAGACGAACACCGCACGCGCACGTTCACGCTCTACGCGCTGGCTCTGCTTTCGGCAGTGCTACTGCTCGGGCTGCTGCTGCCTGCCACTACCCCGGTCATATGGTTCCTGCCGCTATATGTCCTCGTCATCATGTGGAAAGGGGCGAGGTATCTGCGCATAAGCAAACACAAAATCAGGAGCTTTGTCACCACAGCCCTGCTTGGGGTATTGGTGCCTCCGATGCTTCTGGGTCTGCTGTTTAAATATTTACTCCTATAAATATTTATCTATAAGATGAAATTCAAGGAAATCAACATAAAAAACAAACGCGCCACATACGACTATGCCATCTCCGACACATATACCGCCGGCATAGTGCTGACCGGCACGGAAATAAAATCCCTACGTTTAGGGAAAGCGAGTCTGGCCGATACTTTCTGCTATGTCAACAACGGCGAAGTATGGGTTAAGAATATGTACATAGCCGAATATTTCTACGGCACGTACAACAACCACGCCGCACGCCGCGACCGCAAACTGCTGCTCAACCGCAAGGAGATACGCGACATAGAGAAAAACGGCAAAGAATCAGGATATACCATAGTGCCCCTGCGCCTGTATATCAACGACCGTGGACTCGCCAAGCTGGTCATCGGCATAGCCCGCGGCAAGAAAGAGTATGACAAACGCCAGAGCATCAAGGAGAGGGAGGACAAACGCTCTATGGCCCGGCTGTTCCAGAAATAGTAACGAGCCGCAGGGTGTTAATTTGCGATAAGTTTAAACCAGTGTGCTGTCTATCCCAATCAGCGCACAAGCGAGAGGAAAGCCGCCGGAATGGGAGTGGTAAAAGCCATCTCCTGACGGGTGACCGGGTGCACGAAGCGCAAAGTGCGCGCATGAAGCGCAAGTCGGTGGATAGGGCTTACGCCGGCTCCATACCTGCGGTCGCCCACGATAGGATGCCCCATCTCTTTCATATGCACGCGAATCTGGTTTTTGCGGCCTGTGTCAAGGTCGACTTCCAGCATGGCACGTCCCTTGCCTTTCATAAGGGTGGCATAACGTGTCACTGCCAGTTGCCCTTCGCCCTTCACATCGGTAGAATACACCTCGTGGCGGACGTTCTCTGTCAGATAGCTGCGTATGGTATCGGACTCACGGTCAGGGATGCCTTCGACCACAGCCAGATACTTACGCTCGAGTACCATATTGTTCCAGTTGTGTTGCAACACCTCTTTGGCCTTTATGTTTTTCGCAAACACCATCAGCCCCGACGTATCGCGGTCAAGGCGGTGCACGATAAAAATCTTGTTGGCAGGATTGCTCCACTTGACATAGTCGCGCAGTATGGAGTATGCCGTACCCTCCTTGACGTTGTCGGTGCTTACCGACAGCAGTCCGTAACCTTTATTAACCACAAGGATATCGTCATCCTCATACACCAAGCGCAACCGGGGATTGCGGAACACATGGAAAGCGCGGGTGAAATTGACATGCACCCTATCGCCAGACTTAAGAGGCATGTTCCACTGTGTAGTAGGAGTATCGCCCACCTTGACCTGGCCGTGCTTCAACAAGGCTTTGACGGCAGTGCGCGGACGCGACGGCATCGCCGACATCAGGAACGGCAGGAGCACGGCATCCTCAGCCACATTAAAAGTCTCGATAGCATCAGGCTTGAAAGCATTGCGCTGTGCGCCCGGCTTATGATTTAGTTTGGCCATTTCAAAGATTACTTCTTTCGGCGCACGGCTTTCTTAGCCGGCTGGTTATTGATTATCTCCATACACTCAGCCAACGTGAGAGCAGATGGGTCGGCAACGGTCTTGGGTATCTTGTAGTTGGATTTCTTGTATGAGATATAGACTCCGTAACGGCCATTGAGAATCTGCAGGTCAGGCTCATCATCAAAGACCTTGACCACCTTTTTGCTCTCGGCGTCACGTTTGGAGACGATAAGCTCTACAGCCTCATCAAAGGTGATGGCCGCAGGCGACTGGCCGGCAGGTATGGACACGAACTTGCCTTTGTGCTTGACATACGGGCCGAAACGTCCCACAGCCACTGTGACTTCGGCATCCTCATAAGATCCGAGAGTACGCGGAAGCTCAAACAGTTTCAGAGCCTGCTCAAGCGTGATGTCGAAGATGGACTGGTCACTCTGCAGTGAAGCAAACCGTGGCTTCTCATCGCTGTTCACGTCGCCTATCTGCACCACAGGACCGTAACGCCCCACCTTGACCGACACAGGCTTGCCCGAAACAGGGTCGGTACCGAGCAGACGCTCACCCACCTTATGCTCCGTGCGTGTCTTTTCGGCCTTTTCGACCTCCGGGTGGAATACATCGTAGAAGCGGGCTATCTCATGATGCCACTCCGTGCGACCCTCGGCTATCTGATCAAACTTCTCTTCGATATCGGCAGTGAAATTGTAATCCAAGATATTCGGGAAATTGGATGTGAGGAAATCGTTGACCACGATGCCTATGTCGGTAGGGATCAACTTGCCCCTCTCGGCACCGAAAGTCTCATGCCGCATCGTTTCTTTAATCTTGCCACCCTTGAGTGTCATGACACGTACATCGCGTGGAGTACCCTCCTTTTCACCTTTCTCTACATACTGGCGCACCTGGATAGTGGATATAGTCGGTGCGTAAGTGGACGGACGGCCTATGCCGAGTTCTTCCATTTTCTTGACTAAAGAAGCCTCGGTGTATCGCGGCGGCTGCTGCGTGAAGCGTTCCTGAGCCACGATTTTGTCAGCCGTAAGCACATCGCCGGTTTTCAATGGAGGCAGCAATGCGCTGTCGCCCAACGCCGGGGTACCGTCTCTGTCGTCATCGTCATGGCTTTCGATATAGACCTTCAGGAAGCCGTCAAACTTTATCACCTCGCCGTCGGTGGTAAACCGGGCATTGACATCATTCCCGCCACTTGACTGTGGTATGACATCGATCGTGGTACGTTCGAGCTCTGCATCAGCCATCTGTGATGCGATGGTGCGTTTCCATATGAGGTTGTAGAGCTTCTTTTCCTGAGCCGTACCCTCTATGGCATGTTTGTTTATATAGGTAGGGCGTATGGCCTCATGGGCCTCCTGCGCTCCCTTGCTGCGAGTATGATACTTGCGCACTTTCAGATACCGCTCGCCCAGAGTCTCGCGGATTTCACGCGAAATAGTGCTGATGGCCAGCGACGACAGGTTGAGAGAGTCAGTACGCATATATGTTATATGCCCGGCTTCATAAAGTTTCTGGGCTACAAGCATGGTCTGGCTGACCGTAAATCCCAATTTCCGCGACGCTTCCTGCTGCAATGTGGAGGTGGTGAACGGCGGAGCCGGAGATTTCTTTACCGGCTTTACATTGATATCGGTGACGGTAAAGGTTGCATCCTTGAGTGCATCGAGCAGAGCGATCGCATCCTTGTACGACGGAATCCTGCGGGCAAGCTCAAGCTTCACCGTACTTCCGTCGGGAGCCGCCATCTCGGCAGTCACACGATAATATTCTTCGGGGACGAAAGCCTTGATCTCATTCTCCCTCTCCACTATCAGACGCACGGCCACCGACTGCACTCGCCCTGCCGAGAGCGACGGCTTGATTTTTTTCCACAGTATCGGCGACAGCTCAAATCCGACTATGCGGTCAAGCACACGCCGCGCCTGCTGGGCATCGACAAGGTTGATGTCGATGTCACGCGGATTCTCTATCGCGTGTACGATGGCATCTTTGGTGATCTCATGGAACACGATACGGCGGGTATTATCAGGCTTCAGTCCGAGCACTTCATAGAGGTGCCACGAGATAGCCTCCCCTTCGCGGTCCTCATCGGATGCGAGCCACACCATCGATGCCTGACCCGCAGCCTTCTTCAGTTCCTTGACCAATGGGAGCTTTTCATCGGGCACCTCGTATTCGGGTTCAAAACGTCCTTTGGAATCGATGGTCAAGTCTTTCTTACTGAGGTCACGGATATGTCCGCGTGACGACAGCACCTGATAGTCTTTGCCGAGAAACTTCTCGATAGTCTTGGCCTTGGCCGGAGATTCGACTATTATAAGATTTTTCGATGTAGTGCTCATGCTTACTTTATGCTCAACGCAGTGCCATGCCAATGGGGATGCAATCAGGCCGCACAGATAGCGTCAGAGATAGTGTTCGTTAATAAAATCGGGTGCAAAATTAGTAAAAAAATCCCCACCCTCCCAAATTTTTCGGGAATACACATTATAATATAATGCCTGCCATAATATAATGCCTGCCATGCTATCACATGGCAGGTGTAACAGTCAACGCATCAAAAGCTTGCCGACGATTTCCAATCAGACTATCACCGCGAGGTAACAAAGCAATGCCGGGACTACCAACAGAAGCGAGTCTATGCGGTCAAGCATACCCCCATGTCCGGGGATAAGATGACCTGAGTCCTTAACACCGGCGGCACGTTTCAACATGGACTCTACGAGGTCGCCCCAGGTGCTGAACGCCGTCACCACAAGGCCCATCCCTATAGCCCCAGCCAATGAAAGCCCACACAACCAGTCATTGAGCAGAAAGTATATAACCAAAGCCCCTCCGACGGTGAAAACAAGCCCTCCGAAAAAGCCTTCCCACGACTTTTTGGGCGACAGGCGTTCGAAAAGCTTATGTCGTCCGAACATCGACCCTGCCACATATGCACCGGTATCGTTGAGCCATATCATGATAAACATCGCGAGAATCAGCTGCGGACTATAGATATAATACATATATGTCATCAGAGCCAAAGGCAGCGACACGTACACCTGTGCTGCCAAAGGTATGGCCAGCGCATGAATCGAATCAGCCTGCTTGACATAGAGCTGCGCCACCATCCTCACCACGAGATAGAGCAGTACCGGCGCAAAAATCGCAGTCACAGGTATCGGAGAGAACGAGACAAGCGACGAAACTGCTAAGGCGTTGAAAACGACAACGGCAGCGGCCCCTACCATATCCAACACGCGGAGTATACGGCTGTCAGCATCGGCAGCATCGCCCGTGGTCATTTTGCTAAATTCATACACACCGGCTATGGCAAACAGAGCCATAAGGGACAAAAAATATATGTCGCCGAAAACCAGCGACGCTACTATTGCAGCTATATAGACGATACCGGCGAGTGTGCGTGTCAACAGGTTTTTCATAGCAATCTCGTAACACTATGGTTTATATTATGCATATTCATATTATGGATAGACCACAAAATTATATTTTTTTAATGATTCCACCAAGGCCAAATGCCCATACTTGCCTTATTAAGGTCTCAGAATATGCAAAAACACGCACTGCTGTATAAAAATTGCGAAATAATTCAAAAAATATACTTATATTTGCACATAGTGTACATTATCTTTTTACCATTCAACCATTTAACAACTTAAATCCGATGAAAAATCTTGTAGAAAAGGCTGCATCGCTCTACGATGCATTCAAGAAAGACGCTGAAGCACAGCTCGTTAACGGCAACAAAGCAGCAGGAGCTCGTGCTCGCAAAGCATCTCTCGAACTTGAAAAAGTAATGAAAGAATTCCGTAAGGCTTCTCTCGAAGCAGCCAAGAAATAATCCATTACATCCATCGTATACGCATAGAACTACGGATTAACCCATCAAAGCGTGCTTCGCCGTAACATGTCATACGGCGGAGCGCGCTTTAGTTTTTTATAGAGATATGTTAGTAAAGACGTTAAAGACACTTTTAGCCGCATCCTTAATCATGTCAGCCAACAGCATCTCGGCACAGGACAATATCCAACTACCCTCTCCGATACGAGAAGGCGGAATGCCGCTCAGCGAAGCACTAAGCTCTCGCCATAGCACACGTGAATTCGACCCGTCGAAACCCGTCGACAAGCAGCTGCTGTCTAATCTCTTATGGTCGGCTAACGGCATCAACCGTCCGTCGTCAGGACACCGTACCAACCCGACAGCCCTCAACTCCCAAGAGATAGACGTGTATCTGATTGACAAGAGCGGAGCCTACCTCTACGATGCCACCAGCAACTCTCTGCTGCTCATAGCCGAAGGAGACCACAGAGGACTCGTAGCCGGCACCGCAGATTTCAGCCAGGATTTCGTAAACGACGCTCCCATATCGCTCGTCATCGTCGGCGACTATAGCAAATTTGACCGCGACCCCGATCAGGCTATGCTCACCACCATGTGCGATGCCGGGATAGTATGCCAGAATATCAATCTGTTTTGCTCGGCCAACGGCCTTGCCACTGTCCCCCGCATGACCATGGACACAGCCGGTCTGGCAAAGGTACTCAAGCTGAAGCCGACCCAGCGTGCCATCCTCAACAACCCTGTGGGCTACGCCCGTTAATACCGCCGTAAATAGAGACCGAGCATAACGGCCAAGCGCATCGGCTCAAACAATTTCATAGGCTTAATTTAGAAGCTGTTTGAAAATTTTCATTAACTTTGCATCAGGTTTAACCGACTCAGAAACCTAATATATTCATAACTATAATCCAACAAGCCATTATGGTAAGCTACAAAGACTTAGGTTTGGTCAACACCCGTGAGATGTTTGCCAAAGCCATCAAGGGCGGATATGCAATCCCCGCGTTCAACTTCAATAACATGGAGCAGCTCCAGGCCATCATCAAGGCTGCGTCAGAGGAGAAATCACCCGTAATCCTCCAGGTATCAAAAGGCGCACGTAACTATGCAAACGCTACTCTGCTGCGCTACATGGCTCAGGGAGCTGTGGCTTATGCCAAAGAACTCGGCTGGGAAAATCCCCAGATTGTGCTCCACCTCGACCATGGCGACAGCTTCGAGCTGTGCAAATCATGTATCGACAGCGGCTTCTCGTCAGTGATGATCGACGGCAGCCACCTGCCCTACGAGGAGAATGTAGCCCTCACAAAGCAAGTCGTTGATTACGCACACCAGTTTGACGTAACAGTCGAAGGAGAGCTCGGCGTGCTTGCAGGTGTCGAGGACGAAGTTTCTTCCGACCACCACACCTACACCGACCCCGAGGAGGTTATCGACTTCGCTACACGTACAGGCTGCGACAGCCTCGCCATCTCAATCGGCACAAGTCACGGTGCATACAAGTTCACCCCCGAGCAGTGCACACGCAACGCCGAAGGCCGTCTCGTTCCGCCGCCTCTGGCATTTGAGGTGCTTGACGCTGTGATGGAGAAACTCCCCGGCTTCCCTATCGTGCTCCACGGCTCATCGTCTGTTCCCCAGGAGTACGTCGACATCATCAACACCCATGGCGGCAAGCTCCCCGACGCTATCGGCATCCCCGAAGAAGAGCTCCGCAAGGCTGCAAAGAGCGCAGTATGCAAAATCAACATCGACTCTGACAGCCGTCTGGCCATGACAGCTGCTGTGCGCAAGGTATTCACCGACAAGCCCGGCGAATTCGACCCCCGCAAGTATCTCGGTCCGGCTCGTGACGAGATGGAAAAACTCTACAAGCACAAGATTGTAAACGTGCTCGGTTCGGCCGGCAAGGCTTAATCGCAGACACAGTCCAATACGGAACACTTATATTCAGCTACCCCTGCCGGAATCAGACCGGCAGGGGTAGCTTGTCATTCGTTATTTGTCATTCGATTTTAAACCCTATTGCGATCATTAATTGCGCCCGAACCGAATTATTGCTATTTTTGCATAAAATACACATCTGACTGTCATGACTATCGCAATACATACTCTGCGGCGGCTCATGCGCACAACCGTCTGCGCAATAGGTGTATTTACACTCACCCACACCGGCACCGTCTCAGCCGCGCAAGATCCTACCGCCACCAACTTCGACTACACGCAGTGCCAGGGGAGCTACATGCCATATCCACAGCCGTCAGCGACAATAGCCACCCCCGACTCGCTCACGCCGGTGCTTATCAACCATGTAGGCCGTCACGGTGCCCGCTACTATTCATCGCCCCGCGATGTTGAAGCACTGCGCGAAGCTCTCAGCCATGCGCAATCCATAGGGACCATCACCCCTTTAGGCAAGAAGCTGATGTCACTTACCGACATCATCATGTCCAAAAGCAAAGGACGCTGGGGCGCTCTTGACAGCCTCGGCATGGCCGAACAACGCGGCATAGCGGCACGGATGGTACGAACATACCCCGCCCTGTTCAAGGACGGACAAATAAAAGCCATATCCAGCCGTATCCCCCGCTGTGTCAACAGCATGTATAGCTTCCTCTATCAGGTGACACGCCTCAACAACAGCGTGAACATAACCGCATCCTCCGGGCCGCAGGAATCGTGGCTCATGCGTCCGTTCGAGACCGACGAGGCATATGTATCGTGGACCGACGAGAAGCCATGGGTCCAGACAGTCACGGACTTCACCAATGTTACGGCGCCGCTGACCCCGCTTATTAAAGTATTGGGCAAAAGCTATCCGATGAATCCGTCAGAAGCACGGAAACTCGTCATGTCGATGTACAAAGTGCTGGCCGGATTAGAGTCCATGATGCTTCCGACCGATGTCAGCGAATATCTCACACGCGACGAGTATAACCGGCTGTGGGCCTGCAACAACCTGCGGCAATACCTCATCCGCACCACCTCTACCCTCTCAACCCTCCCGTCGGAAATATCAATTCCTCTCATAAAGGACATCATCGAGACCACCGACCACGCCATAGAAGCAGACAAATCGGCAGGTAAAAACCCGCAGGCATCAGCCGACAATCCGACCGTGATATTGCGGTTCGGCCATGCAGAAACGCTCATGCCGCTGCTGTCACAGATGCGCATCCCCGGATGCTACTACATGACCAACTACTTCGACACCGTGGGCAAGCACTGGCAGAATTTCCATGTGGTGCCGATGGCATCCAACCTGCAGATTATCCTCTTCAAACACAAACGCGGCACATACTACGTGCGATTCCAGCTCAACGAAGTGCCTCTGTCGCTCAACCCGGATGATTCCGACGAGATTTACATGCCGTGGGATGCCGCCCGCGAAAGGCTGCAACGCTGCATCCCGTTCTACGAACTTTAAGAAACTGCCTCCAATCAACAACTGTCTACCCGACCGCATTGCCTTGCAGATTGGAGGGAATTTCGCTAATTTTGCCAAGCTGTTTGCAAGCAGCAGCTTAAACTTCAAACTGCTCTTATAAGTACGGCCATAATCCCACTTGGAAAACGACATGAAAATACCTCATTTGATTACATGCGGCATATCTGCCGCTATACTGCTCCTGTCGGCAGCAGGTTGCTCCGACTCTAACCGGTGGAACCTTACAGGCAACGTCAAGGATGCCCCCGAAAACACAGCTTTGATAGTGGAAGCGAGCCAAAACGGCCGCTGGTATCCGCTCGACACGGTCAAGACCGATGCCAAGGGCGATTTCAAACTCAGCCATGAGGCTGCCGCACACCCAGGCATCTACCGTCTGCGCATGGATGACAAAATCATCTATTTCCCCATCGACAGCATCGATGCCGTATCAATCAACACTACAATGACAGGCTTCGACACCGATTTCCACCTGAGCGGGACTGCCGACGCAGAAATGATGGCGGCAGTCGACAAACGCCTGATGGAGGCCGCATCCAAGCGTCCATCCTCGGAAGTGGTCCGCGACAGCCTGCTTAAGCGCGAGCTCGGCCGCAAGCTCCTCGCCAATCCTTCTGGCATAGTGGCATATTATATAGTCAACAAGCAAATCGACGGGCACAAGCTATTTGACCCTGCCGACAAATTCGACAACCGCATCATCGGTGCCGTAGCCAACGCTTATGCCAATTCCAGGCCTAACGACCCGCGTACCGACTATCTGCGCAAACTTTTCATAAGCGGTCGTCCGGCCGCAGTACGCAGCGTGGAAGCACAGGAAATACAGATGTTCGACATACGCCTTTTTGACCGCAAAGGCAAAGAGCATAGCCTCATCGAAGTAGCTAAAAACCACAAAACGGTCATATTGAACTTCACCACCTACAGCGCACCCGAATCCACTCCGTTCAACAACGAACTGCACAAGATATGGAAGCAATACGGAAGCTCCGGCCTGACAATCTATCAGGTGTCTGTCAGCGACGAGGAACCATTCTGGCGGAGTGCAGCAGCCAATCTTCCATGGATTTCGGTGTACCAGAGCACAGCATCAGACGCTACGCCGCTGCTCAACTACAATGTCGCCGTGCTCCCGACTACGTACATAATATCCGACGGTGAAATCAAAGAGCGCATCGACGACATCACCCGCCTGAATACAGCCGTAAGCAAATATCTCTGAGCGGAATCCTGAGAAGCTGTTTTAGCTGTATATGCAGGACTATAGATAAATTACCACAAGAGCCGCCAATGCTTCAGCAAATGGCGGCTCTTGCCGTATATCAGATTTTCAAAATCACGTCGTCAGAGGTACTTTTCATAGAAGAGCATCCCTTCGCCTACCTGCTTGGCTACACTGTCGCCCATAGCCTCCGCCACTATCGCCAATGCAAATACAAGGGCTGACGACGGGCCGTTGGCTGTAACGATATTACCCGACACCACTACCTTGCGGTCTGGAAATATCGACTTCGGAGCGACCGACTCAAATCCGGGATAACAGGTGGCTTCCTTGCCGTCAAGCAGTCCGAGTCCGCCAAGCACCACAGCCGGAGAAGCGCATATGGCTGCAATGTGGCCGCCTTCGGCATTATGTTTCAGCAACAGACTGCACAGAGGTTTGCACTCATATAGATTGGTGGCTCCGGGCATACCTCCGGGCAGCACCAACCAGTCACAGTCGCTGAAATCGGCCTCGTCAAATGTCATATCCGCCTTGACGGTCACACCGTGCGCACCCTCAACATCGCGAGATGCCGTCACCGACACCGTTTTCACGTCGATACCTGCACGACGCATGACATCAACAGGAGTCAACGCTTCCACTTCTTCAAATCCAGGGGCGAGAAACAAGTATGAACTTTTCATAGTAATTGGGGAATTTAGGTATGCCTCGAAGTAAAATGGACACCCACTTAAAAGGCATAAATGAAAAAATATTGGTAAATTGCAACACTAAAGCAAAGTAACCAAATTTTGCCCTAACAACCCTCTCATTTTTATTAAATTTTGAAGGCAATAATGCAATTATTGTTAAGATTGGCAAGAAAACACCATATATGCCTGTTGCTGGCACTATACGCAGCGCACACCCTGTCATCATGCACGACCGAAGCCATATACCGCAGCGACGAGGGCGCGATATGGGCGACAGTGTACCATATAAAATACAAGTCGCCCCGCCAGATGACCGACAGCATCATCATGACGCTAAGGCGCGTGGAGATGTCGGTATCCGTATTCAACGACTCGTCATTGGTGTCACGCCTCAACCGTGCCGAATCACTCGCAGCCGACAGCATCCTTGCCAAAGTGTTCAAAGGGTCTGTCACCGTCAGCCGTCTCAGCCATGGCGCATTCGACCCGACTGTCGCCCCATTGGTAGAGCTATGGGGATTCGGCCGCAACCGGCAGATACATGAAGCACCGACAGAAGAAGCCATAGCTCAGGCTTTAGAATATGTAGGGATTGCGCAATGCAGCATCAATGATGAGATGGTTATCACGAAAAAACACCCTCGCACACAGTTTAACTTCTCAGCGATAGCCAAAGGATTGGCGTGTGACGAAGTAGGCCGGATGATGCGTCGCAACGGCATAACCGACTACATGATAGAAATAGGCGGGGAAGTGGTCTTGAGCGGCCATAATGAGCAGGGCAACAAATGGAAGTTGAGTGTTGATGCTCCGATAACAGATGACAAGAATCCGTCAGCCCACTACAGGTTAGCCATGATAGACGTGACCGATTGCGGGATAGCGACAAGCGGCAACTACCGCAACTACCACAACGTCGGCGGGCAAACCATAGGCCACACCATCAGCCCTGCGACAGGACATCCCATCGACAACGGATGCCTCTCTGCCACTGTAATAGCGCCAGACTGCATGATGGCCGATGCACTCGCAACATCGTGCATGGCAATGCATCCTGACAGCGCCATGGCGATGATCGAAAGCCTACCAGGCGTGGAGGCGTTGATAGTGTTGCCCGGAGAGCCATACTCGGTGATAACTTCACAAGGTTTCCCTGAAATCCATCATTGATTACCAATCCTACTTGATGCGCTCTAACGACACAACTCCCAGCCTAAGCGTAGTTGTCCCAGTGTACAACCGGCGCAACCTCGTCATGGAGACCTTGCACAGCATAGCCTTGCAGAAAGGGGAACACTTTGACCTGATAGTAGTGGACAACGGCTCCACTGACGGCAGTTACGAGCTGCTCCAAAGCGAGCTATCACGTCTTGCTCATGACGGAATGAGTGTACGGCTGCTGCGACAGGAAACGCCTGGAGCTTGCCGGGCACGCAACACAGGGCTTGACGCAGTAGAGACCCGGTGGACCATGTTTTTCGACAGTGACGACATAATGCTGCCCGGACATATCCACCGGATGATGGATGCGGCACGACAGCATGAGGATGCCGAAGTTATAGGAGCACCTGTCATGCTGCACGACGGACGCAGACCGCTACGCCGGCTACCGTTCGGGCAGTCTTTAGCTACCCACCTGATGCACAGCCACTGGTCGACCCAAAGGTATATGGCCCGCACTTCGCTCTTCCGCAAGGTGGGCGGCTGGAACGAAGCGCTGCCAGGCTGGGACGATTTCGAACTTGGCGTACGCCTCCTTTTGGAACACCCTTCAGTAGTTGTCATCGACAAAGCTCCGTTAGTATGGCAGCGACAGCACGAAGAGTCGATTACCCGGCTGGACTTCAACCACAACCCTGCCAAATGGGAGCTTTCGTTGGACACAATCGCACGGCTGCTCGCAGGTCGGGAAGAGATGAAATATGTAGCCGCCCGCAATGCCATGCTCGCGGCCAATTACATGCGCGAAGGGCATCCTGAGCTGGCATCGCCACGCTATGCCTTAGCATTAGAACAATGTACACGGCATCAACGCGCTGCCATCAGGCTTATATACCATACTGTGCGCCTGACCGGCCATGGCGCACCATTCCTCGCATTAAGGATATTATGACACAACATCAGATGGACTCATCAAACATCACACTCATCGTAGTAGCAGCCGGTACCGGCTCGCGCTTCGGGTCAGATGTCCCCAAGCAGTATCTTGACATACATACCCCCGACGGCGACATGCCTGTCATAATAGCGACTCTCAGCCGATTTGCCGCCTTGCTCCAAGAAGCGCAGATATTAGTTGTAGTCAGCGAGATGTGGCAATCCCACATGACAGAGGAGCTTGACCGATTTGGGCTTTCCGACCGCGTAGAGATTATAGCCGGAGGCGCGACACGCACCGAGAGCGTAAGCAACGCTCTTGCAGCGGTCAAAGCCGGCTGCCAATACATCGGCGTACATGACGGTGTGCGCCCCATAGTGCCACGGGATGTAGTCATGGAAGCCTTAGAAGCAGTCAAAGAGGGTGCTGAAGGAGCAATCCCTGTCATAGATGTCACGGATTCGCTCAGAGAGCTGCAAGCCGAGGGAGACTCCGCACCCGTGGATCGTGCACGATACAAGGCCGTGCAGACTCCGCAGTTTTTCCCTGCCAAGTTGCTAATTGAAGCATACCGCACTCGTGCCCCAAAGGGTACGTTTACCGATGATGCATCCGTCCTTGCGGCAGCCGGACACACCGATATGAGACTCACACACGGCTCGCCGTACAACATCAAGATAACGCATCCTCTCGACATCAAGATTGCGGAGATATACAGCCTCTCATCAACCATATCGGCACAGTGAACAACTTAAGTGAGTGTTCACTTTAAATTATAATTATGTTTTTAAGCGAATTTCATCATGGTTGGTTCATCTTCAGCTCACTTTCGGCCGCTATTCCTCTCATCGTCAGTCACGTAGCTCGCTACGCTCTTTCCTCTTTGAGAAATATCATCTCGAAAGTAATCCAGAATCTGAACCAAAATTTAAAATGAACACTCACTTAACTCAACGCGACATAAAGTTTCTCAAAGGCGTAGGGCCAAAACGTGCCGAGCTCCTACAGAAAGAGTTGGGTATCAACACATTCTACGACCTGCTGACCCATTATCCTACGCACTACCTCGACCGCACGAAGGTATACCGCATACGCGATTTGAACGAGGAGATGTCGATGGTACAGGTCAGAGGCCGTTTCGTGACATTTACCGTTCGTGGAGAAGGTGCCAGGACCCGGTTGGTAGGGCTGTTCTCCGACGGACACTCCACAATGGAAGTCGTGTGGTTCAGACAGATACGCAAGCTCAAAGATGCCTACCAGCCAGGCAATGAGTATATCCTCTTCGGAAAACCAGCCTATTATAACGGCATAGTGCAGATGGTGCATCCCGAAGTGGATTCGCCCTCCAACCTCGCCGCTACCAGCGGCCTCAGAGGTGTGTATCCACTTACAGAGAAGCTGCGCAACGGTGGATTTTCATCACGGACATTCTACACCATGGCGATGAATGTGCTTGCCGCTACCCCGATAATCCAAGACCCGCTACCCCCGGATATCATATCGCGCAACAAGCTCATGCCGCTGCGTGAAGCCCTGACGGCAGTACACAATCCACGGTCGCATCAAGAGGCCGCGCAAGCACGTCTGCGCCTGAAGTTCGACGAGCTGTTTTACCTGCAACTTGACATACTCCGCTATGCCCGGGGCAGAAAACAGGCCATCGGCGGTTACAGATTCTCACGCATCGGTGACTACTTCAACCGTTTTTATTTCGAGCATCTACCATTTGAACTGACATCCGCCCAGAAGAGGGTCATCAAGGAAATCCGCGCCGACATGGGGTCAGGACGACAGATGAACCGCCTCCTGCAAGGCGATGTAGGGAGCGGGAAAACTCTCGTGGCTCTGCTCTGTATGCTCATAGCCCTTGACAACGGCATGCAGGCCTGCCTGATGGCTCCTACCGAGATACTCGCCACTCAGCATTTCGAGACGCTCCGCTCGTTGGTTGCGCCCCTCGGCATAAGCGTAGCCCTTCTCACCGGCTCCACACCGGCTGCCCGCCGACGTGAAATCCACACAGGCCTGATGGACGGATCCATACACATCCTCGTAGGCACACATGCCGTGTTGGAAAGCCCTGTAGAATTTCTGCGGTTAGGATTTGCCGTCATCGACGAACAACACCGTTTCGGCGTAGCCCAACGCGCCCGACTGTGGGGCAAAAGCCACATACCGCCGCATGTATTGGTGATGACCGCCACACCTATACCGCGCACATTGGCCATGACCGTCTACGGCGACCTTGACGTTAGCGTAATCGATGAACTGCCCCCGGGACGTAAGCCTGTAGTCACCCTGCTACGATATGACGAAAACCGCGAGCAAGTATACCGCGCCATCGGCACGCAGCTCAATCAGGGGCGGCAGGTCTACATAGTCCATCCACTGATTAAAGACAATGACAAGCTGGCATTGAAAAGCCTTGAGGAGGGTTACGAAATTATCTGCAACGTATTCCCACACCGCAAAGTGGCGTTCGTGCACGGCCAAATGAAGCCGTCAGAGAAAGACTACCAGATGCAGCTGTTTGCATCCGGCCAAGCCGACATTTTGGTGGCTACAACCGTCATCGAAGTCGGGGTCAACGTACCCAATGCCTCCGTCATGGTGATAGAGAATGCCGAGCGGTTCGGACTGTCGCAGCTCCACCAGCTGCGCGGACGCGTGGGACGAGGAGCCGACCAAAGTTACTGCATACTGATGAGCAAGCGCACCATCGGCCGAGATACTCGCAAGCGTCTTGAAATCATGACCTCCACATCTGACGGATTCCTGATTGCCGAAGCCGACATGAAACTTCGCGGTCCGGGCGACATCGAGGGGACCATGCAGAGCGGCATGGCCTTCGACCTCAAAATAGCATCTCTGGCTGCCGACGGCCAGATACTTACCCTTGCCCGCCGTGAAGCAGAAACAGTCCTCGATGGTGACCCTACCCTCGCACTACACCCCGGACTGTCAGCCAGACTCAAAGCCCTGTTCTCCCGCACACTTGACTGGTCACGCATATCCTGATGCCGCATGGCCGGCCAGACATGAAACAAAAATTTAACATTATGTAATATTCATGAAACATATTCTTGCTAACTTTGTCGCGGTCAAGTCGCTACCAATCATGGATTTCAAAATATGAATACGCTTAAAATTTGTTTGGCAATCATACTTGTAGCTTCAGGTGGTATTATATCCGGCTACGCACAGGAAAAATCACCATACATCCCCGAAATACACGGTACCATACGTGCAAAATACGAGTATGAACCTCAAATCAACGCCGGACGTTTTCAGGTACGTAATGCCCGTGTCGGTGTCAACGGCATCATCATCCCCATAATCTCGTACAAAGCCGAAATCGACCTTTCGGACGAGGGTAAAATCAAGATGCTCGATGCTTATGTACGCTTCTCCCCGGAAAAAGTCAAAGCCAATGTCACATTAGGCCAGATGCGTGTGCCATTTACAATTGACGCCCATCGCTCTCCGCATACGCAATATTTCGCAAACCGTTCGTTCATAGCCAAGCAGGTGGGCAATGTGCGTGATGTCGGACTTGCCGGAATGTATCAGTTCGGCAAGACAGTCCCCATTACAATAGAAGGCGGCATCTTCAATGGTTCAGGCTTGACCAACCAGAAGGACTTTTGGACTAAAACCTACAACTTCTCCGCCAAGGTGACCGCGTCATTCTTCGATCGGTTTGTCGTGGTGGCAAGTGCACAGAAAATCAAACCGGAGGATGTCAACATAATGATGTGGGATGCAGGTGCGTATTATGACGACACCCTTTGGCATATAGAAGCAGAGTATTTGCGCAAAAATTATGCACACGGAGCTTTTTCCGGAGTAAATGCCGTGGATGCGTTCGTGAGCAGAAAATTCCCGCTGAAAAAATATCTGACTGGCATTTCAGCCCTCGGCAGGTATGACTATATGTCTAATCACTCCGATGGCATCAAAAACGAAGAGGGGCAACTGTATGCCAACGACCCTGAGCGTCATCGCATGACATTAGGTACTACATTGCATTTTGGCGTGAAAAAAGTCTATGCCGAAATTCGTCTCAACTACGAAAAATATTTTTACAAGCAAGGTGTCACTCCAGGAATATCTGAACAGGACAAATTCGTAGTCGAGCTGATGTGCCACTTTTGACTTCGTGCTAATAGCTAAAAACATTTGCTTTTGGAAGACCCCGAAAAATCGGGGTCTTTTTTTTGCGCCTAAACGACATAACACGTTTTATAGTGTAATTATTATGAAATATTAGCTTCATAAAAGCTTAATCTGCGTGAAACAGCTATGAAACAACATTTGTGGAACTTTGCAGCGAGAACAAAATTGTTAAACCAATCCACGAATGTTAACATCAAGAATCATACGTCTGCTTGCCCTGATGACACTACCAGTTGCAGCCAATGCAGGCGTAATCAGAGGAGTGGTCACGGACGAATCCACCCAAGAAGCCCTGATAGGTGCCACCATATCAGTCAGCCCGGGAGCAAAAGTCGCAGTTACAGACATCGACGGATGCTATGACATCCAAGTAGCTTCAGGCACATACACAATAACGGTTTCATATGTCGGTTACACGAGCGCGGACATCAAAGATGTAAGAGTCAGCGGTACCGGCGAGACCAAGCTGGATATTGTGATGAAACCCGACAGCGAAACCCTTTCGGAGGTGACGGTAGTTGCCAATGCACGGCGGAGCAGTGAGACAGTCGTGGCCAAAGAGCAGCAAGAAAGCATGGTGGTCCTGACTGGTGTCGGAGCCGCCCAGATTGCCAAGACCCAAGATAAAGACGCATCGGAAGTCATACGCCGCGTACCAGGAGTTTCCATCATCGATGACAAATTTGTGATGGTCAGAGGTCTTTCGCAGAGATACAACAATGTATGGCTCAATGGCGGAGCCGTACCGAGCAGCGAAGCCGATAGCAGGGCATTTTCATTTGACATTATCCCGTCTTCACAACTTGAGAATCTGACAATCGTCAAAAGCCCGGCACCGGAATACCCGTCAGACTTTACAGGTGGCTTCATACTTGTGAACACTAAGCAGGAACCCGTATCAGGCCAGCTCAATATCTCGGCTGGAATCGGCATCAACGACCGCACCCACTTCCGCACATTCGTGTCTTCAAAAGGCAGCGCAACAGACTTCCTCGGCTTTGACAACGGATTCAGGAAATTATCCGCCGGAATGGAGGGCAAGCTGAACACCTATCCAGGATATGGAAACCGTATCGATATACTCGGCAACGGCTTTAACAACGACTGGCGGCTACGTAACAGCCACCCATGGGCCGACATGAAGCTCTCCGCCGATTACAGCCGCCTGTGGCGCATGGACGGCGGTGCGCAATGGGGTATCGTCGTAGCGGCTAACTACAGCAACACCTACAAGACGCTGACCGACATGGAGAACTCGCTTTACGGACCCTACGACACTACCAACGACAAACCAGTATTCCTGAGAAAGGCCACCGACAACCAGTGGATCAACGACTCTCGTATAGGGCTGATGGCCAACCTGAGCTTCCGTCCAAGCGGCAACCGGCATTTCTTCGAATGGAAAAACATATTCAACCAGATAGGCCGAGACAGGTACAGCACACGCACAGGATTCAACGCCCAGCCCGACAATATCAACAATCAGGAATATTACTACTCGTCAAGGACTACATACAACACGCAGCTGACTGGCAAACACACTTTTGACAAGGACTATGTGGACTGGAGCGCAGGATACGCCTACTCCAACAATGATATGCCCGACCGGCGGCTGATAGAGCGTACCGACCGCACCGACCAGCGCATGGGCATATACCGCATAAGCCGTGAGTTCACACGCCTTGACGAAAACATATTTTCAGCCAATGCCAACTACCGCCGTACATTTGACTGGTCGTGGAGTATGCCGGTCCTGAAAGCCGGTGTATATGCCGAACACCGCAACCGTCAGTACCGCACGAGGGAGTTTCAATATGGCTGGCAACCCGACAATTCCCTACCACAGGGGTTCCTCTTCGATGACGACGTGGCTACAAACGTGTTGGTCGACGAAAACTATGGTCCTGACAAGCTGTACATGTATGAGGAGGTGAACATGCTCAACAATTACGACGGACAGCAGACCACACTGGCAGGGTATTTAGGATTCAATCTGCCCGTGAATAAATTCAATTTCTACCTTGGATGCCGCTACGAGTATGCCCGACAGGTGCTGCGCATGAACACAAAGCAGTATGAGGAGAGCTGGCAGGACACGCCCTATGACTATTCGGATTTCTTTCCGTCAATAAATGCCACATACCGCATCGACACCCGACACCAGCTCCGTCTTGCCTATGGCCGCTCTGTCAACCGCCCGGAGTTCCGCGAGCTTTCTCCGTCAGTATTCTACGACTTCGACCTCGGCAGCAACGTGATGGGCAACTATGACCTCAAAGCGGCATATATCGAAAATGTAGATTTCAGATACGAATGGTATCCAGGGCCTGGCGAACAGGTGTCACTTGCCCTGTTCTACAAACACTTCACCAACCCTATCGAATGGACCTACACTGTGGCCGGCGGCACAGACCTGATTTATTCCTTTGTCAACGCCAAGGGTGCGAATAATTACGGCATCGAGCTTGATATCCGCAAAAATTTAGGGTTCATAGGTCTCAAAGACTTCTCCCTGTCGTTCAACGGCGCACTGATCAAAAGCAAGGTTTCGTTCGAACCCGGCTCTAACAATATCGACCGTCCGATGCAAGGCCAGTCGCCATACCTGATAAACACAGGCATCTTCTACAACAACGCCGCACACGGCTGGAACGCCTCGGTGCTTTATAACCGCATAGGCAAACGCATCATAGGCGTGGGCAACCGCTACGGAACTAACGCTGACGGCACTTCACGTAACATTCCAAACTCTTACGAGATGCCCCGCAACACTCTCGACCTGTCCGTAGCGAAAAAATTCGGCGGACTGGAACTCAAACTGGCAGTACGCGACCTTCTTGCCGAAAAATGCAGGTTCAGCCAGTATGAGACAATCACCAATGCCGACGGCAGCACCTCCGAAATCGAAGAGGTCAACCGCAGTTACCGCCCCGGACGGACATTCAATCTCACGATAAGCTATAAATTCTGAACAAGAAACAGTTAAACATCCCTTTAACCAAATAAAGTATGAAGAATTTCCAAAAAGCAGTATCTGCGCTTCTCATAGGCGCATCCGTAGCATCCTCTACGGCACTCTTTTCATCATGCTCGTCTGACAACAATGACGAACCGACCACAACGACCGAGCCGACCGTCATCTACAAAGGCAATGTCGCCTACTCCGACGGCATACTCTTCAAAGGCGGGACAGAACTTGGCAACGGCACCCAGAATTTCCACTTCACCGGCGACGTGACCCTCCCCAAGGGAACATACCTGCTCAAAGGATGGGTGTATGTGGATGCCGGGGCAAAGCTCCGCATCCCTGCCGGGACAGTCATCAAGGGCGACAAGCAGACTATGGCCGCGCTCATCATCGAACCCGGCGGATACTGCGAAATGGCCGGTACACAGCAGGAGCCGATTGTAATGACTTCCGCCCAGCCTGTAGGCCAGCGACATCCTGGTGACTGGGGAGGTCTGATTATATGCGGACGTGCCCGCAACAACCAGAGCACCATGCAGATCGAAGGCGGCCCCACTACGATACACGGCGGCGATAACGATGCCGATAACTCCGGTATCTACCAGTATATCCGTGTAGAATTTGCGGGCTACCCATTTGACACCGACAAAGAAATCAACGGTATCACCTTCGGCTCGGTAGGCTCCGGCACCACTGTCGACCACATTCAGGTGTCATATTCCAACGACGACTCCTATGAGTGGTTCGGAGGTACGGTCAATTGCTCCCACCTGGTGGCCTACAAAGGCTGGGATGACGAGTTTGACACAGACAACGGATTCAGCGGCACAGTGCAGTATTGCCTTTCCATCCGCGATCCGCGCATTGCCGACACATCGCAGAGCAACGGTTTCGAGAGCGACAACAATGCTTCAGGAGCTGAGACTTCGCCCTTTACCTCAGCGACATTCCGCAATGTGACATTCATCGGCCCCAAGACGGCTAAAAATACCGATTTCGTCAACAACGATGCCTACATAACTGCCGGAGATGTGTATCCCGACAACGGCTCAAAACTCGGACGCTTCCAGGCTGCAATGCAGATACGCCGCAGCTCAAAACTCAATGTGGAGAACGCCCTCGCCGTGGGCTGGCCTGTCGGCCTGATTGTTGACGGCGAAAAAGGCAACACCGTAGGATATGCCAAGGCTGGGCAGTTACGCATCGACAACATAATTTTCGCCGGCATGGATGCTATCGGCACAGACAAAAACAAGGAGTATGAAGATTACCTCTTTGACTTCGCCACAAGCACCGAAGACCGCACCCGGGTATCTTACTCCCACGAGTTCCTCCTCTCCAACCCCAACAACAAAGTCATGACCGAGTCCGCCCTCAGCCTCTCAGACCCGATGGGTACAGGACAGGACTACTGTCCGTCAGCGTCGCTCTCGGACGGAAACGGCGGCTATATAGGAGCTTTCCGCGATGCAAGCGACAACTGGATGCAAGGCTGGACAAACTTCGATCCCCAGAATACGCAGTATTAACAGTTCTACCGAAAAACACAAATTTCATAAGCGAGACTTCCGCGACCATTTTGCAAATGGTCGCGGAAGTCAGTTTCATCCATCATTTCACAATCATACATATACCGCCGGCCGTTATCAGACACGCTCCTAAGATGACTCGCGGCGAAACCTGTTCCTTCAAAAACAGACAAGCGAAAATTGCGGCAAGCAAAGCATAAATAATCCACATAACAGTCAGTCTATTTGTCGGATGCAAAGTTAATCACTATCTTTGCCCCGGATAATTAAAAAAGCTGTATCTGATTGATACACAGAATGGAATTGAAGAGTGTGAGATTTTAGG
>CALUMU010000010.1 GCA_944321825.1 Candidatus Amulumruptor caecigallinarius
CCGAGGAATTCCCGGCGACTCATCTTCATCGTGTAAGGATTGCGGATGGCCGGATAATAATCCAGATAAAGAGATATACGGTCGTTACGCAATGGCTTTTGTCTCAAAGTTACGTTGGTGCATGTAAGTGTCATAGCTATATTGTTTTTTGATTAATACTTGTTTTTGTTGCAAATAAAATAGGTGTTCTAATGGTGGTATTTATCACCGGAAAATAACTTTTGCTTCATTCTATCTTTGGCGGCTCAAAGAACTTGTCCAGCTCTACCCGCAGGATCTTGGTATATTTACCGACCTTGATACGGGGGATATTATGGTATTTCACATAATGGTAGAGTTGGTCCCGTGTCAGATTGAATCGCTCCATCGCTTCGGCAATGGTGTAGTATTTGGGCTCTTCTGGAGCTATGAGACCTTTGGCAATGTCCACATGCTTTTTGGAGTAATACACCATAATGCCGACTTTCTTTTTGGGAATGGCATTCTTTGATACAAAAGAATAGATGGCCGTCAGCGTCATGCCGAACTTCTCCTGCATGTCTTGCGTGCTGTACCATTCCTTGATTTCAGGATCGGGAGCTTTCTTTGCAAAGTAGTCATCAATATGCTTTTTGCTCCAATAGGTTTTCCCACGGTGAAAGGTTCGTGGAATATTATGTTCCTTAGCGATGTGAAATATCCAGGAATCCTTTACGCCATACTTTTCCTTAACTTCAGCTGTGGTGTAGAAATCATTAATAGAAGGTTTGTTTCTGACCGGAATTTTAAATTCTATCGGCTTATTGAATAAGTTATCAATATCTTCCTTTTTCAATAGAAATTTATATCCAAGTCTGGTGGCTTTAAGTTCACCCCTTTTCAGATAGCCATAAAGAGTAGGTCGGGTTACTCCAATGTATGTGGCAGCTTCTGTGATAGTAAGAATAGGCTTGTCTCTGATTTTTGCAATCGGCTTTTCCTTGATGGCTTTTTCGACAACTTGGTTATTAGCCCTAATAGAAGCCTCACGTTTCTTCTGTTTATACAGAAGGTTTGCACATCTGTGCGAACAACAGGTTGTAGTTGTTTTATGCGCAATGAATTCTTGCTTGCACCACGCACAGATTCGTCTGATTTCAATGTTGCTACTCATGTTATTTCTCCTTATTTCTCCAATATTTTTGTATAACTCCGTAAAATCCCGTAAAATGGCGTAAAAGTTCTCCACGACCTTGCCAACGAAAATCCTCAGATTTCGTGGTGAGGTACACAGGAGGTACAAAAAATGGCGTAAAAAGGCTTAGCAACGATTATCAACGATACTTGAGCAACAAAAAAGGCGCCCGTAAAGAGCGCCATACTAATCGATTGTAATCGATTTAACTATTTGATAATCAGGTATTTATTTACCGATGCAGAAGTTGGCGAAGATGTTGGAGAGGAGGTCGGGGGTGGTGATTGTGCCGGTGAGGGTGGAGAGGTGGTAGAGTGTTTCGCGGATGTCTTGGGCTACGAGGTCTCCGGGTATGTTGTCGCGGAGTGCCCGGATGGCTTGCCGGATGGCTCTCGAGGCTGCGGTGAGCGATTGGTAGTGACGGAGGTTTGTGACTGTTATTTCACCTTCGGGGGACGCGGTGGCAGCGGCTATCTCTGACAGGGTGTCTTGGAGAGTCGTGATGTCGGATTCTGACCGTGCGCTGCCGATAACCCAGTGGACATCGGAGGATGGGGCTATTATGTCTGTGAGTTCTTTTTGTAAACCTGATGCTTCAGCGTTGATGTCTGATTTGTTTATGAATATTACAAGGTCTGTTTGGTCCTGGAGCCTGGGGGCTATTCTTGACCATGATGCAATAGCAGATGATAGGGTAGATGTGCTGTCGACCATCCATATGACTATGGATGCCTTGGCTATATTGTCCATGGCTCGTGATATCCCTATGCTTTCGATTGGGTCCTCTGTGTCGCGAAGGCCGGCGGTATCGATGAATCTGAACAGATGCCCTCCGATATTTACTGTATCTTCTATGGAGTCGCGTGTGGTGCCATGTATGTCGCTGACTATGGCTTTGTCTTCGCCGAGCAGACTGTTGAGCAGTGTTGACTTGCCAGCATTGGTCTCACCTGTGATTGTGACTGGAATCCCCTCTTTGATGACCCTGCCTTTGTCAAATGAATCGGCAAGCTTTGTGACACATGCAAGTATCTCCTCAGCCAATGAAATCAGCGTCTCTCTTGATGCAAACTCGACGTCTTCTTCGCTGAAATCGAGTTCGAGTTCAAGGAGCGATGCCATTTCAAGCAGACGGTCGTGCAAGAGTTTAATGCGTGATGAGAATCCTCCTCGCATCTGTGACATTGCCAGTCTGTGCGATGCGGCTGTGCGGGAGGCTATGACATCCGCTATCCCTTCCGCTTGGATGAGGTCGATCCGTCCGTTGGAAAATGCCCGTCGGGTAAACTCCCCAGCCTCGGCAATGCGTGCGCCATGTTGCGTGAGGATTGAAAGCACACGTTGCTGGATGTATGGAGATCCATGTACACTTAGCTCTACCACGTCTTCGCCGGTGAATGAGTGTGGCCCACGGAACACTGTGGCCACAGCTTGATCTACCACTTCCCCTGAGCCGTCGATTATGTTGCCGAGGTGGGCTGTATGGGATGTTGCTGTAGCGAGCGGTTTCCCATGCCATACATGGCTGACAATATCTATCGTATCAGGCCCGCTTATGCGGATGACTGCGATGCCACCCGTCCCATGTGGGGTGGATATGGCGCAGATGGTATCATCGCTGATTAACGTCGTGTATGGCTCCATTGCGGGAAGTTGCATTGTGATTCCAATTCATTTTCTATCTCGTCAGGCAGAGCGGCAAAAAAGTCATAGCCTGTCAGGGATTCGACACTGTCCACGCTGACTGCGCATTTTTGCATACCTCCGTCGACATATCCGTTAGGCATGATAAAACCAATGGCTTTAGGTGGCCGAGCTGTGGGCGATAGTATCACCTTGAAAAAACGCTGGGGTACGGCGACAGATGATAGTCCGATATGCGCAACTGGAGCATCGGTCGGGACAGGACCGCAAACTATAACTACTATGCTGTCGGCAACAGCGCGCTGTCGGCATTTTTCTTCAAGCTTGCCCCATGAACCGCTGTTGAGCGTATGGGCTTGGGGTACGATGTTTGCCATGGAGAAACACTCCTCCATGGCTTGTTCGTCCCATTTCATGTCGCCGGCAGGTGCCATGTGGCCTCGGTCGTAGCCGGTGTTGCGGTAATCCGATGTCGAAGCGCATCCTATGACCGACTCGTCAGTCCAGAATTTGTTTGACCGCTTTACATCGCCTGTAGTATGTTCCCCGGTCAGCACCCACGCCACCCAGTTTGGCGTGTGCGTGTCCCGGTTAAACGAGACTGTATAGTTGGAGTATTTCTTAATCTGTGACTGCACGTTTCCAGGCATGGATACCTCCGTCAATCGGCTGATTTCAGCAGATGTCGTGGCAGAGTCTATGGATGAATCCTTGTCATATTTGTGGGTAGTCCATGCCACAGCCAGCCCGATGACAAGAACGATAATAAATTTTTTCATTTCAATGCGTTTTTGTCGTTAGGTTGGAATCGGTTTAATATCGAGCATATCGCCTTAATATCATCCGTTGATGTCATCTCGGATATGGGTAACGATAATATACCGTCAGCTAAACGGTCGGTCACAGGGAAGTTGTGGGGACAGGGTGCGGTTTCATAGCAGGGCTGATGCAGTGGCGGCACGGCGTAGTGTATGTCCCATCCGACACCTTCTGAATCCAGATACCGTTGCAGCTCGTCTCTATACCCCCCGACGTATATGACATATTGATGCCATACGTGTTCGGAATGGTTGGCGGGCATTGTCGGCTTGGTGACGAGTGGATGGTTCAGATAACGGTCATATGTAGCCGCGTTTTGGTGTCGTCGGGTGTTAATTTCCTCTATATGGTTTAGCTTCACGTCTATTATTGCCGCTTGAATGGCATCAAGGCGGCAGTTACGTCCATAGTGGATGTTATGGTAACGCCTGTCTGCACCGTAATTGGCAAGCGCACGGACTGTGGCCGCCAGTTCGGGGTCATCGGTTGTTACTATTCCGGCATCTCCGAGGGCCCCGATGTTTTTGGTCGGATAGAAGCTGAAGCCGGCAGCGTGTCCGAGTGAGCCTGTGGTTACACCTCCATTTATTCCCTCCACATCCGAATGAGTGCCTATGGCTTGTGCGGAGTCTTCGATTGCCAGCAGGTCGTGCGTTATGACGAAATCCTTGACATCTTGTGTCCAGGCGTTGCGTCCATATAGATGTACCGGCATTATTGCTTTGGCCTGGACTGCATCCTCGTCTCTGATGGATGTTACATCGAGATTCATGGTTGATGCATCAATATCTGCTGGGATAAGCGTCAGTCCTGCGTCTGTGACAGCCAGCATTGTTGCGATGTAGGTGTTGGCTGGTACGATTACTCCGTCGCCAGGATGCAGTTTGCCGAGTTGGATATATGCTTTGAGTATAAGCGTCAAGGCATCAAGGCCGTTGCTGACCCCTACGGCATGTGATGTGCCGCACATCTGTGCCATCCGTGCTTCAAGAGCCTCCACTTCGTCGCCACCGATGTATCTGCCGGAGTTTATAACTCGGGCGGCTGCTTCGTGCAGTTCGTGGATATAAGGTGCGTTTACAGCGGCGAGGTCGAGAAATGGATACTTCATCATTGGTGATTATTGCATTAAGGCAGGGTAGGGATGCGGTCATGCACACGGTTCCACTCCAAAAATTCGTCAAAATCACGGATGTAATCATCTTCCGAGAACAAAGTGGAATCCAATACCATGCATACACTGCCGGACGCGAAGTTTTCAAGGGTCAACCAGTGTCCCGGCGGAATGTATAATCCGACGAAAGGGCGGTTGAGTGTAAATGTGGCGGATTTTGTTCCGTCATGCAGTGTCACATCAAAACTGCCGCCAGTGGCTACTATGAGCTGGTGGGCTTTCTTGTGGCTATGGCTGCCCCTGCTCTCGCCTCCCGGCACGTCATAAATCCAAAACACACGATTTATCTCAAAAGGTATCTGGGCGTTGTCTTGCGCAAACGACAGGCTTCCCCGCGGGTCATATATGCGCGGAAGTTCGATCAGGCGGGGTTTATTCCACTCCATTGTCGGCAAGTTCTATCAGATACTGGCCGTAAGCATTGTTACGCATCGGTTCGGCAAGTTCACGCAGGCGTTGGGCATCTATGAATCCTCGGCGGAAAGCTATTTCTTCCAATGCGGCCACTTTGAAGCCTTGGCGCTTCTCGATGGTTTCTATGAAGTTGGATGCTTCCATGAGCGAGTCGGTGGTGCCGGTGTCGAGCCAAGCGAATCCGCGGCCAAACTGCTGTACATTCAGTTTGTCTCTCTTCATGAACACCTGATTGACGGTCGTGATTTCCAGCTCCCCACGTGCCGACGGCTTGATTTCATGGGCGATGTTGACCACTTCGTTAGGATAGAAATACAATCCTACCACTGCATAGTTTGTTTCGGGTTCTTTGGGCTTTTCTACGATATTGACTGCCTTGCCTCGATTATCGATGGTAACCACGCCGTAACGTTGTGGGTCTTTGACTTTGTAGGCAAAGATGGTGGCTTCCTTGCTGGATGCTGTGCGTTCCACTGCTTGCCTCAGCATCCCAGTGAAGCCCTGACCGTAGAATATATTGTCGCCGAGCACGAGGCATACGTCGTCATCGCCGATGAAATCCTTGCCGATGATAAATGCCTGTGCCAGCCCTTCAGGGCGTGGTTGCTCTGCATAACTGAAATTCACGCCCATTTCCTTGCCGTCGCCGAGCAGCCTTTGGAATCCGGGTAGGTCGTGTGGGGTGGATATAATCAGTATGTCGCGGATTCCGGCAAGCATGAGTACAGATATGGGGTAATACACCATCGGTTTGTCGTAAATCGGCACAAGCTGCTTGGATATGCCGCGTGTGATGGGGTAGAGGCGTGTGCCGGAACCTCCGGCCAATACTATTCCTTTCATGTCAGTGGGTGGAAGTAGGGTGTTTTCGGGGTATGGGGTGTTTTCGGATTCAACGGTTGCCGTACATCTGGTCATAATACTTCTGGTATTCGCCTGATGTGACGCTTTCGACCCAGTCCTGATTGTCGAGATACCAGCGGATTGTCTTTTCGATGCCTTCGGTAAATGGTGTTTCGGGATACCATCCCAGTTCGGTGGCTATCTTCGTCGGGTCTATTGCATAACGCATGTCGTGACCCGGACGGTCGGATACATACGTGATGAGGTCTTCGTTGATTTGCTCCGGGGTTATCCCCTTGAGCAGAGCCTGATATTTGGGTTCTTCGCGCATGATGCGGCCGATGATGCTGATGACAAGACGCACGATGCTGATGTTTTGCTCTTCGTTGAAGCCGCCGATGTTGTAGACTTCGCCGATGCGGCCGTTACGCAGCACCATGTCTATGCCCTTGGCGTGGTCCTCGACATAAAGCCAGTCGCGCACGTTGTCGCCCTTGCCGTACACTGGCAGTTTTTTCCCTTCAAGTATGTTTTTGATGATAAGAGGGATGAGTTTTTCGGGAAAATGGTATGGTCCGTAGTTATTGGAGCAGCGGGTGATGTTGACGGGCATACCGTATGTTTCGTGATATGCCTGGGTAATCAGGTCTGCTCCGGTCTTGGCTGCGGAGTATGGCGAACGAGGGGAGAGGGGGGTGTCCTCAGTGAAAAATCCGTGGCCGAATGTCTGTAGGTTCGTGCGCCCTTTGACCACTTCCTTGACTGCATCTGTAAGATGCAGGGGCTGCGGCTCGGCAAAGTCTTTGGGAAGTGAGCCGTACACCTCGTCCGTGGAAATCTGCAGGTATTTTTTCCCTTCGCGGTAGCGGTTGTGCCCGTTTTCATCCTTTCCGGCAAACCACGCTTCGCGTGCGCAGTCGAGCATGTTCTGTGTGCCGAGGATATTTGTCTCCAAAAACAGTCGGGGGTTTTCTATGCTGCGGTCCACATGGCTTTCGGCGGCGAAATTCACTACGAAGTCCGGATCGAATTCGTTCATTATCTTTGTTACGAGCTCGCGGTCGCCGATGTCTCCTTTGACAAATGTGACGTTTGGAAGCTTAATCTCATCTTTGATTGTCATCGGATTGCCGGCATATGTCAATGCGTCCAATATGACTATTTCGACATCGTTGCCCCATTTCTTCAGCAGGTATTTCACGAAGTTGGCACCGATGAATCCGGCGGCTCCTGTAACGAGATATTTTTTCATGTTTCAGAATTACGTGTGTAAGTGAGTATTCACTTTAAATTAGAATTGTCATTTCTTTAGTGAGCGTCATCGTTTTTGCTTCATCTTCAGTTTCCTTTCGGCAGCTATTCCTTTCATTGTCAGTAACGTAGCTCGCTACGCTCCCTCCTTTTCAAGAAATATCGCCTCAAAAGCAATCTCGGACTTGAAGCAAAATTGAAAATGAACACTCACTTACTGGTTGTAAAAATAAATTTTGCGCAATTTACGAAAATTTCATGTAATTACCGCAACCATAGTGAATCGTCTGCGAAAAAATTGCGTTATGGGCAGCTGCTCATGGCAAGAAACGCCAATCGTGTTTTTATCGCAGTTTTCTGCGTATGTAGCTTTCTGTTTTCAGCCAGCAGTCGGTTATCATCAGGGACGATGACAAGAGGCTGATAATGCGCTGCAATGATGAATACTTGCAGTGGATTGCACCGAGATACTGTCCGTATCCCGTTTTGATATGCCGCAGTACTTTCCGCCCTTCTGCCGCTTGTCCGTCCATATACGACTGGCGGGCAGCAAGGAGCAGGCGTACCACCGGGCTGCACATATCGTCATTAAGAAGGTCGACAAAGGAAGCATCAGGGTGGGTTATCCTGTAGAGCGTAAGGTAGGGGTCGTCAGACGAGTCTGTCACGCCTCCTTCGATAGAGTGGAAATTAAGCAGCCAGCTTGCCGAGTGTCGGGATATAGTGATGTCGTATTGTCGTTCCAGCCGTAAATACACATTTTGCAGTGCGTTAAAAAGCGTTGCAAATTCGTCATATGACAGCAGGTATTTGGCAGATGATGGGTTGCTGGTATATACATATCCTGTGTGTGGGACGGTTATAATCGACTCCACATGTTCAAGCAACGTGAAATTAAATACGGCATCTTCAGCTAACCGTAACGACGGATTAAAGGTAGCATCGTTCGCCTCTATGGCATGTCGGCTGTAGAGTTTTCCCCAGCAGACTGCTGCATAGTTGCCGAGGATATGCTTGGCAATGTATTCTCTGATGCCGGATTGGTGTGTGAAATTTTCCTCGGTCAGGTTGCATGTTTTTTGCGTCCGCCAGTCCTTGAACCCGCCGATGATTATATCCGCTCCGGCATGGCTGATGAGGGATTCAAGGAACTCAGGTTCCCACCAGTCATCTCCGTCGATAAATGTAACATACTCACCCCGGGATTGTTTCAGTCCCGCATTACGCGCCGCCGACACACCCGCGTTGTCTTGGGTGATGACTGTTACGCGGGGATTGTCGGATGTCGCTTCCTGCGCTAAGGCAAGTGTCTTGTCCGTACTCCCGTCGTCGATTATTATCAGTTCCCACTCTTTATGGGTCTGTTTAAAGACAGACTCGATGCATCTTTTTATTGTCTCCTCGCAATTATATACGGGCAGGATTATCGATATGCCCGAATCCCCTAATGTTAAATTGTGTTTATGGGGGGGGGTAGATGTCGGCATCAGGTTATTTTTGTGGTCGGGTGGGGGTTGAAGTATGCACTATGTAGTTTTTAACCTGCTTGAACAGCTCGGTCGCGAATACGAAGTCGTTGAGAGCCTCATTGGTGGCGGTGTATATTTCGTTCTTGTTGCCGACCCATTCGCGGCGCCCGTTGCGGAGGTAGATGATGTTTTCGCCGATACCGAGCACGGAGTTCATGTCATGCGTGTTGATGACGGTGGTGATGTTGTACTCGTGGGTTATGTCGCTCAGCAGCTCGTCTATGAGTATGGATGTGTGCGGATCAAGCCCGGAGTTGGGTTCGTCGCAAAACAGATACTTGGGATTAAGCGCTATGGCGCGTGCTATGGCTACACGCTTCTGCATACCGCCGGAAATCTCAGAGGGATACTTGTCATCCGCTCCTTTGAGGTTCACACGTTCGAGGCAGAATTGCGCCCGGTCTTTCCGTTCTGCCGGTGTCATGTCGGTGAACATCATCAGCGGAAACATCACATTGCCCAGCACTGTCTCAGAGTCAAACAGTGCCGAACCCTGAAACAACATGCCTATTTCCTCGCGCAGCTTCTTTGTCTGGTCCACCGACATCTTCATCACGTCACGTCCGTCATAAAGTATCTGCCCTTCTTCGGGCTTGAGCAGTCCGACAAGCGATTTCATCAATACCGTTTTTCCCGAACCGCTCTGCCCGATAATCAGATTGGTCTTGCCGGTGTAAAATGTCGCGTCCACACCGTGAAGGATGGTCTTGTCGTCAAATGATTTGGTTACACCCTTGACTTCTATCATTGGAGCATAAGTTTGGTGAGTATTACATCAAGGAGCAGTATCATGATGCTGCTTGTCACTACGGCGTTGGTGCTGGCTTTGCCCACTTCGAGGGCGCCACCTTTGACGTAGTAGCCGCAATAGCTTGCCACAGAGGTTATGACCACTGAGAAAAACAGCGATTTTATCAATCCGTACCATACATACCATTCCTGGAATTGGGTCTGTATGCCGTAGATATATTTCGACACGGAGATGATGCCCGTAGCAGCTGCTATCAGATAGCCGCCGAGCATGGTCGTGAATATGCAGAACACCACAAGTACAGGCATGAAAAACAAGAACCCTACTATCTTAGGCAGCACGAGGAAGTTGCATGAGTTGATGCCCATTATTTCCAGCGCGTCGATTTGCTCCGTCACTCTCATCGTGCCTATCTCTGAGGCGATATTACTGCCTACCTTGCCTGCAAGTATGAGGCACAATATGGAGTTGGAGAACTCCAGCAGCACGATTTCTCGTGTGGCGAGACCTGTCGAATAGCTCGGTACGAGAGGGGAGGAGAAGTTGAGCTGCATCTGTATCGTGATCACCGCTCCGATAAACAGGGCTATGATGATGACAAGCGGTATGGAGTCTACACCTAATTTTTGTATCTCGAAAACCGTGCGTGAAAAAAATACTCTCCACTTGTCGGGGATACAGAATACACGCCTCATAAAAAGGCAGTATTTGCCGAAATTGGCTATGGATTTGGTGAAAATCATCTGTCGTGTTATCTAACTTGGAGTATTTATAGGACCGTAGTGTAGGTCGCCGCAAAGTTACTGAAAAAATCACTTGTATTATAAAATTTAATGGTTAACTTTGCCAATATATGCGTCCAAACGGCGCATAATGTATAGTACCTCATAATATATAGTACATCATAGCACCTCGCCGTTAACCACCCCATACATATATCTCCATGTTAGTCATAGGCATAGCCGGAGGCACAGGTTCTGGCAAGACCACAGTAGTAAATAAGATTATTTCGGCTCTCCCTCCGGGCGAGGTGGCTGTCATATCGCAGGACAACTATTATAAAGACTCAAGCCACGTACCCCCGGAGGACCGTCAGAAAATCAATTTCGACGAGCCTGCAGCTATCGAGTGGTCTCTGCTCGTGGCGCAGATTAAGGCTTTGCGTGACGGTCACACCGTAGAGATGCCGACCTACAGTTATCTGACTTGCACACGTCAGAAAGAGACGATAACAATCGAGCCTCGCGATGTGGTGCTTGTGGAAGGCATACTGGTACTCACACAGCCTCAGCTATGCGACATGATGGATGTGAAGGTTTTTGTCGATGCCGATGCTGATGACCGCTTGATTCGTGTCATCACCCGTGACTGTGTAGAGCGTGGGCGCACCCCCATGATGGTTATCAACCGTTATCAGGATGTCCTGAAACCTATGCATAACATGTATATCGAGCCTTCGAAAAAGAAAGCTGATCTTATAGTCCCGCAGGGCGGTAACAACATCGTGGCTGTTAATCTTCTTACCGATTATATCGAATCACGACTCAGACACCCTAATATAAAATGATTGACCAGCAGGAGGACATTGCCGGCAGTATTCCCTTGTCCCAAACGCCGGAACACGCAGAAGGCGGCAAGATGGTGCTTCGCACTGACAATCTTGTCAAGAAGTACGGTAACCGCATCGTAGCCAATCACGTGTCGATAGATGTCACGCAGGGTGAAATCGTAGGTCTCCTCGGTCCTAACGGTGCAGGTAAGACCACGACATTCTATATGACGGTAGGGCTTATTACCCCTAACGAGGGGCGGATTTTCCTCAATGACCTTGATATAACCAAGTACCCCGTGTACCGGCGTGCCCAGAACGGCATCGGCTATCTCGCCCAAGAACCGTCGGTGTTCCGAAAACTGTCAGTCGAGGATAATATCCTTTCGGTGCTTGAGATGACAGGCACCTCCAAGGAGTACCAGCGTGACAAGCTCGAATCGCTTATAGAAGAGTTCTCATTGCAGAAAGTTCGCAAGAATCTCGGCGACCAGCTTTCAGGCGGCGAACGGCGACGCACCGAAATAGCCCGCTGTCTTGCCATCAATCCCAAGTTCATAATGCTCGACGAACCGTTTGCCGGGGTTGACCCCATTGCGGTCGAGGATATTCAGTCGGTGGTCTATAAGCTTAAGGAGAAAAACATCGGCATACTAATCACAGACCACAACGCTCCTGAGACGCTCAGTATCACGGACCGTGCCTACTTGCTTTTCGAAGGTAAAATCCTCTTCCAGGGCACCAGCGAGGAGCTCGCATCTAACCCCATAGTCCGAGAGAAATATCTCGGTCGCAACTTCATATTCCACCGCAAGCAGTTTGACTGATGCCAGGCGGATTTAGAGACTGTCTGTAAAAAGAGCAGGCTCTAAAGTAGTTTTGTAGCGGTGATTTCGCCGGAACCTCCGCATATGGGGCATGGCTGGTGGATGGCGGCCATGGAGTCGGATGCTGCGGCATATGTTTCCACCTCATTGCATACGGAGCAGCTTTGATGTATGGCCGAAGCGTATTCAGCTGTATGGTTCTGTATGTCCGCAGGGATAGAGTCATGGTTTTTGCCATCAGTGGTGAACGCAAGCGCGATTGCCGATACTGATACTGCTGCGGCTATGGCCAAGGAGTGTCGTATTCTCATTGTCAGGATATTTAGTTAACCAGTTTTAATTTAATAGAATAATTTCCCAGTCGTATTTTGGAATGATAACACCTAAGTGTGTTTGATTGTTTTATGACTGTTATATTTGGCGCAATCACCTCTGTCTGCCAATTCGTATTATATTAGGCTGGAAGATATTCATAATGCGTTAAATTGAGTTAAAATGGGGGGGGGTAAAAACTGGATGGATTTATTTTCTTACATTTACAAAAACGGATATGCAAAGGTGGGGTGGTATTACACCATTCCGATTAAATAATAGTTACATTTAAAAAACACAAGTGCAATGAAAAAACTGTTGACATTTATGACATTGGCTGCAGTAGCTTTGATGCCGATGTCTTGCAAGAAAATCGCGAAGGATCTGATTGATTCAGCTACCGGGACTGAGATGGACAGCTCTGCCGCATTGGAGAAAGCCGCCGAGGCTGTAGCCAAAATCGATACTACCCAGTATAAAGTTACCATAATCAATCTCTCAGCCGAAGGCCCCTCCGACAAATGCTCCAACAGTCTTGGTTTCATAATGCTTACCATGGTCAACAAGGACAACCAGTATTATTACCAGCATTTCTATCCCAATGTCGACGCTCCCAAGCCGAAAAACTACCCCTATAAGGAAAAATGGGAGGATGTAAAGTCGCTCAGCTTCGACACCAAGAAACTCGAAGGATTGGTAAATGAGTGCAAGAGCATGATTCCGAAAGAATATAAATATTTGTGCCTTAATGATATACGTATGACCAGCGATGAGACGGAGCTGACCGTGCATGTCCAGGAGATAGGCAAGGAGAAAGTAGAGTCGGCCGGTGTCAGCTCCGATGTATATTATGTGATACGGTTCAAAATCACCCCTGACGGGCAGATTGATATGAAATTTGACTGATTCTGAAAGTATATGAATCAGGTGGCTCTCTTTGCGTTTTTCGTCGCGATGTTTTCCTTGTCCGGGTATGCTCAAAGCAATCCGGCATTGAAAGCCGAGTTGGAGCGGATAATGGAATCGGACCAGGTTCCGCGAAATGAGTATGTTGCTGCACTCCGCGCCCAACATCGTGACAGTGTCTTGATTGAACGTTTGGTTAAGACCATATTGCACAACGACAGCGTGAACACTGTCCGCGTCACGGAGATTCTCGACACGCACGGGTTTCCGACACTGGCTGAGGTAGGGGACATAAACATTGCGGTCTGGGCTGTCTCATACAGCATTCCGACATCGCGCTGATTGACAAATATATGCCGCAGTTTCTCGATGCCGCTAAAAATGGTGATTTGCCAAAGAGGTATGTAGCTACTATGTATGACCGCTGCGAGGTTTGGCATGGCCGCCCGCAGAAATACGGCACTCAGGGTACCATGGACGAAAACGGCGCGTTTGTCCCGTCTGATTTGCTTGACCCGGCAAGGGTGGACGAATGGCGGGCCGAAATGGGCTTGCCGCCCTTGGAGGAATACATCCGGCAGATGAATCGTAAATGAGATGATGCCATTTGTTTTGACGGTCAAGGTGAGTATTCTATTTTGAAAGTGAGTAGAATACTCACTTTCCTATTTTATCGGTTCGGCAGGGTTATTCTTGGGAAAACGAGACTCAATGTCGGTTATTGTCTGCCTATATTTTGACTATATCGCTGCGGCGGTTAAAGTTTTTTATATATTATAGTTGTGGATGATATGTTGCGATTCTTTAACTTTGACATAGAACTGATTTAACATTTTGAAATAAGTTTAAATCAGTTCATAATCTCATATCAATCAAATATCAAATATTATGGACTTAAACGTAGGAGACATGATTCCCGATTTCCTCGGCATAGGGAGCGACGGCAACGAAGTGCACGCATCTGACTTTGGCGGCGTGCCGTTGGTGATATACTTTTATCCCAAGGACAATACCCCCGGATGCACGGCAGAGGCCTGTTCGCTGCGTGACGGCGATGCCGAAATTGCGGCAAAAGGCTACAAGGTGATAGGCATTAGCAAGGACTCTGTGGCGAGCCATGCGAAATTTGCCGACAAATACTCCCTGCCATTCACATTGCTGAGCGACCCGGCCACGGAGGTCAATCAGGCTTTCGGTGTCTGGCAGAAAAAGAAGATGGCAGGCCGGGAATATATGGGTACGGTACGGACAACGTTCGTCACGGATGCATCCCACCGTATCACCCATATCATCCGCAAGGTCGACACGAAAAATGCCGCCTCACAGTTGCTCGGTCTTATTGGCGGTGGTCAGTGATGTCGTGTTAAAATGCTACTGAAAAGCACCTCCATTGTTAATGTCAATTAATAAATGGAGGTTAAATTTTTATATTTTATTATTTTTTTGTATCTTTGCGGTTGGAAAATGCTATGGCTCTCATAGGAGCGCTCTGCTCTGCTATTTGATACTATCAATTAATCCTTATCTTTCAATTATTAATTTCTACATTCTTTCATGAAGTCAAAGTTGTTTCTTGCTTTGATGGCTTTCGTCCTGCCCTCGGTATGTTGGGCTGACGGACAGTCGGCATCCGCTTCGTCGGATCCCTCTCCTGCCGTGACGAATAAGCCTGTGACCGTTAAAGTCACTACCAATTCGATGGGCAACGATGTGTACGCCTACACATGGTGTATCATATCGGGTGCCGAAGTTTCCCCATTTGCTTGGGATGATGTCATCACTTCTAAATTCAAGATGACGACCGTCGACGGAGGTTATCAGATCCGCATCGACGACATCCAGCAGTTCTACGGTCTGACCGAGTCGCAGATGGAAGGTCTGACAGAATTGTGTTTTATAGCCCGCACGTCAAGCGGAGCCCAGACTGCCGACACCAAAATCAGCGTGGTGCAGGGCCGTAAGACGGCTTACTCCGGGGGTGACGGCACTGCTGCTTCGCCTTTCCTGCTTTCGTCGGCCAAGGATCTTCAGGACCTTTCGGAGTATCCCGCAGACTGGGCTTCGGACATCTATCTCAAACTTACATCCGACATCACCGCTCCTGCCGGGCTGACTATCGGTTCGATAGGCTCGCCTTTCAAGGCTCATTTTGATGGTGACGGATATACGATTTCCGACCTCTCGGTGTCGCAGTCCGCACTCGGACAGGCTGCCGGCCTTTTCGGAGCTATAGACGGTGCAGTCATCAAGGGCGTTGCCGTGACTGATGCCGCTGTCGAGGGTCAAGCCTATGTAGGCATCCTCGTAGGACATGCCATCTCAGGTACGATAGACCAATGTTACACTTCAGGAAGCGTAGAAGCAACGTCGCTTGCCGCCGGAGGTTTGGTGGGACTAAACACAGGCGCCACCATCTCCAACTGCTACTCGACGGCTGATGTAAACGCTGCCGACCAGTATGCTGCCGGAGGTCTTATAGGTAAGAATCTGGGCACTGTCAACAATTCGTATGCTACAGGCGAGGTCCGTGGCAAGAATTATATCGGCGGCATGGTAGGTGCCAACTACGGCTCTATCTCCAACTCTGTGGCTGTCAATGAGGGAGTCCTCTCTACCAATGACTATGTGGCACGTTTCGGTGGAAACAACAACCCCGAAAACCGTTCGACTGGTAATCTGGCATGGGACGGCATACCAGCATCCTCGGCGTGGACGCAGTATGGCGACCATTCGGTAGGCTCGTCAGACCTGCATGCACAGGCCACCTACAGCAACACTCTCGGATGGGATTTCCCGTCAATATGGAAATGGGAAAGCAAAGAAGGCAAAGAATATCCTGTGCTTGCCATCATGAAGCAGCCGCAGGGCAATCCGTTCCCTGCATCGTTCTTTGACGAGTCTGCCATAGACAATATAGGTGCTGACGGCGAATTGACATTGCGTGCATGGCCCAATCCTGTCATGGATATACTCAACGTGGAGTCGCCGAGCGATCTTGAAAGCTATCGCATAGTGGCCATATCGGGCGCTGATGCCGGAAGCGGCAGTGTGTCGGGCCGCAGCGTGTCCATTGATTTCAGTCATCTTTCTCCCGGTGCTTACGTGCTCAACCTGCGTGGAGCCGAGGGCGTATATAACCAAATCATAATCAAGCGATAACCGCATTATATAACGATGAAAAATCACAAATTCGACATACGCCGCAAGCTGGCGATGCTGATGTCCGGAATTATTGCCGGTGCATCGGTCTATGCTGCAGTCAATTCCGGAGACGCTTCGTTGAGCGACCTCGAGCTGCGTGTTGACGGGCGCAACATCCTCTCTGGATTCTCGTCATCGACCACGACTTATAATGTGGACCTTGACGATGCCTCGATGCTGACCATGTCGGCTGTCCCCTCGGCTTCGGATGCCACCGTGGCTATCGACTTCAACGGAGTCCCTATGACCAACCATTCGCTCGCCTCTTTGGACGGCGGCGACAATGTCATCACCTATACCGTCAGGAGCGGCAACGCCACCAAGACTTATACGGTCAATATCAAGACTCCCCAGGTGGTACGTGAGGAGTATTTCACCTGGAAGAATGCCACTATCTATTTTGTACTTACCGACCGTTTCTACAATGGTGACACATCTAATGATAATTCTTACCATCGCCGCCGCCTTTCGGGCGATGCCGACGTGGCCACTTTCCATGGCGGCGACCTCAAGGGTCTGACACAGAAGCTCGACTATCTCGACAAACTCGGTGTTAACGCCATTTGGATTACTGCCCCTTATGAGCAGATGCACGGTTGGACCGGCGGTAAGAATGATGCGTTTCCCCATTACGCATTCCACGGATATTATGCCCTTGACTGGACCTATATGGACCGCAATATGGGTACAATCGAGGACATGCGCAACTTTGTCACCGAGGCGCATAAGCGCGGCATACGTGTGGTCATGGATATCGTGATGAACCATACAGGCTACTGTACGCTCGATGACGGTGTCGATTATGACTTCGGTAATTTCAACGGTACTCCCACTGCCGGATGGGTGCCTTCAAGCACGCCTTATTCGATGTGGGCTGAAAGCAATCAGATTTCATTCAATGCCAACGAACAGGGCAACTGGGGCAACTGGTGGGGTCCATGGGTACGCGCCTTCGGTGACCGCAGCTGGGCTACAAGTGCCGGTTATGCACCCGAAGGGGGCGATGATTACACCAAGCCTTTGGCAGGTTTGCCCGACATTGTCACCGAACGCACCGCAGCGGTCGACATACCTCCGTTCCTCAAGAAGAAATGGGCTGCTGAAAAAGGCGGCGATTACGACCTGTATCGTCTTCCAAATCTCGAAAGCTGGCGTACAGGCAGCAAGGGTGCTCCCGCCGACTATCTCGTCAACTGGCTTGCCGGATGGGTGGAATATTTCGGTATCGACGGTTTCCGTTGCGACACTGCCAAGCATCTTGAAAAAAGCCGTTGGAATCAGCTTAAAACTGCCTGTAAGCAGGCTTTGGTCAACTGGAGGAATTCTGACCGTGCCGACGAATATGCCAAGGACTGGGACGAGGACTTCTGGATGACAGGTGAGGCTTTCGGCTGGGATCATGGCGATGTCGGTTACTTCACCGAAGGCGGTTTCGACTCGATGATTAACTTCGCGTTCAATTCATCCGAAGGCAGCCAAGGCCGTACTCCCACAACTGAAGAATGGAAATACTACTCTAATTATTGCAATGGCTCTAACGGTCGTCAGGTGCTCAACTACGTGTCGAGCCATGACACCGGCCTGCATCGTCCCGGCGACCAGAAGAAGGTGGCTACAATGCTTTTGCTCTGTCCCGGCGGTGCCCAGATATACTATGGCGACGAGACATCGCGCCCCTACATGTCGAGCAGCTGTGGCGGTGATCAGTCCATGATTACCCGTAGCGATTTCAACTGGGATGCTGTAGATAATGCCGACAACAAGCACTGGCAGATTATCGGCCAGTTCCGTCGCCGCAATGCTGCTGTCGGTGCCGGTACGCAGACCGATCTCGGCTCTGACACATACGGACGTAAATTCTCCGAGGGTGCGTATAGCAACGCTGTGGTCATCAAACTCAATACTTCTGCAGGGCAGACCTATACAGTCAGCGTAGGCGACCATTTTGCTGACGGTGCCAAAGTGATGGATGGCTATAACACTGCCAATACTGCCACTGTTTCAGGAGGCAAAGTGACTATTGCTGCTTCAGGTCCCGTGCTGCTTCTCGAGCCTTACGGTACTATCGGTGGCGGTCCTGGTCCCCAGCCTGTCCGTCCGACTGTGACTGCCAATCCTCCTTCAGGGACTACATTCACCGAAAGCGTGACCGTCACTCTTATGTCGACTCAGGGTGCCGATATCCATTACACTACTGACGGGTCTACTCCCTCGTCATCATCTGCCACATACAGCACTCCTCTGACATTTACTGAGACTACGACTCTCAAGACCTATGTAGGCAATTCCAACGGCTCTAACATACAGACATTCACATACACCAAGAACTCTGGCGGCGACGTCAAGCCTGTGGTTACAGCAAGCCCTGCCGGCGGCGAATTTACTGGCAGTGTATCCGTCACTCTTTCCGTAAATCCTGCGGGTGTCCCTATCCACTATTCAACTTCGGGCACGGCTACCGCTTCATCACCGGTATATTCATCTGCTCTGACATTTACTGAGACCACCACGCTCTCTACATATGTCGAGAATGGTGCCGGAAGCAATACACAGTCGTTCACTTACACCAAGCAGGGTGGCCCGGACAATACCCATTACGTGTACTATGATGGTACATTCTCCGCTCCTCAGGTGTGGGCATGGGTTGACGGTAATACTTCATGTACTACAGCTACCGCATGGCCCGGCGACAACATGGTCAAGAAAGACGGTAAGTGGTACTGGGAGGTTCCTGCCGGCAAGCCTATCCCTCGTATGATCATCATCCATGAGGGCGATAACAAGATTGGCGGCGGCGACCTGACTTATGTCGACAAGGCTACCTACCATCAGGACGGTACATACACTCCTGATGGAGGCGATGACCCTGAGCCGAGCGATGTCAAGGTGTACTACAAAGGCTCGTGGAATCCCGTCAATGTGTACATCTACAAGGCTGGAGCCGGCGAAGGTGCTCCTGCCAACGGCGCGTGGCCAGGAGTGGCTATGACCAAGGAGTCGGGTAAGGACTACTGGAGCTACACAGTGCCCGAAAATTTGAAGACAGGAGCCAAGGTAATATTTAACAACGGTTCTGACCAATATCCGCAGGATGTGCAGGGTCAGGAATGTGGCCTCGACCTCAATGGCAAGTCGATGATGTATGACGGTGGCACAGGCTGGTCGGAGTTTTCCGAAGGCCCCCAGAAGCCGTCAATCACCATCACCCCTAACGGTGGCACGGTCAAAGGGTCAGCCACCATTACTGTGGTAATCAATAATGATGCTACTTCAATCAGCGGGACATTCAACGGCAGCCAGCTTTCTCTGAGCAACGGCAGCAACAGCATTTCCGTAAGCCGGTATCTGACCTCTGGTGGAGCTACAGGCAGCTTGTCTGTGACGGCTACCAACGACGTGGGTACAACTACGGCCAGTGCGTCCTTTACACGTGACGACTCTACTCCTGTCTATAACCTTACCGGTGACTGGCGCGAGCTTTCCATCTATCAGGTGATGGTGGGTTCATTCCAGCATGGCGACGGCGGAGCGAGTGGTTACAGCGACATGTGGGGACCTGAAGGTCACCGCAAGAACGGCAACCTCCGTGGTATCATTAATGCCCTTGACTATATCAAGGACCTCGGTATGAATGCCATATGGATGACTCCGATATTCGACTCTACTAACGGTCAGGGTGGTGAAAAGCTCCAGGCTACAGGCTATTTCTGCACTAACTATTTTGCTGTCGATCCGAAATTCGGCACCGAGGCCGAGTTCGATGAACTCGTGCGCAAGGCCCACGAAAAGGGTATCTACATCATCCTTGACGGAGTGTTCGGACACCATGGCGGCGTAAGCTCGGCTTCACCTAACGGCAACTGGATTTCGACACAGGACAATACTCCTAACGTTCGAGGTTCGGAATCCGGCAACATACAGTATCCCGGCTCGTTGGAGTATTTCAAGGAGGTGGTACGTTACTGGATGGAGCGAGGTGTGGACGGCTGGCGTCTCGACCAGTGCTATCAGGTATATCAGGGCGGACACAACTATTGGAAAGAACTCCGCGAGGAAGTGGAGAAGGTAGCCAGCGAGCGCAAGGCGCGAGGCGAGCAGTGGGGAACTCTCGGCTATATGGTCGGAGAGGACTGGACCAGTGCCGCCAACATCACCGTGACCCAGCAAGACGGACTTAAGAGCGTTATGGACTTCGACGGTAAGGACAATATTGTAGAACTCGGTTACGGTGTAGGCTCTATAGGCTGGTTCCTCGCATCCGATGCAGCAGCCAGGGGCTATCGTGACTCTGGTGTGAATCCCACTTTGTTCCTTTCGAATCATGACACCGCTCGTGTAGGCGATTTTGTCGATGTCAACAGCAGACCTGAAGAGCTGATGACCCGCCATGCGGCTGTGGCAGCATATTCGGGACCCACATGTACTTACTATGGTGACGAGATAGGCGACAAGAGCGGCAACGGAAATCCTGACAATAAGGCTCGTACGTCGGGGCGTATATCCGGATTCAACAGCAACGAGCAGCGTGTGCACGATTATGTATCGAAGGTGTTCAAGGCTCGTGCGGCCAATCCGGCCCTCTGGCGCGGCACTGTAAGCCGTCAGGAAGGCAACAAGTATGAGGTGATTACCAAGACCGATGCCCAGACCGGCAACAAGGTGGTGTGCATCTTCTCCGAGATTGATACCAATGTGTCAATCGGCGGCAGCGGTATCGACCTTATCAACGGCGGCAGTGTCAGCGGCACTGTAAGCGTAAAGGCCTGGATTCCGGCCTTCATAAAGCTCAACTGATATAATCGCAGTATGAACAAATGAAACGGGCGACCCTCCTGCGGGGTCGTCCGTTTCATTTATATCGTCCTGACAACGTGGGGTGTGGAGCATGGCATCGCGATAGCCACGGCTTGTGCCGCCAGCCCTTGCAGGGCTAATTTATAGGAAGCATTCTTGTCAACGGGGCTTGCGCCCCGCCCTACTGTCCACCTGCCCCTCCGGGGCTCCGCTACCGCTACACACTCCTCCGCCAAAACCCCGGCCAATGGCGCATCACCTGTAGGGACGCACGGCCCGTGCGTCCTTGTGTCTGGGTAGTCGTAAAATCATCCGGTTCGGAGCGATTTGCGGTTGAGGACGCACAGACCGTGCGTCCCTACAGGTGATGTGGCTGATGGTGTTCCGAGGTTATACAACACCTTCCTACAATGTGGACATCGGGTATAGTGCGTTATACGAAACCCTCGGAGAGGGTAGGTGGACAGTAGGGCGGAGCGCAAGCTCCGTCATAAAGCGAGATGCGGACGGTCAGCCCTGCAGGGGCTGGCGGCGCAAGCCGTAGCTACCATCAGACGGTTACTTTGCCGCCAATCGCTTTTGGCCGCTGGTCACTTATTAATTGTGGGTGTAGAGGAAGCGTTTGATAGAGCGTTTGGGTGTCTTTTCAAACTCCTCGTGGTGTATCTTTAGGCGGCGTATCTGCGAATATGCCGGCAGCTCCTTGTTGAGCAGTTTGATGTTGTCGTGCATCAGCGATTCGAGCTGGTTCAGAGGGATTCCCTGAGCGGTGGCACTCTCAATGTCAGGGTATATAAGGGCGGCAAGCTTGCCGTCGCCGTCATCAATTACCAGCGATTCGGCCACGAGGGGCATGTTGTTGAGCTTCTGTTCGATTTCTTCGGGGTAGATGTTTTGTCCTGACGGCCCGAGTATCATGTTTTTGTCGCGTCCGCGCAGGTATATGTATCCGTCGCCGTCTATGGTGCATATGTCGCCGGTGTTGAGCCATCCGCCTTTAAGTGCTTCGGTTGTCGCTGTGGGGTTCTTGTAGTAGCCCATCATTACGTTGTCGCCTCTGAGCATCAGCACTCCAGGGGCTTTCGTTCCATCGGGCGAGTCGACTTTCATCTCCATGCGCGGAGCTATGAGTCCGCATGATCCGGGTCTCTGTCGCTCCCAGGGGCAGTATGACACGAGCGGGGCGCACTCGGTCATGCCGTAGCCTACGGTGAATGGGAACTGTATCTTGCGCAGAAATGCTTCCACGTCCTTGTTGAGCGCAGCTCCTCCTATTATTATTTCTTTGAGCTGTCCGCCGAACACATCGAGTATTTTCGCTCTGATTTTGGCAAGAATCCTGTCGTTGATTACAGGGACTTTGAGGAGTATTTTCATCACGGGTTTCTCGATTATGGGGAAAACCTTTGACTTGATGATTTTCTCCAATATGAGCGGCACGGTGATGACCAATTTCGGTTTTACGGATGCAAACGCCTCCATGATGACTCGCGGAGAGGGGGTGCGGCTGAGGAAATGGATGTTGCACCCCTTGACAAACGGATGCAGCATTTCGACCACAAACCCGTACATGTGGGCCAATGGAAGCATACACACCATGCCGTCGCCCGGCTTGAGGAATGTGAGTCCGTCGATGCAAAACTGGATGTTGCTCCAGAGGTTTTTGTAGCTGAGCATCACTCCCTTTGAGAATCCCGACGACCCCGAGGTATAGTTGATCAGGGCTAATGTGTTCGGGTCGGGCGCGGGATAAGCGACATCGTCGGCTGAGAATCTGTCGGGGTACTTCTCTCCGAAGTACAGGTTGAGCTTGGAGCGTACTTCTGTCAGTTTTTTCGAGCGTGAGAGCAATATGCTGTAGTCGTGCAGGCGAATGATGCCGGAGAGGGCTGGCATACAGTTGCCGTCGAGGTTGTTCCACTGTGTACCGGTGGTAAACAGGAGCTTTGCATCGCAGTCGTTGACTAAATGGTGTATGGTGTCGGGCTTGAACTCGTTGAGTATCGGCACGGCCACAGCTCCGTAAGTCAGACATGCCATGGCGGCGACCGACCAGTTGGCGGAATTGCGGCCGCATAGGGCTATCTTGTCGCCTTTTTTGATGCCTGTCTTTTCAAAAAATATGTGGAGCTTGGCTATCTTGCGGGCTACGTCCTTGTATGTCAGGGAAGCTCCGTGCATGTCGCATAGGGCTTCCAGTTCCCAGTTGTCCCTGATGGATTGCTGGATGTAGGCTGTTAGTGAAGTCTGTTTGTTCATTGGTGTTGTAGACAGAATCTTAAGGTTTTGTTAGCTGTCAGATTTATATTTGAATTGTAAAGATAACAATTTACTGACACAATGGGTTACATTTTGCCTGAAAATATGTAAATTTGCACTTGATTTCAAGACTCATTTTTACATACACACTATCCTAATCGACACAATGAAAGTAGCTATCGTGGGTGCCAGCGGCGCCGTAGGCCAGGAATTCCTGCGCGTTCTTGACGAACAAAATTTCCCTATCGACGAATTGCGCCTTTTTGGCTCGAAGCGTAGTGCCGGACGCACTTATAATTTCAAAGGCAAGGAAATAGTGGTCAAGGAGCTTACCCATGACGCAGAGGATTTCCGTGGCATCGACTTCGCTTTCACTTCGGCTGGCGCAGGGACATCCAAGGAATATGCTGACACTATCACCAAATACGGTGCTGTGATGATTGATAATTCAAGCGCGTTCCGCATGGACGCTGATGTACCCTTAGTGGTTCCCGAGGTCAACGGCGACGATGCATTCAACGCTCCGCGCAATATTATCGCTAACCCTAACTGTACGACCATCCAGATGGTGGTGGCTCTCAAGCCTATCAATGACCTTACGCCTATCAAGCGTGTGCATGTGGCCACTTACCAGGCCGCGAGCGGAGCGGGTGCGGCTGCGATGGACGAGCTTATCGAACAGTACGCCCAGCTCCAGCGTGGCGAAGAGCCTACAGTTGAGAAGTTTGCATATCAGCTTGCATACAATGTCATCCCCCACATTGATGTGTTCATGGACAACGGATACACCAAGGAGGAGATGAAGATGTTCAACGAGACCCGCAAAATCATGCATGCCCCGGAGCTGTCGGTAAGCGCGATGTGCGTGCGTGTCCCGGTCATGCGTGCCCACAGCGAGGCTGTATGGGTTGAGACGGAGCGTCCTGTGACCCCTGCCGAGGCCCGCGAAGCCTTCTCGAAGGCTGAGGGATTGGTCGTGGTCGATGACCCCGCCAGCAAGCAGTACCCCATGCCTCTCGACATTGCCGGTAAAGACCCGGTGTATGTAGGCCGCATCCGCGAAGACATTGCCAACAGCAACGGTCTGTCGTTCTGGATTGTCGGCGACCAGATTAAAAAGGGTGCCGCCCTCAATGCCGTGCAGATAGCCCAATATATGCTTGCTCATAAGAAATAACAAGAGCTTCTTAAACACATTATAAGAGGTATGCCTCTCATCACCTCTCCAGTTGCCATATTCCTGACGGTATTACTTATAATACTGTTGGCTCCTTTGTTGCTCAACAAACTTAAGGTGCCGCATATCATAGGGCTTATCGTAGGCGGCATACTGGTGGGACCGCATGGATTTGGCCTGCTTGCCCGTGATGCCGGATTTGAGGTGTTCGGACAAGTGGGTCTTTTGTATCTGATGTTTCTTGCGGGTATAGAGATTGACATGTACCACCTTAAGAAAAACCTCTCAAAGGGGCTTGCTTTCGGTGTCATGACTTTTCTTGTGCCTTTGGCTCTCGGCGCGGTAGCCGTGCATTATGCCCTCGGCATGACGTGGCTTACGGCCACGCTGATGGCATCGATGTTTGCCGCGCATACGCTTATCGGTTATCCTATCGTCAGCCGTTTCGGTCTGACGAAGTCGCCTGCGGTCATCATTGCCGTGACGGGTACCATTGTGACAGTCCTCGGCTCGCTGATGGTGCTTGCTTCCATTGCGGATGTCATACGGTTCGGGTCGTTTGAGGTGCAGAATCTTCTGAGGCTGTTCGGTGGGCTGGTGCTGTATTGTGTGTTTGTGACGGTGGTTTATCCGCGCTTGACACGCTGGTTTTTCAGGCAGTACCACGACGACACCCTGCAGTTCATATACGTGTTGACGTTAGTGTTCATCGCGGCGGCTATCGCATCGTTCATAGGGCTTGAAGGGGTGTTCGGGGCTTTTTATGCTGGACTGACGCTTAACCGTTACATCCCCTCGCGTTCGTCGCTCATGGGGAGGATAGAGTTTGTGGGCAACTCGATTTTCATTCCTTATTTCCTGATAGGGGTGGGTATGCTGATCGATGTCCGCTTGGTGGCATCGGATGTTAAGACCATAGAAGTGGCGGCAGTGATGTGCGTCGTGGCTATGGCGGTCAAGTGGCTTGCTGCATTTGTAGCCCAGCTGTCGTTCAGGCTTTCGAGGATTGACCGTTCGATGATGTACCAGTTGAGCAACGCCCACACCGCAGTGGCTCTTGCCGTGGTGATGATAGGTCACAAATTGGGTGTGTTCAATGAGGTCGTGCTTAATGCCACGGTGTTGATGATATTGGTCACATGCACGGTGTCGTCGTTTGGCGTGGAGCGGGCCGCGAGGCGGTTGGTGTTGCGTAATGTCGAGAGCGAAGCCGACAGTGACGACGGCACGCCCCAGAAAGCCCACCATACGCTTATATCTGTGGCCGAGCCGCACAGCGCGAAGCAGATGGTAGATGTCGCCCGGTATATGCAAGGCAAGCAGAGCCAATACAATAAGCTATACGCTCTCCATGTGCGTAGCGACAATGCACAGGCTTCGCGAACGGTAGGCAAGAACTCGCTTGAGGAGGCGCAGAAAGCCGCCAATGCCACGTCGTCGCGCCTGATACCTATCGAACGCTATGATATAAATATAGTCACCGGGGTGCTTAACACTATGGCTGAGAGGGACATCGCTACACTGCATCTCGGCCTGCACCGGCGCAAACGCATCATAGATACTTTCCTCGGGTCTAAAATCGAGCAGCTCCTAAAGTCCACCAACGCCATGGTGGTCATCAGCCGCATATTTGTCCCGGTCAACACTGTGTCGCGCATAGTGGTAGTGGTGCCGGCGCAAGCCCAGTACGAGGGCGGTTTCCGTCACTGGGTGGAGGCTGTTGGCAACCTGACACGCGAGGTCGGGTGTAAGGTGGTGTTTTGCGGAGCAGATGACACTAACCGCACGATACGTTCAGTGCTGGAGCGTGGCCGTTTCGGCATACATCAGGGATATGTGGAGATAAACTATGACGATGACTTCGTGTTGCTTCCCAACCGTATCCATGAAGATGATCTGTTGGTGGTGGTGGCGGCTCGGCGGTCGTCGGTGTCGTTCAGCCCTTACATGAACGAACTGCCGGAATTTTTGCAGAAATATTTCTCGTCCAATAACCTTATAATCCTCTATCCCGAACATGCGGGAACTGCTAACGTCATAGTGCCGACTATGGCAGAGACGATGACCGCCGACATCACGGCTCCGTCGCCGATATGGATGTTCCTGCGGCGCATATACCGTCGCATCAACCCCTCGGCTGCGGCAACCGACCGCAAGCTTAAGCTCTGATTTACGATTTCCAGTCTTGTTGCGGCCATTTATAGGTTGTTGTCGTGTGCATAAGCGATTTTTTTTTAGCGAAGCGGGATTATATGTGTCTTTCAAGCATAAGTAGAAACTGTGCTGGTGGATTTCTTGTTTTTTAACAATCATACAGCTTGGATAATTGGAAAAAGTTTGTAACTTTGCAGAGCAAATGTAAGGATGTTGACCTTTGATTTTGCGACATCAATGCGAAAGTGCAAATGGCGATTTAGTGTAGAGGCCTAGCACGCCGCCCTCTCACGGCGGAAACTCGGGTTCGAATCCCGAATTCGCTACATCGGCTGCCCTGATGGATTCCATCAGGGCAGTTTCGTGTATATATCATCTCTGCTGCCCCCCCTTGTTACGGGTCAGTAGAAAATCCTAAAGTGATACAAATAAAGCCTCGATGTATGAGGCTTGCGCAAATGCCTTTCGGCGATAAATGGAAAGGTTAAACCGACAAACGGAAAGAAAATGAAGGTGACACTAATTTTCAAAGTTTGGCGTTTTAAAAATACTCGCTATCACGGTGAAGTTATTCTAAACGCTGAAAGGTTGCTAAAGCATCAAAGAGGGCAAACGCCCCGCCTTTCATCGGTTTAACAGCGCAAAGATACTACAAACTTTGCAAAGATGCAAAAAGAAGCCCGGCGTTGCATCTGTCGCAGACTTAGGCCGGGCAATATTCGGTAGTTTTGTCAGATTTCGTGGTTGATGCGTTTCTTGACTGCTGAGAAGGCTTTTCTGAATAGGGCGGAGTCGTCAATGGTCTGCATCATCTTCCGAAAACGGTGTGCCGGTATCGTGAACGTTAGTTCGTCGGGAGGGACAAGCGGGCGGGCTGACGGGTCAAGCAGTCCGATGAAGCAGCTGCGTCCCTGCTTCCTGTTTTCGATCGTGGCAAATGTCACGATGCTGCAACACCCCGATGCAAACCGTATTGACACGGCATCATCGGCATCGTTGTCATAGAAAGCCCAAGAGCACAGGCCGGAAAGGATGTCGGGGGTTGCGAAAAAGAGTATCCCTTCCGAATCGTCAAGGGCTGACATTTTGTCTATGCGGACAAAATTAAGATACGGCTTTTCGGTAAGCTGTATGTCGAGATTGCGGATGTACTGCTTCACCTGTTCAGGTGTCTGTTTGTAATGCTCTGTCTCGGACACGAATGTCGGTATTCTGTCCTGCATAGGGGCAAATGCCGTGTAGAGGCTTCCGCCACCGCACATGATGTTGTCCGCACTAAGCGTGAGAGGGTCTCCGTCGCATACTCTCCGTATCGCTCCTACCATGCAGCGCGGTATTTTCTTTACCTCGGCCGCCGGTGCATGGCTATAGCCGAACGCGATAGGAAGCGGAGCGGCCTTGCCGAATGCTTCGATATATTTTTGCAGAAACGTCTGTATCATGGCTATGAATATTTAAGGTTTACAAAGTTAGTGAAAAAACAAACCAATAGTGCACGTATTCTCAGTCCGGCAGTAGATTGCATATTGGATGCCGGATGATGGCTGCTTTTCATGGAGTTGTGGTCAGCATGTTTGTAGTACCACATCTTGCCGTTACAGCATCGAGGATGGCGGATATGAAACAAGCAGTTAGTGTGGGACTAACTGCTTGATTTTGAGAGTGGTCCCACTTGGGCTTGAACCAAGGACTCCCTGATTATGAGTCAGGTGCTCTGACCAACTGAGCTATAGGACCTTGCCGTAAAGGCAGTACAAAATTACAAAAATATTTTTAATTACAAAAGGTGTTGAGTAAATTTGCGGTGTACCCTTTCGGGGATTTTTGCCCTGACGGTTGTCTATAGCTTGCTAATCAGCTGGTTGCAACGCATGTAATTTAGAAACATTTTTACTTAATTTGCTCAATAATTTAATCTATGCTTATGAAAAACGTCGTTTACGCTTGTCTGCCGCTGTTTTTATGCTTGTCGGGTACACTTGGGGCATCCGGCGAGACATCATATCCTGACTTTGCTCTCGGCGCGGATATCTCGTGGTACACGCAGATGGAGGCTGAGGGTGTCGCCGTCTATGATGCCGACGGGAATCAGACTTCAGTGCCGGCTCTGACGCGTGATTACGGTATGGATGCCATAAGGCTGAGGGTGTTTGTCGACCCGCAGTATGCTTACTGTCTCGGCTCCCCACAGGTGTGGTGTGACAAGGCAGATCTTTTGGTCAAGGCCCGTGCCGCCCGTGACAACGGTCAGCGTGTGATGGTGGATTTCCATTTTTCGGACAACTGGTGCCATCCCGGCCAGCAATGGACTCCCTCGGCATGGACAGATACGTCGACCGACGGTCTGGCTGAGGCTGCTGCGGCGCATGTGACTGATGTGCTCAGCGCTTGCCGGGAGGAAAACATAAATGTTGCATGGGTGCAGATAGGTAATGAAGCCGGTGGCGGATTCCTGCTTCAAAGCCCTGACGGCACGGATGTAACGAATTACGGTGTCATCGACAATGACGGCGCAGACGGCTTTATCGCTATCTTTAACGCTGCAGCCAAGGCGGTCAAAGAAATATATCCACAGGCAAAGCGTGTTTTCATGACAGCCCACGGGGCGGAATGGGAAACGCTTGACTGGAGTCTCGGAATGGTGGATAGCCGGCTCGACTATGACCTGTTCGGGGTGTCGGTATACCCCCAGCCACAGGAAGGGGCGGACAAGGACAACACTACTATGTGGCGCACCCGCGCCGAGGCTTGCGTGGAGGCTGTCAAGAATGTCTATCAGAAATACGGCAAGCGGACTCTGATATGCGAAACCGGGATGAACAGCTACTATACATCGGCAATCCCTTGGGGCATAGAAAGTAATTCTGCCAAGTGCAATGAGGACCAGCGGGAATTTATGGAATATTTCGTTCCGGCACTCAAAGCTACGGGCGTATGCGACGGTGTCATGTGGTGGGAACCCGAGATATATAATTGGAAGTACCAGGCATGGAGTCCCGTCAACCCCGATTGGACTATGCAGCAGGGTGCTATGACTTATCAATGGCGACCCGGAGCGGTGTGGGATTATATAAAATCCATATCTGACTTCCACCCTGTGCTGTCGGCCGACGATGTGGCGGATGACGCTTCCGACAGCACACCTATATATTATAACCTCACAGGCGAAACGGTCAGCTCTGACAAACTCACTCCCGGAATATACATCAAACGGCAGGGCAGAATTACAGAAAAGATATGCATATCGCATTGATATTTTTGGAACGCTATGATAAAAGCCAGCCGCCCACTGGACTGTCAAAAGACTTCCAGCGGGCGGCTTCATTTTTCTGTAATATTATTGTCGATTACCTGAGTCTAACGTATCGGTCGTAAAGGTCGCCATTTGTAGTGACCTCGGCGTGTCGCTGTTCCATTGCCGCTATGCGTATCGAGTCGGCTGCTGGTGATACTGTAAAGGATGAGCCGGTCTGCTGCACGTTCGTTGTGGAGTGATCCTGCGCTGTGAAGTGGGATATCAAAGGCTGGCCACTCTTGTATGGAGATGGTACGAAGCACATGGCGCCGATGATTAGACCTATGACGAGGAGCAGTATGGTCGCGCTCCACCATTTAACCGCCTTGGGTGTCATCCAGAGGTAGTCGTAAAAATCGTTTGTACGCTCTATTATGTCATGCCACGAGTCGGTGCGGCTTATTCTCAAGTCGTTCTCGTTGTTATTGTTGCTGCTGTTGTTCATGAACCGAGTTCGAGTTGGTTTTTAATCAGGTTGTAGTAATGCCCTTTGGCCTGGGTGAGGCTTTCGTGGTTGCCGCGCTCCACGATGCGTCCGTGGTCGAGGACCACTATCTGGTCGGCATCGCGCACGGTGGAGAGGCGGTGTGCTACGACCACTACCGTGCGTCCACGGTAGAAATCCTTGAGGTTGTCCACGATGGCGCGTTCGTTGGCAGCGTCGAGGGAGTTGGTGGCTTCGTCGAGTATGATGAGCTCGGGATTCTTGTAGATGGCGCGGGCTATGAGTATACGTTGCTTCTGTCCGAGGCTCAGCCCGACGCCGTCACGCCCGATGCGGGTGTCGTAGCGGCGTGGCAGCTCCATTATGAAGTCGTGGATGCAGGCGGCTTTGGCTGCGAACTGCAGTCGGTCGAAGTCTATCTCCTTGTCCTCGGCGGCGATGTTGCGCGCTATCGATTCGGAGAATATGACACCGTCCTGCATGACCACGCCGCATTTGCTGCGCCACTCCTTTGGACGGTATTTGCGCAGATCCGTGCCGCCGAGCGTCAGGCTTCCCTCGAAGTCGTTGAAGTAGTTGAGCATGAGCTTGATGAGTGTGGACTTGCCGCTGCCCGATGCTCCCACTATCGCCGTCACCTTGCCTTGGGGGATGTGGAGCGATATGTCGGAGAGGGTATCGGTGCGCGAGTGGGGATCATACTTGAATGTCAGGTGTTCGAAGCGGATGTTGCGGTCGGGAATTTCGAGTTCATAAGGTCGCTGTATGGGGAATGATATCGTATCTTTGCTTTCGTCTTTGGCGTTGCGCACCTCGTCTATACGCTCCAATGATAGCTGGACATCCTGCAACGCAAGGATGAAGTTCATAAGCTGGTCCACGGGGCTGTTGAGCTGCCCGATGATATACTGCACGGCCAGCATCGCTCCGAGCGACATGTCGCCGGCGATTACCGACGTGGCGGCGAGGACGGTGATGACGATGTTCTTCAGTTCGTTGATGAAGATTCCGCCGGCCTCCTGTATCTGACGCAGCTTGAGCGCCCGCATCTGCACCGCCATCAGGTCGGCCTGCGTGTCCTCCCACTCCGTACTGCGGCGCACTTCGCACCCTTGCAGCTTTATCTCGGGCATGTTGGTGACCATCTGGTAGACGATGTTCTGGTTGCGGGCCTGCACGTCGAACAGGTCGTAGTCGAGAATCCGGCGGCGGTGCAGGAAGATGGTAAGCCATACACCGTAGAGTACGCTTCCACCCACGAACACCGCGAATATGACCCAGTTATAAAAGGCCAGCACCGCCCCGAACACCACGAAGCTCAACAGCGAGAATGTCATGCCGAGGATGTCGTTGGTAAGGAAATTCTGCACCCTCGTGTGGTCGTTGATGCGCTGGAGGAGGTCGCCAGTAAGTTTCGTGTCAAAAAAGGTCATGGGCAGCATCATCATCCTCCATAGGAAATCCCGTATCAGCGACACGTTGACCCTCATGGATATGTGGAGCAGCAGCCAGCGGCGCACGAAGTCGGTGGCTGCGCGTCCGAACACTATCATCAGCTCCCCGAGGAGTATGAGCCAGATGAGATTGATGTTTTTGAAGCGGATGCCGTTGTCCACTATGGCCTGTGTCAGGAACGGCATAATCAGCTGCAACACGCATCCGAGAGCCAGCCCGACGATAAGGTGGCCCATGAGCACCTTATGGCGCGACAGGTATCTCTTGACGTACATAAATCCGCGTGGAGGCTTGTAGGGCTTCGGTGGGCGTGGTTTGAATCCGATGGTCTTGGTCACGGTCATCACTATGCCGACGGCATCGTTGCCGGCGGAGGGGTCCGATGCCCAGTGTGACAGAAATTCCTCACGGGAGTAGCATACCCGCCCTTTGGCGGGATCGGAGATGTGGAAGCGGGTGCCGTTTTTGCTTATCTTGTAGAGTACTACGAAGTGGTTTTGGTCCCAGTGGAGTATCAGTGGACCGCTAAACCAGGCAATAATATTGATGAGCTTGGTGCGCGCTACCTTGGTCTGGATGCCTAACGCTTTGGCACCGTCACAGAGAGCCTGCATCGACACTCCCTCTACGGTGGCGTGGCACACGTCAGCTACGTCCGACAGGTTATAGCTGCCGCCGTAGTGCCGCGCCACGGCTGTGAGGCAGGCGACTCCGCACTGCATGGAGTCGTGCTGCATCACTACCGGGAATCTGCGCATGGTGGATGTCTTCTTCATATTCGGATAATCGGTTATAGGTGGAAGTCAGGTGATATGTATGTAATATGGGTTATTCGAAGAGGCCGGAATCGGTGTCGGAGTTGTTGAACTTGCGCGTGATGTCTTCTTTCTTCTTGCCGGTATTGAAATTCCAGCTTACGCCTACCACCACCATAGAGCGGTTGTTGCGGATGACGGTGTGCGTTTTTTCGTGAAAGTAGCGGTTGGGGATACTTTCGGAGCGGTATTCGGCCTGGGTGCCGAGCCAGTAGCATCCGAGGCTGAGGCGCACGTTGCGGTGCTGCCAGTAGGCTTGCAGGTTGCTGCTGAGATAGTTCTTGGCTATAGCCGTGCCGTCAAGTTCCTTGTGGGGCAGCGAGCCTTGATATGCCACTCCCCATGCCCCCTTGCGGAACGACACACCATAGTTGATGGGGCAGTACCAGAGCGAATAGGTCTGGCCGTCGGTCTCTACGCTCTGACGCTGCGCTATCGCCGACATCATGAAGCTCAGAGTGTTGGGAATTGCGTCGATGCGCATGTTGACCCCGGCGGCTACTGTCGATGACGAGTTGAGGTTGACCTCCGATGCCACTACGTACGGGCGGCCGTCGATGACAGCCTCGTGGTATGACATCTCTATCGGTGAAAACGAATGTTGGTAAGCCACCAATGCTTTCATGTCCACACGTGACCGGGTGAGCTGGTAGTAGAGCATAGGCGCGACGGTGGTGCCGGAGTGGAGGTGGGGGTTGCCGGCATGTATCATGCGCGGTGTCTGGAGCACGGCATTGTCGCTGAGTTGCGATATGGTGGGTATGATGGGCGACGACTGGAACATCAGGCGCAGCGTGTGGTAGCGGGCAAAGGGATATGAAACCATCAGGCGCGGTGTGAATAGGAATTTGGTATAGGAGGCATCGTCGTTGGAGGCGTGTGCTATGTGTCCGCCGAGGCTTGCCATGAACATGATTTTCTTCCATGCGCCTGAATATTCGGCATAGATATAGTTGTCGGTGTCGTCGGAGCGGTAGCGCGTCAACTCGTAGGCTGACAGCACGTTGCGCGTGTCGGACCATGACTGCGACACCGACGAGCGTACTCCCACGTTGAGAGTGTTGAGACCCATGCGGCGCGAGTAGCCTACTTCACCGATTACGGAGTAGCGGTTGACGCTCTGGTGCATCAGGTCGGTGTAGCTTTCGGGGGAGTCCGCCCCGGCATCGAGCGAGTTGTTGGTGTTCTGGGAGCTGTGGAAGTATGTCCCCACCACATTGGCGGTGATTTCCGAGTTCTTGTCGAGCTGCTTGCTCAGGTATATGTCGAGCGAGGGGCTGAATGTGGAGGCATCGTTGTCGCGCCATGCGGTAGCTTCGGCGGTGGCATCGTTCAGAAGTACAGTCTCGTCGCCGTGGTTAAACCGCTTGTTGAACGCCGGCGAGGCTGTCACTTGCAGCGTCAGGTCGTCAGGACGAGCATATGTATATTTGAGGCGAGGGGTGTGGTAGGTGTAGCCGAAGTGGTCACGCATTGTGTAGTCATAGGTGTAGGTGTCGCCCCCCAGGAAGTAGGTGTAGTTGCGGTTGCTGCGGCGGTTGTCATAGTCGCGCAGCTCTATCTGGTAGTCGGCTGAGATGCGGTGGTTGCCGCTGACATAGGTCAGGTAAGCGTTGCCGTTGACAAATCCCGTGGCGACCGCGCTTGTCACGTCAAATCCGCCGCTTGTGCCGCTGTCGAGCTGTGAGGTGATTACATTGATTACCCTCTGTGACGATGTGGCATATTTGGCAGGGGGGAGGGTGTATACGTCCACCTTGCGTATCTTGTCGGCAGGGATGGCGCGGAGGTCGTTGAGAGTGGAGTTGATGCCGTTGATGAGGATTTTGACAGGTGTGCCGTCAAGCTCTCCGAGTACGCCCGTGATGGGGTCGATGGTCAGAGTGCCTACATGCTCCATCAGGTCGGCGGAGTTGCGGGCGGCCTCGCGCTGCTCCTTGGTGAAGCGGTACACCGTCTTGTCAGCCATCACTGTGGCGCGGTCGGCTGTCACTGTTACTTCAGAGAGCTGCTTGGCCGACGGCTGCAGGGTGTAGTCGCGTGTCACGGATGCACCGGCTGAGGGCATACGCAGCCGCAGCGGCTCGCGCAGGGTCTCGTAGCCTACATATGATACCTCTATAGTGTAGCGTCCGGGCTTGAGGTTGCCTATGGAGTATGCGCCGTTGAAGTCGGTAATGCTCCGGGCTACGGCTTTGGTGGAATCGGAGGGCGTGAACAGGTCCACGTGGGCAAAGGGTACAGTCTCTCCCTCGGCGCGTATGGTGCCGGTCAGTGTTATCTGGGCTTGCAGTGCGTTGATTCCTGCCAGCAGAGCTATTGTAAGTATGGTGGTAAGTCTTGTTATCATCAGTAGTATAGTTAGCGTTGAGTGAGTGGAGGAGGTTTATTTCCCTTCTAAAGTGTAATCTATATAAGTGCGCGGTTGGAGGTTGACCGATCCCAAGGCAGGTGCCCACAGGCGAATTACGCCCTCATAGATGCTGTCGCCCTTTATGTCGAAGTAATCTATCTTGGTGATGGCATTGGCTGGTATCCGGTCGAGGAGGGCAGGTAATTGTGGCATCACGGGAGCGTCGTTGATGAGCAGCAACACTGCGCCGTCGGTTTCTGCCATGTACCAGTCCGTTCCCTCGTGGGCTATGCCCGGCACAGTGCGGAGTATCAGTTCTGCGGTGTTTGGGGCATCCTTGGCGAGTGCGTCGCCCTCATAGGTAGTCATCACAGGTGCAGTTGCGCCGGTTATTGGCTTAAGTTCTACGTCTACCGTTCGGTTACCTTCAAAGAGTCGTCCGTCGCTACAGAAAGGATTGAGTTTATTAAGCGTGAACTGCCGTGTCTCATATCCCGGAGCCGAGACGGTCATATAGTGGGGCTTTGTGTAATCATAAGGTTTCACTTCATACAGCCCCTCATAATTGGACACTGTGAAATACTTCTGCTCGTCATGGTTGGTTGCATCGGACAGGGTGATGGTGGCGAAGGGTACAGCTACCTGTGTGGAGTCGGCTTTGGTTGTGAAAATTATGCCGTTAATCCATATTTCGGCATTTGCGCTTGTGGCGAGGCATGTCATAGCTGCGATGGCGAGAGCTGTTTTCTTGAAAGTGTTAAGCATTGCTGTTGAGTTTTTTAGTTGAATGTTGAGTTTTTATGAATCCTATGAATCCTATGAATCCTATGAATCCTATAAATCGTATAATTGAGTCTTGAGATAGCGTTGGCTAAGTTTAAAAGAAGCGTCGGGGAGTGCTATCTCTTTTGGCTGGGTTGCTTAGGTATAGCACATTCCGACGCTTCTTTTCTGCTGATTATTATATCAGTAACGCTAACTGAAGATTTATAACAAACTTATAATTAGGCACTTATTGTTTGGTCGTTGTTGTTTCTAACGAGTCTGCCGGTAACGAGTGCTACGATAGCTGTCACAACCCATACGCCTGTCAGGGCGGTGGCGGCGGTCAGGTAGTACATCGACCCGGTCAGCGGGTTCATCAGTATAAGTATCTCCGCAATCAGGAGCAGACAGGTTAGAGCACGAGTGGTGCGTGTGTCAAGTACGCGCTTGCCGCAGTAGTCGTCGGCGGCGATGAAAGCCCGGCTCCACAGGCTCAGGAGCATCCACACTCCCATGCAGCATACACCCATTTCGCTCCAGTGCCGCAGGTCTGGGAGGTCTGAGCCGGTCCAGTATATTGCCAAGCACGCGGCGGCAAAGAGGGCATTGATGACGTAATTGCCGAGATAGGAGAATTTGTACGATTTCTGTTGGTTCATAATAAAGTTATAGTATTGTGTTAAATTGAAATATTGGTTTTGAATTAAAGACGTTGTTTTTCAGCATCTCCAGCACCTTTCCCTTTGTATTTGTCCTGTGAGGTGTTGAAATTATATTGTAAAGTAAGGCTTATGTTCCTTGTATCTGTATGTGGATTCATGCGGATACGATAGTCTCCAACATACATTGTTCCACGATTATGTGAATTGTCAAAAATATCAGATACTTGAAGCCAAATGGATAATGTCTTATGTAAAAATGTTTTGAAAATGCTTATATCAACCGAATTGGTAGGTTTCAAAAAACCATTTTCTTGAGAGCCGCCACTTTTGGCAAAAATATTGACTCCAATCATCCATTCGTGAGGTAAGGTAATCCAATTATTGAACTGCATGTATGCAGTCGGAGTTCCAAAGCTTTTTTCTTCACCAAGATAGATTCCTTTATACCATTGTTTTTCTATTCCGAGTGTTAAATCAGGACTCCATATTCCGAATCGAGGTTGTACCCCTATCACGATGTTCGCTTTAGAATAATTAGGGACGTTTGTAACGGTAAGTAATCGGACGTTTGGATTGTCAGAGACTGGTAGGGTTGTATTGAATATTGCATCTTTTTTATGTGTAAACGAGGCTTGTAAAAACAGAAATTTCCATAACCCTTGAATTTGGGTCGTATATAATTTGGTTGACTTTAGGAGAGGATTTCCCTGTTGGTAAGTCATACGATTGACATACTGTATAGTTCCGTCAAGTTCGCTATAACTTGGACGTTGTTTTTTTGCTGTGAAATTAAGACCTAATTGGACGTCATGTATTTGAGTTGATAAGAATATAGAGGGAAAAATGTCATCGTATTTGAATGTCTTTATATCTTGTTCGGAATCATATGAAGTATATTTATTGTCTACATGTTCGTATCGGATGCCGGTCCCGATTTGGAATATTCCGAATGTTTGACGTAATTCTGAAAAAATAGTTATATTGGATTCATGAATACTGTTGTCAGACGAGGGTATTGTAGCTCCCGTATAATAATATTTGAAATGTGTGCTTGTATTTGTATATTCTTGCCCTACTTCCAAATCTCCTTTCCATATAGGGTAGGTGAGTATGGTTTTTTCGGCAAATAGGCGAGCATCTGTGCGATTATGAGAAATCACATTACGATTACCATCTGATATGGAAGTTTCATATTCAGACCTGTCAGATGTAACCTTATTATCCATATAATCTGCGTTAAAATCAATCAGTAACTTCCCTATTGAGCCGTTGTAATATAGATTTGCGCTGTTGCTAGGTCTGGTGGTAGCTTCTGAACTTCCTGATGATTCCCAATGTTCAAACGGCACATTATCCATACGTATGTCGCTTATCATATTGTTATATGAGTGATTATCAGTTTGATTTGTTTGCCAAAAGAATCCAAAAGAATGTTTGTCGTTTAGTTGCCAATTAACTCCTACTTTCCCAGAAATGCGTTGTGTGGTATATGTATTCAATCCATACATATCTTGAGTGTATATGGCATCAGTAAATGTCGTTTGTTCAAAATGCTGACGATTGCGTCCTTTGCCCCAAGAATAATAAACTGTACCGAAAAGGTCTATGCCTCCTTTGCGGTACTTTGCATTTAGGATATTGGAGGTTGATGGATAGTGGCTAATCCCATTGCGAGACCATAATCCAATGCCTATTCCATCGCCGATAGGCTTTTTAGTCTTTATTTTGATGACAGCACGTATATTTGACGGATATTTAGATCCTGGGTTGGTGATTACCTCCACACTATTTATATTATTAGAGGAAAGCTGTTGCAGTTCTGAAACATCACGTACTTGACGACCATTGATGTATACTGTCGGTGTTCCTGCTCCGAATACTGTATAGGCCCCATTTTTACCGTTGACCAATGGAAGTCGGCAGATAACATCGTCAGCAGTACCAACATTGGCCAGGATTGACCCCGTTACTGTCGTTACCATCCCCTCATTGCTGAGTTTGATTGTCGGTTTCTGTGACAGTACTGTAACCTCACCTAGCACCTTGAAATCGGGGGATAAAGTAATTATCCCCATGTTGTTTTGAGGTATGCTTGAATAAGTTTGATACCCTGTCATAGATATGTCTATTCTATTGGCTTTTTGAAAGTCAGTAAATGTAAATAGACCTTTCGAGTCAGTGACTGTGCCGCAAATAAAATTGGAATCCTGATATAAAACCACTTTGGCATATTGCATAGGTGTGTCATACTCATCTAAAACCGTTCCTTTAATTTCAGATGCGTTTAGGGGAATAAGTACATTACAAAATGCCATAAGAAATAGAATATAAAACCTGACCATAGCGCAGACTGATTATATTTTATATAGAAATTGGTTCATTATCTATCATGCAATTATCTGGCTTTGATAGCATGTTTCCATTTTTGTGATAATATTTTATTCGGCAGTTTCGTAGTGCGCATGAAGTATTTAATTTACATGTGCCGCATGTCTCAATGTCATGTAAGTTTGTATTTCCTCTGACAGAGTTCCAAGAGCTATGACTTGATTGCCATATGTCGATTAAAGAGTCCGTTGTTAGATCTCCGGTTTCAAGTTCAGGTATTCCGAATGCATACAGACATGGATATGTTTTGCCATTGGAACTTATTGCCATTCTTTTAGTGCCGGCTGCACAAAAGACTTTTTCTTCATTACTAAATCCGGACAGTTCTTGCTTTGCGCTTAAATCTGGAAAATCTATTTTGATTGAGGTTGAATACTCATCGGCTATTTGTCTCAGTATCTTCCTCATATTGTGTTCAATACTCTTGTTAAGAATTAACGGTTTATTTATTGCAGCTCTACCTTCTGGTTCTACGAAAGAGACCGACATTGCTGTGACGCCTTCTGAAATCATAAATTTTACAAATTCTTTAAAATGAAGGTAGTTTCTGCTATGTAGTGTATGTGCTATGGCAAATTTTGCATTGTTTTGTTTTAAAAGTCGTATAGTTCTAATGGTAGGAATAAATGTGTTTTTACCACGCAATAATTCGTGAGTTTCTGCAGTATGACCGTCAAGAGAAATTGTTGCAGAAACATTTTTGTTTTTAAATATGTCTATGTTGTTTTCGTTTATTCTTAATCCATTCGTGAGAATTGCAATGCTTATGCGCTTTCGTGCTAACTTACGTAATAAGTTGTCGGCATCAGGATACATGAACGGTTCTCCGCCACTGATAACAACACTTAAAACCTTTGCATCTTCCATTTGTGAGAATATATTATCCCATGTGTCAGGAGATAACAATGTGCCATGATTGCTGTGCGATGTGGAAGATTGAAAACAATGAAGGCATTTTAGGTTGCAGTTATGGGTTAGGTGTAGTTCGATATTCATCGGTGTTGAACATACTGGCACCGTATAAACATCGCCGATTTGTTGAATATCAGAGGGTGAATGTAAGGGAATGGACGACTCAATAAATAGTTTTTCAAGTCCAAATTCGCCTTCTAAATCAGAGGGATTGGCAAACGGCAAGACGATGCCATGCTTTGCCAACTCTGTTTTTAGAGCCTTATAAGATAGCGAATTGTAATAGAAACAACGTATTATCTGATATAGACCCTCATTAATATAGGTTAGGTTTTCGTTATCAATATTATATAAGCAATGTTGATTATTGTAATTTAGGTCGTTGCGTAATATCCAACGTGGAGAAATCGTTATGTTTGTATCAGTTGGGATCATTTTGTGTATATTTAATAATGTAACGGCTAATAGCCGTTACATTATAATCGGGATAATCGGTGGATTTAGTTAAGAGGAGGTGTTGTAGGTTCTTTAGGTTGGATGGTATCGTTGGGATTATCTTGTTTGAACGGTTGAGTCGTATTGCAGCAATTGTATGCACCTTGTTGGATGAAAACATGTGTAGTGGTTGTAGCACTAAAACCTCCACGGATATGTTGCAATTCGTTTTCATTAAAAAGTGCGAGTTCCAAATTGTTTTCGTTCATGATTGTAAATGAAATTTTAATGGTTATAAACTTGGCTACCGTAACGCGCGTTTAGGTTGCCGTTGGTTATATAATTCAGTACTGTCTTATTTCATTCTAAGGTCAGAATACCAAAGTTGCTGACAGGGTTGCGCCGGTATCTGTTGTTGCCTCTATATATGCTGTTCCGCTCATAGGAGGAATGTCGCAGCAAGGGTCGTCTTGGCTGACAAAGCCGCTCCACATACATCCGTTAGCGTCAGTGATGTCAACCTCCATATATTCTACGTCGGCTGGCAAGTCAAAGCAGATTTGTTCGCGCGAGTAGCTTAAAAATATGGCTGTAGATTTGATTTGTTTGCCATAAAGACCGCGTGAAAAATGGCGGTTGGGTGACTTCGTGTATTGAAGGGCTGCTTGCTGAGTAGTACTGTGTTCCTCAGCACCGACACCTGCGGGGGCGAGGGCGAGAACCAATGATGTGATTAATGATGTAAGATGTTTCATAGCTGTCGTGTTATGTTTACGGCTGCAAAGTTATGCTGTGATAATGGATGAAACCTAAAATTTCGGGTATTTTCAGTGGACTTTTACTATTTGTAAGTGATTGATTGATAGCGGTGTATGTAAAAGTCCAATCAGACTTTTTGGACTTTTGCGTAAATGCCTGAAAATTAGAGGATGTGGTTGGACGGCACTGCAATAAAAGTCCAATGAATCCCTGCCGTTGTGCGATATCCAGGGCCTCTGTCACCATAGAGCCTGTATCATGTGTCATGCTTTTCACATGATGTATTCTAAGGAGATTCTGTTTGACTGTGCTATCGGCTGGCAGTGTCGCAGTCGATAGAGATAATGTGATAGATTTGAGCATTGCAGTGTGAGTTTTTTGTTGATTTTCATGCTGCAAAGTTAGGGTCTGAGGGTGGGTTAGGAGGGGTCTTTGTAGATTAATGATTGGTTTTTTGATAAAATAATCTGACTTGTAATATGTTGATTTGTAGTGTGTTAATTGCTGTAGTGAAATTGAACTATCGGTTTTTGTGGTTTTTTGAGGCGTCGGAGTGGTTTTGCCTTGCTGGCAGTGGAAGATATGGGCTGCGATGGGAGCAAAATCCGTCATATACGATGGTCACGGCTTGCGCCGCCAGCCCTTGGCAGGGCTGTCTGGTAGGCGTTGGTTTAATAACGGGGCTTGCGCCCCGCCCTACTGTTTTTACGCACCCTCCGGGAGCTTTTGTGGAGCTGATTGGGCGGATGCACTTCCTGCAACGTACATGGGCGAGGGTGTTGCAGGACATCGGAACACTGTAGGGACGCACGGCCCGTGCGTCCGAAACCGCAAACCGCCCCGAGCTGGATCTCACGACTTAGCACCCATCGCTTTGATCTGTCGGGTAATGGTTTGCGTAAATGCCTGAAAATTAATGTATGTGATGATACGTCATGATTATAAAAAGTCCAATGAATCTCTGTCGTTTTGCAGATACTTAAGAAAACGTTCGCCTTTGTTGTCCTCAAGTTCTTTCAGCTTGCCGCGCAGGCGTTTTTTCCGCGTGTATACCGGCTCTATCTTGTCGGCATCAATCAGCCGTGCTATGGCCGCAGATGACAGTCCAAACAGGTTGAACAGGAAAAGTTTGTAATCCTCTTCCTTGATGTTAGGAAGAGCTTTCCTCAAATCGGCCATAATGTTATCGAAACATTGGTTTGCTATATCTTCCAAAGCTTTAAGTTTTTCGGGCGAGCTGCCCATCTCTTTTGTCAGGTTGTCGAGCCAGGATGTGAGTTTGCCAGATGCGGCATCTTTAGAGGGATTCTCCCAAAGGATTCTGCACGCCTTGTCAATCATCTGGTAGTGTTTTGTGGCGTGGAAGGCTGCTATCTGCTTCTGTTGGCTAACAGCATCATTGATTTGGTTGATTTCATCGGTCAACTGGTCGATTGTAGTTTGTTTTTGTTCAACAGTTTCAGACAGAGATTCGCTCTTGCGCTGTTCCATGGCGCGAAGCTGTATGGTCTGGTGCAGCTTTTGCGCTATTGCCTCGTTTTTAAGGTGTTCGTACCGTTGCTTGCGCCGTATGATAAAAATAATAGCTGTAGATGTGGATAAAAATAGTATGCTGCATCCTATCGTGAGCCACAGTATTGTTCGGGCTGTCCGGCTCTCTCTCTTTGCATTTTCTTTCTCCTGTTCATGATGTTGGAGTACGGATAATGTGGCACTTTGTTTAAACCTATCATATATAAGTGCTTCATTCTGTCTGTGCATTGATTTTAATGCCTTAAACGCTGAGTCCCTATTTCCATTCCGTGTATAAATCTCATATTTAAGACCATCAATGATATCCGAAGGGGCATCAGGAGTTGCATTTAGTTTGTGTAAAATGATAGCTGCACTATCGTTTTGACCAGTCAGAGCATAGCATAGTCCGAGAAATGCCATATCTTCAGATGACGATACTGGAGAGGAGCATAAGTCGCGTAAATAAACTATGGATTCCTTTTCTTTATTGGAAGCTATGAGTGAACGCACCAACACACCCAGTATTTGTTTCTTTAACTCTTCGTCTGGTCGCTTTTTTAGCGAATCAAGTAATTGATAACTAACAGTTTGGCATTCTTGATTCATCCGATGGTTGTGATAAGCTTCTGCTAAGTCGTATAGAGACCAATCCATAAATGGCTGCCGGCCGGATTTTTGCATATAATCATATGCTTTCTTTGCATAATTAACTTCTTCTGCCGGATTAAATGTTTGCTGAAATACGACGCATATTTCACGACATATAATTGAAGCATAAAAATAATTGTTGGTTACTTCGGCAATATCTAATGCTTTAATGAGAGATTTTGTACTTGGGATAATGGAATCATTTCTCATTAAAATAACTCCATGGTACAGCATCGCCAACATCAGGTGGGTCTGTTCGTCAGGGTTATTACTGTAATAATTTACGGCAACATTTATCAGAGAGTCGTTTGAATCGTGGTATTGGTTTTTTATACGCGCTTGGGTGTAGAGCAGCGCGTATCGCGCCCGGTCTTTTTCGGTTCTCAGGCTTTCGCTGCGCAGGGTGTCGAGCATGGCGAGGGCGGAGTCGGGATGCTCCTCCATGACGCTCTCGGCATGGTCAAGCGTCGCGATGATGTCGCCGTCGGTCGATGTGCATGACACGCACAATGCCATAATGGCTATCAGTATGTAGATTATATGGTACATTCCTGTGACAGATTATAAAGATTTCGGCTGCAAAGATACGAAAATATCCTGAAATATATGTGTATAAACATCTGCGCCGCTCCACCCTCGCTGGTTACGAGGACAGGAACGGCGTAGAAAACCTTAAGTCAAACGCGCTAATTACATGACTTCGGAGCGTCAAGAGATGCTGCTACGCTGCCGCTTTATTGCATACAGATAGAAAAATAATGAGAGAAGTATTGTGCCGATGGCTAAGATACAGCCTGATATTGCGATGCCTAACCGCATACCGGCAGTGTCTATTTCTTCGGTGAGTGCATCCATGCTCCTTGAAATCATTATGATGCCGGTAGCCCAGGCGGCAACTGCCAATATAGACTGGCATATTATCAGGTTGCGGCGGAATTTTTTCTGTTCGAGGCTCTCGGCAGCTGCAATCAGAGGCCCCCATATATTGCCGAAAGGCAGCACAAGCCCTAAAAGACTTAGCAAAGCCATATTTTTTTCTGCTTTCATTTGTGCTAAAATAAAGGAAGTATATATACTTGCTTGGTTGCGTTCATAATCAATAATTGTGATGAATGAGTTACTTATGAAGCGGAGATTATATCGGCTATATGCTCATATGCTGCAGCTGCAAACAGTATCAGCAGCATAGTATTATGCTCCTTGTATAACTGTTTGTGGTCGTCCGACATGTCTGCGGTGTTCTTTTTCATAAGATCGTGTATGCACATGATTGTTCCGGCGACAAATGCGGCGGCAAGTATCCAGTGTCTAATCATATTTATTATGCTTTATTCTGTCATGCAATCGATAAAGTCATATGCGAAAAGACCCCATCCGACAACAGGAACTGCACGTTTCAATAATGCTTTTGCAATTATTTTGGCTGCTGCTTTTTTGCCGGGACCTTCTATCAATGCTTTTATTCCCAAACCTTCTAATACACAGCCTCCAATCGTTGTACGTGAGGTGGGTGTTGTATTGAGCGTTCTGTCAATGTCTGCGATTGCTAACGCAACGAGAGCGATTCTGGGATCATCATTGTCAAAGTATTCACTCAGGTCAATGTCATTTAACTCGAGATAATCTTGTGATAGTGCTACAAAATCATTAATGGACTCTTCCAATGGTTCAGATAATTCTGAGTTTCGACTATCGGACTGGCTGAGTTGTTTGATTCGATATAACTCATTTATGTAAGATGCAGTACCAATAATAGGTGATTCAACGTCGTTTGCTCGTTGAGTATTATTTGCTTTTGGAGCATCATCATTTTCCGAGTCGCATGACTGCAAAGTAAGAGCAGGAATTGACAAAGTTGCAAATAACATGAATGTTAGAAAAAACTTTTTCATAATGAAAAATTGAATAAAAATATTGTGATGGATAATTGATATTGACAACTGTGACGCGTATTAGTTGCCGAGGGTTATATAATAAGGGTATACCGTATTATTCATTGGTTTATAGTTGTTTGCAATCTACATAAAGGCTTCCGTATGGCCGATGGGGAGATGTCGGTATCTGTGGTTGCCTTTATGATTGTTGACATACCCTTTGGCAATACTGCATCCGTCAGTGCTGGGTGCTGGTAGGACAAAGGATAATTATTACATGAGAACTGTCGCATATTGCTGTTGAGTTGTGATTACGGCTGCAAAGTTATGATGGGATAATGGATGAAACCTAAAATTTCGGGTATTTTCAGTGGACTTTTACTATTTGTAAGTGATTGATTGATAGCGGTGTATGTAAAAGTCCAATCAGATTTTTTGGACTTTTGTGTAAATGCCTGAGTATTAATGGACGCGATGATACGGCATGGTCATAAAAGTCCAATGAATCTCTGCCGTTGTGCGATATTCAGGGCTTCTGTCACCACAGAATCTATGTCATGTGTCATAATTTTCACAAGATGGATTCTAAGGAGATTATGTTTGACCGGGCTATCGGCTGGCAGCGTAGCAGTCAATAGAGATAATGTGATAAATTTGAACATTGCAGTATGAATTTTTTGTTGATTTTCATGCTGCAAAGTTAGGGTATGAGGGTTGGTTAGGAGGGGTCTTTGTAGATTAATGATTGGTTTTTTGATAAAATAATTGTAGATGTAATATGTTGATTAACAGAAGTTTAATATTGACGATGTAATTGTACCGCAGGTTTTTGTGGTTTTTTGAGCTGTCGGAGTGGTTTTGCCTCGCTGGCAGTGGAAGATATGGGCTGCGATGGGAGCAAAATCCGTCATATATTATGGTCAGGGCTTGCGCCGCCAGCCCTTTGCAGGGCTGTCTGGTAGGCGTTGGTTTAATAACGGAGCGCAAGCTCCGTCACAAGGGCGCACCACATGGAGTTAGCCCTGCCAGGGCTGGCGGCGCAAGCCCCGGCGGTTACGCGTCGGTTGTGGACACTTATATTTTATATATATATCGGAACCGTGGCGGTTACTTGTTGCTCTTGACGAGACGGCCTGTGAAGAGGGTGACGACAAGTGCCGCAACCCATACGCCTGTCAGGGCGGTGGCAGCGGTCAGGTAGTCCATCGATCCGGTCATCGGGTTCATCAAGATAAATATCTCCGCAATCAGGAGCAGACATGACAGAGCACGGGTGGTGCGGGCATCGAGGATGCGCTTGCCGTTGTAATCGTCGGTGGCGATGAAAGCCCGGCTCCAGAGGGTCAGGAACGCCCACACTCCCATGCAGCATACGCCCATTTCGCTCCAATGTCGCAGGTCGGGGAGGTCTGAGCCGGTCCAGTATATTACCAAGCATGCGGCGGCAAACAGGGCATTGATGACGTAGTTGCCGAGATAGGAGAATTTGTAATGTTTAGTTGCGTTCATATTTAATTGTGATGAATGGGTTACTTATGAAGCGGAGATTATATCGGCTATATGCTCATATGCCAAGGCTGCGAACAGTATCAGTATCATAGTATTATGCTCCTTGTATAACTGTTTGTGTTCGTCCGACATGTCTGCGGTGTTCTTTTTCATAAGATCGCGTATGCACATGATTGTTCCGGCGACAAATGCGGCGGCAAGTATCCAGTGTCTCATAAAAAGTCTGAGGAATTAACGGTTTGTAGATAATGATGGTTGCTTAAGTAACAAATGCTCCGCAAAGGTATGAAATTTTTCGGAATTTATCACCGTTTGTCAGATTTATCAGACTTATTCGAATTTCTCCGCAGTCCGCAGCGCGTCAGCGGATGATTTTGACCTGGCCGTCGGCCGACAGCTTGATGATAGATGAGGCGCGGTGGGGTGCGGTGTCGTCGCGGCGGTGGTATGCCACATAGTCGGCTGCAGCGAGCAGGGCAGGGGTTATCTGGCTGAACAAGGCAGGGGAGGGGGCGCCGCTGATATTTGCCGAGGTGCTGACTATGGGGCGGCGCAGCATTCTGCACAGACGCGATGCGTAATCATCGGCAGGGATGCGTATGCCCACGCTGCCGTCGGCTGCCAAAAGGTTGGGCGCGAGGTTGATGCCCCTGTCATAGATGACAGTCAAGGGGCTGACAGCCGCGTCGAGCAGCTCGTAAGCCACATCGGGGATGTCTGCCACATACCGCTCGAGCATGGCTATATCGCTTACAAGTGTGATCAGGGCCTTGCTGTCCTCGCGCTGCTTGAGGCGGTAGACCCGGGCAACTGCGTCGGGATTGGTGGCATCGCACCCGATGCCCCATATGGTGTCGGTGGGGTAGATGATGATGCCGCCTCGGCGCAGGGTGTCGACGGCTTGCCGGAGATCGTCGGTGAGTGGCAGGTGTGTCATGTCGCAGGATTTGACTCCAAAATTAGCCAAATCGACGCGGATATGCAAATCACGCCGACAGGCAGCCGACGGGTGCGTAGGGGCTTGTGAATCCATGCGTGAGTAGTCATATATGGCAGAAATCCTACCAATCTGCCATATGTGTCAGTCATAGAGCTTGTCTGGTAAATGGGTGATAGTGGCTTCCTGTGCCTCCTCAACCTTTTTGGCACAGTGTTTGTTTGAATGATGTATGAAGTCCGGCTGCAAGCTCTCACCGCAGGCGGGACGAGTGACACTCAATCAGATTATCAATATTAAAAACAAAATAAAATTACACACACACACACAACATTATGGGAAAGATCATAGGTATCGACCTCGGAACCACCAACAGCTGCGTTGCCGTACTCGAAGGCAACGACCCCGTCGTGATTCCTAACAGCGAAGGACGCAACACTACACCTTCGATAGTAGCGTTTGTCGACGGAGGCGAACGCAAGGTAGGTGACCCCGCCAAGCGTCAGGCCATTACTAACCCCAAGCGCACCATCTACTCTATCAAGCGTTTCATGGGCGAAACTTTCGACCATGTGCAGAAGGAGATAGAGCGTGTGCCTTACAAAGTGGTCAAGAGCGACAACAACACTCCCCGTGTCGACATCGACGGCCGCCTCTACTCACCGCAGGAGATTTCGGCGATGATTCTCCAGAAGATGAAGAAGACAGCCGAGGACTACCTCGGACAGTCGGTGACCGAAGCCGTCATCACCGTGCCGGCATACTTCAACGACTCTCAGCGTCAGGCCACCAAGGAGGCTGGCGAAATCGCGGGTCTTACAGTGAAGCGTATCGTCAACGAGCCTACCGCAGCAGCCCTTGCTTACGGCCTCGACAAGAGCAACAAGGACCAGAAGATAGCCGTATTCGACCTCGGTGGAGGTACTTTCGATATCTCTATCCTCGAACTTGGCGACGGTGTGTTTGAAGTAAAGTCGACCAACGGCGACACCCACCTCGGCGGTGACGACTTCGACCACGTCATCATCGACTGGCTTGCCGACGAGTTCCAGAAGGACGAGGGTGTAGACCTCCGTCAGGACCCCATGGCTCTCCAGCGTCTTAAGGAAGCTGCCGAAAAGGCCAAAATCGAGCTTTCAAGCACATCCAGCACCGAAATCAACCTGCCCTACATTATGCCGGTCAACGGTATACCCAAGCACCTCGTAAAGACTCTGACACGAGCCAAATTCGAGCAGCTTGCCGACCGTCTCATCCAGGCCACCATACCCCCCTGCGAACAGGCTCTTAAGGATGCCGGTCTCACAGCCAAGGATATCGACGAGGTAATCCTCGTGGGCGGTTCTACCCGTATCCCTGCCATCCAGCAGATTGTGGAGAAATTCTTCGGCAAAGCACCTTCAAAGGGTGTCAATCCCGACGAAGTCGTAGCCGTAGGTGCTGCCATCCAGGGCGGTGTGCTCAGCGGCGATGTCAAGGACGTGCTTCTGCTTGACGTAGTGCCCCTGTCGGTAGGCATTGAAACCCTCGGCGGTGTGATGACAAAACTTATCGATGCCAACACCACCATACCTACCCGCAAGAGCGAGACATTCTCCACCGCAGCCGACAACCAGCCTTCGGTCGAAATCGTCGTCCTGCAGGGCGAGCGTCCTATGGCGCGTGACAACAAGGTGCTCGGCAAATTCCATCTCGACGGCATTGCCCCCGCACCCCGTGGCATACCTCAGATTGAAGTCACCTTTGAAATCGATGCAAACGGCATCCTCAACGTATCGGCCAAGGACAAGGCTACCGGCAAGGAGCAGAGCATCCGTATCGAAGCTTCATCTGGTCTGACCGATGCCGAAATCAAGCGCATGAAGGACGAGGCCGCCGCTAATGCCGATGCCGATGCCAAGGAGAAAGAGCGCGTTGACAAGCTCAACCAGGCCGATGCCGTAATCTTCCAGACCGAGAAGCAGCTCGCCGAACTCGGTGACAAGATTCCTGCCGACAAGAAGAGCGCAATCGAAACCGCCCTCACCCGTCTCAAAGAGGCTCACAAGGCACAGAACCTTGCTGACATCGACAGTGCTATCAACGAAATCCAGACAGCCTTCGGCGCAGCACAGCAGGACATCCTCAACGCCCAGGCGGCAGCCGGAGCCAACCCCGGCGCAGGTGCAGCAGGAGGTTCATCGCAGTCAGCCGGTTCCAACGGCGGCTCAGGCGACGACCATGTCACCGATGTCGAGTTCGAGGAGGTGAAGTAGTATAAGTCATAAAAAATTTAATATATTGAGTGCGACATTTCAATGCCGCACTCAATTTTCAAAATTGTAGAAATATGGAAGCAAAAGACAAAGTGTTAGAAACGATGAAGGCAGCCGGCGAACCACTCAACGCTGGTAAAATCGCAGAACTCAGCGGTCTGGACCGCAAAGATGTTGACAAGGCAATGAAAGAGCTCAAGGCCGAAGGAGCAATCACATCTCCCGTCCGCTGCAAATGGACCGTGGCATGACCCTCCATCCCGTATTCACACCCAAAAGCAAAAATAGCGCCCCACCATGTTGCGGCGCTATTTTTTTTACTACGGTTTTTTTGATATCTAACAGCGTTTTCGTATTTTCATAAAGTCTATAGCCGCACATCAACACATAGAGATTAAGGCCGGTGTTGCCATGTTAGTCAAGACCATTATCCTCAGCAAAGACATCGGCCGCTACGACAGCTGCCCCCACGGCTGCCTCTACTGCTACGCCACAAGCGTCAGCACAAGCATGTAAAACAATTATAGAACTGATTTAAATTTATTGCGAATTAACATTTCGCGGCTGGTTTCGAGGTGTTTTTGAGCTTTCTAAGGAGCGATGGGGTTCCATCGTGACCGATAAAAGCGAAGAAAACGGACGGAAACAGACCGAAAGGTTAACACAAAGGGTTGCATCAGTTCTGGATTTAACATTTTGAAATAAGTTTAAATCAGTTCATAGGTTTTAAAGTTGGTCGTGATTTGCTAATTGGATTATTTGTATAAGTTTCATTTTTTGTTAAAAATAAAAAATAAAAAATAAAAAATAAAAAATAAAAAATAAAAAATAAATTTGTGTATTAACCTTTTTAAATTTATGCGCTAATGAAACGAACCATGATGCTAAGTGTAGCTGTAACTACTCTTCTCGCCACAGCTCAAACCCCGGTGATTGACATGTTTGGTAAATATGCAATGCCCACCCCGGTGCTTTCGTTGGATGACTTCGGTCTTAAAGGTGACGTGAAGCAGGTGGTAGAGAAAGTCTATGGGGATGACGGTAACAGGAAGACATATACGTTTGCCAACAGGATGCTTGTGGAGTCAAGTGACGAGACCAAGACTCCATGGAATGATGGGAGCGTGATTGACCGTGTGACATATTTGATAGGCAACGGAAACAGATGCGACACAATAATAGATTATAACTATTCCGTTGGAAATGATTTATTTGGCAACCGTGAAACCAGCGAGAGCTACACACTCAATGTACTTTCATATAACGATAAAGGACAGATTAGTGCTATTCGGGAAATCCCGGCAAACTATATCAACGGTGCGTTAGTGCCAAAAGGAAGCACGGATGACATGGCCTGCGGTATGTACGTACCGCATGGTTCGACTGCTCCTCGACAAAATACCCGTCAGATTGCGGCTGAATATTTTTATGGCACCAACGGAGCTCTATCCGAGATATACGATGGCAGATCACGCGCAGTGGACGGCAGAGGTGCATACTATTTCGCTAACGGACGCCTGAAAAGCATTGACACGAAAAAAACGGTAGTCAGGTCGCTCAACGAAGCGGTTCTCGCATATGACGCTGCCGGGAGGCTTGTTAAGGCGGTAGAAGTCGTTGGAGGTACTGATGTAAGCTATAAGCAGACCACTACCATTGTTTATAATACCAAGGGGCTGCCCGCCAAAATCACCGTCAAAATCCCGGCTTACGACAGCCCTGAAGGGTGGCAGGCGGCAAGTACGACCGTAACTACCATTACCTACGCATACGATACTGTCGGCAACTGGATAAAACGTACCGAGACACAGGGTAGAGGAAAAAACGTGATTATCCGCGATATTACATATCAGGAATAACCAGTGCCAAAACCGCAAGGACAAGAAGCTGGATTTGATGTCAAGTAGCTACATATTGTAATAATGGGAATCACATTTACCTCGGATGATAAATAGAATCGGCATTTAAGCGTTCAGCTGGGTCTGTAGGATTCTCCCTGTTCGAGCCATCAATTTCTTATAAGCACGCCGGATAGCCGCCATCACCCCACATGGGTGATGGCGGCTATCCGGCGTAGGTGTCATGTGTGTTCTGGCAGCCGGCTTAAAAACGGGTAGCGTATCTCCGTATCTGTTTTTTTGCTGATAATTTTGCATAATGGAAATTATTTGCTAAGTTTGTCAACAAAATTGTTAAATCGTTTTGATTGATAAATAAGTTAGTATTAAAAATCAGCTCCAAAAAACCTCGTAAAAGCATCGGCTGTTAGACTAACTTAGAAATATTAAACTAATTTTGAAGACAAACTTATGTCAACGATGCAGAACGATACCGAGCGGGCCATACTGACGGCTGCCGAGCAGGAATTCATGCTGAAAGGGTATGGCGGAGCGCGGACCACCGCCATTGCCGAGAAAGCCGGCGTTACCCACGCGATGCTCCATTACTATTACCGCACAAAGGATAGCTTGTTTAATCGTATCATAGAGGAAAAAGCAGCCGAACTCCTCAATCAGGTGTTGGCTCTGTTTTCTACGGTGGAGCATACTTCTTTTGCCGATAAAATCTGCCATGTGGTAGAGCGGCATTTCGATATGCTGGTGCAAAACCCGTTGCTGCCGGGCTTCGTATTGACCGAGCTGAGAAACAATCCCGAAAGGCTTGAAGGCTGGTTTACTAAAATCGGGGATGCGGTCAAGATGCTCGCTCCTGATCTTCAGGCGGAGGTAGAGAGGGTATCAGCCGAAGGGACGATATGCCATCTGCCGGTGCAGGCGCTTCTGTCAGACATCGTGTTTTTGAATATCTCGTCGGTCGGTTTTGCCGATGTGTTCTGCCGTATTTTCGGTCAGGACAAGGATGCTTATCTTGAGATGCGCCGCAAAGAAAATGTTGAAACAATACGTAAACGTCTGTTGCCATGAACCGAATACTGATAACTTTGATGGCCATAGGGGCAGCCGTCAGTGCTGAAGCTCTCACCCTGCAGGAGGCGAGGCAGTTGGCCGTTGACAATTATCCGCTTGTGCGTGACTATGACCTGATTACGCTTACAGAGCGGTACAACCTCCAGAACGCAGCTAAGGCTTGGCTACCTCAAGTCGAGTTGGGTGCGCAGGCCACGTGGCAGACCGACGTGTCGGCGTATCCTGACGTGCTGAAAGAAATGCTCAGCCAGCGCGGCATGGATCTGAAAGGGATGAGTCCATGGCAGTGGAAAGCGCAGGTCGATGTCCGTCAGGTCATATGGGACGGTGGACGGATAAAAGCGTCGCAGGATGTCGCCAAGCGTGAAGCCGAGGAGGACCGCCTGTCCAACGAGGTAGAACTCTACCGGCTGCGCGAGCGTATCGATGACTTATATTTCAGTCTGCTGCTTCTCTCACAGCAGGGCGAGGCGATAAGGAGTTCTATAGCGTTGTTGCAGGCTAATCTTGACCGTGTCAATTCGCTCGTGGTCAACGGCGCGGCGATGCAGAGTGACGCTGATGCTATCGAGGCGGAGTTGCTATCCACTAAGCAGCAGCTCATATCCGTGCAGTCGGCGATGAAGGCATACCGCAATATTCTTGCCCTGTATGTCGGCGCAAGAGCCGATGAAGAGCTTGAAGAACCCTCGCCGGTGATGCTCCCGTCGGCCAATGACAGCCGTATGCGCCCAGAGCAGCGGTTGATGTCGGCAAGGCAGGAAACTCTATTGGCACGTCAGTCGCAGGTGCGGAAAGAGTCGATGCCGCAAATCGGTGCTTTCGCTCAGGGATATTTCGGCTATCCGGGCATGAATTTCATGGAGTCGATGATGAGCCGTGATCCGTCATTCAACGCCATGCTCGGCGTGTCGGTTTCGTGGAACATTGGCTCGCTCTATACGCGCAAGAATAAGCTGCTGTCGCTGCAGGCTGCGGCCGACAGGGTCGATGTGTCGCGCCGGGTGTTTGAGTTTAATACGGACGTTCAGGCTACGCAGTACCGCACGGAGATAGACCGTCTGCGCGAAATTTCCGAATCCGACAAGGCCATCGTGGAGCTGCGAGGACGTGTGCGCAACGCATCCGAGGCGCGTTTGCGTGAGGGGATTGTGGAGCCGACCGACCTGCTCCTGCGCATCACCGATGAGAAAAACGCGCTTATCTCTGCCAACTCCCACCGCATCGAATATCTTAAAGCCATATATCAGTTACAAAACATTTTAAACTATGAATAATATAAGCTACAGAATACTGCTTCCAATCGGTGTGTCGATGTTCGCATCATGCTCGTCAACGCCGGATTATGATGCGCAAGGCACATTTGAGGCGACCGAGGTCATCGTGTCGTCAGAGGGTAACGGCAAAATCCTGTATCTTGACATCGATCAGGGTGACAGTGTCGTCGCCGGACGGACTGTAGGTCAGGTTGATACTGTCCAGCTCTTTTTGCAGAGACAGGAACTGTCACGCCAGTACGCGGCGTTGGATGCTTCTCGCCCCGATCTTGCGGCTCAGATAGCATCTCTAAAGGAGCAGATTGCCGGTACGTTGACTGACCGCGACCGCGTAGCCCGGCTACTTAAGGACGGGGCTGCCACACAGCAGCAGCTCGACAATCTCAACACCAAGTTAGCATCGCTCCAAGGTCAGCTCGATGCGCAAAGGTCGACCGTAAACAACAGCCGCTCGTCGATTGACGAGCAGATGAACGCTCTCGTGGTAAAATCCCAAGCCGTCGACGACCAGATTGCACGGTGCGTTATCGCGTCGCCCATATCTGGTGTGGTCCTTGACAAACTGGCCGAAGCCGGAGAGGTGACATCGTTCGGCAAACCGCTTTTCAAGGTCGCCGATATGCATAATATATATCTGAGGGCGTATTTCACCAGCGACCAGCTTTCCGCTCTTCGGCTCGGGCAGAAAGTGACGGTGGTGGCGGATTATGGTGCAGGCAACGAAAAGTCGTATGAAGGCACAGTGTCGTACATAGCCACCCAGAGCGAGTTTACCCCCAAAACCATCCAGACCAAGGACTCGCGTGCCAATCTTGTGTATGCTGTGAAGATTGCTGTCAAAAATGACGGATTGCTGAAAATAGGTTTGACAGGCAACGTATATGTCGGCAATAACGGTAACTAAAGTAAGCAAGAGCTACAAGGGTGTCAAAGCCCTGTCCGATGTCTCGTTTTCGGTCAACGAAGGCGAGCTCCTCGGTCTCATCGGCCCTGACGGTGCCGGCAAGAGCACTCTGTTCCGTATTCTCTGTACGATGCTCCTGCCCGATAGCGGTACTGCCGATGTCGCTGGGTTTGACGTGGTGAATGACTACAAAGCCATCCGCAACAGCGTAGGGTATATGCCCGGACGATTCTCGCTCTATCAGGACCTCACCGTAGAGGAGAACATCAACTTTTTCGCCTCTATATTCAATGTCTCCCGTGATGAAGGGTATGGATTGATTGCGCCTATCTATCAGCAGTTGGAGCCGTTCAAGCACCGCAGGGCTGGGAAACTCTCTGGCGGCATGAAGCAGAAACTGGCACTTTGCTGTGCGTTGATACACCGTCCCAAAGTGTTGCTGCTCGATGAACCTACGACTGGAGTGGATGCAGTGAGCCGACAGGAATTTTGGGATTTGCTCGCCGGATTGAAGCAGGAGGGCATAACCATCGTTGTTGCTACCCCATATATGGATGAAGCGACACGGTGCGAACGTATAGCGTTGATCAATGGAGGCCGGATTATGGATATCGACACTCCACGGTCCCTGATGGAACGTTACCGCAAGCCTACCATCGAGGAGGTATTTATACATCTTATGGGGGGCGACGATCTCCATTTCGACCTTTCGGTAAAGGTGACTCCCCAAGACGCGAAAGCCATATCTGTCAATGACCTTACAAAGAAGTTCGGCAGCTTCACCGCCGTTGACCATATATCTTTTTCGGTGGAGAAAGGGGAGATATTCGGATTCCTCGGGGCGAACGGAGCCGGCAAGACCACAGCCATACGTATGCTCTGCGGCCTAAGTTACCCCACTTCGGGGAGCGGCTATGTGGCAGGTTATGACATAACGCGGCAGGCTGAGGATATCAAACGCCATATCGGCTACATGAGCCAGAAGTTCTCGCTCTATGACGACCTGTCGGTATGGGACAATATAGAATTTTTCGGAGGTATATACGGCATGTCGAAGTCCGATATAGCTCGGCGTGGGCGGGAAATACTCGAAGACCTCGAGTTTTATGACCGTCGTAACGATATGGTGGGCGACATCCCGTTGGGGTGGAAGCAGAAGCTGGCATTCAGCGTGGCCCTGCTGCACAGACCGGAGATTGTTTTTCTTGACGAACCCACAGGAGGGGTGGACCCGATAGTGCGCCGGCAGTTCTGGGAACTGATATATCGGACGGCATCCAAAGGGGTGACGATATTCGTTACTACGCATTACATGGACGAGTCCGAGTATTGCAACAGGTTGAGTATCATGGTAGCAGGCAAGATTAAGGCTCTTGACACGCCGTCCAACCTTAAGAAACACTTCGGTGTCTCCACGATGGACGAAGTGTTTCGGATTCTTGCCCGGGAAGGAGGTGAGCCGTGAAACTCGCACCGTTCGTCTATAAAGAGATGCTACACGTGCTGCGTGACAAGCGTATGCTGTTCGTAGCTCTTGCCATACCGATAGTGCAGATGCTCCTGTTCGGCTTCGCCATCTCTACAGAGGTCAACAACATAAACGTGGCTGTCGCCTATGACAGGTACGATGAGGATGTAAGGCAGGCTATCGAACGGATATCTTCCAACCCATATGTAACGCTCAAAGGGCAGATTGACAACACTCAGGTTTATCCCACATTGCAGCGTGGAGCGGCGGATGCCGTCGTTGTGTTCCGCGATGGCAGTGATGTGCAGATTGTGGCTGATGCCTCCAATCCCAACATAGCCCAGTCATCTACGGGCTACCTTCAGGCGATGATATCGGGCAGCAGCGGCGGCACGGCGGGCAATATCGACACCCATTTCCTGTACAATCCTCAGTTGAAGTCGTCGTATAATTTCGCCCCAGGTATCATGGGTATGCTGTTCATGCTCGTGTGCGCATTGATGACTGCGGTGTCGGTGGTGCGCGAAAAGGAAACCGGGACCATGGAGCTTTTGCTCGTCTCGCCGGTGCGTCCTATCCAGATTATCATCAGCAAGATGGTGCCTTTCTTCGTGCTTTCGTGTGTGGATTTGGCATTGATGCTTGGCATAGCCCGGTGGCTTCTTGATGTCCCTATGAGTGCCGGGGTATTGCCTATTATCCTGTTCTCGTTGCTCTACATATTGCTCTCCCTCGGTTTGGGATTGCTCGTGTCCACCATCTCCACGAGTCAGATTATGGCCATGCTGATATGCGGCATGGTGATGATAATGCCTGTAGTGATGCTGTCGGGGCTGATTTTCCCGGTTGAAAATCTGCCCGTCGTATTGAAGCAGATTTCGTTTATCGTCCCGGCTCGGTGGTATATCGATGCCATGCGCAAACTGATGGTTGAAGGACTCGACATCGGCATGGCGCTTGACGACCTGCTCATACTTGCCGTCATGACTGTTATATTATTGGCGGTTGCTATACGTAACTTTAAAATCAGACTGTCATGAGTGTCATATCCGTAATGCTCCGCAAAGAGTTCCGGCAGTTTTTCCACAATGCTTTCCTGCCGCGGCTGTGCGTCATGTTCCCCATAATGATAATGCTGCTGATGCCCCTTGTGGCCAACATGGAGGTGAAGCATGTGGGCGTAGTCGTGGTTGACAACGACCATTCGCAGCTGTCGCGTCGCATGATGTCTGACATCAATGCCTCCGAATACCTTAGCCTTTATGCCACGGCTTCGGGTTATGAAGATGCGTTGGATATGGTGGAGCGCGGCAAGGCTGATGTAATCCTTGAGATACCATATGGCTTTGCACGGTCATTGGATGTCGGTTCGCCGGAGACAATCAACATTTCGGCCAATTCGGTCAATGCCACCAAAGGTGCCATGGGGCTTCAGTATGTGCAGCAGATTGTCGCGTCGGAATTGGCACGGATGTCTGTCGGTATGCCGGAGGCTAAAGTCCGTTTCTCCACTCTCAATCTCTTTAATCCCACGCTTGACTACAAGCACTTCATGATTCCTGCGCTGATGATTATGCTTATCGTGATGCTCTGCGGTTTCCTGCCCGCGCTCAACATCGTCGGCGAAAAGGAGGTCGGGACCATCGAGCAGATCAACGTGTCGCCTATAAGCCAGCTGACGTTTACGCTCGGCAAGATTTTACCCTACTGGATTATAGGGTTCATAGTCTTAACCATAAGCATCGTAATCGCGTGGCTGGTCTATGGGTTGACACCCGCTGGCAGCCTGATTACCATATATACGGCCACGGCACTGTTTATCATAGTCATGTCGAGCATGGCAGTGGTATTCGCCAATTTTTCACAGAATATGCAGCAGGTCATGTTCGTAATGTTCTTTTTTGTTATGGTGTTCATCCTGATGAGCGGATTGATGACACCGGTTCAGTCGATGCCGTCATGGGCCCAGGCGGTGACCTACTGTATACCGCCACGTTACTATGTCGACATCATGCGTGCCACCTATCTCCGCGGAGCCTCGATAGCCGACCAGACGTTCTCCTTTTCCATGCTCGGCCTCTACGCCCTCCTCTTCACCGCCGTCGCCATCTTCACCTATAAAAAACAAAACTGAAACACTGATAGCATCATAATCGAATCACTTCGTGATTTCCTCAATAACGGTTAAGACACTCTCTAAGTAATTGGAATGTAATTGGAAATATGCTGTGTTTCTCCTATTTTTGTAGCGGTTTATCATATTTGGAGATTCATACTTATGACGAGGATTGACCATATCGGTGTCTATGTTTCCGACCTTGAGGCTGCGAGGAGGTTCTTTGTGACTTACTTTAAGGCTGAGGCTGGTGGGATGTATCATAACCCTGTCACAGGATTCAGCTCTTATTTCCTTAGCTTCGGAGATTCATCGCGGTTGGAGATAATGACACGAAAGGACATCGGCGGATATGAATCATTAGGTGAGTGCCATATTTCCATGAGTGTCGGCAGCAAGAATGAGGTTGACCGTCTGACATCGCAACTTACCGATGATGGGTATGAACTGCTCGGTGCCCCACGGACCACGGGCGACGGTTACTATGAGAGCAAAATCCGTGGTGTTGATGGCATAATAATTGAAATTACCGTATGAATATGACAGAAAAAGAGAAACGTGATGCCGGGATGCTGTATAATCCCAACGTGGCGGAAATACTTGATGAAATACAGCATGGTAGGGAGGTATGCCATGAATACAACGCCCTGCATCCGTCGGAAATGGCTGAGAGGGAGCGTATTATCCGCACACTGTTTGGCAAGACAGGTAGCCGCTTTATGATTGAGCAACCTTTTTATTGCGATTACGGCTACAACATAGAAATCGGCGAAAATTTCTATGCCAATGTCGGATGCAAGATATTGGACGGTGCCAAAGTGACTTTCGGTAACAACGTGTTTGTGGCTCCTGATTGCGGTTTTTTCACGTCTGGACATGCCGAAGAGCCTGAACTCCGGGCGCAGGGTATCGAATATGCACTCCCTATCAAGGTAGGCAATGGCGTATGGATTGGTGCCAAATCATCCATACTTCCCGGTGTCACTATCGGTGACAATGCCATTATCGGTGCCGGTTCGGTTGTCACCAAAGATGTCCCTGCCGATGAAATATGGGCTGGTAATCCGGCGCGGTTTATACGTAAAGTGAGGAGGTGAGCCAGGTCAATACGGTCGCATTTCAAGCCGATGTCTACGATATTGTCCGTCAGATACCTGTCGGCAAGGTACTCAGTTATGGCGATGTGGCCAGACTGGCTGGATACCCCAACCATTCCAGGCTTGTAGGTCGCGTCTTGCGCCAGTGCGCTGATGATGCGGATGTACCGTGCCATCGGGTCGTTGATAGTTGTGGGCGGTTGTCGTGTCGATTTTTGGCTCAGAAAGGCTTCTTGCAGTCGGAGGGTGTCGCGGTTAAGCCCAATGGATGTGTCGATATGCACTCGTTCCGCTGGCGTGTCGACGATATTGCGCTCTGACAGAGCGTGGTGCTATGTGGCTTGTTTTGGCCGTCTGATAAAATACATGGCTATGATGACACAGCAGGTGACAACCTCGGCAGTGGGAATGGCGAGCCATAGGCCATAGGTGCCGACTATGCGAGGGAGGAGCAGAAAGCTCGGCACGAGGATGACGACTCCACGCAACAGGGTATAAATGGTTGAAGTAGCAGCTTTTTCAATGCTCTGATAATAGCCGATGAATGCTATGTTGATGGCAAAGAACACGGCACATGTGGCAAAATATGGGAGACCCTCTACCGCGAGGTCGTATGCGGCAAGCGAAGGGCTGAGGAAAAGGGCGGCAACCTTGTCAGCACCCGTAACCAGCAGAAATGTTATGACCGTCCCGCAGATTACAGCTGTCTGTAGGGAGATTCTCAGAGCCTGGCGCACTCTGACGGTTTGTTGTGCCCCATAGTTGTAACTGATGATAGGCTGTGCGGATTGCGCCACGGCGTTGCTTATGGAGAATACCACAGGAAACAGGTAGCACGCTATGGCATAGGCAGCAACGCCGTCCTCGCCTAACATTGATATAAACATGTAATTGCCCGTAAGCATCATCAGGCTTATGGCTAATTCGGTCAGAAGCGTCGCAAATCCGATGCGCATCATGTACCACGTATTGCGCAGCGTGAGCAGCAGCGATGTGACGGACAGTTTCAAGCGGTAGAATCTCAGTTTGTCGGCTTTATACAGGAAATAGGCTATCACCATCACCCCTCCCGACGCACATGCTATGGACGTGGCAAGTGCCGCGCCCATCGTTCCCCATCCGAGAGGGAATATCATGTACCAGTCGAGCGCGATATTGACCACGGCGGCCACAATTTGCACGGTCATGGCATATTTGGGCGAACCGTCAAGGCGTATAAGCATCATGCCCACGCACTGTATCAACAGGAATGCCAGTCCGGGCAGGAGCCATAGCATATAGCTCACGGCATGAGGCTCAAGCGGCAGGCTGCAACCGAGCGCATAGATTATTTCCTTCGGGAATGCAAAGCTTGCGATGCAGATGAGTCCGACGACAACCAGTCCTACTATAAAAGCCTGGGTCATGATGATACGGGCGGCTTTGACATTATCTTCAGAGAGTCTGATGCTCGCGACGACCGATGAGCCTATGCCGAGCATCAGACCTACGCCTGTGACCACCATGAATATCGGTGCTACGATATTCACGGCGGCTATCCCTTCGGCTCCGACTCCGTGACCGACAAAGATACCGTCGATGATAGCCAGTGCGGAGTTGGCTATCATGGCAGCGAGCGTGGGGAAAAACATCGTGCGGAACAGCCGGCCGATTTTCCCATTCCCAAAGTCCAGCCTGTCCCTGTCAAGATTCCTTTTGCCTGTCATACGTTACTTTATAAAATGCAGATTAATAAACGGGCTGCAAAGATAGTATTTATGGCCGACATTGCAAAATTTCAGTTAAATTTGCATATTCGTTCCTGAAACTGCAATTGTTGCTGGGGCAGACCGTAATTATGGCGTATGCAGTTCCCGGTAAAATCCGAATGCACAGTTAATTTATATGAAGCAGCGCATCTACTATCTCGACTATCTCCGCGTGTTGGCTTGCCTTATGATTATGGTAATCCACGCTTGTGAATATTTCTACATCGGGTCTGACGGGGGTATTTTGATCCGCAGCCACTATGATGCATTGTTGGTCACCCTGATAGACGGGTTCTGCCATAGTGCAGTGCCGCTGTTCGTCATCACAAGCTCGTATCTCCTGCTCCCGGTTAAGGGTACCACGACGGAGTTTTTCAAGCGTCGGGCTGACCGCATAATCGTCCCGTTCTTAATCTGGTCGGTGCTTTATTGCGTTCTGCCTATGTTGTGGGGCGGGATGTCTGTCGATGAGAGTCTGTCAGGGCTTTACCGTATCGTCTACAATTTCAACGGCTTTTCGGGTCATCTGTGGTTCGTCTGCACGTTGGTCGGTCTGTATCTGTTCATGCCTGTACTCTCCCCGTGGCTGAAGACGGTGAGCCGCCGTGGCGAGCAGGCGTTTCTGGTTGTCTGGCTTGTCGCCTCGACATACCATTATGCCAAGCTGCTATGGGGCGACGAAATCTGGGGCGAAGCTTTCTGGAACGAGTTCCATACATTTTATTATTTTTCGGGATATATCGGTTACATGGTGCTCGGCCACTACATAAAGGTGTACACCGACTGGAGCAAGGTACGTCTGTTGACCGTCGGGGCATCGCTTGCCATGGTGGGTGCGGCGGTGACATGGCTTATAACCTACCATCGGATGACTCTCGGCAGCGGACAGTCGTTCTACATGCTTGAAATCGGGTGGCGGTTCTGCTCTGTCAATATGATTGCCATAACGGCCGGTGTATTCCTGATGATGAAAGCCATTTCGTCGCCGGGACGCGCATATCCGCTGGTTGAGAACATATCTAACCTCAGCTATGGCATGTACCTGATGCACATCTTCATCCTTAATTGGATGATACCGCTCATAGTCCCTCATTTCGGCACATTAAGCTCGATTGTGTTGGTAGGAGCGTCCACGTTTGTCCTCAGTTATGCCGTGTGCAAGCTGCTGTCCGTCACCCCGCTGGGTAAAGCCGTCGTTGGATATGGCAGATAGGCTTCTCTTATCGGCCTATATCCCGAAGAGGAAGGGTAGGGGCTTGGAGTCTCTGAATTTCTTGGCAGCATCGCCGGCATAGATTGCGCCGTCGGTGAGCGTGAGTTTCTTGATGCCGTTACCGGCAGAGAAGTCGAGGTTGTTGAAGTCGACCCAGAAGATGTCGGGGCTTAACGTAGATTCGAAGTAATAGACCATGTTTTTCTGGTCTGATACCGTGCGCCATCGGGTTGAGGCGATATTGGGCTGGTCGGGGATGGAGATGCCGAGTGGTACGGAGACATTGCGCATGACGCTGAACACTCCTGCTACGGCCTGACGGAAATCGGATGTCTGCGGCAACGCATTGATGTAGAATGATGCGCGGACGAAACGGTCCGATGCACGGTTGGTTCCCGGGAGCATCACCAGGCCTCCTATCTGTTTCCAATAGTCGTTGAGTGTCTGCTGCTTGTCGTATGTGGGCGAATTGGTCATTATCTGGCAGTCGCGTCCCTGATGTATCACGAGATTGCCGTCAAGATACTCGAATATCGCACTGTTGCCGCCGGAATCGGATATCGACAGGTGCAGCGTAGACTTGGCTCCGTTGGGGAGGTCGGGGTCATCGATGCGGAATGCCTCTTTGCGCAGCTCAGCCACGGCCTCGTCCACCGTCGCGAAATTGTCCAAAACGTATTGCGTCCAGATGCTCAGACCCATTACGGGCCGGCGGTCGTCCGGGCGTTTGTAATCCGATTCGGTCAGGAAAAGCAGATTGGCGACCAGCCCCTTTTCGTTCATGCCGTCGCACACCCCTATGTCATAGCCGGCAGTAACCACGCTGCCGTAGGCCGATGTCCATTTTACAGAGTTGTCGGTGAGACCTCCTCGCCGTTCTATACCTCGCGGAAAGAAATATATGTTTGACTGCGGATCCTCTTTCCAGTCCATTGTGCGTCCCGTCACCACCATGTTGTCCGGACCGAGGTATACGGCGCGTGTACACGCTTCGGTTTGCGATGGTGATGCCATCGCCCATGCGATAGTCACTGTTAATGCCAATGTCAGATATTGTGTTTTCATATAACTGTCAACGCTCGGCGGGAGGTGATAGTTCGTAGCTGTACATATACATTCCGCCACCCGGATTCTGTGCGAACCGGATGGCGGAGTGTCGCTGGAAGGGTGTGGCGGGAGGTGTCAGAATCGTGCACGTTCGGCAGAGCCTGCACCGGTGCCACGGTAGCGGTCACGTGTAACGTTGAAGCGGTATTGTAGCGTCAGCGATACTGACCGGCCGTATGAGAAATTCTTTTGTACGAGCTGCACTGCATCGTTGTAAAACCGGAAATCGTACGTTGACGAGTTGAAGATGTCGTTGGCTTCGAGGGTTACACTGAAAGCATCGTTGAAGAAGCCCTTGTAGAGCTTGGCGTTGACCGTCACAGGTGTGTTTGTGAGGTATGTGTTGTTGTCCCATCCGTGGGTCGTGAGCCTTCCGTCGACATTCAGCCATATATCATAGGGGAGCTTTATGGCATTCTGCCACTGGAACATGAATATCGGAGTGTTCATCTTCATCATCTGCCCGTCCACGGGGAGTGACAGCCATTGCTTCATCATGCCGATGTTGGCCTTGGGCATCCACACTCCGCCGACGTTGAACTGTCCGCCCACAAAGGCTTGGAAGTAATGGCGGTGGTCGAGGTTTGCGGTCTTGAGGAGCGTAGCCTCTCCGTTAGGACCGTAAGGCGTGGTGACATGGTATACGCCGTCTTTATAATACGTATATGAAAGCTGAGCGAAAAATTGCCGCCACTGTGCCATGTATTCCACCGTCTGCAGTTTGGTGGGTTGCAGATATGGGTTGCCGGTCTCGTAAGTGATGTTGTTGATGTAGCTTATCGTGCCGTCGAGCTGTCCGTAACCCGGACGGATTGTCTTGCTCGTGTAGTTAAGTCCCATGTTGACGTTGCCTATTTTAGTCGACACGTTGAGTGACGGGAAGAGGTTGTTGTATGTGTGGCTCCGGTCTTCTGACAGTTGGCCTTTTTCGTAGTAGTTGTAGTTGACATGCTCGTAGCGCAGGCCGGCTCCGATTTGCCATCGGCCGAATTTCTGGCTGATTTCCACAAATGTAGCTATGTTGTTTTCATCGGTCCGGGTGTCGGCCCCGCCTATTTCAGCGATGTTGGCGGTGAAAAGGTTACTGAAGCGTGAGTCGGTGTATTCTTCGCCTACAGATATCTGGCCTTTCCACAGCGGGTAACTCAACACGAGCTTTTCGGCAAACATGCGGCTGTGGTTGGTGGTGGAGGTTGTCACATCGCGGTCGGCTGAGATTTCGTTCGCCTCGTCGTTAAATGCGTTCTCCCGGCTTTTATACCAGAGGAAGTCGGTGTTGAACTCTATGCCGAGCTTGCCCACAAGGCCGCTGTAGTAAAGGTTGGCGTAATGGCGAGGCAAGGCGATGTTCTCGTTGTACACATTCGTTGCTGTGCGTTCGAGGAGCGAACCGTTCTGCCAAATTTCTGAGGGCATCGTGCCGGTCAGGCTGTGGCGGTTCCATCCGTTCTGGTAGTATGCGCCGATGCTGTGACGGTCGTTGATCATCCACGAGAAGCCTATTTTGCCGGTCATGTCGTTATATTTGTCCTTCCCCTCAGTACGGGCGGCCATGGTGTTGACAGCGTTGGGGGTAGTCGTTATCATGTCGTTGGTGCGGTCGGAATAGCTTGCGCCATACCACCAGCCGTAATTGACAAACAGTTCCAGTCCGCCTGTGCGGTATTTGAAATCAAGGGAGTTGCCTGTGCGGAAATACTTCGACCAGCCGTTGTCGGTGCGTATGGTGCCGCTCCATCCGTCGCCTTTCGGGGGCTTGGTGCGGATGCGTATCACCGATTTTACATCGGCGGCATATGCGGCTCCCGGGTTGGTGATGACTTCCACGTTTTTGATGTCCTGGGAGTTGAGCTGCTCCAATTCTTGCATGTCGTTGACAGGGCGGCCGTTGATGTAGATGAGCGGCTGGCCTTTGCCGAACACTTCCAATGTCCCGCTGTTGTTGACTACCATGGGGACTTGGGCGAGTACGTCACTGGCGGTTCCGGCGACTTCGAGCGATGTGCCTGATATGTCGGTGACCAAAGCATTGCCCTTGACCTGCGTTGACGGACGGGTGGCTTTGACCACAACCTCATTGAGCATCACCGTCGAAGGGTTAAGCGTGATAACGCCCATTTGGCCGGAAGCCGGGACGGTGGCTGAATAAGGCTCATAGCCCAAGAATGAGATTTTGGCGGTCAAGGTTCCGCCTCGGTCGGTGGAGATGGCGAAACGGCCGTCGGCATCGGTGATATTGCCGGCTACGTAAGTCGAATCTTGGTAGAGTACTACGTTTACAAAGTCGATCGGCGTGTTGTTCTCTCCGACCACTGTTCCTGTTATTTCTCGCCCGTAAGCTGGCGCGATTGCCATCATTGCGGAGATGGCGATTGGTAAGATTTGTTTTAACATAATGCAGTGCGTTTAAAAGGTTTTCACTGCAAAATTATGTCTAAACGCATCTTAATGTCAAATATAAAAATCTAAATTGTGACGATGTAAATGTCTGATAATCAGGCTTTATTTCTATTAAATGTCTTAATAAGCGGCTTTTTGACCTTAATGCCGCCTAAATGGATTGCATATAGTGTGGATGTTTCCCCATTTTTGCGATGTCTGTTGTAAAAAAGCAAGGGACGCGGCCATGTGGCTGCGTCCCTCGGTTTTTATGCAACTAACCATTGGACTATGTCTTTCTTTTCGGGTATGCCGAGCTTGCGGCGGATGGATGACTTGCGCACATAGACTGTCGCCGCGCTCTGCGCCGTGACCACGGCAATCTCCTTGGTGGAGAATCCCGCCACCATCAGTATGATTATCTGCTCCTCTTTGTCGTTGAGCAGCGAGCCGTATTTGTCGTGGAGGTTGGTGTGGAAGTTATCGTACAGACTGTCGATGATGCTGTATATGTTGGACCAGTTGACCATGTTGTCGCCGATTTTGCCGTCGATTGACGAGATGCGGCGCAGCATCTCGCGGTTTTGTTCGGTAGGTGTTTCGGCGACCATTTTGACGATGCCTAACTGTTGCAGCATGGCGCGGCGCATGGCCTCTTTTATGCCTGTCTCTGGAGCCTCGACGGGGGCGGACTGAAGCTCGTCGACCATCTTTTGCAGAGCCTCGGCGCGCTCGTCGCTCTCAAGGGCGCGCCTGCGGTGACGGTATATGAGCCATGTGGCGGCAGTGGCTATCAGCAGTGCTATCAGAGAGACGGCCAAGATGACCACGGTCTTTTGCTTGCTCTCTACTTTCAGGGCGAGTGCGGCACTCCGTTGCCGCAGCGCTCCACGCTCCAATTCCCATTGCGACACCTTCATGCGGTTGAAACGTTCCTGCTGGCGGTTGTTGACCGAAGCAAGCTGCGACACGCTTACGCGCCTATGCTGTGCGTAATCGATAATCGTACGCCACGGCCGGGTGAAGCTTTGGAAGTATGCTATCTTATTTGTGTCCTTGGAGCGTGCTACCAAGCTGTCGGCATAGTCCAGCTCCGCTTTGGCTAAAGCCGTGTTGCCGAGATTGAGCGAATTGACGGCCTTGATAAGGTACAGGTCATGGTGCGCGTTTCCATCGGCGACTTTGTCTATGATGTATCTGATTGCAGCGTTGCTCTCATCGTAAAGTCCCATCTCTGACAGTATTTGCGCACGTTCCATCTCGAACTTCATATGCTTGTCGCCCCACTTTTTGTCGCGGGCGTAATCGATTAGCTGCTGGGTGAGCATCAGCGCGGAGTCGTTCTTCCCGGCATATTCGTAAGCTTCAAGGAGCACATACTGGGCTTCCATTTTGCGCATGGTGTCGCTTTCGGCCTGTATGAGCCGTTTGGCGTAGGGGATGTTCTTCTCGCCGGAATATTCAGCCGCTCCGAGCAGGGCGCGGACGCGTATCGGACGCAGAAGCAGCGAATCGGGCACATCGGGCAGCGCGATTATGGAGTCGAGTGTGGACATGGCACCTGGGGTATCGTCGGTCCAGAACTTGTACCATGCCAGCATCGTGCCGCTGATGATGTCCCTCTCTGTATCCTTGCCCCGGTAATACTTGTGGACATCCTTGATAAGAGAATCCGCAATCATGGAGCGGTTTTGCCTCAGATGTGACAACGCCATGATATAGTGGTATTTTGCACGGAGCGAGTCGTGCTGCAGGTCGGCCGCATCGATACCTTGCAGCAGGGTCTCCGCGCTGTCGACTCTGTGGGTGTTGAGCAGATGGTCGGCATCGGCAAGCATCCGGTCGTAATCCTTCTGCGTCCGTCCGCAGCCGGCCAGAGTTATGGCTAATGCAAATATCAAAAACAGATGCTTCATAAAGTATCAGTTCATTATACCACACGTGGCATCCTATATAGCCGCTGTGGGGATATGCTTATGGATGTGATGAATCAGTATATGTCGGCATGAGAACCGGTGCGGAGCATGAGGAGTGTCAGCTCCGTATCATTTTGCTCCCACACCATCAGCCAGTCGCTGTTACGTCCGCCGATATGGCACTCCCATTTGCCGGCATATCTACCCGATAATTTGTGGGGATTGTATGTGTCTGGTAAAGTTCCTGTTTCAGACAGAATACGTAATGCTTCTTCCAATTCTTCAACTGGAAGATTCCGTTTTTTAAGGCGTTTATAGTCTTTCTTGAAACTGCCGGCATAACTGATTGAATATGCCATATTCTAACTGTTTAGTTGTCTGAATAAATCTTCCACGCTTGATGCTTGGTATACACGTCCCGCTGCCACATCTTCAAGGGCTTCATCAAGGCCCGTCTTGCGTTTGTATGCAGGTTTAGTGATAGTCACGCTGTCAAATTTCGCCAGAAGTTTTTTAATCAGCGATGCTTCCTTGGGGTCTGTGACCGTTATTGTGAATTGTGTCATATCATGAAATTATAAGTAACGAACTATATTAGTCGCTCACGCAAAGTTAATAATAAGTTGCTATTAAAGCAATATCTGGCCTCAGCGGATTTCTCCATGAGTATGACCGTCATAAGTGTCGGTGTGACGGCATAGCGGATAGGGATAGAAAAGCAAGTCCGCACCAGGCTACATCGCTGGCACGGACTCTCGATAATTGCCTTGCAAAAATAGCTTACATATTAGGTGTGAAAATTTTTGAGGTTCACTTGGAAGCTGTCTTTATTTGAGCAACGGCAGCTCGTTAAGCATGTTGCGGATGCGGATGGCTGTGCGCGGCATGGGTTCTGCCACAGTCAGCCCTACCAATTCGCTCGCCGAAGCCACATCGTTGATTACACGCACCACTTCGGATATTTTCATCCCGTCGGGGACTACTCCCACGGCGGCTATTATCTCGTTGGGGTCGAGTACATCCATGTCGAAGTGTATGACGGCTTTCGATGCGCCTGTGCTGCGTAGCCACTTGATCACGGCATCGCTGTTGTCGCGGACTTGCTGCGCCGTCAGGTGCGGTATGCCCAGTTCCTGTTGCCGTGCCTTTATCTCGTCACGCTCCCAGTCGCGCAGCCCTACGAACAGTATCCGCGATGCGTCTAATTTTGCCGGGAGCATCCCGGTGATTTTCTTGTCGCCCATTCCCATCGATGCTGTGACGGCCATCGCGTGATAGCCGGGATAAGTATTGTCGGCTGGAAGCGTTATGTCGGGGTGCGCGTCAATCCATATCATAGCTACATCGTCAGAGCCGTATTTGGCGGCGAGCCATGTGAACGGTGCAACACTGACCGAGCACTCGCCCCCAAGCACTACGATTCTGTCGGGATTTTCGATGTCGAGGATGTCGAGTGCTGCCCGGGTCTGCGATGCTATGATGTCGCGGTCATATACACCGTCCACTGCTTCGCGTGCGCGGTACTCGGTGCTTACCGGGACAGTGAAAGTCGGCTGTCCGTTGTCGGGAGCGAGAAAGTCGAGGAGCAGTGCGCCGAGGTAGTAGCCACGGGCGGCATCTTCAGGTTTCTCCACTTCCGTAATCCATCGGGCTATTTCGCCTCCTTGCCATTGCGGGTAGATGAGGCGGATGTCTTTCTGGTTGTTCATGTCTGTAGCAGTTTGAGGGTTGGCGATGGCTGTGGTTGCAGCTGCGGCTACACATTCCATCAGGGATTTTGTTATCATGTGCTTTTTTTTTTCATGCAAAGGTAGCACTGCTGACACATAGTGTCAAGTACTGCGTAATTTATCATATACTGACAAATTTATACACTATGTGGCTGTCAGATAATTAAAAACTTTTATATTTGCGACATATAACGATTTCCTTTTAAGGCTTACCTTTTATGGCATACGAAAAGAAAATACCTTTTGACCTCAGCTGCGGCATCAAGATAGCGATGGAGGTGATAGGCGGCAAGTGGAAAAGCTGCATAATCTACGACCTGCGGCACGGCCCGATGCGCCCGAGCGAACTGATGAAATTTTACCCGGAGGCCAACACCCGTGTAATCAACAACACTCTGAAAGAACTGGTGGAATACGGTGTCATCCGCAAAAAGATATACCCGGAGCTGCCTCCGCACTCCGAATATTCGCTGACCGCAATAGGAGAGTCGCTGGTGCCTTTGGTCTTGGCTATGGAAAAGTGGGGCGACTCGTTCCGCGAGAATCTGCGCCTGATTCTTGAAGCCCGGGGTGAAGCGTACACTACCGAATGGGCTTGACAGACATGTAAGTGAACCAAACCCCTCGCCGACGCGTTAATAAATAAGTCGCAAAAATTAATGCACATATAAATCGCAGTTGTTTTTGAGATTATATTGCGTTTGATTTCTAAGACTAACTTATTCAAATACAACGAACTATGAAAAACATTATCGTAATAAGCGGCCATACCGACCTCGCTACATCCGTAGCAAACAAGACCATCCTTGACACACTGGCACAGGAGTTGCCGGATGCCGGCATCGTGAAGCTCGATTCGCTTTATCCTGACTTCAACATAGATGTCGAAGCGGAGCAGCAGCGTCTGCTCGGTGCTGACATCATAGTGTTCGAATTTCCCATCTTTTGGTATTCATGGCCGTCCATGCTCCACCGTTACGTCGAGGAGGTATTCCAGCACGGATTCTCCCACGGCACTACCGGCGACAAGCTGAAAGGCAAGAAGCTCGTCCTGTCGTTCACGACAGGTGCGCCAGCAGAGGCTTACACCCATGATGCTATGGGACTCACGGTCGACGACCTTTTGCTCCCGGCCAAAGCCACGTGCAGCCTCACGCAGATGCAGTTCGCGGGCGAGGTGCATACTTGCGGTGTCAGCTACGGCAACCGTACCGACGAAGCCAAAATACGCGAGCAGGAGGAAGTGTGCCGCCGTCATGCCCGCCGTCTGGCAGAGCTTCTGTCCTCGTTATGACATTTGTAGTCTTTGTCGTTCCTTGTTAATCCGTTCGCGCAGCTCATCAAAGAACCTGCGGTCGGCATCCTCTCCGCGTCGTCGCGCATCGGCAGCCGCGTCAGCCATGATGCGTTCAAGCATTTCGTCCGACGGCTCCTCAAGCGACGTGAGGCGGTACGAGTTCAGTTCTTCTTCCGACATATCAGCAATGACTTCAATGTTTTTCAGTTTTGTAGAAATTGGATTTCATTATTAATGTAGCTCCATTGTCATAGATCTGTGCCTCTCCTCCTTCCGCGATTCTTTCCCCGAATTGTCTTGAGAGGAAAGCTGATACATTGTCAATCCAACAACCTGATTTGCGCGCCCATGTCTCTATCCGTTTTTCTTGCTCCGAAGCATATTGCAGTTCTCTTTTGAAACTGCCGATTGGTGCAGTAAGTTTATCTGTTGCAATTTCTGCTGCCGCGAGTAGGGATGCAATGACATGCGTTTCACCTCCCGCAGAGCATCCATGCTGTTCTGCCGGTGAAAATCGTTTGTATACAAGCCTGCCTGAAATGAATTGTTCTCCATATTTGTCAAGTATAGCAAGACCTTCAGACGTAAAACCATCTGTAATTATTTGCCCGATTGAAGTCCAAAAGTCTTGATTAGTCATATGTTAATGCGTAATTTATTGTAACAAATGAGGGCGGGAGGCTGTTGCTCTCGCCCTCACGGGTTAATCGGTAAGTGTGATCCGGATGCGACTCGAACGCATGACCGTCTGCTTAGAAGGCAGATGCTCTATCCAGCTGAGCTACCGGACCGACCTTTGCTTGAACACCCCATGCCTCGGCAGGGAGGCATGGCGGTGCTTATGTGAGTGCAAATGTACGGTTTTAAAATGTCATCTGCAACTCTGGCGCGTATTCTCGTGACGATTGTTTAAAACCCTGACACTCTCTGTTTAGCCGATGAGGCACTTGCCGGTCATTTCGGCCGGCTGCTTCTCGCCGAGTATGTGGAGCATGGTGGGTGCCACGTCGGCCAGACGGCCTTCTGCCACATGCGCACCCTTGTTGTCGGTGACATAGATGCAGGGCACGGGGTTGAGCGAGTGGGCTGTGTTGGGGGTGCCGTCGGCATTGATGGCGTTGTCGGCATTGCCGTGGTCGGCTATGATGATTGCTTCGTAGCCCGACTCTTTGGCTGCTTCTATGGTGTCTTTTAGGCAGGCATCCACCGCTACTACCGCCTTCTCGATAGCTTCGTAGACTCCTGTGTGGCCTACCATGTCGCCGTTGGCGTAGTTGACCACGATGAAGTCGTACTTCTGCGACTTTATGGCCTCCACGAGCTTGTCCTTGACTTCATATGCGCTCATTTCAGGCTTGAGGTCGTATGTTGCCACCTTGGGCGATGCCACGAGGATGCGGTCTTCGCCGTCGAATGGCTGTTCGCGGCCGCCGTTGAAGAAGAATGTCACATGGGCATACTTCTCGGTCTCGGCGATGTGGAGCTGGCTCTTGCCGAGCTTCGAAAGGTATTCGGCAAGTGTGTTGCCGACGTTTTCCTTGTCGAATATGATATGTACTCCGGTAAATGATGCGTCATACGGGGTCATGCAGTAATATTGCAGACCGGGGATTGTGGTCATGCCGGCCTCTGGCATGTCATGTTGTGTGAGCACTACGGTGAGTTCCTTGGCGCGGTCGTTACGGTAGTTGAAGAAGATGACCACGTCGCCTTCCTTGATGGTGCCGTCTATGGAGGCATTGGTGATAGGTTTGATGAACTCGTCGGTCACGTCATGGTCGTAGCTGGCCTGTACGGCAGCTGCCATGTCGGTAGCCTTGGTGCCTTCGCCGTGTACGAGGAGGTCATAGGCCACTTTGACGCGCTCCCAACGCTTGTCGCGGTCCATGGCGTAGTAACGTCCGATGATGGAGGCGATACGGGCCGGGGTGCCTTCGCATTTGCGCGTGAGCTCTTCGATGAATCCCTTGCCGCTGCGCGGGTCGGTGTCGCGTCCGTCCATGAAGCAGTGGATGTAGGCGTTGGCCACACCCTTTTCCTTGGCTATGTCGACGAGGGCATAGAGGTGGTCGAGCGACGAGTGTACGCCGCCGTCGCTGGTCAGTCCCATGAAGTGCATGGACTTGCCGGTGCGCTTGGCGTAGTCGAAAGCCTCGACGATCTGCTGGTTGTTGAGTATGGAGCCGTCCTCGATGGCCTTGTTGATTTTCACGAGGTCCTGGTACACTACGCGGCCTGCGCCGATGTTGAGGTGTCCGACCTCCGAGTTGCCCATCTGTCCGTCAGGCAGACCGACGTTCTCGCCGCTGGCCTGGAGCTGCGAGTGGGGGTATGTGTTGAGAAGATAGTCCCAGTAGGGGGTAGGGGTGTTGAAAATAACGTCGCCTTTTGAATGGTTGCCGATGCCCCATCCGTCAAGGATGATAAGTAGAGCCTTGTGTGCCATAATTGATTATATCTGTTTGTTAATGATTTATGCCGTGAATGAGCTATTTATGCCCTGATATTTAAAACAGTTTTTATTAATTAAGTGTTCATTTAAATTGAGCACTCACTTGCTTGGTGGTTGAAATTGTATGCAAAATTACGCATAAATATTCACACGCTCTTAATATTTTAGCCATAAAATCGTATCTTTGTAGGCATGAAGGGAGAGCTTGACAGCCTGGCCGCCGCCACCGTGCTGCGCACATATATGAGCCGGCGCGGCATGAGGTGTACAGGAGAGCGGCTGAAGATTCTTGACGCTGCATTTGCTTCACGCAAGCCTTTTTCAGCCCCGAAGCTGGCCGAGACGCTTGAGGCCGACGGCTTCCATGTCAGCCGCACCACGGTCTATGGCACGCTGAAGCTGCTCGTCGACTCAGGCATCCTTCGTAAGTCCGTAGGCACCGACGGTGCGTCGGTCTATGCCGTCAGCCGCGCTAACGACCACAAGGCGCAGCTCCATTGCCGGTGTTGCGGCAAGACCAAGGTGGTGTCGCTGCCTGAGATAGGGCGGGAGCTGCTGAAACGGCGTTACTGGGGGTTCTCCGCCGAGAGCTACCAGCTGCGTATCGACGGCATATGTTCGCGCTGCAAGAGAGCGGCCGATAAAAGCGGCTCCAAGCCGTAATGATTGGCCAAGTGTAAAAAACAGAAATATCACAATCTTATAAACGGCCCTGTCGCGACTGCCGGCAGGCATATAAACAACCAAACAGTCATTGGATAAAATGAAAGTTGACGTTTTGTTAGGGCTCCAGTGGGGCGACGAAGGAAAAGGAAAAGTAGTGGACGTGCTGACTCCGCGCTATGACGCTGTGGCACGTTTCCAAGGCGGCCCCAACGCTGGCCACACTCTCGAATTCGAAGGCAAGAAATATGTATTGCGTTCGATTCCTTCGGGCATATTCCAGAACGGGCAGACCAATATCATCGGCAACGGCGTGGTGCTTGACCCGGTGCTTTTCCGCGAGGAAGCCGAAGCTCTTGAAGCGAGCGGGGTGGATCTGCGCAAGGTGCTCAAGATTTCCAAAAAAGCACATCTGATCATGCCCACCCACCGTCTGCTCGATGCAGCCAACGAGAAAGCCAAAGGCGCATCGAAAATCGGTACCACAGGTAAGGGTATAGGTCCCACATATACTGACAAAATATCACGTAACGGCCTGCGCCTCGGCGACACCCTCCATGACTTCGACCGCAAGTATGCCGCTGCCAAGGCGCGTCATCTTTCGCGTCTGACCATGCTTGATGCCGCTCCTGATGCCGCCGCTCTCGCCGCTTTGGAGCAGAAGTGGATGGATGCCATCGAATACATCAAGTCATACGAGCTGATTGACAGCGAGCATGTCATCAACACCATGCTGCGTGAGGGCAAAAGCATACTCTGCGAAGGTGCGCAGGGCACGCTGCTCGATGTGGATTTCGGCAGCTATCCCTTTGTCACATCGTCCAACACCGTGTGTGCCGGCGCTTGTACAGGTCTCGGTATCGCCCCTAACAAGATAGGTGAGGTATTCGGCATATTCAAGGCTTACTGCACACGTGTGGGCAGCGGCCCGTTCCCCACGGAGCTGCATGACGAGACTGGTGCCCGCATCCGTGACCTCGGCCATGAGTACGGCGCAGTCACTGGCCGTGAGCGCCGTTGCGGCTGGATTGACCTCGTGGCTCTCAAATATGCCATCATGATCAACGGTGTCACCCAGCTCATCATGATGAAGAGCGACGTGCTCGACGATTTTGACGAAATCAAGGCATGTGTGGCATACGAAATCAATGGCGAGAGGATCGAGCAGTTCCCATTCTCGGTCGAAGAGGACGAAATCACGCCCGTCTATGTCACCCTCCCCGGTTGGAAAACCGACATGACCCGGATGCAGAGCGAATCGGAGTTTCCCAAGAATTTCAAGGATTACATAGATTTCCTTGAAAAGGAGCTTGAGACGCCCATCACTATCGTGTCGATAGGCCCCGACCGCAGCCAGACTATAGAACGCAAAAAATAACCCCGACATATTGAACTGATTTAAACTTATTGCAAATTAACATTTTGAGACTGGTTTCGAGGCGTTTTTGAGCTTTTTGAGGAAGCGATGGGGGCCCATCGTGACCGATAAAAGAGAAAAAAACGACCGAAAACAGGCCGAAAGGTTAACTCATTGGGTTACATCAGTTCTGAATTTAACATTTTGAAATAAGTTTAAATCAGTTTATAATTACAATGGCCAAAGTAAAACCGTTTAAGGGCATCCGTCCCCCTCGCGAACTTGTCGAAGAAGTGGCATCGCGCCCCTATGACGTGCTTAACAGCGAGGAAGCACGTCAGGAAGCCGAAGGCAATCCCCGTTCGCTCTACCATATCATCAAGCCTGAGATAGATTTTGCTCCCGGCACCGACGAGCATGACCCACGTGTCTATGACAAGGCTGTCGAGAATTTCAACGCTTTCCAGGCCAATGGCTGGCTCGTGGCTGACGATAAGGAACACTATTATATATATGCGCAGACTATGGACGGCCGTACACAGTATGGCATCGTAGTCGCCGCCAATGTCGACGACTATATGGAGGGCCGCATCAAGAAGCATGAGCTGACCCGCCGCGACAAGGAGGAGGACCGCATGAAGCATGTGCGTGTCAACAATGCCAATATCGAACCCGTATTTTTCGCGTTCCCTGACAACGAGGCTCTGCAGGCTGTCATTGACAAGGTTACAGCCGGCAAGCCCGAATATGACTTCACTGCCCCTGACGGCTTCGGACATCATTTCTGGGTGATTGACGACCCCGACATGATAGTTACCGTGACCGAGGAATTTGCCAAGATTCCGTACCTCTACATAGCCGACGGGCACCACCGCACGGCTGCTGCGGCTCTCGTAGGCAACGAGAAAGCCAAGGCCAATCCCGCGCACCGTGGCGACGAGGAGTATAATTACTTCCTTGCCGTGGCATTCCCGGCATCGCATCTCAAGATTATCGACTATAACCGTGTCGTCAAGGATCTCAACGGCATGTCGCCTGCAGAATTCCTTGCAGCCCTTGATAAAGACTTCATCGTTGAGGACAAGGGCGTGGAGGAATACCGTCCTGCTGCCCTGCATAATTTCTCGCTTTATCTTGAAGGCCGGTGGTACTCGCTTACCGCACGCGAGGGCCGCTACAACGATGCCGACCCGATCGGTGTGCTTGACGTGACCATATCAAGCGATTTGATACTCCGCGACCTGCTCGGCATACATGACCTCCGCAGCGACAAGCGCATCGACTTCGTCGGCGGCATCCGTGGTCTCGGCGAACTCAAACGCCGCGTCGACAGCGGCGAGATGGCGATGGCTCTTGCCCTTTATCCCGTATCCATGGAGCAGCTTATGGCGATAGCCGACAGCGGCAACATCATGCCCCCCAAGACCACCTGGTTCGAACCCAAGCTCCGCTCCGGCCTCGTCATCCACAAACTCGACGACTGACAAGGACTAATCCAGATTGCGATTCATAATATCGTTTTATTCTGAACAGTCGCTTATACAGCTTCAGGCACTCAAAAACAGCAACCCCGGGGTTAATGCCACATACGGTATTTTCCCCGGGGTTGCTTTTTTTTAGTTGACATGTTTTGAAGTATAATAGATGTGCTATTGAGTTTTTTGGTCCTCATTTTAAAGTGGTCGAATTCGACCACTTTTTAAATGAGGGAGACGATTACCATATTTTCATCATAACTGTCTGTGTAACTGCAATACGCTTGAGTTTATTGGCATCTGGGAGAAAGTATATAATCCTGATTTTAATTGTACCGAATTCGGTGCAATTAAAAATGCCCAATAAAATAAAAATGCCTCAGGAAGCAACAACTTCGTTCTGATTTTTAAGTTTTACTTAGATAAATTTATTATCTTTGCAAATGCAGACCGTATCGTAGACCACGCCAGTTGGGTTAGATTCTATCAATCGACACCGAGTCTGGGGGCAAGCGGGGCGGGATGCACAAACTTAGCTGATTTAAACTTGTTGAAAACTAATATTTTGAAGTAGGTTTAAATCAGTTCGACATAAGAAAGCGTTTATCCGCGCTGATTCTTGACACCTTGAAATTCTCGCAAAATTTCGTGTCTATGTCAAGGATTGAGCAACGGTAGATGCCCGTGGATATGTAATGTTTTGCTTTCGGCAAACATGCCCCTCACTTAATCCGTGGGGGAGTATTGCCTGAAAGTTTTGGTTACATATACTGGCGTGGGCTTCTGCACGTTGCCGTCCGACATAGACAGGGCAATGCGAGAAGCCTCAAGGTGTAGGACGGTAACAGGTACAGATTCCTACGCTTTTCTTTTTTACCTAAAAACGATGCCGACGAGGGGAATCCGGAGGTAATGCTGACAGTCACGAAAAACACTAACTGTACATTAACTCATAAACCTAATTGTTATGAAACACATTATCTCTGTTCTTTTATCTGTTTCTTGCGTTCTTGCATTGTCTGCTAAAGACATCAAGGTAGTTGTAATCCCCTCGGAAGCGACGATTAAAGTCAACGGGTCGTATTACGGTGAAGGAAGCGCGACACTCAAAATCAAGAAAAATGATTTCGTCTCGCTCGAATGTAGCGCGCCCGGCTACGAGACCCTCAATACGCGTGTGTACGGCAACGATGACCGTAAGACCATCGAGGTCAAACTGAAGGAGGACGTGCTGCTCAAGCAGACATCCGAATCCTCTATCACCAACAATTTCTTTTCGGTAAAGGTCAACAAATCGCTTTACCATGACGACCCTTTGGGGCAGAGGAACAGTGAAAAAGCCTGGAAGATGGCCCACAGCGTGCTACTGAAATATTTCGACGAAATCATGACTTCCGATGCTGCCTCGGGATTTATCCAGACTCCGTGGCTGTATAAAAATTATGTCGAGGCCGGCAAGACCCTCCGTTGTCGCGTGACCATCAAAGAGTCGAACATCGGCGGCGACCTGACTTTCCAGATCAAGCTTGCTTCGGAGATGGCTCCGATACAGGGTCGTTCGCGTGAAGAGAGCTTTTTTGAGACCAACCGTATCATGAAGGAGTTTGAATCGCTGATAAGCGAGTTCCAGATGCGCTTAGGTGAAAAGTAAAAAGCTTAAAAGACTTGCTATTATGAAAAAGTTATGCTTGTTGCTGGCTCTGCTCATAGCTACAGTGGAGTCGGCCGATGCCCAGCTTGACAAAGTCACCGATGCCGTGGGCAAATTTTTCGGACGCGGAGGCAAGGAGAAAACCATCGTGGTCATCCCCTCGGATGCCGTCATCAAAGTCAACGGTTCATACTATGGCGAGGGGACGGCTGTGGTCAAAATCAAGAAAAAGGATTTCATATCCCTCGAATGTAGCGCTCCCGGATATGAAACGCTTACGACACGTGTCTACGGCAATGACGACCGTAAGACCATAGAAATCAAGCTTAAGGAGGATAAGCTGCTGCAGCAGACCGCCCAGTCGTCGGTGGCCAACAGCTTTTTCTCGGTCAAAGTGTCCAAGTCGCTTTACTCCGACGATAAGAAGACCGGCCAGCGCAATGCCGAAAAAGCCTGGAAGATGGCGCATAGCGTATTGTTGCAGTATTTCGACGAAATCATGACATCTGACATGGCTTCCGGCTTCATCCAGACTCCGTGGCTGTATAAAAACTATATAGAATCGGGCAAGACCCTCCGTTGCCGCGTGACCATCAAGGAGTCGAACATCGGAGGCGACCTGACGTTCCAGATAAAGCTGTCGTCGGAGATTGCGCCGATACAGGGGCGTTCGCGTGAAGAGAGCTTCTACGAGACCGATCGCATTATCAAAGAGTTCGACTCATTAATCAGTGAATTTCAATCGCGCTTAGGCGAAAAGTAAATTAGTACATAAAATCAAGACCATATGAAAAAGATATTCTTCTTGACAGTTTGTTGCGTGATGGCTGCCTTGGCGTCCAACGCGCAGCTCAAAGAGACTTTCGACTCTAATTCATGGCAGTGGAGCGAGTATTCCACCCAGCTTGGCAAGGCTTATATCATCGACGGTGTGATGCGCCTCGAAAGCAAAAGCGACAAGACCGACGTTACTTATGCCGATATGGTAGGGAATGTCGCCACGCATGCCTATCTGCCCATGGACCCGGAGAAAGGGTTTGAAATCAAGTGCGTGGCCACGGTCGAAAAATTCGAGGGCAAAAAGCTGTTCGGCCTTATAATGGACTATATCGATGACATGAACTGCCTGATTTTCATGATTCATGACGATTTTGCATACCTCTACAAAATGAAAGAGGGCAATATAGTCGGCCAGCAGCGCAACCAGTTCAAGTTGCAGAAAGGCAAGAAGCAGACAGCTCTAGATATCAATGCTATATATATGGGTGGGGAGCTTGAAATACGTGTTAACGATGTGCAGGCTCTTAAATGCAAGTACGTACCCATCACTTCAAACGGATTCGGCTTCTTCGCCTACGGTAAGTGCAAGGTTGAATTTGACGACGTAGAAATCCTGAACTGACCACCGGCACATACATAACTTAAGGAGCAATGGGGGCGTGTTCTTGCGTCCCCATTGCTTTTTGTTAAGTGCGGCCAGCAATTGCTGCTCTACGGCGTTCGGCGTTGTTCTTGCTGTCTTCAGTTATGTGATTTTCAGAGTGTTGCCTGATGGACTGATTGTAGGGACGCACGAGCCGTGCGTCCCTACTTTTTGTTATGTGCTATCGGAAGTGCTGATGTTTTCGCATGGTGGAGAGGGATGGGGATGGTAATTTTGTGAATATTCACAAAATTATTCGGAATCCTATGGAAAATAAAGCCAAAAAGAGGAAATATAGTGGACGGAAATGGGATAAGAAGGTGTCGCGTAAGTTTTACGGTTATCTCTGTCGGCAGATAGAAATCGCGGCATCGCTCTGTAAGGAGATACGGGAGGATGCCGTCAGGGAGTGTGTGGATTTTTACATCGACTCGGGTCTTGTCATATGCAAAATCAATGTCGCGGAGAGGGTGGTGTTCACGTTGCTGCAACCGCAGATTGACAAGGCGATGCTGCGCTCGCTCCGTGCCCGCATGGCAGCGTTGCGCCGCAGTATGCGACTGACGGTTACAGACCCGACGGCTGATCCGCTTTCAGATACGGCTGTGAATGTGGATCTGGATGCAAAGTCGCGTCAGAGTGATGTTGTGGTTATGCCTGTTGGAGGCGGTATTGCTGCGTCGGATGATGAGGCCAAAGTGCCGGCAGTTGGCAGTAGTTCGGCGCTGCCGCGTGATGAGAAGCGGGCACTCCGTAGCCAGGCAGCCCTCGCCCGCCGCCGTCGCAAGCATGACAAACGCCTCCATCGCCGCCAAGCTCTCAAATCCTCCCGAAGCGATAAATCAGGAAATTGTTTCTGATTAAATTTGCATATCACAACTAAGCAGAATGATTATATGGCACAATATATAGTAACGGTGAATCCCAAGAGATGCAATCATTAATGCCAATCAGCACATCCGATAAACCATCCATATAGCGTATGGTCGGCATCTGTGGCGACCGATTTTACACAATGGCGCAAGGGGAGGCTGCACCGGGGAGCAGCCCTACGTGCTGTGCGGACATTCGTTGTCCCCTAATGGGGATTCAGATGTGGTTAGGGGGGGTGAGCTCGGGGCGGAGGAAGGGGGCGGTGGGGGAGGTGCCGGCTGCTATCTGTTCGGGGGTGCCGGTGGCTATGATTTGGCCGCCGAGGACTCCGCCTCCCGGACCCATGTCGATGATATGGTCGGCGCACTTTAGCACGTCGAGGTTATGCTCGATGACGAGGACGGTGTTGCCTTTGTCGACAAGGCGGTTGAGTACGCCGAGCAGTGTCTTTATGTCCTCGAAGTGGAGCCCTGTGGTGGGCTCGTCAAGGATAAAGAGGGTCTTGCCGGTGTCGCGTTTCGCCAATTCGGTGGCAAGTTTGACTCGCTGGTTTTCGCCGCCGGAGAGGGTAGATGAAGGCTGTCCGAGCTTGATGTATCCGAGACCGACATCCTGCAGCATCTTGATTTTGTTGAGGATGGTGGGCTGGTTGGCGAAAAAATCCACGGCCTGATTGATGGTCATGTCAAGCACGTCGGCAATGGATTTGCCCTTAAGACGCACTTCAAGGGTCTCGCGGTTGTAGCGTTTGCCTCCGCAGGCTTCGCACGGCACGAGCACATCGGGCAGGAAATTCATCTCTATGGTGCGGTAGCCGTTGCCGTTGCAGCGGTCGCAGCGGCCTCCGCTGACGTTGAAGGAGAACCGCCCCGGCTTGTAGCCGCGCATCTTGGCCTCGGGCAGTTCGACGAAGAGATTGCGGATGTCGCTGAAAACTCCCGTGTATGTGGCAGGATTGCTTCTGGGGGATTTGCCTAACGGCGACTGGTCCACGGTCACCACTTTGTCGATATGTTCCATGCCCTTGATGCTCTGATAGGGGAGCGGCGGCTGGTTGCTGCGGTAGAACCGCTGGGAGAGTATGGGCTGCAGGGTGGCGTTGACGAGCGTGGACTTACCGCTGCCGCTCACACCAGCCACGCATGTCAGTGTCCCGAGGGGCAGACGGAATGTGACGTTGCGCAGGTTGTGGCCGCAGGCTCCTTCGATCACTATCTCTTTGCCGTTGCCGGGTCGGCGTGTAGCAGGGACTTCTATTGCACGGTGTCCGTTGAGATATTGCGCCGTGGCAGTGTCAGTGCCGAGCATCTGCTTCGGTGTACCCTGGAATACCACTTCTCCGCCATGCCGTCCGGCTTTGGGACCTATATCCACTATGTAGTCGGCTTCGAGCATCATATCCTTGTCGTGCTCAACGACTATCACTGAGTTGTCGGCATCGCGCAGGCGTTTGAGCGAGTCGATGAGACGGCGGTTGTCGCGTTGGTGCAGCCCGATGCTCGGTTCGTCGAGGATGTAGAGTACGTTGACAAGTTCGCTGCCTATCTGTGTGGCGAGACGTATGCGCTGGCTCTCTCCGCCGGAGAGGGTGGAGCTATTGCGGCTGAGTTGCAGGTAGTCAAGCCCGACATCCACGAGAAATGACAGACGGTTACGTATCTCCTTGAAGATTTCGCTGCCTATCTGACGCTGGCGGTCGGTGAGCCGATCCTCCACTTCGCAGGTCCACTGGTAGAGGTCCTTGATGTCGAGATTGCACAGATCGGCTATGTTTTTGCCGTCGATGAAGTAGTGGAGCGCTTCGCGGTTGAGACGCTGTCCGCCGCATTCGCTGCATGTGGCGCGTGAGAAAAACTGTCCGCTCCATTTCTGGGCGGCAGACCCGGCATCGTCGCTCTGCTGCATCTCTATATATTTGACCAGTCCGTCGTAGGTGTCAAAATAGTTGGACGTGGCGAGTGTGCCGTTTTTAAGGGTGAGGTGCTGCGTGGTGCCGTTGAGGATGTCGCTCACACATTCCTCGGGCAGCTGGCCCACGGGGGTGTCAAGGGTAGCTCCGTGCAATTCGCATATGGCTTCTATCTGCCAGAAAAGCAGGGTGTTGCGGTATTTGCCAAGCGGCAGTATGCCGCCGTTGCGGATTGACAGCTTGGGGTTGGGGAATATTTTCGCACGGTCCACGATGTTGACGTATCCGAGTCCTTTGCAGCAGCGACATGCCCCCTGCGGAGAGTTAAACGAGAAGTTGTGGGGGGCAGGTTCGGCATAGCTGAGTCCCGTGTCGGGATCCATGAGACGTTTGCTGTAGTGATGCAGCTCTCCGCTGTCCGCGTCGAGAATCATCAGCGAATTGTCGCCTTGGCGCAGAGCCTCCTGCACCGTTTCGCGCAGACGCGAGTCATCTTTGCCTGAGACTTTAAGGCGGTCCACCACCAACTCTATAGAGTGGTTTTTATATCGGTCGAGCTTCATGTTGAGCTCGATTTCACGAAGCTCGCCGTCAGTGCGGACGGTCAGGTAGCCCTTTTTGCGCAGGGTCTCGAACAGCTCCTTGTAGTGCCCCTTGCGGTTGCGCACCAACGGAGCGAGGATATATATCTTCTTGCCGTCAAATGCCGACAGGATGAGGTCTACAATCTTTTCGTCGGTGTATTTGACCATCGGTTTGCCTGAGATGTAGCTGCGGGCTTCGCCGATGCGTGCATAGAGCAGACGCAGGAAGTCGTAGATTTCAGTAGTCGTTCCGATGGTACTGCGCGGGTTGCGGTTGATGGTCTTCTGTTCGATCGCGATAACCGGCGAGAGTCCTTCGATGCGGTCCACATCGGGGCGTTCCATTGCTCCGAGCATGTTGCGGGCGTAGGACGAGAACGTATCGATGTAGCGGCGTTGCCCTTCCTTGTATATGGTGTCGAATGCCAGCGACGATTTGCCGCTCCCCGACAGGCCTGTGATGACTGTCAGGGAGTTGTGGGGAATCGTCACGTCGATGTTTTTGAGATTGTTGACGCGGGCACCGTTGACTGTCAGAGCCTCGATGCGTCCCGGCAGCGCGGAGATAGCGGAATTTGTGGATATGTCAGTCTTGTTAGTCATCGGTTTGGATCAGAGCCTGTTTTAAAAAAAGCTCTTACTTGACCACCCAGTCGTGGTTGTAGACATCTTTGTTGCGGTTGGAGCGTGTCAGGCTCTTTTTCTTGGGTACGAAAACCTCATAGACTTTGCCGGACTTGTTTGGGAGCGAGGAGGAGCGTATCCATGGGTTGAGTGTGCGGAGCTGGAGGTATGTCATGCCGTGTTCTTTCGCCCAGTCTGCCCATGAATCCACAGGCGAGTTGACTGGCACCACGTAGTAGTCGTAGGGCTGGTAGAGCTGGTCGGCGCGCAGGCGGTAACCGAATTCCTTGGGGTGCTCAAGGATTATCTTCATGGCCAGCAGTCGGAAAGGGTAGCGCATAGTCTCTTGTGGCAGCCACAGGTCGAATGCCGAGTCGGTGCCTTGTGCTGCGAGTTCGCGTGTGATACGTCCCATGCCGGCATTGTAGCTTGCCGCCACCGACTCCCAGCTTCCATAGCGGGCATATGCGTCTTTGAGATACTTGGTGGCAGCTTCGGTGGCTTTTATGGGGTGGTAGCGTTCATCGACATAGTCGTTGACTTCCAGCCCGTATTCGCGTCCTGTCGACGGCATGAACTGCCACAGTCCGGCGGCTTTAGCGGTCGAAAGTGCCAGAGGGTTGAAATTGCTCTCGATGGCGCAGAGATACACGAGATCCTCGGGGACACCGTTGGCTTTGAGTATCGGCACTATGACGGGCATGTATCTGTTCGCCCGCTTGAGTGTAAGCAGCGTGGTGCCGTGGGTGAAAGTCATGGCGGTCAGCTCGCGGTCGAGGCGTTCGTAGTAGTCGCTGTTGTCGAGGTCGAATTTCTGTCCGGCAAAGGTGACGCTGCGGGGCAGTGTCGGATTGACTACATTGGCAAATCGTGTCTCGTCGTTGTCGCGGCTTGACGCTGACGCTGAGGCTGGGAAGAAGAGTGTAGCCGTAGCCATGGTTGTAACGGCCATGGCGGCTACGAAGGTTTTGATACTCGTCGGTTTCATAGAGTAGATTATAATAGTTGAGGTGTTATTTTTAAGTGTTATTTGAAGTGGAGTATGTTGATGTCGCCGGCGAGCTTGTACTCCTGTCCGTCATTGCCTGTGGCTTTGATGACATAGTAATAGACCCCTGACGGGACTGTCTTGCCTCCGGCTTTGCCGTCCCACCCTTGGTCGGGGTTGCGGGTAGAAAACAGCTCTTTGCCCCAGCGGTTGAATATATGGCACTCAAATTCGCGGAGCGAGCGGTAGCTGACTTTCCACTCGTCGTTTACACCGTCATCGTTGGGCGAAAATGCGTTGGGGCAGGCTAAATACGAGTCGGTGACAGTGACCGTATAGGTGTATATCGGATGTGTCGGCATGTCGGCATCGTCGCCCCAGGCATACAGTCCGACGTAGCTCGTGCCGGGGTTGTTGAATGTGAAAGTCCAGTCGGTGCCGTCGGTGGTGTAATATGGCTGTGACAGGTCTTCGGCTCCCGATATGGCCCATTGGAGGTTGTAGCACTTGTCGGTGAGTGTTACCTGGAAGCGGATTTCGGCGGGAGCGTTGCCTCCGAGGATGTCTTCTGCAACGTTTGTGCGGTTGAAGTTGGTGGGCAAGTCTGACACTCGTGCCGCATATATGGCGGTGGCGTATTCGCTGTTGAGCTTCGTCCATCCTTTTTCCAGTTCGTCATCGGCTGCGTCTTGCGCTTTGATGACGTTGAGGATCGCCGAAAACGCTATCAGGAGCCATAGGATATGTCGTTTCATAAATATGGTTGTTGTGCGTATGTGGTGTGCTTAGCAGATTAACAAAAATAGGCATAATCCGCCGGATTATGAAACCATCAGGGCTATATTAATATGCGGTGTGAAAAATTAACAATAATTTTCTAACGTCATCTGAAAAATAATGCTTAAATTTGCACTCGCATTAGCTAAGGCGATGCCGGGGTGTAGCACAGTTGGCAGCGCGCCACGTTCGGGACGTGGAGGTCGGAAGTTCGAGTCTTCTCACCCCGACTGCAATAAAAAGACCACTTTCAAAATCTTAACGATGATGAAAGTGGTCTTTGTTATTATGGATAGAATTATCGGGATGCTTGCAATTAGTCTTTGCAAGCATCCCTTATTATGTGCCTCATTGAGGCAATGTTCATGTCATTTCGTGCCGTCAAAATTGCCCACAAGCGGCAGTGGCATTGCGCCGAGCTTAAACGGATTTTCCACATGTATGCTGTTGCCGTCAAGCGTCACGAGGATGGTGCTTCCGCTTCCGAGGACATAATCATTGTCAAACACCGTCGAGCTGCCGTTGACAGCAAGGAAATGCTGTGTAAGCCCAGCATCCTCATAGTTACGGTAGAAACCGCCCTTGTCCTCATCGTATTCCAAACCTTCGATGGTCAGTGCGCCGAGAGTCAGGTCGCCCATCATGGTTCCCGACAGCGAGTATTCGGGAATCGACACCGTCAGCGTCCCGTCGCCAGGCGCTGTGAGGGCGTATTTAGCTTCGGTGTTGTAGACGTATGTGCCGCCTACGGTCATCGTCTGTGTACCGCTGTACACACCGGCATAAGCCTGAGCAGGGTCAACCTCCTCAACATCAAACGTGATTTCCTTGATGTTGCCTACGGGAACAGTGGTCTCTTGTCCGTCATTAAGAGTTATTTTCAGGACTTCGGTCTGTGCAAACGCGGACAACGATGAAAGAAGCGCAACGGCGGCAGAGAGTACAGTTATTTTCATGTCTTATATTTTATTATGTATAAATTGTGGTTTAATTGCTATATTATTTGATCATTATTTTGACTGTGTGGTAAGAGGTCTTGACGATGTAGCATCCCGGTGTCAACGACAATATCGACAGGTTGTCATAGCCGCGCATACGGATTGCCCCATTGAGGTCATAGACGCTGATCTCCGACCCTAAGCAGGTAATCTCGTCATTGAGAAATGAAAAGACCTGACGTTCGTCGGAATACTTGTCGTCAATGCCCGAGGCTGAGTCTATGAAATCCATCTTGGCAATCTTCTCTCTCGCGTAAGAGACGCTTGCATCGGGTGTGGTAATCAGCATCGCATCGTCGGCGAAGGTGATTTTCGGTTTTTCCGACAGTAGATATGACGGCGTGGAGCCGTCGGCCAGCGTCAGCCTCAGCTGAGTCGCGGCATGGCTGTGCATGAGTATGCCCATCGCAGCCAGAAACGGTAAAAACAGTTTTTTCATTTAAGTATTATTGATTGGACTTTGTGACTGCAAAATTATCCCAACTACGTAAGACGTCCAATCCTTAAAAATAGTGAAACTACTCGCATCGACACCGCTCAATTAATCCGCAGCCACCTTCCCATGCCCCAAATACCCTACTTTAAGGGATTGTAAATCGTTGCCTTATAACAACTGCTGCCAAATACTATGCAGAGCACGCCAGTCATTACGAAATTTTTCCGTAATCTTGGAATATCTTTTTTAGTGCCTTATACAAAGGACTTTGGGAGAATTACCCAATTTTGAGGTAATGACTTGGCAACTGTGCAATCTGCTGCGTTCTACCTTGAATTGCTTTCAAGTAACTCGTTTCTGTGTACAAAAATAATAGAATAATCCGATGCACACAAGGTACATCAAAGAAAAAGTTCGACTATTTGTTTAGTTTGTTTAATCGCATTACAATCGAAGTTTGACTTCTACCCATTTTGTTTGCAATATATTTGACACTCTTACC
>CALUMU010000011.1 GCA_944321825.1 Candidatus Amulumruptor caecigallinarius
AGCTCCCTTCCCGAAAGCGAGTGCAAAGTTACGCCTTCCCCGAATATCCGCCAAATTTTACAGGCGGTTTTTTCATGCTATATGTGTTAAATTGTGTTTTACGATTGATTGCAAGACGGTTACGAGCATGGGGAGGAGGGAGGGCTTGGAAGTCCAATAAGTCGGATAAGGCTGATAAGACCTTAGGGGCATTAAGGGCTTTAGGGCTTTAAGGGTTCCAAGGGCTTTAAAGGCTCTAAGGACTCTAAGGGCACTAAGGGCACTAAGGGCACTAAGGACTTTGAAGCCACCAAGGACTTTAGGGATCTAAGATGGATTAGCCAGGCGAGGCGACGACTGAGGGCAACAGGGCTTTTATAATATTATATAAGGTGATGAAGGGCAGTTTTAGCTGAAATATTTGTCTAATTATCAGAAATTGAGTAATTTTGCGGTTGCTTTTTGCCAATATGGGCAATGGCCTCACAAAAACATTAAAGCGTTACACGATATAAAAGATGAAAATCACTTTTCCTGACGGAAGTGTCAAAGACTTTGACAACGGCACGACTCCGCTGCAGATTGCAGAAAGCATAAGTCCGCGACTGGCACAGGACGTGCTCGCCGCTTCGGTCAACGGTCAAGAATGGGATCTGAGCCGCCCCATCAACGAAGACGCAGAGCTCAGCCTGTACAAGTGGGAAGATGCCGAGGGCAAACATGCTTTCTGGCACAGCTCCGCCCACCTGCTCGCCGAAGCACTTCAGGAACTTTACCCCGGGGTAAAGTTCGGCATCGGCCCAGCTATAGAAAACGGCTTCTACTACGACATCGACCCGAACGGCAACTCCATCACCGCCGCAGATTTCCCAAAAATCGAGGAGAAGATGCTGGAACTGGCACGTCAGAAAAACGACATCGTGCGCAAGGATATATCCAAAAGCGACGCTCTGAAAATGTTTGGCGACAGGAACGAGGAGTACAAGTGCGAGCTTATCAGCGAGCTTGAGGACGGCCACATCACCACCTACACACAGGGCGGCTTCACCGACCTTTGCCGTGGCCCGCATTTGCCCAACACCTCCCCTATCAAAGCCGTCAAGGTAATGTCGCTCGCCGGCGCATATTGGCGCGGCGACGAGAAGCGCAACCAGCTTGTCAGAGTTTACGGCATCACTTTCCCGAAGAAAAAAATGCTTGACGAATATCTCGCCATGCTCGAGGAGGCCAAGAAACGCGACCACCGCAAGCTCGGCAAGGAAATGGAGCTGTTTGCTTTCTCACAGAATGTGGGTGCCGGTCTGCCATTGTGGCTTCCCAAAGGTGCCGCGTTGCGCGACCGTTTAGAGCAATTCCTGCGCAAAATCCAAAAGCAGTACGGCTACCAGCAGGTTATCACACCGCATATAGGCAACAAGATGCTCTATGTCACTTCGGGCCACTATGCAAAATACGGCAAAGACTCTTTCCAGCCCATCCACACGCCCGAAGAAGGCGAGGAGTATCTGCTCAAGCCCATGAACTGCCCCCACCACTGCGAAATCTTCAAGGCATTCCCGCGTTCATACCGCGAACTGCCACTGCGTCTGGCGGAATTTGGCACAGTATACCGCTACGAACAGAGCGGCGAGCTTCACGGACTGACACGTGTACGCGGTTTCACGCAGGACGATGCCCACATCTTCTGCGCCCCCGACCAGATCAAGGACGAGTTCCTGAAGGTCATGGATATCATATTCTATATATTTAAGGCGTTGAAGTTTGACAACTTCGAAGCCCAGATATCCCTCCGCGACCCCAACAACAAAGAAAAATACATCGGTTCGGACGAAAACTGGCATCTGGCCGAGCAAGCCATCATCGAAGCCTGCGCCGAAAAGGGGCTCAAGGCACGCACCGAGCTTGGTGAAGCCGCATTCTACGGACCTAAGCTCGACTTCATGGTTAAGGATGCCATAGGCCGCCGCTGGCAGCTCGGCACTATCCAGGTCGATTACAACCTGCCCGAACGCTTCCAGCTCGAATATACAGGTGCGGATAACCAGAAGCACCGCCCGGTGATGATACACCGTGCGCCATTCGGCTCAATGGAGCGCTTTGTGGCAGTGCTGCTTGAACACACAGCCGGCCGCTTCCCGCTCTGGCTTGCCCCCGATCAGGTAGTGGTGCTCCCCGTCAGCGAAAAGAGCAACGACTACGCATTTGAGGTAGCAAAGCAGCTCAACTCATCCGACATCCGAGCCACCGTTGATGACAGAAACGAGAAAATCGGCAAGAAAATCCGCGACAACGAGCTCAAGCGCATACCTTACATGCTGGTAGTCGGAGAGCAGGAAGCCGAAAATGGCGAAGTTTCCGTAAGAAAACAGGGTGAAGGTGACAAAGGTAAGATGAAAATTACTACCTTTGCAGAATCTTTGGCTAAGGAAATCGAAGAGATGACCTCGCAGCCAGTATAAGGCTCAAGGTCAGCTACAGACATAACAACCTAATATACAAATACATATCATCCTTTAATGGAGAAAAAACCATTCAGACCTTCTCCCGGACCACGCCGTCCGGGCACCGGTGGCCCCATGAGAAGAGGCCATCGCGTTGAAAACAAAAACCCTCATAATATCAACGAGTTTATCCGCGCTCAGGAAGTAAGGCTCGTAGGTGACAACGTCACCCCCGGAGTCTATTCAATAGCCGAAGCCATCAAGATAGCCGATGATGAAGGTCTTGATCTGGTAGAAATCTCCCCTACCGCCGAGCCTCCTGTATGCAAGGTACTTGACTATCAAAAGTTTCTCTATCAGCAGAAAAAGAAGCAGAAAGAAGCCAAGGCCAAGGCAACGAAAGTAGTGGTCAAGGAGATACGTTTCGGACCCCAGACCGACGACCACGACTACAACTTCAAGCTAAAACACGCCCAGGGCTTCCTGCAGGAAGGGTCGAAAGTGAAGGCTTACGTATTTTTCAAAGGCCGCTCCATCCTGTTCAAGGAGCAAGGCGAAGTGTTGCTGCTCCGTTTTGCCAACGACCTTGAGGAATACGGCAAAGTAGAACAAATGCCAGTGCTTGAGGGCAAGCGCATGATAATCATGCTCTCGCCCAAAAAGAAATAACAACCAACCCAATTTACTAACAACACTTACAATGCCCAAGATTAAGACTAATTCCGGTGCCAAAAAGAGGTTCGCCCTTACCGGATCAGGAAAGATCAAGAGAAAGCACGCCTTCAAAAGTCACATCCTGACCAAGAAGACCAAGAAGCAGAAGAGAAATCTGACCCACTTCACCACAGTGGACCGCGTTGATGCCAACAACGTCAAGGCACTTCTCGCGCTTAAGTAAGCACCACAGATGCCCGGCTTTCTCGGGACACTTCAAACACATTAACAGTTTATTAACCGAATGTACAGCCAACAAAACATCAAAGTGCTAAAAAGCCGCTGACATTCACAATCATTCTGAACAATGCCAAGATCAGTCAATCACGTAGCTTCACGAGCTCGCCGCAAAAAGATTCTCAAACTCACCCGTGGTTACTACGGATGCCGCCGCAATGTGTGGACCGTAGCCAAGAACACATGGGAAAAAGGTCTGACATACGCCTACCGCGACCGCAAAAACAAGAAGCGCAACTTCCGTGCCCTCTGGATACAGCGCATCAATGCAGCCGCACGCATGGAAGATCTCAGCTACAGCAAGCTCATGGGTCTCATCCACAAGTCAGGTATAGAAATCAACCGCAAAGTGCTTGCAGACCTCGCTCTCAACAACCCCGCCGCTTTCAAGGCAATAGTTGAGAAAGTAAAGCAGGCTTAAAGCCGATACAGACAACAATAAACAACAAGTCCGGTCTCGTCGGGGGCATCCCTTTTGAGGCCGGACTTGCTGTTTACGTATATATTCTCCATTTTGGATCTCCCCTGTGAGAAACAGACCGACAGTAAGATACGAGGTAAACACCACGTCAGCGGACAGGAGCAGTTGGCAACAAGAGGATTGTCCGGCGGTGACCATGGCTTGCGCCGCCCAGCCCTTGCAGGGCTAATCATGTGGGGTACTCCATTGCAACGGGGCTTGCGCCCCGCCCTACTATTCCCTCGCCCCTCCGGGGCTCCGCTACCGCCACACATTCCTCTGCCAAAGTTCCGGCCAACGGCGCACCACAAAACGTAGGGACACACGGCTCGTGCGTCCTCAACCGCAAATCACCCCATGCCAGATTTCACGACTGCTCAGGCACAAGGACGCACGGACCGTGCGTTCCTACAGTGTTCCGAAGTTCTGCAACACCTTCTTCAATAACCGCCAAGCCTGACCGACAACGCAGCCGGCCATACTTCACATAGCGCACCATCATCCGTTATGTGGGATGGCCTGCCATAAAAATATGCCCCATCACACAAGGACGGGGCATTTATTCAGTGGATGTATGTCTGAAACGATACTTTAACGTGCGTTTTTAACGATGCATATAACTTAGAGTTCAGGGCTTATCGCAACGAGTCGAGGCACCGATGTATCTTCTCGTAGGTGGCCACGCGTGTGGGTACAAGCGGCAGACGCAGCTCGTTTTCAATCATGCCCATGTCGGCGAGAGCGCATTTGACACCAGCAGGATTACCGTCGACAAAAAGCAGGCTAAACAGCTCCGTGAAGCGATGGTGTATGGCGCGTGCGGCATTATACTCCCCAGCCAGCCCGAGACGCACCATTTTGGAAAATTCACGCGGGAACGCATTGCCGATTACCGAAATCACGCCCACCGCACCGAGTGTGATGAGCGGAAATGTGATGCCGTCATCACCCGAAATCACCATGAAATCCTTGTCCTTACGCTTGATTATCTCATCCATCTGGCTGATATTGCCGCTGGCTTCTTTTATACCGATGACATTGGGACACTCCTTGGCTACACGCAGAGTGGTCTCAGCCGTCATGTTTACACCAGTGCGTCCAGGCACATTATATAATATGACAGGGATGGGGCAAGCATCGGCTATGGCCTTGTAGTGCTGGAATATGCCCTCTTGCGAAGGTTTGTTGTAATAAGGCACTACCGACAATATGGCACTGAACTTGTGGAGGTCGTCGATCACATTCATCTCCTCGATGATACCGTAGGTGTTGTTACCACCCAACCCGAGCACGAGAGGCACACGGCCTGCGACACGGTCAACCACAAAACGGCGCACTTCCGTACGCTCTTGCTGCGATAACGCCGGAGTCTCGGCAGTGGTGCCAAGCACCACGAAATAGTTGGTACCGCAGCCTATCTGGTATTCTATAAGACGCGCCAGAGCGTCAAAATCTATAGATTTGTCGGACTTGAAGGGAGTTATTAGAGCTACCCCCATGCCTGAAAGGTTAGGTCGAGCCATATGAGCCTGTTTAAAAAGCTGTCTGAATTCTTGACACAAAATTAGGGATAATTATTCACCTTTCAAAACAGCCAACACCAATTTTAGAAATTTAGAAACTGCCAAAATCACTGTCAAAATAAAAACGCCGCTCCAATCCCGTCAGGCAATCGTAACCCCGACGACAGAAATGCAAAAACATGTGAATATCTATTAAACAATACGTTTGATTTTTGCTTTTATTGGCATATTTTCATACATTTGCTCTGATTTTCAATTACAAGTCGGTGTATTCCTATTAATTTCAAATATTCGCCTTACATCGGTATTAATAACATAAATGCTCTGACACATATTTTCTCACATTTCTATTTTTATACAACCTAAAAACGAATGAAACATCTGAAAAAAATGCTCTGCGGCAGCCTGATAGCCTTCGGTACTTTGGCACAACAGGCTTCGGCTGCCACATTCGTAGGTGACCGCACGGACTTCCGCGACGAGACCATCTACTTCGCCATGACTACACGTTTCTATGACGGCGATCCCAACAACAATGTATATTGCTGGGACGGCGTTCTCAACGTCAACGACCCCGAATGGCGCGGAGATTTCGCCGGCCTCATCAAGAAGCTCGACTACATCAAAGCCCTCGGATTCACAGCCGTATGGATTACACCTATCGTGGAAAACGGCTCAGGCCTCGACTACCACGGTTACCACGCCATGGACTTCTCAAAAATCGACCACCGCTATGTGTCCAAGGAGTCTACCGACGCTGATGCCGATGTTGCATTCCAGACCCTAATCGACGAGGTACACAAGCGCGACATGAAGCTCATACTCGACATCGTGCTGCAGCACACCGGCAACTTCGGCGAAGCCAAGCTGTGCCGCATGTTCCAGAAAGACTACACACAGGATCTCGGCGACATCAACGCCTCGATGATCGTTGTGCCCCAGAGCGAGGGCGGACAGCTCCCGGAGGACTACCCCGCCATGAAGCCAGGCGACCAGTATGCCACCCGTCTGGCCATGATGAAGAACTCCGACTTCACCAACCGCGACATCCACAACTACTGGCACCACAAGGCGTGGTTTGACTGGGACGACCCCTCACGCTGGTGGGGGCAGATCGCCGGCGACTGCGTCGACCTCAACACCGAGCACCCCGCTGTGGCCGAGTACCTCGTGGAGTGCTATTCGCGCTTCATCAAGATGGGTGTCGACGGTTTCCGCATCGACACCGCCGGACACATACCCCGTCTGTCGTTCAACAACAACTTCCTCCCTCAGCTGATGGAAGCCGCCAATAGCGCAGAAGCCAAGGCCAAGCGCGGCGACACCCCATTCTTCATGTACGGCGAGGTATGCGCCCGCTCCATGGAGGTCATCTACCGTGGCGAGAACTACAACTGCTCTCCCTGCTATTACACTTGGAAAGAATCTAAGAACTATCCATGGGACTATGACCCTACTTCATGGGACTCGGTAGTCGCCATACCCACTCCGACCGAGGGATCGCATGACTATTTCACCGTCCAGGGTCACACCAACTGGGAGTCTGTGCTCCAGAGCGGCATCGACGACCTCGGACACGCCGATGCCATCCTGCGCAAGAGCGACAACGCCCTTCTTAACGGCAACGAGTACCACACCCCCGACTATTCCGACTACTCCGGCATGAGCGTAATCGACTTCGCTATGCACTGGAACTTCAAGAGCGCATCTGGAGCCTTTGGCGTACATGGTCAGGACAACCTCTACAACGATGCCACCTACAACGTCGTTTATGTCGACTCACACGACTATGCCCCCGACAGCAACTACCGCTTCGAAGGCACACAGGACACCTGGGCCGAAAACCTCTCGCTGATGTTCACATTCCGTGGCATCCCTTGCCTCTACTACGGCTCGGAAGTCGAATTCCAGAAAGGCAAACCAATCGACAAGGGTGCTGTTGAGGCACTTAAGGACACCGGCCGTGCATACTTCGGCGGCTATATCGAAGGCGATCTCACAGTCACCGACTTCGCCGAATACTCCAGCGCAACCGGCAACATCGCATCCACCCTTACCTACCCTCTCGCCCGTCACATACAGCGTCTTAACAAGATACGCGCCGCCGTACCCGCCCTCCGTAAGGGCCAGTACAGCACCGACGGCTGCTCAGGCTCGATGTCGTTCAAGCGTCGCTACGTAGATGACAACACCGACAGCTACGTGCTTGTTACGATCAGCGGCAGCTCCACATTTACAGGCATCCTCAACGGTACATATGTCGACGCTATCACAGGCGACACAAAGACCGTGACCGACGGCACCCTCACCGCCACATGCAGCGGCAAAGGCAACCTGCGCGTCTACGTACTCAACACCTCCAAGACCCCCGCACCCGGCAAGGTGGGAGAGGATGGCAAGTACCTCTACGGCACTGCATCTGTCGACCAGCCATGGACCGAATGGCCTGACGAGACCATGCCCGAAGAAACATGGACAGTCAAACCTTCGGGTGGCGGTAGCGGCGGCACAGTCGAAGAACCTGAAGAACCCATCGAACCCGCAATCGAGGATGGCGAACAGGCCATATTCTTCGAGAACACATCTGATTGGGGCGGATACATCTACGCATGGATATGGAACGATGACGGCAATTACACCGGCGGCAATTGGCCCGGTCAGGTTCTCACATACCTCGGCAACAAGATATGGAAATGGACTTACACCGGCACCGAAACCATACCCGACGACGCAGTCATCATATTCAGCAACGGCTCCGACCAGGTTCCCGGTCGCGATCAAGGCGGATTCGATTTTGTCAATGGCGGCTACTACACCCAAGACGGCTACCTCAAGACCATCGAACCCGAAACCACCAGTCCGCGCGTATCCATGTCGCCCAACGGCGGCGACTTCATCGAGTCTGTAACAGTCACACTGAAAGCCAACTCCGTTACCACATCTGCCACCTATAAAGTAGGCAACGCTTCCGAAGTATCATTCACCGGCACCACAACCGTCACCATCGGCGAGGACATGGAAGTAGGTGAATCTGTCACTATCTCATGGACAGCTACCGACGGCACCGCGACCACCAATGGTAAAGCTACATTTACCAAAGTAGAGAAGCCCGCCGGCATAACCATCTACGCCGACAACTCTGAGGTGCAGTGGTCGCCCCTCAAGATACATCATTTCGATGTCGACGCTTCTACATGGCCCGGTGTCGACATGCTCAAAGTCGCTGAGAATATCTACACATACACTGTACCCGACGGCACTCGTGGCGTGGTGTTCAACAACGGCCAAGGCAATGGCAGCAACCAGACCGAGGACTACACCAACCTGACCAACAACCACCTCTACCTCATCAAGCCTAACGGCAGCAATAAAGCAACCGTAGAGGACAAGGGCGTATATGGAGGAGCGTCTATCGACGACCTCTATGTCAACGACCTCTATGCCGGCATCGAAATATCGCTCGTCCCTGGAGGTATCCTCGTCAGCGCGTCGGTCGACGGCATGGTACACATTTCCACCATCTCCGGCCAGACACGCAGCATAGCTGTAACGCCCGGCCAGACCCTTATCGACGGTCTTGAAGGATTCTACATCGTCAACGGTCAGAAGCTCTTTGTAAAATAACCGATTGCAAGCAGACCCATGTCCGGCTCATTAGACGCATGGAGTCGACACAACCCTACGGCGGCACCAGCCGCCATACACGGAAGCCGAGGTGCCCTACACCTCGGCTTCATTCATTTATACGCATCTTACAAATCTTATAAGACCTATACGATTTATACGACCTTACCATCCTCGCCAATGACGGCGATGCTTCTTAAATTATCTTAATAACACGATGAATTGTTAAATCGTTTTGGGGATTATTACATATTTTATTAATTTTGACTCATAATTATCTTACCTAAATAATGGAAATGCTCTCTAAGCTGATTGCCGCAATTTAATCAGCTTTGATTCTCTCTAAGCAGATATCCGTCCCAGTCCGCTGACTTTGACAGATTTACGTTAGTTTTCAGCAGAACTGTTCTGATTTCCGCTGGCGTAGATTCCTTATCTGTATGCCGCTGGCAGCCTTTAAGGCATCCCATAGGCATTACTACATTGACCATTTTTACATATTTCTTATTTTATATTCCACATTTCTACACAATGAACTTGAAAAAAATGCTCTTAGGCGGCATGGTCGCTCTCGGCACTTTGGGACAGCAGGCTATGGCTTCGGCGGAGTTCAACGCCAACCGTACCGACTTCCGTGACGAGACCATCTACTTTGCCATGACGACCCGTTTCTACGACGGCGACCCCAAAAACAACGTTTGTACATGGGACAAGCAGGAACAGCAGATTTCCACTAAAGACCCAGCATGGCGCGGCGACTTCGCCGGGCTCATCGAGAAGCTCGACTACATCAAGGCCCTCGGTTTCACTGCCATCTGGATTACCCCCGTGGTGCAGAACGGCTCCGGTATCGACTACCACGGCTATCACGCCATGGATATGAGCTCGGTAGACCTCCGCTATGAGAGCCGCACCGAGTGGGGTTCGGAAAAAGATGTAGATTTTCAGGATCTCATCGACGCTGCCCACGCCAAAGGCATGAAGATCGTGCTCGACGTAGTGCTCCAGCACACCGGCAATTTCGGTGAGGTGAACATCAACCCCCTCTTCACCCGTAATCAGAACATCCGCAACCAGGCCAGCATCGAAGCCTGCATGAAACCCGACAATGAACGTCTCGGAGGCGCAAGCTACTGGAAGCTGCCTAACGAGGGCAGTGTGACTCAGTATTCTGAACGATTCAAATATTTCAAGAATCCCCAATATGACACCCAGAATATTTACCACCACTACGGCACAGGCTGGAATTGGGACCTGCCTAACCGCTGGTGGGGGCAGATTGCCGGCGACTGTGTGGACCTCAACACAGAAAACGACTACGTGGCCCAGTATATCGTGTACTGCTACGGTAAATTCATCGAGATGGGTGTCGACGCTTTCCGTATCGACACTACCGGCCATATCTCACCACTGACATTCAATACTCAGTTCATCCCCCAGTTCCACGAAATTGCCAACCGCCCCGAGGTAAAGGCAAAGCGTCTCAACGGCGTAGACTTTTACATGTTCGGCGAGTGCTGCCAGCGCTTCCAAGGCTCGGTAGTATATCGCGACCAGCCCAACCTCTCCAGCTACTTCTACACATGGAAGTCTGACCAGTCGCTTATGGACCAGTTCAAGGCCTCCAGCAGCCTCTCATGGTGGGAGCAGCAGAACCTCCCAGAAGGCCATGACTCTCCAGTCGGCCCTATGGCAGTCTGCGAGAGCGACACTCAGGACAAGCCCCGCTCCAACAACGTATGGATGCAGAACGGCCAGTGGCACGAACCCGATTACTCACAGGCTTCAGGCTTCAACGTAATCGACTTCCCCGTACACTACAGCTTCAGCAGCGTAAGCTCCATCATGGGACTGTTCAGCCAGGACAATTACTACAATGATGCCTCTTTCAACGTGGTGTATGTCGATTCACACGACTACTCCCCCGGGCCCAACGACGGCATCCGCTTCAACGGCGGCACATCACAGTGGGCCGAAAACCTCTCGTGGATGTTCACATTCCGAGGCATCCCCTGTATCTACTACGGCTCTGAAGTAGAATTCATGGCAGGCAAAACGATTGACGACGGCATGAGCACAGCCCTCAACAACACAGGCCGCGCATACTTCGGCCACTACCTCGAAGGCGACGTGACCGCTACCGACTTTGCCGAATATACCGCATCAGGCCAGGTAGCCGCCACCCTCAAAGGCGACCTCGCCCACCACATCCAGCAGCTCAACAAAATCCGCGCAGCCATACCCGCCCTTCGTAAAGGCCAGTACACATTCGACGGTTGCTCTGCCGACGGCGGCTGGGCATTCAAGCGCGCATACAAAGACAGCTACGCTCTCGTGGCAGTCAACGGCGGTGCTACATTCAGCGATGTTCCTGCTGGTACTTACACCGACATCGTGACCGGCCAGACATACACCGGCGGCGGCTCTATAACAGTCACCGCACCCTCGACACAAGGCCAGCTCCGCGTACTCGTCAAAGACTGGACAGGCGGCAAGGTGGTTGAGGACGGTAAGTTTATCTACACCAGCAGCCCCGTGGCTCAGGGCGGCAACCCCACAGCCACCGACCCCGGTGCATCATTCTTCTACACCAAGGCTGATGCCGTCGACGAAAGTGTAGGCATGAACTTCAGCCCCAACGGCGGAAGCTTCAAGACCGAGACACTCACTGTAACCGTTACTCTGACAGCCGGTGCTACATCAGGCACATACACCGTAGCCGGTCAGTCGACCCAGACTATCAATCAGGGTGAGAGCAAGACATTTACCGTCGGCGCAGGCATGAGCTACGGCGAGACTGTAACCGTCAGCTGGACAGCCACCGGCAAGGAAGGCAATGAAAGCGGCACTGTCACTTATAAGAAAGTTGACCCCAACGCCGTAATCACCGTATTCTGCAAAGCTTCTACAGCTCCCAACCTCTATGCCTGGAGGACAGGCACCGAAACGTCTCTCAATGGTGCTTGGCCCGGCACAAAGATGTCGCAGACCACCGAAGTCAACGGCCAGACATTCTACTACCAGGATTTCCCCGGTGAAGAAGACATCAGCATAATCTTCAACAATGGCAGCGCCAAGACAGGCGACATCACCGGCATAACCGAGAGCGTGTACTACGAGTATGACGGCAACACTACCGCTACCAAACTCGACATCCCGGTAGGTCCTACGAAGCCCTCTGTCTCTGCCTCTCCCGCCAGCGGCACCACATTCAACGAAAGCATCAAGGTTACGCTCAGCTCGTCTGTGGATATCCACTACACCATCAACGGCGACGAACCCAATGCTTCATCACCTGTCTACAACGAACCGCTGACATTCTACGAGACAACCACCCTCAAGACCTACGTCGAAAACGAAGTCGGCAGCAACGTCCAGACATTCATCTACACCAAGACCGACACCCCCGTGGGCGACGATGTATGCGTCTACTATGACGGCAACTGGACCAACGTTTCAATCTATGTATATAACGACGGAGGTTCGATGACCTCTTGGGACAATGCCCCGGCAATGACCATCGACCCTGCCACCGGCTACTACATGTACACACTTCCCGAAGAATTCGAGACCTCACAAGTCATCTTCAAGAGCAACGGACAGCAGTATCCCGGACAAAACCAGCCCGGTCTGCAAGTCAACGGCAAGTCGATGATATATCACCACAACACCAACGAGTGGGTAGAATACACTCCGCTCGGCTTTGAGGACATCACCGACATGAACGCCAACAAGCTCGACATCCAGGTTATCGGCGGACAGCTCGTAATCTACAGCGAGCAGCAGACATCTATCGATGTCACCTCGCTCACAGGCCAGCGTCACACCATCTATCTCTATCCCGGTGTGAACACCGTCGAAAGCCTCGCTAACGGCTTCTACGTTGTCGAAGGCCAGAAAGTAATGCTCAACCGCTAATCCGCGCACACTGTCGGATTACATCCCCTTATACAGCCGGGGCGCAGTCATCACCTGACCGCGCCCCGGCTTTTTTTACTGGCACTATCAATGGCGCACCCACAAACCGTAGGGCTGGTGCGGCCGACAGCCCTTGCAGGGCTGGAGATGATTGGGGTATTGTACCGTTGACGGAGCTTGCGCTCCGCCCTACTGTTTTTACGCTCCTGCGGAGCTTTGGGGGGCTTGCGACAGGATTCGGTGTGATTACGGAGCCCCGGAGGGGCGGGGGAATAGTAGGGCGGGGCGCAAGCCCCGTTATCAGGAGCCACCTCGCCACCCAGCCCTGCAAGGGCGACAATCGCGTTAGCGATGCGGAATTCCCTTTAACACCACCGCTCTTCATGTTCGACCGATAAATCGGTCGTAATTTTTTGCAAGGCATTTTTTCCGGGGGCTTACGCCACCCGGCTATTACCTTGACACCGCTAACGCGGTGCACCACCCACATGTAGGCGGCTGCACCGGGGAGCAACCCTACAAATCCTCTCCGAAATCGTCGGCATCGATAGCCTTGCCATCGGCCGATGATAAGGAATATCCCAAGGCTGCATCTTGACGCAGCGAGCCATAATGCGCTATCCGCTTCGAGAACTTCAACACATTGGCGCCCGCACGGCGGACATAATCGACTGTATCCATAAGCTGACTCAACAAGCTTATGCCCATAGCCCCCAAAGGCCGCTCTGCACGTGTCGTGGCATGGTCGGCCTCCTTAGGATTATAGGCTACTCCATGGTCTATCAAGGAGAATTTGAGCGTCTGCGTGGCCTTGCGCCAACACGCCTTAAGTGTTATGGAACCCTCCTCGCCACGGGGATAAGCATATCTGATAAGATTGAGCACCTGCTCCTCTATCGCTATCACCATCGAACTTACCATCTCCTGCGACAACTCCAACCTGCGTCCGAGCTGCTGCATGAACGGATAGAGCGAAACCGACTCGCCCAGTACATTGTTGATATTAAGCTCCACTGTCTCCGCAGAGCCGGAGCTGCTGTAACCATTCTTTCCTTTTTCCATAATACACTAAGTTTTTATAGCATTGTCGCTAATCACCATCATTATTTCTGAATGTATAACAGTGGAAGTATCATATTGGTTCTGCCGAAAAACATTATTTAGCAACAAAACAAAGTCTTTACAGCACATTTAACCACCGTTAATTAAAAATTTATAAGTAATTTTGCAACCGATTACAGATTAGGTGCGTCTAATATCCAGAAACATCCACCACCTGCGCAATGATTATAGAGCTCAAAGACATCAACAAGACATATCCAGGAGCCGTGCCGCTGCACGTACTCAAGGGCATCAATCTCGAGATAGAGAAAGGGGAACTCGTCGCCATCATGGGAGCCTCCGGCTCGGGGAAATCCACCCTGCTCAACATTCTGGGAATACTGGACAACTATGACACCGGCGAATACCACCTTGACGGCGTGCTGATACGTGATTTGAGTGAAAACCGCGCAGCCGAGCTCCGCAACAAGATGATTGGCTTCGTGTTCCAGTCGTTCAACCTGATAAGCTACAAAAATGCGGTGGAAAATGTGGCTCTGCCACTGTTCTACCAAGGGGTGTCACGCAAGAAGCGTAACGCGCTGGCCATGGAGCAGTTGGAGCGCATGGGACTCGCCGACCGCGCACACCACCTCCCCGGCGAGCTGTCAGGCGGTCAGAAACAGCGTGTGGCCATAGCCCGATCGCTCATAACGCAGCCGTCGATCATCCTCGCCGACGAACCCACCGGAGCCCTCGACTCAAAGACATCCAAGGAGGTGATGAACGTGTTCCGCCAGCTCAACGACGAAGGCATGACCATAGTCATCGTCACCCACGACCCCGGCGTAGGCGAGCAGACCAACCGCATAATCCGCATCTCCGACGGACTCATAGTGTAGTGTGACACCTCGACAACCGACAGACTGATGTTCGACCTACTCCACGAAATAAAGCAGACCCTCAGCTGCAACAAGCTCCGCACGATACTGACGGGCATAGCCGTGTCATGGGGCATATTCATGCTCATAGTGCTTCTGGGCATGTCACGCGGAGTGTCCAACTCTTTCAACGACAGCTTCATGTCGACTGGTACCGACCAGATCATGGTGTGGGGAGGTGTGACAAGCAAGCCTCATGCCGGATATAAAGAGGGACGCCGCATCAAACTCAAAGACAAGGATGTCAGCAAGGTAGCGAAAGAAAACACCGCCCATGTGTCCATGGTATCGGCCACGCTCCGCAATGACTCGGCTGTCGTATCCACAAGCCGCGACTATACGTCGGGCTACACCGGAGCCACCCCCGACGAGCTTGCCGGCAACAACCTCGAGATGCGTGCAGGCCGCTTCATCAACGATGCCGACATCAACGAGGTCCGCAAAGTAACGGTTCTGCCGGTCAAAGTGGCGCGGACGCTTCTCGGACCAGACTCCACTACCTACGTCGGAAGCCGCATCGACATCAGCGGGTTTTCATTTCTCGTGGTGGGCATCTATTATCACGATTTCCGTGAAAACGTGTTCATACCCTTTACGACCGCCAAGAAACTCAACGGCGACTCGCCCGATATCAACCAGATAAAAGTGACCATCAAGAACGTATCGACGGCTGTCGACGGCGAAAACGTGGAGCAGGATATAAGGAACACATTAGGCGAGGCCCACGACTTCGATCCCGAGGACCAGAGCGCACTGTGGATGTGGAACCGCTTCGTACAGTTCCTGTCCATGTCGTCTGTCATGAACATTATGGATATGATGGTATGGCTCATAGGCCTGCTCACCATGATATCGGGCATCGTCGGAGTCAGCAACATCATGTTCGTGTCGGTGCGCGAACGCACCCACGAGATAGGTATACGCCGCGCCATCGGGGCGAAACCGCGCAGCATCCTGACACAAATCATCGCCGAGAGCGTGATTATCACCGCACTGTTCGGCTATATCGGTATATTCCTCGGCGAAGTCGTATGCGGCATACTCGGATTCGTGTTCCGCGACGCCGATGCAATATCCAACCCCGGAGTCGACATCTCCATAGCCATCCAAGTCACAGTAGTGCTCATCATAGCCGGCTCTCTCGCAGGGCTGTTTCCGGCACTCAAAGCTCTGAAAATCAAACCTGTCGAAGCCCTGCGCGACGAATAAGCACACCCACCAGCGATGAGAAGTCCACTGTTTGACATAGAAAACTGGCGCGAAATCGGAGCGACACTCGCCCGCAACAAGACGCGCACATTCATGACCGCATTCGGCATATTCTGGGGTACGGCCATGCTGGCAATGCTCTGGGGAGGTTCCAAAGGAGCCAAAGACCTGATGATGCGCAATTTCGACGGACTCGCCACCAATATGGGGGCTATAAATACATGGCGCACCACCATAAGCTACAACGGCTACAACAAGGGCATGAGCTGGGACCTCAACACCCGCGATGTCGAAAACCTGCGCAAATTCATCCCACAGTTGGAGGAAGTCTCCGCCATGTCGGCAGCCCGCATCGCTCCCGTAAGCTATGAGTCGAAATCCACCACGGCGCAGGTCAAAGGGCTTGAACCCAACTTTGTCAAAGTGATGGAGCCGGTCATCAACGAGGGCCGTTTCATCTCTGAAATAGACATGCGCAACAAAGCCAAAGTCTGCATCTTGGGCAAGAAAGTGGCACAGGAACTCTTCGGCTCTGACAGCCCCCTCGGTAAATATGTCAACGTAGGAGGCATATATTACCTCGCTGTCGGAGTGGTATCGCAGACTTCAGAGGCCTCCATCGGAGGTGCGCAGCTCGACGAATCGGTAGTAATCCCGGTCAACGTGCTCCAGATAGCCTACAACACCGGGCAGGACGTGGATGCAATCCTTTTCACCGTTAAAAAAGGGTACACACCCACCAAACTTATGCCGCGCATACGCCGCGTCATCACTTCTAACCACCCCAACGTCAGCCCCGACGACGAGGACGCGTTGTGGCTCATGGACGTGACCGAGGTGTTCGAGATGGGTGAGTCACTGTTCACGGGTCTGTCGCTGCTCGCACTGTTTGTCGGAGCGGGGACACTGCTCGCCGGAGTCATCGGCGTGGGCAACATCATGTGGATTATCGTCAAGGAGCGCACCCACGAGATAGGCATACGCCGCGCATTGGGGGCAAAGCCCAAGGACATCATCATGCAGATACTCTCCGAGAGCATGGTACTCACCACCATAGCCGGAACAGCCGGCATAGTGTTCGCCTCCATAGCCTTAGCCATCACCACCAAGCTCACCGAGACACCGGGCTACAAAGCCGCCGGATTCGAGCTGCCGTTTACCACTGCTGTGGTCATACTGCTGCTGTTTCTGGTTCTCGGTTCGGCCGCCGGCATCATCCCGGCACTCAAAGCCATGAACATCAAACCCATCGAAGCAATCAACGATAAATAACACATACCGACACAATCCACGTAAAGCAATGAAAAAGGTATTGAAAATAGCCATGTGGTCGCTCATCGCACTCATATTCATAGGCACTTTTGTCTACCTGTTTATGAACTCGCGACCCAAAGAGGTGACTTACACCCTCGTACAGCCCAAAACCGGCAACATCGAGCGCTCGACAGTGCTGACCGGCAAGATAGAGCCGCGTGACGAAATCGACATCAAGCCCCAGATTTCAGGCATCATCAGCGAGATACTCGTCGAAGCCGGCGACCAGGTCAACGAAGGCGATGTCATAGCCAAAATCAAGGTAGTACCCCAGGAAGGCGAACTCGCCAGTGCGCTTTCGCGTGTCAACACCGCCAAAATCAACCTCGAGGATGCCAAGTCGAAGCATGAGCGCAACACCATGCTGTACACCAACAAGGTCATCAGCCGCGAGGAATACGAAACCTCACAGACCACTCTCGCACAGGCCCGCGAGGAGCTGAAAGCGGCCCAAGATGCCTATTCGATCGTCAAAGACGGCATCTCTACCGACAATGCCAAGTCGAGCAACACGTTGGTGAGAGCCACTATCACCGGCCTTGTCCTCGATGTCCCCGTCAAGGTAGGTAGCTCCGTAATCCAAGCCAACACGATGAATGACGGCACAACGGTAGCGACTCTCGCCGACATGAACAAGCTCATATTCAAGGGACAGATGGACGAGACCGAAGTCGGACGTCTGCACGTAGGTATGCCGATGGAGATTTCGATAGGCGCACTCCCCGACTATAAGTCGACAGCCGTAATCGAGTACATATCGCCCAAAGCCACCGAAGAAAACGGTGCCAACTCCTTTGAAGTCAAAGGCTCCATACCTACCGACGGCAAGACCCAGCTCCGCTCAGGCTACAGTGCCAACGCCACAGTCATACTCCAGGGAGCAACCGACGTGATGACGCTGCCCGAAAGCGTCATAGAATATGAGGGCAACAAGACATACGTCTACGTGGCCGGCGACACCCTGCCCCCCTACAATTTCACCCGTACAGCCGTGGAAGTGGGAGTCAGCGACGGACTCAACATAGAGATTAAAGGCGGTGTGAAGCCCTCGCAGTACATCCGTGGTGAGGAGAAGTCAGACAAAACCCCGATGAACAACTAACCGCTACCGCACAATGAGCCGCATCACGACAACATGCATCGCAGCCGCGATGACAGCTGCCACCATGTCCATGTCCGCCGAGACATGGAACCTACAGCAGTGTATCGACTATGCTATCGAACACAACCTCACGGTCAAAAACACCGACTACAACGTCAAAGCCGGCGAAATCAATGTCACTTCGGCAAAAAACCAGTTCCTGCCGACTGTAACAGGCAACGCCAACCAGAATTTCAGCTTCGGACGAAGCGTCGCCGAGGACAATATCCGCGTCAGCCGTAACTCGTCGGGCTTTTCGTGGGGAGCCAGTGCCAACCTGCCCCTGTTTGACGGACTGCGCAATATCCGCAATCTCAAAGATGCGAAGTTGTCACTGCAACAGCTGCTTCTGCAAAGCGATGCAGCCCGCGACGACATATCGCTACAGGTGATAGCTGCCTATCTGCAAGTGCTCCTCAACGGCGAGTTGGTCAAAGTAGCTGAGACCCAGCTGTCGCTGTCACAAGTGGAAGTCGACCGCCAGAAAGTCCTCGTCGAAGCCGGCAAATCGCCCGAACTCGACCTGATACAAGCCCAGTCACAGCTCGCACAGGCCCAAGTGACCTTGGTCAACAACCAGAACGACCACTCTCTGTCACTTCTCGACCTCAAGCAGCTGATGATGCTGCCGACAGAAACCGACATGACACTCGCGCCACTCGACGAACTCGGTGTGCTCATCCCGGATGCCGAAGAGGTCTACCGCTTGGCCATGCTCCACAACAGCTCTATCATGGCAAAACGCCAAGGAATCAAGGTGGCGGAAAACCGCATATCCATGGCCAAAAGCGGCTACTACCCCTCCCTGTCACTCAGTGGCAGCATAGGGTCGAGCTACACGCACATATCGGGGTATGACAATATCGGATTCTCACAGCAGATGCGTGACAACCTGTCGGAGGCGATAGGGCTGTCGCTGTCGGTGCCGCTGTTTGACGCATTCAGCACCCGCAACTCGGTCAACAGTGCCAAGGTCGACAAGCTCCGTGCCGAATTGGAATTAGAGCAGGCATCGGACGAACTATACAAGACCATCAGCCAGGCATACTACCAAGCCGAGGCCGCCCGCAAGAAAGCCGAAGCGTCAGCCATAGCCGAATCTGCTACAAAGGCTGCATTGGAGGCCATGACTACAAAATTCAATTACGGCAAAGCCACAGCCACCGAGTACGAGCAAGCCAAGACCGACTACATAGAGGCCTGCTCAACCACCGTCCAGGCCCGCTACGAATACATCATCCGCGCAAAAGTGCTCGAGTTTTACAGCCAGCCCCACCCCTACCTCTCCACCACGGAGAAGTAAGTGGTCAGCGAAACAATAAAACAACCAGAGCCTGTCAGGTCAATCCCCCGACAGGCTCTGGTTGTTTTGAGACCTGCTTACTGCTTGAGCGTCACACCTTCGGGAGTGACGGTGAGAGTGGTCATACGCCCTTCAACAAGAGGGATGTTGTGTGACACATGGCCTATCGGAGCATCGAACACTACCGGGAAGTCGTACCCGGCTACCATACGCGCTATCATGTCCTCCATCTCCTTGGCTTTCGCACCGGGATAGTCGGTAAACTGACCGACTACAAGCCCCTTGATCCGGTCGAAAACTCCCATCAGTTTCAACTTGTACATCTGACGCTCAACCTTGTAGACCGGCTCGGCAATATCTTCCATAAACAGGATTATATCCCCTTCCTGGTTGAAAAAGTCATAGGGCGTACCTATCAGAGCGTCAAACACGGCAAGATTGCCTCCATAGAGCCGGCCTGAAGCCTCACCCAGTCGGTTACGAGCATCAGCCGGGAGTTCATAGGTTATGAGAGTACCACGGAGTATGTCAAACAATGCCCGCGAATCATCGTCCTCTCCATTGGTCTTGGCTAAATGCGAGGTCATGCTGCCATGTATGCTCTCTATGCCGTTTTTGGCCAGCAGGGCATGGAGTATCGTTATGTCGCTGAACCCTATAAGCCATTTGGGATTGTCACGCAGCGGAAGCGAATCAAGCTGCTGCAGGATATGCACAGCCCCATAGCCGCCGCGCGAACACATTACAGCCTTAATCTCCGGATCAAGAAGCGCCTGACGGAGGTCGGCATAACGCGCCTCCTGAGTGCCGGCATACGAGCCGTCATGATCATAGGCATGGTCGCCGACCACAGGCACCCAGCCCTGCTCCTGCAATACAGGGAGCGACGCTTGGATATACTCGGCATTTACCGCCCCGCTGGGCGACACTATGGCTATCTTGTCGCCCTCCTGAAGCGCGGGCGGAGTTATGATGGTCATGACTACTGACAATATGGTATTTAATAACATGTCGGGATATTCGTGGAGTTATGTAGGGTTACGCAGATACTTGCACCTTGATGCCATGGCGGCGGATGTCATCGGCAATCCGCTCCAACTCATCTTTGGAAACTTTCTCCAACTTCTCCTCCGGAGTCTTGCGGTCAATCGAGTATATCATCACCTCCTGGGGCTTCACCTCCTCATAGGCCGCAATAAGTGCAGCCACCTCCTCGGCAGTGGTGTTGTCTATCGCCACGCCGTCATGGCTGCCACGGAGCATCATGGTCTGTATGATGACATGTCCGTCAAACCGCTTAAGCTGGTCTATGACACGCCGTGCGGAGTACGATGTCTGGTTAGGACGGTCTATAAGGCGGATTGTGTCATCCTTGGCCGAGTCGAGCTTCTGGATATTGTTGTCGACCAGCCTGAGAGCCTCTACCACATCGGACTTATGCAGCATCGTGGCATTGGACAGCACCGATATCTTTACCTGTGGGAAATATCTGTCACGCAGCGCGACAGTGTCGGATATTATCCATGCGAAATCAGGATGCAGGGTAGGCTCGCCGTTGCCCGAAAACGTGATGACATCGAGCGGAGCACCCTCGGCGTGAAGCTGTTTCAACTTCGATTCAAGCGCATCCGCCACCTGCCGGCGCGTCGGCAGGCCGGTCGTGCCGGCACCCTGCGCGTTGTACCCGGCCTCGCAATAGAGGCAGTCGAAAGTACACACCTTGCCGTCATCAGGCATAAGGTTCACACCGAGCGACGAACCCAAACGGCGGCTGTGAATCGGACCAAATATGGTCGAATGGAATAAAACTGTCTGCATGGGACATTGATTGAGCGAGTATTCACTTTATACCGACAAAGTTAACAATTTTATCATGCTTATGTTTAAAAAAGTGCCCTTTACCTGCCTCGTGCGGTCCCTATAGGTTGTGAAATCAGCGTGTTTTGCGTAAATTTGCATATACTACTACACCAAAACATACGTCTACAACATCCATATCCTCCTACAAATGGAAATCACCCCCGGCAACATAATGTTGGTCGTAGCCATACTGCTGTTTTTCAGCGTATTTTTCGGCAAAGCAGGAAGCAAATACGGGCTGCCGTCACTGCTGGCATTTCTCGGCATAGGGATGCTCGCCGGAGTGGACGGATTCGGCATACAGTTTGACAGCGCGGCCACAGCCGAGTTCATCGGCATGGTGTCGCTGTGCATAATCTTGTTTTCTGGCGGATTGGACACCGAGTTCAGCAAGATACGCCCTGTACTTGTCCCAGGTCTGATATTAGCCACAGTGGGGGTGCTGCTGACCACCATATTGACGGGTATCTTCATACACGAGCTGATGAGGTATATGATGCCTCAGTACGCATTCGGGTGGCTTGAATCGCTGCTTCTGGCCGCCATCATGTCGTCGACCGACTCGGCATCGGTATTCTCCATACTCAACACCTCGCGCATAGGGCTGCGCCAGAAGCTCAAACCGATGCTCGAATTGGAGAGCGGCAGCAACGACCCTATGGCCTACCTGCTGGTCATCCTGCTGATTTCGCTGATCGACGGAGGCGAGCAGATTACCGGCGGTCTCATAGCCTCGTCCATGCTCGACCTTGTCATCCAACTCGGCGTAGGCACCGCCACAGGGCTTATCATAGGATATCTGACAGTCAAAGTGGTCAATATCCTGCATTCAAGCAATGAATTTCTCTATCCGGTACTCGTGATAGCATGCTGTTTCTTCACATTCGCGGTCACAAATTTCGTAGGAGGCAACAGCTATCTTGCGGTATACATAGCCGGATTAGTGGTCGGAAACAGCCGCCTGAGCCTGAAACGCACCATATCGACATTTTTCGGCGGCTTCACATGGCTCGTGCAGATCATAATGTTCATCTCTCTCGGACTCCTCGTCAATCCCCATGAGCTTATCGACATCATATGGCCCGGACTCCTGTTAGGTATATTCATGATACTGGTATCGCGTCCGGCTGCGGTATTCCTGTGTCTCGCACCATTCAGGCAGTTCTCCCTTAAAGCCAAGACCTACATCGGCTGGGTAGGTCTGCGTGGTGCAGTACCCATCATCTTTGCCACATACGCCTTGATGTCGCCGGGGGTAGAGCATGCGCGGTTCATGTTCAACCTTGTGTTCTTTATCACCCTTCTGTCACTGCTCATACAGGGCACTACCGTCACATCTTTCGCCCGATGGTTGGGGCTGACTACTCCTGTCAAATCACGGACATTCGACATAGACCTGCCTGACGAAATCGAAGGCTCGTCATCCGAAATGGTCATCGCGCCAGAACATCTTTCCGACGGCAACCTGATGAGCGAGCTGAAGCTGCCCCAGCGCACACTGGTAGTGATGATAAAGCGTGATGACAAATACCTCGTACCAAAGGGCAACACACGCCTCTATATAGGAGACATATTGCTGCTCCTGACCGGGGCAGAGCCGAAGGAGGCCAAGCCCGCCGCCCAGCAAGCATAACAAAACCCTATTTAATACCACCTAAAACATATCCTGTCAAATGATTGCAATGATGCTTGTAGTGTTTGTCATCGGATATCTGATGATAGCACTCGAACATGTCACCCACATCAACAAGGCCACGTTCGCCCTGCTGATGTGCGGTATCCTGTGGGCCATCTATGCCATGTGTGGCCAAGATCCCGAACTCTCCCACGACCTTGTGATAGCCCTGGGAGACACCTGCGAGATTGTCGTGTTCCTCATCGGAGCCATGACCATCGTCGAACTGATTGACCGCTACGGCGGCTTCAACATCATAGTCCATAAAATACACGCATCCGACAAACGCAGGCTGATGTGGGTGCTTGCTTTTGTGACATTCTTCATGTCAAGCATCCTTGACAACATGACCACCACCATAATAATGGTGATGATGCTCCGGCGTATGCTCACGGTGCAGAAGGAGCGGTGGCTGTTTGCATCGGTCATAGTCATCGCAGCCAACAGCGGCGGTGCATGGTCACCCATAGGCGACATCACCACCATCATGCTCTGGATGAAAAACTATGTGTCGTCAGTCGACCTGATTGTCAATCTCATCATACCTTGCATCGCATCGGTGGTTGTGCCGGTGATGATAGCCTCCCGCCAGATAGAGCCGGCACCTGTCGAGGCTCTCAACAGCCAGGACAAGCGTGTCGGATATGAGTTGTCCAAAGAACACCACGGCCTCTCTGTAGCCATATTGTGCTGCGGCGTAGGAGGCCTGCTGTTCGTCCCTGTATTTAAAGCCGTCACCGGACTGCCTCCCTATATCGGCATCATAATATCACTTGCCGTGCTGTGGCTCATCACCGAGTGCATCGTCAACCATTACAAGCTCGAAGGCAAGATGGAGGGGCGTGTGTCATCGGCACTCAAAGGTGTGGATATGCCCACAATACTGTTCTTCCTCGGCATTCTGATGGCCGTGTCGGCCCTACAGCAGGCCAACATCCTCAATGCCATCGCCAACTGGCTCAACGACAACATCCATGAGGTATATATCATCAACGGCATCATCGGCGTGCTGTCATCCATCGTCGACAACGTACCCCTCGTGGCGGCATGTATGAACATGTACCCTGTGGCTACCGAAGCGGCCATACAGGCATCGGCCGACCCGACCTATCTGGCTGCGTTCGTCGAGGACGGCGTGTTCTGGCACCTGCTGACATTCTGCGCCGGCGTAGGCGGTTCGATGCTCATCATCGGCTCGGCCGCCGGAGTCGTGGCCATGGGCATAGAGAAAATCTCATTCACATGGTATCTCAAACGCATCTCGTGGATGGCACTTGCCGGCTACATCGTAGGCATCGTACTCATCTGGGCTGAAGCCGCCCTCATCCCAGGCGTCCTCTGACCCGACACAGCACTTGCACCTATCCGCATAATGTGGGCTGCGACACTTCACCTTGTCACAGCCCACATTGATTTTTATGCATATCCCTGACGATAAGACGAATACAGGCACGATGTGAAAAAATGGGACAACAACTGTGAAGAAACAGGACAACAAGAGCCAAAAATTCCATTGCCGAAAGCCGCATCGCCACTACTTTTGCAAAATATTTCGGGAGACAAGGCAACGACAGCCCCCGATAACGACTGACAAAATCCCCACAATCATCAGCACTGACTCTAACAAATTTAAATCAAAACGAATGAAAAAGATTCCTGTAATCTTTAGCGCACTGCTGCTGGCACTGATGTCATCGTGCAGCGATGACGAACCAGCAACCACGGCGGCCGGAAACGATGGCGAAAATACCGGGACAGAATCTCCTGCACCATCTGAAGTAGTGTCCAATGGCGAAGTATGCCAGCTGAAAACCGCCGACCTGACCTCTGACATCCCCGATTATATGAGAGGCCAGGTCGAAACACGCTTTACCAACGTAAGCCAGACTATAGACGCAAGCACTCAGATAGTACTCGTGTCGACATCTGCTCTGTCAAGCCACGATGCCGCTATATTCGACGCCTATCAAAACGGTGCAACCATAGTTTTCATCGACGCAGACAAAGCTACGGCTCTGCAATGGCTCGACAACCACGATATAGAATATGCCGGCGACCGTAGCGACTTTGACGATCTGCATCTCATATATGCGTTCAACAACCGCCACCGCTACCTGCTCTTTGACGATTTCGTGGATGACGGCAGCGAAGAAGAACTGGAGATGCTGCCTGTAAGGTTCGACTCGGCAATCGCATGGCTCAACAGATATGCGGACGATGCCGATGCCGTCACCGATAATGCGTCGGCGGCATTTTCCCGGTCCGGGGATGTGTACGACATAGCGCGCACGTTCGGCAGACAGGTTATCACCCATAGTTTTGCCGTATCGCTGAATAAGAAAGTCTCCACTGGAATACTGGGCGGCGATACACTATACAAGACATCAGCCATAGACGTGACCTTAGTCATATATCCGTTATACTCCATCAAGGCAAACGGCACGTCGGCAGGTGACTATTACATAGTGGAAGGTTACGTCAACGCCCACAATGCCGGCATGTACAATGGCACATGGACTAATTGGCACGGATGGATTCCATCCCATCTGTGTGCATACTACATGTCCAAACTCAATTTTACAGCCGAAATAACCACCCCAGGGCTTAACGTGACATTCCCTGTCGGCGGAACCCCCGTACCTCAGACCACAGCGTCTTCGACCACATATTCTTCAGGCTTCTCATGGTCGATTAGCGGCTCCCTCACTGGGAAATTCGGAAATGCTGGAATGGTGGAAGGCGACCTGGGAATCTCAGGGTCGTTCGGATGGAACAATTCCCAAACACGTGTATTGAAAGATGTCGAAATAGAACGTGACACATACGGCGGCAAAGTCCACTGGACTTACACTTTCAACAACCTGCCATATGCGGAAGGCTTTATTGGGTACGTAGATATCCCCAAACTGGCCATTTCGGATTTCGAATCCGACTATACTTGGATATGGTGGATACCTGACAGCAAAAATTATGAGGATAAAGCTGATAAACTTCAGCCCACCTACAGCGCAACGATTACGATAGAACCCGAATACACAGGTTATTACTGGTATAACACATATGTTCAATTCGGAACCAATAAATGGTCTGATGGCATAACGGATAAGGAAAAGGCCTTTACGTTCAAGCTCATCCCACCCCAGAGGGTTTCATCCACCCAAAAGTGACAAACCAAGCTGACACTCAGCACATTTCTCTTACTATATGCAACCACGCCCCGGTGACTGTCTCATCGGGGCGTGTGCTGTATGTGTGGTATGAGGGGCTGAGGGAAGGGATTAGCGAGGGAGCAGATGGACTTGGAGGGCTGCATAAGCTCGGTCGGCCTTGGCGCGGGCCTCGTCAAGGGTGTCGGCGGTAGCGAGAATCACGCCCATGCGGCGGTGACCTTTTACCTCCGGCTTACCGAAGATGCGGAGCTGCACGCCCGGCTCGGCAAGTACCGCCTCCAAGTTATCCATCACCACCTTATCGGTGTCGCCCTCGACGACTATGGCACGGGAAGCCGACGGGCCATAGAAACGTATGGACGGAACAGGCAAACCAAGCAACGCACGAGCATGGAGTGCAAACTCGCTGAGATCCTGCGATATCATCGTCACCATGCCTGTGTCATGCGGACGGGGCGAAACCTCGCTGAAGATGACATCATCGCCCTTGACAAACAGTTCGACACCGAAGATGCCGTAGCCTCCGAGAGCGCCTGTGACAGCGGCTGCTATCTCACGCGCCTTGTCAAGCGCAACGGTGTTCATGGGTTGTGGCTGCCATGAATAGCGGTAGTCGCCATCGACCTGTATGTGGCCGACAGGCTCGCAAAACACGGTGCCGCTGACGCTGCGCACCGTGAGCAGGGTGATTTCATAGTCAAAGTCGACAAAGCCCTCCACTATGACACGTCCAGCACCGGCACGCCCACCCTCCTGAGCTATGTGCCATGAACGCTCTATATCGGCATCAGTCTTGATGACCGACTGGCCGTGACCCGACGAACTCATTACCGGCTTGACCACGCAGGGGATACCGATTTCAGCAACAGCCTGCCGGAATCCCACATAATCATCGGCAAAACGGTAGGGCGACGTGGGCAGCCCTAACTCTTCGGCAGCAAGGCGGCGTATGCCCTCGCGGTTCATGGTCAGCAGAGCGGCACGTGCATTGGGAGTCACATTGCAACCAATCTCTTCTTCAAGCTTGACCAACATAGGTGTAGCGATAGCCTCCACTTCCGGAATTATGTGGTCAGGACGTTCCTGCTCGATGATGGCTTTAAGAGCCTCTCCATCAAGCATATCGACCACATAGCTCCGATGGGCTACCTGCATGGCCGGTGCATCGGGATATTTGTCACATGCTATGACCTCCACGCCGTAACGCTGGAGTTCGATAGCGACTTCCTTGCCAAGCTCTCCGCTGCCGAGAAGCAGAGCTTTACGGCCAACGGGAGTCATCACTGATCCGATTTTAGTCATAATGGTGGTTTGATATGGTTTGCTTATCTGTCGTTTAATCTGAACACTTCTACGGCATTGTGGGTCGTAGCCTCGTCAACCTCCTGCATAGTCAATCCCAAAGATGATGCTATATGTGCGGCTGTATGCACGAGATATGCGCTTTCGTTGCGCTTGCCTCTGTGCGGTACAGGAGCCAGATACGGAGAATCGGTCTCCAACAGCAGTCGGTCAAGCCCTATCGCGGGAAGCGTGTCACGCAGACGTGCATTTTTGAACGTCACCACTCCGTTGATGCCGAAATACGGGCTGCGGACAGTATCGCGTATGCGCCTTACATCCTCATCGGTGCCGGTGAAACTGTGAAACACCACATCTCCGTCAAATGCCGAATGCCTGAGCACGCCAAGTGTGTCATCAAGCCCATCGCGACAATGTATAATCAACGGCAACTGCAACTCGGATGCCCACTGAGCCTGACGGAACAACGCTTCGCGTTGCTGGTCGCGATAGGTCTTGTCCCAGTATAAATCGATGCCCACCTCCCCTACCGCCACGTAGTCGTCGCAATGGGTGCGCAACTCCATCTCTATCGCCTTAAGGTTCGCCTCCCAATCGCCGTCGATTTCGGTAGGATGCAACCCCATAGCCATAAATGTATTGTCGGGAAACTGCTCATGCAGCTTGCGCTGCATCGCCACGGTTGATAGGGCCACATTGGGAAATATCATCTGCGGCACCCCGGCATCGATGGCACGGCGCACCGCATCCGCCGGAGACGGTGCAAACTCTTGAAGATAAAGATGCGTATGAGTGTCAATCATCTATCAGATGGCGCGGGTCTTAAGCGACTCGGCTATGTCGGTGAAAAATTTCTTATTCTCATCGCTCATCGGGGTGTCATCAAGAGCCATTACAGCCATCTTGGTGTACTGCTCGACGAGCTTGGTACATTTGCCGGGAAGTTCCAGACGATCATATATCTCCTTGACCGCCGCGATTTTAGCATCGGGAGCAAGCGATTTGTCGGATATTATCGCCTTGATGTTATCAGCTTCGTCGCTCTCCAGTACCGATGTCAAAAACCATGTTTTTTTATCGTTGAGTATGTCGCCGCCTATCGGTTTGCCAAATGTAGCCGCATCTCCGTAAGTGTCGAGGTAATCGTCACGCAACTGGAAAGCCATACCTATACCCACGGCATAAGCCTTCATGGCCTCAAGCGTAGCATCGTCGCCCCCAGCCATGATTACGCCGAGACCACATGCACAGCGTATCAGTGCTGCGGTTTTAAGGAGTATCATATGCAGATATTCCGATGTGGTGACATCAAGCCTATCCTCAAACTGCATGTCGAGTTCCTGGCCGGCATACACTTCCATAGCCGCCGTATTAAACAGGTCGAGCACTCTCTCAAGCCGCTCTCCGGCTGAGCGCGCTACATACATGTTGGCAAGCGTGAGCATCGCATCACCGCTGAGTATTGCAGAGGTCTCATCCCATTTAGCCCACACTGTCGGCTTCCCTCTACGTGTATCCGATTTGTCCATCACATCGTCATGCACGAGGGTGAAGTTATGAAATATCTCCACTCCGAGAGCCTGGTTGAGAGCCTGAGTCTTGGTGCCTCCGAGAGCCATACATGTGGCGATGGTCATGACAGGACGCAGATGTTTACCTCCGGCTCCGAGGGCATATGCTGCCTGAGTCTTAAGCCCACCCATCGATGCCGGGTATTTAAGGGCGGCTATCTGATCCGATACGTATTGGCTGAGTTGCTGAAGTGTCTCCATAGTGCTGATTTTATAGTGAAGTCAAGATAACTCCAATGCAAAGTTAGCCTAAAAAACCATATTAACACATCCAAAGCATATAAAAACAGAGCATCCCGGCCCAAGATGGGTCGGGATGCTCATTAATGAGAACCTAAATCTATATGATGGTCGGATTAAATCCACTTCACATATGCGAAGTCCTGACGGTGGGGCAGCGCAGCATTCTTAGGATAGATGCGGAAGCCTACACGGAAGAATCCGGGGTCAAGAACCTTGGTATCATACTTGTAGGTGAGGAGATTACCGTTTTCGGCAACCAGCTTGAAGTCTTCGCGACGCCAGAACTTCTCTTCACCGTTTTCGATACGGTATACAACCTCCTCGACCACTACATCCTTGCCGAGACCGTTTGTGTCGATGGTTACTTCGGTTGTAACCTTGTCGCCGGTCTTGGCATTGTTGGCAGCCTGGTCGTCACGCTTGAAGTCGACCACATGCACACCAGGCCAAGCCTGAGCCACGCGCTCCTTCCATGCCACGATTTCGCGAGCGAGCTTGCAGTCATGGGCTGTGAGCTTCTTCATGCGCTTTGCTTCGGGTTCATAGAAGCGTTCGATATAGTCATCGATCATACGCTTCATGGTGAAGTGGGGAGCGATGTGGGCTATAGAACCCTTGATATACTGAATCCAGTCGGGAGAGTAGCCAGCAGAGTTCTTGCGGAAGTAGAGGGGAACGATTTCGTTCTCAAGCATGGAATAGATGGTGGCGGCATCGAGACGGTCCTGCTGGGCCTGATCTGTGTATGTACGCTTGTCGGTGAGAGCCCAGCCGGCCTTTTCGTCGAAGCGGTAGCCTTCATACCACCAGCCGTCAAGTACAGAGAAGTTGAGCACACCGTTCATCTCGGCCTTTTCGCCCGATGTACCCGAAGCTTCGAGAGGACGTGTAGGAGTATTCAACCAGATGTCGACACCCGAAACGAGACGCTTGGCAACAATCATGTTGTAATCCTCAAGGAAGATAATCTTGCCGAGGAACTGGGGCATACGCGAGATTTCGATGATGCGCTTGATGAGACCCTGGCCGGCACCGTCGGCGGGATGAGCCTTGCCGGAGAATACGAACTGGACGGGGAACTGCTCGTTGTTGACAATCTTGGCAAGACGGTCAAGGTCGGTGAACAGCAGGTGGGCGCGCTTGTAAGTAGCGAAACGACGTGCAAAACCGATGATGAGAGCGTTGGGGTTGATTTTGTCAACAATCTTCATCACGCTTGAGGGGTCACCCTGATTAGCGAGCCACTTGGTCTTGAACTCCTCCTTGACAAACTTGATGAACTTGTTTTTCATCGTGCAGCGGAGATTCCAGATTTCTTCGTCGCTAACATTATATACGCCGTCCCAAGCCTTGGGATTGCTCTGGTTTTCAAACATTTCCTGACCCATGTGGCGGGCGTAGAACTCTTTCCACTCCGAAGCGGCCCATGTGGGCATGTGGACACCGTTGGTTACATAGCCTACGTGGCTTTCCTGCCATCCGTAGCCTTTCCAGATGCCGGCAAACATCTTCTTAGACACCTCGCCGTGGAGCCAGCTTACGCCGTTGGCCTCCTGGCAAGTGTTGAGAGCGAACACGCTCATGGAGAAGCGTTCGTTGGTGTTGGGATTCTCACGTCCCATGTTCATCAGGTCGGCCCAGCTGATGCCGAGCTTGGCGGGGTACTCGCCGAAGTACTTGCCGAAGAGGCTTTCGTCGAAATAGTCGTGGCCTGCGGGCACGGGAGTATGTACAGTATAGAGCGAAGATGCACGCACGAGTTCGAGAGCGGTGTTGAAGTCGAGGTGCTTCTCCTGAACGAAGTCTACCAGACGCTGCAGGTTGAGCAGAGCTGCGTGGCCTTCGTTGCAGTGGTAGATGTCATGGTTGATACCGAGCTTCTTGAGCAGCAGCACACCGCCGATACCGAGCAGATACTCCTGCTTGATACGGTTTTCCCAGTCGCCGCCGTAGAGCTGATGGGTGATAGGACGGTCAAACTCGCTGTTCATGTCGAAGTCTGTATCCATCAGATACAGCTTCATACGGCCTACATTGACCTGCCATACATGGCTGTAGATAGTGCGGCCGGGGAAAGGAACTTCAAGAATCATGGGCTTGCCATCGGCTTCCATAACCTGCACGATGGGGAGCTGGTTGAAGTTCTGGGGCTCGTAGTTGGCTATCTGCTGGCCGTCTACGCTCAGGGTCTGGGTGAAATAGCCGTAACGATAGAGGAAACCGATAGCAGTCATGTCTACGCAGCTGTCGGACGCTTCCTTGATATAGTCACCGGCAAGCACACCGAGACCGCCTGAATATATCTTCAGACAGTTGCACAGTCCGTATTCCATCGAGAAGTAGCTCACCGAAGGGATGTCCTTGCGCATGGGCTTCTTCATATATTCCTTAAACATCGCATAGACACGGGCGATGCGATCCATCATCTCCTTGTCATCAACGATTTCTTTCAGACGGTCAGAAGTAAGCTGCTGGATGAGCATTACAGGATTTTCGCCAGTAGCCCTCCATATTGCGGGATTAAGGTCGTGGAAAAGCGATTTGGCCTCGCTGTTCCATACCCACCAGAGATTGTGAGCAAGCTCTTCGAGAGGCTTGAGGTTAGTGGGCAGACTGGCGTTTACAGTCACTTCGCGCCAGATAGGACCATTAGCGTTGCTTACATCAAGTTTCATAAGCTTCTAAAATATTAATTTAGGGTTTAAAGTTTCGTTAAAATATACTCATTGTCGGAATCAGGCCATCATCACCGCTGTGCGGCTGCATCGAGCGCAATCTGGTATGATTCCTCGTAATATTTCATAAAATAGAGCCATAATGCCGCATCGCTCGTAGCAACGGCAGCCCTGCGTACTGCATCACGCGAAGCGTCGTCCATGGAGGCAAGCTTACGGATATCGCCAGCTATGGCATACACCACCTCCCGGTAATTATGGTCATTGCGCTCCACCACATCCACTCCGCTTGAAGCGAAGCCGTTGCCGCGCTCGGCGCATATCCAGCTGCCGAATCCTGAGAGCGATGTCGTCACCGTAGGTACGCCGAATGCCACGCTTTCCAGAGGAGTGTACCCCCACGGTTCATAATAGCTCGGAAATACCGTAGCGTCGACACCGACGACAGTATCATAATACGAGAGGTTGAATATGCCGTCATTGCCGTTGAGGTAACAGGGGACGTATATCAGCGTGATATCGCAGTCCTTGGTATTCGTGATACCGACATTACGCATATGGTTGTTGACAGCATCCTCACCCGGATTGTTAAGCCAGTGGGTGATGAACGGGTCGTCAAGTCCGGGCTTGCGCTTACGTCCCATCATCGCAGCAAGGTCGGCACGAGCTTCGCGTGACCATGCCGGCACCATTATGTATGCCAATATGCGCTTGGCCGGCGACATATCCTTAAGCCGCGACATCGAGTCGATGAACACGTCCAGACCTTTGTTGCGGTATTCGCAACGCCCTGCCGTAGCGACGATAAAAGTCTCATCGTCGGCAAATTTGATGCCTGTGAGCGACGATGCAGCATTGAGCATCACTTCACGTGCAGCCTGACGAGCTGCCTTTATCTTACGCGGTCCGGGGACAAATCCCGGTTCAAAACCGTTGGGAGTCACCACATGCGGACGTATGTCAAGGAGCTGCTCACACTCGCGGGCGGTTATCTCGCTTACTGTAGTGAAGCAGTCGGCGATGTGGGCGGCAGCTTTTTCAAGGGAGTGCTTCGCCTCCATATTCAGCTCGCGTGCCATCTGGTCGCCGTTATATCCGCTGAAATACTCGTAAAGCTGCTTGCCATTGCTGCATATGCTACGGCCTATGCTCGTGGCATGGGTGGTAAACACCGTGCCAACCTGCGGGAGCTTCCAACGCACGTACAGAAGCCCCATGCCGGTAGTCCATTCGTCAAAATGGGCTATAATATTTTTACCAGAAGTCCCATAGAAATTGCAGATGCTCTCGATTACCATGCCGGAAGCCAGCGCAAAAGCGCAGCCTTCGTCATAATCGCCATATGCATGCATGGAGTCGACTCCGTAGAGTTCCCACATCTTGCCATAGAACACGTCTTTGTGGGCATATACACCGTCAAATTTGACGAGTACAACGATGGGCTTTCCCGGGATATCCCATCGCCCCACCCTGACGCTTATGCCGCAGGGAAGCTCGGCCTTAGCTTTCCATTCCTTGAGCAAAGTGCGCGACTCTACGAAATACGGAGATGGATTTTCGTCAGACCAAACATCAGGACCAATAAAAACGACTTTATCTTTATAAAGAGTTTGCAAGGTTTTAGCTTTGGTAGAAAGCACTGTATATATGCCTCCTATCTTGTTACAAACCTCCCAACTCGTCTCGAATAACAAGTCTAATGCAACCTTTTGCAATTCCATTTAAAAGATTTCCGTTAGAAATTGTCCGTTATATTCAGTTTGCAAAATTAGCAATTATTTTGAAAACGCTGATGTTTTAGCGCAAAAAATACCATAATGAATTATAATGAACGTTTTTGTTGGATTTTGACAGATATACATGTATTCATGTAACATTCAGGGTTATGACTCAATTACCGTTTGTCGGCATTGCCCTCGTAGAAGTTGACGAACGCACGGTTGACAAGGCGCGTACCTCCGGGAGTGGGATAGTCGCCGCTGAAATACCAGTCGCCGGGGTGTCCGGGGATGGCCTCGTGAAGCCCGTCCATGGACTGATACACCAGACTTACCTCTGCATTGGTGCCATCCGGAGTCAGCATTTCGGCTATCTTGTCAGATATTTCCTGCGGAGTAAACGGAGCATACACATTCTTGACGCAGTTGCGTATCTCTTCGTCAGGTCGAGAGGCCTGGGCAAGGCACTGCTCATAGGTTTGGGTCAGCACATACTCCATACCGCGCTCTTTGAGCAGGGCCACGGCTGCGCGGAAAGCGGCAAATTCGCCCATGCGTGACATGTCGATGCCGTAGTAATCGGGATAACGTACCTGCGGCGACGACGACACGACTACAATCTTGCGCGGATGCAGACGGTCGAGCATATTGATAATCGACTGGCGGAGGGTCGTGCCACGGACTATGCTGTCATCAATAACGACAAGGTTGTCGACACCATTGGTGACACATCCATAGCTCACGTCGTAGACATGCGCGGCAAGGTCGTTGCGCGACTCACCCTCGGCTATGAACGTGCGCAGCTTTATATCCTTTATAGCGATTTTCTCTATACGCAGTTTATGCGACATGATGGCACGCAAGGCCTCATGTGTCAGAGCACCAGCTTGCGACGCTCCAAGTATCGCCGCCTCTTTGCGGCGGTCAAGCTCGGCTTCAAGACCTTCGGTCATACCGATAAACGCTACTTCTGCCGTATTGGGGATGAACGAAAACACTGTATGGTCAAGGTCGCCGTCCACATGGCGCAGTATTTCGGGGACGAGATTGCGTCCAAGCGATTTGCGCTCTTGATAGATGTCTGCATCGCTGCCGCGAGAGAAATATATACGCTCGAACGAGCACCGCGCATTAGCTTTTTCGCCAAGGATGTCCGTCACCCGCATCTCACCGGCTTTATTGACCGTAAGAGCCGAGCCGGGAGTCAGTTCCTGTACGGCACGACGAGGGATGTTGAACACCGTCTGTATCACAGGGCGTTCGGAGGCCACCACTACCACCTCGTCGTCGGCATAATAAAACGCCGGACGTATGCCATGGCTGTCACGCAGCACAAACATGTCGCCCGAACCCGTAGCACCGCATATGACAAAACCGCCGTCCCAAGCCGGAGCCTCGCTGCGGAGCATATTTTCCATATTGAGTTCGTCTTCGATGCGTAGCGACAACTGCGGCTCGGCAAGAGTGTCACGGTAAGCGGTATAGAGCCTGTGGTTTTCCCTGTCAAGCGCATAACCGAGCTGTTCGAGCAACACTATGGTATCGCTGTAGATGCGCGGATGCTGCCCACGACCTACAATGGATTGGAACAGCTGCTCGACATTGGTCATATTGAAGTTGCCGCACAGCATCAGATTGCGCGAACGCCAGTTGTTACGTCTCAGAAACGGATGCACGTAACTGATGCCGCTGCGGCCGGTGGTGCTGTAGCGGAGATGACCCATGTAGATATTGCCTATAAAAGGTGCATCATCCGTGCCGTCAAGCTTATGGTTGATGGTTGAGAAAATCTCCTGTATGGCAGCTGCTCCCAAAGCACGTTCACGGAAAAGGTATTCAGACCCCGGCCGGGCATCGAGTTTTACGACACCCACCCCGGCACCTTCCTGCCCACGGTTGTGCTGCTTCTCCATCAGAAGATAGAGCTTGTTGAGCGCATAGGCCGATGTGCCGTATTTCCGACGGTAGTATTCCACAGGCTTAAGCAGCCTTATCATCGCTATGCCACATTCGTGTTTAAGCTGTTCCATCTTTGTCGCGATTAAAAAGCAGACAGGCCGATATGTCTTTAAGCGACACACCGGCCTGTCAATCACCATATTTATTGATTGGATTTACTCATCAGGTATTCGTGGATGCCTTGCGCAGCCTTGCGGCCAGAGGCGATGCACTTCACTACCAACGATGCGCCGGTAGAAGCGTCGCCGGCAGCAAACACCTTGTCGACAGAGCTCTGCTGGCGGGCATCGGCTTTGACATTGCCTCGCTGGTCCTTTTCGACGCCGAGCTGTTCGAGCAGTCCCTCTGCCACAGGGTTTGTGAAGCCCATAGCGAGCAGCACGAGCTGGGCGGGGATAATCTCTTTTTTGCCCGAATGGACGAGATTCATGCGACCGGTCTCAGGGTCTTTATCCCAGCTTACCTCCTCTATTTCCACTTCGTTGACATGTCCGTCCTTGCCGATGAACTTGCGTGTATCAAGAAGCCAGCGGCGCGTACATCCCTCCTCATGACTGCTGGAAGTCTTCAGCACCATAGGGAAATAGGGCCACGGAGTAGCAGGGTTCTCCCCTACCGGCGGTTTGGGCATGATTTCAATCTGGGTGACCGACAATGCGCCCTGACGGTTGGCGGTGCCTACACAGTCGCTGCCGGTATCGCCGCCGCCGATGACAAGCACATGCTTGTTACGCGCACTGATGCGGTCAGCTTTGGCGATTTCCTCTCCGGCATTGACGCGGTTTTGCTGCTGGAGGAGTTCAAGGGCAAAGTGCACGCCCTTGAGATCGCGGCCTTCGACTTTGAGGTCACGGGGTACTTCGCTGCCTATCGCCACACATACCGCATCGTAGTCTTTGAGAAGCTGTTCGGCAGTGATGTCCTTACCGGCATAAATGCCTGTTTTGAACTCGATGCCTTCCTCAGCCATGAGAGCCAGACGGCGGTCGATGACGCTCTTGTTGAGCTTGAAATCGGGGATGCCGAATCGGAGGAGGCCTCCGATGGCCTCGTTTTTCTCAAAGACAGTGACACTGTGTCCGCGTTGGTTGAGCTGGTTGGCACATGCCAGTCCTGACGGGCCTGAACCTATGACAGCCACCTTGAAGCCTGTGCGCTTCTGGGGGATGCGCGGCTTGATAAAGCCTTCCTCATAGGCGCGCTCGGTGATGGCGCACTCGTTCTCGCGTATGGTGACAGGCTGGTGTTCCTTGTTGAGTACACAAGCTTTCTCGCAAGTCGCAGGGCATATGCGCCCGGTAAATTCGGGGAAGTCGTTGGTGGCATTAAGCAGCGCGTATGCACCCTTGATGTCGTTTTTATAGAGACGGTCTTGCCATTCGGGCTGACGGTTGCCCAGCGGGCAGCTCCAGTGGCAGAAAGGCACTCCGCACTCCATGCATCGCGAAGCCTGCAGACGGCGGTCTTCAGGATTGAGCGTCTGCTCCACCTCGCCATAATCTTTGATTCGGTCATTGACCGGACGGTAGCCGGCCTCCTTGCGGTTTATCGTTAGAAACGCTTTGGGATTTCCCATAGTGGTATGAATCTTAGAGTATTAAAATAATAGAGAAAAGGTGGATTAGTCGCGCTCGACGTTGGCAATCTTCTGCTGGAGTTTTGCCATTTTCTCGTCATGGAGCACCTTCTTGTACTCAAACGGTATGACTTTGATAAACTGGTCGACGTAGGTGTGCCAGTCATCAAGCATCCGTCCTGCAAGGGGCGAGTGCGTGTGCTTGAAGTGGTTGCCGATAAGACGGTACAGCTCGCGGTTGTCGGCCATGTCGTCGATGAGCGACAGCTCTACCATCTCCATGTTGCAGAAATAATCAAAGTCGCCGTTGGGATTCCATACATATGCCACGCCTCCGCTCATACCGGCAGCGAAGTTACGGCCTGTGGTGCCGAGCACCACGGTGCGTCCGCCTGTCATGTATTCGCAGCAGTGGTCGCCCACGCCTTCGACAACAGCAGTGGCACCCGAATTGCGCACACAGAAGCGTTCGCCGACACGACCGTTGATGTATATCTCACCGGCTGTAGCTCCATAAAGGAGAGTGTTGCCGGCTATGATATTTTCTTCGGGTGCGAATGACGAACCTGACGGCGGCACGATGACAATCTTACCACCCGAAAGTCCCTTGCCCACATAGTCGTTGGCATCGCCTTCAAGACGGAACGAGATACCGTGAGAGAGGAAAGCACCGAAGCTCTGTCCGGCAGAACCCTTGAATGTGCAACGGAGAGTATTGTCCGACAGCCCCGCATTGCCGTATTTGCCGGCTATGACACCCGAAAGCATCGCTCCCACGGCGCGGTCGGTATTGTTAATCGGGAATTCGAGTTCTACAGGCATCTCATCCTCGATGGCCGGGTAAGCACGGCTGATAATCTGGCGGTCAAGCACATTGGCAATGTCATGCTTCTGCTTGGTCACGTTGATTATGGCATTGGTCTTGGCCTCTTCCGGCATGTAAAGGAGCTTGCTGAAATCAAGGTGAGAAGTCTTGAAGGTGTCATGGTCGGGCTTGACATGGAGCATGTCGGCGCGTCCGATAACCTCGTCAAGGCTGCGGACACCTATTTCGGCAAGAGTCTCGCGGATTTCCTGGGCGAGGAACTTGAAGAAGTTAACCACATACTCGCTGCGCCCTCTGAAACGCTTGCGAAGTTCCTCGTTCTGGGTCGCTACTCCGACAGGGCATGTGTTCATATGGCACTTGCGCATCATCACGCATCCGAGCACGATAAGTGCACTTGTGGCGAAACCGAACTCCTCGGCACCGAGCATTGCCATTATAATCACGTCACGCGCACTCTTGAGCTGACCGTCAGCCTGGAGCTTCACCTGACCGCGAAGGTTGTTGATGACAAGGGTCTGCTGTGTCTCTGCCAGACCTATCTCCACCGGCAGACCGGCATAGCGGATAGAACTTGCCGGAGATGCGCCCGTACCGCCATCGCTGCCGCTGATGGTAATAAGGTCGCTCTTGGCCTTTGCCACACCTGCCGCGATGGTACCCACTCCGCTCTCGCTGACGAGCTTGACCGAGATATTCGCCTTGGGGTTGACATTCTTGAGGTCGAAAATCAGCTGGGCAAGGTCCTCGATGGAATAGATGTCATGGTGAGGGGGAGGCGATATGAGGGAGATGCCGGGTATGGAGTGACGTGTCTTGGCGATAATCTTGTCGACCTTGAATCCGGGGAGCTGGCCACCTTCACCGGGCTTGGCACCCTGGGCTATCTTAATCTGGATTTCATCGGCGTTGACAAGATACTCAGCCGTGACACCGAAGCGGCCTGAAGCCACCTGCTTGATGGCCGAACGCGCCGACGAGCCGTCGGCGCGCGGTTTGAAACGCTCTGCGTCCTCGCCGCCTTCGCCGGTGTTGCTTCGCGCCCCGATAGCGTTCATCGCTATGCCGAGAGCCTCGTGGGCCTCGCGGCTGATAGACCCGAACGACATGGCACCTGTGACAAACCGCCGCATGATGTTCTCTATCGGCTCGACTTCCTCTACAGGGATCGGATTGCCCTTGGTGAAGTCAAGATAGTCACGGATGAATATCGGAGCCGGCTTATTGTCGACTATGGATGTAAATTCCTTGAACTTCTTGTAGCTGCCCAGACGGGTGGCAAGCTGGAGAGTGGCTATGGCCTCGGGGCTCCAGGCATGCTGCTCGCCGTCCTTACGGAAGGAATACTGGCCGATATGCGCCAACGGCGACTCCGTGTCGAAATCGTCGGAGAATGCCTCCGCATGGTTGCTGATAATCTCACGAGTGAGGTCGTCCATGTCTATGCCGGAAATCTTGCTGACCGTATTTCCGAAATATTTAGCCGACATCTCTTCGCTTATGCCGAGAGCTTCAAAAAGCTGCGCTCCCTTGTATGAAGTAAGCGTGGAAATACCCATCTTCGACATGACTTTGAGAAGACCTTTGTCGATAGCCTTGATGTAATTACGCTGCGCGGTGGCGAAGTCAAGCTGGATCTCGGCCTTCTTCACGAGGTCATTGATGATAGCAAACGCCAGATACGGGTTGATAGCGCTCGCGCCATAGCCTGTAAGCAGTGCGAAATGCATCACTTCACGAGCATCGGCGGTCTCGATGACGAGAGCCGTCTGCAAACGCTTCTTGCAGTCAATCAGATGATGGTGCACAGCCGATGTGGCCAGCAGCGAAGGTATAGCGGCATTTTCCGCGTCTACGCCACGGTCCGAGAGGATGATGTAGTTGCAACCCTCATCGACCGCGCTTTCGGCTTCGGCACAGAGACGGTCTATGGCGTTGGTCATGCCTTCAGCTCCGTCGGCCACCTTGAATGTCATGGCGAGCTTGCGGGTGTTGAAGCCCTTGTACTGCAGGTTGCAGAGGATGTCGAGCTCGTGGTTGGTGATGATGGGCCGGCGCAGCAGCACCATCTTGCACATATCGGGCTGCGGCTCCATCAGGTTGAGGTCGATAGCTCCGATATAGCTGTCGAGGCTCATCACAAGTTCCTCGCGCAGAGGGTCGATAGGAGGATTGGTCACCTGCGCGAAATGCTGACGGAAATAGTTGAACAGCAGCTGCGGCTTGCCCGACATCACTGCCAGAGGGGTATCGTTGCCCATGGAGTTGACAGGCTCTTTGCCGTCGACCACCATCGGGGTGATGATTTTCTCTACCTCCTCGCGGTTGTAGTAGTATGACTTGAGCAGACGCTCGAACTGGTCGACATCGTTGCTGACTTTACGTCCGCTGCTTATCTTGTCAAGGATGATGCGGTTACGCGACAGCCAGTCACGGTAAGGGAACTCGTTGGCAAGCTTTTCCTTAAGATCCGCATCGAAATATATCTTGCCTTCGTCCATATCCACCATCAGCATCTTGCCGGGGCGCAGGCGGCCTTTCTCGGCCACTTCAGATGCTTCAAACGGCAACACTCCGATTTCAGAAGCGATGACGATGGTGTTGTCCTTGGTGATGAGGTAACGGGCGGGGCGCAGACCGTTGCGGTCAAGCATACCTCCGGCATAGCGGCCGTCGCTGAACAGCAGGGTAGCCGGACCGTCCCAAGCCTCCATGAGGATGGACTGGAACTCGTAGAACGCCTTCAGTTCGGGCGAGATAGGATTGCGGTCATTGAACGACTCCGGCACAAGCATGGCCAGAGCATGGGGCAGGCTCATGCCGCCCATTACGAAAAATTCAAGCACGTTGTCAAGCGATGCCGAATCGCTCATGCCGGCTTGTATGATAGGTGTGACATCCACATCGCCGAATGCCTTGGGGTGGAGCAGACATTCACGGGCCTTCATCCACATGCGATTGCCCTGGATGGTGTTGATTTCGCCGTTGTGTCCAAGCATACGGAACGGCTGTGCCAGCGACCACGTTGGGAACGTGTTGGTGGAGAAACGCGAATGTACCAGAGCCATGGCTGTGGTGAAGTGAGGATTCATCAGATCCGGGAAGTAATAGCGGAGCTGGAGGCTTGAGAGCATCCCCTTATAGACTATCACCCTCGATGACAGGCTGACGATATAGAAATCCTCCTTTCCGGCGATGTTGCTGGCTGCAACCTTCTTCTCTATTTTCTTGCGCAGGAGGTAGAGACGTATGTCGAGTTCGTCGTTAGTCTTTTCGTCAGCTATGAAAATCTGCTTTATTACAGGCTCGGCACTGCGCGACACTTCGCCGAGCTGCTCGTTGTTGGTGGGTACGTCGCGCACCGCTATGAGGCTCAGACCCATCTCGATGGCCTCGCGTTCTATCAGGTCAAATATAATCTGGCGAGAGTCCTCATCGTGAGGCAAGAACAACAAGCCTGTGCCGTAACGTCCCTTTTCGGGGACGGCTATACCCTGCAGCAAGATAAATTCGTGGGGAATCTGTACCATGATACCGGCACCGTCGCCCGTTTTGGGGTCGGCACCCTCCGCTCCGCGGTGCACCATATGTTCAAGCACCTGGAGACCTTTCTCCACGAGCTGATGTGATTTTACCCCGTTGATGTTGACGAGCAGACCTACGCCGCAGGCATCATGCTCGAAACGGCTGTCGTAAAGGCCCTGGCTCTGAGGGATGTTATGTTGCATAACTTGGGAAAGTTAAATATGTAGGTTAAATTGGGTAAAATGAGGAGAAAGTAATGCCGGTGGCTGGCCTTGGGTGTCACACCGTAGAGGAGCAGCCACCGGCATCGGTCATATTAATATGAAAATTAACGGAAAATATCAGCGGATGAAGAGGAGTTCGCGATATTTAACCAAAGGCCACATCTCGTTGTCGACCATCAGCTCGAGCTTATCGACATGATAACGGATGACATCCATGCAGGGAGCCACATTGTCATGGTAAGCAAGAGCCTTGGTGCGCTCGTCCTCTATCTTGTTGGCATCCTTGCGGGCGTTGACCATCTTGGTCACCTCGTCGCGGATGATGTTGATGTGCTTGGATATCTTCTCTATGGTCACCATGCTGTTGCCGGCGAGTTCGGGAGCTTTATCGGCAGGGAAGATGTCGTTGATTTTGTACACATTGTCAAGGAGTATCGACTGATAGCGTGTAGCCACAGGGATGATGTGGTTGATGGCCAGATCGCCAAGCACACGAGCTTCAATCTGTATCTTCTTGGTGTACATCTCCCACTTGACCTCGTTACGGGCTTCAAGCTCTACCTTGGTGAACACGCCTGTACGGGCAAACATATCGACCGACGACTGCTGGAGGTATGCGTCAAAGATTTTGGGGATGTTTGTCTCGCAGTCAAGGCCGCGACGTGCAGCTTCCTCCTTCCACTCGTCGCTATAGCCGTTGCCGTCGAAGTGGATGGCCTTGCTCTCGGTGATGAGCTTACGCACCTCTTCAAGGATGGCATGAACAAGAGCCTCGCCGTTGGCTACGCGCTCGTCAACCTTAGCTTTGAACGTCATAAGCTGGTCGGCGACAGCCGAGTTGAGGGCAATCATGGCACTCGCACAGTTGGCACTGCTGCCTACGGCACGGAACTCGAAGCGGTTGCCTGTGAAAGCGAAAGGAGATGTGCGGTTACGGTCGGTGGCATCGACGCTGATGTCGGGAATCTGTGTCAGCTCGAAGCTCATGGTCTCCTTGCCGGCGAGAGTGATGAGCTCGTCGCCCGTGCTGTGTTCGAGCTTGTCAAGTATCTCAGCAAGCTGGCTGCCTGTGAAGATAGATATGATGGCAGGGGGAGCCTCGTTAGCACCGAGACGGTGTCCGTTGGTAGCCGACATGATAGAAGCTTTGAGCAGCGCATTATGATGATAAACGGCGGCCATCACATTGGCTACGAAAGTGATGAACTGGAGGTTGCCCATCGGAGTCTTGGCCGGAGCGAAGAGCAGAGTGCCGGTATCGGTGCCGAGACTCCAGTTGTTGTGCTTGCCCGAACCGTTGATGCCGGCGAAAGGCTTCTCGTGGAGGAGCACACGGAAATTGTGTCGGCGTGCCACCTCTCCTATAAGCGACATAAGCAGCATGTTGTGGTCGTTGGCAAGGTTGGTCTCCTCAAATATAGGAGCAAGCTCAAACTGGTTGGGAGCCACCTCATTATGACGCGTCTTGGCAGGGATGCCGAGGCGGTGGCACTCTATCTCAAGGTCAAGCATGAATGCCTCAACTCGTGAAGGGATGGCACCGAAATAATGATCCTCGAGCTGCTGGTTCTTCGCCGATTCGTGGCCGAGAAGTGTGCGGCCTGTCATCACCAAGTCGGGACGGGCAGCATATAGAGCCTCGTCGACAAGGAAATACTCCTGTTCCCAGCCGAGATTGCTGATTACATGCTTCACTTCGGGGTCAAAGAAACGCGCTACGGCCGTACCGGCCTTATCAACAGCGTTGAGGGCTCGCAGAAGCGGTGTCTTGTAGTCAAGCGATTCGCCGGTATAGCTGATGAAGATAGTGGGGATACACAACGTGCCGTCCATGATGAAGGCAGGAGAAGAAATATCCCATGCCGAATAGCCGCGGGCTTCGAAAGTGTTGCGGATACCGCCGTTGGGAAAGCTCGAAGCATCGGGTTCCTGCTGCACGAGCAGCTTGCCTGTAAACTCCTCGATGACACCGCCTTTGCCGTCATGGTCTACAAATGCGTCATGCTTCTCGGCAGTGGCCTCGGTCATAGGCTGGAACCAGTGGGTATAGTGGCGGGCACCGTTGTCGATAGCCCAACGCATCATACCGCTGGCCACGCTGTCGGCGACCTCAACAGGCAGCGACTTCTTGTTGTCTATCGCATCAACGAGAACCTCGTATGTCTTTTTAGGGAGATATTCAAACATCTTCTGGCGGTTGAACACCTTCTCTGCGTAATAGACTTCTGGGCGTTCGGCCGGAATCTCGACAGGAACTGCTTTGCGGTTGGAAGCTTCCTTTACTACGTTAAATCTTAATTGTGACATAGTTGTAGGTGGAGGTTTGAATTAATGATGTATGTTATGATTAATTTTTGCTATTATAATGTCAGAGCTGCCAGTCTTTGATGCGCTGCACGGCTTTGAGGGTGTTCTCGTAAGTATTGAAGGCTGTCAGGCGGAAATACCCTTCGCCCGATGGGCCGAAGCCCACACCTGGCGTACCGGCGATATGCAGGTCGGACAACATGCGGTCAAAAAACTGCCATGAATCCATGCCGTCAGGGGTCTTAATCCACACATAGGGAGAGTTTTCTCCGCCGAACGCCTGCAGACCAGCGCCACGCACGCCCTCAAGCAGCAGGCGGGAATTGCGCATGTAATAGTCGACCGTCTCTTTGACCTGCCGGCTACCCTCTTCGCTGTAGAGGGCTTCGGCACCACGCTGAATGACATAGCTCGCTCCGTTGAATTTGGTGGACTGCCGACGCAGCCACAGCGAGTGAAGCGACACCTTAGAGCCGTCGGATCCAACACCGTAGAGCGGCTTGGGCACTACGGTATATCCTAAACGAAGCCCTGTGAATCCGGCAGTCTTGGAGTAACTGCGAAACTCTATCGCCACCTTTTTGGCGCCCTCTATCTCATAGATGCTGCGGGGCACATCAGGCTGGGTCACATATGCTTCATAAGCCGAGTCAAACAATATAAGGCAACCATTGGCTCTGGCATAATCTACCCAAGCCTTAAGCTGCTCGCGCGTGAGCACGGTGCCTGTAGGATTGTTGGGATAACAGAGGTATATGACATCAGGCCGCTCCGTCGGCAGCGAGGGCACGAAATCATTGGCGGCAGTGCAGGGAAGGTATATTATGTTACTCCAGCGTCCGTCAGCAAGCAGGTCTCCAGCCCTACCGGCCATCACGTTTGTATCGACATACACCGGATATACAGGATCTGTGACAGCCACCTTGGCAGCAGCAGACAGGATGTCGCCGATATTGCCAGTATCGCTCTTGGCTCCGTCGCTTATGAATATCTCGTCGGCCGACACCTCTATGCCGCGACGGTTATAGTCATACATGGCTATCTTATCACGGAGAAACGCGTAGCCCTGCTCAGGGCCGTAGCCATGGAACGTAGCCGCAGAAGCTTCGTCATCGACCGCCTTGTGCATGGCTTCAATAGCTGCCGCGCATACAGGGCGCGTAACATCGCCGATGCCCATGCGTATCACCTCTACTCCGGGATTGTCAGCCATAAATGCTGAAATCTTGGCTGCGACCTGCGAAAACAGGTAGCTCGCCTGGAGCTTCGTGAAATTATCGTTAATCTTAAACATCTGTTTTTTCCGTTAATTTGTATTACCTTCAGTACCTATTTTTTCCGTTAATCTATCGCTGTATTCCGTCTGTAAAATGCATGTATAATCAGGTGGTGCGCGGATAACTGCCGGTGAACACCGTGGTGGCACCACCCTTCATGTACACGTGTCCGTCATCGCCCCAGTCTATCTCAAGAGTGCCGCCAAGCAGCTCTACTGAGACCTCACGGGATGTCAGACCGTTGATGGCTGCAGCGACGACAGTCGCACATGCTCCCGTGCCACAGGCAAGCGTCTCTCCGCTGCCACGCTCCCACACCCTCATGCGTATGCGGTCATTTGACATAACCTGTGCAAACTCGATGTTAGCCCTGTCAGGCCACATGGGGTGCAGTTCAAGCTCACGGCCGAGGGTGTGTACATCCACCTTGGCAAGGTCTTCGACAAATATGACTCCGTGGGGGTTGCCCATCGACACAGCGTTGATTCTTACTTCTCCAGCCGAAGTGTCGACAGGGGCATTGATGACCGAGGGTCTGTCGCTGATTACCGGGACAAGCGGCGAATCGATTACCGGCTCTCCCATATCTACAGTCACAGCCTCCACTTTGCCGGCTTTGACATCAAGCGAAAGGATTTTGATGCCCGAAAGCGTCTCGAGCCTGAGGATCTGCTTGTCGGTCAGTCCGTGCTCATACACATATTTCCCTATGCAACGGCTGGCATTTCCGCACATCTTGCCTTCCGAACCGTCGGCATTGAACATGCGCATCTTGAAGTCAGCGACATTGCTGTCCATAATAAGGATTATGCCGTCGGCACCCACACCTTTGTGGCGGTCGCTCATCTCTACAGCCAATGACGCTGGATCACGTGGTGCACCTTCAAGGCAATTGATGTAGATGTAATCATTGCCCAAACCATGCATCTTGGTGAATTTTATGACTTCTTGTACGGCCATTTTGTCTGTCTGTTTATCTTTACACTGCAAAGGTAAACATTTTGTTTAAATAATCAATGCAATTTTAGCAAAATGACGTATAATTTTTAATTTTTCCACTTTTTGCCACTTCATTGATGGTTTTTGTGGCATTTATCCATGCTTCTTTCAGAACATAATCCCGAGCCTGAGAGTAGCCATACTCAAATTGTTGGCTGATTTCCCCGATGTTGTGGTGGCATCGCTGATATCTTTGCCACCATTGTAGCTGTAACCAAGAGTAAGATAGCTGCGGAACTTCCGCGACGAGGCGAGATTGACACCTACCGACGGGTTGATATAGAACGCAGTATTGGTAGCAGTGCCGAAAAAATTGTTGAGAGCCACACCTGTACGCAGGTCAAAGAAACACAACTGTTTTTGCTTTGAGAACGATGTGCGCAGCAACACATAGAGCGGATAGCTGAACGAGTTGTTATTGACCATCCCATGTATTCCAGCTCCGAATCCCACAATATCCACTCCAGGGCATCGGAGACCGAAGTAGGCTTCTCCATCAAGCGACGACATATCGGCCGTGGTCAAGTCTATCGAACTTCCCACATCGACACCCCACGCAAAGGCAGTGGCACCGGATTCAACGGAGGCAGGCGTACTCTCTGCCGCAGTCATGTCATCGACACCCCACGCAAAGGCAGTCATCGCTATTGCAGCTATAATCGTTTTGATATAATTCATTTTTGAGTAAGTGATATAATACTTCTGTTAGCTATTGCTTACGGAAAACGGTCCTGCACCAGTCACCCTCGGTGCATGTACCTGTCAGCACAAACCCATGCCCGGCTGCCGCTTTTTCTATCAGAGGGACATCTGCAAGATAGAAACCGCTGAATACAGCGATACCTCCCTCTTTGATAGCACCGGCATATAGAGCCATGTCGTTGATGATTATATTGCGGTTGATATTGGCGAGAAACAGATCCGCCTTTTGGCATTTCTCCAATGAAGCGGCATCGCCGAGTACTACTTCGACAGCGTCGCCAGCACCGTTAGCCTCCACATTTTCACGGGCATTGACCACCGCCATCTCGTCTATTTCAATAGCTGTGACATGCGAAGCTCCGAGCATCGACGCAAGTATGGCAAGAATACCGCTGCCTGTGCCCATGTCTGTCACCGCTTTGCCCTCCACACCGCAATCGAGGAGAAATCTTATCATCAGGCTCGTAGTGGCATGGTGACCTGTCCCGAAAGCCATCTTAGGGTCTATGACTATGTCATAGGCTGCGTCAGGGACATCTGTGTGAAAAGAACTATGGATGGCAACCTTGTCACCCACCACAATTGGGCGGAAATAATTCTTCTCCCACTCGCTGTTCCAGTCGCGTCCTTCTACCGTCTCCGAAGTCCAGACGATGTGTGTGTCAAACGGAAACTCGGCTATTATGCGGTCGACAGTTTCCGCATCAAAGTCCTCCTCCCTGACATATGCCGTCATCCCTGCATCAGTGGTCACAAAACTTTCATACCCGGCATCCGCAAGGAAAGCCGCAAGAAGATCCGTCATGTCGGCCGAACAGGGCACAAGGCGGAAATCGGTCTGGCGATAGTCATTCATAAAGACTATTAATAAATCGGTTGTACTTTTTCAGCAAAGTTACTCATTTTTAAACAACAAACAAACGCGGACGACCCCGCCTCGAAGCACAATGCTCGGAGGCGGGGCCGTTATGTCACATTAGCCGAAAGATGCCGGGAGTTATCTGCGTTTGCGTATGCGCATGAGCGAGCGGAAACCGGTCATGAGTTTCAAGCCCAGCAACACATAATCAAAGTAACTGAAACAGTTCAAGACCCGTCCGACCCACGACTGCTTACCTGACAGCGAGCCGGTAGAGGTCAGATTACGCCCCATACCTGCCAGCTGCTCTTTCTGCATCTGTATGCGGGCCAGAGTGTACGCCCTCAGATAGACTATCTCATCTATAGTGTACCTGTGGCTTGCTGTAGGGTCGCTGAACGAGCTGATGAGTTCCTTATGATTCATGACAGTAAGAGTTGAGATATGAATCGGCATATCGGATTGACTATAAGCCGTTTCTTAAAGAGTACGAACACTCCTATAAGCAACAGGTACAGTCCGCCAATGATTAGATAGGCCCACATCGCTCCGATTCCCATGGCAATCCAATGGACGAGCGCAATCGACAGGAAAAAGAATGCAATCACTCCCAGGACGAACACGACAGCACACAATGCTATCGTCGCCAAAAGCCTCGCAGCCTTCTCGGTGACGGTGAGCTTGGTGTTGGACCAGTAGAGCTTTATCAGCTCCGACAGCCTCATCCATAGATTTTTATAACTCTCGGTATCCATCAGGTCAGGGGACTAATGTCGTCGCACCAGTCAGAGAGGCTTATTCGGCCTCTACCTCACTGGTGAGCTGCTCTACGAGAGCATCGATTTCACTGTCGCAGCATATGATGCCTTTCTTGCGGAGAATCTCGCGGATACGCTTGCGTGTGTCCTCACCTTTCTCCGGGGCAAGAAGCAGCGCAGCTCCGGCACCCACTATAGCTCCGCCTAAAAATGCGTAAAGAATTGATGTTGCGTTCATAAGTAACTCACAAAAATTAGTTATAAATTAAATCTTTCAAGTAACCCTGCGGGCTTGCATATCCTTATTCGTCTTTTCGGATGATTTTTAACTCTCACTCAGTCGTTTAGCTCGCTTTATCGGCTTGTCGCTTTGGAGCGCAGCGAAAAAGAAACTCCATCGCTCGACTTAAAATTCGTCTCGAAAATCCTTCGCAATTATATGTAAGCTAATTTTTGCGAGTTACTTGTCATTTTTTATTTTACTTTATCGATTTCGTCAGCGATAGTGTCTGCAAGCTCTTCCATCTTGTTTTTCTTGAGCTTCAGACCCTGCTCTTTGAGAAATTCCATTATGTTGTCACGAGTCTTTTCACCCTTTTCAGGAGCAAGAAGAAGACCTACAGCTGCTCCAGCGACGGCACCGCCGACCACTGCGAGAATAATGTTGAGGGGTTTCATATCGGTATGTTTTTAAGAATTGGTTGATGACAAATCAATTGCCTATTTTAATATATAACAATCAGACCGTATTTTTGTGCGATTAGCCTGCGACTTTTTCCACATTACATGAGCAAATAGCTGGTCAGAGGAGCGGTCTTGCCGGTCAATACACCTTTCTTAACCACAAACTTGGTGCCATGCACGCCATCAGTATATTCGCCGTCGGCGAGCGAAGTAGCCAGTTTGACCTTCTGTGCCTTATTGCTGATGTTGACCAAAGCAACGCCCTTGTTTCCGCGCTCGACTTCCACGAGAGCACCGTTTTCAGAGACTACGATATTTTCAGGCTGACCCGCCATGGCAGTACGGAACTTGTTGACAGCCACGACTTCAGGATGCTTGAAATTATCATTGCCACGGGCTCCTATACGGTTGTTGCCCCACACATTGCCCGGACCGCTACCGGCAGGACGGCTGTAGAAAAGCGGCATACCTCCATTGCGGGCGGTCAGAACCACCCATCCCATGCGTATCTGGTCATCCGTCAGGCCGGCGGACTCGTGGGCATTACAGTATGTGTCATGCGATTCGACCCAAGTGACAAGGTGGTCAGGCGTCATTGTGTGGTTCCAGCCACGCAGGTCGACGGAATTGGCATCCATTTTTTCGAGGGCAGTACGGAGCGTATGCCCATAGTTGCTCGCCGTCATCGACATGTATTTTGCATATTCAGCCTCCGGGACATTCTTATCCTGAAGCACTTCGCCGTAGACAAACACCGTGTCAGGCATCAGCAGCGACAATCCCTGCACAGCCTCGCGACCTGTAGCGACATCCCAGAAGTTGTTACGCTCCGCCTCCGGGGCTACCGGATCGCTCGGCACACCTATATGCTTGGCTGTATCGAAGCGGAAACCACGGGCGCCGAGATTGATCAGGTCGTTGATATACTGGAGGAAATAATACTGGAAATCAGGGTTTTCAGTATTTACGTCAGGCAGCCCGCCCATGGCCCACAGAGTGCATTGTGTACGGTCGTTATAATCCTTTATCTCATTAAAGCCTGATTTATGATACAGCTTCTGACGGCCACCTACCGCAGTCAGGAAATCCTGAGTCACGGCCGTAGTGTCAAATGCAGTGTGGTTGGGAAGCACATCTACAAGCACTTTCACATTATATTTGCGGGCGCTGTCACATAGAGCCTTGAACTGGTCACGCGTACCGAGCTGGTAATTGCCGACCTTCCAGTCGATAGGCTGGTAATGGTAGTACCATTTACCTTTTACCGAATCACCTTCCTGGCTGAACAGAGCCATGCCTCCGCCTTCACCGACGTAGCAGGTATTGGCAGGAGATGTCTGCACGTATTTGTAACCGGCATCGGCAATGTCTTTCATGTTGTCGGCTACGGTAGGGAACGACCACGACCAAGCATGCAGGATAGTCGCATCAGCAGGAATTTTAGGATCTGGATTAGTGGAGGCAGATGCCATGAGAGCTGCCACGGAAAGCGTACCGGCTATTGCAGTCAACTTTTTCATCGTACTTTGTGAACTTAAAGGTAAGGATTGTATATTATAATTACTTAAGTGATATAAGTGTCAAAAAGGATTTCTTTTCACCCAAAGTTAGCAAATATTTTCGGTTTTCAATTCGCACTATAGCTTAAAGCCGTGCTGCTTTAGCTTTTATTAGCATCTCTCTACCGGTGCAGTCTGTATCGCTTGGCAAGTCTGGCGTATGCGTCGGTTTCCTTGAAGTCTATCAGTGCGGCATTAATCGAATCGGCAAGCTGCTGGCGGTCACGCGCTATGAGCCACGACTGGAATTGCGTGAAGGAAATCCCCAACGACACATCGACCTGCGGGTAATCCTTAGCCAGACGCAACGCAGTAGCCTCATTGACCACCGCCATAGGAATCTGACCGAGAGAGGTCAGCATAAACAACTGCTCCGAGCCGTATTCGTCGCTCTCCTTGACAGGAATCTCCCGGCCTATTTCACGCGACAGATTATGGAGCCGCGATACGGCAGGAGACCCCTTTGGCACCCACACGGTGTCACCTCCCAGCTCTATCTGGGTCTGTACCCTCCCTTTCCGCGTAACCGAATCACGCATCTGCACGAGCACCTGCTTGTCGAGAAACGACGGCTCGGTAAATATCACCCTGTCCTGCATGTCGGTAGTCCGGGCGACATCCGCCACCAATATGTCATATTTATGCGAGTCAAGGCCGTCGAGACCCTGGCTGATATTGGTCAACGGATGGAATTTCAACGGCAGTCCCTTTTGGCGGGCTATCTCCCGGATGACATCGTAATTAAAGCCGCCCAACGTGTCGTCATAGCGGTAAAGCGACATTGGCGAGTACTCTATGGCCACATCAAGCGTGTCGCCTGACGACGGAAGGTAGGGGATGCGGTAACTACGGAAGATACTGCACTCCCTGAGCATGACCATGCAGGTCAATGCAGCGACGAGAAGCACCGCATAGAGCAGCGCACGTCCACGGGCCGGTCTTGGGCGTTGTAACATATTTGGCATTCACTTAGTTGGCAAAATCGACAGAGATGCCCATCTGGAATCTCCTGGGATTGAGAGGATAGTGGGGGATTGAAAAATAATTGTTGGAACCCATGCCCTGATTGACATGCGACATCATCACATAGAAGCGGGCACGGCTGAGTTTCAGGTTGATGTACGCATTCATAAACGCGAAATTGCCACACAGAGCTTCATCCTGATTATAGAATGCCTCAGTGGCCGGCTGATAACCGGGGGCTCGGTAACGCGTATAATAATCGCAGTCGACTCCCAACTGTACGGACAACACCTTTGCAATCTTGAAAGTAACGTACAGATTGCTGTAGACGGCAAGAGCCGGAAGCGGTATCACATCCTCATTGGACGTGGCCTGATAAGTAATACGGTTGTCCCAATGCAGCGGTCCTACTGAAAACGGCTGCTCCAGACGCGCCCAGAACAACTGCACTCCGCCGCTATGCTGGGCCGGCAGGGCGTTCCGGTCGAAATAAACGCAGTTAGTGACTGTCTCCGTCCCGACATTGACCGATGTACCCCAGCGCGGAAATTCGATACGCCCCCCGACCCGGAACGATTGCGTATTGTCGAAATTATTGTTCCATATATAATGGTTCGAGCGGTATTTCTCCATGAGCGGCGAGCAGTGTTCATTGACCAATCTGGCATACGCGGTGACGCTCAAAGTGTCCTTGCGAAGCGGAATATTGCCTGTCATATGTCCCGACACATTGAATTCCCCGGCCGCACCGACAACGCCTATACGTCCTATCGCGTCATATTTGAAATACTTGCCTTTGTCACTATAAAGGCGCGCTCCGACATACAGACGGTTTTGCGTGATGACATCCTCCATAGGCGTGTAATCCGGCAGCGGTGTCAGCTCCTCGTGACGCGGATATTCCGCCTCGTCGTAATAAGGCAGACGGTAACGGCTGTAGTCATAAGTGACAAATCCTGTCAGTCCCATCTTGGCCCACTTGTGGAAGCCCTCTATAAGGCCGATGCCCAGAGTATTTGTCACATTGGTGTACGAGGTCCTGTCATACCCCCCCGAAGTGTCATAGTAATTGTCAGCCCAGAAGCCTTCGGTGTCCTCGCTGCTGTTCTTGTTCGTAAACACATGCGAATTGGTTTTCAGATTGAAAGTCCATATCAGGTCGGTCACAGGGATGAATGTGCGCCGGACTATGGTATCGGTATCACTGCGCTCTACATGATGATACCCGAGGCTATAACGGTTGTTGACAAACAGGTCAAATCCCTTGACCCTCGTATGGGCATCGTTGAGATTGACCGCAAAGTTCTTCGCGCCGCCACCGATAGCCGCCGACGGGGCATTGTCGGGATCAAGTATCACCGCGTCATCCTTAAGCCCCCCGTTTTCCTTGTTAAGCATATTGTATGACAGCATACTCACCATCAACTGATAACGGTCTCCCATATAGGAACCCGACAATCCCCAATTAAAATCCTTGGAACCCTGAGCTTGGTAGCTTCCCCTCGAATAAAGGTAATCGAGATACGCCCCTATCTGTATCTGACGGTTGACATTGCCTGAAAAGACACCGTTAAGACGGTCCTGGCCGACATCCCGCCCACCGCCGAAATTGTAACTCAGCAGCGTCATGGGTATGCGCGTGTTGTAAAACTTGTAACTGTCAAGTGGCGGCAACCAAGCTCTGAGAGGGTCTACGAAATAAAAATCGCTCTTCGGAGCCCTGTCAATCCATATCATATTGATTCCTTGCGCACCGAGGTTACCCGTAGTGGCATAAGCGGAAGACACCGCCGAGGGCACCGACCGCTGCGCATAGTCAGTAAACAGTGTGTCTATCGTGGAGGGATGCGACACTCCAAGCGGCATCGTGGCCTCCCATGCGTATGACGGTGCTATCTCTGGGTCTTTGGCTCCGACCGCAACCATGGCAGAGAGCAATATTATAAGGAATAACAGGATTTTTTTCATAAGGAAGTTTCTGTATTCACAGGACTGCGGCAAAGTTACTGAAAAAAATCCATTGGAATAGGCACAAAAAAAAATTACTCGTCGTCTCGACGAATAATCTTCTTACCTTAAATCTAATACCATGAAAAACTTGGTACAAAGTTAAGGATTAGATGTTGAAAACCAAAATCTACGAACTAAAAAACATGTTATTTAACATAGTTTAAGAGTAGTCCCGTTTTACGAGTGCCTTTTGATCAGCTCGCGCTCGATGTCAGGGAGGGTGACATCCATCTGCTCAAGAAGCACAAGAAGATGATATATGAGGTCGGACGCTTCGTAGATGAAACGGTCACGGTTGCCGTCGACAGCCTCAACGACCGATTCTACCGCCTCCTCGCCTACTTTTTGGGCTATCTTCTTCACACCTTTAATAAAAAGCTTGGTAGTGTACGAGTTTTCCGGCATCTGCGCGTGGCGTTGCTGCACCAACCGGCTCAGACTGCGTATGAATCCGTCCTCGACAGGCGTGTCGAAGCACGACACGGTACCCCGGTGACATGTAGGGCCTATAGGATCGGCTTTTATTAGCAACGTATCGGCATCACAGTCGGCGTACATATCCACGACATTAAGGAAATGCCCGGAAGTCTCACCTTTGGTCCATAATGCCTGACGTGTACGGCTGTAGAACGTTACTTTACCTGTGGCTACGGTCTTATCAAACGCCTCACGGTTCATATATCCGAGCATCAGCACACGTAATGTGGTAGCATCCTGAACTACGACCGGCAAAAGTCCGTCAGCGCATTTATCGAGTTTAAAATGGTTGAAATCCATATATTCAAATCTTAAAAATAGTCCTACAAAGAAGTGCGCACAGGGATGCCCAACGCCGCAAGCTGCCGTTTCAGCTCCGACACGGTAATCTCTCCATAGTGGAAAATGCTGGCTGCCAGAGCGGCATCGGCACGTCCCTCCTGAAGCACCTCGGCTATATCGCCCACACTGCCAGCCCCACCAGAGGCTATCACGGGGATAGTGAGGTCGGCTGCCAGACGTGCATATGTGTCACACGGATAGCCGTTGCGCGTGCCGTCATGGTTCATGGAGGTGAAAAGTATCTCTCCGGCACCACGTGCCTCCACCTCCGAAGCCCACGTAAACAGTTCGCGCCCGCTCACCCGGCTGCCGCCATGGGTGGTCACATGCCAGATGCCGTCATCCATGAGCTTGGCATCAATAGCAGCCACTACAAACTGTGCGCCATACCGTCCGGCTATCTGTGATATGAGTTCGGGATTGGCTACAGCAGCACTGTTGACCGTAATTTTGTCAGCACCTGCATCGAGCAGCCGCGAGGCATCATCAACAGTAGAAATGCCGCCTCCCACAGTAAAAGGGATGTTGATACGGTCGGCAATCCTCTCAACCAGACGCGTAAAGGTGCTGCGCCCTTCGCGCGACGCGCTGATGTCGAGAAACACTAATTCGTCGGCACCTTCGGCTGCATAACGAGCCCCGAGTTCTACGGCATCCCCGACATCTGCAAGCCCTTCGAAGTTTATGCCTTTGACAGTACGTCCGTCTTTGACATCAAGACAAGGAATTATGCGTTTTGCAAGCATATGTGGCTATATATATGTTTCAACTAATAAGTAACTCGCAAAAATTAGCTTGCATATGTTACTTAACTTAATTACGCATGTTGTGAAGGATAGGCGTAACGGCTCATATCCTCCAGAGCGATGCGCCCCTCATAAAGAGCCTTACCTACTATCACACGCGGCACACCGGCCTCGTCGAGCGCGACGATGTCATCCATCGACCCAATGCCGCCCGAAGCGGTAAAAATGACAGAGGGATGCTGCGCCATCAATTCTTCATACAGCCCGACAGCAGCGCCGGTAAACATACCGTCACGCGAAATTTCGGTGCATATGGCTTGCGTCAACCCGTATGGTTCGAGCTTGGCAACAAGATCGGATATGGTCAACTCCGTGTCCTCCAACCATCCGCTGACAGCAATCTTGCCTTCGCGGACATCGGCACCGAGAACCATTTTATCCGACCCGTAAGTCTTAATCCATTCACCCATCAGCGACGGGTTCTTGGCTGCAAGACTGCCGATGATGGCGTAGGTCGCTCCGGCATTGAAGAGGTCACGCAACGCATCTTCCGATTTTATGCCTCCGCCCCACTCTATGCTCGCCCCATCGACCGATGCCATCCGCTCAAGCGTGGCAAGATTGCGGGGATATGACGCTTTTGCACCATCGAGATCCACCACATGTACACGCCCGAAACCGGCATCCACATAACGCTTCACCATATCTACCGGCTGGGCATCATAAGTGGTGCAACGGTCATAGTCGCCCTGGCTGAGCCTTACACACCTGCCGCCTATAATATCTATGGCGGGGATTATCTCTATCATAATTTGAGGAAATTTTTGATTATACGCTCGCCCACATCTCCGCTTTTCTCGGGGTGGAACTGCGTACCGTAGAAATTCTCATATTTCAAAGCCGATGAAAACATCCGTCCATAGCGCGTCGTAGCTATCGTGTCAGGGCAAAGGCTTGCATAGTAGCTATGCACGAAATACACATATTCGCCCCCTTTGATGTCTTTAAAGAGCTTGCCGTCAAGATTGGTGATGTCGTTCCAGCCCATATGCGGCACTTTCAAGCCGTCGGCGGCATCGAATTTCCTCACATGCGCGTCAAACAGATTAAGGCAGTCAGTATCGCCCTCCTCGGTGTGGCGGCACATCACCTGCATCCCGACGCAGATGCCGAGTACAGGGTGGCGCAAGTCCTTGATAAACCGGCAGAGATTCCGCTCTCGCAGATTGTGCATCGCCTCTCCGCAATGCCCTACGCCGGGGAGTATCACATGGTCGGCCTTTGCGATGACCGTGCGGTCATCGGTCAGCACATACTCGGCACCGAGGCGACGGAGGGCATTTTCAACCGAACGTATATTGCCCATCTTGTAGTCGATAATCGCTATCATAACATTCCTTTGCTTGAGGGTAAATCATATGAATATACGTCACGGCGCACAGCCATACGCAATGCACGTGCAAAAGCCTTGAACACACCCTCGATCAGGTGGTGGTTATTGTCGCCACGAGCTTTGATATGGAGATTGGCCTTCATGGCCACCGCGAGGGTCTTGAAGAAATGGGGATACATCTCTGTAGGAGTGTCTCCGACATATTCACGTGTAAACGGCACATCCCAGTCAAAATCCGCCCTTCCGCCGAAATCGATAAGGCACATAGCCCGGCTCTCATCCATCGGCAGTACGAAACCGTAACGCTCTATGCCTCGTTTGTCACCGAGGGCTTTGAGCAAGGCTTCACCGAGGGCTATCGCCACATCCTCCATGGTGTGATGCTCGTCGACCTCCGTATCGCCCTGGCACTTTACAGTCAGCGATATGCCGGAGTGGTGGGGTATCTGGTCAAGCATGTGGTCGAAAAACTTCAACCCGGTGTCGATATGCGACCCGGTGCCGCCATCGAGATTGACAAGCACATGTATCTTTGTTTCCGAAGTGTCACGTCTGACCTCGCCACGACGCGGCTCCGAGAGGATATGACGGGCTATTTCATGCCAGTCGGTAGTCACAAGGGCGCAATCGGCAGTCGCGGCCGAAGGCTCTCCTATCATAATGGCTTTGGCTCCGAGATTTTTGGCTAACTGCACATCTGTAAGCCGGTCGCCGATGACATACGAGGCGGCAAGGTCATAACTGCCGTCCATATACGCAGTCAGCATTCCCGTGCGTGGTTTACGCGTGGGAGCGTTGTCCTCCGGGAAGCTGCGGTCTATGAGCTGCGCGTCGAAGCGTATGCCCTCTCCGGCCAGAGCCTCCAGCATCTTGTTGTGGGCTGGATAGAACGTATCTTCTGGAAAAGATTCAGTACCCAGACCATCCTGATTGCTGACCATCACCAGCTCATACCCTTTGCCCATCAGGCTGCTAAGAGCCGTGATGACCCCGGGGAGAAAACTGAGCTTCTCTAAAGAATCTATCTGCTCGTCGGCAGGTTCGCGTATGATAGTCCCGTCACGGTCTATGAATATGGCTTTCTTCTTCACTTTATTATTGCTGTGATGAGTATGTTTGCAACAAACCGAGTAGTCGGCGGTTTTCTTCCGGAGTGCCTATGGTCAGACGCAGGCAACCGGCACACCCCGGCAGACGGCTGCGGTTACGCACTATCACACCGTTGAGTATCAGATAATCATATACAGCATTGGCATCCGTAACCTTGGCAAGCAGGAAATTCGCATCGGACGGATATACTTTCTCTATGCAGCCGCATTTAGGGAGCTCACGCATGAGCATATCCCTGTCGTCGATGATACTGCGCACCATGCCGCTGATGTCGGTGCGGCGCACACGGTTGATTATCTCGCGCTGTGTCGGGCCGTTGATGTTGTAAGGATATTTCACCCGGGCATATAGCTCGGCAATACGCTCATCACATATCGCCATGCCTATACGCAGCCCCGCCATGCCCCAGGCCTTGGAAAACGTTTGCAAGACGATGAGATTGGGGTGAGAGGCTATGGCCGTTTTCATCGACCCGGCCGGCGAAAAATCCACATATGCCTCATCGACAACCACAATACCATCGAACCTGTCACACAATTCAAGTATGTCGGCCGGAGCAAAAGCATTTCCCGTAGGATTATTTGGACTGCATATCCACATGAGTTTTGAATTGGCATCGGCAGCTTCAAGAAGCCGGCTGACAGGCAACTGGAAATCATCAGTTAGCTGCACTTCGCGCAGCTCCACATCATTGACCGCCGCGCTTACCGTGTATACCCCATAGCTCGGTGTGATAGCTATGGCGTTGTCGACACCCGGACGGCAGAATATCCTGAAAGTCAGGTCAATCGCCTCATCGCTGCCAGCTCCGCCTAAAAAAAGCTGGTCTTCCTTGACACCCTTAAGTGCAGCCACATGACGCTTCAGCTCCTTATGGTGCGGGTCAGGGTAACGGTTCACACCATTGTCAAATGGATTTTCATTGGCATCGAGCCACACGGATATGTCTCCACCCTTGCACTCGTCACGTGCAGTGCTGTACGGTTCGAGAGCGAGGATGTTGGGCCTCACATAGTCCATCGGATTTTTCATGACCGTCTATGCAAATAATCCTATTATATTAATGTGTCAGTCTTCAGAAGCCATACGGATTTTTACTGCCATTGCGTGAGCGTCAAGGCCTTCGGCCTCCGCCATGGTGACGATAGTGGGAGCAAGAAGTCCAAGGCCGGCGCGGGTAAGTTCCTGATAGGTAATCTTACGCATGAAGCTGTCGATATTGACACCGCTGAACGAGTGAGCCCAGCCATTTGTCGGCAGTGTATGGTTTGTACCCGAAGCATAGTCTCCGGCACTCTCAGGCGAATAGTTGCCTATGAAGATACTTCCTGCAGCAGTTATGCGGTCGGCAATATCCCAAGGATGCTCCATGGATATTATAAGGTGTTCCGGGGCGTACTCATTGACGAAATCAACCATATCGTCATGGTCATCCATGACGATGATGCGGCTATGCGACAAGGATTTCTCTATGCTGGTGCCACGTGACAGCTGTGCCGAGATTGCATCCACCTGCTCGCGTACCGCATCGGCTATGGCTTCCGACGTACACACGCATATCGCCTGGCTGTCTGGTCCATGTTCGGCCTGCGACAGCATATCGGATGCGACAAAAGCGGCATCGGCGGTATCGTCGGCCATCACAAGCACTTCACTCGGCCCTGCCGGCATATCTATCGACACCTCGGATGCGAGCATCTGCTTCGCCTTGGTGACAAACCGGTTGCCCGGACCGAATATCTTGTGGACTTTCGGGACGCTCTGCGTACCTAATGCCATAGCGGCCACAGCCTGCGCACCACCCACGCGATACACCTTGTGTATGCCGCACTCGCGGGCTGCATACAGTATCTCAGGCGCAATCTGGCGGTCGCCGCTCTGAGGGGTACACAATATAATCTGCCGGCATCCGGCTATCGTCGCCGGGATGGCAAGCATCAGCACCGTGGAAAACAGCGGTGCCTGTCCGCCAGGGATATAAAGCCCGACTTTCTCAATAGGCACAGGCCGCTGGATGCACATCACGCCGGGCATCGTCTCCACTTTCACAGGCTCGGGCATCTGAGCCTCGTGGAAACGGCGGATATTGTCTGCTCCGGCACGTATAGCCTCCTTGACAGCATCGGAGACAAGTTTGCATGCCTCGTCTATCTCAGCCTCGCCGACCTCAAGGTCTTCTATGGCAGCACGGTCAAACCTCAGAGCCATATCCCGCAAGGCTTCATCGCCCCTCTGGCGCACATCGCTGATGATAGCCTCCACGGCGGCGGTGACCTGTGGATCGTCAGGTATGTTGCGCTCGGCGAGAGCTTTCCACTGGCTGCGGAGCGGATTTACTATTACATCCATCAGCGGACTATGTTTTCAAGCGCGAGCACAAGAATGTCCTCGGCTCCAACGGTTTTCAGTTGTTCGATTTTCTCCCACAGCTCCTCTTCACGGATGACCGCATGGAGCGAGTACCAGCCTTTAGCAGCCAAAGGAAGCAGCGTGGGGCTCTTCATACCGGGAAGTATCTTGACAGCTTCCTCTATGGCAGACTCGGGGAGGTTCATCAGCACATACTTCATGTCGCGGCTGCCGATGATGCTCTGGAAACGGAATTTGAGCTGTTCGAGTTCCTGAAGTTTCTGTCCGTCAAGACCTTTGGTGGCTATAAGCACCGCCTGCGAATAGAACACCTGCTCCACTTCGACCAGACCGTTCTGTACCAACGTGCCGCCCGACGAAACTATGTCGAATATAGCATCGGCCATACCTACCGCAGGTGCGACTTCCACCGAACCGGCTATCTCGTGTATCTCTGCCTCAATCCCCTTCTCTGCGAGGAATTTGCCAAGAATACGCGGATAGGATGTGGCAATACGCTTGCCAGTAAACCACTGCAGTCCGTCATAAGAGGCATCCTTGGGGACAGCAAGCGATATACGGCAGTCGCTGAATCCGAGCGGCATCACAATATTGACGTCCTGGGCTTTCTCCTCCATCTCATTGAGTCCGACGATGCCGATGTCGGCGACACCCATGGCTACCGCCTGGGGGATATCGTCATCACGGAGATAGAGCACGTCCATAGGAAATCCCTTGGCTCGTGCAACGAGTTTGCGGCTGCTGCCTGATGTGGTTATGCCGCTGTCTTTGAGCAGCCCCATGCAGTCTTCATTGAGTCGGCCTTTGGCCTGTATAGCTATTCTCAGCATAATCGCTATGTCGGGGTTTTGAGTATCAATAAATATAACAGAAGCCCTCAACCTCATCACACTTCCAGCTTTTGCTCGGACAGGCTTCGGCGCATATCGGACGCTATGCCCATATTCCGCAACAGCCACGAAGCGTGACAAATGTCAATGGCTTAGATGTTTAAGGTATGTAGTGGAGGTGGGGGGGCGGCCGGTCAGCCTTAATCGAGATTATGGTTATCTTTTGCGGGATTGCGGTAATAAATCTTATGCTCTACATACTCTTCGGCTGCAATCAGTGTAGGTTTGGGCAGCTTCTCGTAGTAACGTGAAATCTCGATTTGTTCGCGGTTTTCGGATATCTCCTCGAGATTGTCATTGAGCGAGGCAAATTCCTGGAGCTTCTTCTCCAAATCGCGCTTCATGTCAGCGGCAATCTGGTTTGCACGCTTTGCTATGATTGCGACAGTCTCGTAGACATTGCCGGTGTCCTCTGAAAGCTCTATCATGTCACGGGTGACAGTGTTGAGCGGAGCATTGATTTTCTTGTAATCCATCAGATTAATCAGCTGTAATTGAAAGGATTGTATAATATATTAATAACGTTATTTAAGCCGCAGAATAATGCACATATCAATCACGGTATTTTTTAGACTTACTTATTAAAGTCCTGTATCGTCCTTGACATGGCGGCTGGCTATCTTGAAGATGTTGTCGGCCTCCTTGCGGTTCTTGCCGTCAGGAAAGTCGTTGATGAACCCGTAATATTCGTCAATCACGTCACGGAATCGCTCCGGCTTCATCTCGTCGACCGAATTGGCGGCCTCTTGATAGCGCGACTTCAGTATAATCATCTCCAGATCTTCCTTATACTTGGTATAGGGATACTTTTTGAGCGCATTCTGTGCCACGATGACCGCACTTGCATAGTTGTTGCCTAAATAGGTGCCGAGATTATAATAAAGCACGGCATTTTCGAGTTCTTTAAGAGCAAGCTTGTCCTGGAGCTCGAATATAGCGTTCTGCGCTGCGGGAGTGCGCTCGCTTCGCGGATAATACTCTATAAAATTAGAAAGCTCCTCTATGGCCTTTACAGTGTCGCTCTGGTCGAGCTGAGGCTCAGGGCTGTCGATAAAGTACCCATAGCCGCAGTAATAACGCGCCAGTTCGGTATATTTGCCACGAGGGAAACGTGTATAATAGTTTTTGAAATAAGCGCTCGCCGTCTTGTACTCCTTGTTGTCATAATAGCTCATGGCCATCAGATACAGCGCATCTTCAGCCTTCTCGGTACCTTTAAAGGCGGGTATGATGTCAGCGAGGATAGTGTATGCCTGCACATACTGCTTCTTCTGATAGGCACGCTGGGCGAAATCGAGCTTGTAGTCGGCATCAGTGCTTTTTTGCGCCTTCTGATATTCGCCACAGCCACAGAGCATCACTGAGGCCACACACACTATAAATAGTTTGACAATCTTCATTACGCTTATTAGATATAACGGGACACGATGCCCCTATTAGTCGGCAAATTTAGCAATTTTCCCTGACATAAACCACACCGCAGCCCACTACTTACACAAATATTAATGTTAAAACATTACCGCAAAGCTATGAGCAAAAAATATGTCAAATTTAAACGGCAAATCCAAACCGGCTCTTAAATTAGGTGAAAAAGCAGATAAAGCATGATTTTATGGAAGATTTTTTGTTAAATTTGCCGTAAACTGTTAGAATAGGCTCTGCGAGTTAAAGAAATAATGCGGAGATGTTTTTAACATTCAACTTTATTCAAGGACAATCGTTAAACATATAGGGCTCAGCGGCGTGACGCAACGGCTTTCGGCGATATATCATGAGACTGTTTTGCCACATCGCTGCCCTGCACGACGAATAATGAAGAAATCGACTATCTGGCTCCTCACGTTCATAATGGCCATGACATTCATAGGGCTTCTGTATGTGCAGATTATGTACATGCGGGAGATGATACGTATGCGCGAGGACCAGTTCAGCGAGGGCGTCAAGCGAAGCCTCTATGCCGTCACCACTGCTCTCGAACGCGAGGAAACGCGGCATTACCTCACCGAAGACTTTGCGATGCTTGACGCATCAGTTTTGTCGTCGTCAGGCGGATTCCGCCCCGACCAGACGCAGATGGTCAACGGCTCCATAAACTTCCAGCAAAATCCTGCCGCATCGGCCGAAACGCCAGTGGAGGACATCCGCATCAATGATGACATCAAAGCCGGAGCGGCGACATCGCTGCAGAGCAATCATGCCGACCTGAGAGGGCAATACATATACCAAAAAGGGCTGCTTAACGAAGTCATACTCACCATACTCAACCAGTCAAGCAACCGCCCGATTCGCGAACGCGCCGACTCAACACTGGTACGCGGATACATGCGTACAGAGTTGGAGAGCAACGGACTGGACCTGCCATTTGAATTTGCCATAGTCAACCGCGCCGGGCATACAGTGTACCGCACCGACCGATTCACGCCTCCCGAAAACGACGAAAAAGGGAGCGTATACGTCCAAGCGCTGTTTCCCAACGACCCCAGCTCGCGGGTCAATTATATCCACGTCTACTTCCCCACAAAGGCCAACTACATATTTTCTGCGGTCAAGTTCATGATCCCGTCGTTTGGTTTCACCCTCATACTTCTGGTAATATTTCTATACACCATAATTGTGGCGTTCCGCCAGAAGAAACTCACGGAGATGAAAAACGATTTCATCAACAACATGACCCATGAATTCAAGACTCCAATATCCACCATATCCCTGGCTGCCCAGATGCTCAACGATGATGCCGTGCGCAAATCTCCCATGATGCTTCAACACACTGCCACAGTGATCAACGACGAGACAAAGCGTCTGCGGTTTCAGGTCGAAAAAGTATTGCAGATGTCGATGTTCGACCGCCAGAGTGCCAATCTCAAGCTGCAGGAGGTGGATGCAAATGTGGCCATAGCCAACATCGTCCATACATTCAAACTCAAGGTCGAAAAATACGGCGGCAGCCTCGCTGCAGACCTCAACGCCGAGGACAGCATAGTGGTCGTAGACGAGATGCACTTCACCAATGTGATATTCAACCTTTTGGACAATGCGGTCAAATACCGCCGCGAAGACGAGCCGCTGCAACTGAAAGTCACTACTTCCGACATGCCGGGACGCAAACTCCGCATAGAGATAGCCGACAACGGCATCGGCATCAAGAAAGAAGACTTAAAGAAAATATTTGAAAAATTCTACCGGGTATCCACCGGTAACCGCCATGATGTCAAGGGGTTCGGTCTCGGACTGGCCTACGTCAACAAAATGGTGCGCGAACTCGGAGGCGAAATCTCAGCCGAAAGCGAGTTCGGTCATGGAACGAAATTTATAATTGTCTTACCACTTACTAAACTCTGATTAATTATGGAAGAAAGATTGCGTATTCTGCTCTGCGAGGACGACGAGAACCTGGGCATGCTGCTGCGCGAGTATCTCCAGGCCAAGGGCTTCAATGCCGACCTCTACCCCGACGGCGAAGCCGGCTACAAGGCATTCCTGAAAGGCAAGTATGACCTGTGCGTCCTTGACGTGATGATGCCCAAAAAGGACGGATTCGCTCTCGCACAGGAAATCCGTACGGTCAACTCCGAAGTCCCCATCATATTCCTCACCGCCAAGTCGCTCAAAGACGACATACTCGAAGGCTTCAAAATCGGTGCCGACGACTACATCACCAAACCATTCTCCATGGAAGAACTGGTGTTCCGCATCGAAGCCATACTGCGCCGCGTCAAAGGCAAGAAAGGCAAGGAAATCACGATGTACAAAATCGGCAAGTTCACATTCGACACACAGAAGCAGGTGCTTATGGTCGATGACAAAGTCACCAAGCTTACCACAAAGGAAAGCGAGCTTCTGAGCCTGCTGTGTGCACACGTCAACGAAATACTCGAACGCAACTTCGCGCTCAAGACCATATGGATTGACGATAACTATTTCAACGCCCGCTCGATGGACGTGTACATCACCAAGCTCCGCAAGCACCTCAAGGATGACCCGTCGATCGAAATCATCAATATCCACGGCAAAGGCTATAAGCTCATCGCTCCCGAGGTAGATACTCCGCAGCAGTAACGTAGCCACGAGCCGTATACAGTCCCATCTATCAGGTCAATCCTCCGGCCACTGCGAGGATTGACCTGTTTTTAATGTGTCATGATGTCAGTCCGCATCGACAGCCGCCACTTTATAGACCTTTTCCTTGGGTACTGCCACATAGTCATGCCCTTCATAGGTAAATGTGCCTACAGGCAGGCTTTCTTGATCAGACAACCCGTATAAACGGAATTTCAGCCGCTTTCTCAAAGGCAACGATGCTCCCCCATCCGAAAAATCGTACCTGACCGTATAGCTCCGTCCTTGCACCTCAGCACTGTCAGCCCGGAGTATGAGATGCTCTATACTGTCCACTGTATAAAATCCGCCTGTACCAGGCACACGGTTGGCAGGGATAAAAAATGTTTCAGGACTTTGCAATACCGAAGCCTCTGATGGCGTGACCACCCGCAACGGCTTATGCCACGGATGCCGGTAGTAAAACGAAATACCCATCTCTCGCGCCCGGTCAAACAAAGACTCGCTCGCTATGTCAATGGCCCACGGCTCGACCCACGGTGCTGTCAATGGATTGGCTATGTCAAGAGGAGCATATGCCACCGTACCTGTAGGTGAAGCGAGAAAGTCTGCTATCATTTCTTTATAATGTTTGTAATGCCTACGGGCTTCTGCGGCAATAGCCGCCTGATGCCACACAAAGAGAGACAGCACGCATAGCATCGCGACGGCAGGTACCTTTATACTGATATACCGGCAAGCAATCCTGAGCAACAACGCTATACAGAAAAACGACAGCGCAATGCTACCGCGTGTAAAGCCCATGACAAGGACAAGCACCATGCCTGTAGCAAAAAACACAATTGCAAGTACCTGAAGATTATCGCGGCAAAACCGTCTGAAATCATCCCGACGGGCCGTCCACATCCACGCCATGACAACCACCAATATGTCAAAAGGCAAGTTAGTCAACAGACTCATTACAGCATTGGCCGTCCACGACACCAGCCCTGGATAATTACCGACACTGCCGTCGGCACGCGACCATACCGCCGGGGCACACAGCAGGGTGACCGTGCCAGCGACATAAGCAAGAGCAAGGATGGCAGACGAGCTCCTGACATCTCGCAAACGCATTGCGTAGACGAATATCAGCATACATGACACCGGCACTACAAACGCTTCATGAGTCCATCCCGACATGTAACAAACAGGACACAGCACAGCCACCTGCCACCACCTCATGCAGCGACAGCTACGCCACAGCAACAAAAACAGCAATGTCGCCCCGAGACTCCACATGTAATTGATGCCGTATGCCGGACAAAACCACAAAGAAGCTGTCTGGGGCATACAATAAAGAAGCACCAGCACGGTCAAAAGCATCCGGAAGGGAGTCAGACCACGGCGCGAGAAGATAAAAACCGAAGCGAGACATGACACAGCTACAAACACCACCGAATTTACCACATAAAACGTCTCGACTCCGACAATGCCCATGAACAGCATCACAAAAAAATGCACCGGGATACGTCCGTTGGAACTTTGGTACATCTTATGCAACGACTTTACGATATCGTCAATGCCTGAGATCGGCACAGGCTCGTAATCGCACGTCACATCTTCGACATCGAATTTCACGAATGAAAAGAAGAGATTATCCTCCATCGGTATGTTGGGAGTAGACCTGAGATAAAACATCACCCCCGCCGAAAGGACTATAAGCACATACAGCCATATCTGATGGCTGACAGAGCCGACGGCACGAAGCGGCGGCACAATACCGTTGTTGTTGTTGTTTATTCCATGTGGCATATCAAGCGCAAAGTTACGAATTTTTGCACTCATCATCCTTTTGGTGTAAATTTGCGGAGGAAACCGCCGCAACAGTTCGTCACTACAATGCCGCCACGCACTTTTCAATCGCTAAAAACGAGAATATCCCGCGAATTTTCCGGACGATACCGGATTATCTACCTGATAGCAGCATTGGAAGCCCTCCTTTGCTTCCTTCCGGGCATGGGCTGGGAGGGACTCGACACCGGCTCCTACATAGAGGTATGGCGATTTTACGACATCTCGCGGTTGGAGACGTTTGTCGATATGTTCCGCACCCCGGTCTATCCCCTGTTTATCGGCATCGCCACATTAGACGAGCGTCTCCCGTTGACATTCCTGCTGTTCGCCCAGTGGCTCGTATTCATCGCCACAATCCCCTATTTCCGGCGGCTTGCATCAGAAATTGTAAGGCATCAGGGCATCACATTCTGGATGACAGCGTTCTATGCTGTCTACTGGGGCGTGATAGAAGTCAACTACTACGCCATGAGCGAATCGCTCTCCCAGAGCTTCCTCGTATTCTTCACATACTTCGCTGTCTTGGGCATACGCCGTGGAGGTATGCGCCGCATGTGCCTCGGCGCATTCTGGCTGCTGATGTTAGTGTTTCTGCGCCCGGCTTTTTGTTACCTGCCTCTGGTCTACGCTGCGGTATGCATCTACATGGCTTTGCGCCGCTGCCGTGAAGGGGTATTAGGGCTGGTGTTAACCGTCCTGGTAGCAATGGCCATGTCAGGCTATGCCTGCGTATTCGACCGCAAATACGGTTATTTCGCCATGTCCGATGTCTCCACTTATAATAACTATATCAGGTGCTTGTACTCCGGCATCTTGGACGAACAGTTCTATCTGCCCGAGATGCGGCCCTACATGAAGAAGCCCGACCCCGTGACAGGCAAGCCCACATGGACAGAGTCTATTCCGTCACACATGAATCACAGCACCGAATTTCACCATTGTGTCACAGCCAATATCAACGCGCACAAATACGAATTTTTAAAAGCTACCGTCTACACCTTCCCAAGTTTCTGGAGATGCCGAGCCAACCAGTGCGCCAGCCTTTACTGGCCCGTCGGCATGATGCTCACCCTCGGCATGGATACAGCGGCCGTATTGGTTATGATATACATATCTGTTGCCGCTACAGCCATGTTCAGGCATAAAATGCTCATGCCCGTGCCTCTCCTTATCGCCGGGATATGGATAACACATGCCATGGTCACATGGTTAGGAGCGTACTGGGCGTTTGACCGGCTGATACAACCTGTATTCCCGATGTTGATTCTCGTTTTCGGCCATCTGTGCTCTTTCTTCACCAAAACCCGCACCGCCCGCGATGTATTCTGCGGCCGATGACCTACGCCCCCGCCCACCTGCACATGCTATGGATGCGACCTCATAAGCATCCATCTCCAATTATGACCGACAGATTGACCCATATAGCATTTTTTTCATTAACTTTGCAGAATGGAAGACACTCCCTCTAAGCATATAACACATTATGAATCAGCAGTTTACCCCCCCCCGAAACAGCACAATAAGATAGGTATTCTCGCTGACAATTACTGGGTAATATACCTCATAGCCATTATTGAGGCATCATGGTCATTCCTGGTACCTTCGTCATGCATCGAACAAAATGACACCGGTTCATTTCTGACTGCTCTCGGCAATTACAGTCTGCATGACTTCTTTTCGCTATTTGATTTCAGCCGGCCGCCAGTCTACCCGTTGTTCCTCGGTCTGTGCCGGTTTCTGACTTTCGGCTGGGACATGCTGTTGACCGTTTCTTTGGTACAGTGGAGTGTTTTCATCATATCGATCCGTTATTTCAGGCTGCTACTGCAAACCTTTGTCGGCAACCGCCCGCGACTGATCTGGACTGCCACTCTATTTTATGTCGTTTTCCCAGGAAGCTACGAATGTAACTACGTCGCCATTACCGAGTCACTGTCTACGACGTGTATGGTGTTCTTCATCTACACGACAGTCAACGGACTATGCCAAACGAGAGCCAAAAGTTTATGGTGGTCAGCCTTGTGGCTTTCGGTCCTTCTACTGCTAAAACCAGCATTCATATACCTGATACCGTTGATGATTTGCGGCTGGGGCATCGTATGTCTGCACCATAAGGCTATCGCCTTAAAAGGATTGACGGTTTTGGCAATTCCGGTTCTGCTTTATATCGGATATTGCACAGGGTTTCAACATAAATTCGGCTTCTTCGCGCCATCCATCATTTCTACCTATAACAGCGACATCAATATACGCACATCGATGGTGACCGACAGGCAAACAGAAGAGGCAGGAAGCGCATTGGAAGCTGCCCACCTCGAGGCGATGAACGAGAGCTTAGAGGCACGGAAAACCCGCCAAGGGGCTCAAGACTACTATGACAAAGCGCAACAGCGCATCAAAGAAAACCACGCATATCTCTTAAAGTTGCAAGTGAGCCGCCTGCTGAGCATGTTTAACGGCGACAGCAATTATCGCATTTATAGGGAACGTGGACAAGGACTGCAGCCTTTCTCATACCTATATATCCTCCTCTCGCCGCTACCGATGAAGGTATGTATCTATTCGTGGCTGACATACACAATATGTCTGGTTTATGCCATGCTACGCAGACGCAAGGTATTCTACAGTGCAGTGCTTATATCATCCATATGGATTTCCAACCTGTTTGTAGCATGGTATGGTTCATGGGGAGACTATGGGCGGCTCAATCAGGCCGTATTCCCTCTGTTCATCATCATGGCCGCGCAACTGATGAGCGTGTTGACCAAGAGGCAGTCATTCACTAAGATTTTCAAGTTTTGTCAATCATGAATTTTTAGGCAAATTTGCAAAATAAGTAACTCGCAAAAAATAGTCTGCATATAATTGTAAATGTCACACAGAAGCTTTTTATACCGGCTGCTAAAAACACCTACTGACAATATAGCCGTGCAGCTCATCCGCTACGGCATCGTAGGAGGTACAGCGTTCGCTGCCGACTTCGGTTCGCTCTACACACTGACCGAATATGCCGGCGTACACTACCAGCTGTCGGCGGCACTGGCTTTTATAATAGGTCTTACTGTCAACTATTTCCTGAGTATACGGTGGGTGTTTAATTCCCGAAGCACCGAGCGGCATCAGGTAGTAGAATTTCTCGGATTCGCCATCGTAGGTATCATCGGGCTCGGTCTCAATGCTCTTATAATGTACCTTGCAGTCGATTTCTTGTCACTGCATTATCTGTGGGCAAAGCTTCTGTCAACTGCCATAGTGTTTTTCTGGAACTTTTTAGGACGCAAAATATTGACATCTCACATACACGTATTATGCAAGATAATCCCAGACTCCCAAAAGACCGCAGCATGAAAGCTGTCATAGCCGGAGCCGGTCCCGCCGGACTCACCGCCGCCGTCGAGCTCCTGCGCAACACCGGCATCACCCCCGAAGTGTTCGAAGCGGACAGCGTGGTCGGAGGCATCTCGCGCACTGTCAACTACAAAGGCAACCGCATAGACATCGGCGGGCACCGTTTCTTCAGCAAGAGCGAGGAGGTGACAAGATGGTGGGACGCTATGATGCCGGCACTGCCCACACAGAGCCTTGAGGGGAGCGAGGACAACGACTGCGTCATGCTGCGCCGCAACAGGGTGTCGCGCATATATTACCTGCGCAAGTTTTTCGACTACCCAATCACCCTGTCACGGCAGACATTTGCCAACATGGGGCTGGCACGGACGTTCAAAGCCGGCATGGGATACCTCGCAAGTACGCTCCACAAGCGCAAAGAGGACTCGCTTGAGGATTTCTACATAAACCGTTTCGGCCGCCCTCTGTACTCTATGTTTTTCGAAGATTACACCGAGAAAGTGTGGGGTGTACACCCATCCAAGCTGGGAGCCGACTGGGGCAGCCAGCGTGTAAAGGGGCTATCCATTTTCACGATATTGAAAGACATGCTCGCCAAGAGCTTAGGAACTAAAGGCAAAGGCGGAAAAGTGGAAACCTCCCTCATCGAGGAGTTCATATATCCCAAATACGGACCGGGACATCTGTGGGAGACCGCTGCAAAGGCTGTAGAGGACGAGGGCGGACACATACACATGCAGACCGCCGTGGAGCGGATCAATGTCAGCAACGGGCGCGTGGTTTCAGCCACCGTCAAGGACAGTTCCGGCAACAGCCGCACTGTCTCCTGTGATTATTTCCTGTCATCAATGCCCATAAAGGACCTCATAGCATCGCTTGACGGCATAGACATTCCTGGCGGAGTCCGCAAAACAGCCTCCGATCTCCCATACCGCGACTTCATAACCGTAGGACTGCTGGTCAAAGACCTGTCAATCAAGAACACCACCGCTATAAAGACTTACAACGACCGAGTACCCGACACATGGATATACGTGCAGGAACGCGACGTGAAGCTCGGACGCATACAAGTGTTCAACAACTGGTCGCCATACATGGTGGCGGACGACGCCAACACCATGTGGATAGGCTTGGAGTATTTCTGCAACGAAGGCGACAGCCTGTGGGAGATGCCCGACGGCGATTTCATCAAGATGGCTATCGGAGAGCTTGAAAAAATCGGCATCATCAACTCCTCGGATGTCATCGATGCCGTGCGCATCCGCATGAAGAAAGCATATCCTGCATACTACGGGTCATACTATTCGCTCGACAAGGTCAAGGCTTTCCTTGACACCATCCCCAACCTCTATTGCATAGGGCGTAACGGCCAGCACCGCTACAATAACATGGACCACTCGATGCTGACCGCCATGGAGGCCGTCCGCGCCATCAAGTCAGGCACCGACGACAAAGCCGCCATCTGGGCTGTCAACACCGAGGAGGAATACCACGAGACCAAGAAATAGTTCCACCATCCTGAGCAAACAGACACAAGGAGGCCATGGTCGATCTTGGCGCCCCAACCGCGCTATGCAGTCTATGAACATATTTGATGCAATAATCACAGCATGTTACCACTCTTGAGCATACAACATCATAAACAGCCATGAACCACGCAATCAAATATCCAAATCAACATTCGAATTGGATTGCCTCAGCAAAAACAATCACTTTGCTATTGGTCATACTTGGTCATTGCAATTATTTTGAAGTCCTCACTCCTTATGGTGGCGTCAGTCATCCGAGCCCTCACACACTAAGCCAATCAATTATCAACGGTGTAATCGGCTTTATTTACGCTTTCCACATGCCTTTCTTCATGGCTCTTAGCGGATTATTATACAAACTGAATGTAGAAAAATATAATAGGTTACCAAAATCCACATACTTCAAAAAGAAATTTTGCAGACTTATCATACCTTTCTTCCTCACTACTTTATTAGTATCCGTACCTCTAAAATATATCAGCGGATACCGGGATGCTGCAGAATCCCCAGTCAATGATATCTTTTGGGGGCAGTTTATGATTTTAGGCAATACGCATTTATGGTTCGTAGCTGCTCTTTTTTGGATTTTCCTGTTTTTCTATACTATACGGCGCACCAGCATTCTCAACAATCCTCTGTCATGGATAGTCCTTCTATTACTCCATGATGTCGGTACCATGTGGGTCATGTCCGGAAACAGTGGCCATATCCAGCCGCCTTTAGGATTAACGAAAGCATTTGCAATGATGATATATTTTGCAATCGGATTTCAATTCCTTGCAAACAAAAACATCCTCGGATGCCTGAATGTATCTGGCAAAATATGCTTTATGACAGTCCTATGTTATATCGGTTGTTATATCGCATACTGTAATCTCAATCCTGACATTACATTGCTCTGGAGTCTGCGCTTCTATATCATCCGTCCTCTGATTGCTATCGGCGGCATATTTACTATGACGATAGTATCGATGTGGGTGCATCATAAGACAAGCATGGCAAACCACCGCCTTTTCAAACGCCTCGGCAATGACAGTTACGAACTCTACCTCTTCTCCGACCCGTTTAATTACGTCATTCTGGCTGCAGCTCTCTTTTTATCAGATACCGTCACCTCCTCCGAGTGGTATACATGCCTGATATTTGTTTTCCGCTTCTTTGCCACCATCATCCTTGCTTATGGAGTGATATTTCTAATGAATGCTTTTAAATCTGGGTATAATACCATAAAGCAACGCAATATTACACTAAGTGTATAAAAACGGTATTGTCATATCGGCAAAAAACGTACCTTTGTCAGTCATTTTAACAAAACTGATTCTTTATGCTGATTATCCAATTAGCCGTACTGTTCCTGTTTCTCGCCTTGGGCGAATTAGTGGTATATCTTACCGGCATCCCCGTCCCGTCAAGCATCATAGGGATGCTTCTGCTGACGCTTGCGCTCCAACTCCGCATCATCCGTCTGCGTCATGTAGCCGGCGTAGCCGACTTCCTTGTAGGCAATCTCGGATTCTTTTTCGTCCCGGCCGGAGTGGCCCTGCTGGGATATTTCGACCTCATCCGTGACCAGTGGGTAGCCATCGTTGGCGCATCCGCCATAAGCACATTTATAGTAATCGGCATCACCGGGTGGGTGCATCAGATTATCCGCCAGTCGACACACCACCGCCCCTCCTCACGCAATACGCACACCACCCCCAAAGATACCGAATGATGGAATTTCTCGAAAACAGCTATTTCCTTATCGCCGTCACATTCGCGGTCTATGTGATAGCCCAGCTCGCCTACCGCCGCACAGGGCTGATGCTGCTCAACCCCATTCTCGTTTCTATCGTGGCACTCATCGGATTCCTGATTGTGACAGGTGTCCCCTATGACCGTTACAGCGAGGGAGGGCGCATGATAGAATTTTGGCTCAAACCTGCCGTGGTGGCTCTCGGAGTACCCCTCTACCGCCAGCTGTCAGCCATACGCAAGCAGCTCCTGCCCATAATCATGGCCGAGCTGGCAGGGTGCGTCATCGGCATAGTGACGGTGGTGTTTTTCGCACAGCTGTTCGGAGCCACACGCGAGGTAATCATCTCGCTCGCCGCCAAATCCGTCACCACGCCTATAGCCATGGAGGTCACCCGCAGCCTCGGAGGCATACCGTCGCTGACAGCCGCCGTAGTCTGCGCCGTCGGCATCTTCGGCGGCATGTCAGGCTTCAAGGTGATGAAGCTGACAAGAGTCAAAAGCCCCATAGCGCAAGGGCTTTCAATGGGTACTGCCGCCCATGCCGTAGGCACATCGATAGCCATGGAAAAAGGCAGCTACCGCTATGGTGCATGGTCGTCGCTCGGGCTGACAGTCAACGGACTCCTGACCGCCCTGCTGACTCCCACCATACTCGCCCTGATGGGTTATTAAACAAGCCTTAATACTACTTCGCGGAAAAATCCCTATCTTTGTGGAATAAACACAACCCCTATCACTCTTCACACATACAATAAAGTCACAGACTATGGGCGACCAGAGATATATGCGCCGTGGCGTGTCGGCCTCAAAGGAGGATGTCCACGCAGCCATCAAAAATGTCGACAAGGGCATATTCCCTAAAGCATTCTGCAAGATCATCCCCGACATACTCGGCGGTGACCCCGACTACTGCAACATCATGCATGCCGACGGTGCCGGCACCAAATCGTCGCTCGCCTATCTCTACTGGCGCGAGACAGGCGACCTCAGCGTGTGGAAAGGTATCGCCCAGGATGCCTTGGTTATGAACATCGACGACCTGCTGTGTGTAGGTGCCACAGAGGGCATCCTCGTGTCATCGACCATAGGGCGCAACAAGATGCTCATCCCGGGCGAAGTGATAGCCGCAATCATCAACGGCACTGAAGAACTCCTTGCCGACCTCCGCGCCCAAGGCATAGGCATCTACAGCACCGGCGGCGAGACTGCCGACGTTGGCGACCTCGTGCGCACCATCATAGTGGATTCCACCGTCACCTGCCGCATGAAACGCTCCGATGTCATCAACAACGCCAACATCTCCGCCGGCGATGTCATCGTGGGTCTGGCTTCATACGGCAAGGCTACCTACGAGGACGGATATAACGGCGGCATGGGCAGCAACGGGCTGACTTCAGCCCGCCATGACGTGTTTGCCCATTATCTTGCAGAGAAATATCCCGAAAGCTTCGATGCCGCCGTGCCCGCCGACCTCGTGTATTCCGGCACGAAGCATCTGACCGATGCCGTGGATGGCTCTCCTATCGATGCCGGCAAACTCGTGCTATCACCGACACGCACCTATGCCCCTGTAGTCAAGAAGATACTTGACCAGCTGCGTCCTGAAATCCACGGCATGGTCCACTGCTCAGGCGGTGCGCTGACCAAGGTGATGCACTTCGTGGAGGGCAAGCATATCGTCAAAGACAACCTGCTCCCCATCCCTCCCCTGTTCCGGCTGATTGCCCAGCAGAGCGGCACCGACCCTGCCGAGATGTACAAGGTATTCAACATGGGTATGCGCCTTGAGGTATATGTCGCTCCACAATATGCCGACCGCATCATCGACATCGCCAAGTCATTCGACATCGACGCACAGATTATCGGACACGTCGAGGATGCCCCAGCCAACCGCCTGACCATCCAGTCAGAGCTCGGCACCTTCGAATACTAAAAAACTGTTTTCCAAGAAAATTGCGTATATTTGACTCCGTCCAATATACTCACGCTCGGCAATGTTCAAATAAATTTGACATTGCGCTCGACTTATCGCTATATTTGTGAATCCTGGCGGCAGTAGCCGCTGAGATTCATCGATTATAATTACGTTCACTCTAACCCCTTACTGCCAATGAAATAAACGCACTATCGACATAAGGAAAAAAGAGCTTTAGCTTTATTGTAGACTACTCAAAACTTCGACACTTTTGACACCGTCTCTACAAATGAAAGTTAAGGCTCACGCTTGATTCATAAGCGTGGGCTTTCATTTGTGATATACGACGGTGTAGGTAGTCGAAGACCTTGAGTAGTATATAGCAAATCGGGTCCACGCTCTTTTTGTGTCCACACCCCAGCCACCAAAGCCCGATGATACAGGGAAACCACAATTTCTAACCAATCTTCAAAAAAATCATGAAATCAAGCAAATCATTATTAGTATCATTACTCGTTACAGGTGTCACCATGCCGCTCTCAGCCGCTACATGGCGGCTAAACCCCAATCCCGAAGCCAAAGCCGACTTTACCTCCATAGCCGATGCTATGGCTGACGACCGCGTCAACGAAGGCGACGAGCTGCTCCTTGATCCGGGACAATATGACGATGATGTAACCCTGACCAAAAACAATATCACACAGGTCCGGGCCGCTTCCTGTCGGAAAACAGCACATGGCAGTCAGCCGGTCAGGCATCGATAGGGACTATCACACTCTCTGAGTATAGCACTTTACAAGGATGTACAGTATCAAAATATGTTTATGTTAACAAAAATACCAAACTCAGACGGTGTAGTATAGAAAAAGGTGTAGATAAAATAAATGGTGAGAATGTAATTATAGAAAACAACTTTATAAGAAAATTCTTTCAAGTTTCGTTAGAAAATACGATAATACGGAATAATATCGTACTTGGTTGCTCTATATCTGGAAATGCTTCTTTGAGTAAAAATTGTACCATTGAAAACAATGTCGTATACAATAACGGTGGAAGCGGCATTGCTCAATTTGATAATTCCACAATTAGAAATAATATACTTATAGCTGACTATCCATTAAATTCTCTAAACACCTGCATCGTAACTAATAATGTTGTAAAAGGGGATGCTATTAGTAGTTATCCTGACAATATCTATGGGGCGACGATGGCTAATACATTCATTGATGACGTGTCAGCCGACCGTTATCTGCTCCGCGACGACAGCATTGCAAAGGGTCAGGCTACGGACGGTGGTGACTGCGGCGCATTCGGCGGAACGACACCCTATGTGCTGTCAGGCATACCTGTCAACATGCCCCACTTTGTCAATGTGTCAATCCCGTCATCTCCTACCGATGGCAAACTGAATATCAAACTCAAAATAGCCACTCAAAATGAATAAGCCACTGCTATATGCACGGCGCATCGTGTTGGTATCGGCTTGCGTGGCTGCTTCAGCCATACCGACGAATGCAGATGTGCAGACAGAATATTTCTGGAACGACGACCCCGGTATAGGTCATGCCACGACCTTAGCACTTTCAGCATCCGACGCTGACGGCTACAGCCTGTCATCAATCCCTACCGACGTATTGCCCGAAGGGTTCAACCTGCTGGGCATACGCTCCTCCAACAAGGGGCAGTGGTCACCCACCTACCTGACATACGTGTGGAACCGTACAATCCCTGTCAATCAGATCGATGCAGCGGAGTATTTTTGGGACAGCGACCCCGGCATCGGACGCGCCACGCAGATAGGCAACTTGGCGGACATCAACAATGCCGAGGGACCATTCTCCATAGACACCTCCGAACTGCCAAATGGCGAACACCTGCTTGGAATCAGAGTCAGGAGTAACGGACGATGGTCGACCACGTATATTAACCGTGTATTGATAAACCCCAATATGCCGATCAAGATTATCGGGCTTGAGTATTTCTGGGGTTCAGACCCGGGTATCGGTAATGCCACATCCGTTGCACTGACTCCATCGCATGAAGTGGAGATAGACCCTCTGTCACTACCGTTTCCCGATGAGGTGCTTGACGAGTACACACTATCGATGCGCCTGCAGACCAACGACGGCTGGGGTCCTACCTACACATGGAGCCACGACAATATCCCTGTGACAGATATAAATGTGGCTGAAGAAGACATCAGCCTCAACGTGGATGATACCAAAACCCTCTCAGCCAATGCACTCCCTGTGGACGCATTCCATCCGGGTATAGCGTGGACGAGCGACAATCCTGAGATTGTAAGCGTAACATCAGCCGGCGAAGTTAAGGCCATGGCCAAAGGCACGACTCTGCTTCATGCCACCTCCACTCACTATCCGTCTATCGAAAAGACCTGCCGGGTTACAGTCTTTGACCAAGGACTGTCCCAGGCAGACATCCTGACCGATGGAGAAGTCACAGTCAGGGGCATCGACGGCGGCATCCTCGTAGAGGGTGTCTCGGAGGGCGTAGTGACCGTATATCTGCCCACAGGAGCCGTAGCGGCGCGACATGCGGCGACTCCGTCACTCACCATACCTGCGGAGTCAGGTATCTTCCTTGTAGATGTCGGCGGTACCATCCATAAGATAGCGGTGCCTTAAACTACAAGGTCAAAACAAGCAAACACATCCAATCGGGCTGAAGTCGACTTCAGCCCGATTAATTTTATTGCCTGATTGGCGGATGATACGGTAAATACAGGAGGTTTACGATTCTATTATCTCCCAGTAACCACCGTTACGGGCACCTACTCTTTTGATAACTCCTTTCAGCTTCTTAACTTCTCTATCAACTGTAGTCGTTCCTACTCCAAGTTTCGCTGCAATTTCATTAAGAGATATTGACGGATTCCTCTTTATTATTGAGACAATTTCAGCTTGACGTGCGGTTAGATTAGCACCATTTTCAGCACCATTAGCACCATTAGCACAATTAGCACCATGGGAATCCTTAGTTGATTTAAGTCCTCCCCTTATACTCATAAAAATCTCGCGTGGGATGTCAACACATATTCCTCTTTGCTCCTCCTTAAATGTTGGACGCGCAAGACGAACCTTGTCAAACTCTGACATTATCTTTTCATATCCTCGACCCCATGCCTCTATAAATCCGGCAAGATAGAAAGCCCGTGCTATTTTGGGATTGCGTGGCTTGGAAATATGTTTGCTCATCAAGGTCTCCACCGTATAACCATCGGGAAGTTCTCCTTCATTCCACAAGTGGATATGGTCATCATAAATACTCATCTGATTCCATGTTCCACTCTGGAGTTTGTGAACAATGCTGTTAAATATGATTTCTCGTAGAGCTTCCTTGGGAATTTCCAAAGGTTCCTTCCTCTGCAAACCTTCATAATGAATCGGACGGATCAGATACTTGGCACTTAATACCTGCATTATCTTGTCTGTCATCTGTATGAGATTGCCAGTAATCTCATCTTGGTTCAATAAGTCCGCATTATCAATTCCAAATCGACCAATCTTGAAACTTGACGTTGCAAATTTTCGTTGAGGGTATTTGCCAAACAAAAGTACCGCACCATTGGCAGGAATACCATCTTTGATCAATCCTAAATTTTCAAGGACATCAGCCTTTGAATACTTGCGTGATTCGGAGTCCATACGTCCCGCATCAATGGCATGATCCAGAAAATAATCTATGGCAGCATCGTCAATATCATCCAATGTCACACAGTCACATGGCAAATCTTCCCAATTCACTCCCATCTTTTTCAAAAGGAACTGATGAAGGGCGTTCCCGCGAAGTTCCTGCTTGGTGGCTCCACTGCGATAATAATATACGCCACGGCAAGATATTGGCATCAGCGACGGCTCAATGATAATTTCAATAACATCCTTACCATCCTTTTCAATATGATTAATCTCAGGGACTACTCCTGTATTGTTGATAATCTTATTGGGAATATCTTCCAACTGCTGGTGCAGCTTATCCACACCCACAACGCTCAAATCATCGTCAATGCCGATGTATATCTTACCACCATAAGCATTGGCAAAGCCGGATACCCATTTCAAGTATTCGTCCTTCCAAATGCGCTTATGCTCTATGTTCTGATTCTCCTGATTCATATAGCAAATATATTACACACTGCTGACATACACAATAGTACATTCCTTAACAGGCAGGGCTGACGGATTTTTTATTGCCTGATTGGCGGATTTTTGCTATCTTGCAGACACTAAAATGTTATTCCATTCACAATACGCTATTTCCTGTCATCAACCCCGACCATGAAAACACTCCGACTTCCACTGGCCGTGATAGCAGCGGCATCAACAGCCTTTTCAGTCATGGCGCAACAGGCTCTATGGAGCAGCGCACCAGTCAATTCGCCTGAAATACGGCCGGACAACACCGTCACCCTGCGTCTTAAAGCTCCGAGGGCTTCGCAGGTGCTCGTGACCGGCGACTTCCTGCCGAAACAGACTATCACGACCGACCGGGGCAAATTCGACATCCCCGGCACTGCCGAAATGAAACTCAACAGCGACAGCATCTGGGAATACACCACCCCCGCTCCACTCGCTCCCGAGCTCTACAGCTACTCGATGATAGTCGACGGAATGCAAATCACCGACCCCTCCAACGTCTACCAGCTGCGCGACATCGCATCGGTGACCAATGTTTTCCTCATTGATGGGCCTGAGTCGTCGCGATACAAGGTGGCCGACGTACCCCACGGCAGCGTCTCGAAAGTATGGATGCACAGCGACAAACTCGGGCATGACCGTCGTATGACCATCTATACTCCGCCCGGATATGCCGACGGCGACAAGCGTTACCCAGTGCTATACCTGCTTCACGGCATGGGTGGCGATGAAAATGCGTGGTCGGAGCTTGGCCGCGCCGCCCAGATTCTCGACAATATGATAGCCGAAGGTACCGCAGACCCGATGATAGTCGTGATGCCCAACGGCAATGTGTGGCAACAGGCCACTCCCGGAGAGTCACCGCTCGGTTTCATCAAGCCCTCCACCCACCCCGCCACTCCATATGAGGGGCAGTACACTTTTGAGGACATATTCCCCGAAATCGTCAGCTACACCGACAAGCACTACCGCACCGTGGCCGACAAAGCCCACCGTGCCATAGCCGGACTGTCAATGGGAGGCGGACACGCCATGAAAATTTCAGCAGCCAACCCCGACATGTTTGACTACGTAGGTCTGTTTTCAGCAGCCGTCCTTCGCGACTTTGCCGCCGACCCTGCCACACCCGGCGTGGCTGAAAAGCTCTCCGTGCAATTCGCCAAACAGCCTAAGCTCTACTGGATAGCCATAGGCAAAGACGACTTCCTGTATGCACATAATGTCACATACCGCAAGTTCCTCGACGACAACCATATGCCTTACAGCTACTACGAAAACTCCGACGGACACATCTGGAAAAACTGGCGCATATACCTGACCCTCCTGTTGCCGCAACTCTTCCGGTAACAATCATCCGCACACACCAATCTACAAACATCAATCAATACACACATCTAATTATGAAAAAGCTGGCTTCTTTCGCCCTGATGTTACTGTCAGCAATATCCATCGGTGCTTTCGCCCAGGAGGCGGACATGTCATGGATGGAAAAAGCTCCCGACAAGTACCTCCCGGCGGCAACCCGGACAATCACCACAGCCACTTCCCCCTGCAACCAGAATGGGGAAGCCTTCAAGGACTTCATACCCAAATTCCGCACGGACAAAAGTTTCCGCAACTCAAGACTGCGCCTGACCGACGAGCAGAGCAAGATGTCTGCCGAAGCCCTCGACAGCCCCGACGGCTGGGAAATAGGCTGGAACCTGTTTAAAGCCTCGAAGAAAAACACGCGATGCGACAAATCCTATGGAACGTGGTTTAACGTCTCAGCCAACGAGGTATGCTTCATTCATCAGGATGTCCTACTTTGCGACGAATGGGGAGGCAGCACGGCCTATGCCCGCTTCCAGCGTATCGGCGGACAATGGTATCTCACCGCCCTGATGCTTGCCGGATAAAGGCCGACAGGCTCAATATATGGTGTATTCCGTATCGCACATCATGCCATGAGGAGATTCCGACTGCTACCTATACTGCTTGCTGTGACACTGACAGTGTCGATAGCCATGTCCGGTTGCCGCAACAAGGCCACACGCCTTGACAGCGGCGGCTCGGAAACGACCAGCGCAGGATGGCCCGACACACTGAGGGTAGCGACCCTCTACAGCCCTCTGTCATATTTCATCTACCGCGACCAGCCCATGGGCTACGACTACGACTTGTTGACTCAGCTCACCAAGGACAAGGGTATGCATCTCGACCTCAAAGTCGCACCGAGCCTCAACCGCGCAGTGGAGATGCTTGACTCCGGGCTTGTCGACCTTATAGCCTACGAAGTGCCGATTACTGCGGAATACAAAGACTTGGTCATCCCTGCCGGACCTGAGAACACCACTTATCAGGTACTCGTGCAGCCCAAGAGCGACAGCCTCATCACCGATGTGACGCAGCTCGTAGGACGCGATGTATATGTGGAGAACGATTCCAAATACATGGCCCGGATGCAGAACCTCGACTCAGAGCTCGGCGGTGGCATCAATATCCACGCAATCGACAAAGACACCCTCATCACCGAGGACTTAATCGAGATGGTGTCAGAGGGAAAGATACCCCTGACCGTGGTGGACTCCGACATAGCCCGCATCAACAAGACGTATTACAATGACCTTGATGTGACCATGCAACTGAGCTATCCGCAACGCTCCGCATGGGGAGTATCACCGTCGACTCCGTGGCTGGCCGACTCCATCACATCGTGGAGCAAAATGGAAAAGCCTCGCATGGCACGCGCCGCGCTGCTTAAACGCTACTTCGAGCTGAGCAAAAACTCCAGCACCAAGCCCAACGAGCCTGAGACTTTGACCTTTAAAAACGGAGTCATATCGCCCTATGATGCGCTGTTCCGCCGCTACGCCAAGGACATCAGCTGGGACTGGCGGCTGCTGGCAGCCCAGGGACATGCCGAAAGCCGGTTCAACCCCGAAGCCCGGAGCTGGGCAGGAGCCCGGGGGATAATGCAGATAATGCCCAAGACCGCACAGGCCTACGGAGTGAGCATCGACGAGATAGCCGACAACAACACCAACATCAAGACCGCCACAAACATAATCAAGTCGCTCAACGACATGTTCAAGTCACGAGTGCCGGACCCGACGGAACGCAACAAATTCATCCTTGCCGCCTACAATGCCGGTCCGGCCCACATACTTGACGCGATAGCCCTCGCCAAGAAATACGGCAAGGACCCTACAAAGTGGGACGGCAACGTCGCCGAGGCCATATTGATGAAAACCAATCCGCAGTACTACAACGACCCGGTGGTCAAATACGGCTATTGCCGGGGGCGTGAAACCTACGCCTACGTCAACAAGGTCATGGATTATTACAACCAAGCCAAAGCCAAAGTGCCGCAATAAGGGTGGGGCTTCCTTACAATATTACACGCATCACTCCATCACAGACGCGGTGGCCACGGCTTGCGCCACCCAGCCCTTGCAGGGCTAATCATGTGTGGTGCGCCATTGCAACGGGGCTTGCGCCCCGCCCTACTATTCCCCCGCCCCTCCGGGGCTACCATGCTGCCATCGCCTCCGCGACATGCCATTGCATCGCAACCAACACACCATAACGTAGGATCGCCATCCATGGCGACCGATTCCCCACACCTCCATTCCAGCAATCGGCTGTACCGGGGTGTAGCCCTACATGCGTCACGTCAGCTGCCGATGCTTACTCACCTTTGGCATATCCACTCCCCATAAAGCTCCGCAGGAGCGTAAAAACAGTAGGGCGGGTGTTGCAGAACCTCGTAGCGAACAGGCCATGAAAATTGGATATTTGGAGGATAATTTTGAAAATTCGGATTTTG
>CALUMU010000012.1 GCA_944321825.1 Candidatus Amulumruptor caecigallinarius
GGCGCTTAGCTCAGCTGGTTCAGAGCGTCTGCCTTACAAGCAGAGGGTCGGGGGTTCGAATCCCTCAGCGCCCACCATCCGTTTCTCATACTCCTCATATCATCATGAGGGCGCTTAGCTCAGCTGGTTCAGAGCGTCTGCCTTACAAGCAGAGGGTCGGGGGTTCGAATCCCTCAGCGCCCACCACGAGAGAGAATAAAGACCGAGTTACTGAGGAGTCAGTGGCGCAAGCTGTCCGCAAACTGGAGGCTGTAGGTCATACACCATCTCATGCCATCATGAGGGCGCTTAGCTCAGCTGGTTCAGAGCGTCTGCCTTACAAGCAGAGGGTCGGGGGTTCGAATCCCTCAGCGCCCACACATCCCAAACATTGATAGTCGCAGCTTCCTGATACAGCAGGAGGCTGCGATTTGTTTGTCGTACTCCTATAGAGATATCGAATAACTTATGAATCCCTGGATAACTGTACTACTCCTTGTCGTTTCCAATACGTTTATGACCATCGCATGGTATGGTCAGCTTAAGTTAGAGGAAATGAAAATCATCAGCAGCTCAACCCCGTTGGTATGGATTATACTCGGCTCTTGGGGTGTTGCGCTGCTGGAATATACATTTATGGTTCCTGCCAACAGATATGGCTTTCTGGCCAATGGCGGTTCGTTTAACCTTCTTCAGCTAAAGGTCATACAAGAGGTAGTCTCTTTGTCGGTGTTTACTATCTTTGTCATGCTTCTTTTCAAGGGGCAGCAGTTGCATTGGAATCATTTCGTTGCTTTTTTCTTGCTGATCATGGCAGTCTATTTCATATTCCTTGATAAGTGAAACCCTGATGGATAAGTGAAACCCTAATGCAGCACGACATTAACTCCATCCTGCTTGACAATGCTGTCAATGCTCTTGCCCAACTGCCCGGTATCGGGAAGAAGACCGCATTGCGTCTGGCTTTGCACATCCTCCGTCGGGACGAATCGGAGGGGGTCGCCATAGGGCAGTCATTGATTGATTTGCGCCGTGGCATCAGATATTGCCGTGTATGCCACAATATTTCTGACGATGAGGTCTGCGCAATATGCGGCGACGACACTCGTGACCGCTCCAAGGTTTGCGTGGTCGAATCAATCAAAGATGTGATTAATATCGAGGCTACACGTCAGTTTTCCGGCCTATACCATGTGCTCGGAGGGGTCATTTCTCCGATGGACGGCATCGGCCCGGATATGCTTGAAATTAAATCGCTGATTGACCGGGTCGAGAGAGAGGATGTTCGTGAAGTCATCCTTGCTTTGGGTGCCACTATGGAGGGGGAGACCACAAGTTTCTACCTCTATCGTAAATTGCGGCATACTGGAGTGGAAATTACCCAGCTTGCGCGAGGAGTGGCCATAGGCAATGAGCTTGAGTACACCGACGAGGTGACTTTAGGTCGTTCGATTCTCAACCGTATGCCTTTTCAGGGATAACATTAGTCCGTTATCACCATGGTGCGAGATGTGGGGATTCCGTGTTCCTTGCATCTTTCTTCCACTATTGATGCAACTTTCGGCCGGAGGGCGGGGGATGGTATCACTGTTATAGGATGGCCGGCCAGCATGTGCCACGGAGCTTTGCGTATATCGTCCGCTTTGGCTTTGCCTGTGATTATGATGTAGGAAAAAGAGCTGTCGGAATTGGCTATCGGAGCCGACATGGGTGTCTCGTCAAGCTCTTTCAAGAGGTATATGCTGTGCTTGGAATGTCTGGATGTGTTGTCGATAGAGAGGCTCTCTGTATCTGTAAGGCGCAGGAAGCTCTCAAAATCTCTTTCCACCCTTTGCCGGACGAGTGTAGTATCGCTGCCACATGCGTCTGTGGATATGAAGGCGTTTGCCCCTTCGCGTATGAGCAGTGTCGTAAACGAACGGTCGGGTACAAGAATAACCGATACGTTGCGGTAGGGATATGCCGGTCTGATGATAGTGCAGGCTATGGCGGCAGCGGCAAGCATCAGAGATGCGTAGCCGTACACACGTTTTTTCATATTCATGCATACCGCCAGCAATATGACCGCGCCCAATGAAAAACATAAGCTTTCGGCTGACAGCTTGATGCCGCTCCACAAGGCTCCGGGAAGCGATGATATAAGTCGCGCTGTATGGTCGAGAATGTTGACAGAGAAGTCGGTGACGGTACATGCTGATGTGTATATAAATCCATGCAGATGCAGCGTGTTAAGCACCGTGGCGATAACTCCTCCAATGCATATGACGGGCAGTAGCAGTGTGGCTACAGCTGATGCCGGGATGAAATAGAGAGGGAACGAATGGAAGTAGTAGCACGCTATCAGACCTGTCCCTGTCATGGCCGATACCGGCAGGGTGATGTATGACATCAGGTAGTAAAGCAGTCTGCGACGTGGGTTTACGGGTGTCAGCACTTTCGCAAACGCCACAATGGATGCCACTGCGGCGAAGGACATCTGGAAACTGTAGCTCAACAGGGCATACGGGTTGGCAACGACTATGATTATTGCCGCCATGCACAGAGAGTTGTAAGGCGACGAGCGGCGTTGCAGCAGACGCGCTCCTGAGAACACCGAAACCATGATGACTGCGCGGGTGACCGAGGGCGAGAAGCCGGTGACAGCGGCATAGAACCATAGGGCAGCGACTGTGATTATGATGACAACTGTACGCCATCGCAACATCAGCAAAGGGAACAGTGCCGCAGAGATCAAGAGAGCTATTATCGCCACATGCATACCGCTCAAAGCCAGAATGTGCGACAGTCCGGCTGCTGTGTATGACTCGCGCCGGTCGGTCGACAGCAGTTCGGTGTCGCCGAGCAACACTACGTTGAGAAATTCGGTAGCGTTTGGCGACAGCGATGTGTCGTATAGGCTACTTGCAATGTCGGCTCTTAAGCGGTATAGGCTGTTTAATATCCCAGGCTCGTCGATGACTGCCAGTATGTCGTCAGGACGGATGACGACAGCACCGGCTATGCCCCTGCGCCGGGCGTGTTTGCCGATGTCGTCCATCATCGGCAACCTGTCAGCGGCATGGCTGTCGTCGAGATTTCCCGTCCAGCTGATGCGTGTCGCTATGTCGGCTTTGTGGTCGAAGCCGGCTATGGTAAGTTGTATTTTTACAGGTCTGACTGCTTTGAGGCTGCGGGGGTGTCTGCCGATGCTGTCTATTGTCACATCGGTCACTGTCGCCGTTTCAGTCTCTTTAATACGGTCGATTTTCCCGGAGAATACCCATGTCCCTGTCCGATACGCCATAGGGATGCGTGACGCGGCAGTATGCAGCTCGGCGTTGATCCACCCTGCCGCAATGCAGATTATGATTACACATGCTGTAAACCGCCGCAGCATGAGCAGTGCGGCTGCTGTAAGTAGCAACAGTGCCGCCACCGCCATGCCGACATATCCGGCAGTCTGATAGTGTAGACCTAAAAAAGTACCCAGCAGTATGGCTACTGCCGGGTACAGTAATGGTGTGGATGGCGGACTGATGCGGCGGTGTAGGAGAGAGGGTAAATTCATCAGCCCAATAATACGGGTGAGAGGTATTTAGCCATCAGATATCCTCCGCCGAGAAGCCATACGAACAATATGAAGGCAAGGATAAACGGTTTGGCTCCCGCTTTCTTGAATTTATCTATGCTTGTTTCTGCACCTAAAGCGCACATCGCCATGGTCAGGAGGAATGTGTCGATATAGTTGATGGCATCGACCACTGATGAGGGGAGCAGGTTGAGGGAGTTGAACCCTATGACGATGAGAAACCATATCGCGAACCATGGCACTGCGATTTTGCCCTTGGCTCCTTGTCCGCCGCCGGCTTTTGACGGTAGTTTTCTTGCAGAGGCGGCAGCCCACCATCCGAGTACGAGTAGCACTGGCACGAGCATCATCACTCGTATCATCTTGACTATGACGCTTACATTGGCGATTTCGCCACCCATGGCATTGCCGGCACCTACGGCATGGGCAACCTCATGGAGTGTTGATCCGGCGAAAATGCCCATTTCCTGTGGTGACAGTCCCAATGCTCCGCTGCGGTAGGCTACTGGGTAGAGAAACATTGATATTGTGCCGAAAATTACCACTGTGGCTACAGCTACGGCTGTCTTGTACGGTTTGGTCTGGATGGTCGATTCGGCTCCGAGAACGGCGGCGGCACCGCAGATACCGCTGCCCACGGATGTCAGCAACGCTATGTCGCGGTCCATCTTCATTAGTTTGCCTATCCAGTAACCTCCTGTAATGGTGACGGTGACTATGATTGCGTCGATGGCGATTCCGGCTGCGCCTACAGCCATGACATCCTGGAATGTCAGCCGGAATCCGTAGAATATGATGCCTATGCGCAGTATCTTTTTCGAGCAGAATATGATTCCCGGCACCCAGGTCTCAGGCAGGTTGTTACGTAAGGAGTTGGCATACAGCATACCCAAGATTATGCCTATAATCATGGGGCTGAAAGAAAGCTCTTGGAAAAAACGTGCGCTGCCGATATAGAAAGCCGCGCATGAAAACAATGCGATGAGCAGTATGCCGTGAAACATGCTGCTGCGCTGTGCAGAAACTCTCATTTTGTCTATGAGTCTGTTATAAATATTGATAGGGTAGTTTATTGTTGCCAGATGTTCCACGCTGCAAAAGCCTGTAGCAGGAGCATCTCAAGCCCGTTTTTGGTCGCTGCTCCTTGTTCGGCGGCTTTGCGCATAAACAGCGTCACATCAGGATTGTAAAGGAGGTCGTAGCATAGGTGTGACGGCGTGAGGTGCTGGTAGGGTATGGCCGGACATTCGTCCATGTGTGGATACATCCCCAGCGGAGTAGTGTTGACTATCAGCAGGTTGTCGGCCATTATCTCAGCGGTAAGATCGTCGTAAGTATATCGGCCTTCGGCAGGTGTGCGCGATACGAGTGTGGCTGATATGCCGAGCTTTTTAAGAGCCTGCATGACGGCCTTAGCCGCTCCGCCGGTTCCGAGCACGAGGGCGTGCTTCATGTCGGGAGTCAGCAACGGACTGAGTGAATCGGCGAATCCGATGACATCCGAATTGTAACCCTTGAGGCGCAGCTTGTTGCCCTTGCGGATGAATTTGATTACATTGACAGCGCCTATCTCGGCAGTGTCGGGGTCGAGTTCGTCAAGGTAGGGTATGACCTGCTCTTTGTAGGGTATGGTTACATTAAGCCCGCGGAGCGTGGGATGCCGCTTGATGATCTCGGTAAAATCCCCGATTTCAGGAATCTCGAAATTCTCATAACGCGCTGCGATGCCCTCGGCATCAAACTTGCGGTTGAAATACTGTTGGGAAAATGAGTGGGTCAGCGGATATCCGATGAGTCCGTAGATACTTTCGTTAGGCATGTAACAGTTGGAATTGTTAAGGATAACAAATGTAGGCAAAAAAAACAAAACAACCAACACCTCCCCAAATTAACGAGTGAAAATTTTATTCCGTAGTGAGGCGGTGTTTTTGTTACTTCGCTTTTATTTGGCTGTGTGCAGATGTTAATCCAGATCTTCTTCGTCGTCGAGGTCGTCCCAGTCGAAGTCCCAGCCGATGCTCTCTTCGGTAAATCTGGCGAGGTCACGGCCTTCGCGTTTGGTGGGGCGTCCGAGACCCTTTCGGCGGTCCACAAACCCGCTTATCCTGACCACTTCGAGCAGATCGAGTTCGCTGCGAGGTGTGACATTTTCCATGTATTCGGGCACAAGTTTTGCTCCGAGACGGTTTTCTGTCAGCGCAAGGACCTTGAAAGAGTATGTCACAGGCGGCTTGCGCACCTGCACTATGTCTCCGACTTTGATGGTGCGTGACGGCTTGGCTATCGCGTTGCCTACGCTGACACGTCCTTTTTTGCACGCATCGGTGGCTATGGTGCGGGTTTTAAAAATCCTCATCGCCCACAGCCATTTGTCTATCCTGACTTCTGATTTAGCCATAGTCGTTTGGTTTTGGACGGTTATTTGTTGTTGAAATTGCACATGGCGAAGTCGAGTCCGCTCAGGCAGAACGCTTTGACGGCATCCACGGCAGCATCGACCCGCGTAGGCAGCATCTGGCGTTCGTCGAGATTGAAGTGTCCGAGCACGTATTCGATTTGTCCACCGCGAGGGTAGTCGTTGCCGATGCCGAACCGCAGACGGGGATAGTCTTGCGAACTGAGCATCTGGGCTATGTTTTTGAGCCCGTTGTGTCCGGCATCGCTTCCGTTGCCCTTAAGGCGTATGGCACCGAACGGCAGCGCGATGTCATCGACGAGTACAAGGATGTTTTTCAACTCGATATTCTCCTTGTCCCTCCAGTAGCGCACGGCCTGTCCGCTCAGATTCATGTATGTCGACGGTTTGAGCACCACGAGCTGGGCGTTCTTGACCCTTATGCGGGCTATGTCGCCGTAACGTTCGGTGGTAAAAGAGCCTCCGACGCCGTTGACGAGGGCGTCGGCTATGCGGAATCCGATGTTATGCCTCGTCCCGGCATATTCGGCACCTATGTTGCCGAGGCCTACGATAAGATATTTCATGACTTTATTGTGACTAACATATGTAAACAAATATGACGGTACAAGGGAGTTTGTACCGTCATATTTATTAATGTATGATGTGCTTAAGTATATTGCTTACTTTCCGGCAGCAGCGGCAGCCTGTGCACCGCGAGCGGCACGTGTGAGCTGAACGGCACAAACCACAGCGTTCTTGGCGTTCATCAGTTCAAGACCCTCGAAGTGGAGGTCGCCGATCTGGAGAGTCTTGCCAAGGCCGAGGTTGTCGACATTGATGACCACACGCTCGGGAATCTGTGTGTAGATAGCCTTGACTTTGATTTTCTTCATAGAGAGGGTCAGCTTACCACCGGCCTTGACACCCTCGGCGTGGCCTTCGAGCTTGACAGGCACTTCGATGGTGACGGGTTTCTTATCGTTTACTTCGAGCAGGTCGATGTGGAGGATGGTATCTTTGACCGGGTGGAACTGGATGTCCTTGAGCACTGCGTGGCGTTTTTCGCCGTTGACATCGAGTTCGATAGCGAAGATGTCGGGAGTGTATACGAGCTTGCGGACGGCATCGTTGGTCACAGTCAGGTCGGTAGTGATGATACCTCTGCCACGGCCTATCTCGATAATTTTTTCACCGGGTTTGAGAGTGCCTTTGAACGGGAGCTCTACTTGTGCGCCGCCGTTGAGCACTACGGGGATTTTGTTCTCTTTGCGGAGCTGCTTGGCAGCCTTCTTGCCGAGGTCTGTACGGGGCTCGGCTACGAGTTGAAATGTGTTCATTTCGTCAGGTTAAAAATGGTTGTGTTACTCAAAATTAAGTTGATTATCTCTAATTCGCTTAATTTCCCATCACACGGATACAAGTGAATACTCACTTAATAGGAAAATAGCGTTAAAGCGACTGCAAAGTTAAGAAAATTTCCTCATCACTGCAACGTTTGGTAAGCATTTTACTGACAATTTTACTTTCAATGAACTGTGCAGAGATTGAGCAGGGTCAGGAGAGGTTGCGGAAGAGATCCTGGAGGGCTTTGCGGGTGCCGTAGCAGACTATCTGGTCGCCGCTCTGGAATTTGTTCTGGTCATCGGCGGGGAGAGGGCGGAGCTCGGTATGGGATATGCCGAGCAGATTGCGCGAGGCGACGGGCCGGGAGATGGCAATCAGGCGCAGAGAGTAGTCTTTGCGGAAATCCACATCGCTGATTTTCATGCCGATGAAGTATTCGGGGATAGAGAATTTGAGGATGTAGGAGCCATCGTTGACCTGCATGGATTCGGTGCGGGTGCCGAGGGCGAGTTCGTTTACGAGGTCGTTGGCCGCGCGCTGTTCGGGGGTCAGTATGCGGTCGATGTTGAAGCCTTCGAGTATGGAGTAGTGGAGTTCGTCCATGGCACGTGCATATATGTGTGGCACGTGCAGCTTCTTGAGCAGGGCCACCGTCTTGATGCTTGCGCCGAAGTTTTCGCCGATGGCCACTATGACTATGTCGACATTTTTGAGAGGCAGTACCGAAAGGGCCACCTCGTCGGTCGAATCTACGATGTAGGCAGTGGATATGTTGTCCTTGATGCTCTCGACAAGCGAAGGCTTTATGTCAGCACCGATGACTTCATGGCCGATAGCCGTAAGGTCGGTGGCGAGATTGTAGCCGTATACTCCGAGTCCGATGATAAGAAATCTCATATGTACTATGGGGTTGTTAAGGTCAGTTGATGATAATGTTGTCAGAGGGGTAGCGGAACGAGTTGGACCGATGGCTGTCGGCGAAACCCATCAATATGGAGAGTATGCCTATGCGGCCGAAGAACATGGCGGTGCACAGGATGAGCTTGGAGGCGGCTGACAGGTGAGGGGTGCAGCCGAGCGACGAACCTACCGTGAACACGGCCGACACGACTTCAAACACGCACTCCTTGGCACTCAACTGCGGTTCGAGCATGAGGATGATGACGGAGTATAGTACCACTGATATAACCGATACGGCTATCACGGTATGGACTCTTTGCATCGAGCGGTCGGAGATGGCGCGGTGGTATGCCGTCACTCTGTCTTTGCCTGTCATTACAGCCCTGATGTTGAGCAGCATAGCTCCGAAGGTGTTGACTTTAATGCCTCCTGCCGTCGATTGTGACGCTCCGCCTATCCACATCAGAAACATTATGAACATCAGCGTGTAAGGCATGAACGACGCAGGGCTGACCGACGAGAATCCGGCACTGCGCGGCACGATGGAGTTGAACACGCTTTGTACAAACTGCATCCACGGCGACATGCCTGACAGGGTGTTGCCCCGTTCCCACAGATAGAACAGTATTATGCCTGACGTGACAAGTCCGGCTGAAGTTATGAGTACGATTTTCGTGTTCATGCTCCAGATATGTATGACCTTGTCATGTCCGAGCCTGAAGATGGCGCGTATCTTGTGGATGATATAATCCCTGTAGTTGACCAATATCGGGAAGCCGATGCTTCCGGCTGTGACGATGAGGCTCATGGCAAGGTATACCCATTGGTTGCCGTAGAGCAGCATCGGATTGGACATACCTCCGTGGACGGTAGAGAATCCGGCATTGCAAAATGCCGAGACTGAGTGGAACACCGCAAACCATATCTCATCCTGTGTGGTCATCGGAAACACATCCTGTATGGACAGGTAGATGATTACGGCACCTATGCTTTCGATAAACAGCGTTACCACAAGGATATAAAGCATGGTCGGGAACAGCTCGTTGAACGAACGGGTGTATATCAGATCCTTGACCATCATCTGGCTGTAGATCGATGTGCCCCCGGTGTAGAAGAGCGCGAAGAAGCTGGTAAAGGTCAGCACTCCCAATCCGCCTATCTGTATGAGCAGACCAAGTATCAATTCGCCAAGCGGGGTAAATGTCACCGATATGTCTACCGGGGTCAAGCCGGTGATGCACACGGCGCTGGTGGCGACAAACAGCGAGTCGACAAGTGATATGGGCGAATAGGTGCATCTGGGCAGCATCAGCAGTCCTGTCCCGATGATTATGAATATGATAAAACTGCCTGACAGAAGCAACGCCGGATTGGTGCGCCGGTTCATGCACTTCGTTATCCACAGGCTTATCTCGATGCCGGCGTACACTCCGAGTACCGTATACAGGTATATGTTGCTGTAGAGAATCTGTTCAAGCCATGGCAGCCAAGGATGTGCCGGATGGGGATAAAGCCATGGCAGCAGGGAGGTCAGCACGGACAGGTCGATGACCCATTTGACGATGCGGGTCTCGCGCCGGACCCGACGGAACTCGAACAGTAGCTTGAACAGGATGCTGGCTATGAAAACGCCCTGCACATACCGCATGATGCGGAATATTGCATAGTATTCGGCTGGCGTATGGTTGAAGCCGAGATGCGATGCAAAACATCCGAAGCATGTAAATGCGGCGATAAGTGTCAGTACATTCAGTATGCCGGATATCAGTCTGATACGTGCAGCAAACCTTAGAGACATCTTTGTGAACGGGATGCCCCATTTTGATAGTTGCAACCTGGATTTGCTGCGGCTATGTGGCTGATGTGGTTTCATGATTCTGTTTCCAGCAGATCTGACCGGCGCATCTCGCTATGTTGTCTGGTAGAGGCTTGGATTCTGTATAATGTACGTCTTTGACCTCTATATCGCCTTATTCATTGCACGGTCAATTCGACCAAAATAGGGCAATGGTCTGAAAGATAGCCGTTATCTGGTTTGTCATGAACGACGCGGTAGCGGTCTATTTTTGCGCCTTTGGTCGTGAATACATAATCAATCAGTACACGTTCTTCTACAGGCAGGCGGCCGAAATCGTGGAATGACCATGACGGGCCATAGGTGACGGCTGCGGCTTTTGAGGCGTTTTCCATACCGCCGTTTTCCAGTGTTTGCAAGGGAGCCTCTTCGGGAGTACAGTTAAAGTCGCCGGTGACGATGGCGGGTATGCCCGGAGCTATCTCCTTGATTTTGTTGAGTATGAGCCTCACACCCTCTTGGCGGGCTGTCTTGCCGTCGTTGTCCAGATGGGTGTTGAGATATATCAACTGTTGTCCGTTGTCTTTTTCTTGCAGTATCGCCCATGTGGCGATACGGTTGTAGGAAGCGTCCCAGCCCTTGATACCGATGGTCTCGGGATGCTCGCTGAGGGAGAAATTGCCGTATTCCACCAGTGCAAACCGATCGGTCCGGAAGAATATCGGACAGTATTCGCCAGCTTCCTTGCCGTCGTCGCGTCCCACGCCGAGGACCGTGTATTGTGGCAATCCGCGTTTCAGATCATTCATCTGGTTGTGGAGCACTTCCTGCATACCCAGCAGGTCGGGGCGGTAGTAGGCAATCATGCGGCAGACATCATCTTTACGGTGATTCCAGCTGTTTGCACTGTCCGAAGGAATATCCAGTCGGATATTGAAAGTCATCACTTCCGTAGGCTGTCCGTCATGTGCGGAGGGGTGGTTCTTGCAGCTGCCAAAGAGCAGAATGTTACAGAGACACAGGAGTAAAGCAGTGTATTTCATGGCTATATGGTTTTTAGAACGTAGTATTTTATTTCAGTATCAAATGGACTTTCATGATTCTATCTCCGACAGCTCTAACCAGCGCATCTCTTTGTCATCAAGAAGCGAAGTGACTTCGGCATAACGTGCGGCTTTGGATGCGATGTCGTCAGGTGAGCCTCCTCCGTTAAACAGCGCCGTAAGTTCCTCTTTCTCTGCCGTGAGCTGCTCTATTTCGCTCTCCAGGGCCTCCAGCTCGCGTTTCTCTTTGAACGTGAGTTTGCGCTTGCGCTCGGATGAGCGGCGTTGCTGTTTTGCGGATGTGTCCGATGAGGCTTCCGCCTGGCGGTTGATCCGTTGCTGCTCCTCGCGCCATTGGCGGTATTCGGTATATGTGCCGGGGAAATCCTTGACCTGTCCGTCACCTGTGAAAACAAACAGATGGTCGGCAATGTTGTCGAGGAAAAACCTGTCATGGCTTATCACGATGACGCACCCTTTAAATTCGCTGAGATAGTTTTCAAGTATGCCGAGGGTGATGATGTCGAGGTCGTTGGTCGGCTCGTCGAGGATGAGGAAGTTGGGTGACCGCATCAGCACCGATGCCAGATGCAGGCGGCACCGTTCGCCCCCGCTCAGTGTGTGGATGTATTTCTGCTGGTCGGCCGGCGAGAACAGGAATCGTTGCAGAAACTGCATAGGGGAGTAGTGGACATTGCCGTTGACCACCACATCTTCGGCTATATCGGTGATAGCATCGATGACCTTTTTGTTTTCGTCAAAGCTGATGCCCGACTGGGAGTAGTAGCCAAACCGTACTGTTTCGCCTACTTCGATGGTGCCGCTGTCGGGTTGTTCCAACCCTTGCAGCAGTTTGATGAATGTCGACTTTCCTACACCGTTGGCTCCGATGATACCTACTTTTTCATACCGGGCGAACGTGTAGGAAAAATCGTCGAGTACCACTTTCTCGCCGTAACGCTTTGACAGATGCTTCGCGTCGAAAATCTTCGAGCCTATGTAGGCCGACTTGACATCGAGGTTCACATCGCGTTGCGACAAGTTGACGTTGGCACGCTCTTTGAGGTCGTAAAAAGCATCGATGCGGTATTTCGCTTTCCCTGCCCGGGCCTGCGGTTGACGGCGCATCCATTCCTGTTCGCGTCGCAGAGTGTTTTTGAGTTTGGTCTGCTCGGCTGTCATGGCTTCTATGCGTTCCTGTCGCCTACGCAGGTAGTATTCGTAATTGCCTTGGTAGGTGTATGCGGTACAGTTATCTATTTCTATGATTTTGTTGCACACACGATCCAGGAAATATCGGTCATGTGTGACCATCAGCAGGGCGATGCGCGAACGTCGCAGGTACGATTCAAGCCATTCGATAGCATCGATGTCGAGGTGGTTTGTGGGTTCGTCGAGTATCAGTAGTTCGGGGCTGTCGACCACGGCCTGTGCGATGGCTATACGTTTTTTCTCTCCGCCAGAGAGCTTGTCAAGTGGTGCGTCCAGATTGCTTATGCCGAGCTGTTGGAGAGTGCGCTCGAGGCGTGCCACATAGTCGTCACGTTCGGCAGCGTCGCTTGGAGCATGCTGTGTCAGCACGTCACGGATTACGGCAGAGGAACCGAAATCGGGTGTCTGATCGAGATATGCGACACGGAGGTCGTTTCGGAATGTTATCTTGCCGCTGTCGGCATCCTCCTTTGAGGCTATGATTTTGAGCAGGGTACTCTTGCCTGTGCCGTTTTTGGCTATGAGACCTATTTTGTCGCCTTCGTCTATGCCGAAAGTGATGCCCTCGAAGAGCATACGGTCGCCGTAGCTTTTGGTCAGACCCTCGATCTGGAGATATGATGCCATATGTGGTTAGGGAGTGTTTACAACTATTTTGCTGATTACAAATGTAGTCGTTTTCAGTGAACTTTCAAATATGAATCGCAAAAACACGAAATCAATTATCTCAAAAATCAGAAATGTTTTACCTCAAAAATACGAAATATGGTTAGGATGTACTGGAATTATTCTTATCTTTGCAGTCTCAAACTATAATGAGTATGAAATATCTACCACGAATTGCTGATGCAGAACTTAAAATGCGTCTGAACTATATGGGAGCTGTTCTCATAGAGGGACCAAAATGGTGTGGCAAGACAACAACGGCGGAGCAGCAAGCCCATAGTGTTATTAAACTGCAAGACCCAGATATGCGTGGTGCTTATTTGGCTACGGCAGAAGCCAAACCGTCCAATCTGCTGAAAGGCGAAACTCCCCGGCTGATTGATGAATGGCAAGATGCTCCCATATTATGGGATGCAGTGCGAACTGAGATAGACAAACGAGGTGGAGAGGCTGGTCAATTTATCCTTACAGGAAGTAATTCAGTAGATGAAACCCAGATAAACCATAGCGGCACTGGTAGAATCTCGCGAATGAAAATGTACCCCATGAGCCTGTTTGAGAGCGGAGAATCATCAGGGGAGATTTCGTTATTGGATTTGTTCGACCATCCAGAAATGGAGATTGACGGTATTATGTCAAATGTTGGTATTAATGATTTGATACGTTTTGCCTGTCGTGGGGGATGGCCGGCAGCGTTAAAGTTGCATAACTTCAAGGAATCATTTCGAATCGCAAAAGATTATTTAGAAGGAGTGGTGGAGTCCGATATTATTAAGGTGGATGGAGTGCGTAGGAATCCGAGGTTAGCGTTGGCGATAATCAAGAGTTATGCCCGTAACTTATGCACGTTGGCTAAAAAAGTCAATCTGTTGAAAGACGTAAAGGCTATGAATGAGGGATGTACGGATAGGACATTTGATGATTACGTAAAAGCACTGGCCCGGCTGTTTGTGATTCAAGATTTGTCAGCGTGGTCTCCGGCAGTGCGCTCATCAACCGTAATTCGTCGCAGCCCTAAGAGAGGACTTGTAGACCCATCGATAGCAGTTGCGGCACTGGGACTTTCTCCCGAAGTATTGGAGACGGATTTAAAGACTTTTGGCTTTATATTTGAATGTATGGCGATACGGGATTTACGAGCCTATTCGCAAGCGGCGAATGGCGCGCTTTCATATTACCATGACCGATATGACCTGGAGGCTGATGCCGTATTGCATTTAAGCGATGGACGGTACGCACTTATAGAGTTCAAACTGGGCAGTGCTGAAATAGATACAGGAGCATCACATCTTCTCGAAATCCGCGAACTTGTAAGAAAATTTAATGCCAAAGAAACGCAAGTACAGATGCGTGAACCGGATTTGCTGATGGTCGTTACAGGTGGACCAATAGCGTACCGTCGACCTGATGGAGTATTGGTTATCCCTTTGGCTTGCTTGAAAAATTGAAGTTATCCCCTGTATTATCAGCATTTTGAAGATGGAGAAGTTCAATACGTATATTGAGCATATTGAGCCGGAGTTTTGGCGTGAATTGTGTGTAGGCGAGGGCAAATTACTTCACTTTGAGAGAGGTGCGGAGTTTGTAAGTGTCGGAAGTGTAGCCAGATATATCGGCTATATCCAGTCGGGCACAATGAAGTATGTGGGATATTCAGAGGACGGTACGGAGCTTGTTGTAGGGATGCAGTCAGACGGCGATTTCATCGCTGACTTTCCATGGTCGCTATATGATAGAAAGGCGCGTGTTTCAATTGTGGCTGTGAAGTCATGCGACGTTTATTGCTTCCCGACCAAGGAACTGAAATGCAGAATGAATGCCGACCTTGACTTACAGAAGAAGGTGATGCACGCTACTGAAGCTATCCATACCACCCTCTATGACCGTTATCTTGACCTTTGCTGCAAGACACCGCAGCAGCGATATGATGCCTTGTTGAGCAGCTATCCCGACATATTCACCTGGTTTTCGCTCAAAGACATCGCCTCATTCCTCAACGTCACGCCTACGCATCTTAGCCGACTGAGAAAAAATTCCAAAATTCAGGGATGAAAATGCCCGGTCTCAACATTTGTTGAGAGTTATGTTGTAGTTTCGTTGTAATTTTACGGATTAAACTGATTTCATTACACGATTACCAATGAGAATCATTCTAAATATTATTTGTGTCTGCCTTCTGCTCGCCACATATGGATGCGGCACAAATATCGAACAAAAGATTAATGAAGCGGAGGCAACCTTGCAGTCTGCTCCAGACTCTGCCGAGGTTATTCTCAATGGAATAACCTCGATAGATAATCCGAAAGACTTTCAAAAAGCAAAGTGCTGTTTGCTTATTTCGGAAGCCAAACTTAAGCAGGGGAAATCTTTTCTGATGGTTGACGGTTTCGATGATGCTTTGGATTATTATGAAGCAAGCAGGGATACATCTGCTTTGCTTGACATGTATCAACTTGCAGCTATCAAGATGCGTTGGCTTGGGTGTCAGGATTCGGCCTCAATATTTCTCAGGAAAGCGATTGATATTGCTTCCAACGTGACAACTCCAACAAAATCAGAACTTTTAATAGAGTTGTCAAACCTATATGCGATGCCTTCGTTGAAGAAAAATTATACAAAAGCTGTATCGCACGCTATGGAGGCATTGAAAGTTTCTCATACCAAAGAGGAAAGATCCCGCGCATTGCATGACATTGGGCTATTCTATTCTTTCATAGGTCATAATGACTCCACCGCCATTTATATGGAAAGGGCCTTAAACGAAATAGATGCTGATAACCCTCTGTTTACAACATTTGCACTCAATTACGCTAACAATCCATCGGCTGACTTCAAAAGAAGTGTGGCATATCTTAACCGTATACAGACTCGAAGCCTTGGCAAGCTGATAACTTTGGGATTTTTATTTCGGAACCATTCGCAGATAGATTCCGCCCGATATTATATGGATGTCTCAAAAAGTATGTATAATGAGAATCCGGGTCTGTATTCAATAAACACATACAATAATCTTAGACTGTTGGAGCAAAGCGTCGGGCTGCTCGAAAAAGGAACTGTATCACCTTACGAAGGCACGGTCATCAACGATTCAATAAGTGAAATCACCTCCATCCAAAGAAAAATATCCGAGGAGCGACGCGATTATAATAACCAGCTTCAAATACAGTTGCTCCAATCAAAAGCGCACAGGCAACTACTGATGAATTTCGGATTGGGTTTGCTTTTGGCCATGACCATTGGATTCGGGATATATGTTTGGTGGTCAAAACGTAAGTTCTTGAAACTGAAAGAACGCCTCGAGAACGTAAAAGTTGAGCAAATCGTTGCCGAGGCAAACGATGACGAGCTGGATAAAACGCTTGACTTGATTCGACGGAGAATGGATATATGTATCGAGCAATTCCGTGATTCAAAGTTGCAGGCTGAGTTCGACAAGATAACTATGCAATATCGCAACTCCGGGAATTATCCACCGGTCAAGGAACGTGAGGCGATGAAGAAAATACTCATTGGCTGTTTCGCCGATTTCATTGTCGATTTGAAAATGACAGGTGTCAAATTGAATATGGAAGATATTGTGACTTGCCTTATGTCTTGCCTGAGGGAGTCAAATGCGACTGTCGCGGCATGTCTTGGCGCGACCGAAACCGCAGTAAGAACAAGGAAATCACGCCTGAGGGCAAAGCTTCCCACTGAAATTCTCGATTTGCTTGAACTATAAGACAAATTTTTGAATCGCTGTTGATTATGACGATATTAGTAACGGATGTGAAATGAAATCACTAAGGTGAAACGATTGTGAAACGTCAATTTCTTGGCCTTAGAATATTGTCATCATACCTTTGCATCAAAAACAGCAAATGGTATGAAACATCTAATTTTCACACTAATGCTTGCGTCTGCAATGCTCGTTCAGGCGCAAGTCCAGACCAACGACAGTATAACCGAGAATGGCTCTACCTTCACTGTGAATCTTGGGGATGTGGTAGTGACAGCAACACGCGACATCCAGCGTCTAAGCAAGGGAGGACTGGTTACAAATGTCAATGGCACTTCTCTGAGCAATCTCGGCACGTGTTCAGATGTTATTTCTCAGCTTCCGGGTGTAATCTCAAATGAGGGCAACCTTGAAGTCCTGGGACGTGGTACACCTCAAATCTATATCAACGGGCGCAAACTCGTTGACAAGTCAGAACTTGACCGACTTTCTTCCAAAGAAATCCAAAACGTGGAGGTAGTCTTTAACCCCGGTGCGAAATATGGAGCTGAGACAAAATCTGTCATTCTCATCAAGACCATAAAGAAACAAGGGGATGGCATGAGTGGATCTTTGTCTGTGACAGGACGACAGGCGCATTACTTTTCGCCATCAGACAATCTCTTTCTCAACTACAGGACCGGAGGACTGGATATATTCGGCTCATTCAATTATGATAGTGCCCGACGTTACCAAAAGCAGCACAACCGAACCGCAATAAATTCTACATCCGATAATTATCTCATAAATTCCGACATCTTGACCTACCCTAAGTCAAACACCTATCTGGCTAATATCGGGGCGAACTGGCAAATAAACAGCCGCCATTATGTTGGAGTCAAGTACGAATACAACGCAATGCCTGATTCCAAATCAAAATGGCTTACTGACGAAGCTGTTGCAAGAAATAATGTAGATGAAGACAGAATCCAATATGAGACAAATTGGCGAAGAAGCTCTGTTCCCGTCCATCTGGTGAATCTGTATTATCAGGGCAAAGTGAACGCCTTAAACATCACAATCAATAATGATTACTACTCACGGAGGAACCATAACCGACAGTCAATTATTGAAAGCAGTATGATTGGTGGGGAAAGTGTTTTTGGAAGCAACAACCGTATCACAAGCTCAATGTTCGCTTCGAAAGGCACGGCGGAATATTCCTTTAAAGGTAATACGCTTGAGTTGGGATATGAGGTGACAGCGACAGAACGCAAGGATGTCTTTCTCAATGATGGAGACTATCTTCCCGATGCCAATGACAAGATAAAGGAAACAACTGGAGCCGGATTTGTTGCGGTGAACCTCCCAATCAGGAATGTAGAGCTTTACGCTGGACTCAGGTATGAGCATACATCGTCCGACTACTATCAGAACGGTTTGTATGTCAAAGGTCAAAGCCGTAAATACGGAAGATTGTTCCCCAATGTTGATTTTACATTCCCGATAGGAAAAGCTAAATTTACACTGTCATACGAAGCTAAGACCAAACGACCACTGTATAGCCAGTTGAGCAGCAGCATCCAATATGACGACTGTTTTACCTACGAGACAGGCAATCCTTTGCTTACATCTGAACAGATTCATAATGTATCTCTTGCCGGAATATACAAATGGGTATTTTTCAGCGCGACTTATACCTACGACAAAGACGCTATAATCAGCGTAATCCGGCCATATAAGCCCGATGCGCCTCAGAATATCATGACTTATGACAATTTCAATCATCTTTCAAAATATGATATTGTAGTATCATTGTCACCGAGGATTTCACGGTGGTCGCCAAGGCTGCGCTTAAACTTATCCGGCCAACATTTCTCTATGGAAACCAAAAATGGTATAAAAAAACTGAATACACCGATACTGTTTTTCAACTTCTTCAACAACGTTTCGCTGGGCAAAGGATTCAACGTAACCGGTGAGATTTCCGGGCGCACACGTGGCGATATGGATGTTGTCACACTGAAACCATCATGGCAGGTAAATGTCGGAGCGTCCAAAAGCATTAAAAACTGGTTTTTCCAACTTCAAGCCACAGATATATTCAAGACATCAAGAAGTTCGATGGTTACATACGGCACACAAATGACACTTGACAAATGGAATTACAGTGACACACAGGCTCTCCGTTTGATTATCAGATACTCGTTCAACACAACAATGAGTAAATACAAAGGCAAAGGAGCAGGGGTCAAAGAAAGGAGTAGGCTATAATTCTGGGTGTTGCGCTACGCGCCGCGCTTTAGTGAATCAAACCCAAGGTTTTGACCAAAACGCCTCACTCGAATTTGCGAGCTGTGTGAGGCGTGGCTGAACAAATCCGTTATGATGTCGGGATTGGGCTGCTTGTATACGAGGGGTGACTAACGGATTTTTGAACATCCGAAGTCAGCAAAGACTTATTCTTTTAGTCTTCGGAGTAGTGGCGCAGTACACGCCGGTAGGAGTTGAATATCTTGGATTTGCTGACGAAGCCGACGTATTTGCCGTTTTCGACCACGGGCAGGTTCCACGCGCCGGTCACGTCGAATTTTTTCATCACAGATTCCATGCTTTCGCCTATCTCGATTTTTGCGGGCGGGGTGCTCATGAACTTGCTGACAAACATACGGCGATAGAGGTCGGGACGGAACATGATGTTGCGGATTTCGTCCAACAGCACCACACCGATGAGGTCTGCATCGGCATTGATGACAGGGTAGAGGTTGCGGTTGCTTTGGGAGATGACCTCCACCATCTGCTTCAGGCTCATGTCGGGCGTTACGGTTTTGAAATCCGTTTCGATTACATTGTCTACTTTGAGCAGTGTGAGCACAGCCTTGTCTTTATGGTGTGTCAGCAGTTCGCCGCGTTGGGCCAGTCGCATGGTGTATATGCTGTATGGCTCGAAAAATTTAATGGTGAAGTATGACAGGGCAGAGACTATCAGCAGGGGGAGAAATAGGTCGTATCCCCCGGTTAGTTCGGCGGTGAGGAAGATGCCCATCAGTGGTGCATGCATTACCCCGGCCATTACCCCGGCCATGCCCATAAGAGCGAAGTTTTTCAGCGACAGATCCAGCCCGAAAGCCGTATTCGTCACGAATGCGAACAGGAAGCCGGTAAGGCATCCGACAAACAAAGACGGGGCGAATGTGCCTCCGACACCGCCACCTCCTGTAGTAGCCGAAGTGGCAAATGCCTTGGTAAGGATTACGAGTGCCACAAATATTACCACATACCAAACGTCGCCACGGTCGGAATAGAAGATGGACCCGTTGACGATGATTGACGGATCGCCGCTGAGCAGGCTGGTTATGGCATCGTATCCTTCGCCGTACAGGGGCGGAAACAAGAATATAAGCAGGGCGACTGACAGGCTGCCTATCACCGGTTTGTACCAGACATGCTTCAGTTTGCTGAAAAAGTTTTCGACCATGTTGACCACTCGGGTGAAGTACAGCGACATCAGTCCGCAGAACACACCTAACAGGCACACATACGGTATGCGGGGCATCATGAACGGCTCGCTCTGCATGAAGAAAAATTCAAAATCGTAGCCGGTGAATATGTAAGCCACTGTGGCTGCTGTGATTGACGCAATAAGAAGAGGCATGACAGACACCGTAGTAAGGTCGATCATCAGCACTTCAAGGGTGAAAAGCATCCCGGCTATCGGAGCTTTGAAGATGCCGGCTATTCCCGCTGCCGCTCCGCATCCGACCAATATCATCAGGATGCGTGGCGACAGCCTGAACAGCTGTCCGAGGTTGGAGCCTATTGCCGCTCCCGTGTAGACTATCGGGCCCTCGGCTCCTACCGAACCTCCGCACCCTATGGTCAGCGACGAGGCGACGAGCGAGGAGTACATGTTGTGCTTCTTCAGGCGGCTTTTGTTCTGTGATATCGCATATAAAACCCGGGTTACCCCATGCCCGATATTGTCTTTTACTATGTATTTAACAAAGAGCATGGTCAGGAATATGCCTATGACGGGATATATCAGATATGTGTAGTTGGCTCCTGCGATGTTGATGTGGGAATTTACAAAAGACGATATGAAATGTATCAATGCCTTCAGCAGTAGTGCAGCGAGGCCGGAAAACAGCCCTACGACCAATGCGACTATGACTACGAATGTTTTTTCCTTGACATGGCGTTGTCTCCACATCAGGAATGCGTTGAGCGAGATTTGCAAAGGTCTGCTGCTTTTGTAGAGTATATTAGCGATTTTTTTCATCTTTCTACTGTTATAAGCGGAGTGTCGCCTATCCGGGAAGCCATGACATTGTAGGAGCTGGCTGCGGATCCTATGATGACATGGCAGCGCGAGAGCATCCACATCTCTGCTGCGGCTTCAAGCATTCCGCTGACAGTCTTGCGTGTGGCAGGTTGTGACGATGTGACTACGTTGGCAAATTCGTGTCTGAACATCTTTTTTACTTTTTCGTCATCTGTGGCGAGATATAACATGCTCGGGCTGCTGGCTCGTTGTATTTCTGATTTGACAACGGCTACTATATCTTTGAGAGGAGAGCGACGTATGGCTTCCTTGTTGTCGGTTCGTCTCACATGTACGCCTATTCGGTGACATGCAGGATTCATAAGCCCTTCTTTGCCATCGACCATTTCACGCACCAATGCCGAAGGGCGGAATATCGACCTGATTATCTCGGGAGGCGCATATCCGATTTCCTGGGCTGATGTGATGACAAGATGCCGGATTGCGGGTGACATGGCTTGCCTGAAGATGTCAAGTTCGATATTCTCAAACTGTTCATGTCCCTCGCTTGCTCCCGGGAGGTCTTCAGGGTTTATATAGACGCAGCCTTTTACGAGCTTTCGCCATGTGCGGGGGATACTTGAAATATATCCGTTGCATAAAGCAGGTGTCTGGTAGTGCAGTCTGAATTGACGGGGACTGGTGTTGCTCCACTGCACATGCAAGGGTTTCATGTCAAACAGCACCTCAAGCTGGGCCCGGCAATCCCGTGTGACAGGCCATAGGATTTCAAGCTCGCGCTTCGAGCGTGCCGCCATCACGTATGCTCCGGCTATGGCACGCATACGGTTGGCCAGCCCGCTGTGAGGCACGATGGTTAGTTTCTTTGACATGCTGGTTTCGGATATTACACCTACAAAATTAATGATTTCAATGCGAATTAGTGAAAAAATCGCTAAATTTGCACGGATTGTTATATGGCGCATACTGTAATAATCTGATTTTAAACTTGTATATAATCATCTATTCAACAATATCATACAGTTAAGACACAAGATGGCACAGCAAGACGAAGTGTTCAAGAAGATAGTATCTCATGCCAAGGAATACGGCTTTGTGTTCCAATCCAGCGAGATATATGACGGCCTTTCGGCTGTATATGATTACGGTCAGAACGGCGTGGAGCTAAAGAACAATATCAAGCGTTACTGGTGGGACGCGATGACTCTGCTGCATGAAAATATAGTGGGCATCGACTCTGCCATCTTCATGCACCCTACCATTTGGAAGGCTTCGGGCCATGTGGATGCGTTCAATGACCCATTGATAGATAACCGTGACTCCAAGAAGCGTTACCGTGCCGACGTGCTTATCGAGGACGAACTCGCTAAGATGGATGAGAAGGTGGAAAAAGAGGTGGCCAAGGCGCGTAAGCGTTTCGGCGACACGTTCGATGAAGCCCTTTTCCGCGAGACCAATCCCCGTGTCGCTGAGATCAAGGCAAAGCGTGATGCTCTGCACGAACGTTTCAGCAATGCTCTTAACGAAAACAATCTTGAGGAGCTGCGTCAGATAATCATCGACCAGGAAATCGTGGATCCTATTTCCGGCACGAAGAACTGGACCGAGGTGCGTCAGTTCAACCTCATGTTCAAGACAGAGATGGGCAGCACGGCCGACGGCGCGATGACCGTATATCTGCGCCCCGAGACCGCCCAAGGTATATTTGTCAACTACCTTAACGTGCAGAAGACCGGACGTATGCGCATACCTTTCGGTATCGCCCAGATAGGCAAGGCTTTCCGCAACGAGATTGTGGCTCGTCAGTTCATATTCCGTATGCGTGAGTTCGAGCAGATGGAGATGCAGTTTTTCGTCCGCCCCGGTCAGGAACTCGAGTGGTTCAAGAAGTGGAAAGAGACACGCTTGCAGTGGCACAAGGCACTCGGCCTCGGAGATGACAAATACCGCTACCACGACCATGACAAGCTCGCCCACTATGCTAATGCTGCCACTGACATAGAGTTTGAGATGCCTTTTGGCTTCAAGGAAGTAGAGGGTATTCACTCCCGTACTAACTTTGACCTCTCACAGCATGAGAAGTTCTCGGGTAAGAAAATACAGTATTTCGACCCTGAACTTAACGAAAGCTACACTCCTTATGTGATTGAAACTTCCATTGGTGTTGACCGCATGTTCCTGTCAGTGCTCTGTTCAAGCTATGAAGAACAGCCTCTGGAAGGCGGTGACAGCCGTGTCGTGCTGCATCTGCCCGCACCTCTGGCTCCTGTGAAGTGTGCTGTTATGCCCCTTGTCCGCAAGGACGGTCTGCCCGACAAGGCTCGTGAGATTGTAAACGACCTCAAGTTTGACTTTGCCACCCATTATGAGGAGAAGGATTCTATCGGTAAGCGTTACCGCCGTCAGGATGCCATCGGCACACCTTTCTGCATCACCGTTGATCATCAGACGCTTGAGGATAATACGGTCACTCTGCGTGAGCGTGACTCCATGGAGCAGACTCGTGTCAAAGTCGAGAATCTCCATAAGCTTATCCATGACCGCGTAAGCATCACTTCATTGCTCCGCAAGCTTGCTTGAAGGAGTCTGTAGCATATGATATTGATTTAATATAAAATCTGAAATTGTAATTTATGAAAATACGTAACATAATCGCGCTATGCGTCGCTGCTGTGATGATGTCTTCGCTACAGTCGTGTAATTACAACACTATTGTAGAGCAGCAAAACGGTGTGGATCAGTCATGGGCTGAGGTAGAAAACCAGTATCAGCGTCGTCTTGACCTCATACCAAATCTCGTCAATACTGTCAAAGGGTATGCTTCGCATGAGAGCCAGACCCTTGAAAATGTGACCAAAGCCCGTGCGGCTGCGACCTCCATCACTATCGACCCGGCTAATCTCAATGAAGAAACGTTGGCTAAATATCAGCAGGTTCAGGGCGAATTGTCAAGCGCACTTAAGAGTCTGCTTGCTGTGACCGAGGCATATCCCGATCTGAAGGCAAATGAGAATTTCCGCGATTTGCAGGCTCAGCTTGAAGGTACAGAGAACCGTATAACCACAGCCCGAAGCCGTTACACAGAGGCTGTCAATACTTATAATGTGACTATCAAGAAATTTCCGACTAATATATATGCTTCATGGTTTGGTTTTACTCCCAAGCCGCAGTTTAAGGCAGAGGCAGGTGCGGAGCGGGCTCCCGAAGTTAAATTCTGATGAAACATAACAGTATCATAAAGTTGTCGGCATTGGCCGTTGTCGCATTGGGCTTGTTTAGCTGCAGCCCTGGCAATGACAGTGATAATAACGACAATATCGATTGGGATTGGCTCACTCTCAATGAGAACTATTATGCCAATGCGGCTCTTGAGACAGATTCGGATGGCAACCTGTTCTATGAGAAAATAGTGCCGGAATGGAATGAAGGAGCAAGCATCCTCATGCATTTCTATAATGACAGGTCTTTGACTGCCGGCAATCTGCAGCCCTACCTGACAAGTACGGTGAGTGCCAAGTATGAGCTTAGTCTTGCTGACGGTACGGCGGTGGAAAATTCATATGCCAATACCGACAGCGTATTGACCACTAAAGTGTCAGGACTCGTCGAAGGATGGGCTATAGCATTGACCAATATGCATGTAGGTGACAGCGTGAAGGTGGTCATACCTGCGGCACAAGGATATGGTGCTTATTCGAGCGGGGCAGTACCGGCCTACTCGACCTTGATATTCAATATCAAACTGGTCGATGTGCCGGCTTATGAGGTACCTTAATCCCGAATGTAATGGATGACAAAGTCAGTTTGTTTTCTGGCTTGATAGGTTCGGGGACGATTGAATTGTCGCCTTTAGCCGAGTCGGGAAGCAACCGTAAATACTACAGGCTCAAAGACCTCTCTGCCGGCAGGGAGGTCATTGCTGTCTATAATGAGGATGTGCGCGAAAATGAAGCCTTTATTAATCTTGACAAAGCGTTGGCTTCATGTGGAGTCAGAGTACCGCATGTGATAGCGGTATCTGCCGACAGGATGGCTTATCTGCAAGAGGACCTCGGCAACACGTCTCTGTACGATGTGATTAGTCGGTGTAAGGCCAATCCTGCAGAAGTGGAGTCCGCAAGGTTGCTGTCATCGTTACTTGACGATTGTATGCGTCAGCTCGCACGTATTCACTGGGTGGCTTCGCCATCCATAGATTTCAGTCGCTGTTATCCTGTAGGGAGCATGACTGCGCGTGACATTCTGTGGGATTTGAATTACTGCAAGTACTGCTTTTTTAGGCCGGTATATGCCGAATTTGACGAATCCCGCTTGCAGGATGATTTTGACAAGCTCTGTCAGCGTATGCTTGAAGCTATCGGTATGCAGCCTTCGAGAGTGTTCATGTACCGTGACTTCCAGTCGCGCAATGTCATGGTCAAGGACGGTGCGGCATGGTTCATCGACTTTCAAGGAGGCCGCGCCGGGTTGTTCCTTTATGATGTCGTGTCGTTTTTATGGCAGGGAAGGGCAGGATTTTCTGCTGACGAAAGATTGCGGTTGGTTGACGTGTACTTTGACGAAGCGGCAAGGATTATGCCGGAGATTGACCGTAGTAGGTTTGTAGACTTGTTGCCCGAGGTCGTATTGTTCCGCTCGCTTCAAGTTCTTGGAACATATGGTTTTAGAGGCCTTTATGAAAGGAAAAAGACATTCCAGTCAAGCATCCCTGCTGTGTTGCGCAATATCATGGACATCTCTGACAGTATTTCAGACCGCTATCCTGAGATTGTATCGGTGGTAAGACGTTTGGAACACAAATATGATGTATCGGCGGTCGTAGACACCGATACATTTGACGGCCTGACTGTGACTGTAAGCAGCTTTTCATATAAGAAAGGTTATCCGGAGGATACGAGCGGAAATGGCGGTGGCTTCGTATTTGACTGCCGTGCCATTCATAATCCGGGGCGATATGATGAGTACAAGCAGTTGACAGGTATGGATGCGCCCGTAAGGCAGTTTCTGGAAAAAGACGGAGAGATTTTGCCGTTTATCGAGCATGTAAAAGCTCTTGTCGGGCAGTCTGTCGACAGGTATGTCAAGCGGAGCTTTAAATCTCTGTGTGTCTCATTCGGATGTACCGGGGGACAACATCGTTCTGTCTATTCTGCCGAGGTCATAGCCGATTGGCTCAGCAAGCGTGGAGATGTCAGGGTGCATCTGATTCACCGCGAACAAGGAGTTGACCGTTATCTGAACTGATTAAGCAGTTTCTTAGCAATGAAAGTCAAAGGCATGATATTTGCGGCGGGCATCGGCTCGCGTTTGCGACCGATTACAGATACCATCCCCAAAGCGTTGGTGGAGGTAGGGGGGATGCCCATGCTGCAACGCACGCTGATGAGGATGAGAGATGCCGGGATAAATGACGTTGTGGTCAATGTACATCATCATGCTCCTAAGATTATGGAGTTTCTTGCTGCAAATGATGACTTCGGCATGGAGATTTCCGTCAGCGACGAGTCCGACATGCTGCTCGATACCGGCGGCGGACTGCTTAAGGCCGCTACGTTGATTGGTGATGCCGATGCCGTTGTGCTTCATAATGCGGATATATATACGGATATACCTTTGCTGCCGCTTATCGACAGATACGCACAGAGTGGTGCTGATATAGTTTTGGCGGTCAACCGCCGCCCAACGTCCCGTTACCTGCTGTGCGATGAGAACAAACGTATGCGAGGATGGATAAATACCGCGACTGGCGAACTCAAGCCTGCTTCACTTACTGCTGAAAAAGCCTCTACATTTGCGAAAGTGGGCTTCTGCGGCATACATGTAGTGCGACCGCAAACGGTTTTCCCTGCCCTGCAGAGCTACTCGATGCAGTATGGAGCAAAATTCTCCCTTACCCCCTTCTATATTGAAAATTCAGACGGCCTGAATATCATGTGTGTGGCTGCACCGGCTAATAGCCATTGGGTAGATATAGGCAAGCCTGAAACACTCTCTTTTGCGAGAGAACTTGCAGATACGCACATTTGTGGTTGATGCCGCTTTTTGTCCACCATGCCCGCTTTTTGATTCACACGCAGAACGTAAAAGACTGGCATGTATCATCTCGGCTAAATTACAGACGGATACATGCCAGTACATTATTGTATGATGTGGATGCTGTGTGCCGTTCAGATTGGTCGTTGCTTTTGGCTCATGGCGCTGAAATAGAAGTCGAGGACTTCTTTGGCGGCTGTGAACGAGCTGCGGCGGTTGTTGAGCACGTCGCGTTCGCAGCGGATGAGGCGGCTTGCCACTTCGGTGTCGTTGTAGAAATTGTTGCGAAGCTGCTCGTCGATGGTTTCGTACATCCAGTAGCGTGACTGTTGGTGGCGTTTGATGTCGAAGTAGCCGTTTTCTCTGGCGAAAGTAAAGTAACGGTCAATCATGTCCCATACTTCGGGGATTCCTAACTCGAAATATCCAGAATAGGTAAGGACTTCGGGTTTCCAACCGCTTGGTGTGGGGGGGAACAGTTGCAGGGCGCTGCGGAACTGGGCTTGCGCCAGACGGGCCCGGTCGATGTTGTCTCCGTCGGCCTTGTTTATGACGATGCCGTCAGCCATTTCCATGATGCCGCGTTTGATGCCTTGCAGTTCGTCTCCTGTCCCGGCAAGTTGTATGAGCAGGAAGAAATCGACCATCGAATGTACGGCGGTCTCACTTTGGCCGACTCCCACAGTCTCGACAAAAATATTATTGTAGCCCGCAGCTTCGCAGAGCACTATGGTCTCGCGGGTCTTACGGGCCACGCCTCCGAGCGAACCTGCTGATGGGCTGGGACGGATAAAGGCATCAGGATGTATGGAAAGTCTTTCCATGCGTGTCTTGTCGCCGAGTATGCTCCCTTTTGTGCGTTCGCTTGACGGGTCTATGGCAAGCACGGCGAGCTTGCTGCCTGGAGTCTTGAGGACGTGTAGGCCGAACACGTCGATAGATGTCGATTTGCCAGCTCCCGGTACGCCCGTGATACCTATGCGCCGTGAATTGCCGGAGTAGGGGAGGCATTTTTCAATCACTTCTTGTGCCACAGCCTGATGATCGGGCGACAGGCTTTCGACCATCGTAACGGCTCTGCTTAGCATTGTCACATCCCCTTTGAGTATGCCTTCGACGAGGGCGGATGCCGAGGGGAGGGTGCGTTTTTTGCGACGTGTCATGTATGGATTGACGGATGGCGGCTGTTTGACCCCGCTATTGACTGTCAGACCTTGGAACTCGCAGGAGTTTTCGATATGGTCGTGATGACAGTCGTGGTGTCCGTCATGGTGTGGATCTGTAGGTAGGTTGCTCATAATCTGTCTGTTTCAGTCAATCATGCCGACGATTCTGACCGTCCTGACAGGATTGGATGGGTCGTTGGTTATCAGCACGAATGATGTGTTGATTATCTCTTTGTTGCGTATATATTCTGGCGATACGGTGATTGTCACAGTGGTGCTGTCACCTTTTTTGACTTTTTTGTTCCCGGTGGTGACTGTTATGCCGTCATCGGGGGAATAAACCCGTCGGACAATCAGGGCGTTTTTCCCAGTGTTCGACAGGGTGGCGGTGTATGAAATCGGTGTGGCAGACAGACTGTCGATGTTGCCTAAGTCTACTTTATCTACTGATAATGTCGATTCTGGAGCGTTGGCCAACGCTTTCTCGTCCCACACTGAAAAATCTTCATTTATAAAGGCTGTGACAGGGATTGACAGAAAGGATGACGGACTGCTATCCGGCCGCATTTCTATCTTTATCGAGTCTGTCAGCAGACCGTAGACGGGAGCGTTGATGCTGTAGATTGTAGCCGACAGTATTGCTTGTTCGCCGGGTGCTATTTTTGCAGGACTGCTCAAAAGGTGTATGTAGTCAGGTGCATATTTCAATATAGGTGTGATGGAGTCGTTGCCTACATTGTAACACTCTATATATGCCGACTTTATAGCCCCTTTGTGCATGTCACCGAGCATAAGCATGTCTTTCTGGAGCCTGATGTTTTCGGCTTGGATGGGGTAGTGGGCTGTCAGGCTCGACGCACTGCCTATCGCTGTGCCCTTGACATGAAGGGTATGGCGGGAGGGGTCTGTGTCAAGGTCTACGTAAATCTTTTTGTCAAATCGTCCTGGACGGCCAGAGGGGTCATATGAAACTTGAATCCTGATGGTGTCGCCGGGATGGACGGGACGGCTGTCAAACTTCGGACGTGTGCAGCCGCATGTAGCGCGTGCCGAGACTACCTGAACGGGTTCGTCGCCGGTGTTCACTCCTTTGAATACCGTAGTCACTTTGCCGTCATCTTCGTTGAATACGGCGAAATCATGGGTGGTTTCTACCCATGATACTTCTTTCCGCGCATGGCAGACGATGACTGCTGCGGTCATCATCGTTGCGGTTAGCGACAGTTGTATTAGATGTGTCCGTTTCACGTCGGTTATTTGACCACTGTACCTTTAAAGGAGAGTCCTATGCGTTTTTTGCCGACATTGGTAGAGACTCTGACTGTACGGTTGACGGAGCCGGGTCGACCTTTGGGATTAAATGTGACTTTGATTTGCGATGTCTCGCCCGGTTTGATAGGGTGGGTAGGGAACTGGGGCTTGGTGCATCCGCATCCGCCATTGGTAACCGACATGATGATAAGCGGAGCATTGCCGGTGTTGGTAAATTCGTAGACTGCAGTCACGGGCCCTCCATCTTCGGGTATAGTGCCGAAATTGTGAGAGCGTGAGGCAAATTCGATTTTGGGCTTGTTGCTTTTATCGGCAGCAGTCAGTGGCATGGCCGTCAAAATGCAGACAAAAAGAACTATTATGCTTGACGTTAGGAATTTAGTATGTCGCATAACGGTAGTTATTAATGATGTTTACAGGGGTGGATTATTTCAAGGATTATTTAATATGTGTGGAAGCTACTGAAATCATATCTGCCCCGGAATGAGCTGTGAGCGAAGGGGTCATCTGTGACTGTACGGTAGCGATGCCGGATGTGAAAGTGCCTGCATTGTTGGCCGAGAGGTCGTATGTAAGCACATAAGTGCCTTTGGGCAGCCTTGTGATGAATATGTCCGTCTGGCTGTCACGGTTCTCGCGGTAGAATGAAAGCCCTTGGCTGAATATATAGCCGGGTAGCTGGTCTGCCGGTTCAAAACAAGCTGCGCGCTGGTCGATAATGGTTACATAATCCATATCACGCTTGGCCACGATGGTGAGCTGCACTTTGACGTTTTTGCCTAATTCCATGGATGTGCCAGCGGTCCATCTCATGCCGTCGGATGTGGGTACTTCTGTCAATATCTCTTTCGAGATGCTGAGGTCTGGTATCGAGTGCGGTGCGACTGACGAGCTTTCGGCCACGTACTGCGCTATGACTGCGCCCCACGAGGGGAGTGCGTCGGAGTTGCGTATGTTGAGGTTGCTGCCTGAAGCTTTATCTGACGGAATGTTCATGGTGAACATTCCAGTAGCATGGTCACTCTCAGGGAGGGTCAGGGCTGTCCCGTCAAGAGTGATGTCTACTTTGCCGGCTGGTATAACCCATGCAGGCGATGAAGTTATCAGGTTCGCTATGACAAGGGCTGCTTGAGGGTTGTCATTCCATGATGTAGCTTCTTTCTGGAATATCAGCCATTGGCGTATCTGGTCTATTGCCTTGCTTTTAGGTTGCAGTTGGCAATAGGCATCGAGTATTATGCTCTGCCCTGTGATGTCGGTGTTATCCCACCACATACCGCGTTGTGGAGAAGTCATGGCAAGCTGGTTGAGCGACTCTATCACTTCGAGGGATATGTCGCCATAAGCATGGGCATCCATCAGTATGGCTGCTTTTGCCTTGTCGGCAGGTGGCATTTTCTTCCAGTTGGCACGAGCTTCACGCAGGGCTGCATTGCTTACAGCATGTGCCGCGCTGCTTTGGCTGATGCTGAACATATTGCGGAGCTCGGCATAGTCAATGTATGAGGCCTTGGGGTTGCGTGTGTATTGGCGCACGGTTTCATCGTCGAGATACATGACTGCTTTGCGGAGCATATCGTTGAAATCTTTGCCATCGGGAAGCCAACCCAAGCGGTTGACCGCTCCGAGTGTGCGCAGTACGTATTTGGTCACCCATAATGACGGTGCGGAGTCATCGGACATCCACTGCCAAGCCCCGGAGGGAGCTTGCAACTGTTGCAGCTTGCCGATTGATGCTTCGATTGCCTTATCGGTGTAGTCTGCATCAAGAATCAGAGCCAGACGCGACATTCGCTCGGAATCGGTCTTGGCATCTCTGAGCCATGGTGTCGACTGTAGCATCAGCTGCTTAAGCTGAGGATTGCGTTCGAGCATGGATTTGAGGCTGTCGTCATTTCCGTCGCCCGACGACCATTGCTTTACGGCTTCGGCAATGACAGGATATTGCTCTACCAGTTTTTTCGCGGCAATGGCTGACAGGAACGCATCGGCCGCCTTCATAGCTGTGTTAGGAGTCTCGTCGGAGATGGACGGCAATGCGAGTACAGCCAGCCACAGCGGATTTTCGCAGTATTGCAGGGTGACTGTCGCGCCTTTGTCTATTTCAGGCAGCTTGACGCTGATATCGGTAGAGTCAGGAGCGATATAGAAGGGATGCGAATCGATTACTGATGATTTGGATGACAGTACAGGTATCATGGACATTTCTCCGTCGGAGAAATTGTCCGTGGTGGCTGCGGTTTTTATCGAAATGATATTGCCTTCATTGGCTGTTACGTCTATAGGTAGCAATACTACTGCGCTGCCGTTGGGGGCTAAGCTGACAGAGGTCTGGCGGAAAGCCTTGAAGGTGGGCGATGATGATGATGTCGCCTCGGCATATACATTGGCTTCGAGCGGTTGGTCGGTCTTGTTGTATACCGTAGCAAGGATGTCGATGCGGTCGCCGGCACGTACAAAACGGGGCATATTGGGTTGCACCATAAGCGGCTTTGAGCTTACGATAGATGCCGAGTACTTGGCAGTGTCGAGTTTGCGTGTGAAAGCTATGAGGTCGAATTGCCATGTGGTGACGGCATTGGGCATGGTCAATTCAATCACTGCATTACCGTCTGCATCGGTGGTTATAGTGGGGTTGAAGTAGGCCAGCGGTATCTCCGAAGGACGGTAGTTGATGTCCGTCGGCATGCCGGTGCCGCTCTCGAAGGTGGCTCCTGTATCAGTAGCACTTTCTTCCACAGCTTGATCGGCTGCAGCCTCTGTTACCGAGACTACACTTTTGAGTTCTTCAACCATGGGAGCTGGTGCGGAGTCATAACGGACGGAGTTGGCCATGCGGGTGCCACGCAATGATATGCCCCTGGCATATTTCCTCATACTGGTAACCCATGATTGTCCCCATAACTGCCACTGCGGCATATCGAGGGCGACGCAATCTGACGCAATAAAAGGCGACATTGCCCCTACGTGGCTCTGCCATCCATACGGTTGTTGGAGCGAGAAGTGATACAACTGGCCGTCGGCAGGTCTGAAGTCCAGATTGTGACGCTTGATGCTTTCGATAGCCTTGCTGTAGATATCGGCTATTACGGCTCCCTCTACAGGTGTCTGCCCGTCGTCATAGCTAAGGGTGAACGTCCATTTTTCGGATGAAAGAGGCGACGTATTGTCGCGCATCGACTGTGCTTTGATGATTAATTTCTTCTGGGTTTCAGGACGCGAAAGGGTCAGATTGCACTGGTCAGTAGTAAAATTACGGGTGGCTATAAGCGATACAAATGCCCGTTCGGCTTTGCTTTCAAGCTTGACAGGTAGGACGTTGAATCCCGGAGACACGTTCATCCAACGGCGCATGTATTCATGGCCTGTCTCAGGATTCCACATGATGACCATCACATTGGTCACGTCCGCACCTGTGGCATAGCATATGTCCACCTTTCCGTCTTTGTCGGTTATAAGCTTGTCAGAAGGAATCCACACATTAGATTCCGTAGGTGACGGGCTTCCTTTCTGCGGATTGTACATTACAATCTGGCGGGAAACCAACGGATCCGTTTCATCATCAAGCATGAAGCGGACATCATACGTGCCGTTTGGTATGGCTGACAAGTCGATAACCGGCTCTGTGGTCTTGACGGTGCCTGACAGTATGATGTTATCCTCGCTGAGTATCTCGTATTTCACAGCCGGGACATCTACCGTGTTTCCGGCAATGTCGGCTACCTTGATGTCGAGTTTGACTGGGACGGTCGTATTGACCGGGTTGGGCATATCGACAGTGAGCTGGCGCAGAGATGCCGGAGAGAATGAGGTCTGGGCGGATTGCGACTCGCCTGATGTGCTGACTGCTACTATCTGGGCGAGGAAATACCCCCGGGGGTATGGTGCACTTTTTATTACTTCGGGAGTGACGGTTATGGTGAATTTGCCGTTTTTGTCAGATTTTACGGCATCGGTATAGAATGATTGCGGCTGTGACCGCATCCACCACCTGACCGGCGACATGGATTTGAGGTCCAAGGCTACCGATGCGTTGGCGACAGGGAGTCCTGTATAGGTAAGCAATTCGCCACTGAGCATATATGAGCCGTCGGCAGTTTTATCAGGCTTGGAAAGTGTGACATAGTAGGTAGGCAATTTGTAATCGCTGACCGTGAATCCGCAGTTGGAGTATATCTTACCGTTGCGGTTATTGTCGTCGGGCATTTCGATAGAGAGTGTGAAATTGCCGGTAAGACCGTCTTTGGGCAGCACAGCCTGTCCGCTGCACCGTCCCAATGTGTCGGTCACGGCATGTATGGTGTCAAACGGCTGGTAATTGGCATCGCGCACGATCGCGGTAATCTCTTTTCCCTCAAGAAGCGTGTGGCCATAACCTTTTGACGCATATGCCACGGCACCCCATTGCAGGGTGTCACCGGGATGATACAGAGGCAGGGACGTGAATGTAGAGATATAATTGTAAGAGCGGTTCACATTGTCACGCACAGACTCCCATATGGGGAATGGCGCGGATGTATCGTTGCCTTTTGTCGCATATATCAGGCCACGGGATTTATTGCTTGCTTTGAGTGCGCCGTCTTTGCCTGTTTGACCTAATGATGATGCTGATTTGTTTCTGCCATGAGGAAGCAGGTTGAATATGATGCCTTTAAGGGGGGAACCTGTGATGCCGTCCACGGCATAGAGCATCCTGTCGTTGACAGTAGCGGAATATACGGCCAGCTTGGTTACGGTGACAATGCGATGTGAGTCATCGCTCTTGGTGTCTTTGCCCTCGAAGTCGATATCAAAGACGTAACGACCTACGGGTAGAGCCGGGAAATCGCTGACATCAAGTGTGTAATGCGCCGGACAGTTTGAGACTGTATTGCCAGACAGTGTGTATGTCTTTGAAGCCTCCTTTTTCAGGCTCTTTGATATGGAGCGGTTGTAATATGAATCTCTGAGTGAGTAATTGGAGCTTATTCTATAGGCCGAAATCGTGAGTTCGGTTATGTTTTTGGTTTTGATGCCTATCTTGACAGGCACACCCGGATAGAGTGTGGGTGAAATGGTGATGTCGGCACTTTTACGTTCCAGGTTGCTGACGATGTTGCGTATGCAGTTGAGACGGAAATAGTCGGGATATGCCGCAATGAAGCGTTTGGCTTGTGAGTATACCCATTGTTCTCTGCCGGTAGAGCCTGTCGAGAGCAGCTCGTCTATTTTAAGCAGTACTTCCCCGACAGCTGGAGTAGTGGCAAAATTGTTGTCATACAGAGCTTGGAGCTTTTCAAACTCGGTGTCGGTGTCGATGCGGTCGCCGGCAAGCGAGTTGTCTGCGTCAAGTTTATGTAGCTGCCAATACAGGAGTGAGGCCGGCGATGCTTCTGTCCGGGAGGTCATCAGGGAGATTATTCTTGATATGCACATGCGGGCCTGAGTGTTGCGATAGGCAAAAGTGCGGAGTATTTCCACTCCCCTTATGGCCTCGAAATCAAGCAATGTGGGGGCATACATGGCAGCGATGTCGCGGTTGTAATCAATCACTCCGCCATAGTTTTGTACAGGGGTCTGTGCCAACAGATTGGACGGAGTCAACGCATCATTGACGAGTGTCATTATCCTGTCGGAAATCTGCGTTCCGCTCCATGTGGTGAAGTTGCCTTTGGCAGCATCAAGCATTGCTGGACGCTGGTCATATGCCCAGTAGTCTGACTGGTATATGTCTGCATATACCCCGGCTAAAAGCAGACTCAGCAGACTGCGCATTTCCACATCCTTCTCTTCGTTGCGCAGCGAGTCGATACGGGCAGTGACCGTGACAAGCTCGTCTTGCGATATGGACGCTTCGGCAAGCGAAAGATTGATAAGCGCACGGAGCATACCACGGCTGTCAGCCGCTTTTTGGGCTGATGCAAGGGCATTCTCGGCATTGGAAATGACCGTTTTAGGGTATGCGAAATCAGGCTTCTGATAGGCTGATGCTGATGTGGCTGCTGATGCCACTATGGGAGTGCAAAAAAAACCAAATGCTGCGATTGATGCGCAGCAGGCTATTATTGAGCGGTTTACAAGTGATTTCCTTAATGACATCATGTGGCGTGTTTTTAGAGGTCCGGTGGGAGAGCATCCGCCAAGTAGGTATTTATGAATACTCGCTTACTTGCCTTTGTGCAGGTTACGGGCATGACGGCGAAACTCTCTGTTGATTTTTTGTTCTGCAAGGCGGAGCTGGTACACTTGCTTGGGTGTCAGTATTTTGTCAAATTCCTTATAATACTTTGATTCGATGCGGTGTATGTCGGCTCCTACCGATAGCGATACTCTGGTAGCTTCTGTATAATCCTTGTCGGCAGGGTTGGTCTTGCGTTTCATTTCTTTACGCATACGTGTGTCATTGGCATACACAGCCCTGCGTTCGCGATCCATCGCGTCATAAAGTGCGAAGAATCGGGTAGCTTGTTCGTCGTTAAGTCCCAGTTCCTTGACAAGGCGGTCATGTTTATACTGCGTCATTTCGGCTTCCCATTTCTGGCGGTCGGCATGATGGTTGCCGTTGCGTTTTTGGGCGGAAACTCCGGATGCCGCCGAAACAAGCAGCGTGAGTATTATGGCTAATCGGTAAAAGAATTGCATATATGTCTGATAAATTAATCGTAATATGTGGTTGCATCGTTACGGCCTGAGCAATGTCATCGGGCAGTGGCGGCGGTCTCATCCGTCGGATCAAATCCTTCTTGCCATAGCAGGTCCATCAAATCTTCTTCGTTGGTGGTATAAAATGTTTCGTTGCTGAGTTCCTCGACCACTGTAGGGTCAGACAGGGCTTGCGCAAGCACAGGATAATTGTCAATGGACATTGGCCCTTGGGTGCCGGTACCAGTCAGCGAGAATATATGCATCATGCACCATATGCCGGCAAACATGGCTGCCAGATAAACGTAAGGCCTGATGCGCTGCCATATGCTGCGCGGAGCGATGTTGTCAGCAGCGGATTGACGCTCCCATTCGCGTTCGGGCAGAGAGGCTTCGATGCGCTGAGTCAACGTGTCGAAATATCCGTCAGGAACTGTCATGCCGTCGCGCCGTCCGATGTTTTCAAGGACAGATGATGACAGGGTCTTATCTGTTGCGGTACCAGGGTGTTTCATTGTAGGTCGGATATATGGAGAGTGACTGATGCTGTTTTTCTATTTTGACTGCGTTGTTTGGTGAAAGTTTAATCCGCTTCCGAAAAATGTTGTTCTATTTTTTTCACTGCCAGATGATAGGATGCTTTAAGTGCGCCGACGGAGGTGCCGAGGATTTCCGACATCTGCTCGTATTTCATATCGTCGAAATACTTCATGTTGAATACCAGCCGCTGTTTTTCAGGCAGCGTGGCTATGACTTTGCGCAGCTCGAGAGCCAGCTCGTCGCCATCGACATATTTGTCGGCGGCAATCAGGTTGACAATCATCGATGACTCGTCCTCGATGGATATGTTGCACCGTTTCCGTTCTTTTTCTAAAAAACTGAGGCTTTCGTTGATAGCTATTTTGTAGAGCCATGTCTTAAGTTTAGCATCGCCCCGGAAGTTCTCGATATTCGACCATGCTTTAAGGAACGTGTTCTGCAGGATGTCGTCGGCATCCTCATGGGTCTGCACCATGCGTCGTATCTGCCAGTAGAGCTTTGTGCCGTAGAGCTTGATTACATCGCCAAAAGCTTGTCGGCATGTTAGAGGGTCGCGCAGGCGTGCGATAAGCTCGGGAGTGGCTTCATCCGCTCCTGCCATCGGCTGGTTTTTGTCTGTTACAGCTCTTTCAGTGTCACCGCATAGTGATGAGTATGTATCTGCCATATTCAAAAGGTAAATTTACGACTTTTTTTCAGAGCCTATATGGATTTGGCATTAAAAAAATTTTATAGGTGTGTTTTGTGCGAGATGCCGGTTGGATCATGGGTCTGGTGCGGTCGCGTGTTTTATGGATGTACAACAATTTTGCTGTAGCTTGTGATAATCGTTACCTTTGTATGTGTGATAATAGTTATCATCGGATATGTAATAGAATAATTTGTACGACTCTGAATTATGAAACCTTATCGAGCGACGATTGCGGACGATGGTCATATTCTATACTTTGTATTGGCTACACTTCTGGCAGCTGTAGAGATAGATTGGATATCGGGATGACTGGTTACATGTCGTATATGTCTCCGCTGGCGGTTGTATATAGTGTGATATGGGGAGGCGTAATAATGCTCCCATTCATATGGTTGCCATGTAGGCTGAGGTGGATGCAGCTGATAATGTTTTCCGTGCTGGTTATCTTTAATACTGTAAATTGTTTGTATTATCGTAATTTCGGCTGTTTTGTCCCTTTACGGGCGTTGGGCATGTGGCAGGGCATTAATATATTTACGTTAGAGGCTGCCAGGTCGTCTTTAACGTATGCTGATGTGATTATATGGATAGCGTTGCTGGCGCAGGTAGTGTTGTACTGTTTGTTGAGACATCCGATCAAGACCCTGCGTTTCGGCAGAAAGTTTACACTCTGTATATCTTTAGGAGTCGGGTTCACTTTATGCTTGTTGCTGGGATGGCGCTATAAGGCATACCTTGCGCCGCCAGCGGCGTATGCTGATGAATTTAAATCGATTGATTCGTTTGCAGCATTGACGGGCACAATGTCGGACTTTGACCGTAAGGGGTACTTTGAGATGTACGCACTGCAGCTGGTAGATATGTTGCAAAAGCAGCCGCTATTAACACAAGGTGAGATTCAAGAGATACGCGAGCTTCTAAAACGCAGTTATGATATCGATGATGTATTTACTGATTCGGTAACAAGTAACAACCGGGGTAAAAATCTCGTTTTCATAGTGGTGGAATCCCTCAACTCCTCCGCTCTCGGCCACAGTGCCGACGGGGTTAGGATGACACCGGTATTGGATTCTATCATAGCCTCTGATGATGTGATATGCTTTGACAATATGAGAAGCCAAGCTATGCTCGGAGAGTCAAGTGATGGTCAATTAATATACAATACAGGCATGTACCCGCTTGTCGACCAGATTACTCTGTCAGTCGAACGTTGTGGCCCCTACCCGTCGTTATGCCGTGAACTTTCAGACTACTATTCCTTAGAATGTATAGGTGAGGATAAAGATGTATGGTTTCATGAGGAGTCATCACGGGCATACGGATACCATAAGCTGATTGATAACTTGAGAGTCCATGGCGAGCTTTCTGAAGATGAAGCTATATTGGCAGCTTCGTTGAGGGAAATCCGAAATATTAAACGGCCATTTTTTGCATTTATAACCACGATTGCCATGCATATGCCATTTGATGAAGACGATGTCATCCCTCGCGATTGGACTTTGTCAGACAGGGCATATGGATATGTCAGTAAAACGAGTGTATTCGACCAAGCTCTTGGCCGCTTTATCGCCGGTATTAAAGATGCAGGACTGTATGATGATACAGTCATAGTGATAGCATCTGATCATCAAGTGCCTTTAGGATCTGTAATGGATGATGCTATTGACGACGGACGGATTATGCTGATAATCATTAATTCTGGATTGCAAGGAAAAGTCGATTCAAGAATAGTAGGCTAGATAGATGTCTATCCTACCGTTTTGGATATAATGGGAGTACGTAATCCCGGCTGGCCAGGGATGGGGCAGTCGCTAATCCGCTGTGTCCCTGATTTTGCGGTGTACAGGGGTTCTGAGGTATACGGAGGCAATATGTACGATGAGAGAGCTGCCGAACGCCAAAAGCGTTGTTGGAAGCTCTCTGACCGGATTATAAAAAGCCACAGCCTGACAGACCTGCAGCGTATATATGGTCGATAATGTTATTGCGGCATTATAAAATGTGCCGGACAACGCATTGCTACAGACGCTCAAGCACGGTTTGTATCAGGTCGCGCACGGCATCCTTGTAGTTGGGGTTGGCGTTGTTGTTATAGCGGTTGGCTATAATGGAGCATACCGTCATGGCTTTGTGTCCTAATAGTTTGCCGAGACCTTGCAGAGGTGCGCTTTCCATTTCGTAGTTTGTGATCTTGCGGCCTCCGTATCTGAATGCTTCGATGCGCTTGTTAAGGTCGGGGTTGGCCAATGGGAGGCGCAGCTCTCGTCCTTGAGGACCGTAGAATCCCACTGCTGAGATAGTATTGCCTCGCACCATGTCGTCCCGTCCGATGCGCTCCACTAATTCGGCATCGGCATCTACGATATACGGTTTTGCCCAAAGAGGATTCCATCCTACGCTGTCGCAGAAAGCACGTTCCATTGCGAGGTCGGCTACTTCATCTCGGCCGGCATAATAGTTGAGTACGCCGTCAAATCCGAGCGATTTTGTGGCTATCACAGGGGTGCCGATGGTAAGCTCAGGCTGGAGAGCTCCGGAAGTGCCTATGCGCACCATGGTCAGCACCCGTTTGATGTCTTTGACTTCGCGGGTCGTAAAATCGATATTGGCTAAAACATCAAGTTCGTTGATTACTATGTCTATGTTGTCGGGTCCAATGCCGTGGCTCAGACACATGATGGGTTTCCCTTTATACGTGCCGCCGATGGTTCGGAACTCTCGTGACTGCACATCGAAATCGCGAGTGTCGAAAAATGAAGCCACCAGCTCCACTCTGGCAGGGTCGCCGACGAGTATGATGTTGTCGGTAAGTTGGTCCGGGCGTAAATGAAGGTGGAATATTGAACCGTCATCGTTGATTATCATCTCGCTCGGTGGGATTATTTTTTTCATGGCGTATGTAATTTTTTAGATTGTGGAAATGCGTTAAACAATGCACAATTTAGCGATTTATAAGGAAAAATGCTAATTTACCGTTCCATTGGGCGATTTTTTACGGTAAATTTATCATTGATTATTTATCATGCTAACCTGTAGCGCGACCCCGGATAGCATATGAGGATGCCTTTAAATTCCATGTCGATTAAGAGCGACATGGTCTTGGAGATGGAGAAGCCGCAGGTTATGGCTATTTGATTCGTGGTGGCTTCGCTGCATTCGGTGAGGAGGTCGACCACCGCCTGTTCGTCTTCGTCAAGGATGAGCGGGAGAGGGTTTTGGTGGGCTTCCGATGTCTGTTCCATGGGCCAGCCGAGCGTATAGGCTACGTCTTCGGCTGATGTGACTAACGATGCGCTATTGTTGCGTATCAGGCGGTTACAGCCTGCGCTATAGTTGTCGGATGTGCGTCCGGGAAGTGCCATTACCTCGCGGCAATAGGCCGATGCTATGGATGCCGTGACCATGGCTCCGCCTTTGACTGCGCTTTCAGCTACTACCGTACCGTCGCTAAGGCCTGCGACTATGCGGTTGCGTGCCAGAAAGTTCCCCCGATGCACCGTGGCATCGCTGGTGTATTCGGTAAGCAGCATACCTCCATGGTCTATGATGGCGGCAGCATCGCGGCGGTGGGCGGCAGGATATATGGTTTTGAGCCCGTGGGCCAGTATGGCTACGGTGGGCGACGATGACTTGAGGGCGGCACGATGGGCGGCAATGTCTATGCCGAAAGCGAGCCCGCTTGTAATCATCGGTTTGGCTGGCAGAGATTCGGCAAGCGTGGATACAAGTTTCTGCGTGAAATCTATGCCATAGGGGGTGGCGTGCCTTGTCCCCACTATGCTTAGTGCAAACTTGTTGTCGAGGTCGCATTGCCCCAGTCCGTACAGCATGAGCGGGGCATCCTCGCATTCCATCAGCCGCTGCGGATAATGACTGTCTTGAAAATAAAAGAGTCTGATATCGTGTGCTTCCACGAAACGCAGTTCGGCTTCGGCTTTCCTCAGCAGTCCGTCGCGGTATTCGCGCGATATGATTTTAGATGTCAGCCTGAGCATGGCTCCGAGGTAATCGGATGGCAGGCTGAAAAACTGCTCTTCAGAGCCGACAATATCAAGAATCCTGCGCCCGGAGGTGATGTTGACCCCGGTCAGCATAGAGAATGCTATCTTATATAATGGCTCTGTCGGCATGGTTATGTATCAAATAAAGTGCAGCAGTCGCGAATTAAGCTTGGTCAACTGATGATGTCCTTGAACGCTTCGGCCAATTCGTCGCCTCGGGTAAGTCGCCCGTTGGCGGTGCAAACGATGGTAACATCGGCCTTTACTATCGGCAGCATGTCGGGCAGACGGTAGATATGCTGTGTGAATACGAACCTTGCACCTTGGCGATGGAGATTTATGCAGCTGACAAACCTGTCGGCCAGTCCTAATGAGTGCAGGTACTCTATCTCTATTTTGCGGACTACTGCAATCAGACCGGCTTCGCTCATCTCGCGGAATGAGAGTCCGTGTTCTTCGCAGCATAAATGGCGCGTATGTTCGAGATAGTGCAGGTAGTTGGCGTTGTTGACTATGCCTTGCGAATCTACTTCGTAATCACGCACCTTAAATTCAAGGCAGTAGGTATAGTCTGACAATTTGGGATGTTGGTTGACTGACATGCTACGTGTTAATAAATCAGCCCGCGCCTACAGTCTCCAGCCGATAGCGGAGGGGCAAGCGCGGGCATGGTATCAGTGTGCAGTAACTGTTAGATCGGAGACCAGTTACTCTTTGTAAGCGGCGATTTGTTCGGGAACGAAGCTGTTGATAAAGCTGCTGTGTTTTGCTATTTCGGCCTGAGCCATCTTGTTGTAGACTTCGGCTGACTTGGTGAACGATTCTGTGCGGTTGGCATCGAGTACCAGCAGGTAGCCCATCACGATGTTGCCGGCCATTTCTACCAGACGGCGGGCCATGAGGTCGTTGTATGCCTGGTCTTTGACCGAAGTAACCTTCTCGACAGCCTCGGCATAAGCCTTGGTCATCTCCTTGAGGTTGTCTTTGAGATTCTGGAGTTCGGGACGTACTTCCTGGGCTTCGTATGATTCGATAAGGCTCATGTATGTGCCGGTGGTGACGTGGCGGATAGCTGCTACGACCTGAAGCTGGGTGGTACCCTCATAGATGGAGATGATGCGTGCGTCACGGTAGAGGCGTTCGCAAGCATAGTCTTTCATGAAGCCCGAACCGCCGTGAACCTGGATGCAGTCATAAGCATTCTGGTTGCAGTATTCGCTGCCCATACCTTTGGCAAGGGGTGTGCAAGCATCGGCCAGACGGCTGTAGTGCTTCATCTCCTTGCGTTCCTCGGGGGTGAGGCTGCGCTCTTTGGCGATATCCTCGTAGAGCTTGTACATATCTACGAAGCGTGAGGTTTCGTAGAGAAGCGATCGGGAAGCGTCAAGCTTGGCTTTCATGACTGCAATCATCTCGAATACAGCCGGGAACTCGATGATAGCTTTGCCAAACTGCTTGCGGTCCTTGGCATAAGAAAGGGCTTCGCGGTAGGCGAGTTCGCTTACGCCTACCGACTGAGCGGCGATGCCGAGACGGGCACCGTTCATAAGTGCCATCACATACTTGATGAGACCGAGGCGGCGGCTACCGCAAAGTACAGCCTTGGCGTTTTTGTAGACAAGCTCGCAAGTAGGACTGCCCTTGATACCGAGCTTGTTTTCGATGCGGCGTACTGTAACTCCGCCGTCGCGCTTGTCGTAGATGAACATCGACAGACCACGACCGTCCTTGGTGCCTTCCTCGCTGCGGGCGAGTACGAGGTGGATGTCGCTGTCACCATTGGTGATGAAACGCTTTACGCCGTTAAGACGCCATGTGCCGTCGGGCTGCTCGGTGGCTTTGAGCATCACGCTCTGCAGGTCGGAACCGGCATCGGGTTCGGTAAGATCCATCGACATGGTCTCTCCGGCGCATACACGGGGGATGTATTTCTGTTTCTGTTCTTCGTCGGCAAATTCATATATTGTTTCGGCGCAATCCTGCAGACCCCACAGGTTTTCAAAACCTGTGTCGGCACGGCTGACGATGTCGGCAGCCATGATATAGGGGGTGATGGGGAAGTTGAGGCCACCGAAACGGCGCGGCATTGACATGCCCATGAGTCCGGCTTTGCGGACGGCATCCAGATTGACTTTGGTACCGTCGGCATATTCTACATGCCCGTCCACTACCTTGGGCCCCTGGTGGTCTACATCCTCGGCGTTGGGGGCGATGATGTCGCCGCAGATTTCACCAACGATGTCGAGCACACGCTCGTAGTTGTCCATGGCATCCTCAAAGTCGAGGGGAGCGTAGTCATATTTCTGGGCATCTGTGTAGTCACGCTCCTTGAGCGCGACAATCTTCTCCATCAGTGGATGTGTCAGATGATGCTTGAGATCGGGATTGTCTGTATAGAAATTAGCCATGGCTAATGATTATTTGGAGTTTTTCTTGTAATACTTAATGAGTTTGGGCACGACATCCTCCATGTCGCCGGTGATTACGTAGTCGGCTATGGTATTGATAGGAGCCTCGGGGTCATTATTGATCGAGATTATGATAGAGCTCTCCTGCATACCTGCGATGTGCTGTATCTGGCCTGATATGCCGCATGCGATGTAGAGCTTGGGACGGACAGTGACACCGGTCTGGCCGATCTGACGTGCATGTTCTGCAAATCCGGCATCCACAGCGGCACGTGAAGCGCCTACTTCTGCGCCGAGAGTGTCGGCGAGTTCGTGAAGCAGCTGGAAGTTCTCTTTAGAGCCTACGCCGTAGCCGCCAGCGACGATGATGGGCGAGTTCTTGATGTTGATTTTCGACTTCTCGATGTGGCGGTCGATGATTTCCACAGCGAAGTCTGCGTCCGATACATACTTGTTGGGGTCGAGGTCGATGACTTCTCCCTTGTGGTTGGGGTCAAGTATCTCTTTTTTCATCACGCCCTCGCGCACGGTGGCCATCTGCGGACGGCAGTCGGGATTGACGATTGTTGCCACGATGTTGCCGCCGAATGCCGGACGAATCTGGTAGAGCAGGTCGGTATATTCCTTGCCTGTCTTGGGATCCTTGTGGGGACCGATTTCAAGCGATGTACAGTCAGCTGTCAGACCGCTGTGGAGGCATGACGACACGCGGGGACCGAGGTCGCGGCCTATGCATGTGGCACCCATCAGGCATATCTGGGGCTCTATCTCTTTGAAGAGCTGGATGAGTACTGCTGCATGAGGGTTGCTTATGTAAGGGAAAAGACGCTTGTCTTCCACCTTGTATACCACATCGGCACCATAAGGGAATATCTGGTCCTCTATCCCGTCGAGCTTGTCTCCGATTACGAGAGCCTCAAGTTTGACACCGAGTTTCTTGGCGAGTTCGCGTCCTTTGGTGAGGAGTTCCAAGCTGACATCGGCCACTTTGCCCTCATCAAACTCGCAATATACTATTAAGTTGTTTTTGTCTGTCATGATGCTAATAGTCAAATGGGGATTATGATTAGCCGATAGTATGGTTGGCAATCAGCTCTTTGATGAGGTCTTCAATCTGCTCGTCGTTGTTGTCAAGACGGCGGCAGTCCTTGGCAGTGAATACTACATTTTCCACGTTTTTCACCTTTGTGGGCGAACCGGCCAGACCTATCTGCTGAGGGTCGGCTTCTACGTAAGCTGCGCTCCACTCGTTGAGCTGGAGTTCTGGACGGTTTTTGACGAGTTCCTGAATCTTTTCTGGAAGCTTGCCTGTCTCGCTGGGAGAAGTGGCGTATTTGTATTTCTGCACTCTGATGGCATTGCGCGGACGGCAGTCGGCCGCTGTGCCGTTGACAGTTACAACGCAGGGGAGGGGGGCTTTAACGGTTTCGACTCCGTGTTCGAGACGGCGTTTTACTGTCACATAGCCGTTGGAAAGGTCCAATATTTCTTCAGCATATGTCACCTGCGGGATGCCGAGCTTTTCGGCAATCTGCGGTCCTACCTGAGCGGTGTCACCGTCGATGGCCTGGCGGCCACCGAGTATGATGTCATAGTTGCCGATTTTTTTCACAGCCTGGGCCAGGGAATAGCTGGTAGCGAGGGTGTCAGCACCGCCGAGCGCACGGTCGGTAAGCACGATACCGGTGTCGGCTCCGCGGTATATGGCCTCACGGATGATTTCTGCAGCGCGGGGGAGACCCATTGTAAGCAGTGTCACGGTAGAGCCAGGGTTGGCATCCTTGAGACGGAGTGCCTGCTCTAACGCATTAAGGTCCTCGGGATTGAAGATGGCGGGTAGAGCCGCACGGTTGATGGTGCCATCTTCTTTCATTGCATCTTTGCCAACATTGCGAGTGTCAGGCACTTGCTTTGCGAGCACAATGATGTTAAGACTCATAGTTAATGTTATCGGTTATATTTATGAATGAGGTATTTAATCTCGTGGTTGCGGATGTACGGTAAGTGTTGCGGGTGGGTGATCGCTTTATCTATTACCATAGGTCATGCGACAGCTTTGGCATGAGGCCGTGGTGGGCATTTCAAGCTACAAATTTAGTGACTTTTCTTAACAGTCAGATGTTATTTAACATTAAAAAAGTATGTATGCTATGTATATGGTTGATATTGTGACGTTTATGGCGTTGCCAAAGGTTGTCGGAGCGGTTGGCGGATGTTGTCGGCAGATACCGTGGTGCTTAGCGTAAATTTATGCGTTTGAGCAGTTTGTACGATGGTGCGATGCCCATCTGGCCGGCTTTGCTGAGGTCTGCGACTCCGGCTTCACGGTTGCCGAGCGACATATATGTGTAGCCACGGTTGTATAGGGCTTCTCCGAAATCGTCTCTAAGTTCGAGGGCGCGGGTGAATGAGGCAAGAGCCGATGTGAAATCTCCAGCCATCAGGAATATGCATCCTTTGTTGTAATAGGCAGCTGCCATATCGGGCGACAGCTCTATGGCTTTGTCGAGGTCGGCCAGTGCGGCAGCGTAGGGGAGGATGCCGCGCTCGCGCGTGTGTTCCGCCTGTTTTGCCCGTGCATAGCTACGCACTAAGTATGCTACGGTGAAGTCGGGTACCAAGCCTATGGCGCGGTCAAGGTCGCTGATGGCAGCTTCGTAGTTGTGTATAGTCATGTAATCCATGGCACGGCCGAAATAGTCGATGGCGCGTGGCTGGGTTGTCGATGCGAGTATCTCGTCGTAGCGTTTGATGGAGTTGAAATGTTCTTGTATTATGCTTTCGTCGTCAAGCGATGGGACGTGGCATGTGGCAAGCAGTAGATGGTTGAGCTCTCGGAGCTTGTTGATACTGCTGACTTGACGCACGAAATCGTTTCCTTGGCTGAGTTCGGTAGTCGCTGTATAGTAGCTTATGGCCATCATCGGCTCGGTGTCGATGCCGTCGGAGTGGTCCTGTACCCGGCCTCTGATACTTTCGTTGTTGTAATCCTGGGCAAGTGCGGCCTCGTTGGATGCCTGCAGCAGAGTGGTGAACCGGCGTGAGACTTCCTCTTGAGTGGCTTCATCTGGAGCGTTGTCGTCCTCGGATGATTCGGCCGTGTTGTCGGGCATTATGTTCACCTTGCTTTTGGCCAATGCAAGTGATTTGTCATAATCGCGTTTGGCCTGGCGCGAATCCCCTTTTTCGCGGTAGATGTCAAACCGCAGGAAGTATGCTGCGGCGAAGTCGGGGTACTGCTTGATCACCTTGTCTATGTCCTTGATGGCAAGTTCGTAATTACCCGTTTCCTTGTAAAGTAGCGCACGGTTGTACAGGGAGCGGTAATCCTCGCCTTTGAGCCCTATTACCGTGGTCAGATCGTTGATAGCCTTGTTGTTGTCGTGGACTTCGGCGCGGAGAAGCGCACGGTTATAGAGTGCCGTTACGTTTGTGGGCTCTAATTCCACGGCATAATCGAGGTCGGCCATCGCCCCGAAATAATCGTCCTGGCGATAGCGTATGAGGGAGCGGTTGACATACAGTCCGGCCATACGGGGCTCAAGCTGAAGTGCTGCATTTATGTCGTCAAGAGCCGACGAAAGGCTGTCGCGGCCCATATTTATATCCGTGCGTATCAGATAACCGTTGATTGAATTGGGAGAGAGTTCAAGGGCTTTGTTGACATCGGCAAGCGCCGCTATGGTGTCGTGGTTGATCATCTCCATACGGGCGCGGGCTATATAGCCGTCGCTGTGGCGTGGATAGACCTTGAGCAGGTGGTTGAACACATCGCTTGCCTCCTCGTAGCGTTCGGCTGAAGTAAGTGCCATGGCCTTGTTGTACAGGATGCTGCGGTTGTCAGGCAGCTGGGTCAGTGCGCGGTCGTAATCTTTTATGGCTTTGTCGGTGTCGCCCATGTTCTGGTAAGCCACGCCGCGCACTTCGTAGGCATCGGTGATAAACGGGTTGCGGTCTATGGCTTCGGATGCGTCCCTGACGGCGCCCTCGAAATCTTCAAGATTGAATTTTGCGATAGCTCTCATGAAATAGGGCTGCGCAAGGTATGGCTTGGCTTCGATAACACGGTTGAAGTATTGTATGGCCACCATGTAGTCGTCGAAATACAGCGCGTTCTGGCCAACACGTAGCATCTGGTCTGTGTTGATCTGCGACTTGGCGCACAGTGCCGTCAATAGTACCGTTATCGTTAGCAGTATGTGTCTGTACATGGTGCAAAGATAGTCATTATGGCTGATTGTGGCAGTGTCGATGGATATTTTAACCACAATGACGACAAATGTGATATAAAATGTTTTTTATTCTGAAGAATTGTATAATCCGTGAGATTTGGTGCCGGAATATTTGCAAAATAAGTATTTTAGTCTTAACTTTGCACTCGCAAACCACAAGAGATATGGTTCCTTGACCGAGTGGTTAGGTAGCGGTCTGCAAAACCGTTTACAGCAGTTCGAATCTGCTAGGAACCTCAGTTTATAGAGCCAGTCAGCCAATCGGTCGACTGGCTCTATAAACTTTTATGCCAGTCGGAAATCCCGACTAATGTGCAATTAGTCCCCTCCGCAATCAGTCCATTTCTTCAAATGTTTCTTCGGTGCGATACATTTTACATATCAGTATGCCGCAAAGTGCAGATGGTCTATGCCACTTGCCTTTTGCTGCATTTCTGACATGTGATTTGACTTGAGATGATGCGGGCATCAGTCTTTCGCCCTCACGATCAGTCGGATATTTGCACTTAATCTATCTCACTTCCAAATAGAGGTCTTTGTCCGGCTCACCGTGCTCCTCTATAGAATAAGACAGTACGAAATTGCAACGGTGCATAAATTCGGCTCCTATGTAGTTGCTATCTACTACACGGCTGTTCACGATTTTGCATGAATCGACCCGAGCCCCGGCAATCGTAATGGGTATATTAAAGATAGCGAGCGTGTCGGTCAGGTTGTCATTGATCTGACGAGTCTTTTCTTCGTAAGGGAAAAGCTCCTTAAGACGGTCTGCAACAGCGTTGTTTATCTCCAAAGTGCCTGCATAGCCTAAATCGAGAGTAAAACGTATTTCCTCATTCATACCGTCTATATAAATCGGAATAGCATCATAACGCAGACCGTCAGGAATATATGTCATACCTGAAGCCGCTTTTTCAAGCATGGTTTTATTGTCAGAGTGGAAAAGCGTGATTATGCCCGTTTCCGTGTCGAATTTCCATGTGCCGACCGATAGCATATCTGAACCGAAAACACCCTCTCCTATTATGTCATATATGGTTTCATCCTTGGGGATGTTTTTGAAAAGCGGCTCTTTGATTTTTACTTTGCCAAACGAGATTGTTTCAAATCTATACAGATCAATATCGCTTGACTCCTGATATGCATTGCTCCATTTGAGCGGCATCTTTCCCCAAAATTGACCGCCATAAGCACGTATTGAATCTTCGCGCATAAGGCTCGTGGCTTGAGTATCTATGCGGAGCGGGATTTGACGCGTACCGTTGATGGTGCAATCAATCATAAACCAACCCTCTTCGCTGTATCGTATCGGATACTGATAGCACGCATTTTCCGGAAGTACCGACAGATACGCAAATCTATGCGTGCTATAACGAATCAAAGGGCATATATAATAAGCTGCCGCTGCACCAATAAGTGCTATCAGCGTTGCTGCAATAATTAAAGTGCGTCTTGTCTTTTTCGTCATCTCCTGTGATTTAGGGTTGCAAGCTCCGAAAAATATACAATTCGATTTATTATTATCTTCAGTATTAAACAGTTGTAGTAGGGAGCTTTGAAGCTCCCTACTACAACTGTGATAATTATTCGGTGTAGGTTATTGCCATTTCTGCGACCTCATAAGGCTCTGCGCTCGACTTTTGGTATTTCCGCGTGATTTTGGTCAGCAGGCCGTCGGCATCGGTCTGGTAACGGCACTCGTACTTATAAGTCGAACCGCTTCCTGGAACCCCCAGGGAATAAACTGTTTCGGCCATGTGTTCCGACCGTTTGCCCGTAAGGCCGATGAGCGGGAAGAGGTTATTACTATCCCCTGAAGCGAAAGCCCAGCCTTCTGTCTCCAGCACAACAAACCAGTTTAGGTCGAGATTGGTCTTGTTAGGGACCGTCCCATAGCTCGCCTTGTCGATAAGGTCATAGCTGTCAACCGTCCCCCACCATACTTCTGTCGGGTTGCCGCCAGTCCACGTGATGCGTTCCTCATCGCTATCGGTAGAGATGGATTTCACAAGACGGCCTTCGGCATCGTAAAAAAGTTCGTAATTGCCGGTCCACTGAGTCGGCTGATTATTACCTTTATCATCGTAACTCAGAAACTTGCCCGACACGACCCGCCCGGCATCGTCAAGCTTGGCCGAACCGGTTTCCCTATATGAGTCTGCTGCGCCTTCCCCCTTACGCGTAATCTCGTAAGCAACACTCCTGTCACCGTAAGTAAAGTCTACTGTAATCGTGACAGGAACGAGTGCACGGGCGGTAGTGGAAGGAGTAGCGGCTGCTGCTTGAATCCGTCTGCGGCCAAATCCAGGGGATGGATCGGTTGTCTCGGCATAGGTCTCTACGACCATCTTTGTCAAGCGGGATTTCCCGTCATAGAAGAAATTCACGATATCATTGCCATCTTCCTCCTTGTTACCTGCACCTGAATAGTACCAATAGGTATTCTCCATACGGGCAATCAGCTTTTGGCTTGGCGGTATGGTGGGTTCGTTGCCGCCGACGGTTACAGTACAGGATGCCGACACGCCCTTGTTAGAAGATGAAGTCGCCGTAATGGTCGTCGATCCGTCGGCTATTGCGGTTATTTCACCGGTTACGGCGTTAACGGTTGCGATTGACGGATTGCCGCTCGACCACATCACCGATTTGATCGTTGCATCGGCGGGCGTGACAGTAGCGGTAAGTGTAGCTCTGTCGCCTGCTTCAAGGATGAGTTCGGTCTTGTCAAGGGCGATGTTTGTCACTTTGACCGGCGGTTCGTTCTGACTGCCGTCATGCTTGGTGCCTTCTTGGACGACTGTTACGGTAAAGTTGTTGTTGCCCGATCGGATAGTAATCATGGCCTCGCGCCGCTCCCCGGTATAGTTTTGGTCGATTTCGATGCGGAGCGTAATAGTGCCGGCTCCGCCGCTGTATGCCTCGCTGTTGCCGTTATAGAGCCTCAGCCATACTACATTATTGGCGTTGTCATCGGCGGTTCGAGCAACTGGTTTGGCCTGTATGGATGCCGGTCCAGCCACCTGCGGCTCTATTTCGTTGACGGTCGCCATCCATGGGGCATCGGTCGTGAACGAAAAACCGCCACCATCCGTGTTCTCGTTATCTGCATAGGCGGTTTGCATGAGCTGCTCATGTGTCGGCGGAATGAATGTACCTCCGCTGACATCCTCTTTACTGCAACCAGCCATCATCAAGACTGCTGCAAGCGTGAAAATAAGGAGTATTTTATTCATTTATGCAAATCGGTTACGCCCGTCCTGGAGGAGTAGGTTTAGTTATACAAATATTATAAAGTGTCGTTGAGCAAACGGCCCTTAAGGGCATCAAAATGTTTGCGAGCCTTGTTGGTGCGGAGGTATGCTTCTATGGTGTCGGCATGGCGGTGGTTGTGGAGGTCGGTGCCTAAAAAGTCCACAAATCCCATGCTTATGAGCCATTCGGCTGTTTCACGGTCGGTAGAGCCGTATTGTCCGGCAAGGCTCAGTATGTTTGTCTGAAACAGCAGTCCTTTGTGGTGGAGCTCGGAGTACCTCTGCTTGCCGGTCGAACCGGTTGAATTGTAATATCTGTAACGCTCGGGATGGGCAAGAATCGGGACAAGCCCTTTGAGTTTGAGGTTGAACACAAAGTTTTCCAGATCCCAGGGCTCCTGCATGAATGAGTTTTCTATCAATATGTAGTCTTTGGGAAGAGTTGTGGCGATGCCTTGTTCTATCTGCCGGGTTGAAAGTTCACCGATACGGTATTCGGCGTGACGCTCTATAACCATGTCGAGCGAGGTCTTTTTGACGGCTTCCTGAAGCTCCTCCAATGCGGGGTCAAGCGTGTCAGGCGAATTTTCAAACACGTCATCGGCTACGTGCGGACTCGCATATATCCGTCGCAGCCCCCACTCTTTCATCCGCGAGAGGAGTTCGATCGATGTCGCGGTGTCGGGCGAACCGTCATCGACTCCTGGGACTATATGGCAGTGTATGTCGGTATATATAGGGAGTTTTACAGCCTCGTTAGGCTTTTTTTTGAATAATCTTATCATTCGTTCTGAGTTGATGTGTGTATCTTTATTTATAACAGCTGAGTAGTGGCTGTTGTTGTGTCATTGGGCTACAATGCCGGTTTCCTTAATGGCTCCGGTGAGAGGCTCGAAGTGTGCATAACCTGGGGCTTTTTTGTCAGAGAACATTGATGGCTCCATGCCGAATACTACTCCGAGCTGGGGGATCTGGAATGTCTGTTTGTCTAATTCTTCCCCGTCGTATGTAATGGATATTTCGGCTATGCCTGGTATACGGTACGCTACGCCTCCTTTGGGGAAGCGTTTTTCCTCTCCTTTGTCGGTCAAAGGTATCGTGCCACGGGATATGACTTTATAGTTGAGGTATATCGGTTCGCCGGCGAGGTCGTCGGCAGGGAGAAGCCCTTTGACAGGCGATATACGCGCTATTACCACGTTTTGAGACTCCTCTCCCGGTGTAAATGTATATGTTTCAATTTCCGACGATGATATTTTTACGCCTGTAAACATTGCGGTCAACGCTTCTTCTTGCTGGGCGAGGTTGTCTAAGGCTATCTGCATGGCTTGTCCGTCTTTAGGCATTCCGTCGGCATTTCCAGATATGATGTCGTTGCGGTTTTGGCGCAGTTCGAATATTTTGTCCGCCGCGAGTTCTGCCCGTTTGGCTGTGGATGTGCTCTGTATCATCTCTTCGGTCATGGCTTGGCGTGCCGCCGGGGAGTCGAGGATGCTTGGTTGCGGCTGTTTAGGCTCCAGCGTCGGCTTTGCCGGGGTCGATGGGGCATAGCCTTCGTCGTTGATGCTGACAGGGGCATTGTTGGAATCAACCACGATTATGACCGGCGAGTTGTTTTTAAATTTCACGTTATATCTCTGCTCGTCATCCGGGACAGCAGTCTGTATAAGCTCTGCGCCGGCAAGTGTCCATCTTTGTGATGCGCTCTGTATCGGAGAGGTTTTCAGATATTTAGAGGCATAATTGTATAATTCTCCAGGGCGCGACTCCGTGCGTTCGGCTTCGAGTGTGACATTTATGACGGCAGAGGGCAGTGTGTAGACCAATCCGTAGTCGTTGGCTTTGGTCGCGGTGAGCTTTGTGGTGGTTTGGGCATGTGCCGGACCGCTTGCGGCGACGCACATTGCCATGACTGCCATTGGCATTATAAAGTTTCGTGACATAGCCTTAAAGTGTATTGTTTTATAGATGGTTGATTGCTTTATATATCTCGGGTCATACTTGCGGGGTGGTCATTCCATAATCTGCGTTATCGCTTTGCCGATGTTGTCGGCGATGTCGCTGGCGATTACACCGTATTCGCCCTGTGTTTCAGCAGCGATTTCGCCGGCCCACCCATGTATGAAAACGCCGCATACAGCTGCAACTTCGGGTTTGTAGCCTTGGGCAAGCAGGGAGCCGATGACCCCGGTGAGGACATCGCCGCTACCTCCTGTGGCCATGGCCGGCGTGCCGGATGAGTTGAAATATACGCGGCCGTCAGGACGGACAATGGCCGTGTAACGTCCTTTTAGTACGATTATGATATTATAGCGGTGGGAAACCTCTATTGCCCTGAGCAGACGTGCCTCCGCCGAGGATTGCGGCCCGAATATGCGGTCGAACTCCCTTTCATGCGGGGTGAGGATGGAGAGGGCGGGGAGATGGTTGAGCAGCGACTGGCGGCGCGCTATGCAGTTGAGTGCATCTGCGTCGAACACCGCCGGACGCTCTATCGACTTTATGAGGGTTTCGAGGGCGTTGGCGGTAAGTTCGTTGACTCCGAGTCCGGGACCTATGGCTAAAGCCGAATATTTCTGGAATGTCTTTATCTCGCTGACCACTATGTCATGCTTGTCGGCATTGAAGAGGGCTTCTGGAACCGACATCTGCATTATGTTGTAGCCGCAGCGCGCAGTATGGATGGTAAGTTTCCCTACGCCTGACCGCAGAGCTCCTTTGGCTGCGAATACCGCAGCACCCATCATCCCGAAGCTGCCACTGATTAGAAGCATCGAGCCGTAATCTGCTTTGGATGTAAATTCTCCGCGTGGCCTGAGCAGGTGGCGCACCTCATGCCGCTCCACTAAGAAAAATTTGGCAGGGGTGCGGCGTATGGCATCTTCGCTAAGGTTGATGTCGAGTATCTGCCATTCGCCCACTGTGTCGGCGTTGTCAGCCAGTAGAAAGGCAAGACGGGGAAATTGTATGGCTACCGTAAGGGTCGCATGTATTATATTGCGGGCGGGATTGTTGGAGTTCCAATCGGCAAACAGACCCGACGGTACGTCTATAGACACGACTTTGGCACCGCTGTCATTGATGTTTCGCACTACAGACTGGAATCCTCCAGGCAATGGGTCGTGGAGCCCGGAGCCGAAAAGACCGTCGATTACGAGCCAGTTGCTGTTGATGTCGGGCATATTGAAGCTCTTGGTGACTTCGACCAGCATAGGCGAGGGGCTCATCGACTCGAGTGCCTGCTTGTAGTGTATGCACTCCTTTGACAGACGATTGCCGCCGATGTTGAACAGGTATATTTCTGGCTGCCAGCCGTTTTCGATGAGTATATAAGCTACGGCAAGGGCATCGGCTCCGTTATTGCCAGGTCCGGCAAAAATGGCGGTCTGTTTGGTCGGACGCCATCGGCGCATGATTTCGGCGGCCACGCCATCGGCTACCCGCTCGATAAGCTGGAGAGGGCTAACCCCTTCGTTTTCAATCGTGGCACGGTCTATGGCGCGTATATCTTCGTTGTTGAAAATTTTCATATTAATATTTTCATCTGTCAGTCTGCAAAGGTACAGTTTTTTTTGTAATTTTGCAGCAGTAAAACGCTACTGTTAGCAACCCGTATTACCCAGTTATATTAACAGCTGAAGCCACGATGAAACGTGTAACTTACAAAGGCCTGACATTCGAGCCCTATATCGAACGTGACCGCATATCTGCGCGGATTAAAGAACTCGCAGCCCAGATGTCAGAGGATTTTAAGGATGATATCCCTTTGTTTATCTGTGTCCTCAATGGTGCTTTCCCGTTTGCGGCCGATTTGTTCAGAGAGCTTGACATCGATGCCGAGATAACGTTTATCAGGCTTAAGAGCTACGAAGGTACCTCGACAAGCGGAAGAGTCAAAGAGATAGCCGGATTGACCGAGGATATAACAGGGCGTAGGGTGATAGTGGTCGAGGACATCATAGATACTGGTAACACTATGGCCAAACTGGTCAAGGACCTTGAAGTCCGCAACCCTAAAAGCATAAGCCTCGCATCTCTGCTGTACAAGCCGGAGTCGGTGCGTCAGGACATCAAGCCCGATTATGTAGGGTTTACCATACCGTCGGCATTCATCATAGGGTTCGGACTCGATATTGACGGGCTCGGACGTAATCTGCGCGATATATGGGTGCTCAGTGAGCATTATGACGAGGAGGCATGATGCCGGCAGCGTGTTGCGGCATCTGGCCGTGATGGCCGGTACTCCTCTGATGATATTCGATGCAACTTCTTAAGTTACGAAAAAATCATTTTACAGTTTCCAATATTTATTATAATCTACTCATGTACAATCTGGTAATTTTTGGCGCTCCCGGCAGCGGCAAGGGTACTCAAAGCGCAAAGCTTATTGACGAATACGGACTTTTCCATATCTCCACCGGCGATGTGCTCCGTGAGCATATATCGAAGGGAACAGAGCTTGGCAAAGTGGCCGACAGCTATATCTCCAAAGGCAATCTTATCCCTGATTCTTTGATGATCGACATCCTTGCCGATGTGCTCGACAGCAATCCTGAGGCCAAAGACGGTGTGATATTCGACGGTTTCCCCCGTACCATTCCGCAGGCGCATGCGCTCAACGAGATGCTTGAAAAGCGCGGCTCCAAGCTCCATGCGGTAGTTGGTCTCGAGGTGCCTGACGAAGAGCTTGTCACACGTCTTATCAACCGTGGCAAAGAAAGCGGTCGCAGCGACGACAATATCGATACCATCAACCAGCGTCTGAAAGTGTATCATTCGCAGACAAGCCCCTTGCGCGACTTCTATATGGAGCAGGGCAATTACCACGCCATCCACGGCCTCGGGTCGGTAGATTCCATATTTGACTCTATCCGCGCATCGCTCGAAAGCCGCACGTCGACCCCGAAACGTCATCGTTCCTGATAGCCCGAATCAACGTATAATCACACAAGAGGATACCCCTGAAAGTTTGTTCTTCGGCTTTCAGGGGTATCTTATAGTCATGAAACTGTCATGTTTAGCCTTCCGTTATGGTGGCACGATGCCGCTATATATGTCTATTGCAGACATCGGGCCTGCGTCTATGCGGCCCGGGATGCTTTGCGGTAGAGGAGGCAGGCGATGATCAGGTAGAGGATGTTAGGTATCCACATGGCTACGAACGGGGATGTCAGACCGCTGACGGCAAAGGTAGAAGTCACCGTCATAAACAGTATGTAGCTGAAACTCAACACCAAGCCGATGCCGATGTTGAGCCCCATGCCCCCCTTGACTTTACGTGACGACAAAGACATGCCTATGACGGTAAGGATGAACGCGGCGGCGCACATCGCATACCGCCGGTGGTTTTCTATCTCAAAACTTTTGATATTGGCGAAGCCTCGCTCTTTCTGGCGTTTGATGTATTCCTGCAGCGCAGGCGTTGACATGGTCTCATGGTCGTTCTTGGCTATGAGGAAGTCGCGGGGTTCAAAGGGGATGACCGTATCGAGAGTGGTGCCGCGCTGTATGGTCTCACGTGTGCCGCTGAAATCGCGGATCATGTAGTCACGCACTTGCCAGTTATATAGCGTGTCCCAACGTATCTGCTGGGCCGTCAGACGGGATACGAGCTTCTTTTTGTCGAATTTTTCTAAAGAGAATTTGTAGCCTGTCTTGGTCAACGCATCGTAACGCGACATGTATGCAATCTCTTCGTCGGCTACCTTCATCTGGATGTTTGTGCCGTAGTCCACACGCTTGTTTTTCACATATGTATTAGTGTAAGCGATTCGCTTCACGTTGGCAGGAGGGATGATATATGCGCTGAGCAGGTAGGTCGCTATGGCTATTACGGTGGCCGATACCAGATATGGACGCATGAACCGTCGGTATGACATCCCGGAGGAGAGCATGGCTATGATTTCGCTGTTGTCAGCCAGCTTGGATGTGAAAAAGATCACGGCGATGAATGTAAACAGCGGGCTGAACTGGTTGGCGAAATACGGGAGGAAATTGACGAAATAATCAAAGACGGTGGCTTTGAGAGGAGCTTTGAGAAATGCGTCAAGCTTCTCGTTGATGTCAAACATTATCGTAATCGCGAGAATGAGGATTATCGCGAATACGTATGTGCCGAGAAATTTCCTGATGATATATCCGTCAATGATTTTAAACATTTCCGAAAAGTGATGGGGATGTGATAGGTATTTATAAACGCCGGGTGACACGTTCCATCATGCCGGTCTTCCATGTCTTGAAGTCTCCGGCGATGATGTGTTTGCGGGCCTCACGCACGAGCCACAGGTAGAACGCCAGATTGTGGATGGACGCAATCTGCATGGCCAGCAGCTCCTGTGCTATGAACAGATGCCGCAGGTATGCTTTGGAATACACCCGGTCAACGAAGCAGTCGCTCGTCTCGTCGATCGGAGAGAAGTCGTCGGCCCATTTCTTGTTGCGCATGTTCATGATGCCGTCGGGAGTGAACAGCATACCGTTGCGGCCGTTGCGTGTAGGCATGACGCAGTCCATCATATCCACCCCGCGGTCTATCGCCTCAAGGATATTGGCCGGGGTACCCACGCCCATCAGATAGCGTGGACGGTCGGCGGGGAGAATCTCGTTGACCACCTCTATCATGTCGTACATGACTTCGGCAGGCTCGCCTACGGCCAGGCCGCCTATGGCATTGCCCTCGGCTCCGAGGTCGGTGACAAACTTGGCTGATTCGCGACGCAGCTCGGGATACGTGCATCCCTGCACAATCGGGAAATATGCCTGATGGTAGCCGTAGAGACCTTCGGTAGAGGTGTAACGCTCCCAGCCACGGCGTAGCCAGCGATGTGTCAGGTCGAGCGATTTGCGGGCATAGGCGTAATCCGATGTTCCTGGAGGGCACTCGTCGAGAGCCATCATGATGTCTGCGCCTATGCTGCGCTGTATGTCCACCACTCCTTCGGGCGTGAACAGGTGCTTCGAACCGTCGATATGCGAGCGGAAATATGCGCCTTCTTCCTTGAGTTTGCGGTTAGCTGAGAGCGAGAACACCTGGAAGCCGCCGCTGTCGGTAAGTATCGGACGGTCCCAGCCGTTGAATTTATGCAGCCCTCCGGCTTGCCGGAGTATTTCCGTACCAGGGCGCAGATAGAGGTGGTAGGTGTTGCCGAGTATGATCTGTGCGTTTATGTCGTCGCGGAGCTCGCGCATGTGCACTCCCTTGACCGACCCCACGGTGCCTACCGGCATGAATATCGGGGTCTCGATCTGTCCGTGGTCGGTGGTGATTAGGCCGGCGCGGGCCGCTCCTTGGGTGTCTGTGGCTTGAAGCTTGAAATCCATGTTGCAAAATTAATGGTTTTATGGGAGAAATACAGTATATTTGCTTTTGGTATTTATTTTATCAAGGCTTGCATAAACTCACATATTTATTAACTTAACATTTTCGTATTATGAAAAAATTTGTAGCGGAGCTTGTCGGCACGATGTTTCTGGTGCTGCTTGCTTGCGGTAGTGCAGTGTTGGCCGGACCGTCTATTTCCACGCTCGGTGTCGGTCTCTGTTTCGGCCTTGTACTCATATGCTTATGCTATGCGATTGGCGGCATTTCAGGCTGCCATGTCAATCCGGCAGTGTCGTTGGGTGTTTTCCTGACCGATAAAAACTTCACTGCCAAAGATTTGGTAAGCTACTGGGTCGCCCAATTTATCGGCGCGGCTATCGGCGGATTCCTCCTTTACTGGCTTTTCCAGCTCGGCGAAGGTTTCAATTTCGGCGGTATAACTGCAGCCAGCGGCAATAGCCTTGCTACCAATGTGCTTCAGCCCGGTGCCACTCCGGCCATGGCTCTTCTTGTGGAGGTACTTCTGACATTCTTCTTTGTGTTCGTTGTTCTCGGTGCTACGAGCAAATTCGGTGTCAGCAACCTTGCCGGTCTGGCTATCGGTGTCGGCCTCGGGTTGGTCAATATCGTAGGTATCCCGGTTGACAACTGTTCCGTCAACCCGGCGCGTTCTTTCGGTCCGGCACTGTTCTCTCCGGACGCATGGGGCGATTTCTGGATTATGGTCGTAGGCCCTCTTGCAGGCGCAGTGCTTGCCGCTATCGTATGGTATGTGGTGGCTCCTTCGCATAAGAAGAAAGCCTGATAAATACTAATCTGATACTAATCTCTTATGAGGGTGCATCAGCATTTTGGTGCATCCTCATAAGGGTTTTAAACACACACATCTATGTATAAATCAATCTTACAGCTTACCCCGAACGATACAGTGGTTACGTGTACGATTATGACAATACGTTGCTTGATCCGGTGCACACCGATGTCAGATAACCGTTAAATCAGCATGTTATGAAAATCTGTATAAAGTGTTTCTTGGCATTAGCCGTCCCATTCTCCGCTGGAGCGGTGGACGTGCCAGATGTTGTGCCTGACAGTGCGCGGACCGTAGCTGCGTGTACGACCGAAACGGACGATAGTGGAACCTTTCATCTTACTCATCGTGGCGTGGGTAGTCTGCAATTAGGCCGACCGTTTACTGATACGTCAGCCAGCGGTGAGGGTTTATACAACAAGGTGGTGCTGTCGGCCTTTGAAGATTCATACAGTGAAACGGGAAAATCGTATGATTACCAGCTATATATGGATGACGAATGGGTAGCAGGCTTCTGCCTGAATAGAAAAGGGAATCCTATCGATAAGATTTATTTTTACTCATCGCGTATAGCCGTTCCTGGTGGGCTACGTCTCGGGATGCCGCTACGTGAGGCTGTCGGCAAAGGATTGAAAGTTCTTGCGAGCCCGGACATGCTTGGCGAGTCACAGTGCGGCATAGTGTTGACTATGGATATGGATTACATACATTTTGATATCGCCGAAGAATTGTCGCAAGAACACTTTACGTCATCTGGCTGGCAGAGGATTCAGTCGGAAATAGATTTCGAAGACTATAATTCGATAGAGCTTACGCCTGACGATATTGCACCTGAAGTCGGGTTAAGCAGCCTGTCTATACAGCGGTAGGCTGTTGATTTGAAAAATAATGCAAGATAAAGAGGCGTATCCCTGCATAAACGGCAGGTTTGATACGCCTCTTGTTTAATCTTGTTTAATCCGATAATTTAAGATTCTGTTTAAATCTCACACACGCAGATTTTGACAAGGCGGATTATGAGACTTGCATATCTGTAAAGCTAAGCTTGGACACAATCCGATTTATATTCATGCATGTTTTAGCTGATGTAGGGGAGATTTGGCGGAGGTGCTGTGTGTCAGATTGCGTAAAAATTCCTAACTTTGCATTCGGTTTTCCCGGTGTGCATGGTTGGGGCAGAGCATATGCCGTTTTCATGCACCATGTAGGGCCGCTGGCAAGGCTCTTTCTAATAAAAGCTGTGCGTCCTGATGACGGCCAGAGGGTCAACCGTTTTTAATAATAGTTTAAGAACATTGATATAGATAAACCGAATCAGACATGGTAAATCGAGTCCTTATCCGCATGAAGGTTGTGCAGATGCTGTATTCCTATCTGCTGACACGCAATCAGTTTAAAATCCAGGATGCCCCTGCAAATCCTACCAAGGATCAGTCATTCGCATATTCGGTCTATATAGATTCGCTGTTGTTGATGCTGGAGCTGTCGGGTTACCGTGTCGCTCCTGATCAGGTGAAGCTGGCCATCCCTGTCAATCCGCGCCTCAACCAGTCAGGCATCATACGTGCGCTGGCTGCCAATGACGACATACGCACGATAATCAACCGTAGCAATTCGTCAATCAAGAATTTCGACTCCGCTCTGTCGGACATATATAATGCTGTAATCTCCTCAGACCTTTACAAGAAATACCTGCGGGCCCGCAACAGGGGCGTAAAGGAGGATGTGCAGTTCTGGACTGTAATGTTCAAGACCGTTATCGAGAAGAGCGCCGCCTTTCAGCAGTCGGCGCGTAAAAGCGACAGTTTTACGCTCAACGGCATGGAACTCGGCATCGAAAACCTCATCAAGACGCTCGAAGAGTTTGACGGCGAACACTCAGGATTTGCCGAAGCACGCAATTCTCTCGACCGTTCACTCGGCAAGGCATACCAGTTGTACCATGCACTCCTGACCCTCCCGGTGGAGATTACCCGCTATTACGACCTCCAGCTTGACAATGCCCGCAATAAGTATCTCCCCACCAATCAGGACCTCAATCCTGACACGAGGCTTATAGACAACCGTCTTGTCAAGCTCATCGCCGAAAACGAATCCATCAGAGCGTATGCCGACGAGCATCCCGGCGAGTGGACTGATGACACCGACCTGTTGGCCCATCTGCTTAAACGCATACTTGAGTCGGATGAATATAAGCAGTATATGGAGCTTCCGGCCACCGATCTGAATGACGATTGCGATTTCTGGCGGCAGGTGATGAAGTCGATTATCCTCCCGGACGATGACTTTGCGGAGGTGCTGGAATCAAAGTCGGTGTATTGGAACGACGATTTGGACATTATGGGCACGTTTGCGCTCAAGACTCTGCGTAAGTTTGCGAGTGCATCAGGTAAGGATCCTGTGCTCCCTCAGTATAAGGACGACGAAGATGCTCGTTTCGGTGCTGACCTGTTTGTCAATGTCGTGGAACACTATGACGAATACCGCGACATGGTACACCACTATGTCGACAATCAGGCATGGGATTCCGAGCGGTTGGCATTTATGGATGTTGTCATCATGGCCACTGCCATCGCCGAGATGCTCAATTATCCACAGATACCTATCCCGGTGACCCTCAATGAGTATATAGAGATAGCCAACAGCTACAGTACGCCACGGAGCGGTAAATTTATCAACGGAGTGCTTTTCTCTATCATCAACCATCTTAAAGAGGAGGGCAGGCTGGTACGAAATAATTGAAAAATTTAACAATTATTATTTCAGCCCCTCACGATAGTTTCATTACCTTTGTGACTGAAAGAATTAACTCATAAATTTTATTTATCACTTTATTGTAATTTTATGCTTTTCAATCTTATAGCCCTTGATGGCGCTGCTGGAGCAGGAGGTATGGTGAATATGCTCATGATTGTGGGCTTGATTGTTGTGTTTTATTTCTTCATGATTCGTCCGCAGCAGAAGAAGCAGAAGGAAATACGCAAATTCCGCGAAGCTATCCAGAAAGGCGACCAGGTAATTTCAGCCGGCGGCATCTATGGCAAGGTAAAAGACATCAAAGACACATACATCATATTGGAAGTCGACAAAGGCTTCACTATCCGCGTCGACAAGGGTTCCATATATCCTTCGGCTCTTGACATAGAGGCTACAGGCAGCAACCCTGAGGAGAAGAAATAATCCGGGATTATGATGTCACCGAGTCATGGCGTCAGATAATCCTATATATGACAAGATAAAGCAGGCTCACGCCTCGTTGACCACAGCGGCACGTTCTTCCAAAGGGAAGGACGTGCTGATGTATCTTTTGTTTGTCCTGATAGCAGCGGTGTTTTGGCTGCTCCTGTCGCTTGACTCGGAGGTGACCAAGGACTATGAGATACCGATTGAAATAGTCGAAGTCCCCGACAGTGTACATCTTTTGGGCAATGTTCCGCCGGCAATCAATGTGGCGGTCAGAGGTAAGGGCGCACAACTTATCCGCTATGAGTGGGGAGGGATGCCCAAGCTGGTTCTTAAATTCAAGGACTACGCTTCGCCTGACGAGCGGATATCCATATCGCGCATACGGCTGGATGCGCGTCTGAGGGACTATTTCGGCAATGGTGTCGTCGTCAATAATATCAAGCCCGATACCATCGGGGTGGCTTACACTACCAATCCGGGAATCAAAATGCCGCTGCATATAGTGGCCGACATCAAGCCCGATTTGCAATACACTTTGAGCGGACCTGTGACGGCGAGCACCGATACGGTGACCGTCTACTCCATGGATGCGCTTCCTGCGGATATGAAGTATGTAGTGACAGAGCCTGTGGCTATGTCGGGAGTCAAAGATACCACTCAGGTCAGCGTTGCGGTTAAGGCTATAGCCAATGCTAAGATAGTCCCGGCTACGGTCGATGTCACCATACCTGTAGAACCCCTCATATCCAAGCGCCGTCAGGCTACGATAGATGTGGTCGGATTACCGGCTCATACCTCCTTGATTACTTTCCCTTCAAAGGTGACGTTTTCATATCTTGTCCCCATGAGTGTCTACAACAAAGATTTCCCATTGAGGGCATATGTGGACTATGATGATGTGAACACTGTGACTAATAAGATACCTGTTCGTATCGGTGCAGTCCCCCCGGTTTTCTCTGGCGTGGCTGTGATGCCTGACAGTGTCGAGTACATCATCGAGAGGGTTGATTAAGAAACAGTTTCTTAGATGAGTATAATTGCTATAACCGGAGGCATAGGGTCGGGCAAAAGTGCGGTGTCGCGTATGCTGTCGGTAATGGGGATGTTGGTGTATGACTGTGACAGCCGTGCAAAATCTCTGATGGACCGTTCGGACAACATCAAGCGGCGTATCGCTACGGAGATTTCGCCAGATTGCATATCGTCCGACAACACCATTGATCGCGGACTCTTGTCACGTTATGTATTCAATGACGCTGGAGCCTTGGACCGGCTCAACAAGATAGTACATGGAGCTGTGAGGGAGGACTTCAATAGGTGGTGTGTGCGTCATAAAGACAATCCGATGCTGTTTGTCGAGACGGCAATTCTCTATCAGAGCGGCATGGACTCCATGGTCGATGGAGTGTGGGAGGTCGTTGCGTCAGAGGATACCCGTGTGGCAAGGGTTATGGCCAGGAATCATTGTCCGGCATCTGAAGTAAAGGCCCGGATAAGTTCGCAAAATTCATTTATCCCGCGATATAAGCATCCACGCACCATATATATCGACAACGACGGGTCGAAGGCTTTGTTGCCGCAGGTTCTCAGCGCACTTGCTGATAGCCGGTAGTCTCGTCCCTGAATGGTGTATGGAATAATAGATTGTGTCTACATCCGGCTCGTCCAGAAATCTATGAAATGCTGCGCTACTGTTACGCAGTCATTGTGCTTTTCTACAAATTTGCGAGACTGCCGGCCCCGTTCGGCTATGAGTTCGGGGTGGAGTATGGTGTCCTCGATTGTTTCAATCAGTCCGGGCATCTCTATTGGTGCGTTGATGATAGGGTGGAGGTCTGTCTCCCCGATGTAGCCGTAGTACTCAGGCTCGGCACCGCTGATTACATTGAGGCCGTAAGCCATAGCCATGAGAGCGGTCGTCGCCGGAGTGTAGCTGTAGATTTGGTCCATTACTACATGGGAGTCGCGTAGCAGGGCGATAAATTCGTTGAAAGGCCTGTTTTCTACTATGGTCAGCTCTGCGCGTCCTGGATGTCGGGCTATAGCTTCACGCGCTGCATCTTCAAGCATGTCCGAGCCTTTTTGCGGCATACGTGTGCGGTCGCGGCCAAGGAAGAGCTTAATCTTGTCAGGATTTTTGGGGAGGGTTACAGGCATGAATGACGAGACATCTATCGGAAGCCCTCCGTAAGCCGACCGTTCGGCACCTAACGCCCTGCGCATACCTAATTCGTACTCATATAATACTGATACAGCACCGTCTATGCGGTCAAGTGCATATCTTTGGTAGTCTACGAGTTTAGGGTCGTGCCACTGCTCCCACAGCCCGGGGTTTTGTCTGTACCATCTGGACGGCGTGCTGCCCACAAACCACTCGGAATATCGAAGCGGCGTGTCCGATGCCGACACCATGTCGAGGTACGCGATGTCGGTACTCATAGCGGTCAGGAATACCGCGCCATTGTCGCGTTTCAGCCGGTCAAACAGGTAGCGCAGCCTTTGCGGCCTCAACTTTGCGAAGTTAAGGTCGTTGACAGCCACGACATCATATCCGCGCAGGTATCGGTGCAGCGGACAGAGCATCCTGTAGAAAAGCTGCAGGCCGCCTAATTTGCCGGGATGTCTTGACAGGTCTATGTCTTTGTCGCATTGCATCCATTTCGAGCCGTCCGATATCAGAGTCACCTCATGCCCGAGTCTGCGCAGCCCTATAGACAAAGCGCGGTGGCAGTTGCTGTAATCGCCGAGTAGCAGTATCTTCATTCGCGTTCACACAGACTTTTGAATGTCCCCTGCAAAAATAGGCAAACACCCAAGGATAAACAAGCACTCCTCATTGGCAAGACTATTTGTAAACAGGTTTGTTTTACTGGCCCGTGATGAGTTCTGACGGCTGCTGGTCGAGGAGGTTGCCGATTTCGTCGAGTTCGTGCTGCGGGATGCCGAGGACTTCTTTGTTGCGTTCGTTGAGTTGGCGGGCTATGTTTATCAGGGTGCTCAGCAGGGTGATAGACGAATTATGCATGTGCAGGATATAGCGGACATCGCTTCGGCACAAAAGTGCTTCGGCGGCAGCCTCGGTGGTAGGGTAGTCGTCAGGCATACCTCCCTCTATGTATGATTGGAACGTTTTTTGCTTAAGGTCTGCAATCCTGTTGTATTCTTTGTCGCAGCTGCTGAGGATGCTGTAACAGTTGCCGATGCGTCCGACCACCTTGGCATCATCTAAATATTGCCACACCTCAAAGCTGGATGAGAATATCTGTTTGGTGCTGTTGTCGGTAATATGTATGCGATATGAGCCGAAATTATTGATTATCATTTGTAGGGAGTCGCTCCCCATGATGCCTATGCTGTCAGGCATCAGCGACATTGCCCGTGCATAGATGCTGTCATGCTGCTGCATTTCATTGATGAGTGATTCCATGTTATCAATGGCCGAATCAAGGTTATGGAGGGTAAGCATGACGGTTTTGTCGGCCATGCTGCGTTGGTTTTTGTTGTCGAGATAGTATGTGATGCCGAATGTCAGTATTATGCCTATTATGGTGCCGGTAGTGCCTATCGTCACATCTTTTAGCCAGCTGTAGTCGAAAAACTTCCGCATGTGATAAGTGTATATTCGCTTTAAATTTAAAGTGAGGTCGATATAATAACCTGTTGCTGTTTCCAGATTGCATATGCAAAGTTGTCAAGAAAATCTTAAATTTGCAAAAATATACTACCATCCGACGAGAACTGCGATGAAAAAAATCAAAACGGTTATTTCAATTATTGGCGGGACACTGTTGGTGTCTCTTGTCGTGCTGTGTGTAATCGGTTATTTTATTTCTCGTGATGAGTTTGTAAATCCTCCTGAGGAATATATACATGTCGGAAAGCGGGTTTATACGGCAGCACCGGCGATGATGGTCGATGAGTCATATGATTCGCTGACTCTCAGCGGCAGGGGAGTAAAGATCGGGGTATTGGATACAGGATTCGGAGGATTGAGGCAACGCTCATGGACTATGGACATGAATGTGGCGGCCTATGCCAATTTCATAGACGGCGACACAACAGATTTCTTCGTCAAGGAAGCAGGCCGGGAGCGAGACCACGGTGCTTATTCGTGTGCGTGTATGGGCGGCACACTTGCGTCAGGTGATACGATAAAGGGACTGGCATATAATGCCGAGTATTATCTGGCGGAAATTGACGACTGGGACTCGGACTTGCGGATAGAAGAGGAGCGCATGATGAGTGCGATACGCTGGCTGTTGTCGCATAGAGTTGACATTATAACCAGTTCGATCAGTTATACGGTCTTTGACGATTATGACGGTTATACGGTCGCAATGCTCGATGGCCATTCCTCCCGGATTTCCAGGTTTGTAGACAGCGTATTGCAGGCCAATCCCGATTTGATATTTATTCAAGCTATTGGAAACGAGGGCGACAAGCCTTGGCGTTATGCTTCTTTTCCGGCAGATGTCAAGGAGGTGATAGCAGTAGGGGCTGTAGAGGCAGACGGCATGACCCGGACCCATTATAGCTCTATGGGCTATGACGGCGTTGATTACATAAAGCCTGATGTATGTGCTTATGTGCAGCCTCCACGCAATGGGACTTCGTTTGCGGCTCCTGCGATAACCGGATTATGTGCGGCCTTGTTAGAGCACAAACGCATGGGCAGAAAAGAGCTTATCAACCTGCTGCACGCATCCGGGCTTAACAACTCTGCTCCTGATAAGGAAACCGGTTATGGGATACCTCAGACCTCGCGTATGCAATTACTGTTTAATTAAATTGAATACTCACTTATGAGAAAGCTGTTCAGGTATATAATCCGCACATTGCTGGTGCTGTTGATCTGTGTATTCAGTTACTTTGTATATATAGTCGTCTGGGTTCACAATTTTAACGACGGACAGAGAAAATCAGTAGAAAACGTTGCTCCCGATTTCTGTCAGACATCTCAGATAATCCGTGACACGAACGGTTATTTTGGAGTGATAGCTACGATCAATGGCCGATATATGGATACGTTGCTGTTAGACACTCAGGCATCAACCTCCCTTGCCAAGCACGAGTCCCTCGAAAAGTACAAGGCAGAGTACTGGAGAAGAAAACCTATGCCGACATTTAACATGTACCGGCAGGTGTATTTTTCAAAATTGTACAAAGTTCGTGAAATCGCTATCGGTAATTGTAACCTGGATGGAGTCGTGTTCACATCTGTCCCAAAAGATAACGGTATGTATAATTCATTGTATCGGACAGTGTTGGGACGCACGGTAATAGAATATCTGGGGTGGAAGTTTGACATGGATCATGGAAAAATGACCATGTTTGCGCTTGATGGCGAGGAGTTGTTGCAACGTGAAGCCGAAGGATTCATACGTGTCCGGGACGGAGTGAATAACTTGCACCTCTACAGCGAGCAGACCGACACTTTGGAGCTTATGCTTGACTTGGGTTCGAATTACGATATTGTAATCGACAAATCTGTCTATGAAAAGTTACGGATGCGGTTGACTCCGAGGCTCTACGCTAACTATCGCAGAGAGGGTCTGACAGATACGGTTGCAGAGTTCCGTGGGGTCACGATGGTTTGTGGCGGTGTGGTTATCCCTGATTGCACGCTGAGTTACATACCGTCTATCGATAGGAATGTCGCAGGCAACATTTTTGCCGGGAAGATAAATTTTATACTTGCTGGCGATGACTTATATGTCAAGCAGCGTGCCGGTATGCCGCAGCAGACTGTCTGTGACGGGCTTTCTCCGCTCGGGTTGCGCATCGGTGTCCGTGGCGATAAGGTTTGTGTTACGGCATTGGAGGTAGACGGTCCGGCTGCAAAATCGGGGCTTAGGTTAGGCGACAAGATAGCAGCGGTTGATAATGGTATGGCCGATGCCGGTATAATGTCTGTATCGAGCGGCAAACTGGAACGCCATATCCAGCAGGCCGACAGCCTTATTGTAGAAATAGAGCGGGACGGAACGCGACAGATATTTTATATAAATAACTCGCAAAAATTAGCTACCACTGCCGGTAGATGACATCGCAGTGACGCGCTGTCAGGAGGTGCACAGTGTGTAGAATCCTGAACCCTGTATTGGTAAAAATCGGATATTACTTTCTGGCTTTGTGTTTCCCGATTAGAAAGCGTTGTTTGAGCCATTCGCGCACAGGTTCGTCATAGAGTTTGTAGCTTGCCCATGCGATAGCGACGGCTATGAAAAAGATGCTTATACCTACAACTATATGTATACCGACAGGGAGATCTTTGTGGTCGGCAGCCCATTTCATCTGCAAATATATCCAAGGATAGTGGGTGATATATAGCGGGTAACTGATGGCACCGAGCCATTTGCACCAGGCTGTCGTTTTGTTGTCGGTCGTCCGGCTGCCTGCTCCCATTATTACCACTAATGGAAATAGGGCGAGGATTGCTATGGCACAATACAGACCGTTGACCCATCCGAATTCTCCTTTGCCGGCACACGGAAATACCAGAATGGCTGCAACGATAGCCGAACACCACCAAAAGCCCCCACGCATGCCTATCCTCCAGCCGAGGCGTGACAATAGCAGTCCGGCGAAAAATGGGTAAAGCAAGCGCGCACAACCGATATAAAGCTGGTCAGGCGACAATCCGAAACCTCCGATGACGGTGTATTGCGCCCATTGACGTTCTTTAAGCAGCCCTGTGACATCTATATCCATCGCCAGGTCTATGGTCAGCAATGCCGATGCGGCGACGAATATGCCGAGGCAGAGCCTGGATAGCCGTCTGACAAACAGTGCATACAGGATGTTGCCGATATATTCCCACATAAGGGACCATACAGCACCGTTGAGCGGGTTGATTTCCTGCCATCCACGGATGTCCCAACACGGCAGCAGCGGTATCATGAAGCATCCGAGCAAGGCCACAAGAAGCATCTTCCATGCAGGAGTCTGCGTTACAAGCTCGAAGCCGGGGGCATCGCCGAAATAAAACAATGCAGCTCCTATCAATGTCCCCATCACCACCATCGGCTGGAGGCGTATCAGACGCCTCTTGAAGAAGCCCCATGTACCCATTTTTTTGAAACGGTCGTCATAGGCATAACCTATTACATAGCCTGAAAGCACGAAAAAAAAGTCTACCGCCAGATATCCATGGTTGAGAATCTGTTCGGTAGGTCCTTTGGAATAGGTCTCAAACAGGTGGAATGCCACGACAATCATGGCTGCGACACCACGCAGGCCGTCAAGGATTTCATAGCGCGGTTTTGATGCAAGGTATGACGACATCGTTTGTTTTGCTGACTTTTGACTGTTGATGGTTTATTCAGCGGCAAAATTACATAAACTACAGTTGTCGGATTTATTGAATAGTCCGAAATATTTGTTGTATATTTGCATCTGTGGATAACAACTTCGTCTTTCATCATGTCAGGCTGTCGCCTCAAGAGCAGCCCGGATGTCACGTCCAGCCTTCGTGGGAATTGTCGTATGTGATAGCAGGTAGCGGGTACAGACTTATCGGCGGCGAGTCGACACCTTTTGCGCAGGGAGACCTTGTGCTTGTACCTCCGGGATTGGAACACGCATGGTATTTTAATTCTGAATGTGTGGATGGCATAGTCACGGTTGAAAACATTACTTTGATGTTCACTACCGAGATGTTGCGTCAGCTGGCTGATATTTTCCCGGTTTTATCCAGAGATCTATCTCTTTTTGGAGCATTAGAGGAAGCAATTGTGTTTGAGTGCGGTGTAAGAGACGAGATTGTGGAGCGTCTGAATACTATAGATGTAAAGTCGGACCGAGACAGGATTGGCGATGTAATCAACCTCGTCAGTTTTCTCGCGGCTAATCTGTCCACGGCAAAAGCTCTGGCTCATAAACGGGAAGATAACATACAGCGGCATAAACTCAGGCAGGTCGAAATCTTTGTGTCGTGCAATTACGGCCGGAAACTAAGTATCGATGAGATATCCCGTCATATCGGGATGAACAAATCATCATTTTGTGCATTTTTCCGGCGTGTATCTGGCATGACATTCATAAATTATCTGAACAATTTCCGGCTTGAACAGGCCTCTTATCTGTTGAAGACCACAGACGAGCCAATAAATGCAGTCGCGTATTCATGTGGCTTCCAGACCGTGTCGCATTTCAACCATTTATTTAAAGCCCGGCTTGGAGTTGCACCCAGCTCCATAAGGCAAAGAACTCCGATACCGTCAGATGCAGTTATAGAGCCTCTCTCTCCGCTGAACATGCTGGACAGAAATGGACAGTAAACGGACAAAAAGCTACAAATCAATGATTTGTGGCTTTTTTTATTGCCCGAAAGTCCGGCTTCCAAGACTTCAAAAGTACCGGGAAAGACAAAGTTTCGTTCCTAAATCGAGCATCAAAAAAGCAAGATTGCGACAAATAACGTAACTCACTGAATCACACGTGTAAACTTCCATTTTCTT
>CALUMU010000013.1 GCA_944321825.1 Candidatus Amulumruptor caecigallinarius
ACATACCGCACTTATACCACCATTAAAAAGAACATCATTAGCAAGTATCCTACATTAGTAGATATTCTTAGATTTACTATTTTCTAATTACTATACTTATTATCTATTTCTACATATTGGAGCATGGAAAATTTACGTTTCCGACTATACTTTAGAAATGACTGCTTCAAATTTGGATTTTAGTTCTGCTTCTAATTCTCCTTTGGGAAGCAAGGACATTCTTTTCAGCAATATATTTGTCCTACGCCTTTCTTTGCGGTATGCAGTCTCGCCAAAATAATCTTTTAGACATTGGAGATAATAACCGTACTTGTCAGACAAGACAAATATATGCTTTTTTATATCATTTTCCAAACAACCCGTATAATCTACCGTATCATCAAAAACTATTTCATTAAAAATCTGTTTCATCAAACGCTTAAAGCGAGTATAGTGCAAGGGACTTAGCAAATTCTTTCCAGTAACATTTGTAAAGCCTAAACTTTTCAAATGCTTGCGTGATAGTTGGATTTCATAGCGCAATAAATTTGCAGGGATTCTATACCGCTCTTCTTTAGGTATACGATTCCTTTTTATTGTCTCAAATGTCTTATCATAGAATTTTATTACATATTCCGAAAACGTACATTTGCTTCCTTTGAATTTACTCGTTCCTTTTAAGGGAGACATTAAAATAAAAGGATGCAATTTATAAGAGTGCAGAATTTTGAGATAACGTTCCACGTCTTTATCCATCTGAATATTTACTCCCAATTCTATACTAAAAACAACAAAACGATTTAAGGGGATTCCCACAATCTCTGATAATTCGCGCAACACCTCTTTTGCTTCATCATAGGTAAATAGGGAATAATTATCTCCCTTTGCATACTTGTGTAAAGACCCTGCAATGTTTAATCTTCTTCCCTTGTATTCAAACTTCAATTTTTTTATGGTCGAAGAATATATCAAACTTTCATCTTTGGCTACTCCTGATGGAGATAAGTCAAGACGCTCTCTTACATCATCAAATTCTACGTCTTTTATATAGATTGTTATTCGGTCTATCATTGCTACGGTTATCTATAATATGAGTAAAGGTACGAAATAAATATGCCCAAACTTATATTCAACGTATCTTTTTCAGATTATCTAAAATATCTTTTAGCTCTAATAATTGAAACGCCATCCATACATTATTTGTCGGGAGGGTATTTGTTGAGGGTCTGCTTATTGATGATAATTTTCCATTGATAAAACACAATTCAAATACTTCATTCTTTTTAGAAAACTTATTGAAGAATACAACTTCATATCCTCTGTTACTAACATGGACTTTCTTTTTACCTAAACGTCGTGTAACATCTTCAACAGATTCCCCTATTGTGAAATAAGTAAAAACCAAATCTGCATCTATCTTTTCAATTGGTAGTTCTCGGATTTTTCTACTATTCAGTTCCGCTTTATATTTCTCCATCGTGTAATCACATATATCTGCGAATATGGTTGTGTCCCTTTTTCCGTCAGATATATAGATGCGCATTTCTTGCTTTCCTTCAATTACATAATGTTTTTCTTCTGACAACGGAGTCTTTGTAGTCCACACCAATATTGTGTCTCCTCCGTAAGCAGAGGTAGCTAAATTCTTAGAAGATTGTTGTCCAAACATTAAGTTAGGCTTAACTATGCCCGAAATAAAAAGGCTTGTAATAGTAAAAATAGCAAATCTCTTCATATCAGATAATTAAATCAAGTAACATATTATATCTTTATTGTAGAGGAGCAATAGGTTCCATTATATGACATATAAAGATTATACCATATATTTTACGTTCATCATGCCATTCATCTTTAGCTATCTCTGTAAGTCTATCACTACATTTCCATAAAACAATTAGATTGGGATTGATTTTCTTACGGCAAAAATCATTCTGTGCCGCTTTTATAGCTACGTCAATGTCTGATGTAATTATGTGTTTTGTTTTATGGGCATAAAGGACGATTGTTTCTATACAAACACGAATTATCGGTTTAGTATAAAAAGCTCTGTTTATCTTAACTTCTTGACCTATTCCACAGATTTGTCGGTATGCAGATTCCCAAAAACGAATACTGTCTTCCCTATATCTATCAAAAGGCAAAGACTGTTTATTGCTTTTCAATTCTATAAACAAATGATATTCATTCCGTTTGTTTACATTACATCGGCAATAATAATCAACACGCCCAAAATGATTTTCCTTTCCGACTTTTCTTTCTATTGGATATTCAAGAATAAAACAGTCTGTATTTTTAGCTAAAGCAGGAATGATTATAGAGTGCATTTGCAATTCTCCAAAAGAGAATGTGGTATATCTCGTTTTTTCAATATAACTCTTTGCTGCTACTATACTATCACAAACAACATTTATCAGCAAGTCTGTAACAACCTGCTTGAACTGGAATTGACCTGTACGTTCTATACGAATGGTTTCCTCGGTATTTGGCACTCTTATTTCCATAAAAAACGTGAGCTAAACTACATTCGCTTCTAAGGTATCGCCAAACACCATTGCTGTCAAATGAGTAAAGCCCACGCCATGAGCATGGGCACTAACACTTTACTCTTGACAGCTTCAATTTTGGCGATTTTTAGAAGCAAGAATAAAAGCTAATGCTTTTAACCAATATGTATGTTATTCGTTACTGTCTGTTTCTTAATTATCCAATTTTGTTTCTGCAAAGGTACAAAAAAGATAAATCAGTTATCGGGATAAAGATAAAAAATATCTCACCTTATAGCTTATTTCTGCATTTAAGCGAACTACCACAAATCGCTAAATTTCTATTTTTCATTTAATGGGGGGCTTGCTTTCTTGCCGTCCTATCTTTTCTGTCCTATGCCACTTAGCCATCTGTAAGGTTAAATATGTTTTTTATACAACCGCATTTTTATGTCTATTTCTCTTGGTTGCTATGGGTAAGCATATATCTGTTATTTGTGTTATTCTCCTTCTGTTATAAGGACTTTCTATACATTTTGGCCACCTTTTATTTTATACTCCGCAAACACCCTAAATTTTAGTGTCTCAAAAATACGAAACCTTGCTTGCTATGGGTTTTATACAAAAATGAGAGGACGCAATAATACGACCTCTCACTATGGTTATTCTATTTGCAATTACAATTTCACCAAACACTTTCTTATAAGTTCGTTCACTCTGTCCTTCTGATAAGAGCAACAGTTACTCTGCTTCAAGAACTCGACCACATCCGCCACACGATACCGAATTGTCTTTGGACTAACTTTGTAATACATCAGCTTCCCTTCGGAACGGTAATTTTGTAATGTGCGTTTGCTTACCCTTAATATGGTGGCAACATCTTCGGAAGTCAAAAACAAATTTGAATTATCCATGATACAATCTGTTTAAGCAATTCACAACTTCATTCTTTTTACTATCAACCACCTTTGCGTAAATTTGGGTTACTTTTATATCGCTGTGACCAAGCATCTCTTTTATTACGGGCAAAGGTATATCACTTGTCAGCAATGCCGTTGCATACGAATGTCGTCCGACATGGGTGGATAAGTTCTTTTCTATGCCTACTTTGTCGGCAATACGTTTTAGCTGTTTATTGATTATTGCGGTCGCAGAACTTATAGCATTTAAGGTATCCTGCGCCGTAGCGTTATCAACATCCACTTTCAAAATATTAAATACATAATTATTGGGGAGTATCTGTCCACCGTTATTTTCAACGATTGCGCATCTTTTGTCCAACACCGCCTTTACAAAGTCATTCATCGGAACAACCAAAGGTTTTTCCGTTTTACGCATACGGATTGATATTTTATCACTGGCTACATTCTTCCATTTCAAAGTAAGTATGTCAGATATTCTAATGCCTGTATAACATTCAAACAAGAATAATTCCCGTGCATCGTATAACGGACTTTGTAACCGCAATTTCAAATCTTGGATTTTACGGATTTCGTCTATTTCCAAATACGTTCTCTCTGTCTGTTCGCGCTTGAATTTTATTTTGCGGAACGGATTACCCGTTTCATCCATATCATAATTGCGATAAATATCCCCGACCAATTTTGCCAATGCCTTTAAATTGACAGTAGAGGTATTTCTATTATTGCCAATATGGTTCATCAAGTAATTCTCATACTCCTTAATGAAATCCAATGATATGGACTTTATCGGTAAAGTTTCCTTGCCGACATATTGGCGCAATTTCTTAATGACTGACTTGTATTTCTTGTACGTGGCGTGTTTTTGGTTCTTGCGGAGGTTTTCAATATACTTCTCGGCATACTCAAACAAATCAAATGATGTTCTATCGTTGATTTTGTTTCTGATTGTTTCTATGCTTACAGAGTCATCTTTTAAAGACAGCAAACAAGTCTCTTTTTCCAGTTCGGCTTTTCTTTGCGAGATAACGGCATTTAGTGCCACAGCGTTGGGATGCTGCTTTTTCACGCATTGCTCTTTTTCATCCCAATAATCGGGTGAAACGTGCAATAATGTTTTATAGGTGACTTTTCTGTCTTTGGTGATGCGCAAACATACTGGAGCTTCATTTGTGGACTTCGATAACTTCTCCCGTCTGATTACTACCTTGAATTTTGCTACGGTCATTTCTACTTTAATTTTATTCGGTTCGACATTCGTTTTTTTTTGCTTGCAAGCTACGGGGTAAAACATTGGTAAAACATTTGCGCCCCGTTTTCTGTGAATAATGGAAATAAGAATGAAAGTTCCAAATCACAAATAGTCGCACAAGAAACTGAAAATCAGCAACCAAATTATTTTAGTTAAAAAATGCCGGAAAATGGAAGCAACCTGTATTAGAACTGGTGGCACCACATCGCAAGGCTGCTGACTCTCACGGGTCGGCAGCCGTTGTTTTAAGCTTGTTTAGTCCCGCATAAGCAGTGTGGTCAGCCGTCGGACTAATTGCGGGTCAGTAGAAAATTCGGGTTGGTGAGCGTGGTGGGCAGCCGTATAATGCTTACCTTTGGGTATGGAAACAACAGATCTGCTACGGGAACTTCTGCCCTCGGAGATAGTCGACAACTTTGACATAGTCCGTTTCGAGAAGACAGAAGAACGGTTCGACATATGGTTTGACGAGAAGAAAATCCAGGAAGAATCCGACGCCGAGAATGAGGACATCATAGCATACGGCTTCGGTGATTACAAAGTCATTCAAGATTTCCCCTTGCGTGGGCGGTTCACACACCTGCATCTTCGCAAACGCAAATGGCTCGACAAAAGCACAGGAGAGATATTCTCCTACAGCATAGACACCTCCGAATATGAAGGGACGCGGCTCAATGCGGAGTTCGTGGATTTTTTAAAAGAGGACTGTTGAGACCACGACCATACCCATAGTCACCATAGCCGGATTGCACGGGGTCAATGGCCGGTCATTCACCAGGTTGTACAAGGAGAGGCTGAGCGGTTACAGGGAATGGAAGCAACCGGCCCACGCGGAGGAATATGTGCTGCACGGTTCCAATATCGGAGAAGACCTGAGCATAGACGAGACCTCGCTCAGCAACGGAGAGGTCTGTACAGTGGTGACCAATAAAGCCGCCAAGGGACGCAAGGGAGCGCTGGTGGCAATGGTCAGGGGCGTCGCAAGCGACAACGTGATCGAGAAGCTGGGACTGCTCGGACTGTCAAGGCGGCGTAAAGTGAAGACAGTGACAGCGGATTTGTCCGGCTCCATGAAATACATTGCCTCCAAAGCGTTTCCCTCGGCGCAACAGGTCAGCGACCGCTTCCACGTGCAGCAGCTGATGAGCCGGGCCATTGATGACATGCGCATCGAGTTGCGATGGGACGTGATCAAGGCCGAGAATGAGCGTATCAGGACCTGCCGGCAACAGAAATTGCAATACCGTCCGAAGATTGAAGCCAACGGAGAGACGCTCCGTCAGATCATGGCCCGTTCAAAACATATCATGACGCGCGACATGTCCAAATGGAACGACACCCAACGCAAACGCGCCGAAATACTTTTTGGGCGTTATCCCCGGCTTGAAACTGCGTACAATCTGTCGATGAAACTGACAGGCATCTATAACGAGCGGATAACGGCACCCGTCGCAAGGCTCAAACTGGCCCGATGGTATGACGAACTTGAACGCTTCGACCCGGTCCGGTTCAAAACCGTCATTGATACTTTTACAACACACAGTGACACTATTACCAATTACTTCAACTACAGACTCACAAATGCCTCTGCCGAATCTTTCAATGCTAAAATCAAGGATTTGCGCAGACAGTTCCGTGGAATCAATGACACCGCTTTCTTCCTCTTCAGGCTAAGCGCATTATACGGTTAGCCCACCACGCTCACCAACCGGAAATTTCTACTGACCCCTAATTGCAAAAAAAAGCAGTATAAATTTAGGGTCAGCGGACAGGAACAGTGGATAAGAACACCTTATTATATAGTATAAGCATAGCCCATACTTATGGTATCTGATATGTTAGAGTTTGCTTTGAGAAAGTGGTGGTTCTATTGTTGTTCCTTGCAGAAAAGTAGTACATTTGCAGTGTAAACAATTAAATGAATTGCTAATGAAGTAGAAGTTTAACAAGACATATTATAAGAAGAAGTGTTTGCTTCTTGCTTGATGTATTCTGAAAATCGCCAATTCCAACAGGATATAACCATCATAAGCAGGTAAGTGAATGCTCATCATACCATCAGGTGTGAGTTTTCCTTGTTTGCATGGTTATAGGTGTTTGGCGATATCTTCTGATACACATTCAAGGTTAAGCCTGCACCTTTTCTTTTTGTGGTATGGCTACAAAAAGGCATCAGATGGACAAGGACTATATTATTTTTCAAGAAAATGGTTTGTTTGGCGCAAAGAACCAAAGAGGAGAAATTATTATTCAACCTCAATACATGGAAATGCAACCATTCAGTTGTGGTCTGTCATTGGTCAGAAACCATCAATATCAATATGCTTACATTGATATATGGAATAGGCAAATAATACCCTTTGGCAAATATATTTGGTGCGACCCTCAATTTACAAACAATTATACACGAGTTAAATTAAAAGATAATGTACACTGGGGAATAATTGACAATATGGGAAAAATAACCATTTATCCAAATCTTGATTATATAGCCCCACTTGAATCATTTGGAAATTATGATGCCATCAAATTTACAGGAAAATACAAAGGGAAAAGAGTTGAATATATAATAGACCATTTAGCAAAAGTAAACTTACCAATTGATTTTGAATTTATGCCTGACTTTGAGTTGGAAGAAACTTTACCATCAGAGCAATCAAATATGAAGAAAAGGAGTATTATCTACACTTCTGATGATAACTTTAATGATTCTTCATGGAATGATAAAGAGGATTGGGAAGACCAAAGGCTTGATGCTTTTGAAGGTGATGAAAGTAATTATTGGAATATAGATTAATGAAGAAATAATGAAAGCTTTATATTATATCAATGGAAAACAAGTAGATATTAATACTTATTATTCTGCTTCAAGTTCAGATTTTATAAGAAAGCATTTATGGAAGTCATGTATATTTTATTATAAATCCCATCCAAATGAGTTTGAATTTATTGCAAGATTTTCTGATGAAAAACACTTGGCTCTTTCTTTAATGGAAGCCTACGAAAGAACAGATGATTACAAGGAGCAGATGAAGAAAATAAATAGTAATGATAAAGGATGTCTTTTAATCTTTCTATTGATTTTTGGATTTCTTATTCTGGTTTTGCCTTTAATTTTATTATTCACAGGTGCTTTAGATTAAATTGATTATGGAATTTCCACTAACACTTGGCTTGCAAAAGACAGGCTTACCACTGATTATAACATCAGGAAAGCTAAAGAACCTGTGTTTTCTTATAGACACAGGAGCAACAAATAACATTCTATTTACCTATGTATATGAACACTTTAAAGATGAATTTAGAGTGTTGGAAGATAAACAAAGAATCATGGGGATAGAGGGAGAATACAAAGAAACTCCTGTAATTGAAGCTACGTTCAACTTCGAAGGAACTGATTATACTTCTATTTTCTCTGTATTTGACGGCTCAGATGCTATAAGGCAAGGCAGGTACAAGAAGAAACAGGGGTGCAAATTCATGGTATTCTAAGTGTTGGCTTTCTTGTAAAGAACAAATGGATTCTTGATTTTGATAAACTGGTAATAACAACTGATTAAAATAAGATTTGAATATGAAAAAGAACATTGCAATAACATCAATCATACTATTATTGATTACATCAATGATTCCTATTTCTTATAACATATCATTGTGCAAAGAGAATAAAGCATTGATAGCCAAACAAGATTCCCTATATACATATACATTGTCAGAAGCACAAAAGGTGTTTAGAGAAAATGGATTAAAATGGATTAAAATGGATTAAAATTGATAGATGATGTAGCAGTATCTATCCGAGATGTTAAAGACTATGCAGCCAAGTATAGTATTGACCTGCCTGAAAGTAAAAATTCATTCAGCATCAATGGGCCTGAAAGATAAATAGGACAATGTCTCATTACTCCCATTGATAACGTATTGCGATTTTATAGGTTTGCCTAAAAACAATCTCGCTATCGTCTAAAGAAATCGTTTTATTGACAAATAATGCCTTAGCATCATTGTTTTCATGTCTAATAAAGTTCGCATATGTTGGGACTTCTGCAAAATCCTTGATTTTTCAGTACGGTTTTGCCCTGAAATACGTTTATACTCATGTTCATATCTATGCAAATATTTTACCAGTTAAGACTGTTGGTATTTAATAGAAAATCAAACAAACCAATCGTAACAAGCCCTTTCTCATTTCGTTTGGGCTTTATGTTGTCTTTGACAATGATGATTTTTTTGAAGGAATCATCTATGTTCATTAAGGATGCGGATTCTTGACGTTCTTTGGCCTCGGTTGGCATCATGAAGGCCGATTGAATATAATAACGCTGGCTTCCTTGATTGGCAACGAAGTCAACTTCATACTGTTTTCGAATAGTCTTTCCATTTTTATCAGTGGTCCGGTGCCCCACCACACCAACATCTACCTGAAATCCACGTATCTTCAATTCATTATAGATTATATTTTCCATAATGTGATTCTCTTCCTGTTGGCGAAAACTGAGAATAGCATTGCGCACTCCTAAATCTGAGAAATAGTATTTCGACAGTGTGTTGATGTATTTCTTGCCTTTTATATCATAACGGACGCTCTTCTCAATAATGAATGCATCCATCAGATACTTAAGATAGTTAGAAATAGTTGGCTGGGTGAGCTTCTTATGCTTAAGTGTATGAAATGTGTTACAGAGTTTCTGTGGGTTAGTTGGAGAACCAATTGCTGATGCAACGATATTGACCAACTCATTGAATTCTTCTTTATTCCGGATTTTATGGCGATCAAGTATATCGGTAGAATATACTGTCAAGTATAAGTTCTTAAGGTAATCGGCTTTCTTCTGGTCTCCGTCCAATGTGCGAACCAAAGGCAATCCTCCGTAAGTATAATATTCTTTCCATGCCTCCGCTATGGATTGTTCACTGACAGACATAAATTCAGCAAAAGAAAGCGGATATACATGCACCTGGTCCCCGCGTCCTCTGAACTCCGTCACGACATCGGTGGATAAAAAACGGGAATTGCTTCCTGTGACATAAATATCCAAATTTTTCTTTCTCAACAAACTGTTGAGAACTGGCACGAAATCATCAAGTAATTGAACCTCGTCGAATAACAAATAATATTGACCTTCATCTTTAAGCAATTCCTTGACATGCTTCATCAGATTGTCCGGATTGCAAAGATTCCTGTTTTCCCAATCATCAAACGCGATTTTTATGATGTGGGCATCATCAGTACCCATGCTCTTCAAATAGTTGTAAAAGAGTTCAAATAGGAGATAAGACTTTCCACACCGGCGAATGCCAGTGATTATTTTAATCAATCCATTGCTCTTTCCTGCAATTAGTTGATTTAGGTATGCATCGCGTTTTATGACCATTTTGAGTTTTCTATTTTAAATAATCGACATATATGACAGTTTTTCAAAGTGCAAATATAGTACGGTTGAAGCGTGTATCCAAATATTTATTTTAAAAAGTTGACACTAATGTCTGTTTTACAAAATAGGTGGCTGTGAAATAGCCACATCTCGCTGTCTTTCTTCGACATTGCGGCGATTTCATCGGCAATCTTTTCGGAGAATGGTTTGATGTAGTACATGAAGGTCTTTTGTGTCTTGTCGGTTACTTCTTGCCCGATTATCTTCAGCAAGATAAGATAAGTATTACAGAGTGTTTTTCAATCAGTATTGGGTTTGATTATAAAAAAGTGAGCCGGATATCTTAAAGGCCAGGGATATTGGCTATATTTGCTTTTGCAGAGAGGATAAACAAGCCTGTGAACGACGAAAACAAAATCATACTCTATCATGACGATAACGAGATAACCCGTGTGTCGGTGCGTTTGTCCGATGGGGATTTTCTTTCTCGGCGAGTTATGTGCCTACGGATTTGTCGGAAATAATTCTGAAAGTGGAGGATTGGGGTTAGATATTGCGCAGCGGTCAGAGGTCGATGGGGAGGCCTATTACGGGGGTGGCGAGGATTACGGCGGTGTCGGCGGTCATCGATATGTAGCCGTCTTTGTCGGAGGTGGTGTCGGCGAGCTGCTTGATTTTGGCGAGGGGTTCGTCCCAGGGGTGGCGAGAGAGGGCGAATTTGCCGTTGTGCACGGGGATGACAAGGCGAGGCGAAAGGTCGCGGATTACGCTGTCGAGCTGCTCGGGGAGGGTGTGGATATATTTCCAGCCTTCGTTATACTGGCCGTCTTCGATCATTGCTACGTCGATGCGTGGGAACCGCCGGCCTATCTCGGCGAAGTGCGGGCCGTATCCGCTGTCGCCTCCGATATATGCGGTTGTGCTGCCTTGGAGCATGAACGATGCCCAGAGTGTCGGGTTCTGTCTGAGGAAGCGTCCTGAAAAATGTCGAGCCGGGAGGCATGTGACCAGCTGCCCGGACGGGAGTGTCACGCTTTCGTCCCAGTCAAGCTCGATGATGCTTTCGGGTGGATATCCCCAGTACTCGAAGTGTTCGCCTACGCCGAGAGGGCAGATGACGCTGCCGATGCGGTCTTTCAAGGCTTTGACAGTGGCATAGTCGAGGTGGTCGTAGTGGTCATGGGTTATGATTAGGTAGTCGACCGGAGGGATGTCGTCGGGAGTGTATATGTCGGAGCCCTTGAAGGGCTTCATCATCAGCGATGTGGGATATCGGGATGTCAGGACCGGGTCGACAAGAAATGTGGAGCCGCCGTTGATGAGCAGGTATGAGGAGTGGCCGAACCATACGAACCGGTCTGTTTGCCGGTCGAGCTTGGTGAGGTCGGTCTTGACGGATCTGACTGCAGACTTCGGAGCGAGGTCGGCAGGCTTCGGGGCAAAAAGGAATTCCCACATCGTGGTCCAGCGGCTTTTGCCGGATGTCATCATGGGTGTCGCGCTGAGGTTATGGAAAGCCCCGTCGCGGTAGTGCGGAGAGCGTTTGATACGCTCCAGCCTGTCGCCGCTTGGAGTCCGGCCGAGCGGGACCCAGGCGGCTCCTAACGCCGCTGCCAGTGCGGCCAGAATCAATAATATTATTGATGTCGTTACAATAAGTCTTGTAGGTCTGATAAGTCGTATAAGTTTAATAAGCCGTAAGGGTTTTATAACGGGGAGGAGAGGGGGACGAGGGTTTAGCGGTCGAGGGAGACGAGGGTGTAGGTCTGCGAGCCGAGGCCTATCTGCTCGGCGTATCCGATGATGTGGGTGCCGTGCTGGCGGTTGATGCGGTCGATGAGGGGCTTGCTGTCGTCGCCAGCCGAGGGCTTGTGGTTGAATACGAGGTCGAGGCACGCCTTGTCGAGAGCCACGGGGTCGAGTGATGCGAGGATGCCTACGTCTTTCATCTCCGGGGCTGCGGGATTGCCGTCGCAGTCGCAGTCGACGGAGAGGTTGTTCATCACGTTGATATACACTATGCGCGGCTCTCCGGCGGTGCTTTTGGCGTTCATGTAGTCATGGACGGCCTGTGCGGAGGCGGCCATGCTTTCGATGAAGGCATCCTGCTCGGGCGTACCCCAGCCTGAGTCGGTCTGCCCTGCCGAGTGGATGTAGAGTTTGCCCCGTGAGGAAGCCACTCCGATAGAGGCGTTTTTCAATACGCCTCCGAAGCCGCCCATGGCGTGTCCCTTGAAGTGGGCGAGGTTTATCATGAAGTCGTAGCGGGCCAGATGGCTGCCGACGATGTCATATTTGATGTGGGTGGTGTCAGAGACAGGGATGCGCATGTCGCCGTCGGCATCCATTATGTCGACCTCCGCGATGTCTGTAAATCCTCGTTCGGCTATGGCCCGCAGGTGGTCGGCGGTGGTGCCACGGCTACCTCCGTAGGCGGTGTTGCACTCGACGATTACGCCCTTGGTCTCATCGATAAGCGGCTTGATGAAATCCGGGCGGAGGTAGCCTGTCTGCTCCGACTCGCCAGTGCTTATCTTGACGGCGACTTTTCCTTGGGGTGTGACACCGAGAGCCTTGTAAATCTGCAGCAATGACTGAGGGGTTATCTCTTTGGTGAAATATACGGTCGGGGCTTCTTTCTTGGTTTGTTTCTGGGCATGGGCGCAGCCAACGCTTGTCATCATTGCGGCTGCTGCCAATGAGATGGATAATAGCTTTTTCATAAGTCGGGACGTTGATGAGGTTAGGGTCAGAACCGCCATTCCGCACCTGCCATGACTGTGGCTCGCGGCATGGGGAATCCGTAGTTGATCTGATAACGTGTGGCGGTGAGGTTTTCGCCTTTGGCAAACAGGGTGAGGGGCTTTTGGAACGGGAATGTGTAGGCTACACGGGCGTTGAGCAAGGCGTAGCTTTCGGCGGTCTGCTCGGTGTACACGTCCCATACGCTCATCACGTCGACTGAGAACTGCCAGCGACCGGGAGTGTAGCCAATTTCGGCAAACAGTTTGTTCTTGGGGGCGGCGATTATCCGTGTGTCGGTGTGGAGGTATGCGTAGTTGGCGGTAAACGTCCAGTCGTCGTCAAGGCGGTATGTCGCATCGATTTCGAATCCTTTGTTGATAAACGAGCCGGTGTTCATGTTTCTCGCGGCTCCGTCAACCATGACCTGCTGGATGAGGTTGTCGCCGTTGATGTAGTAAAGGGCGAGTCCGGCATTGAGACGGCCGTCAAGAAGCCACTGCCGCAGCTCTACCTCGAAATTGTCCATCGATTCGGGCTGCAACTCCGCATTGCGCGGGCCGTACATGTAGAGTTCGCGTATGTTGGGCGAGCGGAAGCCCCGGCTGTAGCTGAACTTCACGCGGCTTGCCGACAGCGGGCGCAGTATGAAGCCGGCTTGCGGCACCCATTCGTTGCCGAACTGTGAGGAGTGTTCGAGACGGACTCCGGCGTTGACACTCAACCTGTCGCTCCAAAATGCCTGCTGCATCATGGCATATCCGGCAAACTCGTTGACATGCTTGTCGACGATGGGCGATTCTTTGCCGTCGGCCTTCTGCGAGTTCCATGCCTCACCGCCCCAGTGCTTGAAGTCGATGCCGATGCTGAGGTCGTTTCCTTGCCAAGGCTTGACGGTCTGGTAGGCTGTGATGCCCATGTTGAAGTCCTTGGAGTTGAAGAGGTAATCGCGGGGCTTGCCTCTGCTTATGCCGTCGTCAATCTTGTGCTTGCCGTAGTTGTAGTAGGCCTGGATGCCTCCTGATGAGATGTCATAGCGGTTTTTGACATAGACCGATGCTGTGGTGCGGAACATTTTCGTCCACATATCCAGCGGCTGTGACAGCTCGACCGAGCCGGGATTGTCGGCTTTTGTTTCGGTAAGCATGACGTTGGCTCCGGCTTCCCAGTGTTGCGAAAAGTCGTAGGAGACCGATGCAAACTGGTTTGACAGCCAGTAGTCCATACCCTCGCGGTTGCCGTCGGTCGACTCGTAGCTGGCTGCTACGAATGTGCGCAGTCCGCCATGTTTGTAGCCGGCCTTCACTCCGTATTTCTGAGTGCCGTAACTGCCGCCGGCAGCTCTAAGCGACCCAGAGAAGCCCTCTTTGTCGGCGCGGCGTGTAATCAGGTTGACCGAGCCGCCCATTGCGCCCGAGCCATAGAGCAGTGATGACGGGCCGCTTACGACCTCAACCCGCTCCACATCATTGGTGACATATGTGTCAGGGAGGGAGTGTCCGAAAACTCCAGCCCATTGGGGCTGTCCGTCGATAAGGAACAGCACTTTGTTGCCTCCGCCGACACCTCGGATGTTGACAGTCCCGGCGGCTCCGCCGCTGACTCCGTATCCGGCGAGTCCTCTTTCGGTCACGAACATGCCGGGGACGTGGTTTTGTAGCACCGGGAGCAGGTTGGTCTCCGAGCTGTTGTCGATGGTGGCGGTGCCGATTACCTTCACGTCAAGCGGCAGCAGCGGCACCGGGGCTTTTGCCGCGCTCTCGACGACGACCACTTCCCCAAGCACTTTCGTAGTGTCGGCTTTCTCGGCGGTGGCAGCGGAGGCTCCTAATGCTGCCGTCATCGTGAATGCCGCTATCGTAATCAGTTTCATTGACTAATTTATCTGCGAATCAAGTGGTTGATTATCAGCCATCCGCCAAATGTTTGAAGCAACATGCCTGGCAGACCGATGCGGAAGTCCTGAACGGCAAGGTAGAAGTCGCCTTTCATCGCCCATTCGCCCAACGTGCCTGCTGTCTGGTATGAGAGGACAACCGCTGCGAGCAGCCACAGTGAGGCTTTGCGGAAGCGGCTGGCGGCGATACCGGCGGCTACGGCGAGGAGGACTGATTTGAGCAGTATCGGCGGCAGACTGTGGAGTGCTGGCATACCGAAAAGCGCCGAATTGATGACCGGCGAAGCCACGGCGGTGAGCAATCCCACTTTCCAGCCGTATTTGTAGGCACCTACGAGAGTGAACAGGTAAATCGGCAGCCATACCAAGCCGCCCTGCGGAATGAGGTGTACGAGTTGCGGCAGTGCGATGTTGCCGAGTATGAAGAGAGCCGCCACCATGTAGGTCTTGGCGTTGCTGTAGTCGAGTGAGTACAGTCTTTGTGTGGATGCGTGTTGCATATCAGGGTTTGATTGAGTTGATAAATCGGGTTATCAGCGGCAGACACTCCTCGGGGGTCGTGCAGCCGATGCATAGCGACTCTACGGGGCAGATGCCGTCGCCGTTGCGGTAGATGATGTTGGGGACTTCCTCGGCGTATGACACCTTCACAGCCGATGTCTCAAACAGCTTCAGTGCCGGGGTGCTGATAATATCGGCATAGACGCTGTTTGCTTTACCGAGTATCATCAAGGCTGCAGCCCCTTTGCCTACGACCTTGTCGGCGATGTCTGCGCCGTCGAGCAGCGAGGGATCCTCATTGAGGATGCGGTAGAGGTCGGAGACTCCGCGTCCGTCAAAGACGGAGACTGTGCCGTTGGAGACCACTAAAGAGTGGTTGCCTTGGTGGAGTATGTCGACAATATCAGCCGTCATAGGGTGCCTTGCTTAAGCTGTTCGACGAAGCGGTCTATGCGGTGCAGCTCGGAGGGTATCTGTATGCCCTGTGGGCAGTGGGGCGAACATCTGTTGCAGCCGATACAATGGCTCGCCTGGCGCAGCTTGGGTACGCTGTGGTCGTAGCCCACAAGAAATGCACGGCGTGCCTCGCGGTAGTTGTCGGCCTGCTGGCTTTCGGGAATGTTGCCCTCGTTGACACACTTGTTGTAGTGCAGGAGGATTGCCGGGATGTCGATGCCATAGGGGCAGGGCATACAGTATTTGCAGTCATTGCATGGTATGGTGGGAAACTGCATCATCAGGTCGGCAGTGTCGTAGAGGAAGTTCTCCTCTTCGGGCGAAAGCGGCACCAAGGGACAGTATGTGCGCAGGTTGTCCTGAAGATGTTCCATGAATGTCATGCCGCTGAGCACGGTAAGTACGCCCGGCTTGGTCCCTGCGTAGCGGAAAGCCCACGAAGCCACGCTGCGCTCCGGCTCGCGCTGCTTGAGACGTGCCACGATATTGTCAGGCAGCTTCGACAGCCGGCCTCCCAGCAGGGGTTCCATGATTATGGCCGGTATGCCGCGCTTTCCCAGCTCGTTGTAGAGGTACTCGGCATTGGTGTTGCGGGGGTTGAGCTCTTTGGCATGGTGCCAGTCGAGATAGTTGAGCTGTATCTGCACGAAGTCCCACTGGTATTTGTCGTGCTGCGCGAGCAGGTCGTCGAATACCTTTATGTCGCCGTGGTATGAGAATCCGAGGTTGCGTATCCTGCCGGCCTTGCGCTCGTCCATGAGAAAATCCAGGATGCCGTTGTCGATATAACGGGCTCTGAACTCTGCAGGGCCGTCCTCGCCCATGCCTATGCCGTGTAGCAGCATATAGTCGATGTAATCGGTCTGGAGCTCTTTGAGGGAGTTGCGGTACATGGCAATCGATGCCTCGCGTGTCCATGTGGATGGGGCGAAGTTTGACAGCTTTGTCGCTATGAAGTATTTGTCGCGGGGATGGCGGCTGAGGGCTATCCCGGTGGCTCGTTCGGAGCGGCCTTTGCAGTAAGCCGGCGATGTGTCGAAGTAGTTGACACCGTGGGCGATGGCATAGTCCACCTGGCGGTTGACCATCTCCTGGTCGATGTCGTCGTTGCCACCCTCGCGTGCGCTGCGTCCGTCGATTGACGGCAGACGCATCATGCCGTAGCCCAGTATCGACACCTTTTCGCCTGTCTTGGGGTTCGTGCGGTAGGTCATCCGGTCGGTAGGAATTTCCCCGGCGGCTGTATGGTCGCCGGTCAGAGGGTTTTGCTTTGAGTCGCAGCCGGCCAGCGCGGCAGCCGAGACGGCGGCGGTGCCGATGCCGAGACGTTTCAGAAACTCCCGGCGGTCTATGTTGTGGTTGGTATCTTTCATCGCTTCGGAGGTTTAGATTGTTCGGTGGGTTTCGTGTCCTTCGACATATATCGCGCTGAACGGACGTGCCGGGCAGAGGTTTTCGCAGGCTCCACATCCGATGCAACGCTCATCGTTGACCACGGGTATTTTCGGCGAATCGGGGTTGTCCTTGTCGGACGGCACCATCTGTATGGCTCCCACGGGGCAGTGGCGGGCGCAGTTGCCGCACGCCACCCCTTCGGTCAGGGGGATGCAGTTGTCTTTGACCCACACGGCATGGCCTATCTGTATGGCTGATTTGTCGGCTCGGTCGATGGCGATAATCGCTCCTGCCGGGCAGACCTCGGAGCATTTTGTGCACTCAGGGCGGCAATATCCGCGCTCGTATGACGACCGTGGCTGCATGAGTGTGGCGATGTCGGACGACGGACGGAGCACGCCGTTGGGGCAGACGGATACGCACAGCTGGCATCCGGTGCAGTGGTCGGTAAGGTGCTTGAGGCTCACGGCTCCCGGAGGGACTATCGGGGTCTTGCGGGCAGGAATTTTCTTGTCGGTGATTACAGCCAGTCCGCCATCGACGGTCTTTTCTTCTGCGCGGAGCAGTGCAGCGGTTCCGAGTGCCACCGTCGTGGTGAGGAAGCTGCGTCGGGCGGAGTCGGCCGGCTCTGTCGCCTCTGCTGGCTTGTCTGCCGTGGCCTTGCGGCGCGTATAAGATATGGCTCCTTGGCGGCATTTGCCGATGCAGTCCATACAGGCTACGCAGCGGGAGTAGTCGATTGCATGGTTTTTGCTGTCGATACACGCCGCCTTGCAGTTACGTGCGCACAGGCCGCAGCCGTTGCATTTTGAAGTGTCGATGACGGGCTTAAGCAACGAATACCGGGAGAGGAATCCCAGTACAGTGCCTACGGGGCATATCGTGTTACAGTAGGTGCGTCCGTTGCGCCATGCCAGCACTCCGAGGATTGCCACCGTGGCGGCGGCGATACCGAATGTGATGCCGCTGCGAATCCATACGTCCACAGAATAAAAAGCGTAGCTCTCATACCGCGCCGCCAGTCCGGCAAGAATGTTGTTGCCGCAGGCCCAGACGGGGGCGAGCAGGTTTTGCGCTATGCGTCCGTAGGAGCTGTAGGGAGCCAGCAACGCCACTACCGACCCGATGCCGAGGACGATGGCTGCTACCATCACGGCGAGCATCGTGTAGCGCAGTATGTTTTTGGCCGGTGAATAGGAGTAGCGGTTTTTCTTGCGTTTCTTGCCCATCCAGCCGAATATGTCCTGCATGACACCCAACGGGCATATTACAGAGCAGTACACCCTGCCGAGGAGGAGGGTCAGCACGACGAGCGCGACGATTACACCGACGTTAAGGGCCAGCAAGGCCGGCAGCAGCTGTATCTTGGCCATCCAGCCGAGCCATGCGTGGACCGTCCCGGTAAAATCGAGAAAAAGCAGCGTGATGCATATAAAGAATATCGCTGCCAGTATAACACGGATTTTTTTCAACATGGTGTGTCGGATATGTTTTGTTGACTGGGTTATTTCATTTTATGGAGCGGCCCATCTCGTAGGCTTGGCGCATATACGGGGTGTCGCGGACTTCGCCTATGCCGTACACGCCTTTGGCGGCTATTACGCCCATCTCCTTCGAGCCTTTGAAGCAGGCGGCAAGCCCACGGAAACATTCGAGGGTGCAGTCCATGGTGTGCTTCTCGTCTTCGGCGGCAGTCATGATGTAGTAAAACTCTTTGTCATTGAACTCAAGCCAGCGGGCCACGGTGCGGTCAAACACCGTTTTCATCTGGGCATTGATCGAGTAGAAATATACCGGGGAGGCGAGCACAAGGACATCGGCATCGAGCATTTTCTTCAAGATGTCGGGCATGTCGTCTTTTATGCAACACTGGCCGCTGTGGCTGTTGCAGTAATAACAGCCTCGGCAGTAGCCTACATTTTTGCTGGGAATCCATATTTTCTCCACGTTATTGCCGGCTTCCGATGCCCCACGTAGAAATTCGTCGCATAGCAGGTCGGAGTTGCCTCCTTTACGGGGGCTTCCTGAGAGTATCAATACTTTTTTCATCGGTTCAGAATTTAGGAAACAGTTGGATTGTTGTGTCAGCTTATTATGCAAATACAAAGATAATGCGAGATATGCAGAGACGCACCACCATAATTACTGATATGATAACCAAAATTACAGATATATGGTAAATATACTTGTTTTTAACGGATTAACAGCGTAATTTTACGAAAAATAACACGCGACACAGTTCCACAATATCTATGCCTACGATTTTGAACTATTTGGCTTCAGGTTTTACTTTGCATCGTTTGACCATCTGCCCATACATGTGCATGTGAGAAAAGGTGATGCGGAAGCGAAATAGAACCAGAGCTTAAAGTTGACTATAACCATGGCTTCAAGGCCAAAGAGATGACAAAGATTCTCAATACTGTGGTTACCTATCAGGAAGAAATCATTGCCGCCTGGAATGAGAACGAACAGAAAAAGTGATGTCTATGGAAAAGATTAAAAGATTATGGTTTGATGAATACTTCATCCACATGGAGTCAACGGAAGCCCGCACGTATAAGTTGCCGCTGGTCGGTTCTCCCAGGCTTTTGAACGCTACGCCTGAAGAACGCGATGCTTACTCGATAGAACTTGACGGGACTGCGATAAGGTGGGATAATGTTGATGAGGATATTTTCATCACAGCCTTTTACGACTACCAAGATGGCTCGCAGAACAAAATCGCCAATCTTTTCTTCAAATACCCGATGCTGTCAGTCGGCGGAATGGCAAAGGCTATAGGAATTGACAGGTCGTTGCTTTATCAGTATGTTTATGGCGTCAAGACACCCAGCTCAAGCCGTGAACGTGAAATCTTCAAAGCTTTTCGTGACCTCGGTGCTGAACTGAGCCAAATTTGATAACCAATAAAACGCAAACAACGTCTAAAATAGTCCACAAAATCGGGGCAAGTGATTTTGTGGACTAACTTTGATAATCAACGGTAAGAAGAAGGGATGGCTTGCGTTTGAGGACGCACGAGCCGTGCGTCCCTACTGGGGGATGATGGCTGATGCTGTGCCGAGGTTCTGCAACTCCCTCTGATTTTATGATTTGATTTTACGCATTATCCTTGCAGGGACTCCGGCGACTACGGTGCCGTCGGGGACATCTTTGGTGACTACAGCCCCGGCTCCTACTATCGCGTTTTCACCGACAGTCACGCCGGGCAGTATGACCGCTCCGGCTCCGAGCCATGCGTTGCGGCGGATAACGACTGGCTTGACGAGCAGATTGTGGCGCAGCTCAGGCTCTTCGGGGTGGGACTCGGTGGTAATCTTGACTCCGGGACCGATGAAAACTCCGTCCTCAATCGTTATGCCGCCCTGGTCGAGGAATGTGCAGCCGAAATTGATGAATACCTCCTTGCCCACGCGGGTCAATTTGCCGAAAGCGGTGTAGAATGGTGGGAACATCCTTACCGACGGGTCCAGCTCCTGCCCCCATATCTGTTCGAGCAGCGAGCGGCGGGCATCCATAGGGTGATAGCCGGTGTTGAGTTCGCCCACCAAGGAGAGCGTAGCTTCAAATTCACTGCGTAAGTCCGCGAAATCGGGGTCGGATTCAAGTATGCGCTCTCCTCTGCGCATACGTTCGATAACTCTGCTGTATTTCATGATTTTTGATTTTTCTAAATGCAAAATTATGATGTAAGCCGGACTGCGTCAGTACCTGAATTACGGCAGATTATACCTCTATTACAGAAAAATGTCGGGGCGATGCAGCTGTCACGCACAGCACGGCATCGCCCCGACATGCTCATCCCTCACAGCATGTTTTTCAGCATCTACTTATCGGTGCGGCTTATGATACAGGTGAATTTGCCGCCGATGTGGCCAGGCTTTGTTAAATCTGAGTTCTTTCAAGGATTTTCGGACTGTTTTTGCCGCTCGCAATCGTCATGTAGCTCGCTACACTCCTATCGCTCGCATCAAAACATCTCCGAAACTCCTTATAAAAATCTATGTGTGAAATCAAAATAGCTCCTAAATCAAAAACAGGTTCTTGTTCATAATCCTGCTTTTCGCTCGGCTATGCGTTCGTTGGCCATTCTGGCATCTATTTCGCTGTTGTGGCAACCGCCCTCGGCATCGTACCATACCGTCTTCGAGCTGCCGCCTCCGCCGCCACCTCCTCCGGCCGCGCTGCCTCCCACGAACAGGATAGCGGCGATACCGGCGAGTATCAGCAGGATTTGCAGAATCAGCCGCAGCAATATCGTAATCAGCCCGACCGCAGCTATGATGACACCGATGATATAGACGGCAATGAAAAGTGTGAGCAGCGAGCCGTTGACTTTTCCGGCTGTCGACACGTTGCGTTTCCAGGAGATGAACGTGCCTATACCGAAAGATGCCAAAAACACTATGGCGGCAACGACCTCGTTGGCGCTTCTCCACCACACGGCACCGGCAAAGACGGCGATGAGTGTCAGCGGTATGCACGCTCCCATGCTTATCGCCATGGGCTTGATGGAGATTTCCTTGTCGGAATGTTCGCCAAAAAGCAGACGTTCGTACAGCTTGATGCTGAAAACCTGCGCTACGACAAATATCACAAACGGTATGGCCCGCAGGGCGGACCCCCAGAAGCCGTAGGTGTCATAATCGCACCACCAGAACACATCGCCGCCCAACGTGGCGTAGGCCCAGATTTCAAGTGCCGAGGCGAGCAGGATGCAGAGAGGTACGAGCAGCAGTGCCGGGCGGCGCAGCAGCTCTATCCGTCCGAGAAAGAGCAGCAGTATGGCTGCAACGAACAGTATAGAGATTATGATATACGGGGTTATGGTGGTGAAGAAATGCTCGATGGCGGTATGCTTGCCGTCCTGGCGCAAGTCGGGAAACAGCCCTACCGTGCCGGCGGGATTGTCCTCGCTCAGTACGAGCAGATCTCCATCGATGCAGTATTCCTTGTCGTCACGGACGATGACACCTCGGCCCGGATTGCCTTCGAGTACGCGGGTGAGGGTCAGCTCTTCGCCGTTGGCTATTTTGAAGGCTGCCGTGCCGGGGACTTCGCCACCGCTTTTGGCTGGCTCGATTGTGTAGGCCTGGATCGAGTCGGAGAATAGCACATCGACGACATATTTCTGTGCGCTTGCGCATAGTGCATTAACCAGCAGTATGGTAAAAACTATCAGTCGTGTTTTCATAAGTTAGTCAACAAAATTAGTTTATATCATCAAGTCAGTCCCATTTTGCGATGCTTTTGCGGTTTTTTGGGCTGATTCCGTACTCGTCGTCAATCACGTAGCTCGCTACGCTCAATCCTCCTCATCCAGAATCATCGCCAAAATTCACGCAAAATCATTCGCTCTAATTTTGTGGACTAACTTAAGAAGCTTCTAAGTAGGTAGATAAGGTTGGTGCGGAAGTGCTATGGTGTAGGGCGTTTGTGTCAGCACGTCATAAGGCTTGTTTATACAGATGGCAATGGGACAAGAAGCCGTGTCGGTTTGGTATGACACAGCTTCTTGTCTGAAGATATTTAGTAGGGCAGTTATTTCAGATAACGTATAGCTAATTTCAGTGATTTTATCTTAGCATACTCGGCCGCTTTTGAATCGGACATGGTAAGGTTGTGCGCATTAATATTGACTGGTGTACCGGCTGTGATGACGGCAGTTCCCTCTCCTGTAGACGTGCGGGCTATGCTGCCGACTTGGTGCGAGATTACTTCGTTGCCCTCTGCGTCAAGGCCGATTAGATCAACCGAGAGGGGGGTCATGGTCCCGTCGTTGAATGCTAAGGCATCTTTCCCTTCCAAGGGTATGTCTTTTGCGGCAACGACTTCTCCAGCGAGGTCGTAGCGCGGATCTATGTCCCCTTTGCTGAAGAAGTCTTTAAACTGGACTGTTACGGGAGCCTTTACGGTGAGTTCGTCGGTGTTTTCAAGGGCGAGGGTTGAGCCGCTCCATTCCTGGGCTGCTTTCTCGGCTTTTTCGCGGGCTTCGGCGTAGATTTTCTCGTATTTCTCGAATACGGCTTTGGCATCGGATTCCGATTCGCTTGCTCCGAGTTTTGCTTTGAGTTCTTCTGACTGTGTGTTTAATTCGGCGGCAATGGCTGGTACTTTGCCGAAAAGCATAGACTCCGAGGATGATGACGATGAGCCGCCGCATGATGATAGAATAAATGATACAGCCGCTATGGACAGGGCGGATGTGATGAACAGTTGCTTTCTCATGGTGTTAATGGTGTTAATGGTGTTAATGGTGTTGATGTGAAACTTGATAAATTGGTCGATGTTTATTGTGTCAGCAAACTAACGCCAAATTTTACAATTATAAAGAAACAACGGATAAATTATCGGATGACAATCAGTAAAAATCGCCTCACGGCGATGTAACAATAGGTAAATTATTGCTGTGTCAATGGGTAAATATCGCTGATTACCAATATGTTATGGGGGGGTAGAAGCCCTGTACTGAGCAGGGGTCATCCCTGCGATTGCGACGAATACGCGGTGGAAGCTTTGTCGAGAATTGAATCCCGACTCCTCGGCGATTTCGTCCAGGCGGCGCGGTGTGCCTGTAAGCAGCCCCATCGCGTGCTTGACGCGCAGACGGTTGATGTGGTCGTAGAATGTCATGCCTGTCTCCGTCTTGAAGTATGCGGAGGCATAAGTGCGGTTGGTGTTAGCCATCCGTGCGATGTCAGACAGCTTTAGCATGGGATTGAGATATATGCGGTCTTCCACTATGAGCCGGGTTATCCTCGCGAATACCTGGCTGCGGATGTCGGGCGATTTGTCGGGTATAGATTCAATCGGGGCTACAGGGTGCAACTCATCGACCACGGATTTGTGCTTGTAGATGAAGTAGCAGATGAAAATCCACAGCATGAGCGTAAGGGTCATATATATTGCGTCATACCAGGGGCTGTATGTGGTGCAGCTTATGACCCAGACTGTCAGGATTATGAAAAAAGCCCAGAGGATGTTCTGGAGCCATCGGAGGTCGATGTCCTCGTTGTACGAGAATGTGGCTTTGAGCGACCTGTTGTATCGTGGTATCGCGAAGCATGCCCATGTCGCGGTCGAAAGCCCGAGGATGACAGCCAGGATCATGTCTATGTGGTAGAATACGGGATGCTTGAATAGCACCATGAGCAGCGGCAGGATGACGAAAGGGGCTTCGACCAAGGCGATTGTTTTCAGTGTCAGCCGTCCGGGATTGCATAATTCCCACAGTATGCAGGCGTAGAGAGGGACTGCAACGACATCTACGGCGGTTATCAGGTCTAATGCCGACATGAACTGCGGATGTGCCAGCACGACAGCATCTTTCACAAACCCGGCGGCCATGACTGTCATCAGTACCGTCACCAGGCGCGAAAGCATGTCCGAGCCTTTGCGCCAGAAAATCCACGCAATCATGGCCGTGAACATGAAGCTCGTGCCTAACAGGAAATATTGAACAGCATTTACCATAATGTTGTTGACCAGCGTAGAAGCTGTTACTGTCGAAAGGTGTGAATGGTTATAAACTACACGTTGAATAGCATCTAAACCGGCGCTGTGTTGTGGAGGTGTTTATGTGATGTCTGTTGGATGTGTTTGTAAGAAGATATGTAAAGGTAGTAATTTTCGGCGAAATTCGCTACCTTTGACTTCGTCCAATAATAAGAAACATATGAGAGAGATGAGGAAAGCCCAGCGGCAAAAGGATGAGGTGTGGGCCTCGGGCGTGTTTGACAAGGCACCTTATGTCACGGTCAGCATGGTGCGTCCTGACGGAACGCCTTACGGCCTGCCGCTTTCGCTCGTCCGCAGTGGTGGGCGGACGTTTTATTTCCACTGTGCCGATGAGGGTGAGAAGATCGACTGCATGAGAAGCAATCCGATAGTAAGCCTGTCGGCGGTGAGCAGGTGTACTCCCAAATATGAGGAGGAGAAGAATAATTTCACCGAATATTATGACTCGGCAGTTGCCATAGGCCGTGCGGAGATAGTCACAGACGATGCCGAGAAGATAGCGGCGTTGAGACTGTTGTGTGAAAGATTCCTCCCTAAGTATATGGAGCATTTCGACGAAGCGGTCAATCGCAGCCTCGGCCGGACTACAGTGGTCAGAATAGACCTGCTCGAACCACCTGTGGGCAAATCAAAACCGTAAGATGCCGTGTGCGAATCGGTGTGGCTGCGTTGTTACTTATATAAATCTTTGCCATGATTGAGACTGAAAGGCTTGTGCTGAGGCGTTGGAGGGCTGATGATGCTGCGTCGCTATATAGGTACGCGTCCGATGACCGGGTCAGCGAGCTTGTGTTGTGGCCTACGCACACATCTGTGGAGATGAGTCGTGAGGTGATTGAAACGGTCGTTATGCCCAATCCGCATACTCTGGCAATCGCGCTGAAAGATACCGGCGAACCGATAGGGTGTATAGGGCTTGTGCCGCCTGGCGGCGAGCATCATGCGACCGTCTCGTCCGAGCGGGAGGTGGGGTACTGGATAGGGCGGCCATATTGGAATAAGGGCATTGCGAGCGAAGCGCTGAGGGCGTTGGCTGCTTATTGCCGGGCGACCGTCGGCTTGGATTCGCTGCTCATAACCACCGACAAGCGTAACGCCGCGTCACGGAGAGTGGCTGAAAAATGCGGATTCATGTTTGTGGAGGAGTATATCTATGACGGCGTGGAGAGTTGTGCCTACAGGTTGGACTTACGTGCAGCGAGCGGTAAAACCAAAAGCACCTGACGTGTGTTATATTTATACCACTATCAACCTGCAAGCCGTTTTAACAAACTTTAAATGAGGGATATTTGCAAGTGATTAGAATAATTACAAACTTTGTAATTGTTCTAAAATAGTTAAACGACAAACCATGACATACACTCAGCCAAGCACCCCAAACTATCTGCTCGACTTGCTCCATAAGTCGGGAGTGCGCCCGTCGGTCCACCGGCTGGCGGTGCTGAGGTACGTGATAGACAAAAAGACACATCCTACTGCTGACGAGATATTCTCTTCATTGGCAGCGGAGTTTCCGTCATTGTCGCGGGCTACTGTCTATAATTCCCTGCACAAACTCGCTGATAGCAGTATTTTGCGTGAGGTAGAGATAGAGAACGGTACGACGCGTTACGACTTCGCCCAGCAACCGCCTCACGGGCATTTCAAGTGCCGTCGGTGCGGCAAGATATATGATATGCCTATGTCGTATAGGGCGGATGAAGCGTTGCCTGACGGATTCAGGATTGATAGTATTGACGTATATGCAAAAGGATGTTGTTCCGATTGCTGTGATAATATTAAAACGAAGTAAATTACTAACTGTTAAAAAATTATTGTACGATGAAAGATCTGAAAGGAACAAAGACCGAGAAGAACCTGTGGGAAGCATTTGCCGGTGAATCGCAGGCCCGCAACAAGTACAGCTACTATGCATCCAAGGCCCGTAAGGACGGCTATGAGCAGATTGCTGCCATCTTTGAGGAAACAGCACATAATGAGAAGGAGCATGCCAAGCTCTGGTTCAAATTGCTGCACGGAGGTGACATTGCGGGTACGATGGAAAATCTGGCTGACGCAGCCGCAGGTGAGAATTACGAATGGACCGACATGTATGACCGTATGGCTGCCGAAGCTGAGGAGGAAGGTTTTGCCCACATAGCAGCAAAATTCCGCCAGGTAGCAGCTATCGAACGTCTGCATGAGGAGCGTTACCGTCGTCTGCTGGCAAACATCGAGGAGGGTATCGTATTCTCCCGCGAAGATGACCGCATCTGGATATGCCGTAACTGCGGCCATGTAGTGATAGGCCAGAAGGCTCCCAAGGCTTGCCCGGTGTGCGCTCATCCGCAGAGCTTCTTTGAAATCGAAGCCAAAAATTATTGATACAGTTACATCCCTGTAAAGTGGATCAGCCATGCTGCCGTCTGGCAGCATGGCTGACTGTTTTTGTGTAAATCTTATAAAGATTATGGGGTTGCTTATATAATGGGAAAACCTTGAAGATGCTGGCATCTTCAAGGTTTTTTTTGAGGGTGAACAGTGGGGGTCGAACCCACGACCTTCGGAACCACAATCCGACGCTCTAACCAACTGAGCTATGCTCACCATTTTAAGGTGCTGCAAAGGTAGCACCTTTTTTCGGGATGTGCAAGCGTTTCGGGCGAAATTTGCTCAAAATGCTTTTGATTTGCACATTTTGAGCTTTTTAGCGTCGCTCTACAAATACGTTAGATTCAAACGACCCTTAATTTTTTGGGTAAACGTCGCCACGGGCGGCGAGGAGGGTGTTCTGCATCAGGGAGCATATGGTCATAGGGCCTACGCCTCCGGGTACCGGGGTGATGAAGGCGCATTTGGGGGCTACGTTGTCGAAATCCACGTCGCCACGCAGACGGAAACCGCTTTTCTTGGTTGCGTCGGGGACACGTGTGGTGCCGACATCGATTATGGTAGCTCCGTCCTTGACCATGTCGGCAGTGACAAAGCCCGGGCTGCCGAGGGCGGCGATGATGATGTCGGCCTGGCGGCATATCTCCTTGAGGTCGCGGGTGGCACTATGGCAAACTGTTACAGTGGCATCGCCTGGGACGCGCTTCTGCATCATCAGTGATGCAACCGGCTTGCCGACGATGTTGCTGCGTCCGAGCACCACGCAACGCGCTCCCTTGGTGGGGATGTTGTAGCGTCCGAGCAATTCCATGATTCCGGCAGGTGTGGCCGAGAGGAAGCAAGGCAGTCCGATGGACATGCGGCCTACGTTGATAGGGTGGAAGCCGTCCACGTCCTTGCGGTAGTCTATGGCTTCGATGATACGCTGCTCGGAGATGTGGCGGGGAAGGGGGAGCTGCACGATGAAGCCGTCCACATCGTCGTCGGCGTTGAGCTTCGCTATGGTTTCCAGAAGCTGCTGCTCGGTCACGTCGTCTTCAAACCGGATAAGGGTGGATTTGAATCCGCACTGCTCACAGGCTTTGACTTTGTGTGCTACATATGTTTCGCTGCCTCCGTCGTGTCCTACGAGGATAGCTGCCAGGTGCGGGCGTTTCATGCCCTGGTCGAGCATGGCAGTCACCTGCTCGGAAATCTCACGCTTGATGTCGTCGGAGATTTTTTTGCCGTCAATGAGTTGCATAAGTATATATGTCGTTTATTTATTGTGGATTCTAAGGCCGTTTCAGAGTCAGCGGCGGCGCATGTTGCGCATCATCGCCAGAGGGTTTTTCTTGGCACCCTGGACGAGTTTCATCATCTTGCGGGCTTCGTCAAACTGCTTGATGAGTCGGTTGACCTCTGCTACGGTGGTGCCGGAACCTTTGGCGATGCGCTGGCGGCGGCTTGCATTGATGATTTCGGGACGCGTGCGCTCGGCGATGGTCATGGAGCGAATGATGGCTTCGACGCTTTTAAAAGCGTTGTCGTCTATGTCCATATCCTTGATGGCTTTGCCTACGCCGGGTATCATGGAAGCCAGATCTTTCAGATTGCCCATCTTCTTTATCTGCTGTATCTGCTTGAGGAAGTCGTCGAAGTTGAACTGGTTGCGGGCCAGTTTGCGTTCAAGTTCCATGGCTTCCTTCTCGTCGTAGGCCTGCTGGGCTCGTTCGACGAGCGATACGATATCGCCCATGCCGAGGATGCGGTCCGCCATACGCTCGGGGTGGAACTGGTCGATAGCCTCAAGTTTCTCACCTGTACCGACAAACTTGATGGGCTTTGTGACCACTGTACGGATGGAGAGGGCAGCACCGCCACGGTTGTCGGCATCAAGTTTGGTAAGGACCACACCGTCAAAATCCAGACGGTCGTTAAATTCCTTGGCTGTGTTGACTGCGTCCTGGCCGGTCATAGAGTCGACCACAAAGAGTGTCTCCTGGGGTTTTATAGCCTTTTTGATAGACTCGATTTCGCGCATCATCTCCTCATCGACCGCCAGACGGCCGGCTGTATCGACAATCACGAGGTCGTGGTGGTTATGCTTGGCGTAAGCTATGGCATCCTGTGCGATTTTGACCGGATCTTTGACTCCTTCCTGGGTGTAGACGGGTACGTCGATCTGCTCTCCGAGGACCTTGAGCTGCTCGATGGCTGCGGGACGGTACACGTCGCAGGCCACAAGAAGCGGACGGCGCCCCTGCTCGCTCTTGAGTTTCTTGGCGAGCTTGCCCGAAAATGTCGTCTTACCCGAACCTTGAAGTCCCGACATGAGTATGACGGTGGGATTGCCCGACAGATTGAGTTTCGCCGCTTCCGAACCCATGAGTGCCGCCAGCTCGTCATGGACTATTTTGACCATAAGCTCCTGTGGCTTGACGGCGTTGATTACGTTCTGTCCCAGCGCTTTCTGCTTGACGGTGTCGGTAAACGATTTGGCTACTTTGTAGTTGACATCGGCATCGAGGAGGGCGCGGCGCACGTCCTTGAGGGTTTCGGCTACGTTGATTTCGGTAATCTTGCCTTGGCCTTTGAGTATCTTGAAGCTGCGTTCGAGTCTTTCGCTTAGGTTTTCAAACATAGGAGTAAGAGTAGGTGTATCGGTGTGAGGTTAGGAGGGAAGGAGCCGGTTGGTGGATGTGTCGGGGAACACTACACGCGGCTTGAACGTCTTGGCCTCGTCGTAGGGCATCGTGGCGTATGCCATGATGATTACGATGTCGCCGGGCTGCACCTTGCGGGCTGCCGCGCCGTTGAGACAAATCATGCCGGAACCCCGTTCGCCGGCTATGGCGTAGGTGTCGAAACGTTCGCCGTTGTTGTTGTCGACGATGTAGACACGTTCGCCGGGCAGGATGTCGGCTGCATCCATCAGGTCCTGGTCGATGGTGATGCTGCCTATATAGTCGAGGTTGCTCTCGGTGACTGTAACGCGGTGAATCTTGCTTTTCACCATTTCAACTTGCATCATAGCTATTGAAGCGAGAGGGATTATGTGTATGGAGGGTGTGCGTTAATAGCGTATATTGTCGATCAGACGCACATCGCCGACATACACCGTTATGCAGCCTACCGGCTCTGTGGTATCGTTCCAGTCGCGGATGGGCTGCATGGTCTTGCCGTCGACAATCTGGTAGTATTCTACCCGTGTGTATGGGAACGAGTCGATGGTATCGATGACGTACTTGCAGGTCTCGTCGACGGTATGGTCTTTGGCCCAGCCAAGGCTTTCGGCCAGCGTGCGGTGGATTACGGGAGCCACTGCGCGCTGCTCTTCGCTGAGACGAACATTGCGGCTGCTCATGGCGAGCCCGTCGGCTTCGCGGACTATCGGGCAGGGAACTATCTCGATGTCGGTCATGCCCTCGATTTCGGCCATACGGCGTATGACTGCTATCTGCTGGAAGTCCTTTTCTCCGAAGTATGCCCGGGTGGGTCGTACATAGTCGAAGAGGCGGCTGACAATCTGGGCAACGCCGTTGAAGTGTCCCGGGCGCATGGCTCCCTCCATGACTTCGGCCACAGGGCCGAGGTCGAATATGCGTTCATCCTTTTCGGGGTAGATTTCGGCTACTTCAGGGGCGAACACCACATCGACACCTTTGGCTTCAAGCATGACGCAGTCGGCATCGAGAGTGCGCGGATAGGTGGCGAGATCCTGTGGGTTGTTGAACTGTGTGGGGTTGACGAATATGCTGACCACTACCACGTCGTTTTCGCGCCGTGCGCGGTCAACGAGCGAACCATGGCCGGCGTGGAGTGCACCCATCGTGGGTACAAGGCCGACGGTGCGACCTTGGGCGCGTAGAGCGTCAAGGCGGCTGCGCAGTCCGTTGACTGTCTTGATGATTTCCATTGTTGCGATATTGCTTTTAAAGCAACAGATTTGGCATGAATAGTTGCTTATCAGGGTGCAAATTTACGAAACATTCCGCTGATAGCCAAATCGGTGGAAGGGCTCACACTCATTGACGAGGTCCTTATCTGAGACGTTGGATAATCTGGACTCCGATACGTTCTACAATCCCTGTCACGAGGGCGTTACCCATGAGAAATGCCCTCCGGGTGTCGGAGGCTCCTAAAGTGTGGTTGTCAGGGAACATGTTGAGCCGTTCGAGTTCGGTCGGTGTCAGTCTGCGATACCTACCGGATGCTGTTAAGATGACATGTTTGAATCTTGATGGAGCAGCACCACCCTCTCCGGTTATGATGGTGCGGGAGGGCTTGTCGATGCTGTCTGGAAACGCCATCGCTCCTTCTGAATAATTGTATTCAAACCCTGTCGTTTTGTTGACTCGTTTCTCTTTTTTGCCTCCTTTGGCGTACCGCCATTTCACTACATCCTCGTCTGTAATATAGAAATCCTCGGCAACTTCGGAGTCGGGAACCAAAATGTCGCCGAGTGTGACATATGGGCCGTTATATGCGGGTGCCGTTTGAGCGGTATATACAGTACGGTGCATCATTAATCCGGCATTTTTGAATGGTGAGTGAGCCTTTCCCTTATTAAAAGACCCGGATATTTCGGAGAGATCGCCATGGATTGTAAATGTATCAATAGACACATTGTCGGTTGACACAGGGAACGCTTTTGCCATGATTCCGTCTTTGGTAATCCAATCCGACGAGGAAATGACCGATTGGGCAAACGAAGAATCATTCTTAAACGCAAACATGTATGTCCGGCGCCGGCGTTGTGGCATACCGTATTCTGCCGCATTGATGATGCGCCACTCTACGCAATATCCTAAATCAGATAATGATGCAAGGATAATGGCGAAATCACGGCCTCGCTGTGATGCGGGGGAGCCTAACAGGCGGTCTACATTTTCAAAAATTAAAATCCGTGGAGGGTTGGGGTGGTCGCGTAAGATACGGTGTATTTGCCACCATAGGACTCCTTTCTTGCCTTCGATACCCCCCGAACGTTTAAGCGAGGTGGCAACGGAATAATCCTGACAGGGAAATCCTCCGACAAGAATGTCCGCATCAGGAATCTCACCGACATCCACTGTGGATATGTCCACATTGCTATGCCCTGAGAATCCAAATATATGGCAGTATATGGCCGATGCATCCTGACGTTTTGTAGACGGTTCCCATTGGTTGTTCCACACCGTCTTGAATCTTTCGGATGCTCTTTCAAGTCCTACACGGAATCCACCTACTCCTGCAAATAATTCAATTACCCGGATATCATCTGTGGATGTTTCAACGTCAATATCGGAGAATAAGGACTGTTGCCGATAAGATGTGCTGTATGCGGCAAGCGGTTCACATAATATATTATTGTTGGTGCTATAATCTTCACTCATGACCGTTTATAATTTCTTTCACATATTCGGCATTAAACCAATAACATAGCTTGTCGCATAATCCGCCGTTAGGATTTATAGCCTTATCGCTCTTGTCTTTAGCTTTCGGGCGGACATGGAATTTTTTGTGGTCGGCAAGACCCCAGAATCTTTCAGGAGTGATGTTGTTTGACATGACAGCGTACCTTATATTCAGCCAGTACTCTTTGGCTAACTCCAAATCTGCGGCTGGCATAGTCCAGAAAAACACGGAATCTAAAGCATAAGATTGCTCTGTGACAGGCTCTTTTGTTCGGTTGTTATACACGGATATAGTCTCGTCCTTAATGGGTTTGAACACTACGAACATGAAGCGGCCTGTGAAAATCTCATAGACATCGGATTCTAACCAATCGTCATTGTCATAGACTTCGCAATAATCTATGTTTTTGAATGACATGGACTCTTTGGGCATCCCGTTTTCTTGGAGGCGTACTGTCTTCATGATGATGCCTGACTTGACGAACTCCTCTGAGGAGCCTAGACGCTTGCTTTCGAGGTTGGATGCTATTAACGCGCTAACGTCGGCATATTTGCTCTTGGCTTGGTAAGCCTTGATTCCGAGCAAATCACAAATTTGGATGTAATTTTTGCCAATAAACGGTTTGAACCGATTCAAAATGATTTCTTCAAAAGAATTGTTCTGTAATTCCTGTCCTGTTACAAGCTCGAATTTCGCAACTTCGTTTTCTGCATAATTTGTATAAAAAGTCTTGCCACTGCCGGTTACGTGGCCAAGGATATAACGCATATACGCCGGTTTCAGGCTAAATGCTCGCTTGTTGGCTTTTATGTCGGAATTTGGTTGTGGCTGCGGGCTGTCTCCTTTTTGCCCTTTTCGACATGCTCCCAAATACAGAGTGTCACCTTCGGAGAGCAAATGCGCTTCCCCTCGTCTGACTTTATCTGCGATGGTTTGATAGTCCTGTTTTATCAGCAGCAAGTCTTTTTCGGGGAGTTGCCAAAGAACCCTGAATAGAAATTCGTAATCATAGATGGCGTTGCCGTTGACATGTAGATAAAACAGCAATAGCATGAGTTGGCATTTCGAGATGAGGTGTGAATCCTCGAACGAGGTGTTGACAATCTCAAAATAATCAATCATGGTACATACCAACCGCTCTTTTATCCGATAGGAATTATCTTTGGATTTCAGCAGAGGTGTACATTTCAATTCTACATGAGCTTCGGCAAAGTCGGCATTTCTATCAGAATTTACCTCGTAATTAAAGAATAGTTCTTCTACCATTTGACCAAGACCACCTTTGCCTTTTCTTTTGGCTTCAATGATGCTATCGCCGAAAAGGGAGCGCAATGAATTTCCAATCAGATGTCGACTGTAATCGAAAATCGACATAGGATTAGTCCTGTCAAAATGCTTGTGTTCAAAATCTGAAGTAGCCATATGCTTTAATGTCTGTACGCTGGATGGGTCAGGCGGGGGTGAGGGTGAGGATGGTGTCGAGGAGGTGGGTGGCGGTTTCGGTGTTGGGGATGTCGGCGATGGCGAAGCTGCGCCGGCCGTTGTTCTCGCGGATGCGCACGCGGCGCGGGTTCTGCTGGAGGAACTGGACCATGCGGCCGAACATGGGCGATTCGTAGTAGGCACGGTTGTCGTCGCCGACGAAATATACGAACATCGTACCCTGCTTGAGTACTACTTTCTCTATGCCGAGCCGGCGGGCCATGCGCCGCAGCCGGGGAATGCGCAGGAGTTCTTCGGTCTCGTAGGGTATCTTGCCGAAGCGGTCGATGAGGCGCATACGGTAGGCCTGGAGGTCTGTCTCGCGTTCGATGCTGTCGAGTTCCTGATAAAGGCTGATGCGCTCGCTCTCCTGCGGCACGTAAGATGCCGGCAGGAGTAGCTCCATGTCGCTCTCGATGACGCAGTCGGCGACGTATTCGATATCTTTGCCCTCGGATGCGTCTTCCTGTTCGAGGTCGCTGAACTCTTCATTGCGCAGCTCTGTGACCGCCTCTTTGAGGATTTTCTGATAGGTCTCGTAGCCGAGGTCGGCGATGAAGCCGCTCTGCTCAGCTCCGAGGAGGTTGCCGGCTCCGCGTATGTCGAGGTCCTGCATGGCTATGTGTATGCCGGCACCGAGGTCGCTGAAGCTTTCGATGGCTTGCAGACGGCGGCGGGCATCGGGGGTAAGAGGATGACCGGGAGGCACCATCAGGTAGCAGAACGCTTTGCGTGACGAACGGCCCACACGTCCCCGGAGCTGGTGGAGTTCGCTCAGACCGAAGTTCTGGGCGTTGTTAATCATTATGGTGTTGACGTTGGGCATGTCGATGCCGCTCTCGATGATGGTGGTGGCTATGAGAACGTCGTAGTCGTGGTTGGCGAAGTCGATTATGGCCTTTTCGAGTTTTTCGGGAGGCATCTGGCCGTGGGCCACGAGGGTACGGGCATCTGGCACGAGCCGCTTAATCATTTCTTCGAGCTGATACAGCCCTTCGATGCGGTTGTTGATGAGGAACACCTGGCCGTTGCGGGCAAGTTCGAAGTTGACGGCTTCGGACACGATGTCGTCGCTGAGCGAGTTGACCGAGGTCAGGATGGGGTAACGGTTGGCCGGGGGGGTGGTGATGGCCGACAGGTCGCGTGCGCCCATGAGTGAGAACTGGAGAGTGCGTGGTATCGGAGTAGCACTCATGGTAAGTGTGTCGACGTTGACTTTCATCTGTTTCAACTTTTCCTTGACAGCTACGCCGAATTTCTGCTCTTCGTCAATGACGAGCAGTCCGAGATCCTTGAATTTGACCGATTTGCCGATGAGTTTGTGGGTGCCGATGATTATGTCAATCTTCCCGGCTGCGAGGTCTGACAATATATCTTTGACCTGCTTAGGGGTGCGGGCGCGGGAGAGGTAGTCCACCCGCACGGGAAATTCCTTAAGCCGCTCCTTGAAAGTGTTGAAATGCTGATAGGCGAGGACGGTGGTGGGTACGAGTACGGCGGTCTGCTTGCCGTCAGTGGCGGCTTTGAAGGCAGCACGGATAGCGATTTCGGTTTTGCCGAAACCTACATCTCCGCATATCAGGCGGTCCATGGGGCGTGGACGTTCCATGTCGGCCTTGACTGCCTGGGTGGCTGTCAGCTGGTCGGGGGTATCCTCGTAGATAAACGAGGCTTCCAGCTCCTGCTGGAGGTAGCCGTCGGGAGAAAAGGCAAACCCGGCTTCGTCGCGGCGGGCGGCATAGAGCTTGATGAGGTCGCGGGCGATGTCCTTCAGACGCGATTTGGTGCGCTCCTTCATCTTGTTCCATGCCCCAGAGCCGAGTTTGTTGACCTTTGGCGGGACTCCTTCCTTGCCACGGTATTTGGCAAGCTTGTGGAGCGCGTGGATGCTTACGAAGATGATGTCGTCGTTGGCATATATCAGTTTAATCATCTCCTGGGTACGCCCGTTGACATTGGTGCGCAGCAACCCTGCGAATTTACCGACACCATGATCCACATGCACTATGAAGTCGCCTACTTCGATCTGAGCGAGTTCTTTGAGCGACAGGGCAAGCTTGCCAGAGCGGGCACGGTCGCTCTTGAGGTTGTATTTGTGGAAACGGTCAAAAATCTGATGGTCGGTAAACACGCACATGCGTGTGGCTGCGTCGCTGAATCCCTGATGCAGGGTGGGTATGACTGGACGGAACGTAATAGCCGAGTCGCCACGGTCGGCAAAGATAGCGCGGAGGCGTTCTATCTGCTTCTCGCTGTCTGACAATATATATAAGGTGTAACCGTCAGCGAGAAGTCGTGAAAACGAGTCGCTGATGAGGTCGAAGTTCTTATGATAGAGAGCCTGTGGTGAACACTGGAAGTCGATAGAAGCCGTACAGTCCTTATCGGGGACATCCGAGGCTGTAAATCTGATCTGACGCATTGCATCAAGAGCCGATACGGCTCGGTCGGCATCGACTATCTGGCTCATCGCCGACGAGTCACCCTCTTCGGCAATCATGGCACTCGCGCTGAACTGCTCCTCTGCAATGGCCCGGATGCGGCTTATGGTGTATGGGGCATCGCGCAAAGCGACAACCGTAGTGTCCCCGACAAATTCCATCAACGACATGCCGCGTTCGCTCTGGGAGTCAAGAGCCGATGTGATGGACACTTCGGTCAACCGCTGTTCGCTCAGCTGGGTCTCTACGTTGAACGTGCGTATCGAGTCAATGTCGTCACCGAAGAAGTCAAGTCGGTAGGGAAGTTCGTTGCTGTAACCGAATATGTCGAGGATAGAACCCCTGACGGCCCATTGCCCCGGTTCGTACACGTAATCGACCTCTTTGAATCCGTTTTCACGAAGCCACTGCTGCGTTTCGGTTAGGTCGGCAGGATGTTTGGTGGACAGGACTATAGTGTGGCCGCTGACATCGTCGGCCGATGCCACCTTCTCGGCAAGCGCTTCAGGATATGTGATTACATAACGAAGTCCGTCGGCAGCCATCCATCGGCTGAGGGTCTCTGTGCGCAAAATACGCGATGGCCCGTCGAGCTGGCCGTATTTTATGTCGCGCTTATATGATGACGGGAAAAACATGACCGCCTCCTCGCCCATGAGCCTGGTGAGGTCGTGGTATATGTAGCCGGCATCGTCGGGGGAGTCTCCTACTATTATCATCGGGCCGCAGACGGCATCTATGGATGCAAACAGCATGGCCGGGGATGACCCAGCCATGTTGTAAAGACCTAATCTGCGGCATTTGCTGTCAGAGAGTGCGCTGGCTATGGCTGTGCGCCTTGCCGGCGTAAGGAAAGCGGAGCTTAATCGGTTGAGGGTCAATGTCGGGGAGATTGTATAGGGTGGAGTGTATTGTGGCGTAACGTATGCCACGCCTTATAGATAGGTTGATAAGGAATGGGATGGTTGTTATCTCTTTTTCGCGGGCTTGAGCAGTTCGGCATAGCGGCCTGGAGTGTTGAGCACGTTTGCCGCGCTGTCGAGACCTTCGTCGAAGCGCAGCGAGTTTTCAATCTGGCCGGGACGCAGATAGTAGCGTGATACGATTTCATTGCTCAACAACCGTTCGAGGTCGGGGCGGGCGGTGTTGAAATCATGGTCCGGGTCGTGTCGGAGCATTGTGGCGAGGACATCGATTTGTGCGCTCACAGAGTCGGTCATATAACCCTCATGCTTGGCTCCTTCACGGAGATTATCAATCATTTTGTCGAGCACACGGTCATAATTGATGGTCGCCGGATTGACAAAAGCCCGGAAATCCTCAAACATCTCATCGGTTACAACGAATTGCGACGGAGCCGCGATGGTGTCATGTGTGGCCGCATACTTTGTGGCGTAGTCCATGATTTTGAAGTTTTCCACGACGTTGTATGTCATGCGGTTGGGGGTGCTGTATTTGACTTTGATGTCAGGTGTTATGCCTCCGCCGTCACGTACCTCGCGGCCGTTGGCGGTGGTGAACGCATTGGTGAGGCTGTCAGGGATGCGTGACACGGAGCCGTCAGGGTTGCGGCGGCTGTAATCGATAGCCTGTACCAGACGGCCGCTGGGGAGGAAATATTTGGCTATGGTCACTTTGAGCAGGCCTTCGTAGGGCAGCGGGCGCGATGTCTGTACGAGACCTTTGCCAAATGACCGCTGACCGATGACCACTGCCCGGTCAAGGTCCTGCAGTGCTCCGCTGACGATTTCGCTGGAAGAGGCTGTGGCTCCGTCGATTAATACCGCTATAGGTATTTTCGTGTCGATGGGTGACGAGGTCGTTTTGTAGACTTTCTCGTTGGTAAGCTCACGTCCGCGCTGACGGAGAACCTCGGTGCCTTTGGGTACGAAGTAGCTCACGATTTTCACTGCAGCTTCAAGAAGCCCGCCTCCGTTGCCACGCAGGTCGAGCACGATGGATTTGACCCTCGGATCGGCTTTCAGTTTGAGCAAGGCATCCTTGACTTCGGCTGCTGACTTGTCGGTAAACGATGTGAGGACGATATAGCCGATGTTGTCGCGGACCACACCGTAGAACGGCACTGACTGTTCCTGAATCTTGCGGCGTGTAATGTCGACCGATATGATTGAATCGGTGACATAAGGGCGGCATACTGTGACCTTGACCATAGTGCCCGCGTTGCCTTTGAGGCGTGAGGATGCTTTTTCGGTAGTCCAGCCCGTGACGCTGTCGCCGTCAATGGTGATGATGCGGTCGCCAGAACGCAGTCCGGACTGGAAAGCCGGACTTCCGACGAGAGGTTCGGAAATGTAGATGTTGCCGTCGCGCTGCATAATCAGCGAGCCTATGCCGGCATACTCTCCGGTGGTCATGCGCTTGAAGGCATCCTGCTTGTCCTGGGGGATGTATTCAGTGTAAGGGTCGATGTCATTGAGCATAGCGTCGATGGCTGTAGTGATGGACTTAGATGCGTCGATGGTGTCGACGTAGAAAGTCTGCAACTCTTTGTAGAGGGAGTTGAAGATGTCGAGGTTGCGCGATATTTCCGCTTTATCGGAACGAGATGCGGCTCCGGCAATCAGAGACAAAGCTATTATAGCTGCGGCAAATGTGAGAATCTTCTTCATCTGACGTGTTCGATGTGGGTTCGGTGGTTGTGAGCGATTGTTGGGGCACTCAACTTATATATTTATATAATGTGTGCAAAGTTAATTATTTTCAAGTTATGCTGATGCGGAGTTAAGTGAATGTCTAAAAATTATTGTGAAAAAATTTTTGCTAACTTTGCATCCATGAGTTCAATGCACCATAAGCCGACAGGAGGCAATCCGTCAAGGGTTCAATTCAACACCCGATTAGGGGTCATAGCTACCACAGTGGGGTCTGCTGTCGGGCTCGGCAATATCTGGCGATTCCCATACGAAGCCGGTATGCATGGAGGGGGCGCCTTCATGCTTGTCTATTTGGGATTTATCATAGTAATAGGCATACCTGTAATCACTGCGGAGTTTATCATAGGTCGACATTCGGGTGCCAATGTTTATGGGGCGTTCAAGCGGCTTCATGGTTCGCCTTGCTGGCGTGTTGTGGGGGCTATAGGTATCGTAGCGTCCCTGATGATATTGAGTTTTTACAGTGTTGTGGCCGGATGGACTGCGGATTATATAGTGCGTTCAGTGCAGAACTTTTCAGGCGCGTACACCCAAGAGGCTCTTCATAGTCAATTCGGCGAATTTACCGCTTCATGGAGCGCGGTCGGGTGGACTGTCGTATTTCTGCTCGCTAATTTCTGGATATTGAAGCGAGGGGTGCAGAAAGGGATAGAGAAGATGTCGAACATCATGATGCCGGCACTGTTTGTGCTGCTGATAGTGTTCTGCATCAATTCTTTGCTGATGCCCGGTGCTGCCGAAGGGCTGCGGTTTCTTTTCAATCCGGATTTCTCCAAGGTAGACTCGTCCGTGATGCTTGGCGCGATGGGACAGGCGTTTTTCTCCCTCAGTTTAGGTCTCGGCTGCCTCATTACGTATGCGAGCTACTTCAGCCGCCGGACCGACTTGGTGCGGACGGCTGCAACCACTGCATCACTTGACACGTTGGTTGCCGTGTTGGCCGGAGTGATGATTTTCCCTGCGGTGTTCACTTTCAGCCAGTCGCCCGCCGAGGGACCGAAGCTCGTGTTCGAGGTCTTGCCGGCCATATTTTATAATATGCAATTCGGCATGGTCTGGTCCACATTGTTTTTTGTGCTGCTGTTTCTGGCATCATTGACCTCCACGATATCCATGAGCGAAATATCCATTGCTTATTTCTGTGAAGAGCGCAAGATGAGCCGTACCGTGGCGACGGTGCTGAACACGGTGATAGCGATAACGTTCGGCTCGCTTTGCTCGCTGTCGTTCGGTCCTTTAGCTGATATGACAGTCTTCGGTATGACGATGTTTGAACTTTTCGATTTCGTGTCGTCCAATGTGCTCCTGCCCATAGGAGGTATGCTGATTTCCGTTTTTGTGGGTTGGGTGCTGAGCCGTTCGGTCATCGATGACGAAGTCGGCGGACAGGGAAGTGTGCGGCGGTGGCTCGTTTCGCTTCTCGTCATATGTCTGCGTTATGTGGCCCCGGTGTGCATCCTGCTGGTGTTTCTGGGCGGTATCGGATTGTTTGATTGATATAGCTCGTTGCTTATGAAAAGGAAAGATTTTGAGATAATGGCTCCAGTAGGGAGCTACGAATCGCTCCATGCCGCTATCAATGCGGGTGCCGATGCAGTGTATTTCGGTGTCGAAGGGCTGAACATGAGAGCCCGCTCAAGCGTGAATTTCACTCTCGCCGACCTGCATGAGATTGCATCCATATGCCGTCAGGCGGGAGTCAAGACATATCTGACTGTCAATACGGTGATATACGACTCCGAGATAGGGCTGTGCCACGAGGTCATCGATGCCGCAAAAGAGGCCGGTATCTCTGCCATCATCGCCACTGACATAGCCGCCATAAGCTATGCCAGAAGCGTCGGAGTGGAGGTGCATATATCTACGCAGTCGAACATCACGAATATTGAGGCCGTAAGGTTTTACAGTGCTATGGCCGATGTCATGGTGCTGGCGCGGGAACTCAACCTCGATCAGGTGCGGGCCATACACGAAACTATTGTCAAGGAGAACATATGCGGCCCGTCGGGACGCAGGGTGGGCATTGAGATGTTTTGCCACGGGGCTTTGTGCATGGCTGTGAGCGGAAAGTGCTATCTGAGTCTGCATGAGATGAACTCCAGTGCCAACCGGGGTGCATGTACACAGATATGCCGCAGGGGCTATACCGTCACCGACCGGGAGACCGGCGAACAGCTTGCCATAGAGAACAAGTATATAATGTCGCCCAAAGACCTCAAGACCATACATTTCCTTAACAAGATGGTCGATGCCGGTGTGACGGTATTCAAAATCGAAGGGCGGGCCCGCGGCCCTGAGTATGTTGCCATAGCGGTCGAGGCATATGACAAAGCACTCAAGGCAATATGTGACGGAACTTATGACGAGGCTCTGATAGCGGAGCTCGACAGGCGGTTGGAGATGATATTCAACCGTGGATTCTGGGACGGCTACTATCTCGGCCAGCGTTTGGGGGAGTGGTCGTCGAAGTATGGCTCTTCGGCCACACGGACAAAGCGGTATGTGGCCAAAGGTGTGAGGTATTTTTCTAAGCTCGGTGTGGCCGAGTTCCTTATGGAGGCCGGCGAGTTGAAGGTGGGCGACGAGGCGGTCATCACCGGCCCGACCACGGGTGCCGTCATAGTGCGGATCGAGGAGATACGCGTGGATCTACAGCCGGTCGACAAGGCTGTCAAGGGGCAGAGCATTTCTATCCCGGTGCCGTGCAAGGTCAGACCCAGCGACCGTCTCTATCTGTGGGTTGATACCACGTCAAAAAGCGGTCAAAACGCTTGAAATGGGGTAAAATGAACAGTTTTCGCAAATATTTGTTAAAACATTTGCATAATTCAGCCTTGCTCTGTACCTTTGCACCGCTTTCCCACTCCAACGGCATAGCCAATCAGACGGGATGGCTGCGAACATTGAATGACGCCTCTTTAGCTCAGTTGGCCAGAGCACGTGATTTGTAATCTCGGGGTCGTTGGTTCGAATCCGACAAGAGGCTCTAAATTTGGATACGGTGTCGGCATGGATATAGTCATGCGCGAAACGTTAAAGATAAATTTTCCTCCCGGTCTCCATGTTGGGATGCGGGGCTAAGGAAAAGACGGGCGAATACCAGAGTGGCCAAATGGGGCAGACTGTAAATCTGCTGGTTTATACCTTCGGTGGTTCGAATCCATCTTCGCCCACTTATAGAAATCCGAATGTTTAAGCGCGATGAGGCTCTTCGGCTTGGGTCTCACGCTTATGCATCTGACATTTGCGGAAGTAGCTCAGTTGATAGAGCATCAGCCTTCCAAGCTGAGGGTCGCGAGTTTGAGCCTCGTCTTCCGCTCTAATTTTATGGAAGCACGAGCCGAAATTCAGGCTGTGTAGTGAAACTTTTCTACCTGTAACAGAAAACATCTGCCAATGTAGCTCAGGGGTAGAGCACTTCCTTGGTAAGGAAGAGGTCGCGGGTTCAAATCCCGCCATCGGCTCCAAGTTTATTCAACAAAACTCTCCAAATTCATTGCCCCGATAGTGTCTTTTTATGCTGTCGCGGCATCTTGTTGAAAAGCAAAACTTAATAATTTTAAGCAACATAAAATCAGCTAAAAGTTATGGCTAAAGAGAAATTTGAAAGAACCAAACCGCATGTTAACATCGGTACTATCGGTCACGTCGACCACGGTAAAACCACTCTGACCGCTGCCATCACCACCGTATTGGCAAAGAAAGGTCTCTCTGAGGTTAAGTCATTCGACCAGATTGACAACGCTCCCGAGGAAAAGGAACGTGGTATCACCATCAACACCGCCCACGTTGAATACGAAACAGCTAACCGCCACTACGCTCACGTAGACTGCCCGGGACACGCTGACTACGTAAAGAACATGGTGACTGGTGCTGCCCAGATGGACGGTGCTATCATCGTGGTTGCTGCAACTGACGGCCCTATGCCCCAGACACGCGAACACATCCTTCTCGCTCGTCAGGTGAACGTACCCCGTATCGTAGTGTTCCTTAACAAGTGCGACATGGTCGACGACGAAGAGATGTTCGAACTCGTTGAGATGGAAATGCGCGACCTCCTTTCTTCTTACGACTATGATGGCGACAACACCCCCATCATCCGTGGTTCTGCTCTTGGTGCTCTCAATGGCGAACCCCAGTGGGAAGAGAAGGTTATGGAACTCATGGAAGCAGTTGACACATGGATTCCCCTGCCTCCCCGTGACGTGGACAAACCCTTCCTTATGCCTGTTGAGGACGTGTTCTCAATCACTGGTCGTGGTACAGTTGCCACCGGCCGTATCGAAACAGGTGTCGTGAAGGTTGGTGACGAAGTTCAGATCATGGGTCTGGGTGCTGACATGAAGTCGGTGGTTACCGGTGTCGAGATGTTCCGCAAGCTCCTCGATCAGGGCGAAGCAGGTGACAACGTAGGTCTCCTCCTCCGTGGTATCGACAAGAAGGACATTAAGCGTGGTATGGTAATCTGCCATCCTGGAGTCGTTAAGCCCCACAGCAAGTTCAAAGCTTCTGTTTATATCCTCAAGAAAGAGGAAGGTGGCCGTCACACTCCGTTCCACAACCACTACCGTCCCCAGTTCTACATCCGTACACTTGACGTTACCGGCGAGATCACTCTCCCCGAAGGTGTAGAAATGGTAATGCCTGGCGACAACGTTGAGATCAACGTCGAGCTCATCACCCCCGTAGCTTGCGACAAGGGTCTCCGCTTCGCTATCCGCGAAGGTGGCCGTACAGTAGGTTCTGGCCAGATTACCGAAATATACGAATAATCTGCCACTGCGATTATAAGTGACATAAAAGAGAGATGGCTTCAGGCCGTCAGGACTTCGGAGACATCTCTCTTTTATTAATACACGGGAATAGCTCAGTCGGTAGAGCACTGGTCTCCAAAACCAGGTGTCGGGAGTTCGAGCCTCTCTTCCCGTGCTAAAATATAACCACCAATGGCTAAACTTAAACTACTCAACGATATCGAGGAGTCTTATAACGAACTTCGCTATAAGACTTCTTGGCCAACAAAGGGTCAGCTGATCAAGAGTGCTATTATCGTGCTGATAGCTTCCGTAATCATCGCGCTGATAATATTCTGCATGGATCAGGTGATTGACTATATCATGCACCTTATCTACGGCCTTGCCGAGTAATCAAACACCTTTTCATTTTTTAGCGGTTACATCAATGTCTGAAGTAAAGCGTTCTTGGTATGTGCTTCGTGCCATATCCGGTAAGGAGGCCAAAGTCAAGGAGGTGTTGGATGCAGCCATCCGTAACACCGATCTTGGCAAACATGTATTTCAAGTCTTGATTCCCACTGAAAAGGTGCTTACCGTGCGTAACGGTAAGAAGACGGTTAAGGAACGTACCCTCTATAGCGGTTACGTTTTCGTGGAGTGCATACTGACGGGCGAAGTCCTTGTCACATTGCGCGACACTACAAACGTAATCGACTTTTTGCGTGGTAAAGGCAAGGACGCAAAGCCCGAGTCGCTGCGTGAAAGCGAGGTTAAGCGCATGCTTGGCATGGCCGACGAGCTCTCCCAGAGCGAAGTCGACGGTGTCAATGACTTCATGGTCGGTGAGACTGTCAAGGTCAACTACGGTCCGTTTAACGGGTTTACCGGAGTGATTGAGGAGGTCAACCGCGAGAAGCGTAAGCTCAAGGTGATGGTCAAGATTTTTGGCCGCAAGACACCCCTGGAGTTGGATAATTCGCAAGTAGAGCGGGAGTAAAAGCCCCGCGGATTACGGGTCATCGTAGCCCCGCCCCCTCTAATTCGTCAATGCGGCTCGTGCCGCAGGCATTTAGAGATACCACATATCATGGACGAGTGACTGACGTCTGCCGTCAGGGGGAGCTTCCAAAGCCCCGTGCCCTTGCTCATAGAGGGCCGCTTGCAGGTTACGCTGCAGGTCTGGCTCTGTCAGGCATCGGACATTCGTAGCCGCCAAGGCGGCGATATGGTATTTCGACATGTTGCTTCGGAGCTGAAGCTCCGGGGTGATGATAGGATGGAGCGAGGTGATAAGTGTGTCAGGACTCCGCGTAACGTTTGAACCGCAACCTCTAAACAAAAACATTTAAAGAGTTAAACAAAATGGCTAAAGAAATTGCTGGACAGATCAAATTACAGATCAAAGGCGGCGCTGCAAACCCTTCGCCCCCAGTAGGCCCTGCATTGGGTTCCAAGGGCATCAACATCATGGAGTTTTGCAAGCAGTTCAATGCCCGCACCCAGGACAAAGCCGGCAAGGTGCTCCCGGTAGTAATCACCTACTACACTGACAAGAGCTTCGACTTCATAGTCAAGACCCCTCCGGTAGCAGTCCAGCTCAAGGAAGCCGCTAAACTCAAGAGCGGCTCTGCACAGCCTAACCGTAACAAGGTGGCTGAAATCACTTGGGACCAGGTAAAGGCAATCGCTGAAGACAAGATGCCCGACTTGAACTGTTTCACAGTCGAATCGGCAATGCGCATGGTTGCCGGCACAGCCAGAAGCATGGGTATCACCGTAAAAGGAGCATTCCCTGAAAATAACTAATTAACTTCAATTTGACACTATGGGTAAACTGACTAAAAACCAGAAGATTGCTGCAGAGAAAATTGAAGCAGGGAAGGCTTATTCACTTAAGGAGGCCTCGTCAAAGGTCAAGGAAGTGAATTACGCCAAGTTTGACGCTTCTGTCGACATCGACGTGCGTCTTGGCGTTGACCCCCGTAAGGCTAACCAGATGGTACGTGGCGTGGTTACGCTCCCCCACGGTACCGGCAAGCAGGTAAGAGTGCTTGTGCTCTGCAATCCGGATGCTGAGGCTGCCGCTAAGGCTGCCGGAGCTGATTACGTAGGTCTCGACGAATACATCGACAAAATCAAGGGCGGATGGACTGACATCGATGTCATCATCACCCAGCCCGCCATCATGGGTAAAATCGGTGCCCTTGGCCGTGTACTCGGTCCCCGTGGCCTGATGCCTAACCCCAAGAGCGGCACTGTGACCGTCGATGTAGCCAAGGCTGTCGAGGAGGTGAAGAAGGGTAAAATCGACTTCAAAGTCGACAAGAACGGTATCGTGCACACTTCTATCGGCAAGGTGAGCTTCACCCCCGAGCAGATTTGTGACAATGCACGCGAGTTCATCAGCACCCTTATCAAACTCAAACCGTCTGCTGCAAAAGGCACCTATATCAAGAGCATTTATCTTTCGAGCACTATGAGCCCGGGCGTCAAGATTGACACTAAGTCAGTCGATGAGTAATCCTAACCTCTTAAAAATCCCGCAATCACGATGAAAAAGGAAGATAAAGGCATTATAATCGAGAAAATCACCGAGACCCTCAAGGAGTACGCTTGTTTCTACCTCGTAGAGACTGCCGGTCTTAACGCTGAAAAGACATCGGCTCTGCGTCGTGCCTGTGCTAAGGCCGACATCAAGCTGTTGGTGGTTAAGAACACACTCCTGCACAAGGCACTCGAGAACATGGAAGGCGACTACTCTGAGCTCTATGAGGCTCTCAAGGGTTCGACCTCTCTGATGTGTGCCAATGTAGGTAATGCTCCGGCCAAGCTGCTCAAGGACTTTATCAAGAAGGACGACACACTGCCCCGACTCAAGGCTGCCTACGTCGAAGAGACAGTCTACATGGGTGCCGACCAGCTTGATGCTCTCGCAGCTATCAAGAGCAAGAACGAGCTTATCGCCGATGTTGTGGCTCTGCTCCAGTCTCCTGCAAAGAATGTCATCTCGGCACTCACTTCAGGCGGCACAAAGCTCCACGGTATCCTCGAGACCCTCTCGAAGAAAGAAGGCTGATAAGAGCGACACGCCCCGATCTGCGCGTATGCGCATGATGCCGGGTGACTCTTGCCCCTCTCTCCGTCTATCTCAATCATTCAAATACAAAAACTTTCAAAAACAATACTAAAATGGCAGATTTAAAAGCTTTTGCAGAACAACTCGTTTCTCTTACAGTTAAGGAAGTAAACGAACTCGCTCAGATCCTCAAGGACGAGTACGGCATCGAACCCGCAGCTGCAGCTGTAGCAGTAGCAGCAGGCCCCGCAGCCGGCGCAGCAGCCGTTGAGGAGAAGACTTCTTTCGACGTTGTCCTCAAGAACGCAGGTGCTGGCAAGCTCGCTGTTGTGAAGCTCGTGAAGGAAATCACCGGTCTCGGTCTCAAGGAGGCTAAGGAAATGGTTGACGGTGCTCCCAGCGTAGTTAAGGAAGGCCTTGCCAAGGCTGATGCAGAAGGCATCAAGAAGCAGCTCGAAGAAGCCGGCGCTGAAGTTGAGCTTAAATAATACGCCTGATATTCAGGACGTTAGGTTAAGAAACCCCTTTACGGGCGTTTCTTAACCTTTCGTGTCATTATTAACATTGATGACACGCCACACACATCTTAAGCGAGCTCTTCTCTTTCAGTTCTCCAAGTTTTTTCATATCATGCCGCTGTTGTCGCTTGCCCGGATACGCTCCCGGAAGCTCCATGCGGCGATTTAACTCACATAGATGTCAGCACAATTAGACAAACCCCGTGTAAACTTCGCGTCGGTTAAGAACCCTCTCCCTTATCCCGACTTCTTGGAGGTGCAGCTCAAATCCTTCCAGGACTTCCTGCAGCTTGACACTCCTCCCGAAAAACGCAACAACGAGGGGCTTTACAAAGTATTTGCCGAGAACTTCCCGATTGCCGACACCCGTAACAATTTCGTACTGGAATTTCTCGACTACTATGTCGATCCCCCACGTTACACTATAGCTGAATGCCTTGAGCGCGGCTTGACCTATTCGGTGCCTCTCAAAGCGAAGCTCAAACTGTATTGTACCGACCCTGACCACGAGGACTTCGCCACTGTGATTCAGGATGTCTATCTGGGTCAAATACCTTATATGACTGACAAGGGCACTTTCGTGATCAATGGTGCCGAGCGCGTCGTCGTGTCGCAGCTCCACCGTTCGCCCGGTGTCTTTTTCGGCCAGTCAACCCATGCCAATGGCACCAAGCTCTACTCTGCCCGCATCATACCGTTCCGTGGCAGCTGGATAGAGTTTGCCACTGACATCAATAATGTCATGTATGCCTACATCGACCGTAAGAAGAAACTGCCTGTGACTACTCTGTTGCGCGCTATCGGTCTGGAGAGCGACAAGGACATTATCGAAAAGTTCGGTCTCGCGGAAGAAATCAAAGTCAACAAGACCAATCTCAAAAAGGCTCTGGGACGCAAGCTCGCTGCCCGCGTCCTCAAGACCCGCATCGAGGACTTTGCCGACGAAGATACCGGCGAAGTCGTATCTATTGAGCGCAACGAGATGATTCTTGACCGCGAAACCGTCCTCGAAGAAGATCACATTCAGGAAATCCTCGATTCAGGGGTCCAGACACTCCTCTTGCATAAAGAAGATGCCGGATCTACTGACTACTCCATAATATTCAACACGCTTCAGAAAGATACTACCAATAGCGAGGTCGAGGCCATCCAGTACATCTACCGCCAGCTCCGCAACGCCGAGCCGCCGGATGATGCCAGCGCGCGCGAAGTCATCACCAACCTCTTCTTCTCGGAGAAGCGTTATGACCTCGGTGAAGTAGGCCGCTACCGTATCAACAAGAAGCTCGGTCTTGACACTCCCATGGATGTCAAGGTCCTCACACGCGAGGACATCGTCTCGATTATCAAGCACCTTATAGAGCTTATCAACTCAAAGGCTGATGTCGACGACATCGACCACTTGAGCAACCGCCGCGTCCGCACTGTCGGCGAGCAGCTCTACAACCAATTTGCCATGGGTCTCGCCCGCATGTCGCGTACCATCCGTGAGCGCATGAACGTGCGTGACAACGAGGTGTTCACACCTATCGACCTTATCAACGCCAAGACTATTTCGAGCGTTATCAATACATTCTTCGGCACCAACGCCCTGAGCCAGTTCATGGACCAGACCAACCCGTTGGCGGAGATCACGCACAAGCGCCGTATGTCGGCTCTCGGTCCTGGCGGTCTTACACGTGAGCGCGCAGGCTTCGAGGTGCGTGACGTGCACTATACCCACTACGGCCGTCTCTGCCCGATTGAGACCCCTGAAGGTCCTAACATCGGTCTGATTTCGTCGCTGTGCGTATATGCTAAAATCAACGACCTCGGCTTCATCGAGACTCCCTACCGCGAGGTCAAGGATGCCAAGGTCAACCTCAAGAATGACAAGGTGGTCTACCTGACTGCCGAAGTCGAGGAGGGCAAGGTTATCGCCCAGGGCAACGCTCCGCTCAACCCCGACGGCTCGTTTGTCCGTGACCGTGTCAAGGCGCGTCTCGATGCCGATTTCCCAGTGGTTGCTCCCTCGGAGGTGCAGCTGATGGACGTATCGCCTACACAGATTGCATCTATCGCCGCCTCGCTCATCCCGTTCCTCGAGCATGACGACGCTAACCGTGCGCTCATGGGTTCTAACATGATGCGTCAGGCCGTGCCACTCATGCGTTCGGAGGCTCCGATTGTCGGCACCGGCATCGAAGGCCAGCTGATACGCGACTCGCGCACTCAGATTATGGCCGAGGGCGACGGTGTCATCGAGTTTGTCGATGCCAGCGTGATTAAAATCCGCTATGACCGCACTCCCGACGAGGAATTTGTGGCTTTTGAGGATGCGCTGAAAGAATACCACCTCCCCAAATTCCGCAAGACCAACCAGAGCACCACTATCGACCTGCGCCCGATATGCAACAAGGGACAGCGCGTCAAGAAAGGCGACATCCTCACCGAAGGCTACTCCACCGAAAACGGCGAGCTTGCCCTCGGCCGTAACCTCAAGGTGGCTTTCATGCCTTGGAAAGGTTACAACTACGAGGATGCTATCGTGCTCAACGAGCGCGTGGTGCGTGAGGACATCCTTACCTCTGTCCACGTCGACGAGTACTCCCTCGAAGTCCGCGAGACCAAGCGCGGCATGGAGGAGCTTACCAGCGATATCCCCAATGTCAGCGAGGAGGCCACCAAGGACCTTGATGAGCGCGGTATCATCCGTGTAGGTGCCCACGTGGTCCCAGGCGACATCATGATTGGCAAAATCACTCCCAAGGGCGAGAGCGACCCCACTCCCGAGGAGAAGCTGCTCCGTGCCATCTTCGGCGACAAGGCCGGCGATGTCAAGGACGCTTCTCTCAAGGCTTCCCCGTCGCTCAAAGGTGTGGTTATCGGCACAAATCTTTTCAGCCGTGCCGCCAAGAAGAAAAAGTCCAAGAGTGCCAACGCGCAGCTGCCCCAGCTCGACGAGGAGTACGAAAAGCGTCTCGGCGAGCTTAAGGATGTGCTCGTGGGCAAGCTCACCACCCTGACCAAGGATCTCACTTCGGCTGGTGTCAAGGACTACCTCGGCACCGACATCATACCCAAGGGCTCTAAATTCGCCGCGTCTACTCTCCGTGACATAGAGTATGATACCGTCAACCTGAGCAACTGGACCTCTGACAGCCATAAAAATGACCTTATCCGCGCCACTATAGTCAACTATCTGCGTAAGAGCAAGGAAATCGATGCCGAGCTCCGCCGTAAGAAATTCGACATCTCTATCGGTGACGAACTCCCCTCAGGCATCATGCAGATGGCTAAGGTCTACGTGGCCAAGAAACGTAAGATCAGCGTGGGCGACAAGATGGCAGGCCGTCACGGCAACAAGGGTATCGTGTCGCGTATCGTCCGCCAGGAGGATATGCCGTTCCTTGCTGACGGTACTCCCGTCGACATCGTCCTCAACCCCCTCGGTGTGCCTTCGCGTATGAACCTCGGCCAGATTTTCGAGACTGTGCTCGGATGGGCAGGACGCGAACTGGGCGAGAAGTTTGCCACACCGATTTTCGACGGTGCTTCGCTCGACGACCTCAACGAGTGGACCGACAAGGCCGGACTGCCACGCTACGGCAAGACCTACCTCTATGACGGAGGCACGGGCGACCGTTTCGACCAGCCCGCCACTGTGGGTGTCATCTACATGCTTAAGCTCGGCCACATGGTCGAGGACAAGATGCACGCCCGCTCTATCGGTCCGTACTCGCTCATCACCCAGCAGCCTCTCGGCGGTAAAGCCCAGTTTGGTGGCCAGCGTTTCGGTGAGATGGAAGTCTGGGCGCTCGAAGCTTTCGGCGCCAGCCACATCCTTCAGGAGATTCTTACCATCAAGTCTGACGATGTCACCGGCCGCAGCAAGGCTTATGAGGCCATCGTCAAGGGCGACCCGATGCCGCCGGCAGGTATTCCCGAGTCTCTCAATGTGCTTCTGCACGAGCTCCGTGGTCTCGGCCTGAGCATCAACCTCGAGAACTGATGAACTCTCCCCTTACATAATTAACTTACAACATGGCTTTTCGTAAAGACAATAAGATAAAAACCGGATTCTCCAAGATTTCCATCGGGCTCGCTTCGCCCGAGGAAATCCTCGAGAAGTCAAGCGGTGAGGTACTCAAACCTGAGACCATCAACTACCGTACATACAAGCCTGAGCGCGACGGACTTTTCTGCGAGCGCATATTCGGTCCGGTCAAGGACTATGAGTGCCACTGCGGCAAGTACAAGCGCATCCGTTACAAAGGCATCGTCTGCGACCGCTGCGGTGTCGAAGTGACGGAGAAGAAGGTGCGCCGCGAGCGCATGGGGCACATCAAGCTCGTCGTGCCAGTGGCCCACATCTGGTATTTCCGCTCGCTCCCCAACAAGATCGGCTATCTGCTCGGACTCCCCTCCAAGAAGCTCGACCAGGTAATCTACTACGAGCGTTACATCGTCATCAATCCCGGTCCCTTCGGTCCCGAAGGTTCTGCCGAGCTGGAGCGTCTCGACCTGCTGACCGAGGAGGAGTACTTCGAGTTTGTCGACAAGCTCCCTGCCGGCAACCAGCTCCTTGAAGATACCGACCCCAACAAGTTCATCGCCAAGATGGGTGCCGAGGCCGTATATGACCTTCTCAAAGGGCTCGACCTCGATTCTCTCAGCTACAGTCTGCGTCATCAGGCTGACAATGACGGATCCCAGCAGCGTAAGACCGAAGCTCTCAAGCGCCTGCAGGTGGTTGAGTCGTTCCGCGCTTCGCGCCACCGCAACAAGCCCGAGTGGATGATACTCCAGGCCGTGCCGGTGATTCCGCCGGAGCTGCGCCCCCTCGTGCCTCTCGATGGCGGACGCTTCGCCACATCCGACCTCAACGACCTCTACCGTCGTGTGATCATACGTAACAACCGACTCAAACGTCTTATCGAAATCAAGGCTCCCGAAGTCATCCTCCGCAACGAGAAGCGTATGCTTCAGGAGGCTGTCGATTCGCTCCTTGACAATTCGCGCAAGTCGTCGGCTGTCAAGACCGAGGCCAACCGTCCTCTCAAATCGCTCTCTGACAGCCTCAAGGGTAAGCAGGGCCGCTTCCGTCAGAACCTCCTCGGTAAGCGTGTCGACTACTCCGCTCGTTCGGTTATCGTCGTGGGGCCCGAGCTCAAGATGCACGAGTGCGGCATCCCCAAAAACATGGCTGCCGAGCTCTACAAGCCTTTCATCATCCGCAAGCTCATTGAGCGCGGCATCGTCAAGACTGTCAAGTCTGCCAAGAAGATTGTCGACCGCAAGGAGCCTGTCGTTTGGGACATCCTCGAGTATGTGATGAAAGGTCATCCCGTGCTGCTCAATCGTGCCCCGACACTCCACCGTCTCGGCATCCAGGCGTTCCAGCCCCGCATGATCGAGGGCAAGGCTATCCAGCTCCATCCGCTCGCTTGTACGGCGTTCAACGCCGACTTCGACGGCGACCAGATGGCTGTGCACCTCCCTCTCGGCAACGAGGCTATCCTCGAGGCGCAGATGCTCATGCTCGGTGCCCACAACATCCTCAACCCCGCCAACGGTGCGCCTATCACCGTGCCCTCTCAGGACATGGTGCTCGGTCTCTACTATATCACCAAGCTCCGCAAGGGCGATAAGGGCGAAGGCCTGAAATTCTACGGCCCCGAAGAGGCGGAAATCGCCTACAACGAAGGCCGCGTGACCCTCCACGCCCCCGTGAGCGTGATGGTCGACGATGTCGACGAGAAGGGCAACCCCGTCCGTCATATCGTTGAGAATACTTCCGTGGGCCGCGTCCTCGTCAACCAGTATGTACCCAAGGAGATAGGCTACGTCAACGAGATTCTCTCCAAGAAGTCGCTGCGCAACATCATCTCCCGTGTCATCAAAAAGTGCGGTATACCGCGCTCTGCCCAGTTCCTTGACGACATCAAGAACCTCGGCTACCGCATGGCGTTCCAGGGCGGACTGTCGTTCAACCTCGGCGATGTAATCATCCCCAAGGAGAAGGAGCAGTACGTACAGGAAGGTTACGAGCAGGTGCAGGAGGTGATGAACAACTACTCTATGGGCTTCATCACCAACAACGAACGCTACAACCAGATTATCGACATCTGGACGCACGTCAACTCGCGTCTTGCCGACACGCTGATGAAGCAGATTTCTGCCGACCAGCAGGGCTTCAACCCGGTGTTCATGATGCTCGACTCGGGCGCCCGTGGTTCCAAGGACCAGATCCGTCAGCTCTCAGGTATGCGTGGACTTATGGCGAAGCCCCAGAAGAGCGGTGCCGAAGGCGGCCAGATCATCGAAAACCCGATTCTTGCCAACTTCAAGGAGGGTCTGTCGGTGCTCGAGTACTTCATCTCTACCCACGGTGCCCGTAAGGGTCTCGCGGATACAGCCTTGAAGACTGCCGATGCCGGTTATCTTACCCGCCGTCTCGTCGATGTGGCCCACGATGTCATCATCAACGAGGAGGACTGCGGCACTCTCCGTGGTCTGGTATGCACCGAAATCAAGAACAACGACGAAGTCGTCGCTTCGCTCGGCGAACGCATCCTCGGCCGTGTCAGCGTCCATGACATCATCGACCCGACCACCGGCGAGATTATCGTCCATGCCGGTGAGGAAATCAACGATGAGGCTGCCGACCGCATCAACGCTTCGCCCATCGAGTCTGTCGAAATCCGCTCCGTGCTTACCTGCGAGAGCAAGAAGGGTGTCTGCGCCAAGTGCTACGGCCGCAACCTCGCCACTAACCGCCTCGTGCAGAAGGGTGAGGCTGTCGGCGTGATTGCCGCGCAGTCCATCGGCGAGCCCGGTACCCAGCTTACCCTCCGTACATTCCACGTCGGTGGTGTGGCGAGCAACATCGCTGCCGTATCGTCCCATACCTCTCGCTATGACGGTATTCTCGAAATCGACGAGCTCCGCACCGTCACTACCGACGAGAAGGATGCCAACGGTCGTAATGTCGAGGTGGTCATCGGCCGTCTTGCCGAAATGCGCATCATGGACCCCAAGACCAAGATGATGCTCACCTCTGCCAACATACCCTACGGCTCTAAGCTCTACTTCGACAGCGGCGCGACGGTCAAGAAAGGCGATGTAATCGTCGAGTGGGACCCCTTCAATGCCGTTATCGTCAGCGAAGCCGGTGGCAAGCTCGAGTACAAGGACCTTATAGAAAATGTCACCTTCCGCGTGGATGCCGACGAGCAGTCAGGTCTGCGTGAGAAGATTATCATAGAGTCTAAGGACCGTAACCGTGTCCCCGAAGCCAATATCGTGGATGCTAACGGCCAGATTATCAAGACATATGCGCTCCCTGTGGGTGCCCACCTGATGAAGGAGGAGGGCGACGTTATCAAGCCCGGCGACATCTTCGTCAAGATACCCCGCGCATCTGGCTCTGCCGGCGACATCACCGGCGGTCTGCCTCGTGTGACTGAGCTGTTTGAGGCGCGTAACCCCTCTAATCCCGCCATCGTCAGCGAAATCGACGGCGAGGTTACGTTCGGACGCGTCAAGCGCGGTAATCGTGAAATCTCCGTGCGCTCCAAGCTCGGTGAAGTCAAGACCTACCTCGTGCCGCTCTCCAAGCAGATTCTCGTCCAGGAAAACGACTATGTCCGCGCCGGCACTCCGCTCTCCGACGGTGCCATCACTCCGCAGGACATCCTCAACATCATGGGCCCGACTGCCGTGCAGGAGTACATCGTCAACGAGGTGCAGGATGTCTACCGTATGCAGGGCGTGAAAATCAACGACAAGCACTTCGAGGTCATCGTGCGCCAGATGATGCGTAAGGTCAACATCCTCGACCCGGGCGACACCATGTTCCTCGAGCAGCAGGTTGTCGACAAGCGTGCCGTAATGGAGGAAAATGACCGCATCTGGGGCAAAAAGGTCGTTATCGATGCCGGCGACAGCGAAAATGTCAAGCCCGGCCAGATTATCACCGCCCGCAAGCTGCGTGACGAGAACTCCTCGCTCAAGCGGCGTGACCTCAAGCTCGTGGAGGTGCGCGATGCCCTCCCTGCCACATCGGAGCAGATTCTCCAGGGTATCACGCGTGCCGCCCTCCAGACCACCAGCTTCATGTCCGCAGCGTCGTTCCAGGAAACCACCAAGGTGCTCAACGAAGCCGCTATCAACGGCAAAGTCGACAACCTTGAGGGTATGAAGGAAAATGTCATTTGCGGCCACCTGATACCGGCCGGTACAGGTCTCCGCGAATACGAGCGCATCGTAGTCAGCGGCAAGGACGACATCGACGACTTCTTCGATGCCACCACCACCGACACCGTCGACATCGCCCCCGAAGTCCTCGCCGACTAACCCGCCGATACCCTATAGGTCTCATAAGCATCCTAAGTCTCCTAAGTCTCCTAAGTTTTAGGTCTCCTAAGTTTCCTATAGCTTACAAGATAGTCAGAGCCGCCCAGAATTAATCTGGGCGGCTCTTTTGATATGCATCATAGGCTTCCTATGATTTCTAAGCTTTTTAGGTTTCATAGGCTTCCTAAGCCTCCTATGATTCCTATGCCGCGTGAGCGGTGTGGGGGGCGCGTCCGCCCTGCGGGCGGCATCATTTGCGAAAATATAACTTTTGGATGTGATTTTGTTAACGAAAGTTAACAATCGGGGGGGGGTAATTTATGAATTTTTAGTACATTTGCACGATGCCAAAACTGCCGTCATAAGTTTGCCGACCGAATCATGCCGCACAAAGCATCTCTCGTGTGGCTTGATTATATCCAAAACAGCATTTTCCGGCCGGCTGATGCCCCGATGGCGGCATCGTCAGGGATGACAGGGATGCTCCTTGCCGATTCTTGAACCAAGCATAACACATTTTTAGCATCAAATATATACAATAATATCAAACACAAAACCAATTCATTATGAAGAAACTATTTACGTTCTTCGCAGTGATGTTTGCGTTGCTTGGAAGTGCCATCCCGGCTCATGCCGCAGCAGTAGATTGGACTTTCTATGTCGACACATCAGCCCGCCCGTCTTGGACTGCAGCGTATATGCTTGTAGCGAATCACGAAGGGGCGTATTGGAGCTGTTACACTGGCGAGGAAACCTACACAGGTTCTAAGGTGTACAAGTTTTCCATCTCTTGGGAAAATTTGACGTACATATCGTTCTCCAGCCAATACTATGACGACCTTAACGGTGCGTCTACAACAGATGGAAGATTTATCTACGGCAACGACCTCGTCGGTACTCTTTCGACTAACAATTCAAATGACACATGGAAGGTCTACGACGGAAGCTGCTACGTACTCGCTGCATCGGGTTCGCAGCTGAGCGAACGTATAGCCGACTATACGCCGGCAGAGCCGCCAAGCACTTCTCCATTTATCTACATCTCTGGAGGGGATACCTACGCGTTCACCGAAGAGGGCGACAACTGGGTCTATACGGTAGATGCTTCGGCCGCCGATGTGAAGTTCCGCCTGCAGACGGTTGAAAACTACACTTCTTCTGCAAACTGGACAGCGTTCTATGGCGGAACCACTACGTTGAGTACCACCAGGGGGAAGTATTCCGAGACGATTTATCTGTATGAGAATCAATCAGCTGTCGGTTTGTACACAGCCCCCAAAGGATACACATATAAACTGACCATAGGCAAGTCTGCATATGAAAATGTTTCGTCATCTTCGACATCCTTGGAGTGGACTATAACCCCGACAGAGATCCGTCCGTCTACTCCGGTGCTTCCGGCGGCTGCTAAGGGCAACGTGGTTGAGATTCCGGCGGTGGCTAATGCTACAGTGTATTACAAGGTGTTAGCCAGCAAGGACGAGAATCCGGGCGACCCGTCGACCGATACATGGACGGCCTACCCCGACGGCGGCATCTCCCTTACCAAAGGCCACACCTACATCTGCGCAGCCGCCTACGCCAACGGCCAGTGGTCCGACGTGACCGAAGCCGTGGAGTATGTCTACACCCTGCCCGTTGTGGATGTGAGTGTCAACATCCACACCGGCATCGCCACCCTCAGCTACACCGGCACTCTCCCGGAGGATGCCAATCCCGTGATACTCTATACTCTCGGCAGCGGCGAGCCAGACACCAAGTATGAAGAAGGCAAGCCCGTCGACCTCAGCGGCAACGCCGCCAACGGTTACTCCATACAGGCCAAGTTGCTCGCCTGGGGTGGCGGCTCCGACTACACCGAATACGTCGCTGGCACCAGCGTACGCTCCGAGGTACGAGTCAGTTCATGGGCAGGTCCCGCAGAAGTGCGGAGTATAACCCTGTGGAGCTACACATCTTCCGGTTCGCCCCACGAGGTCGGCGAGTTCATCCAGCAGGACGACGAGAGCTGGACCTGCCCCCTCTCCTCGGCTATCGGCTTAGACCGTGACGATTTGACGCAGCGTTACTTCATCCGCGTGGCGATGAACCATGACGGCAGCGGCGACGGTACAGCCTGGGCTCCCGGCGCGGCGGCCTCCGGCGTTACCGATGCCGAGACCGGCACCGCCATCACCGGATTCACCGCTTTCACCCCCTCCGCCACCGATGCAAGGGGCATCTTCTTCGCCGGCACCAACCGCGACAACGTCACCCTGACCCTCTCCGGCGACCTGCAGGAATACACCATCAGCGGCGGCGACTACGACGGCACCCCGTGCAAGCGCTTCGAACCGTCGTCCCTCACCCCCACGTGGAACGCCGAAGCCTTCATCAAGTCGGTAACCCTCGTGGATGCCAACGGCAAAATCCTCTGCACCCTGGAGCAGAACACCGATACTGAGGAGGAAAACATCTGGACCGGCACCGCCGAATTGGAAAAAGCGTTAGGCAGCTATAATAACGAGCGTTTCCATTTCGTAGCCGAAACCAAGGATGGTACGAAGTACTACTCTCTATATGAAGAGGGAGAAAATAATGCAAACTACTGGGTCAAATACGGCTATTGGGACCAGTCGACCACACCTGTGGTTTACACCTCGGATTCGGACGGCTACTATTTCTGTGTCAACGAGACCAAGGCCATAGCCTATGTGGGCATCTCCTTCGATCTGAGCGACGGCACAGCCACGGCGATCTCCATCTCGCCCTACGACGGCTCAAAGAAGATGGACATCTCAGGCGTCCCCTCCGCGCCCAAAATCGTGGGCTACGGCTCGTCGGTAGGTTCGTGGACCACCGCCCGCGAGTTCGTCAAGTCCGACAGCCGCGGCGGCTGGGTGTACCGCTTCACCGCTACCGCCACCACCGCGCAGCTGCTCATCTTCGGTTCCCAGGGCAACCTCTATGCCCCGGTAGGCCTCGGCCTGGGTTCTCCCACCACCGTATGGCGCCAGATACCGTCGACGGCATCAGCAACCGACCGTGCCAAGTACGCCGCCAAGGTGTCCGGCCTGCAGGAAGGTGCGCAGTACCGCATAGTCCTCGCCGATGCCGGCAATGGCGATGTACGGGTCAGCATCGAGCCCCTCACCGAGACGGTCAGCCATGTCAAGACTGTTGAACTCATCGACAAGACCACCGGCGAGATCGCCGGCACACTCACCGACTCCGGCAGCGGCAGCTGGGAGCTGTACCCCCTCAACGTCACCTCCGGCAACGCATCGCACCTCTACTACCTCCGCGTCACCGTAGGTCTCGACGGCAGCGATGCCTCCGACATGTACCGTTACGTCAGCTGGGCCGAGACCCCCAAAGAATACCCCCTCGCCTCAGCGTCGCAGTACTCTGACGAGCCCGTCACATATACCAGCCCCGACGACGGCTACGGTTTCAGCATAAGCAACCCCGGCAGCTACTACGTGCAGGCCCTGCTCGACGAGTCGCTGCAGTCCGCAGTGTGGATGGGCGTGTCGACCACAAAGCTCACCCCGGCATACACCCCGGAGGTATCCACTGAAGTGTGGTCGCTGAGCAACGACGCAGTCCTCGCCCCCGGCGACACCAAGTACTTCTACATGTCAGCCATCCAGAACGACAACCGCCTCTCGCCCGAGTGGGAGCTGCTCAAGCAGGACGACGGCACATACAAGCTCGACAACTTCGTGGTCATCCCGGCTGCGCAGTTCATCATCCGCGCCGTGACCAAGGATAAGGACTCCAAAGTCCTCAGTGTCACCGACTGGGGCTATGTCGACGGCAACGGCACTCCCTACCACATCTACGCCACCAGCGACTTCGGAATCACGGACACTACCGAAGGGCTTACCGAAGCCTCCCGCCCGGAGGCCACTTTCACCATGAAGAGAGTCAGCAATATAGGCCGCGGCTTCTTCTGGAACATCGGAGCCACGATGGTCAGCTTAGTGTTCGACCCGGACAAAGATAGCGACAACCTCACCGCCACCATCGACTTCTCTCATCCCTCCACCCTCAAGAAGGCACCCAAGCCCGGCTTCCCGTGGGTAGGGCTCACCTCAAGCAACATCCAGGCTCTGCGCGGCAGCAACCAGATTTACGAATTTGCCGCCAATCTGGGGACAACAGGCCTGTCGGACGAAGTCCTGGCCAATATAGGCATCGCATCGGCCGATGACGTGAACCGCTACTCGTTCACCAACGCCTTCATCCAGTGGACCAAGGACGGCAAGCCCTACGTCTACGGCGATGATGTGGCAAACAACACCGTCTACTATATACCAGGCACTCCGACCAGCGACAACCGCGCCACCACCAACCCGCCTCTCGGTAACCAGGTGATGAGTTCGACCATCCTGCCCCCGCGCAATACCCCGCAGTTCCAGATGATCAGCTCCAAGGGCATCGACACCCCCTCGGCCGATGCGCTGACATTCAAGTATCTCGGAGTCGAGACCGAGACATTCGAACGCAACGGCAGCACTACCAAACCGACTCGCTTTGCAGTCTACGAGATAGAGAATATCGAGCTTCAGGGCATGTTCAAGGTGTTCACCGGCTACGGAGCCAGGACCTACGGTCGTACCGTCAACGGCCTGACATGGTATCCCAACTGGGGCGTAGGCACCCAGAATGACTCAAACAGTTATGCCAACCAGCCCATCTCAAGCACCTCCAAGCTGCCAATGAACGGCGGCGGCCAGGTTTTGGAAAACAACGCCGTCAACGGCGAAATCTCCCAAAAGCAGTGGGGCGATGTAAACTGCGAGAGCAAAGACTTTGATGTTGACGACAACACCGCCGGACAGTACTTCCGCTTGGACAACAGCCAGTACGTGTCGTCGCTCAAGTTCTACCTCGCCTTGGAGAGCGACACCGACGACCGCAACAGCACTCTCTTCCACAATCCCCACGCGAGCGAGGCCAACTACTACAACGACGGCCGCAACTACTCGTGGTTGGACGTGCAGTTCGAAGCAGAGCGCCCCGTCATCACCCTCAACAAGCAGGGAGCCAATACGGGCGTGGTGCGTTACTGGATCAGCAGCCCCGATGCCGAGGAGCAGCGTCCCCAGATCACGGCATATTCGACCATGCTGGTGAAAGTCGACCCCGACAACCTGAAGTACCATTATGACGAAGAGAAGGGCGAGATAGTGTTCGACTCCGGCTATATGGAGACTGTCGGCGGCAACACCTACACGCTCGACAAACCGTACCTGCGTTACTTGGAAGAGAAGACCGCATCCGTCGGCGACCTCGCAGAGGGCACCTACATGGCGTTTATCTACAACGTGAAGTTTGTCGAAGAAGAAGGCTTCACGCCTAAGTCCACCGACTACTGGAACGTGTCGCAACCGATTACCGTCTTCTCCATCGGCGACATCGCGGTAAGCGCTGCGCAGCGGGTGACTACCCTCGACGGTCTCAACGTCTACCATCCCATAGCCCGCATATATCCCGACATCAAGGATGTAGTCACCGGCCTCCCCTCGGATGTAGAACCCTCGGCTGTCAGCGCGGCTGTCACCGTCCGCAACATCCGTCCCGACTCCAAGCTCCGGACCGTCGACGGTGCCGTCATCCCCGAGAAGAGCACCCTCGAGGATCTTGCTTCCTACACCGGCCTCTACTACGAAATCACCCAGGAGTTCGAGGCCGCACCTGACGGCACCACTGCCCAGGAGTGCACCGCCGTGGTATATTACCCCAAAGGCTACTTCACCACCGAGCGGACCTCCATGGAGAACTTCGACGTGGTCGACACCCGGGTCAACAACACCATATACCTCACCCTCGGCGTGGCAGTTGAGGGAGCCACTGCCCCAGCATCAGCCTCGGCCAATGCTTTCGTATATATGCCCGCCGGCACCCTCTTCGGCGAACTCGTGGCGGACAAAAATGAAGGCGGCGACGTGAAGTTCAACTCGCTGGCAGTCACCTCGGGCGGCGACAGCTTCGACGAGACAGAGCGTGACGGCTACGCCCGCGTCCGCTTCGTGGAGCGCGATGCCGACACCACCCCCTGCTATGCAGGCTCGCTCGACAACACTGCCGTGTATGCCCAGGTATATTATGTGACCGAGGGCGGGCAGCGCACACCCCTCTTCGGGGAAGCCCAGCTCCTCGACATGAAGACCGTGCCTGAAAGCGAAGGCGCATATGCGGCCGCACGCCTTAAGATCGGCGGTATACCTTACCGGACCGATGCCGACGCAGACGATGCCCTTGCCACCGACATCGACGGCACGCTGCTCAAGCTGCGTCAGGACCAGGAAGCCACCTTCGAGGTGCAGCTCTCGTATGAGAATGTCGGCGAGACGATGCCGGCCGTCAACTCGCGCTGCACCACCACCGTCATGACCTACGGCAGCAACAACCTGACCTCTCCGCGCCAGGGACTTACCGACGTGCTCACCAAGGAAGATGCCGACAACCGTGGCAGCGGTGGAATCGCCGAAGATGTCGTAGCTGTCAGCGAGTCGTTCATAGAAAGCTACGGCGGTCTGTTTGTCAACATCGAGAATGCCCATGTGGCCCTCGATGCCACCGGCATCAATGAAGACCTCGTGGGTGACAGGAGTTTCGCGCAGTGGTACATGGACCACGGCGACAAGTTCGAATCAGGGGAGTCCAACCCGTTCAGCACCGCATACCGTATGGAAGTAGGCAATGCCAAGGCCGACGGTACCGGCGATTACTCGGCAGCCTCCGAAGTGCACCCGCTGCTGAGCGGCTCCGTCTCGGTTTCATCGGCCGCCGACTTCCGCAACGACAGCGAAGTCAACAACGCATGGTGGAACACCCGCGCCTCTGTGGCCCCGGCATCGCACACCGACCAGATTTCCGGCACCCTGTCCTTTGAGGGAGGCAAAGCCGTGTACACATCAGGCTCCGGCACCCCCAAAGACCAGAAACCGTATTGGGCCGGAACCAAGACTGCCAATGCAGATGCCTATAAGGTATGGGACGGCGGTTATGTGCTCAAAGTCGACGGCGGCGATGTGGACATCCGCGACCCGCGCCACGGCTACTACGACAATGCCAGCCACCACACCACGGTCCGCAGCGCATACCGCCTCGGCGAGATGCCCCTTGATGCCAACGACATACTCGCATTGTACGGCGACAGCAGCGACCCCAATTCCGTAAGCCGGTATCTGGGCAGCTTCGAAGATCTGCGGAATGTCGCCGAACCCATCCACAACACCATGAGCGAGGCAATCCACAAAGCCGTCAACGCCGGTAGCGGTACGGTGACAGTCGAAGGCGATGCGGACTATGACGTGTCCGTCGACCCCTCGACCCCATGGGATCTCGACAACGTATGGAAGACACGTGCCGAGCTGGCGTTCAAGCAGACCGCAGCCGCCTCTCTTGGAGGCAAGTCGCCCGCTGAAGCCCTGTTCGATGCGGCCGGCAACCATATGTTCTTTAAGGTCGCCCACGTCAACCACGAGTCGTGGTTCGTACCCGGCGGCGGTGTGCAGTACGACCTGAAGACCCGCCCGATCTGGAGCGCCTTCGAGACCGACCCCGGCTTCCAGAGTGCCGGCAACGATAAAGCCAAGGACGACTGGGTAATGAACCGTATACGCATCCCGCTCGAGCAGTACTGCCCGCTGGCATACGATGTCCGTTACGTATATCCGTTCCTCACCTCCGACAGCTATGTGACGGCGGAAACCGCGTCCGCTTCGGTTCACAGCAGAGCCGTGTCACGCTCCATCGCCACCGCCCTTGACGGGGTGACCGCAGACGATGTCGCCGGTATCGTGGCACGTGACAAAGGCCGTGTATCGTTCTTCGGAGCCACAGAACCCCAGTATGTCGAGCCGACCGTCATCAGCGATGTCGCCGACGATATCCGTGGCAACGGATTCAGCATCGTCTACAACCGTGTAGCGGGTACGGTCACCGTCCGTTCAGAGGGCGACCGCCAGCTCAAGGATGCATCCATATATGACGCGTCGGGAGCATCGGTAGTGGAAGCAGCCACAGCCGACCGCATCGACGACCGCACCATAGTGCTCGACGTGAGCGACATAGCCCGCGGTGCCTACATCGTCAGCACCAACCTCGGCGGTGCCAAGTTCCTCAAATAACCTGATATATTCCAATGTTGAAATAAATTAGCACAGGATTGTAATGGCGGCGGAATACCCCGCCGCACATTACACCCGGCGTGGGGGCTGTCGAGAAGACAGCCCCCACGTTGCGCCTTAGAGAGGCTATAGGAAGCTTAGGAGGCCTAAGCCTCCTAAACATCGTAGGAGTCATAGGAATCCTAAATATCGTAGGCATCATAGGAGACCTAAGCATCCTATGCCCCCTGACAAGTAAAAGTCGCCCCGATTGATTTCGGGGCGGCTTTTTATGCTGTTTTAGCGGCGGGTGAGGTGCTTGTGGAGGGTGGCGGTCGGGGGTGCTTCCTCGATGCGGTGTGTGACGTAGATCAGGGAGAACAGGCGGGCGCTGGCGAGGCGGTCGATGGTCTGCCGGATAGCCCGTTTGCAGGCCTGGTCGAGACCGTGGAGCGGCTCGTCGAGGATGAGCAGGGGCGGATTCTTGATGAGAGTGCGGGCCAGCAGGAGCAGCCGCTGTTCGCCTGCCGACATGGTGCGGAACGGGCGGTCGGCAAGGTGGCTGATGTGCAGATAGTCCATCCACCGCGCCGCCAAGTCGAGCTGCTGCTGTGTGAGCTTTTTATACTGCCCCACGGTGTCGTTTAGCCCCTGGGCTATGACATGCAGCCCGAGGGAGTGTCCGCCGTTGAAATATAGGTGCATTTCGGGCGATACATAGCCGATGCGCCGCTTGATGTCCCAGATACTCTCCCCTGTGCCACGGCGGCGGCCGAACAGGCTCAGGTCGTTGGAATAGCCCTGGGGGTTGTCGGCGTGGATGAGCGAAAGCAGCGTGGACTTACCTGCCCCGTTGGGACCTGAGAGAATCCAGTGCTCGCCCATGCGTATCGTCCATGAAATGTCGTCCATGATGACGGTCTTGCCGTAGGATATGCGGCAGTGGCGCATGTCGACGATGACGCTTCCCGGCTGCGGCATGTCGATGCCGTCGTCGTCACGCAGCGGTAGCCGGGCCTCGTCGGCTACCGTGTAGTCGAAAAGCCCATTGAGACTGTCGCGCCGGTCGTAGCCGACAGTGGGGAGCAGGGTCAGATGCTTGACAGGTATGATGGCATTGGTAAACGGGGGAATCTCGTTGACATTGCAGAGCAGCATCATAATCGACGTGGCCGACGAGGCGGTGATGCTCTCCATCGCCGCATCGAGTTCGCGGCGGGCTTCGACATCAAGCCCGATATAGGGGTTGTCGAGAATGAGGAGGTCGGGAGTGTCGAGGAGCTGGTTGATGATAAGCACCTTGCGCAGCTCACCGCTCGAAAGGCCGTTGACCGGCTTGTCCTCATATCCGCGAAGCTGCATCTTCTCGGCAAACCGCTGCCATGCGGGCTGGTCCAATCTGTCGCCCATGACCTCGCGGACCGTGGGGACTTCGCCGTTCATGCCCGATTCGTAGCGTTGCTGGTAGTATTCGGCTTTGAATCCGGCGAGCGAGTGGATGTCGCTGAACTCCACATAGCGGACATTGAGCCGTCCGCGTGGCGAGACGATGTCGTTGGTGGCGAAATTCCAGCCGCGCTCGATGATTTTTGCCAAAGAGGTCTTTCCGGCTCCGTTAGGCCCGATTACCACCGTCAGACCTTCGGGGATGACGGTGCGGTGGGGATTGGCGATGGTCACGCCGGTATATTTTAGCAAAGGGCTGCGCAGCCCGATAAGCTGCGCAGCCTTAAGTGGTGATGATGGCATATGAAATAATATGGTGTAGGGTCTTTAAAGTCCTTAAGGTCGTTAAGGGCTTTAGGGACATTAGAATTTGTAAGATGCTCCGATGAGTCCGTTGAAGCCCTCGTAAGGTATGCCGCCTATCATCGTGACCTTGCGGCTGAGGAGGTTGTTGAAAGTGGCAAACAGCGACAGCTGCTCGGTCAGGCGGTAGGTACCGGCGAGGTTGAGGTTGGAGATGTTGCCGAGATCCTGGTATGTGTATGTGGCGCGAGGCTCCGGCAGCAGGGAGAAGTGCGAGTCGATGATGGCTCTGCGGGCGCGGAGTTCCCAGCCTACGGTCACGTCAAGAGGCTTGATGGGACGGACGGTAAGATCCACTCCTGCCACGTATTTGGCACGGTCACGCCATATGTACCATCCCTTGTCGTACTCCTGGGGCGCGGCCTCTACGTGGGCTTCGAGAGTGGCGAAGTCGCGGTAAGCGGCTCCGACAGCCAGTCCGGCCTTCCAGCCCTTGATGTCCTGCGACGCGAACAGCGAAGTGTGGCCGTGGAGCTGCGGCATGAGCCAGTCATCGGCACGGGCGTATGCAAACGACAGGCGGCCATAGATAGCCTTCTGCGGCCCGACAGTCAGGGCTATTTCTGCGTCGTATGGTACATAGCTCTGGCTGTAGGCAATCATCGGGGCATTGAGATAGTTGACATTGTAGAGCGATGCAAGGGTGTTGAGCCGCGTTCCGCCTGTTACCGTACCTGTGACGGTGACAATCTTGGCCGGATGCCAGTCGATGCGCACGTCGGGCGACAGCCGCAACACCGTGCCTCCGTGGATGACGAAGTCGACGTTGAGCCCGGCATCGAGGTTGAAGGCGTTGCTGCGCAGCTGGTAGCGCGGTGTCAGCGACAGGATGCCGTTATTATACGACTCCCCTGTGTCAGACAGCTGGTAGCCCTCATCGGCCCCCATGGAGTAGCGGGCCACAGAACTACGTGGGCTGAACGACATGGTGTAGCCCACATCAAGCCCGATGGAAGAGGTCTCTGTGAACGGCATAAGTGCATCGGCGCGTATGTCCATCACGCTCTGGCGTATCGGCTCGCGGGCTTCGGAGTCGAGGGCATCGGGCCATGCATACCACGGCAGCTGGTTGCGGTAGCCGAAGTAGCCGTATGAAGCGTACACATTGTATTTAAGGCTCTGTATGCTTGAGTGCCAAGCCGCTGCTACGTTGACGGCATTGACATACTGATGCCATGTGCCGTCGATACGGTACAGGTCGGCAGGAATTTCGTAATAGGGGTTGAACGATGAGAAGCGGTAGTCGATGCCGGCATCGAAATATGACCGCTTGCCAACGGCCTGATGCAGGTCCATGCCGAGGGCTGTAGTGGAGTGGCGGTGTTCGATGCCGCCCGATTTGTAGTTGGCACCGTTGAACTGCCCCCATGCCGACAGGCGAGTGTGGTCGTTGTCGACGAAGCGGTAGCCGGCCGAAGCCCCCACATGATATACAGGCCAGTATGCCGCCATGAGGTAGCCGCGATAGGGCGATGTGGGCAGCGTGTCGTTCCACGCCGCCGGCTGGTAGAACGAGGCAGTAGGCACCACAGGGGCACTCGTCATGCGCTGGCTGTACTCGATGGGCGACGGCGACACGGGATTGAGGCCTATCACGGGCATCTGCTGCAGACGGTTGGCCTGGCGGTGGGTGGGCACTATGTCATGTGTCACGTCGATCTCCTGGGAGAGCTGCTGCGCGGATGCCGTCAAGGCGGCTGCGGCGAATATGGCTGTTGCTAATATGTTGCGGTTCATAAGGGGATTAGTGTTTCAGGTTTGGGGGGAGTGGAACGTCCAAGAGGATGCCGGTGCGGCTTGGTTATTGTAGTAGTTTATTTGTTAAGCCTCTGGTCGATCATTAGGAATATGTCGGGCTGCTTGCCGGGATAGTTGGTCCGGAGGGTTTTGAGATACAGGTCGGCCTCGAAAGTGTTGCCGGACGCTCTGAGGGCATCGCTGAGGACTATGAAGCCGCGAGCGAGCCAATAGGGCTGTGACGGCGAAGCATCGATAAATGTGTTGATGGTCTTGATTGCGCCTTTGGTGTCGCCACGGTCGAGCATACTCTGTGCCAGATAGACGGCGCTCTTGGATCCGTTGGTATCATTGACCTGCGATGCCACTTTCGCCCACTCCGCCTCCGCTTCATCGACCTTGCCGGTGCGGCTCAGTGCCAGGCCGCGCATAAAGCGGGTCTCGGTAAGGCTTGCCGTGGGGACATCCGTCATGGCAAGCACCTTGTCGGATTCGGAGATGACGGTGGCGTAGTCGCCGGCCTGGAGCGAGTTGGTCATGATGCCCATACGCGCTGCAAGCACGTTGCGCGGGCTTGATGCCGACTGTGACAACTCCTTGTATTCTTCGAGGGCCTGCTCTCCGTTGCCTTGGCTTAGGAGTCCGTCGGCGAGGATTACGCGGGCATCTTCGGCGACAGTGGATTTAGGATATGTGTTGACCAGCCGCGAGCTGAACTCCACCGCTTCTTCCGTGTTGCCCTTGGCACGGGCGTTTTCGGCAAGATAAAAGAGGGCTTCGGCCTCAAACATGCCGCCCGGATAACGGCCGATATATGCCGCGAGGGCATCCGTATTGCCTGTCTGGACGTAGGCCTTTTCGGCGGCCTGGAATGCGGAGCGGTCTATGTCGGCTTTGTCGACCGAGGGCGCACCGGGGATGGACTCCATAAATGCCACATAGTCGTCGAGCTTCCCTGCATCGGCCATCAGCTGCTTGAGGTCGTCGGCTGCTACACGCGCTTCGTCGCTCGACGGATACGCCTTGATGACGCTTTTGTAAGCGTCGACGGCTTTCGCCGGGTCTTTATCGGTCTGGGCGTTGATAGCGAGGATTAGGGCGGCGCGGCGGCCCTGCGCTGTCAGCGGATATTCTTTGAGCAGACGCGAGTATGTGGCGTTGGCTTGCGAGGTCTGCGACAAGGCGGTCTGTGCCGATGCCTTTTCAAGGAGGGCTTCAGCCACATATGGACTCTCAGGGAAGGATGCCATCATGGCATCAAGTTCGGTGATTTTTGACTTATTGTCGCCCATAAGACCTTTCATCACAGCGGCCTGGTAGAGCGAATAGTCGGCTGTAGAGGGGGAAGTCTCGGCTGCCGAGCGGTACTGTGCCATGGCCTGGGAATACTTCTTGTCGTAGTAGAGGCAGTCGGCTATGCGGTTGCGGGCATCCGCGCTCAGTCGGCTGTCGAGCATACCGGTGTTGAGAGCCTTGGTGAGGTCGGACTGTGCAGCGGAGTAGTCCTGGAGCTGGTAGCGCGCATATCCGAGGTTGTATAGCGCGAGTCCACGGTTGGGGTCGTCCGTCGCCGCCCCGGAGAGGTAGGCGCTGTAGGCTGTCGCCGCTTCGGACGGCTGCGACAGCTGGGTGTAACATTCGCCCTCCCATATGCGTGCTTCGTGGCTGACAGCGTCGCTGCCGCCGTCGACACTCTGGAGCGTCTGCAGGTGGGAGAGAGCCGCCGAGGGGTTGCCGTCATTGATTTCGTCGACGGCGAGGCCGAGGAGGGCGCGCTGCTTGGCCGCGTGCACCTCGGAGGTAGGATTTTTGAAGCGGTCGGCGACTTCGACAGCCTTGTCATAATTGCCGTTGGCGAGATAGCCCGACACTATATGGCGTTGCACCGCCGGGGCGTAGCGCGAATCAGGGTAGCTTGCAATGAAGTCCTCGAATATGGCGGCACTGTTTTCAAACGGAGCTTTGCCGCCGTTGCTCTTTGCCACGGCGTAGTTGTAGAAAGCGGTTTCCCTTGTAGCCGGGTCGTATGTCATCCCGTAGGCCTTTTGGAAAGCCATCAGTGCCGAGTTGGTGTTGCCCTGCTTGAGGTAGGTCTGTCCTAAGTAGAGGTATGCGCTCTGTCCCATGGCGTTGTCGTCGTTGACCGCCTGCTGGAACAGCTTCCCGGCGGCATCGTAGTCGCCACGGTTCCACTCGTCGATGCCGAGGATATAGTAGGCCGACGGGGCTGGGTCCTTGGCTTTTGCCGCATAGTCCCACAGGTACGGCACGGCTTCCTCCATGTTGCCCATCGCGTAGAGCGACTCGCCGGCGATACGGCGGCTTTCGGTAGAGAACGAGGGGATGAGGTTGGCGGCGATGGCCCTGCGAGCCGAGGCGAGGGCATCGGAGTAGTCGCCCTGCATGAAGTATATCTGGGCCATGTAATAGGGCGCAGATGCGCCCGGGGCTGCTGATGTGTCGACCTGCTTGAACAGCCGCAGGGCTTCGTGGTAGTCCTTGCGGGCATATGCTATGTAGGCTATGTAATAACGGGCGGCGTTGCTGTAGCGGCTGTCGGCGGTGAGGTCGTTGAACCGTGCCGATGCCGAGTCGTAGTCGCCGAGCATCAGCAGCGAGTAGGCCTGGCGGTAGAGCATATCGCCGGCCTGGCTCCCGGTAAGCGCATCGGGATTGACTTCGGCATACCGGTCGACGGCCTCGCGGTAGCTTCCGGTGTTGAAGTATACGTCGCCTACAGCTTTCATCATCTCCTGACGGTGTACCGACGAGGGGTATTTCCTCAGCCACGCCTCAAGCATGGGCAGGGCTTCATCGTCGCCCAATCCGAGGATGGCGAGAGCCATGTAACGTTCGGCTTCCTCCTGTTGTCCGGGAGTTGGCGAGAGCTTTACGACATTGAGCATCTGGTCGAGGCATCCCTCATAGTTGCGGTCGGCCCACATCATGCGACCACGGCTCAGGTAGCCCTCGGCATCGGCGAGGTTGAGGTCGGCTGTGGAGGCCCCGCTTACAAGCATCGACGATCCGGCAAGGAGCGTCAGCATCATTTTACGCATATCGTACGGTATAATTGAAATATCTACAAAAGTAATGAAACTTTTGTAAATATGGGGAAGCTGTAAGGATTTGATGCGCGATTTTTGTCGGATAGCGGCAGGGGCGGTGAGCGTCTTGGTGGACAGGCTGCCGCATCCACTCCCCATAAAGCTCCGCAGGAGCGTAAAAACAGTAGGGCGGGGCGCAAGCCCCGCTGAGGGAGGAATACAACCAATATGGCCCTGCAAGGGCCGGTGGTGTAAACCGTGGTTGTCGCATTAGACTATTTTTAGCTTTCCCACTTACTTATGGGAATTTCGGTGCGCCAACCGCTTTTGTCCGACGGAGGCCTGGCTTGCGCCGCCCAGCCCTTGCAGGGCTAATCATGTGCGGTGCGCCATTGCAACGGGGCTTGCGCCCCGCCCTACTGTTCCCCCGCCCCTCTGGGGCTCCGCTAACCCCACTATCATTCCGGACAAGCTCCGCCACCCACCATCTCCAGCCCTGCAGGGGCGGTTAGCGGAGGGTGTTGCAGAACCTCGTAGCGAACAGGCCATGAAAATTGGATATTTGGAGGATAATTTTGAAAATTCGGATT
>CALUMU010000014.1 GCA_944321825.1 Candidatus Amulumruptor caecigallinarius
TGGACTTAAAAAAGCCTCAGCTTGTGAAAGTTGAGGCTTTTGCTTAACTTTTTTGAGGAGGTTTTGCAACACCCTCCCTACGGGTGTTGAATCCACAACCGATGCGTGGCCGTGTGTCCCAACGACGAGGATGGGGTGGGGGTGTGTTTTTACAGGACGCAGGCTAAGGCGAGGATGGCGATGAACGATATGACGCACAGGAAGCTTTCGTTGGACTTTTTGCGACTGTATTCGTCATCCTCGTAATTATTGCGGTCAGGCGCATTGTCGGCCGGCCATATGAGCTGGTGGTATTCGATGTTTTTGTCGGTCTCCGTGGTCCTGTGATGAGTGTTCATGGATAGTGATTGGTATTTGGTAAGAAGTTGTACTGGAGAGTTACAGACAAAGTTACAGGTTAGTTTGTATAAAATTAATCAAATGATGGGCATAAATGTTAAAACCAAATAAAATCGGATAAGATGTATAGGAGCTATAGGAATCATAAGGCGGTGTGTTAAAAAGCGGGCGTGATGGTTGCGGAGATGTGGAAAGTTTGTAAATTTGCGAGTGGAAACGGTTTCTCGCCGTAATGGGCGAGAGGCAGGATAACCGCCTGATGCAGAGGCATCATGCTGCCTGTCAGGGAACCGGGTGCAAATCCCGGACAGTCCCGCTGCTGTGAGTTCCATGTCAAAGAAGTGCCGCCCGAACAGGGGATGCACTGCTTCCGCTGCCGTAGGTTAATAAGGTATCTTTGACAAGGCATCGTTTCGTCAACCATGGTCACTGGCAAGTGCCAAGCTTGCCGGGAAGGCCGCAGACGATGCCGGAACGAGTCAGAAGACCTGCCGTATCTGCTATCATCAGCCATCACACCCTGCGAGGACGGGGCCGGCAGATGCGACGTCTCTGACTCCCGACTTTCTGTTGCTGCGGGAGACGCGGAGTCTATGCTATCGGGTGTGTCCGCCCATACGAGGCATAGGCATGGTGCGCGAGACGCTTCTGACGGTCAAAATAATAATACGCATAATGATTGATGCAGGTGCGATGACACGATGATGTGCCGTCGCACTTGCTTTTTTTGACTCTAAACTTTTTGTTGACCGTTATAAAACTTTTGTTTTGTTGATTTATAAGTCTTTATTCAATCTATTTGCTTTTCTGCTACTCCTGCAGGTTGCCACGGGCTGTCGTGAAGACGAGCTCGTGGTTCCGACGGAGTATGACATCGTCGGTGACGAGGGGGCTTCCTCGCTGATCAGAGGCTTCTACCTTGTCAACGAGGGCAACATGGGCTCCAACAAGTGTTCTTTGGATTATTACGATTATACCACCGGGCTGTATGCCCGCAACTTCTATGCCGAGCGCAATCCGAATGTAATCAAGGAACTCGGCGACGTGGGCAACGACATAGGCATCTACGGGTCGAAGCTCTATGTGGTGGTCAACTGCAGCCACAAGGTAGAAGTGATGGACGCTTACACCGGCATACGCATAGGGCAGGTGGACATACCTAACTGCCGCTATGTCCGATTCCACCGAGGCAAGGCTTATGTGAGCAGCTATGTGGGCCCGGTGCTGATAGACCCCGACGCGCCCAAGGGGGCTGTCTATGAGATAGACACCCTCAGCCTCGCGGTCACGCGCAAAGTCACCGTAGGCTACCAGCCCGAGGAGATGGAGGTGGTTGACGACTATATGTATGTCGCCAACAGCGGCGGCTACCGCGCCCCCGATTATGACAACACGGTCTCCGTCATAGAGATGATAGACTTCAAGCAGGTGCGCCAGATACCTGTGGGCATCAATCTCCACCGTCTCAAGCGTGACAGCTACGGCAAGCTGTGGGTTTCGTCACGCGGCAACTACAACGACGTGCCGTCGAATCTCTATGTGCTCGACAAGAAGCCGGGCTACAACTCCATGGAGGTGATAGACGAGTTGGGCATACCGTGCAGCAACATGGCCATCCACGGCGACTCGCTCTACTACTACTCTACCGAGTGGAGCAACTACACGCAGTCGAACACCATCACCTACGGCATAATAGACGTGCGCACCCGGCAGAGGGTCAGCACATCGTTCATCACCGACGGTACAGAGCGCGAAATCACCATCCCCTACGGCATAGCCGTGCACCCCATTACCGGCGACATATTCGTGACCGATGCCAAAAACTATGTTTCGTCAGGCACCCTCTACTGCTTCGACCGCTCGGGCAAGAAAAAGTGGAGCGTGCGCACCGGCGACATACCTGCCCACATAGCTTTCCTTCCAGCCAGATGAAAAAATATACTCTATATCTACTTGTCGGCCTTTCGGCGGCGATGACGGCATGTAACGATGCCGATAATCCGCCCATGGTAAGCCTCGGCATCGACGACGCGTATTATGTGGCGCGTATGCAGAAGCTCCCCTTGAGTCCCGCCCTGACCGGTGAACGTTACTCGTGGAAAATCGACGGCAAGGAGGTGTCGACCGACCGCAACTATATATTCATGGAGCGCACGGAGGGTGTGTATCAGCTCAGCTTCGACATCATAGACCCGGAGTCGCCGTTCCACCACGATTTCACTGTCACCGTGATGCGTGAGGAGATAGAATACTCGCCATATATCGCTAAGGTGTTGGAGTATTGCCCTGCGCCGGGGCAGTTTGTCAACGAGATGCCTCTCTACGAGGAGGGCGACACTTATGCCGACATGCTCAAGAAAGCCGAGGAGTCGATTTCGGGCACCAACGATGTGATGATTTCGCTCGGGGCCTACGGCGGCTACGTGACATTCGCTTTCGACCATACGGTGGTCAACGTCCCCGGCGAGCGCGACATACGCATCTGGGGCAACAGCTTCTACGAACTGACCGACCCCACCCACCCCGGAGGCTCTGCCGAGCCGGGCATAGTCATGGTCAGTTACGACACCAACTGCAACGGCCTCCCCGACGACCCTTGGTATGAACTCGCCGGCAGCGACTACGCCAACCCTCTGACGCGCCACCGCTACACCATCACCTACTCGTGTCCCGACCCTGCCAAGGAGCCGGTGCCTGACGAGAGCGGTTATCTCAACGACACGACTTACATTCCCTGGGTCGACAGCGACGGCCAGACCGGCTATGTAGCCCGCAACATATTCCACGACCAGGAGTACTGGCCCGGATGGGTCGACAGCGACAAGCTGCATTTCAGCGGCACCTGTCTGCCGCCCAATGCCGTGGACCGCAGCGGTAACGGCTCATACTTCATACTCTACTGTTTCGACTGGGGCTATGCTGACAACCACCCCAACGACCAGGTAGACCCCAACACATTCGACATCGCGTGGGCGGTAGACGAGTTCGGCAACCATGTAGACCTGCCCGGAGCCGACTTCGTGCGTGTCTATACCGCCGAAAACCAGTATTGCGGCTGGCTTGGCGAAACCTCCACGGAGATATGCCGTGCCCAGGACCTGCATATAACCCAGGACTTGCCGCAACCGTAGCGTGGTGTCTATATTGTAACTGATTATAAACCAAGTATTTAATCTATAAACCATCGTGACAGACATGAAAAAACTTTTACTTAACTCTACTCTGATTGCATGTGCCGTGGGGCTTCCGGCGGCGATTTGCGCCGAAGTGCTCGACTTCTCCAAGATAGTCCATTGGACCGGGGAGGGGGATAACGAAGCGGCTCTTATCGTACAGTTTGATGAACCCGATGCGACAGATCCGGGAGCCGTGGTGTGGGGTTATCGCTGGCCCAGCGGCGAGACCCGCACATCTGACGAGATGATACGCGCCATAGCCCGTGAATCGTCCGACCTGCTGATTTTTGTGCAGTACACCGGCGGGATGGGTTATACGCTTGACGGCATAGGTTATTCGCCCGATGTCAATGCTATGCTTGACGGTATATGGTTTGACTATGAGTCGGCGTTTGAGGACGGCAACATCTCTTTCGGATATTTTTCTCCCAACACAGGCATGGGGCAGACCTCTGCTCCAGGCAACGAAGCTATCGGCCTGTCGTATGACGCTATCGCCGCCGCTGCCGAGACCCACGTCATAGAGCATCCTCTCAATGCACATGCCTATGGCTATCCGGCTTATGACTACGACCACTGGAAGCTCGACAAGACAAGGATTGCCGATGCTTTCGTGGCCGATCGTTCATACTGGCGCAGCGGCTGGTATTGGGGCTACTGGAGCTTCTGGATAGGTAGCCGTGGTGACGATATGGAAGACCTGAGCTACTCGGGTATGGGGATGTCGAGCGTGCAGATATATGACGGTCAGATAAGCGGCTGGAAATACCAGCCTCTGGGCGGTAAGCCCATCGTCCCCGGAGAGGATCCTGACGGGTCGACGGGAGCATCGACACGTTGGAGCGACATTGCTTATGAGCATGTGTTTGTCGCTTCTGAGTCCCAGAATTTGGCTCAGGATACCGATAGCAGCACGGACAATGTCGACATCTATACACTCGGCGGTGTCAAGGTCGGCACGGTCGATGCCACGACCGACCTGCGCACACTCAACGTGGCTCCCGGTTTCTATATCATACGAAAAGGAAACGAATCATCGAAACTGCTGATAAAATAACCTAAATACAGTTTTTGCAATGAAAAAACAGTTTACTTTCGCAGCATTCTGTGGAATCGCATTAGCTACCTCTGTAGCCGGCGCGACAGATCCCGCAGAGGAGTACAAGAATGTACTCGGAGAGGGTGCCTCCCACGCCACGCTCACGGTGACGTGGGGCGACGGACACAGTATCGACAACCTTGCCAGCGCGGTCAAGTTTGACGGCGAAGCCACCGTAGCCTCGATTATCGCCGAGGCTCTTAAGTCCGATCCGCGCTTCTATGCCCTTCAGGACAGCGAGGGGACAATAGTAGCTTATGGGTTCGATACCGACGGCGACAACTCCGCAGCTGTCACCGTTGATGGCACTGCATTGGAGCTTACCGACGGCGTGGCTACGGCAGAAGCAGATGCCGACCTTACGACCGCTGCCGGTTCGGCTCTCTACGACCACTGGTGCGTCAACTCCAACAAATCCGTCTGGGCCGTGGAAATCAACGGCGCGGAGGCCTCCTTGGCCTCCGCCATCCTGGATGGCGATGCTGTAAGCCTCGTATACGGCTCGGCTGAGACAGGCGAAGCCTTCTATCTGCGCCCTGCTGATCAGGAGGGTGTATGGATGGCCCCTACTGTGGCATTTGACACGGCTGTAGATTACACGGAGAGTACCAGCGGCACCAAAACGTTCAAAAAGACAGTGCCATTTATTGCCAATATCATAGACCGGAGCACACTCTACAGTTCATACGTCGCTTTCCATGTCTATGCCGAGGACGGAGTGACGGATGCAACAACTATGGGGGTGTCAGGCAATTACCGTTATGGAAAGGATGGCAACAACATGTCGGCCACTATCACTGTTACTGCGGCAGGAAATACGGTCATAGAGCCGTATATACAGCGCGGCTCTTATGGCAATGTACAGGAAACCCCGACTGACGAGCCTACTAAGGTCACGGTCACTGTAGCTAATCCGGTGACAGGCATCCGCTGGGAGGGATGGCCAGCAGACGGTGTGTTCGAGCTGTTAGACATGGTAGCATTCCGGGCGTATGTAGAGCCTGACAATGCAGATTTTACGACGATAAACTACGAGACAAGCGACCCGAAAAATGCTGTTGTATTCGTCAACAGCCGTTATCCTGTAGATATGCTCAACTGCTTCAAAGTCGGTGAGTACACCATCACAGCGAAAACACCTGACGGCTCGATTTCTGACGCCAAGGAGTTTACCGTGGCTGACCGTGACCGCACACCCTCGGATGACGGCTACACTGACGGCATCTTCTGGCTTAACGAAGAGTGGTACGGACACGCCAACGGGTCGATAAACTACATCAAACCTGACGGTTCGATCATGCACCATGCATATGAGATGCAGAATCCTGGCATGGGATTCGGAGCTACATCGCAGTATGCCATATTGTATGGCGGCAAGCTCATCGTCATGTCAAAGCAGGCCAAAGACCCTGGTGACCCGCGAACTGGGGGAGGCCGTCTGGTAGTTATAGACGCTTACACCATGAAGCGACTCGCTTCATGGGACGAACTCAGCAGCACTACGGGCGGAGATGGCCGCGCATGTGTCGGAGTGACCCCCCACAAAGTGTATATTGGAGCTGCCGGAGGTATCGGAATCCTCAATCTGGATAATCTGACATATACACCCGATGCAATATCCGACATGCCTACCGGAGGCAGCTCGTATTCAAAGCAGTACGGCGATATGGTCAGCGACGGGAAGTACGTGTATATAGTACGCCAGTCGGATGGCCTGGTCATCATAGACTCCGAGAATGATAAATATGTCAAGACGATCGCCAACACTGGTATACAGGGTGTGACCCGAACAGCCGACGGTCGTATCTGGTTTGTCGACCTCAAGTCTTCGAAGTCCACCTTGTACAATGTCGATACCGAGACTCTCGAAGTGGCAGAGCAATACGTTCTTCCCGGGACCGTGTCATGTGACTGGGGCAGCTGGCGTTCGACGAAATTCTTCGCAGCCAAACGCAGCAACAAACTGTTCTGGGCTTCGATGGTAGGGTCGAGCTGGAGTCCCTCGGCTGCGCAGCTCTACATGTGGGACATGGACGCAGATACCACCCCTGAGAGCCTGACACCGATAATAGAAAGTACAGATGACCGCTGGCCCATGCACGACATATATGAGGACAAGGCTGTCAAGCAGGTACCTTACGGCTCTATGTGTTTTGACGACCGCACGGACAAACTCCTATGGGCTTGTGCAATGCAGCCTAAAATCAATACGGACTACATGTACACATGGTACAACTACACCGACATAGAGAGCGGCGACATAGAGTCTGTACGGGTATATCCCGACTACTTCTATTTCCCCGCCCTGCCGATGATTCCCGACAAGCATCTGCCGGCATTGGTCAACCCCGATATGAGAGTAGAGATGGCTATGAGTGCTGAAGAGCCTACGGAGATAGACCTATACGAGGCGATAGACGATATGGACGGAGCCAACAAGTTTATCAACTTCAGTCTGGTGTCCGAACCTGCGGCAACTGACAGCGAGGCGGCTACAAATCCAGTAAGTGCCGAAATTCTTGACGGCAAGCTGCTGCTGACTCCACAGGCGTTGGGCGAAACTTCGGTGAAACTTATAGCCGAGAGTAACGGACGCGAGGCTGAAATCTCGATACCTGTGACCGTGACCGATTCCGGATCTTCGATTGCCAACACCGCAGCCGATATGGACGGCAAGATGTTTGACTTCGACGGCCGCGTACTGACACTCAGCGGCTACGAGGGTGTGACCGTCGGCATCTATGACATCAACGGCCGCGAAGCCATGCGTATCACCCCCGACAGCTCGTACTACAGCTGTGCGCTCGATCTCCCTGCCGGTGTGTATGCCCTTTCGGCCGACGGCGGACACCGCTTCAAGTTTATGGTTAAGTAATGTGTAATAAAACAAGTATAAAATGTCAACTATAGGAAAGTTGACCCTTGCAATCTCCATCACGGCAGCGGCCATCCATGCGGTCGCTGCCGCTGATGTTGATTATACCAAGGGTGTATTGATAGTCAACGAGGACTGGTACGGCCACAACAACAGCACCGTCAACCACCTCGACCCCGACAACGCCGAGGGGACTTACTGGACCTACCGCGCCATACAGCAGGAGAACCCCGGTATGCAGCTCGGATGCACCAACCAGTATGGCGCATACTGGCTCGGACGGCTCTACCTGATAGCCAAGCAGGACAAGGACCCCGGAGCCTCGATACAAGGCGGCCGCATAACCGTGGCCGATGCCCGGACGCTTAAAATCATCAAGCAGCTGCCGCTTATCGACCCCAGCGGTGCGCAGTGTGACGGACGAGGATTTCTCGGGGTGACTCCCGACAAGGGTTATATCTCCACCAGCAACGGCGTGTGGATATTCGACCTGAACACACTCGAAGTGACCGGCATGGTCAAAGGCACGGAGAATCCTGACGGTCCAGGCAGTGGAGGCAACACTGATGTGGGTGGCTCGTTATATCACGGCCAGTGCGGCATGATGGTGAGTGCCGAGGGGCGTGTGTTCGTGGCTCACCAGTCGACGGGTCTGTTGGTGGTAGACCCTGAGACCGATGAGGTCGTAGATATCGTGGAGATGAACATAGTGGCCGGAAAAGCCGGCATAGGTTCTGTAGTGAAGTCGAAGGACGGTATGCTGTGGCTCTCGGTAGCCAAGGATGTCAACGGATCGGGGGCTGCTCTCCCTTATATAGTCAAGGTGGATCCCGTCACATTGGCTACGGAGGTGATAAGTTGCGCTGATGTCGGAGCCGCCTATGGTCCGGCTAATTCGTGGTATGCCTGGACACCCGACGGATTTTTCGCATCGGAGCTCCACAATGTGATTTACTGGACCGGCGGCCCTAACTCATGGTTCTCTGGCACAAGGCTGTTCCGTTACGACATAGATGAGGGGAAAGCTTCGTTGATTATCGACCTCAACGAGGAGGGTCTCAACTGGAAATTCTATGGATGCTCGGTGCGCATACATCCGCTGACCGACGAGATTTATGCCTCAGTGTACCACGGCTTCAATGACCAGACTTATGTCACGCGCCGCTACACCTCTGACGGGAAACTGATTAAGGAATATCCCATGATAGCGCAATACTGGTTTCCGTCGCTACCGATATTCCCTGAAGGACCCGATGCCTTATCGGTGGCTGATGTAAGTATCGACAATGTCGCCGTAGGCACCATGCGCTATATCGACGGCAGTCTGTATCTCAACGGTATGCGCTCTGACCGTGTGCGTGTCTATGACATGAACGGCGGTATGGTGTCGGAGATTGCGGTGCCGGCTACCGGCTACGGTATATTTCCGCTCGACCTGCCTGGCGGCATGTATGTAGTGACCGACGGCATCCAATCTGTAAAAATATTCGCTAACTTTGCACACTGATTTATGACTTGTAAATATGCCATAATGTCAATCGTGGTACTCGCTGCGGTGGTGATGCCGGCTTCAATGCTGGCTGACACCGCCGTGGAGGGTGCCGATGCCACCCCACGCCATGCCGACGATGTCATGGCCGATACTCTCAGCCTCGGCGAGGTGCAGGTGACAGCCAAACGCACCAAGGACGTAATCCCGGTGCAGGTGCTTTCGGGAGCGGAGCTTGAGCGGCTAAACTCTCAGACCGTGGCGGATGCGCTCCGCTACTTTTCGGGAGTGCAGGTCAAGGATTACGGAGGTGTGGGAGGCATCAAGACCGTCAACGTGCGTTCGATGGGTACCAACCATACAGGCGTGGTGTATGACGGGGTGGAACTCGGTAACGCCCAGAACGGACAAATCGACCTCGGACAGTTCTCCCTTGACAATGTCGAAGCCATATCGCTGTACAACGGACAGAAGAGCGAAATACTCCAGCCGGCCCGCGACTTCGGTACGGCTGCGACGGTGTACATGCGTACACGCACCCCACGGTTTGCCGAGGGGGAGACGTACCATGCCCGGTTCAACATGCGTTTCGGGTCGTTTGACTTGATCAACCCTTCGGCTCTCATAGAGATACGGCTGGCGCGCACGGTCAGCGCTTCGCTCAGTGCCGAGTGGCTTAATTCGAGCGGCAAGTACAAGTTCAGGTACCGCCGCGTGACCCCCGCCGGGGAGCTGGCTTACGATACTACCGCTGTGCGTCAGAACGGTGACATCAACGCCACACGTATCGAGCTCAACCTCAACGGTTATATCAACATGGGCAAGTGGCACTTTAAGGCATATAACTATAACTCCGAGCGCGGCGTACCTGGGGCGATTGTCAACAATGTATGGCGGCGTGGCGAGCGCATATGGGACACGAACTCATTCGTGCAGGGCAGTTTCCAGAAGATGATAGGCAACTTCACCACTCTCGCCAATGCCAAGTATGCTTTCTACCGCACCCATTACGTCAACAATGACGACAAACAGGTGAAAATCGACAACCTGTACAAGCAGAAGGAATTTTACATGTCATCCGCCAACGAGTACCAGATAAGGCCGTGGTGGCGCGTGTCGGCAAGCTATGACTTCCAGTGGAACGGCTTGGATGCCGATATGTACGACTTCGCCCGACCTGACCGCTACAGCAATTTCTTATCGGTGGCTACCGCCATCGACTACAAGCGGCTTAAGCTGCAGGCATCGGGCATGTACACTTGGATTCATGACCGCATAGAGGGTCGTGAGAGCCCCAAGGACAAGTCGGTGTTTACACCGGCGGTCTATGCCGCGTTCAATCCGCTGCGCACCAAGGACTTCGCACTGAGGGCGTTCGTCAAGCGTTCGTTCCGTATGCCGACGTTCAACGACCTGTATTATGCCGACATGGGCAACTCGAAGCTCGAGCCTGAGACGGTCACGCAGTATAATGCGGGTGTGCTATATGACGCAAACCGGGGCAACAAGTTTGTCAGCGAGATTCGTGCCGGGGTGGATGTGTATTATAATAAGGTGAAAAACAAGATTGTCGCCTATCCCAAAGGGCAGCAGTTCCGCTGGACGATGCTCAACCTCGGATTGGTGGACATACGCGGTGTGGATGCCAACGCGATGGTGACGCTGGTGCCGATGCGCGATCTTGCGCTGACGTTCCGTGCGCAGTACACTTTCCAGAGGGCCATCGACATCACAGACCCGTCGGACAATTATTACCGCGACCAGATACCTTACATCCCGCGCCATTCGGGGTCGGCGGTGTTCAACGGACAGTGGCGCAGACTCGGCGTAAATTACAGCTTCATCTATGTAGGCGAGCGTTACAACCAGCAGGAAAACATACGCTACAACTATACGCAGCCATGGTACACGAGCGATATATCGTTCAGCTACGACCTGCCCATCAAAGCCGTGAAGCTCCGTGCATTGCTTGAAATCAACAACCTGCTGAGCCAGGACTACGACGTGATACTCAACTATCCGATGCCCAAGCGCAACTTCCGCGTGACATTGACAGCCGAAATATGAAGACCACCGCATCCCGTATAGCCTCGTTGCTGCTGGCAGCAGTTTTGTCTACGATTATTTTCTCATCGTGTCGCACCGAGCCGGAGGTGGTGCCGTCGTCGTCGGTCAATGTCGGCGACCGCCAATTAGGCAAATACCGTGGCTTCTATCTGCTCAATGAGGGCAATATGGGGTCGAATAAATGCACTCTCGATTACTATGACTACGAGGAAGGCATCTATTACCGCAATATCTATGCCGAGCGAAATCCGTCGGTGGTGATGGAGCTTGGCGATGTCGGCAACGACATGGCGGTCTATGACGGCAGGCTGTACATAGTGGTCAACTGCAGCCACAAGGTAGAGGTGCTTGATGCCCGCACTGCGGTGCGTATCGGGCAGGTCGACATACCTAATTGCCGTTTCATAAAGTTTGTGGGCGACAAGGCTTATGTGTCGAGCTATGTAGGCCCGGTGGAAATCGGGGCTAATTCACCCAAAGGGGCGATATACGAGTTCGACCTCGCAACGCTACGCGTAACGCGCACATGTACGGTAGGCTATCAGCCGGAACAGATGGCGGTGGTCGACGGAAAGATATATGTGGCAAATTCCGGAGGGTACAATCCCGCCGATTATGACCGCACGGTGTCAGTGGTGGACATCGCCTCCATGACCCAGCTCACCCAGATAGAGGTAGGCATCAATCTTTACGGCGTACAGCTTGACAGCTGGGGACGGATGTGGGTGTCGTCACGCGGCGACTACAAGGGGGTGGAAAGCTGTCTGTATCTCCTTGAAAAGCAGGAGGGAGATGACTATTACAAGCCTGTGGGCAAATATGACACCCCTGTATCGGCTATGGCCATAGACGGCTCAGAGTTGTATTATCTGGCGGATGCGTGGAGTGAGATTACGATGGCAGCGACCCACGGTTACGGCATCCTCGACCTGCGGACGCTCCAGCTTACAGGTGCAAATTTCATCACCGACGGCACGGAGGCTGCCATCAAGCAGCCTTATGGGTTGGCTGTCAATGATGACAACGGCGACATATTCGTGATGGATGCAAAAAACTATGTGTCATCGGGGACATTGTATTGCTTTGACCATTACGGAGTCAGAAAGTGGTCGGTGACCACAGGCGACATTCCGCGCGCCATCACATTCGTGCCGCGCTGACGGTTTCGGTAATTGGATTGGAGATTTGTCAAGGGAGGTCTTCCCACTCGACATCGACTATCTGTGACTCCGTGACAGTGGTGGTGCGCTTCTTGGTGTCGGAGTTGTCGGTCCTGGATGTGGTCTCTGTCTCAGAGACGATGATGTCTTCAAACTCGACGTATTCGCCATCTTCGCGGGAGAAGATTTTGCGGCGACGGCGCGGTTCGGACTTCTTTTTACGCGAATCGGACCGGGTTCGCTGCCGTTGCCGTGGCGGTTCTTGCCCGGTGGCTTGACGGTAGAATTGCTCCCAAGCGTCACGCTGCTTCCTGTATTGACCCAGTCCGCGCCATACGAAGCGGACGGCCTTAAACAGAATCCACAGGAAAAATGCCCAGAAAATTATGCTGAAAAAACTCACTTAGAGGTTCGTTTGGATGTGATTACAGAAAGTAGGATGTAGACAACCACCGTCCATGACAGCCCCGGTACGCCGCATGTGATCAGTAGGGCTACGCAGCTGAGAATCAGCAGATATCGCACGGCATTGCCTCGCCAATGGAAGTTGGAGAATTTAAGTGAGAACAGTGGCAGATTGCTGACCATGAGCAGGGGGAAGGCCAAGATGAGGAAGGCCATGATGATTTCGCCGGGGAAGGCGTGAGTGTCAAGCCATGCTACAGCCCCGATCCAGAAAAGGGCGTTGGCAGGAATGGGAAGCCCGATAAACGAGGTGGTCTGGCGGTCGTCACAGTTGAATTTTGCCAACCGCAACGCTCCCATTACCACTATCCACAGCGACAGGTAGCTGGTCCATGATGCCGAGGTGTGGGCTGTCATAAAGTTGAATACCAGCAGTGCCGGAGCAAGGCCGAAGCTGATGAGGTCGCTCAGCGAATCGAGTTCTTTGCCTATCTCGCTGTAGGCGTGCAGCAGACGTGCCATGGCTCCATCCATGAAATCGAAGATGGCAGCCAGCCCGATGAATATGAATGCCCATTGGTAGCCCTGAAGCCCGTAGGCCAGATAGTCGAGCGACTGGAATGAGAGTATGCATGCCACAGAGCCGCATATCAGGTTGAGGCATGTGATGGTATTAGGAATGAAGCGGCGTATGCTCATTGATGGAAGTTCTTATTTGAGGGGACTCTTCAGACGTGCCACGGGTGTTATGCCCCCTACGGTTTTGTCTCCAAGTCCGACAAGAATCTCAGTGCCGAGCGGTAGATACAGGTCGACACGTGAGCCGAATTTGATGAAGCCCATGTGGTCTTCGATGTTGGCCTCCTCGCCGGGCTCGGCATATGTCACTATGCGGCGGGCCATTGCTCCGGCTATCTGCCTGACGAGAACCGGCTGGCCGTCAAGGGCGCGGAGCAGGATGGTGGAGCGTTCGTTTTCCGTGCTCGACTTGGGAAGATAGGCGGCCATGAACCGTCCGGCGTGGTGCCGCACGAGCTCGACGGTGCCGTCTACGGGAAACCAATTCGCATGGACGTTGAGCACCGACATGAATACCGACAGCTGTATGCAGCGGCATTTGAGTATTTCGGGTTCATATGTCTCCTCGAGAGCCACGACAGTGCCGTCCGCGCTGCTAACCACAACATCCTTGCGGTCGCCGGTGAAATTGCGTCGTGGCGAACGGAAGAAGTTGACAATGAAAAAATACACCACACCTGCCACTATGGTCAGACTCGCCGATAGCCATATAGGAGCCCACATCCACAGCGGAGCAAGGATGATTATTAATCCTAATAGGGTTATTACCAGGATATTAGTGCCTTCGCGATGTATTTTGACTTTCATGCTTAATTGGCAAGGGGCTGTTATTTCAACTCACAAAGTTAACAAAATTATCGCACAGTTTCTTAAATAAGGCAAAAACAATAGGCGTAAAATGGCTATCTTTGTGAAAAATAGAGAGTGAGAATCCGTCTATACTGATACCAAATGGAATACATATCAAGATTATATGACTTTCTGGAGGCGTTGGGACGTAACAATAACCGTCCGTGGTTCCAGGCTCATAAGGACACCTACGAGGAATTGCGTCAGGCTTGGCTTGCCGACCTCGACCGCATGATTGCGCTGATGGCTGCTTGGGACTCGCGGCTGGCTGCCTGTGATGCCCGCAAGGCCATGTACCGCATATACCGCGACACACGCTTTTCGCTTGACAAGACCCCGTATAAGACCCATTTTGCGGCGGCGTTGTCGCCGATGGGGCAGCGTGACCGTGGGGCTGGGTATTATATCCAGATTGGCAACTCCAATCAGGTCGATTCGGGGCTTTACGGTGGGATATGGTGTCCGCCGATGCCCGAGCTGACCAAGCTCCGCCGTGCTATCGTGGACAATATCGAGGAGTTTGAGGAAATCACTTCCGACAAGCGGATGCTGCGTTATTTCCCCGGTTGGGTAGGTGAGACGTTGAAGACGGTGCCCAAAGGATGGGACCGCAATCATCCGCTGGCCGCCCTGCTCCGCCGCAAGGACTACGGGCGAGAGTTCGTGGCTACGCGCGACTTCTACATGGATCCGTCGTGGCCGGAGAAAGCAGCTGAGATATTCCACACCATAGCTCCGCTCGTGGAGTTTATCAATTACAGCCTTTACGAGGAATGAGTCCTGTCGTAGTAATCCTCGTCATTGCGGCGTATTTCGCGCTTTTGTTTCTCCTCTCGTGGGTGTCGTCACGCGGCGGCACCAACCAGACGTTTTTTACTGGCGGCCGTCGTAACCCATGGCCGTTGGTGGCGATAGCCATGATAGGAGCCTCCATTTCGGGTGTGACTTTTATATCGGTGCCCGGGATGGTGGTAGGTAAGGGTTACAGTTACCTGCAGATGGTGCTCGGTTTTGTAGTCGGGTACATGCTCATCTCGGCTGTGTTGCTGCCGCTTTTCTACAGGCGCAATCTGTCGTCGATTTACGGTTATCTGAATGAGCGGTTCGGAGTGCTTACCCATCGCACCGGGGCATGGTTTTTCTTCATAAGCAAGATGCTGGGTGCTTCGGTGAGGTTTTTTGTCGTATGTGCCGTGTTGCAGATGCTGGTTTTCGGCCCATTGGGCATACCGTTTTATGTCAATGTGGCGGCATCGGTTGGGCTGATAGGGCTTTACACCATGATAGGGGGTGTTAAGTCGCTCATATTTACTGATTTGCTCAACAGCTTCTGCCTCGTGGGGAGTGTGGTGCTCTGCATTATATATATAGGCGACTCGTTGGGGCTTGATTTCGCCGGCATGACACAGGCGGTCGTGGAGCATCCGACATCGCGGATATTCATGTTTGACGATCCCAAGAGCGGGCTGTATTTCTGGAAGCAGTTTGTCGCCGGCATATTCCTGTCGATAGCGTGTAACGGTCTGGACCAGGATCTGATGCAGCGCAATCTCGGATGCAAGGGGTCGCGCCATGCCCAGAAAAACCTCATGCTTATGGCGTTCATGCAGATAGGGGTCATACTGCTTTTTCTTTCGCTCGGCACTCTGATGGTGATGTACGTGGAGCATCATCCGTCGCTCCACATCCCCGAAAAGACGGATGACCTCTTCGGCATGGTGGCTACATCGGATGGTATGCCGTGGATAGTGGGGCTGCTCTTTGTGGTGGGGCTGATTTCGGCGAGCTATACCAATGCCGGTTCGGCGCTTACTGCGATGACCACCTCGTTTACCATAGACATACTGCGGCGCGAACATGCCGATGAACGCACTCTGACGCGCACACGGAAGATGGTGCATCTTTCCATGACAGCAGCCATGGCAGTGGTGATAGTGGTGTTTTACTATTTGGCCCACGAGGATGCCATTTCGGCTGTGTACACGCTGGCATCCTATACCTACGGACCATTGCTGGGGCTGTTTGCCCTCGGGCTTCTGAGCCGGCGTGTCGTCGATGACCGTATGGTGCCGGTGGCTTGTATAAGTGCGCCGCTGCTGTCGTGGGCGTTGCAGTGGTGGCTCAAAGCGCAGTTTGGCTACGAACTCGGTTTCGAGTTGCTGTTGGTCAATGCCGCGTTTACGGTAGTGCTGTCGCTGATACCCCTGCGCGGGGCGCGGAAGGCCGATATGGCGGAAATTTCGTAACTTTGTGATGATTAATTGTAAAAACACGACTTGACAATATAAAACTATGGCAGACGACAAAAAAGTGATATTCTCGATGGTCGGAGTGTCGAAGATTTTCCCTCCGCAGAAGCAGGTGCTGAAAAACATATACCTGTCATTTTTCTACGGAGCTAAAATCGGCATCATCGGCCTTAACGGCTCAGGTAAGTCGACATTGCTCAAGATAATAGCCGGCATAGACAAGAGCTATCAGGGCGAGGTGGTGTTCTCTCCGGGCTATTCGGTAGGGTATCTTGAACAGGAACCCAAACTCGACCCCGACAAGACGGTCATAGAGGTGGTGCGCGAAGGCGTGCAGCCAATCATGGACCTGCTTGCTGAGTTTGAGAAGGTCAACGAGGCTTTCGGAGACCCCGATGTGCTCGACGACCCCGACAAGATGGACCAGCTCATAGCCCGTCAGGCCGAACTCCAGGACAAAATCGACGCTACCGATGCGTGGAACATCGATTCGAAGCTCGAACGCGCCATGGATGCACTCCAGTGTCCGCCTGACGACCAGAAGGTGTCGACATTGTCGGGCGGCGAGCGTCGCCGTGTGGCTCTGTGCCGTCTGCTGCTCCAGCAGCCCGATGTGCTGCTTCTTGACGAGCCTACCAACCACCTCGATGCCGAGAGTATCGACTGGCTCGAACAGCACCTCCAGCAATATCCCGGCACGGTCATAGCTATCACCCATGACCGTTATTTCCTCGACCATGTGGCTGGATGGATTCTTGAACTTGATCGTGGCGAGGGCATCCCCTGGAAAGGCAACTACTCGTCGTGGCTCGACCAGAAGACCAAGCGGATGGCTCAGGAAGAGAAGCAGGCGAGCAAGCGTCGCAAAACCCTCGAGCGTGAGCTTGAGTGGGTGCGTATGGCGCCGAAAGCGCGTCAGGCCAAGGGCAAGGCGCGTCTCAACAGCTACGACCGTCTGCTCAACGAGGACCAGAAGGCGCGTGAGGAGAAGTTGGAGATATTCATACCAAACGGCCCACGTTTGGGCAACAAGGTCATCGAAGCCCACGGCATATCCAAGTCGTTCGGCTCGAAGAAGCTTTTTGAAAACCTTGATTTCACGCTGCCGCCCAACGGCATTGTAGGTGTCATAGGCCCTAATGGAGCTGGCAAGACTACGCTGTTCCGTCTGATAATGGGTCAGGAAAAAGCGGATGCCGGGACCTTTGAAGTCGGAGAGACCGTCAAGGTGGCTTATGTGGACCAGACACACCATGACCTTCTGCCCGAAAAAAGCGTGTATGAGGTCATATCGCAGGGTGTGGAGACATTCCGCATGGGAGGCAAGGATATCAACGCCCGTGCCTATCTGTCGCGGTTCAATTTCTCCGGGGCTGACCAGGAAAAGAAGATCGGGGTGCTATCTGGCGGCGAACGCAACCGCCTCCACCTTGCCATGGCGCTTAAGGAGGAGGGCAACGTGCTGCTGCTCGACGAACCTACCAACGACATAGATGTCAACACTCTGCGTGCGCTCGAGGAGGGTCTTGAGGAATTTGCCGGATGCGCCGTTGTGGTAAGCCATGACCGTTGGTTTCTCGACCGCATATGCACCCACATTCTGGCGTTTGACGGTGAAGGCAATGTGGAATTTTACCAGGGCAGCTACAGCGATTACGAGGAGTGGAAGCGTGAACGTAATGGCGGCAAGGAGCCGCCCCGCCGTCGCTACCGCAAGCTGATGGAATAATGTGGCATTGAAATTTTGATATTTGTATAAAAAGACCAAACGATATATACCCGACATGCTCTTTGAAGACCTGGCCCTGAGTGACGACGTGCTCGACGCGATAGATGCGATGCACTATAAGGAGTGTACACCCATACAGGAGCAGACCATACCCATAGTGCTCACCGGGCGCGACCTCATAGCCATCGGCCAGACAGGTACCGGCAAGACTGCGGCGTATCTGCTGCCTACCATCGACCTGCTTTCCGACCTCCCTTCGCCCGAAGGGTATGTCAACTGTATCGTGATGGCCCCTACCCGTGAGCTGGCGCAGCAGATAGAGCAGCAGATGGATGCGTTCAGTTATTATCTGCCTATCTCGTCCATAGCCATCTACGGTGGTACCGACGGGGCTACATTCGCCCGGCAGCAGCGGGCCATGAGGGAAGGCGTGGACATGATCATCGCTACTCCGGGACGTTTGTGGGTTCTACTGCAGACCGGGGGCATAGACCTCGGACGTGTGCGCCATTTCATACTCGACGAGGCCGACCGTATGCTCGACATGGGATTTTATGACGACATCATGCGCATAGCGAAGCTGCTGCCCGCTGACCGTCAGACCCTGCTGTTTTCGGCCACTATGCCGCAGAAGATACGCCGTCTCGCTTCGAATATCCTCCATGACCCGCAGGAGGTGAAGATAGCCCCCTCGCGTCCTGTGGAAAAGATAGAGCAGAAAGCGGTCATGTGTGGCTCGGATATGGAGAAAGAGGCGCGTCTGACCGACATCCTCAAGGGTATGCGCGGACAGCGCAGCATCGTGTTTGCGTCGTCAAAGCTTAGGGTGCGCGACCTGACACGCGTCCTGCGGCGCAAAGGCATCAAGGCGGCGGAAATACACAGCGACCTTGACCAGCAGCAGCGCGATGTGACGGTCCATGAGTTCCGCAATCTTGAAACGGAGGTCTTAGTGGCTACCGACCTGCTTGCTCGTGGCATAGACATCGACGATGTGGCATTAGTGGTCAACTTCGATCTCCCACGCGAGCCCGAAGACTACGTGCACCGTATCGGGCGCACTGGACGAGCCAATGCCGAGGGTGCGGCAATATCGCTTGTCGGGCCGAAGGACCGCCGTGCATATTCCAACATCCTTGCCGCCCTGAAAATCAAGATACCGACCGAGGGTATGGGCAGCGACATAGGCCGTCAGGACCGCCGTGGCAACAAGGACTCTGACCGGAGCCGCAGAGGACGCAATCAGTCCAGTCCTGATAAATTCAAAGGGAAGCCCGATGGGGACCGCCAAGAAGAGTCCGTTAAGGGCAGTAACCATGCCGTAAACAATGAGCAGGGGGATAAATCGGGTCAAGCCAAAAAGCGGCGTTGGCATCGCCGCCCGTCGAAACCAAAATCAAAAGAATAACATCGTAAGCTCTTTTGCCGATACGGTTTGATGGAATACCATCAGCCACATCTCCTGTAGGGACGCACGGACCGTGCGTCCTCAACTTGGTCATTCAGTCGTCGAGCAGCCCGGGGCGCAGGCGGCGTGTACGTTCTACCGCCTGGTCGTAACGCCACTGGTCTATGTGTGCCTGGTGCCCCGACAATAGTATTTCGGGGACTTTCCAGCCGTTGTAGTCGGACGGACGTGTGTAGATGGGCGGGGCCAGGAGGTTGTCCTGGAAAGAGTCGCTCAGGGCGCTCTGTTCGTCGCCGATTACTCCCGGAATCAGCCGGACCACAGCATCGGTTATCACCACCGCCGGCATTTCGCCGCCGGTGAGGACATAGTCGCCTATGGAGATTTCGCGGGTGATGAGGTGTTCGCGTATGCGGTAGTCGATGCCTTTGTAGTGGCCGCAAAGTATTATTATATTGTTAAGGAGGCTCAGGCTGTTGGCCATGGGCTGTGACAGCACCTCTCCGTCGGGAGATGTATAGATGACTTCGTCGTATTCGCGCTGGGACTTCAGATGGGTGATGGCACGGTCGACTGGCTCCACCTGCATTACCATGCCGGCCTCTCCGCCGAACGGGTAGTCGTCGACTTTGCGGTGCTTGTTGGTGGTATAGTCGCGCAGGTTGTGTACCACGATTTCTGCGAGACCCTTGTCCTGGGCCCTCTTGAGTATGGAGCAGTTGAGCGGAGATTCAAGCATCTCCGGGAGTACGGTCAGTATGTCGATGCGCATGTGGATGTATGCAAAAGTGTTGATTTTGTATAGTCTGCAAAGTTACGTAAAAAAAGGCTGTATGTCAACGAGTTAAGGCGCAGCATTGATAATTTTTGTAAAAATTTCTTGTGCAAATGAAAATTTTAGCGTTACTTTGCGGCTGTATTCGTTACCGTCCATACGCAATCATAAGAGCCGCTGACTGATAGGCGATGCCACCAGCGACCACGGTGCGAAGCGTGTACAATAATAAGGTAAGTTTCTCATATTATTTATCACTATTATTTTTTATCACATTTTCTCTTCTCGTTACAAACGGAATTGAAGATTTAAAAACTTCAGGTTTTATTATCCAATATTAATTTCACATCCATTATGAAAAAAGTATTGTTCGCAGCTATCGCGCTCGTCGCAGCTGCTACCCCTGCAATGGCAGAAGAAGATTTCGCACCCGCTGCTGGTGACCTCTCTATCGAACTCCAGTTCAACCCTTTCAGCGACAACTTTGAAACATTCAAGATGGAGCGTCTCCAGGGTACATACATGGTTTCCGACAAGGACGGTTTCCGCTTCGGTCTCGGTCTTGGTGTACACAGCAGCAAGAACACTGAAAACGAAGAATATGACGACTACTCTTCGTCGAAGTACGGCAACTTCACCATCAACCTTGGTTACGAGCGTCATTTCTTCAACTACAAGCGTGTAGACCTTTACGCTGGTGCGGAGTTGGTTTACACACACCGTTGGGCCGGCTCAAAGGCAGAGGATTACGACAGTGACAACAACTGGGTTTCAACAAAAGAAACCATCAATTATGACGGCAATGGCAACAAAGCCGGTAACGACTTCGGTTTCAACCTCTTCACCGGCATCAACTTCTCAGTTTACAAAGGTCTCTATGTAGGTGCAGAACTCGGTCTCGGTCTCGATTTCCAGAGCGACAGCTGGGGCAAGACCAAGACAATCGACAAGAACGAGGAAGTTGAAAGCAAGGGTTCTAACAAGTCGACAGGATTCGACCTCGCTTTCAAGGCTACTCCCGCTCTCCGTCTCGGCTGGACATTCTAATCCGGCATAACGGCCACTTACCTTATAATGTGACGGCACTGCAAGTATAGTTTGCAGTGCCGTCTCTTTTTTTGCATTATTCCTCATGTCCGGGGCGATTTTTAGTTTAATTTAAGAAATAACATGAGTCTGCGGACCGAACATTTGGCGGCCGTGATGTGTTGAATATTCGTCACATACGTGAGCCTGTGTTTTTTTGACTGGCTCTGATACTTGAAAGGAAAGTACATTATCATCGCAGCAGATGGATACATTAAGCAACGGAAAAGAGGCTGGCGGGCATATGATGCAACGTCTGACGGCTATGGGCATACTGATAACGTTAGGCATAGTGTTCGGAGATATCGGCACATCCCCTCTGTACGTGATGAAAGCGATTATGTGCGTCGACGGTGGAGTTGATGCCGATTTTGTCATAGGCGCTGTGAGCTGTGTCATCTGGACGCTGACATTGCAGACCACGCTCAAATATGTCATCATAGCTTTGAGGGCCGATAATAAGGGCGAGGGAGGCATCCTGGCTCTGTTCTCGCTGCTTAAATCGCTTCCTCACAGATGGCTGTATGTAGTGGCTGCGGTCGGAGCGGCTGCCCTTGTGGCCGACGGGGTCATCACGCCGGCTATGACAGTGACATCGGCCATAGAGGGTTTGCACACTTTCAGCCCTGATGTGCCTGTAGTCCCTATCGTAGTTACCATAATCGCCGCCATATTTGTGATGCAGCAGGGAGGTACAAGCCGGATCGGCCGGCTGTTTGGCCCGTTCATGCTGGTGTGGTTTCTGATGCTCGGCATCCTCGGAGTGTGCAACATCGGTGCTGCCCAGGAGATATGGAGGGCGTTCAATCCGTGGTACGCCGTCAGGCTGCTTGTGGAATATCCCGGATGGTTCCTGATACTCGGGGCTGTGTTTCTGTGTACCACAGGTGCGGAGGCGTTGTACAGCGACCTGGGGCATTGCGGGCGCAAGAACATATCTGCAGCCTGGATATTTGTCAAGGCGATGCTTATCCTTAATTACATGGGGCAGGGGGCGTGGATTATATCCCGTCTTGACGATGGCATAGACTGGCATGTAGTCAATCCGTTCTACGCAGTGATGCCGGAGTGGTTTGTCGGTGTAGGTGTCGCGGTCTCGACCGGAGCGGCCATCATAGCGAGCCAGGCATTGTTGAGTGGTTCGTTCACTATATTTTCAGAGGCCATCAGTCTTGATTTCTGGCCTCGGCAGAGGATCAAGTATCCGTCGACTCTGAAAGGGCAGCTGTATATCCCGGCGGTCAACTGGGCATTGCTAGCCGGGTGTCTGCTGACGGTGCTTATTTTCAGGGACTCCAACCATATGGAGGCGGCTTATGGATTGGCCATTACAGTCACGATGCTTATGACCACTGTGCTTCTGGCGTTTTATCTGCGGACCAAGGGTGTCAGCATGTGGGTGTGCGTAGCCTTTACGACATTCTTCGGGGTGTTGGAGGTGGCGTTTTTAGTTGCCAATCTGTTTAAATTCACTCACGGCGGATGGTTTACGGTGCTCATTGGCGGAGTGGTGGCCGTCATAATGGTGGTATGGCGCAATGCTACGAGATTGCGCAGCACTTTCATCCAGTATCGCCGTCTGGCTGACTATGTAGATTTGATATCGGCAGTTAAACAAGATGCCGAAATACCCAAGACGGCCTGCAACTTGGTGTATTTTACCCATTCGCCTACCGTCGACATGCTTGAAAGCAAGCTGATATATTCAATCATCAACAAGAAGCCCAAACGCGCAGACCACTACTGGATCATACATGTCGAATATCTCGACGAACCGGACAGGTTAGACTATGACGTGAGGATTGTAGTGCCGCAGACCATTTATTTCATCACTATGAGAATCGGCTTCCGTGTGGCTCCGAAGGTGAGTGTTTACCTGCGGCAGGTGGTGGAGGACCTTGTCGAAAGCGGAGATGTGGACCTTACCAGCAGCTATCCGTCGCTTGCGGCCGAGAAGATTCCCGGCGATTTCAGGTTTGTGCTCATCCACCGTGTGTTTTCGGCGGCCAGTGTGATAAGCAAGGGCAAGGCGCGTCTGCTGCGGCTTCATGAGCGGTTAAGGAGGCTCAAGATTTCCGATCAGGATGCTATGGGGCTTGACACCAGCAACGTGACCATGGAGACCGTACCTCTGATACTTAATGCTACACCGTCACGCCGTATTGCCAGAGATGCTGTGGTGCGTGACAGGTGAGCGGCGCAAATTTTAGTAGGTATGGATGATGCATTGTATAGCAACAAGTCGGTCGTCCATCCATTTAATCCGAGCAGATGCTTGCTCACATAAAGGGCGACGACAACGGTCTGTCGACCACAGGGTTATGGTAAACAGGTAGAAATCTAAAATAAATTTCGTAACTTTGCGCAGATTATGCTGTTATGCAGCATAATTTAGAGCCTGCCTATAAAATTTAAAATGTTAAACCCGGACAGGCTCTGCTGTCAGAAATATCATTTTTACAGTCTATTTCATATCATAATTAACTCATGGACCGCATCTCAAAGAGAATCCAGTCACTGGCAGCATCAGCTACCTTGGCTATGTCACAGAAGAGTAACGAACTTAAGGCTCAGGGCGTTGATGTCATCAACCTGTCGGTTGGTGAACCGGATTTCAACACCCCTGACCATATCAAGGAGGCTGCGAAAAAAGCTATTGACGAAAATTTCTCGTTCTATACGCCCGTAGCCGGATACATGTCGCTGCGCAAGGCTATTTCTGCCAAACTCAAGGAGGAGAACGGCGTGGACTTTGCCCCCGAGCAGATTGTGGTGTCAAACGGCGCAAAACAGTCGCTCTGTAATGTCATCCTCGCGCTCATCAATCCCGGCGACGAAGTGATAATACCTACTCCGGCGTGGGTTAGCTACGTCGAGATGGTGAAGCTTGCCGAAGGCAAGAATGTGCTTGTACCTGCTTCGATAGAGCAGGATTTCAAGATTACACCCGAGCAGCTCGAAGCCGCTATCACGGATAAGACACGTATGGTGCTGCTGTGCTCTCCGAGCAATCCGACCGGCAGTGTGTACACCCGTCAGGAGCTCCAGGCATTGGTGGATGTGCTTGCCAAATATCCCCGCATAACAGTGCTCGCCGATGAGATATACGAGCATATCAATTTCACCGGCGAGTTTACATCCATGGCTTCTTTCCCCGAGCTGGCTGACCGGGTTGTAATCATCAACGGTGTGTCCAAGGCATATGCCATGACAGGCTGGCGTATCGGTTTCATGGCCGGACCTGTCGACATAGCCAAGGCTACAACAAAGCTTCAGGGACAGTACACGTCCAACCCCTCTTCAATTGCCCAGAAAGCGGCTGAAGCGGCCTACGCAGGTTCGCAGGATTGTGTCCGTGAGATGAACGAGGCGTTCCAGCGTCGCCGTGACCTTGTGGTGAAACTTGCCAGCGAGATTCCCGGGCTGAAAGTCAATGTGCCGCAGGGCGCATTCTATCTGTTCCCGGAGGTCAGCAGCTTCTTCGGCAAGAGCTATGAAGGCACGGTCATCAAAGACGCTTCGGATCTTGCATTGTTCCTGCTTGACAAAGGACACGTGGCTACGGTGGACGGTGCGGCATTCTGCGCTCCCGGCTATATACGTCTGAGCTACGCTACAAGCGATGACAATATACGTGAGGCTATGAAACGCATAGCCGAAGCGCTCGCCCTGCTCAAGTGAAAAACGGAGCCGGACCCATATCAGGCGGAAGGCTGCTGAAGGCCATCTGCTTATGACATAACCGTAGGGGCGTGCCGAGGCACGTCCATACAGTTTCTTAGCAGATCGTCCATTAATAAGACCATAACAATACACTTTGAACGAATCAATGATTAAACGCATCCTCTCCTTTACGGTTTCAGCCATGGCGGCTATTGCTGTTAACCATGTATGTGCCGACACAGTAACGCTGGTAAAGGCCGGCACGTTGAAAGATGCAGTTTCCGCTCCGGGTTCTGTGTCGTCGCTCACGGTCAGCGGCCCAATGGATGCATCCGACTTTGATTTCATCAACCGCAATATGCCCAATCTTGTCACGATAGACCTTGAGGGCGCGACTATCGAGGAGTATTCAGGCTCATCGGTGCTCACAGGCTATTCGACAAGCCCAGCCAATACGCTCCCGGCTTATGGACTGCACGGCATGAAGCTGACATCGGTAGCATTGCCGGCATCGGTAGCTACTCTCGGAGAGGGTTCTCTGGCTGGAATCTCAGCGACCACGCTGTCGCTGCCTTCTGTCACCACGGTGGGCGACGGGGCTTTCGCCGGTTCGGTCAATCTGGTGTCCGTTGCTCTGTCGGATGATGCTGTAACTCTTGGCAAGCTTGCTTTTGCCGGATGCTCGTCGATGGCATCAGTGACGCTTAATGCTGACCGTCTGCCCGACGGAGCGTTTAAAAATTGTACCTCCCTGTCGGCTGTTTCCATGAACTCGGCACTTGAGAGCATCGGTGCGGAGGCGTTTATGGGATGCACGTCTTTGGAGTCTTTCCCTTTCGGAGAGTCCTTGGCGAGCATAGGCGACGGGGCTTTTGAAGGTAGCGGACTCAAGAAAGCTGACATGTCGGCATGTGCCGCACTCAGCAGTGTCGGTGCTTGGGCCTTTGCCAAATGCGCCGGACTGGAGTCCGTGGTTTTGCCGGAGAGTGTGCAGCTGATAGGGCAGGGAGCGTTTTTCGCCGATTCGGCACTGTCGTCCGTAGTGCTTCCCTCAGGGATTAAGAAAGTCGAGGACTTTGCCATGACCGGGACTTCGGAGCTGTCGGATGGGAATGTCGTTCCGGCAGATACAGAGTCTATAGGACGTTATGCCTATAAGGGCATGAGCCGTATGGAGCGTGTCGTGCTTCCGTCGGGTCTGACCTATATAGGCGACAATGCCATGGAGGGCATGGATTCCCTGCAGGAGATAGATGTCAAAGCCTTGGACGACGTGCCTGGACTCGGACAGGATGTCTGGCTGGATGTTAACCAGCAGGATGTGTCTCTGTTGGTTGCCGATGCCGAAATCGGCAGCCTTTACCAGGAAGCTGACCAATGGAAAGAATTTAAGATAGACATACCGTCGTTAGGTCAGGACATAGTGATAGGTGATGCTGATTCGATGGCCGATGTCAAAGTCGGCTTCGAGGGTCGTGTGCTTGTAATTGTCGCTACGGCAGGTCTTAAAGATGCTGTAGTGAGCGACATTGACGGTGTGCTCGTCCATCCGACATCGATGGGAGCGGAGCGGGCTACATTTGACACCTCCGGCATGGGTCAAGCCTATTATACCGTCAGTCTGACTACTGCCGACGGACGCAGAGGCCAGTTCAAGCTGCTCAGAAAATGATGCTGCCATAAGAATCAGTTCAATGGGAAAAAACAAGCTGAAGAAATTCTCTGAGATGGAGACGCTGCCATGCGTGTTCCAGTATCCGTTTGCACGCGTTCGCGAAGAAGGCTTCCCTCTCAAAGGCCGGTGGGGCAGCGGATATTTCCACAATGACAATCCCATAGTGCTGGAACTCGGATGCGGCAAAGGTGAATATACCGTGGGTCTTGCTGCGCGATACCCCGACCGTAATTATATCGGCATTGACATCAAAGGGGCGCGGATGTGGCATGGAGCCATGCAGGCCCACGGGCAGCAGATGGGCAATGTGGCGTTTCTGCGTACCAACATAGAGCTGCTGCCCAGCTTCTTTGCCCCCGGTGAAGTCAGCGAGATATGGATAACATTTCCGGATCCGCAGATGAAGAAGGCGCGCAAGCGTCTGACTTCCACACGTTTCGTCAATCTTTACCGCCAGGTGTGCCGCGACGGCGCTGTCATACGGCTTAAGACCGACAGCCCGTTTCTCTACGCATATACGCGTGACATGCTGCAGGCCAATGGCATCGTCCCGTCGGGCGACACATCGGACCTCTATGCGGCTTCGTCGCTGACCGACTTGCCCGAGGGACTTAAGGATATACGCACCTATTACGAGCAGCAGTGGCTTTCGAGAGGATTGACCATTAAATATCTCGGTTTTGCTATCCCGGCAGCAGATATAGTCAATGAGCCAGAGACCGAGCCGGAGCATGATACATACCGCTCGTTTTCACGCGGCGTATTGCAAGGCAATGTGCCACCCCCTTTGCTGACTGATGCTGCATCTGACTAACCAGTTGAGATAACCTATCAGATAATATGGAAACCCTTTATCCTAACCTTATACTTGACGCATTGCGTAATGTCCGCTATCCGGGCAATGGAAAAAATATAGTGGAACTCGGGATGGTAGCTGACGATATCCGCATCGACGGCAACAAGGTCAGCTTCACTCTGGAATTCGAGCGGCCTACCGACCCGTTTATGAAGTCGCTTGTCAAGGCTGCCGAAGCGTCGCTGCACACATATATATCGCCTGAAATAGTGGCTACTGTTACCCCGGCGGCAAAACATCAGGCAGCGCAGCCGGCAGAAAAACCTCTCGCCGGAGTCAAGAATATCATAGGAATATCTTCCGGCAAAGGAGGGGTGGGCAAGTCTACGGTGGCTTGCAATCTCGCAGTGGCACTGGCTCGTGAGGGATATAAGGTGGGTCTGCTCGATGCCGACATCTTCGGCCCGTCCATGCCCAAGATGTTCGGCGTGGAAGATGAAAAGCTCTACATGCACCATGTGGACGGCAGGGAGAAAATCATACCTGCACATAAATACGGGGTCAAACTTCTCTCCATCGGCTTCCTTGTCGACAAGGACAGTGCGGTGCTGTGGCGCGGAGGCATGGCATCCAATGCGTTGAAGCAGCTCATCAGCGACGGCGACTGGGGCGACCTCGACTATTTCCTGATAGACATGCCTCCTGGCACGAGCGACATACATCTGACTTTGGTGCAGACGCTTGACATCACCGGCACTGTCATAGTCACCACTCCGCAGGATGTGGCTCTCGCCGATGCGCGTAAGGGCATATCCATGTTTACCGGCAAGCAGGTCAACGTCCCCATACTCGGATTGGTGGAAAACATGGCGTGGTTCACCCCTGAAGAGCACCCTGACGAACGTTACTATATATTCGGCAAAGAGGGCGGAGTGCGCCTTGCCGACGAACTCGGCGTAAGGATGCTGGCGCAGATTCCGTTGGTGGCTTCCATCAGGGAGGATGCCGATGCCGGCACCCCAATAGCACTCAAAGACACCGTAGCCTCGCATGCTTTCCTGCATCTGTCACACGAGGTGATAGATGCCGTCAACGAGCGCAACGACACTCTGCCTCCTACGCAACATGTACGTCTAAGCCATTAAATATTCTAAACAGTATCTCTAAGTAACTCAATATAATTACGATGTCACTATACAGTATAATACGCATATCGACTGCCAAGGCTCTGAAAGACCTGTATGGTCTGGATGTTGATCCGTCGACCATCGCACCCCAGGCAACGAAGAAGGAATTTGAAGGCGACATGACCCTTGTGGTGTTCCCGTGGGCCAAAGCCGCACGTAAGGCTCCGGATGCCGTAGCCAAGGACCTCGGCGACTACCTTGTGGACAACGAGCCGGCTGTAAGCCGCTACAACGTCATCAAGGGATTCCTGAATCTGGTCATCGATCCGACATTCTGGAACGGAGTCCTCCGTGGCATAGCGCGTCAGGATGACTATGGGTTTACTCCTGCCGCCGAGGACTCTCCTTTAGTGATGGTGGAATACTCGTCGCCCAACACCAACAAACCTCTGCATCTGGGACATCTGCGTAATATCCTGCTCGGTTACAGTCTGGCAAGCATACTCAAGGCTTGCGGCAACCGTGTAGTCAAGACCAATATAGTCAACGACCGTGGCATACACATCTGTAAATCTATGCTTGCATGGCAGAAGTGGGGCGATGGAGCCACCCCTGAAAGCACCGGCAAGAAAGGCGACCACCTGATAGGCGATTTTTACGTGGCGTTTGACAAACACTACAAGGCTGAGGTCAAGGAACTTATGGCAGGAGGCATGACCCAGGAGGAAGCAGAAGCAGCGTCACCCCTCATGCTCGAAGCCCGCGAAATGCTGCGCAAATGGGAGCAGAAAGACCCAGAAGTGCGTGCGCTCTGGCAGATGATGAACGACTGGGTATATGCCGGCTTCGACGAGACCTATAGGCGCATGGGTGTCGATTTCGACAAGATATATTATGAGAGCGACACCTACCTTGAAGGCAAGGAGAAGGTGCTCGAAGGTCTTGAAAAGGGCATCATGTACCGCAAGGATGACGGCTCGGTATGGGCCGACCTGACGGCTGACGGTCTTGACCACAAGCTGCTGCTGCGCAAGGACGGGACATCGGTGTATATGACACAGGATATAGGCACTGCCAAACTGCGCTATCAGGATTACCCTATCGACAAGATGATATATGTGGTAGGCAACGAGCAGAATTACCATTTCCAGGTGTTGTCGCTGCTTCTTGACAAGCTCGGATTCAAGTGGGGCAAAGACCTCGTGCATTTCAGCTACGGTATGGTGGAGCTTCCCGAAGGCAAGATGAAGAGCCGTGAAGGCACTGTCGTCGATGCCGACGACCTGATGGATGAGATGGTGTCCACGGCCCGCAGCGTGTCGGCCGAACTGGGCAAGCTTGACGGTTGCACCCCGCAGGAGATCGACGAGATTACGGAGACCGTGGGGCTCGGAGCGTTGAAATATTTCCTGCTGAAGGTCGACCCGCGTAAGAATATGACTTTCAATCCCAAGGAATCTATAGACTTCAACGGCAATACCGGCCCGTTCATACAGTACACCTACGCACGTATCCGCAGTGTGCTCCGCAAGGCGGACGAGGCCGGACTGCGAGGCTCTGATTTCGCCACGGTCGTTCCCGGCGAGCGCGAGGTGACGCTGATACGCCGTCTGTCCGACTTCCCGTCGGTAGTTAAAGAGGCCGGAAGGTCGTATTCTCCGGCGTTGATTGCCAATTATGTCTACGACCTTGTCAAGGAGTACAACCAGTTTTACCATGACTGTTCAATCCTCAAGGAAGAGGATGCCGCTACGCGCTCCATGCGTCTCGAACTCAGCGCTGTTACGGCAGACGTGGTCCGTCGCGGCATGGGACTTTTGGGCATAAATGTCCCCGAAAGGATGTAATGTAATGAATTTTAGGCGGTTTTGCGAAACATTAACAATGTTTTTTGCGTTAGAAATCAATGAATAGACTAACTTTCCGCTCAATAACATTCAATGTGAAAATCAAACACTCTCTAAAAGCAAATCGATTATGAACCAGTTTCAAAATTATAATGACAATGCGCCTGGCGACATACAGTATGTCGTGGGCAATCCTGTTTCGCAGGTGATGAAGCGGGTATATCTGAAGATGTTTCTCGGTATGCTTGTCACTGCATTCGTGTCGATGTGGGGGGCTTCGTCGGATGCATATCTCAGCTTCATGTTCAGCAACTCATGGGCTATGTGGTTGCTGCTCGGAGTAGAAATCGTGCTTGTGATAGCCATCTCGGGTGCTATCAAAAAGCTTTCGTCGGCTGCTGCCACTGCGTTGTTCTACCTGTTTGCGGTGGTCAACGGCCTTTCGCTTGCTCCCATATTCCTCATCTACACCGGAGCAAGCATCGTTAAGACATTCTTTATAACTGCCGGCACGTTCGGAGCCATGAGCATCTATGGCTTCTTTACGACGAAGGACCTGTCGAAGATGGGTTCTATACTGTTCATGGCTTTGATAGGTCTGATTATATGCGTCGTAGTCAATATGATATGGCCGAGCGACACGTTCGGCTGGATAATCAGTGTAGCCGGAGTGCTGATATTTGTCGGGCTTACCGCGTGGGACACCCAGCAGATTAAGAATATGGCATTGATGGCTCCTGGTGATAGTGTAGGCCGCCTTGCTACAATCGGTGCGCTTACGCTCTACCTTGACTTTATCAACCTCTTCCTCTATCTGTTGAGATTCTTCGGCTCGTCACGTGACTGATGAGGTGAGAGTGTTCCGGCATCGCATCGTCAGGCTGTCGTCTTGCAGCCGTCGAGAGTCAGAGAGGGCTACCGTCAGGGAGCTGCTCGGTGAAGCGTTTGGCCGGGATGTCAATCTATTGCATGATCCGTGCGGGAGGCCTTCTGTGGAGGGTTTCCCGCACTTCATATCCATAAGCCACAGCCGCGACGAGGCGGTGTTGGCGGTCAGCGGGTCCCGACCTGTGGGAGTCGATGTGGAGACGTGGCGCGAAGCACTCGTCTCTACAGCCGGCAAGTGGCTGACCCCGGCGCAGTTGGAGCATATGCACGAGCCGTTGGATTATCTGAAAGCATGGACGGCTAAAGAGGCTATCTACAAGCTCATGCCGGAGCAGCCGCCGGGACTGATGGAGGTTGCGTTGCCGTATCTTGGCGAGCCGAGTCCCTACGAGGTGCATTGGCTGGGAGATGCGGATAGCCTGCTGGCTATGGCTAATGATAAGGCTGATGCGCTGCGCTGGCGTATTATGTGAAATATAAGGGAGTTAAAAGCTGGTTTTAAGTGCTCTCTAAACAGTTTCTAAAAGTAAGCAATCAGATGAATGTAGATAACGACAAAGTTGCGCCGGCAAAGAAGGTGCTGATCGTTGGCGGCGGAGGGTTTATCGGAGGCTTCATTGCATCCGAGTCGCTCAAGCGCGGTTATGAGACGTGGGTCACGGTCAGGGAGTCAACATCCCGGCGTTTCCTGCGTGACGAAGCCTTGAAATTTGTTACGCTTGATTACGATGATGCCACGCAGATGGCTTCCGCTCTCACATCGGCACTGCCGGAGGGTGAGCGTTGGGATTACATCGTATATAACCTCGGTGCTACAAAATGCACCAATTTCGCGGATTTCAACCGTATCAATTTCGGATATCTGCGCACGGTGGTCGGTCTCATCCGTGACAACGGGCTTACACCCGAGGCGTTTCTCTATATGAGCAGCTTGAGCGCGCTCGGGCCTAATGATGAAAAGTGCTACCGTCCGTATGACTCGACTACCATACCGCAACCTAACACTCGCTACGGATTGTCGAAGATAAAGGCTGAGACATTCTTGCAGACGTTGCCTGGTTTTCCATGGATAATATTCCGCCCGACGGGAGTCTATGGCCCTCATGAACAGGATTACCTGATGATGATAAAGTCGATAGACTCGCATGTGGATTTCGGGGTAGGATACCGCAAGCAGCTGCTTACATTCATATATGTGGAGGATTTGGCGCGGGCCGTGTTTGATGCTCTCCCCTCTGAAAAGGCTCTGCGTCATGCTTATATAATCTCTGAACCACGCTCATATAGCCAGCGCGAGTTCCGCTCGCTTGTGGCGCGTTTGCTCGGGCGTAAGTTCGTCATCCCCATCAGGCTGCCTCTTTGGGCCACGTATGTCGTGTCGGTGTTGGCGGAGAAAATCGGAGTCGTCAGGATGAAGCCGTCCACGCTCAACCGCGACAAGTATATAATAATGCGTCAGCGCAACTGGTCATGCGACGTGAGCGATGCCGAGTGCGATTTCGGCTTCCGTGCTTCCATCCCCCTCGAGTGCGGGCTTGCCCGCACCATCGAGGAGTACCGCAATGCCTGTGCTGACGGCAAAGCTAAAAAGGATTAGCTATGAGTGTTCCTGCTCCTAAATTCCGTCTGCCTGTGTGGGTTGGATTGCTGCTGCTTGTGCTGATACTGCCGGCGTTTGCATTTCCGGCGATGTTGCAGTCGGCCATGTCGTCAGGCGACGATACCGTCAAGGCTCTTGTGATGATGTTTCCCATAGCCGTGGTGCTTTATGGCATCGTGTCATGGGTGAGCTATGTCAAGGAGCGTCTGTTGGTGTTTTGGATACTGGTGGCTATGATGGCGCTGACAGACGTAGTGATGCTTGTGATATGCTGAAAAATACGTGCATAAATGTTAAATCTGGATGTGTTACAATATTGTAATGTGGATGTAACCGTATTGTAATATTAGAAATATATTTTTGCATTGTGAAAGATGAAGTAACAAGTTTACTTTAAGATAGACGTTATCACAAGAACACATTTGAAAAAGTAATTATTGATCATCATAGTAATTAAGAATCTCATTAGCGTCCCGCCTGTCGAAGAGACACGCGGGACTCGTGCTTTTATAGAGCTGTAGAAGCGGACATCGGGTTCGTCAAACGCTCCAGTCTACAGGTTTAATTTTAAGTAAAATTAACAATGGGGGGGGGTAATTGATAAAATGTGTGTATTTTTGTGGTGATAAATGTTTACCAAAAATTATTAACTCAATTACCCATGAGATGTAGTTTCTTTACTAAAAGTTGGCACTTGGTTGCAGTCGCAGTGCTGAGTGCCGGATGTCTGAGTTCATGCCGTAATGATGATGACGACGAACCCGGAGATGGCACCATTCAGCCGTCGAATACGGTGTATTCCGACAATCCTGTGGATTTCCCCCGGACGCTACTTGTGGCATCCATTGGAAATACGTTCTTTACATATGATGACAGCAACCGCATAACAGAGATGATGGATTCCGAGGCGCGTTATACATATGAGTGGAACGGTTCAGAGTGCACTGTCTTTAGGGATGGTTGGATGGGGTATTATAAGGGGTATTTTACAGACGGTCTACTTACGAAAGCGGTGTGGGATGGATACACGATAACTAATGTGACTTTTGACGGTCGGCATTTGGTGAAAGGCTCTAACGGTTACAAGGTCACATGGGACGAGAACGGCAACATCTCTGCCTACAGCGAGGGTGACATTACGTATACGTATGGTTATACCTCCTACCACAACAACGCCAATTATGATTTCAATGGGTTTATTTGGGGATCGCTTCGTACTTCGTGGGATGATGACGGTTCACAAAGGTTCGCTTTTTTCGGTCTGACTGGAGTACGCACCGCAAATCTCATGGCTTACAGTAGCAGGGTGTATTCTTCTGGTACATCAGGTTCGTATACAGAGATTACCACTGCCTCATATACATTTGACGGCAAGGGCCGTGTGTCGGAAGTGGATATTTACACTCAGAAGGTGTACGATGTAGAGCCTGAAGGAGGCCAGCCCGAACCTGAATTGAGGAGCCACAGAGTGATAAAGTACGTGGAGGATTAAGCGGCGGAGCTGACCGCCATGCGGGTTGTGCCTAAGCCGTAAAAAACGACAGCCGTAGTCTATGACCCACGGCTGTTATGTTTGAGATTTAAAGTCTGCATCTTATGTGCAGACTTTTTGCGTGTCTGATGGACTGAGGTCAGGCTTGCGGCACGACGGTTGATGCGGATGGGGGAGGCACGATGGAGACGAGGGGTTTGGCTTCCCAGCCGAGTGCGCTGGCGCCGCCAGCCTTGTAGGATGGGTTTGATAACGGGGCTTGAGTCCCACCCTATGTTTGTACGCTCCTGCGGAGCTTTACGGATGATGGTGCGCTATGCGGGATAATGCTGATTGGAATTTTGGTCGGGGTCGGCGGTGGATGAAGCCCTCGGAGAGGGCGGGCGGACAGTAGGGCGGAGCGCAAGCTCCGTTACGAAGCAGTGCCGAACGGTCAGCCCTGCAGGGGCTGGTGGCACAAGCCGTAGCCTTCACCGGACAGCCCCTTTGTTACCAACCGCCGCCAGATGCAGACCCATGATTTGATGGTTGTCATTACAGATGCCATGAGAGGGAGCACAGCAAGTAACCGGGGAGGCGGCGATAGGTCGTATAGGCTGCCATGATAGGAGTTACAGAGCTGCTGTCCCATTGGTAATTGCGCAAGTGGAGCAGGTTTTGCGCTGTGACGCTGACCTCCCACTCATGGCGAGAGCCAAACTTATACCTTACGTCGGCATCCAAGTCTGGAAATCTGAGATTGTTGATGCCGTCATATGCACAGTCGTATTTCGCTGTTAATGAAAGATTCCATCGATTTTTGCTAAATGTAGTTTTAATGCTTGCGCCCCACTGTGTAGTGGTTGATTTCATATCGCTGTATGACAGATGTTGATGCAGCCATGAAGAATAAACGGAACAGTCAAAGTTGGCAGGAAAATTTTGAAAACGGGTTGTGAAGCCTAAAGTAACTGTCGGTTCGCTTGTGATTAGTTTGCCCAACTGGTTGAAAGACGAGACAGACAAGGATGTCCAATTGAACTTGGATGACAATTTCAGATCAATCGGCAGTCGACCTAATCCTTTGTTGACAAGTATTTGTGACATGAAGATATCCTGTCCGCCTCCGTCTCCGTAGATGGAGGTCTGCAATAATCCGTCATTGGAGACATTGCACAGGCCGTCATTACGGATAGACTTGAATGCGGCAACTCCCAGCATCGTCAATCTGTCAAATAACCTCATGTTGCGATATGTCAAGGAGGCATCAAAGGTACGGCAAATGGGCCTGGTCATGTTGCTTGACAGTTTTCTCTGTAAAGATGACGCTTGCCACGGGTTTGATGATAGTTTTTCGATATCGTTGACATCGTTTGTCAACATTGCTTTAACTTGCAGACGGTGCTGGCGTGAAAACCATATTTCTCCCATGATTTTAGGCTGGAACAGCATTGTAGGATTTTTTATGGTTGTAATTGCCTCTACATGGGTAATCGGAAAGAACAGGTCGGCACCGATTGCATATCTTAGCAATCCTTTGTTTTTCATAGCTCCTACATATAATCCCGGCCATGTTGTAGAGACGGATGTGTTTTGAAACCCCTCGTTTTTTTCACAGGTATATTTGTAAGTCAGGCGTGCAGATAGTTTCAGAGTATTACCATGCCAGTTAGGACGTGATAATAACCAACCGCCTGAAATCTCTGCCGATGCAGAGATAAGACGATGACTATTATCATATGAGTCTCCAAAAGAGTGTATTTCGGAACTCTTATACGTGGCGTTTGCTTCAGTGAAAAATATGCCGTAGGCGTTTCGTCTCTCAAAATTCACCGATTGAGTGACAGAAAAAGGACGTGCGGAGGTCTCATCTGATGAATTGAGAAGAATTTGATTATAGCTGTTTGACAGCAGGGAGGTGTTGTAATTATGGCCTATGGACATGGATGTTTTACTTCTTAACGACCATTGGTTGTCACCTTTGAGATGGTTTGATATATTTAATGTACCAAACCTGTTGTGGCGTGTTATGTAGTTGTTTTGGTAATTTGTCAGCTTAGAGCCGATGTACTCTTGGATTGCTTGTGACTGACCATGGCTGTCGGTGAAATAAAAGATTCCGTTGGCATTGAGCCTATAATGTTCCTCCTGGTCGTATGTGTATGTGAAATTTGCCAATGCGGCATCACGGCTATCTTCATTGACAGGAGGAAAAAGCATTTCGCGCTCGTCGGTGCTTAATGACAGACGGGCTTCGCCGGCATTCATGACTCCTTGAAGGGTGCCGCTGCTCCGTAGCCAGTCCATCATTGAGAACAGTGGACGACCTGTGTTGTTGGCATTGACAATACCGCTGGTTGCCTGTGTGGGCGTCAGGCGCATTGCGGAATTTTCGGATTGGTATTTGGAGCATATACCACCTCCGGCGGCGAGGTTGATTGAATTTTGATTCTTTTGAGGGGGACGTTTGAGATTCAGGGCATTGCGGCTATCGGTCATGTACGTTTCAGATGGGGAACCCTCGGAATAGTTGCCTATCAATTCAATTTGTGAGGCGAAATCAGAAGGCAGTGTGTTAATAAACGATTCAGGGGAAGTAAGGACATCCCGACCATCGACCAACACCTTATCTACCTTTTGGCCTTGGAATGATACATTCCCAAATTCGTCAACTGACATCCCGGGCATTTTCTTGATTACATCGCCAATGTTGTGTTCGGAGCCGTCGCTGAATCGTTCAGGGTTAAACGACAATGTATCTCCACGCTCTACCACTCCATAACTTGACCCTTTGACCACGACTTCGCTAAGCGTGACAGCATCTTCATAAAGAGTTATGGAAACAGTGTCATCTGAACAGGGGTATTTGGAATTGTGTGGAGCCATGCCGAGTGACTTCACATTGATTTCAATAGAGTCGGTATTCTCGCTGGTTATGCGGAATAGACCATCACAGTCCGTAATGCTGCGGTAATTCTTATCTGAAGGGATGGTACGGGCGCATATTGATGCATACGGAATAGCTTCACCATCGGCATCCGTAACCTTGACGATGATTGCGGATGCCGATGCGGTTAGGTAGCCTAAAGATACTACCAATGCCGAAGCGATATAGTGCAATTTTTTCATTGTCCCATTTTTATTACCTGTACACCGCCTGTTGATGAAGCTCCAAGTGCGCGGAGTTTCTCTGCACGGACACGCTGGTATTCGGTTTGTGAGATCTTGTTGCCTTTTTGATTGTTTACAATGTTTAGTGTTGATGTCGGATTGGCTTTGAATGATGTAAGAGTGTAGGTGGCCAGAGACGTTTCAAGTTGCATAATCAATCCAGGGAGTCCGCCATATCCATTGGGCCCCATGACACAGGGAATTTCGTCGCAAAACCATGCCACTACCATAGAATCATTGCGCGACACCGCCTTTTTGCACATTTTCCCATTTATGGTTTTGGTCTCGGCTGGCATTATGTCCCATTGCTCCATTTTGAAGGGCTGCTCTACAACAAATGATTTCTCAAGGATTGAACGTTGGACTGCCATCTGGTTATCCTTAAGGTTGACATAAATTGAACCATCACCATTGACATTTACATTCTCATCTGCGACTCCATCAGGAATAAAGGCATATTTATTGTCTGACAGGAACATAAGGCACTTTATGTTGCGTTCTTTCAATTTCTCTATAGTCAATTGACGCATGTAAGGGTCGGTGATTTTCTTGACGGCTTCGGGAATCGCCATTTCACGGTTATAGACAGCCGTAACTTCTGGAGACTTGGCAAAAGAGCATTGAGTCATCATAAAAGAAACCAATACAATAAGGAAATATTTCATCTGTCAATTTGTTTTTAATTATAAGTTGGCATGAGGCATTGACGTGCGCACGCCAACTTATAAATGAGTTACTTATTTGAATAGATTATACGACCACGATAATGACAACCTCTTCTTGCGGAGTCTCAATGATGATGATGAGTACGGCTTGTCGTGCTGCATCTTGAGTGGTGACAGATTCACAGGCAACAGGGATGGAAGCCTGTGCGATTGGAGCTGAGAAAAGGGCTACAGTAGCAAGTGCAACTGAAATGAAGAATTTTTTCATGCTTGATGAGTTAATGTTAATTGTTGGTGTTATTATGTGTCATCGATGAACATTGCAAAATTATACCGTAGCTCAGATTTACGAGCTATGAGTGTATTATCAGAATATTGCCGAAATATTACTGATTTATTATTCTGTTGTGTCATGCTATAAGTATAGGGGTTTATTTGATGGATAATTTATAATTTTGTAGTATGAATAAATCCTCAATAATATATCTGCTCTCAATTATCGCAATCCTGAGTTTCTGTATATCACAGATTCATTGGTTGGATACACGCTACACTTATGAACTTGACCGTGCAGCCACCAGTATTGAGTCAAAGGCGGATTCAATAATGGAATCATACAAGGCTTTTCGCAAAGAATCCACAGATACCATAACTAAGGTTGTTACAAAGATTACAAAGGATAAAGCTCATCCTGATAAGTGGATGTGTAAGTTTAATGTAATGTCAGTAGATGCAAAAAATCCCATCATACAGCTTTCGGATACATCATTGGCTGCGGATGACACCCATGGAGAAATCCTATATATCGATGGGAATGCGTCCGAGCAGGAGGTGTATGCCAATGTATATGCCCATGTTATAGAATTGCGTAATCCATTTTCGATAGAAACGGCTGATAGCCTTTTGAGTGTTGCCGGGTTGTCGGTCGTACATGCAGATACCTTAACAGCATCTTTCCGTAAAGGTGGCATCAATATGGATATAAATAAGTCGTGGATAAATCCGACTGTTATCCTGACCTATCCTTATGATGTGCTGGGGAGCAAGGGAGCAACGTTCACGTTACAGATATCCGTATCTACTGTCATAGAATCAATGGCTGCAACTCTGATACTTACATTGGGTTGTGGCCTGCTTTTGATTATTTGTCTTGTGCTACAGATGGTCGCCATACATAAGCAGCGTCAGATAGCACGCATGCGTAACGATTATATAGCGTCTGTGCTTCATGAACTTAAGCGACCGCTATACACGTTAAAAATGTTTCTATCCTTTCTGACTGATCCCGTCAAATCCAAAAATGAAAGAATTATGGAGCGTATTGTGGATAAGACAAGAGATGAGGTAGATAGTCTGTCTCAATACTTTTCCAAGCTAAGGGATTTGACATGTTCGTCATGTGCGGCATTGCCCCTTAAATACTCCATTTTCCATATCAAAGATATTGTGGAGAAATGCGTGACAGGACAGACGGAATTGTGGGACAAGAAGATTTCGTTTAAAGTCGACATACCGGCGGATATGCAGATAGAGGCAGATGCCAATTATTTCCGCTCCATGATAAGTAATCTGGTGGAAAACGCTATAAAATATTCCTATGACGATACCCATATCAGATTGGAAGCAACGGCCGACAATGGATATGTTACAATATCGGTTTGCGATAATGGCTGGGGAATCCCGTCATCGCATAAAAAGAAGCTGTTCAGCCCATATTATAGAGGTGTGAGAGCTACAAAAGAGAATCTGCCAGGTTTAGGACTCGGACTTTCCTATGTGCTTAAGATAGTCAAAGCTCACCATGGGTTTGTCAGACTTAACAACATAATGCCCCACGGAACAGAAGTGAAAATAATATTACCCCAAAATTGTCATGATTAGATTATTGCTTGTAGACGATGATGTCGCCAACTCGGAATTTCTCATAGAATATCTGAGAATGGAAGGTTTTGATGTCTTGTATGCCAAGGATGGCAACCAGGGATGGAATCTGTATCGCCAAAAAGCTCCACATCTGATGCTTTTGGATGTGAATATGCCTGGTTACAATGGCTTTGAGTTGGCGCGCAAAGTCAGGGCGGTGGATGATAAGGTGATTATATTTTTTCTTACTGACAGAGTCGGTAAAGAGGACAGGCTGACCGGATTTAATATCAAAGGTAACGACTATATCCCAAAACCATTTTATCCAGAGGAACTGGTGGCTAAAATCAGAGAACGGTTCGGTAGCGATGGGGATTATGAATTATATAATATCGGTGAAACGGTATTTGACCCTAATCTGTCCTCTGTGACGTTCAGGTCTAAAAGCACTGTCATAACGCAACGGCAATCTGAAATACTGCGACTGCTTGCGGATAGTATTGGCCGGATGGTCCCGCGCGAGTTGATACTTAACAAGGTGTGGGGTGATGACTGCTATTCCAACTCTTTGGCGCTGAATGTACAGATAACACATCTGCGTAATATCTTGGCTGCTGATAATTCGCTGCAAATTTTGTCATTGCGCAAGAGAGGATATGTGCTTGACGTTGTAAAATAGGGTCAGATGAAATAAGAAGTGGCGTGCCTCAATAACTCAGGCGCGCCACTTGTGTATGCGAAATAATGTGAAGTATCTGTGTCAGGCTTGCGGCACGACGGTTGATGCGGATGGGGGAGGCACGATGGAGACGAGGGGTTTGGCTTCCCAGCCGAGTGCGCTTGCACCGAGCACGGCTGCATCGGCTTCCTTGAGTTCGCTCAGGAGTATCTTGACTTTGCCTTTGAAGATAGGCATCATGTTCTTTTCCATGGAGTTGCGCAGGGGGCGCAGCAGGAGTTCGCCGCTCTTGGCGAGACCGCCGAAGAGGATTATGGCCTGGGGTGATGAGAACACGGTGAAGTCGGCAAATGCCTGGCCGAGGATGTCGCCTGTGAACTCGAACACGTCTTTGGCAAGCTGGTCGCCGGCCATGGCTGCGTCATACACGTCCTTGGAGGTGATGTCTTCGGCAGGTCTGTTGCGGAGCACCGAGTCCATGTCCTTGCGGCTGTCGAGGAACTCGCGGGCCGTGCGGGCTACTCCGGTGGCGGAGCAGTAGGCTTCAAGACAGCCTGTGCGGCCGCAGCCGCAGAGACGGCCGTTGTTGCGCTTCATGATGGTGTGTCCGAGCTCGCCGGCAAAACCGTCATGTCCATAAACGAGCTGGCCGTTGATGACGATGCCGGAGCCTACGCCTGTGCCGAGGGTAATCATGATGAAATCCTTCAGGCCGCGGGCCGCTCCATATGTCATCTCGCCGATAGCGGCTGCGTTAGCATCGTTTGTGATGGCCACGGGAACTCCGAATTTCGCGCTTACGAGCTGTGCCAGAGGTATGGGAGTGGGCCAGGGGAGGTTTACGCCGTCCTCGATGACTCCTGTGAAATAGTTGGCATTGGGAGCTCCGATGCCTATGCCGTGGATTTTCCCTACGGCATCGTTGGCTTCGAGGAGGCGCATGGTCTCCTGATAGAGTTCGTCGATATAATTGTGGATGTCATTGTGCTTGCGGGTCTTGATGCTTGCACTTGCAATCACCACACCGCGAGCGTCTACTATTCCAAACACTGAGTTGGTGCCGCCTATGTCGATACCAATTACATATGGTTTGCTCATGTGGGTATATTAATTAGGTTAAAGATAAGAAGTTGCTTAAGGTTGGTGTTTCACAAAATTATATATAAGATATATAAGATTTAAGGAGTGTGGATATACTATATATTGTTGTCACCTACAAAGTTAATCAAAATCTCATACAATAGGTGAAATAAGTAGATTTTTTTGAGTCGACAGCCTGGGAGGCTCTGTTTATACGACCCCGCTGTGTCACTTGCGGATTTCGAGGAAATGGTTGGCTTCACCATGTTCGTTGACAAAAGGAGGGTAGTCTACCGAGGTTGTGTATGGACCGTCGTACATGAAATCCATGGAAGATATGGTGAACAGGAACGATGGAAAATACTGGTTGAGTGGGGCGACAAATATGTATTTCCGACCGTCGGCTGCCGTGAAGGGGAAGGTGTTGCAGACCTGCGACTTGACAAATGGCCCTAACCGGGTCTTGAAGATGGGGAGGTAGGCGTGGTCGGCATCATCGGGCATATAAAGCCATCCGTCAACCGAGCGTATGCCTGCATCGCCCGGAATCGCCGTGCCGCTTGTCGGTGTGACGTGCTTAAGCGCGGAGGGTACGGGCCAGCGCGGAGAGCGGTCGGTGCTGCGCATACTTATGTAGTCGCTGAAGTGCCACACATTCCATACATCAAACATCGCTGCATCTGGTTTGCGCCATAATATAAAGTCGGCAGTGGCCGGAGAGGGGATGTCTACAAATACGTGGCCTGTCTGCGCGGCGGCTCGGTTTTCAAAGTCGGTCCAGACGGTGCTGAAATGCCAGCTGCGCTGTATGACGGCTGTGTAGTGCCAGCAGAGTATGGCGACGATGAGTGCTGCGGCGGTCACTGATGCAGTGGTGTTGGCTTTCCATCTGTGGGGTAGCGTCGATGCGAGGCACCGCATGATACCGAGGGTGCAGGCGATATGCGCTACGGTGGAGATGCGTTCGCCGCGTGTGATGATGGTGTTTAAAGCAATGGCTGTCAAGGCGATAAATGTCAGCAATATCACCCACGGAGAGAAAAGCTTGCGCCAGTCGCGCATTGCCGCTGCTCGGCATATGACGCATAGCAGATATAATACAAAAGGTACCTGGAGCTTGCCGACCGATACTATATTGTGGAGTAGGTCAAACTCATTGATGACATGCCCGCTGTTGTTTATTGCCGCGAATATGGCTGTAGTGCATAGGAAGATGGTACTCGGGATGAGCCATGCTGCCAGCCTGACTGCCTTTTTGCGCTGTCTGGTGGCGATTATATAAGCCAGAGACCCGATGACCAATGATATGCCGAATGCTTCATGCCACAGGCCGAGCAGCAGGGCGTTGGCGTAGTCCCACATAGTTCGTTTGTGACGGTTGTCGCAGAGAGATATGACATAAGCACACATCATGGCTGCCGGAGGCAGGTAATTCAGTGCGAAGCACAGCGAAAAGAAGTTCTCAAACCATGGCGGAAATATCGACACTGCGAGCAGCGTGACGGCGACGAGCAGCAGATTACGGCCGTCTACGCCGGCAAATCGGCAGATGCCTGTGCAAATCCATAACACGCACGCTGCCGGGACAACGGCGGATAGCCATGGCGGCAGCAGCTGCAGGAATACGAATACGATATTGCCGAGACGGGTGTTGTCATAGGTGAAATGTATGCGCAGGGTTTCCCATACGCCGCTCCACGAGACAGATTCAGAGAGTCCGCGTAGGTAGTCATGTTGCAGCATCCCGTACCAGTAGTCGTCGCTGATGCGCGGAAACAGGACGAATATGGCCCAGTGAGCCAACGCAAAAAGCCCCAGAAGCGACCAGTATGTCGCTTTTGGGGCTTTTTTATGTGCGTTGAGGACCATCCGATATTATTTTGCTTCTGGTTTTAGCCAGCGGTCGAGCCAGCGGAAGAATACACGCTGCCACATGACCGCATTCTGGGGCTTGAGAATCCAATGGTTTTCGTCGGGGAAGATGAGCATTTCGGCTGGAACGCCGCGCAGACGTGCGGCATTGAACGCCATCATGCCCTGCGATGCAAGGATGCGGAAGTCGTATTCGCCATGGGTGACAAGAATCGGGGTGTCCCAGCGGTCAACGTAGCGGTGGGGGGATGCCTTGGCGAATGTGTTCTGTGCAACAGGATTGGATTTATCCCAGTATGCTCCGCCCATGTCCCAGTTGGCAAACCACATCTCTTCGGTTTCGAGATACTGGGTCTCCATGTTGAATATGCCGGCGTGTGCGATGAAGCATGCAAACCGCTTGTCGTGGTTTCCGGCAAGCCAGTATACAGAGAAGCCTCCGTAGCTTGCGCCGACAGCTCCGATATGGTCGCCGTCGATGTAGCTTTCACGCTTCATGTCATCGACGGCTGAGAGGTAGTCCTGCATGTTCTGGCCGGCGTAATCGCCTGAAATCTGCTCGTTCCATTTCGTACCGAAACCAGGAAGCCCGTGACGGTTAGGAGCTATCACTACATAGCCCTGCGCCGCCATTAGAGCGAGATTCCAGCGTGTGCTCCAGAACTGGCTGACAGCTTGCTGGGGACCGCCTTGACAGTAGAGTATCGCCGGATATTTCTTGGATGCATCAAATTCGGGAGGGTATACCACCCATACGGTCATGTCTTCGTCCGATGTGGTGCGCACTATGCGTTTCTCCACGGTGGGCATCTTGAGCTTGCCAAGAAGTTCGGTGTTGACATCGGTAATCTGCGTGGCTGCTTTGGTCGCGTCCTTGGCTTTGAGGTTGACGGAGCATATCTCGTTGGGTGCGAGCATGGAATGGCGCATGGTTATCAAGGTCTTGCCGTCGACCGGGGCGAGTGATACGAAATCGCATATGCCCTCGGCTATGGTCTTGACTTTGTGGCTCTTGATATCTATGCTGAATATCGGTGTCACACCGCCTTTGGGTGCTATGAAATATATTTCCTTGCCAGAAGGCGCCCATGCAATATCATCGGCGGTATAATCCCAGTCGGTGGTGAGGTCGGTGCGTGTTCCCGAGGCCATGTCCATGACGAAGATGCGGTTTTTGTCACTTTCGTAGCCGTCACGTTCCATCGACAGCCATGCCAGCTGCGAGCCGTCGGGAGAGAACACTGGCATTGTGTCGTAGCCCATCATCCCCTCGGTCAGATTGCGCGTCGTCCCGTCGGCGAGGGTGTAGAGGTACAGGTCGGAATTGGTCGAAACGGCATACTCCATGCCTGTCTTTTTGCGGCTGACATACACCACTGATTTGTCGTCGGGACTCCAGGCGAATGACTCTATCCCGCCGAAAGGTTTCATCGGGGCTTCATACATCGGCTCATCGGCCATTATGTCCTTGATTCCGGTCACTTCAGAGCCGTTGTAGTCGCCGATGAAGGGGTGCGGTATTTCGGTCACCCACTCGTCCCAGTGTTTGTACATAAGGTCGTCGATGACGCGTCCTGTGGCTTTGGGGAGGTCGGGGTAGATGTCCTTGGCCTCGCGTGAATACTTGATGTTGGCAATCAGGAGCACTTTCTTTTCGGAGGGGGAGAACAGGAATCCGCCTATGCCGCCCTTGACTTTGGTAACCTGCCGGCGGTCGGAGCCGTCGGCGTTCATCACCCACAGCTGCGGCTTGCCGTCGGCATCTTCGTAGGTGAACGCTATCTGGCGTCCGCCGTCGATCCATACGGCTCCGCCTTCGCTTTTGGGTGTGCGGGTGATGCGGCGCACATTCTTGCCGTCGATGTCCGAGACGTAGAGGTCCACGTTGGAGCGGTTTTGCTCTACGCTTTCGTAGCCGATGCCGTAGAGAATCGAACGGCCGTCGGGCGACACCGCTGGAGTTTTGACACTGCCGAGGGCTTCAAGTGCGTCGATGTTGTAGTGGCCTGACGGATCGGGGGTGAAGTCGGGTTTTTCGATAATCGGGGCATCAGCCTCCGGGGCGGCCGCTTTGGTTATTTCAGACGATGATAGCATGAGCATCGTTGCGGTTAATGGGACTAAAATTTTTCCGTGTATCATGGATTAAGTGTGATGTATTTATGGTGTTGATTCATAATATTATAGGTCAGTCGCGGCGTTTCCGTTTCGGATTGGCTGGAAACCATCCTTTTTCTACCCGTCGGCGTTGCTCAAAGACCTCAAGGATTGACCAGAAACATGAAAAGGCTGTCACGGCAAGCAGCGATGACCATAACACGTTGTCGACAAGATAGGAGGCTACTGCCAAAACCACACCGCATATGGCGAATACCCACCAGCATTTTGTGCCGAAATAATACTCTCCCTTGATGACAAGAGGATGGAAAAGCCCTATTATCAGAAAAGTGGCAAGGCCGATGACTATGCCGAGCAGGTTGTGGTCGGTGAGAAATTGGGTCATGTCAGGAAAGGTTTACATGTTCGGCATCGACGAGGTGGTTGAGAAACAGCGATGCCAGCTCATTGAATTTTGTCGGATGTTCCGTGGTGAGGTAGCGGCAGTCGGCGTTGCGTTTGATGAGGCGGTCGATTTCGGGATGACGTTCGAGATAAGAGCTGAGACTGTCTGCAACGAGCTCGCCTTGAGTGACTATGCGTGCGCGTCCGTCCACGGCCTCGGTGATTTTGTTGAGCAGGATGGGGTAGTGTGTGCAGCCGAGCACAAGGGTGTCGATAGCCGGGTCTGTTTCAAACAGTTTGTCGATGTATTTGTGCACGAAATAGTCGGCTCCCGGACTGTCTGACTCCCTGTTTTCCACCAACGGCACCCACATCGGACATGCCTGAGATGTGACGACTAAAGCCGGGTCTAATTTTGACAGCTCCATATCGTAGCTGCGTGACTGCACCGTGCCTGGAGTGCCGAGCAGGCCTATATGGCCAGTAGTAGTGGTGTTGACGATATCCTCTACCGTGGGCAGGATAACTCCGAGCACCTTGCGTTTGCCGGGAATGCCCGGGAGGTCGCGACGCTGTATCGAACGGAGGGCTTTGGCCGAAGCTGTGTTGCATGCCAATATGACCAGGTGGCATCCTTGGGCGAAAAGGTACTTGACGGCTTCGAGTGTGAATTGGTACACCACATCGAACGAACGTGTGCCGTAAGGCGCACGGGCGTTGTCGCCGAGGTATATGTAGCTCATCATCGGGAGCTTGTGGCGAATTTCTTTCAGTATTGTAAGGCCGCCGTATCCGCTGTCGAATACTCCGATAGGCCCTGGTGTCTGGTCGTCGGTAATAGATATCATTGCAATGCAAATTTACAAGTAAATTTTGACCTATTAGTTGGGTTCGTTGAAATTTTGTCAGTAAATTTGTAGAACATAGCTCGACGACATATGCAACCATTCATACACCTTCACGTACACTCCCAGTATTCCCTGCTTGACGGACAGGCCGACATCAAAAAACTTGTGGACAAGGCTGTCAAGGACGGCATGCCTGGCATGGCTCTTACGGACCATGGCAACATGTTCGGTATAAAGGAATTTGCCAACTATGCTAAAAAGCACAACGGCAAGGTCGACGGCAAGGTCAAAGACCTGCTCCGTCAGGCGGATGAAGCAGAAGCCGCAGGCGATTCAGCCGCAGCCGCCGACTTCCGGACGAAAGCCGGGGAAGAAAAGTCGCACTACTTCAAACCGATATTGGGATGCGAGATGTATGTGGCCAATAAGTCGCTGCATGACCGCAATGACAAGACCGACCGTGGCCGTCACCTCATTGTCCTTGCCAAAAACCAGAAAGGCTACAAAAATCTTATCAAATTAGTGTCGCAGGCATGGACAGAAGGATTCTACAGCCATCCGCGTACCGACAAGGAGGCTTTGGCTGCCCATCGAGAGGGGTTGATAATCTGCTCGGCTTGTCTGGGCGGCGAGATTCCGCGGCTGATACTGGCTGGCCGCCTTGATGAGGCTGACGCGAGTGTCAGATGGTGGAAGGAGACTTTCGGTGACGACTATTATATAGAGTTACAGCGTCACAAGACCGATGTTCCGGGCGGCAACCGTGAGACCTACGAGGAGCAGCAGAGGGTCAACCCTGAATTGATGAGGCTTGCGCGTAAGTATGACATAAAAGTGGTAGCCACTAACGATTCGCACTTTGTCAATGCCGAGGATGCCGAGGCGCATGACCGTCTGATATGTATCTCAACCAATAATTACCTTAATGATCCGTCGCGTATGCGCTATACCAAGCAGGAATGGTTCAAGACTCGCGATGAGATGTACCAGGTGTTTGCGGACCTCCCGGAGGCGTTGGCCAACACGATGGAGATTTATGACAAGGTCGAGGTCTATTCCATCGACCATGAGCCTATCATGCCCAATTTCGACATCCCGGCCGATTTCGGGACAGAGGAGGAGTATCGCAGCCGTATAACCGAGCAGGAGCTTTTTGACGAGTTCACTCGTGACGAGAAAGGCAATGTGGTGCTGTCGCAAGCCGAAGCCGAAAAGAAAATAAAAAAGCTCGGAGGCTATGACAAGCTCTACCGCATAAAGTTTGAAGCCGACTATCTGCGCAAGCTGGCGTATGAAGGGGCCAAGGCGAGATACGGCGAACTTACCCCGGAGCTTGACGAACGTATAAACTTCGAGCTTCACATCATGAAGACGATGGGCTTTCCGGGTTACTTCCTTATTGTGCAGGATTTTATCAATGCCGCCCGTAACCAGCTCGGAGTAAGTGTCGGCCCCGGCCGCGGGTCGGCTGCCGGTAGCTGTGTGGCCTATTGCCTTGGTATCACACAGATCGACCCTATTAAATACGATCTGCTGTTTGAACGATTCCTTAACCCTGACCGTATTTCGCTTCCCGATATCGACATTGACTTTGACGATGACGGACGAGCCGATGTGCTCCACTATGTGACCAATAAATACGGAGAGGAAAAGGTGGCGCACATTGTCACCTACGGCACGATGGCTGCCAAGAGCGCCATCAAGGATGTGGCGCGTGTGGAGCAGCTTCCTCTCAATGAGGCCAACCGCCTTGCCGGACTTATCCCGCGCCACATGCCGGAGGTCAACGGCAAGGAGCTTGCCCCGACACTTGGCAACTGCCTGGGCTATCTGCCCGAGTTCAAGCAGGAACTTTCCGGGCCTAATCCGCTTATCAAGGAGACCCTTTCGTATGCGCAGCAGCTTGAGGGCACCGTGCGCAACCTCGGTGTTCACGCCTGCGGCGTAATCATATGCCGTGATGATATAACCGACTGGGTGCCGGTGTCGACCGCCGTCGACAAGGCGAGCGACGACAAGAGCAAGCTGATTGTGACCCAGTACGAAGGGCGTGTCATAGAGGAGACGGGCCTGATAAAGATGGACTTCCTCGGCCTTAAGACTCTTAGTATCATAAAAGAAGCCGTCAATAATATAAAGCGTACCCGGGGTATAGAAATAGACATTGACAACGTGCCTATCGACGACCCCAAGACCTATCAGCTTTATTGCGAGGGACGCACCACGGGTACGTTCCAGTTCGAGTCGGCTGGTATGCAGAAATATCTCCGCGAGCTCAAACCCTCGACTTTTGAGGACCTTATAGCCATGAACGCGCTCTATCGTCCCGGCCCTATGGACTACATCCCCGATTTCATCGCCCGTAAACACGGCCGCTCGCCCATCACCTATGATATACCCATCATGGAGCAGTATCTCAAAGATACCTATGGGGTGACTGTCTATCAGGAGCAGGTCATGCTTCTGTCGCGTCTGTTGGCCAATTTTACACGAGGTCAGAGCGATACGCTCCGTAAAGCCATGGGCAAGAAGCTCATAGATAAGATGAACGAGCTAAAGGGTTTGTTTATAAAAGGCGGTACGGAGAACGGCCACGATGCCAAGGTTCTTGAAAAAATCTGGGCCGACTGGGAGAAGTTCGCATCATATGCATTTAATAAGAGCCACGCCACTTGTTACAGTTGGGTCGCTTTCCAGACCGCATACCTTAAAGCCAATTATCCGGCGGAATATATGGCGGCGGTGCTCACGCGCAACCTCTCTGATTTGACTAAGCTCTCTGGATTCATGGACGAATGTAAGCGTATGCACATATCGGTCAAAGGGCCTGATGTCAATGAAAGTTACGCCGGCTTCGGTGTCAACTCTCATGGCGACATCCGCTTCGGCCTTGCTGCTGTCAAAGGTGTCGGCGAAGGGGTGGTGGCCGATATAATAAAGGAGCGCGATGCCAACGGCCCGTTTGAATCCATATACGATTTTGTCGAGCGCGTCAACCCCTCTACTCTCAATCGGCGTGTGCTCGAGGCTCTTGCACTGTCGGGAGCTCTGGACTGTTTCAGCGATGTCCAGAGGGAGGACTATTATTCAGCCAATAGCCGTGGCGACACATTCATGGAGCAGCTGCTCCGTTACGGTCAGGCTTACCAGCAGGATAAAATCGAGAGTGCGACATCATTGTTCGGTGATGACGAGGGGGCATGTTCTACCGCTGGCCGCCCGGCCATAACCCATGCTGTCCGCTGGCCTGACACTGTCAGGCTTGACAAGGAGCGTGAGCTGGTAGGGATGTATCTTTCGGCACATCCTCTTGACCCCTATTATCTTGAGCTGCAGTATGGTTGTACATGCGATTTCAAGCATTTCGCTGAGCTTGGACCTAATTTTGAGGGACAGGAGATTTCGCTCGGAGGTATGGTCGTGAGCCTTGAGTCCCGGCCATCTAAGTCTGGTAGCATGTTCGGAATCCTGAAAGTCGAGGACTATTCGGGTAGCCACGAGTTTATGCTGTTTGGCCAGGATTATATAGACTTCCATAATTATGGAGTGACGGGTACCCCCGTATATATTAAGGGAGCTTTCGAGCGGCGGTATAAAAATCAAGAGTTGCGGTTCAATATCAAGAGTATACAGCTTCTGGAGACTGTAAAGGGTTCTCTTGTCAGCACGGTGCATCTGAAGTTGTTTGATAAAGACATCAATCCACGTATCCGTGGACTTCTTGCCATGCATATGACCGACGATAATGATGCCGGAAATCTCGAGATGACCTTTATGTCTACAGAGCTGAACCGCCGTGTACGCCTTTTGGCATCGCGTAAAGTCAACATATCCCGGGCTTTTCTCGACCTTCTGGTCGAAGAAGATATAGAATTTGAAGTATTCTGACCACCAGCAACGTGTTTAGCAGCGGTCTCGCACCAGGGAGCCTTATGGTGCTAATCCTCAGCGAACCCTAAGGTGGGCATGTATTTCCTGCAGGGATGGCTTGCCCGATGCCTGAGTTCCCAGAGTTTCCAGAGTTTCCTGGGGTCCCTGAGATGCCAGAGGCCCCTCCGTTTTATGGGATTTACAGGGATTTGACCTCTTTGTTGCCCGTGTTGTCTGGTTTATAAGGTTTGTAATCCTCCTAATCCTCCTAATCCATACAGGGCATGTAGGGTTCCTAGGGTTCCTAAGGCTCCTAAGGCTCCTGAGGTTCTTAAGGTTCGCAATCCCTGCGGGGCATATGTCCGTTCGTAACCGTCTCGCGGCCAGCTATTCAACACAATTTAACACAATTTTCATGAAATTTTCGCC
>CALUMU010000015.1 GCA_944321825.1 Candidatus Amulumruptor caecigallinarius
CAAACATATACTCAGTTATCTCAGTAAGACTTTCAGAAAGGATTACTGAAGTAAGGGAAGTACACTCCTCAAACATGTTATCCCCTATAGAAGTCACCGAAGAAGGCAACGCAATAGATTGTAATGAGCTACACATGGAAAAAGCGGAAGGACCGATTGTTGTCACAGAATTTGGGATAATAACACCTGCCAAATTGCTGCATCCATGAAATGCATACTCTCCTATCGTGACAACAGAATTGCCTAAATCAACTTTTTTCAAATAGCCGCAGTCCCAAAACACATCCTCCCCAATGCTGACCACCGAATCAGGGATTTTTATCTCGGTCAATCCTGTACAAAACATAAACGACTTATCATTGATGCTAACCACCGAGTCGGGAATCTTTACGCTGGATAGCCCTGTAGATTCGTAGAACGCATATTTCCCGATTTCTGTCACTGTAAACTCGATGCCGGAATAGGTTAATTTGTCGGGGATGGAGACTTCGCCGGAGTAGCTGTTGTAGTCGGTGTCCTTGTAGGTGACTTCGACCGTGCGGTCGGTGGAGGAAAGGATGTTGTAGTAGATGCCGTCCATTTCGAAGTCGTAGGCGTGGAGCTGGCGCGGCAACCGTAAGCAGTGCTGCCGACATAATCTTTCTCATGGTTTCCATAGTCAAAAAATGTGTGGAGTTTGCGCTGCCAAGCCCATCGATGGCAGCAGGTGATAAACATGCAGAAGGCGTGAGGGCTGCTCACTTATCTTATGGAAATCGGGTGTGTGGTAGGTACCCTGTGAAATCAGATAAGGTAGCAACTCCCACGCCCACATATCTGCGGACGCGAGAGTGTCTCCATAATCCTCTTTCACGTTGAAGTTACCACACTTCGATTTCCGAGAATCAGTAAGACACTTTCGTGTTAAAAATCAATATGTCCGCCAGCGGGGAGAACGCCCATGCTGACCCTGCAAAATTAGCCATTCACAGCATATCCTCCAAATAATCCACCCTATTTCACCGTAGCCGCTCTTACCTATGGCATATATCGTCACTGCGCGTTTCAATCCGACAAGGACAGGCAATGCCATCCGCTGTGTAGGGACGCACGGTCCGTGCGTCCTTGTGCCAGATCGGTCGGTGTAATCCGGCTCGGACTGGTGTTTGCGGTTGAGGACGCACCGACCGTGCGTCCCTACACGCTGGGAAAGCTCCGTATCACCTTCCTAAAGCTCCGCAGGAGCGTAAAAGCAGTAGGGCGGGGGCAAGCCCCGTCACAAAAGCCACCGACGGCGAATCAGCCCTGCAAGGGCGGTTGTGCAGCCGCCAACATGTGACACAAAAAGCATGGACATTCCGGGTGAGCGGTCGCCACAGGTGGCGACCCTACGTCATGTAGCTGATGGCATACCGAGGTTCTGCAAACTCTCCTAAACACAAGAGAGAGCTGCGCCAATCGGCGCAGCTCTCTTGTGTTTATTTGCAGGGTGGATAGTTAGGCTTTTGCTTTCTTGTTGCGGCGACGGTCTGTAAGGTATGCTACAGGGGATGCAATGAAGATGGTAGCAAGGGTGCCGATAACCACACCGAATATCATCGCGAAGATGAATGAGCGGATTGAATCGCCGCCGAGGACAAACATGCAGAGGAGCACGAGGAGTGTGCTGCCCGAAGTCATGATTGTACGGCTGAGGGTCTGGTTGATGGAGTTGTTGATGGTGGCTCCGAAATCGTGTTTAGGGAATAGTCCGACGTTTTCACGCACACGGTCGAATACCACCACAGTGTCGTTGATCTGATAACCGATTACCGTCAGGATTGCGGCTATAAACGACTGGTCCACTTCCATGGCGAACGGGAATACGCCCCAGAACAGCGAGTAGAAACCGATGATGGCGTAGGCGGTAAACGCTACCGCAGCCAGCGCACCGAGAGAGAAGGCGATGTTGCGGAAACGGACGAGGATGTAGAGGAACATCGCTATGAGCGAGAGAATCACTGCGATGACGGCCTCTGTCTTCATATCGTTGGCCACAGTCGGACCTACTTTCTGCGACGACATGATGCCAACATTCTCGTTTGTGGTTGAGAAGTCGGTCATCGACATGCCGTTGAGCTCGTCCTGGAGTCCGTTGTAGAGGATTTCGGTGATTTCCTGGTCTATGCCTTCGTCGTTTTCGTTGATCTTGTAGTTGGTAGAGATGCGTACCTTGGTATTGTCATCGATAGAGATAACGCTGATCTGGGCACCGTTGAAGAGGGGTGTCAGCTTCGCTGCAAGCTCATGGGTCTGCACGGGATGGTCGAATTTCACCACGTAGTTACGTCCACCAGAGAAGTCGATGCCTTGGTTGAGGCCGCGAACGAAGAATGACACGAGTATGGCAGCCACGAACACGATAACCACTGCGAAGCTCGCTTTGCGTGTGCCGAGGAAGTTGAATGTCGTGTGGCGGAATATCTTGCTGCTCAGAGCGGTTGTGAACTTGAGGTTCTGGAACGCTTTTTTCTTCGCTCCGGCGATGAATATCAGACGGGTCAGATATACGGCGGTGAAGAACGAGCAGATGATACCGATGATAAGGGTTGTGGCAAAGCCCTTGATGGGACCTGTGCCGAAGAAGAGGAGGATTACACCGGTGATGATAGATGTCAGGTTGGAGTCGAAGATTGCCGAGAAGGCGTTGCTGTAACCGTCGGCGATGGCTGTGCGTGCGTTCTTGCCGGCACGGAGCTCTTCCTTGGCACGCTCGAAGATAAGCACATTGGCATCGACGGCCATGCCGAGCGCGAGGACGATACCTGCGATACCCGACAGGGTGAGCACTGCCTGGAACGAGGCGAGTATGCCGAAGGTAAAGAAGATGTTGCAGATAAGGCCGGCGTTGGCTATAAGGCCCGGAATCACGCCGTAGAACAGGCACATGAATATCATCAGCAATACCAGTGCGATGACAAATGACCAGATGCCGTCATTGATGGCCTTCGCGCCGAGTGACGGACCGATTACGGTGTCTGATATGATGTTGACTTTTGCTGCCATCTTACCGCTCTTGAGCACGTTGGCAAGGTCTTTGGCCTCGTCGGTGGTGAAGTTGCCGGTTATCTGGCTGTTGCCGCCTTCGATCACGCTGTTGACGTTAGGTGCGGAGTATACCTGGTCGTCAAGCACGATGGCTACGGGGCGGCCGAGGTTGGTCTGGGTGATGTTGGCCCACTGCTTTGCTGCGGTAGCGTTCATCGACATGCTCACGTAGTTGCCGCTACGGTTGTCATAGTCGGCTGTGGCGCTTGTCACGACATCGCCAGAGAGAGCCGGTTTGCCGTTGAGAGTCTTGAGCGCTATGAGCTGGTACATGTCCACCTTGCGGTTACGTCCGGTGGTGGAGTCGGCGATTTCGATGACCTGCGGCTGGCGTTCCCAAGCGAATTTCACGTTGTTGGGGAGCAGACGCTTTGCGGCAGGGCTGGCGAGAGCCTTGTCGATGGCGTTGCGCTGGTTAGCGAGGGCATATCCTACGGTGATACCCTGTCCGGGCTGCAGGAAGAGGCCGAAGAGGCCGTCGTTGGCGGCTGCAGTGCTGTCGGCGCGGAGCTCGTTGTCGAGCTGCGACAGGGGCATCTGGAGGTCGGCGACGTTGTATGTCTCGTAGAACTCAAGGTTGGCTGAAGCTTTGAGCAGGTCGCGCACACGGTCATGCTCCTTGACTCCGGGGAGTTCGAGGAGAATCTGGCCGTCGTTTTCGAGCTCCTGGATGTTGGGAGCCACGACACCGAACTGGTCGATACGGTTGCGGAGCACGTTGGTAGAGCTGCTTACGCGGTCCTTTACCTCCTGCTTCAGGGTCGCCTCGACCTGTGAGAGGTTTTCGCCGCGCTTCACCTGGTCCTTAAAGAGGATAGAGAAATCGGCCTGGGGGTCGAGTTTCTGGTATTCCTTGCAGAAAGTCGACACGTAGTCGTTTGTACGGGTGGCTTTTACGACAGAGTCGGTCTTGGCGATGGCTTCGTCGAAGTAGGGGTTGCCGTCGGCATTGGCCATCGAGCGTAGGATATCGGGAACCGATACCTGCAAGGTGACGTTCATACCGCCCTTGAGGTCGAGGCCGAGGCCTACGCCGAGTTTCTGTACTTCATTGAATGTGTAGCCCATGAACACCTTCTCCTTGCTGATGGAGTCCATGAACATCTTCTTTGCTTCACGGTAAGCGTCGGCTGTATTGTCGCCGTTGGAGGCTGTGAGTGCATAGGCTTCTGCCTTATCTTCGTAGTGGTTTGTAACCAGCGTGAAGCTAAGGTAAAAAAGGCACACGAGCACCAGGAATATCGCAATTACGCCTGCGACAACGCTTCCCAGAGTTCCTTTGCTTTGCATGTGATGGTTAGGTGATTTAAAAAGATGTATTGTGTTAATAATTAATTGATTTCGCTGGCAATAGATTAAGCAGTCTCTAATCAGCTTGCAAATATACGAAAAATTCCGTCAATATAACCCCATTGTGCTGTAATACACGTATTTTGCGATTGAAATTTGTCTGAATGATGATGAAAACGTAGCAAATCCTGTATCAGCTGCTATGGGCTGATACAGGATTTGTCAGATTGTGGAGGAGGGTTACCGGCGCATCACTTTGAGAGTCGCAGACTCAGAGGGTGCGGTGCATTTGATGACGTAGATGCCTTGGGGAAGGGTGTTCATGTCAAATTCCAGACCTTGGGCTGAAGCCACGCGGACTCCGCAGGAGTTCCACACGGTGAATTGTGTGGTGGTGGCGGCATGGATGATGTTGCCTGACATGGTGACGAAGCCGTTGTCGGCAGCCAGATCGGCTATGCCTGAGTCCGGGTCTATTTCTACGGCTTTCTGGTCATCGATGCGGAAGTAGTAGTCGCGATCTGCCACGATAGGATAGTCGGGGAGCTGCAAGCCGTTGTTCCAGTTGTTGAATATGAGGTTGTAGCTGCCTGTTTCGGTGTCGAGGCCGAAGACCTTGTAGATGGTGCCGTTAATGTCGCGCTCGTCGATGGGAGCCTGTCCTGGCCATGCACCCCACAGTTCGGAATCGCCATAAGCGTAGAGTCCGAGAGAGTCCCAGCCGGTGCAGTCATCCACGTAGATGTAGTGGCGGCATACTGGCACTTCGGGAAGCTGTCCTGTCAGTGTCACATTGTCGATGGCAAGAGCCATGGCGAGGTTGGCTGCGGAACCGGATGCTACGGATATGTTCCAGGCGAGGTAGAGATCCATGCCGCGTCCGAGCCCGGTAGGCAGCTGTCCTTCTACGGTGGTTGTTTCGCCGGGGACTTCTGCGTAGCCGGCTGTCTGCGCGTCGGGGGCAAGGTAGGTGTAGAAATCGTCACCTGCGGCAGTCCAGTGTCTGCCGTCGACCGAGTAGTATAGCTTTACGGCAAATCCGGCGGGATTGGAGCCTTGACGGTATTTCTCGATGTCGTAGCTGAGGGTGAGTTGCTCGATGTTCTTCCTGCCGTCGTTGTAGAGGTGTGTATATAGGTTGATGGCGCGGGTGCCGTTGTCGACACCTGTGGTGATGCCGCCGACAGCACGGTCTGTCGACTCTCCGTTGCCGAAATTCCAGATGCCGTTTTTGGCATTGGAGGGCAGGTTGATGCCGCCGCTGTAGGTGGTGTTGGTGAGCGCAACCCCATAAGTCCCGATAGTGCGGGGCTCTACGGTCTGGCGGTCGATACGCCAAGCCTCCGGGAGGGTGGCATCGGCAGCATCGCCCATGGAGTCAAAGTCCTCGCTTACGGTGAGATTGTCCTGGTTCATGTATATTGCCGGATAGCTTTCCACCTCTGTCACGCAGTCGGCAACCTTGATTTTAGCCGATTTGGAGAAATTGCCTACGGCGGCGGTCACTTCAAATTCGCCAGCAGAGCCGTCGGACGTGAAGCAGCCGTCGCTGTCCACTGTCCCTCCTCCGCTGACCGAATAGGCCACATCTCCTTCGGGAGCGTATTCAAGACCGAAATCATTGATCATCGCCACTTTGTAGTGGATTTTGCCGTTGATATGGTCCACATAATTGGTGACGCTTTTGAGGGCGGCTGACGCATAGCTGCGCATCGATGCGGCTTCGGTGTCTGTAAGCCCTTCGGTGTGCCATGATATCTCGGTGGGATCCTGGCCGTAGATCAGACCGTATTCCATACATGCTGCCATGTAGGTAGACAGCGGGGTCGGGTGGCGGTCGTCGGAGAACCATGGCGCGATACCTTGCGTGCCTTCGGTCTCATATACAGCCTGATAGGCATTGGCTACAGGGCATACGATTAGTCCGAATTCGGCAGCCACATCCATGTAATTGTCTATGAACATCTTGTTGTAGGCTGTGAAGTTTTCCCAGTCGCTGCTGTATGCCCAGTTGACCGGCAGGATAATCGCGGCGTTAGGGTTGGGGCAGTATTCGCGGATGTAACCGACCCATTTGGCCACCGATTCACGGAATGCAGCAGGATTGGTGCGAGGCAGAGAGCTTTGCTCCTGGAGGATGATATGCGTCCAGGCATCGGAGCGTACCATCATCTTGGCTCCGGGGGTGCCGTCGGCTGCGAGACCGTCGCCTTCGTCCCAGTGTGTGGCGAGAGATTTGCCTAAGAGGGTGTGGCGTGTCCATGAAGCGTCTTTGCCCATTGACTCGGCTATGGCGTTAAATACTTCGTTTTGGTCGTTGTAGTGTATGAGGCTGTTGTTGAGCGAGAGGATTTTGACGGTTTCAGGCATCGTGCGCATCAGCACTACATCAGCCGGAGAGAGCGATATGCCGGTTATCTGCGATTCGACTTCTGTGAGAGTATAGGCACCGGTCACGATGTCGAATGTCACGTCGTAGGTGGCGGGAGTTGTCGCTACGCTCATGGTGCTGCCTTTGACGAGGGTGCCCGAGAGGGCGTTTTCGCCATCGGATGCAGCACCCCATACTCCGCCCATGCCGAGCCGCTGGTATATGCGCCAGCGGCTTGTGCCGTTGTCGCCTGCTTTCATGGATATGCGTCCTTTGAAAAGCTGGTCTGTCTCATCGAGATTGAGCGCGCCGGAGGTGTTCATGTAGTTCCAGCCGTTGAAATCACCGATTACGTAGACTGTGGTCAGTCCTGTGGGGTCATCGTTGCTTTCGAGCAGCAGGGTCGCTTCGCCGGAGGCGGTAATGTTGAGCACAATGCGTTTGCACTCAAACAGGTTGGCTCCGCAGGATATGTTGGAATCTGTGCCGCTCTGGAGCTGGTAGGGTGCATCGGCGACGATGTTGGTGCCGTTTGAACCGTAGTTACATGCCGATGACCAGGAGGCGTCGGCTATCTTGAAGGCTCCGTTGAGGGTTTTGTCATAAAGGACGTACACGCCGTTGCCCTCGTTGGAAAATTCCCATCCGTCGAGGTTGTCCCATGAGTTGACTTCGCCTCGGAGATAGATGCCGGAGGGTGTGAACGGAGGCAGGTCGGGATCTACCCACCCGGTGTAGCTATCGGGGTCGTCGATTTCCGAGATACCTGCCGGAGAGGCGCAGAGATAGTAGTCGCGGGCTGATGAAAGGGTGAAGCCGTCGGTATCATATGCCTCACCGTCGGTCAGATGGATGTCGGTGGGCAGGGTGCCTCCGAGAGTCCAACCCCAATAGGTCACGCCGTTGATCGTCTTGCTCATCTCCGGGGCTTCTCCCGGTTTGGGCGCGAAATGGTCGCTCGATGTGGAGTATAGCGACAGTTGCTTGGCTCCGCTGGCGTTTTCGACGAATATGTAGTGAGCATCACCGCTGTTGAAGCCTGCGGTAACGGATACATCGTCGATAGCTAAAGCCATCGCTTTGTCGGGCGAAGAGCCTGATGATACCGATATGTTCCATGCAAGGTACATTGTGGCGCCGGCAGGAATGTCTGCCATCATGGTCTTGTTTTCAACCGTGACAGTGGAGATGGGCACGATGTCGGCTCCGGCAGTCTGTGCGTCAGGGGCAAATGATGTCAGGAATGCCTCTCCTGCCGATTGCCATGCCTCCCCGTCGGAGGATGTGTAAAGCTGGACGCTGTATCCGGCCACATTGGCACCCTCTCGGTATTTCTCGATGGCATAGCTCAGTGTCAAGCGGTCGATAGGCGTGTCGGATGCATTGGTGACCTTGGTCATGACGTTGACGCAGCGGGTGCCGTTGGCTACGGTGGTCGACAGACCTCCTACGGCACGGTCGGATTCGTCGGTGCTGCTGCCGAAGTTCCATGTGCCGTTTTTAGCATTAGACGGCAGTGCTATGCCGCCTGAATACATTAATTGGTCGGTGGCGGCATCCCAGCTGCCCAATGTGCGGGGGGCATCCATCTGCCGCTCTACTTTCCAATCTGCCGGCGTGGCGAGCAGAGGAGCAGATGCAGATACATCCCACATGGAATTGAAGTTCTCGCTGCCCGTAGGACTGGTCGGTGACAGCTCAAACGCTGCGGCGGCCTGACATGCCAGCAATGTGGTCAGGGCAGTCGCCGCGCATTTCCTGAGAAAATTGTGAAAAAGCATGGCTTAGATAATTATTTGATTAAGAATTGGGTGAGGCGATTCGCTTTTTCACAAAAATATGGCTACATGCTTGTCTCCGTGATGCGATGTAATATAGATTGTAAGTGCTTAAAATATATAAATGTAAGTAAATTAGATGTTTATGTGGTAGATAGACGTGAGAAATTGTAAGTGGCTCACATGTCCATCTCAGACCAATTCAGAGACTTTTTTCTCAAATTCGGCTGGGTCGATGGCTTTTTTCCTCAGTTTGCTGCGGTAGTTATATACGGTAGACATGGAGCAGCGGAGTATACGTGCGGTCTGTTCGCCGTCGAATATACCGAGCCGCATGAGGGCGCAGATGCGCAGCTCGGTGTTCATCTTTTCGCCAGGTTTCAGCTTGATCCGTTCGTCGGGCAGAAGCAGCGCGTTGACTTTGTCGGTGAAGCCGGGGTAAAGATTCAGAAATGTATCGTCAAATAGGTCGTAGAAGCCGTTGACCTCCTTATCCACATATCGTGTGGAGGCGATGGCATCATAGAGCTGGTCGAAGTTTCGTTTATTGGCAACTTTGCTTAGGTATGAGCGGTAGTTTTCCATCTTTGAGAGAAATTCCAGGCTCAGATTCATAAACCGAGTCATGTACTCCTCCTTTGCCTTGTTGGCGGCCGATAGATAGGTGTTGATGTCGAGCTGCCTGTCGTGTGAATGGCGGAGGCTGCGGTTGCGCTTGACGACAATCCTGACGGCTATGCCGAGAAGCACTGCCAGCACCATGACCGCGCCTATGGCTATGTGGAGCGACTGCCGCAGACGGTTCTGCCGGGCATTGTAGGCGGCATCGATCAGCGGCATGGTGTTTGACATCTCCATGGTGCGTATCTTGGCGTTGCAAGCAGCGGCATCGTCGATGCTGCGATGCAGATAGCGGTATGCTCTGTTGATATCGCCTTGTTCGTAAAGAGCCACTGCCAGCTCCGGGAGGGCGATATATTCCCTGACACCGTTGCGAAGGTCGATCACGGCGGCGTTGGCGAGACATTCCATCTGCTCGTTGCGGTTGCCTTGCAGGGCGTGGATGCGCGCCATGACATGATATGCGGCAGCACTGCCGCCGCCGATGGTGTCGGATTTCAATTCGGACTCTATCAGCTTCTTTGCCGAGGCGTAGTTCCCTTCGTCGATCAGTTTGTTGACGAGGATAAACCGGGCATCGGGATTTAAAGAAAGCAGGGAGTCACGGTATTGTCTTTTCAGCAAGTCGTACTCCGGAGCAATCAGAGGGTCGAGGGAGCAGTCGGCGAGATTCCTGTAGAGCTGTATGCCGAGAGTGTAGTAGACGACACGGAGAGAGTCCGGTAGTTTGTCGGGGTGTAGGTCTGTAAAGATGCCGTAAGCTTCCTTGTACATCATCCCGGCAGAGTTGTAGAGCATCGCTGTGTGCATGCGTGCCTCGTCGAGCATCAGAGAATCATTGAGCGCACGGGCGATGTGTTCGGCTCGATGAAAGTGTGTCAGGGCGGAGTCGATGTTGAAGTCGGCATACCGGCATCCCATCTCTATCTCATGGCGGTAATGCTGGGCTGGTGACGAGGCGCGTCGGTAGCCGTCGCGGTTGAGCGAGTCGAGGAGTGCTGCCCGGCGCATGACTGCCTGACCTCCGTCGTCGACCAGCTTGTCGAGTCGGTGTAGCGGCGAACGCGCTGACAGCTCCGACAGTCCAGAGGCAAATAACAGGAGAATAAGAATGACCGGCTTTGCGATAAGATACCCCATACCGCAAAGTTAGTCTTTTTTGCCGATTATTTGTCTTAATGCCGATGCCGGGACCTGCTTATGTTGCGATAGATTCAGAGGACTTTAGCTGCTTGACCTTGTTTTTGATTGTGTTATATGAAAGTTGGAGGAGCAGGGGGATGGCGATTCCTGCGATGGTGTAGAGCAGCCAGTAGTGTGGTCCGAGTTCGCGCAGAGTAGGAAACTCTTGCAGCTTGTCAGCGGGCAGGTCGTGTATCTGTATGAGTACATACGTGATGCCTTTGAAGCAGAGGAAGTGCCATGTCAGTATGGTCATGGTGCTTTCGCCGCAGAACTTGAAGAACCTTGCCAGTCGTGAAGCCGGCGGCAGGTGTTTGCACAGTATCAGTAATCCGATGCATCCTGCGATAGCCCCTATGTAGCGGATAGGGAGCTGCCAGCCGTATGGAGTCCGCATGTCTCCCGAAATCCAGGTCGATATGAGCCACGTCGCTATGAGCATGAGTATGCCGAAGTGGAGGTGACGCGATGTCGGGATGATGTCAATGTCGCGAAAGGTCTTAAGCAGGAATCCTGAAAGGAAAAATGCTGTGAAGAACAGTATTGAAGAGCCGTCGTTGATTGCTTTGGTTTCCGGGAAAAGTGTGTTTAAAGTCATACATGCTACGATAAGCACAATCAGGCATCCCACTAACAGTTTGGCGCGGCAGCGGGTGACGGTAAGTATTATCAGACTCAAAATGGATGCCAAGAACAGTCCCCCCAAGAACCAGTACCCTCCGAGCATCTGCTCGGCCCCGGTCATGAAAACGGACTTTAAAGCTTGGGTCGCCATATCTTTGGCGGTGTATGCACTTTCGTATATCCCTATACTGAAAAGCACATTATGGAGGATGATGAATATCAGGTTCCATTTAAGGAACGGCCACCATAAACCTTTGATACGATGTCGGATGAATGTCTTGCGGTCGTTGCAGTATTTTGTCTTGAAGCAATAGCCGGCGGTCAGGAAAAACAAGGGGATGTGGAAAGCGTAAATAAATGCCCCCAAGGGTGTCATGGTGTGGGCGGTCACCATCAGGATGATTGCAATCCCTTTTGCCACAGTGATTGTGGTGCTTTTGTTAACTAATTGATTGTTAGTGTTTTGTAATGGGGGGGGGTAAACGCAGCTTTGATATTATACATGCTTAATTTGAGTTATGGTGTTTTACAGTGTTTGGGGTCTGAATGATGAAGAAGGGTTGGCTGGGATGCGGGCGAAGATGCGCCACTGGTATATAATCAGGGCGGCAGTGCAAACGGTGGCTGCGACATCGCCCAAGGGGAAAGCAAGCCATACGCCGTCGAGCTGCATGGTGCGCGGCAGCAAAAGCATCAGCGGTATGAGGAATATTACCTGGCGGGCCAGCGAAAGGAATATGCTTTTGCCGGCTTTGCCTATGCTTTGGAAAAAAGTGGTGGAGATGACCTGGAATCCTACAAGCCAGAACGCCCAGAATCCGAGGTGGAAAGCGTTGACGGTGGTGTCGATCAATGCTTCTGATGTCGTGAACGCCCTTGCCCACAGGTCGGGGATGAGGTAGCCGACGGCGGTGCTGATGAGGGCGACCACCGATGCCGCCGCCACCGCGAGGTAATAGGCGTGCTTCATACGGTGGAAGTGCCCGGCTCCGTAATTGTAGCCCACAATGGGCTGCATACCCTGCGATATGCCGCTCATGGCCATTACGGCAAGGGTGGAGAGTGTGGTGAAGATTCCGGCCGCCGCCACCGCAGTGTCGCCGCCATAGTGCAGCAGCGAATTGTTGATGATGGCGTTGACGGCACTTGCGGCCGCGTTGATAAGTGACGGTGCTGCACCGATGGCTACGATGCCCCATACTATACGGCCTTCAAGGCGGTAGATGCCCCGACGGAAATGAATGGTGGAGTCCCTGCGGCAGAAGTGCATCATCACGTATATGCCCGATATGGCCATGGATATGACAGTGGCTATGGATGCACCCTTGATGCCCATGTCAAGCCAAAAGATGAATATCGGGTCGAGGGCCACGTTGATGCCCGCTCCGATGAAGTTGGCTATCATGGCTTTCATAGGATAGCCCGATGCCCGCATGATGTTGTTGAAACTCAGCGAAACGTTAATCAGCAGGAATCCCGGAAGCATATAGACCATGAACTCGTGGGCGTAGGGGAGGGTGGCTGCTGACGCGCCGAATGCCATAAGTATGTCGTCGAGAAACAGGGCGAATACCGAGATGTAAGCGATGGCGATAGATACCGACATGACGAGGGCATTGCCGAGGGTGCGGAATGCATTGTCGGTGTCGCCGGCTCCGAGCATGACCGAGATGCGGGCGGCTGCACCGCCGCCGACAAGCACTCCGAGTGCCGCCGAGAGGTTCATGACCGGGAGCGTTACCGCAAGCCCCGCTATGGCTTCGGGGCCTACACCTTGTCCGATGAATACGCGGTCGGCGACATTGTAGAGCGACACGACCAGCATCCCCACCACGGCAGGGAGGCTGTATTGCCACAGCAGCTTCCCGACAGGGCTTTCGGCCAGCTGGTACAGACGCTTGTTGCGGTTTATGTTTGTGTCAGACATTTGCGGTCAGATAAAGAGCCTGTTCGGAAAAAGATTATCGTGAATCCGTGATGACATATACGACATGGGCTTCAACCTTGTAGGGGGTGGCTGTGCCACGGCGAGGCTTCGGCCCGAGGTGGTAGTAAAAGGACTTCTGGGTGTCCCATGATTTGAAATCCACGCAGCGCGTATCGGCTGGAGGGATGTCGGCCGTGATGTCCACGTCGCGTGAGTGGAGCCGTCGTCCCGACATGTCGTAGTAGTCGAGCTTTACGCGGAGCGCACGGATAGTGTCGTCGAGCGATGAGGTCACGAACAAGCTCTCGCGTGTGGCGCGGAGCGGCTTGTCGTAGCCCGACAGCCTTACTGCGGTATCGGTCACGGCTATGGTGTCACGAGAAGGTCCGACCTGCAGGAGGGCCGTGGTGGCGTGGCGGACATTGCGCGTGGTCGACTGCTTGCGGGCATGAGCCGACGTGACGGCCAGCAGGGCTATGGCCATTATGAGGAGGAGGTGTCTCATGGGGGCGTAGGTCAGATGGTGCTGAACTTGTAGCTGAATCCGAGCGAGAGTATTTCCTTAAACTGCCAGTAGTGCCAGTTGCTGTCGTCTATCCGAGGGGTGGTGGAGTCGTAGCGCAGATGGGCGTAAAGCATCGCAGACAGGAAGCGGTTGATGGAAAAGTTGATGGTGTTTTCCCAGTCGAGCTGCGAGTCGTCGTACTGCGTGAAGGCAAACAGCCGTGATTGGAGCGAAATGTCGCGTGTAATCTGCCAGCCCAGCTTGATTTCGGTGCTGGAACCTATCTGGCTCTGGCTGCGGTGGCCGTTGTCTATGCCGAATGATGCCGGATCCATGCCATCGTTGGTCACGGTCTTCAGATTCCATGACACAGGCGATATGGAGGCGTTGATGTTGAATTTCTTGGATGGCGACGTATATTCGTAGGTCATACCGAGGCCGAGGTTAAGCTCTCCGGGTGACAGGAATGATGCCGACAGGTCGTTGGAATTTATCGGATAGCTGTTGAAAAGCTGTGTCTTGAAGTTGAGCGAGAGTGAATAAAACCAGTGGTCGAAAGCCTTGATGCCCCCCTTGGCTGTAATCTGGAAGATGTCTTCGGTAATCTGGACATTGCGGAGCGAGTCGTCGGGGGTGCTCGACATGGCTAATTTGTATGACACTGAGGCTTCAAGCAGGTGGTTGGGGTGGAATTTCTGGTTGAGCTTCACTCCGTAGGCAATGTTGCCGATGAAACTCAGTGCGTTGTTGCCGCCCTGGTACCAGTTGGGGGAGATGTAGGCCTGCGACATCTGCAGTGCTGCGTTGAACGAGTGAAGCCAATGGGTCGGACGGACGTGCACATTCACCTTTGTCGGGTCGTTGGACTTAGTGGGCAGCTCCTCCATCATTACTATCTGCATACGCGAGGGGTCTATGACGGCGCGGTAGCGTTTGGGCGGATCGGGCAGCATCCTCTCGTTGTAACGCACCAAGAGGGGGTTGGCAATCATATAGTTCTGCTTGAGTGCGTTGACGAGCGAATCGACAAACAGGGCGTTGTCAAGCCATTCCCGGCCACGCACAGGGAGGAGGCTGTCGGCGCGAGTCACAGGCGCATGGAGCACTTCGGACGGGAACGGCTGGATGCGGTAGGAGGAGAATATCGGTTCGCGCAGGTCGCGGGGATGTATACGTGCATATGTGCGGAACGGGCAGCTGTCGGGGAGCACTATGTCATCAAACGTGATTGCCGGCATGGTATCGGCAGCTATGGTGTCCGTGACGGTCACCGGAGGTGTGGGCGTGGTGTGGAGTCGACGTGCCGCCGCAGTGCCGTCAAACACCCAAAGCAGTATTGGCAGCATGACGGCGCACAGGCGCATCTTACGGTCTGGTTTATGTGTGACGGTAGTGGTTAGCTGCATAGAAAGTATACTTAAGATATATTAAAGTGCATCAAGATATATTAAAACGCAAATTTAGCAAAAATTTTGTACATTTGTCGCTATAAATCCCTCTCAGGGTCTTATTCCCTATTGATTATAATTACGGAAAGATGGCAGAAAGAAGCAGTTTCATCGCTTGGTGCAAGCGTTATATCTCGGTCAGCGCGTTGGTGATAGCGGGCGCACTGGTCTATGTGCTGTTTTTCAACGATAATTCCATCTTGAACCACTACCAGTATGAGGGTGAAATAGACAGGCTCAAGGCGGAAATCAAGGTCAACCGCGACTCGTTGGAGTATTACCGCGCGATGAACTCCCGTCTGGATACCGACCGTGAGGCCATGGAGCAGATCGTGAGGGAACAGTATCACATGCAGCGTCCCAACGAGGATGTCTATATAGTGGAATAAGCGGTGGATGCGGCTGTCAGGACCTAAACCCGTAACCGATTGTTAGAAACCCAATTACGTATAAAATCATATGATTAAAAATCAGAATATCGTCATGTGGCTTATCACCGTGTCGCTGCTTCTCATAATGGCCGGCACCATAATGCCTCTGCTGAGGGTGGAGGGTGACGTGTGGAAATATATCTACGGCAGCGGAGCGGCATTGCTGCTCTACGGTCGTATCTCCGCTAAGACCCCCAAAGGGGCGAGCCTGCGTCTGCGCCGGCTTTGCCGCTTGGAGACGTGGTGTGCCATATTTTTCTGTGCGGCTACATTCTTCATGTTCTACGAGAAGTCCGGACAGATGGACTGGCTTGCATTCACGCTTGCCGGAGGTGCCATACAGGTGTACACATCCATAATGATACCGCGTGTGGCCCGCAAGGAAGGACTTGTCAAATAAAACAGTATATACAACCAACAGATATATCGCAATGAAACTCGCTCTGATAGGATATGGCAAGATGGGCCATATAATCGAACAGATAGCCCGCTCACGTGGACACGAAATAGTCAAAATCATAGATATAGACAATAACGCCGACATCGAGTCGCCTGAGTTTGCATCGGCAGAGGTGGCAATAGAATTTACTACGCCACACACTGCTGCCGATAATTGCACCCGGGCTCTAAAGGCCGGGGTGAGCGTAGTGTCGGGTTCTACGGGGTGGGCCGACAGGCTTCCCGAAGTCGAGACGCTTGCCGAGACGCTCGGACGAGGTATGCTGTGGAGCAGCAATTTCAGCGTCGGTGTTAACATTTTCATGGCTCTTAACCGCTATCTGGCACGTGTGATGAACAAGTTCCCGCAGTATATGCCCGACATGACCGAGACCCACCATGTGCACAAGCTCGACCATCCGAGCGGCACTGCGGTGACGCTTGCCGAGGGCATCATTGCCGAGAGTGACCGAGTGGCTGGCTGGGTCGAAGAGGCTCCTGCCGCCGCAGATGCGATGATAGTGAGCCATATACGTCGCGGCGAGGTTCCCGGCATACATGAAATCACTTGGGAGTCGCCTATCGACAGCATATCCATCAAGCACAGTGCCAAGACCCGCGAGGGCTTTGCCCTTGGTGCGGTAATGGCGGCCGAATGGCTTGCGTCGCACCCTGGCGTACACTCGATGGATGAGATGATGAGCGAACTTATATCCGGTACTTCCCACGACTGATTATGGCTGATAAATCATTTGCTGAGGACTTCAAATCGCGCATACGCGAGATAAAGACTACGCGGTGGGTCCGCTTTGCGTTGGTCTCGCTCCTGTTTTTCGCGTGGGTGGTGTGGCTCGGCAACCCATGGGTGTTGCTGGCCTACATACTGCTGTTTGACATATACATCACCGGCTATATTCCCCTGACATGGTGGAAAAAATCTAAAAATGCAGCCCTGCGCAGCGTCATGGGGTGGGTCGATGCCATCGTGTATGCATTGGTGCTGGTGTATTTCGTCTTTACTTTCGTAGGGCAGAACTACAAGATACCTTCCTCGTCGCTCGAAAAGACGTTGCTTATAGGTGACTATCTGTGGGTCAATAAGATGGCCTACGGCCCGCGTGTGCCAAACACCCCCATCCATCTCCCTTTGGTGCAGAATACACTTCCCATCGTCAATACCAAGAGCTATCTTGAGTGGCCTGATTGGAAATACCACCGCCTTAAGGGGTACACCACCGTCAAGCGTGGCGACATAGTAGTGTTCAATTTCCCAGCCGGAGATACGGTGGCTCTCAAAGTGCAGAATCCCGACTATTATACGCTCGTGCGCCATTTCGGCCGTGATGCCGTATGGGGCAACAAGGAGCAGTTTGGCGATGTGATATACCGGCCTGTCGACCGCCGCGAGAATTATGTCAAGCGGTGTGTGGGCCTGCCGGGCGACACTTTGTCGATTGTAGCAGGAGTGGTGCATATCGACGGCAAGCCCGTACCGCAGCCTGAGACTGTGCAGCACAACTATTTCTACCAGTTTGACGGACGTATGCTGACCGATGCCGATTTTGATGCTATCGGGATTGCTGCCGACGACCGGCATCAGCTCACATTGAGACCAGAGGAAATCGAGGGAGTGAGGCTTTCAGGGTTCCGTGTCAATCCTGACGGCTCGGTACCGCCGATATACCTCTCTCCTCTGACTCCCGATATGGTCAGCCGCATACAGCGGTCGCCCGGTTTTGTCAACATCATGCAGCAGCCGGTATGGCCGAGTGACGATGTGTTTCCTTACGGTGTGGCTACACAGTGGACTACAGCCGACTACGGCCCTCTGTGGATTCCTCGCAAGGGTGCTACAATCAAGATGGACCAGAAGGCGTGGCTGACCTACGAGAGGGTGATACGTAATTATGAGCGCAACACCGATGCTCAGTGGCGCGACGGCAAGCTGTGGATAGGCGGCAAACCGCAGGATACGTACACCTTCCAGATGGATTATTACTTCATGATGGGCGATAACCGCGACAATTCGCTCGACTCGCGATTCTGGGGATTCGTGCCGGAGGACCACATTGTAGGCAAGCCTATGCGAGTGCTCATCTCGCTCGACAAGGATAAGGGCTGGCTGGACGGCAAGATACGCTGGAACCGTGTGCTCATGGATGCAAATAAAGGCGAGTAAGCTGATAGGCACGTGGGCGATGGATTGAAAGACATAAGCGGCAGGGAGAAACCAGTGTTGCTCCTGCGGCCAGAGCTGTTCGGGTCTGTGGACCGTTACGTCCATATGGCGCGGTGCTGCCCGGCGGTGGTTGTGGATATAGGTATGCCTTATGACAAGAGGGCGAAATCCACCCATCGCTTCACGATAGCCGACACACGCGGACCGCTTAATGTGACAGTCCCTATAGTGCATCCGGCGGTACACCACGGCACTCTTGTGTCGGACATCGTGCTGTCGGACCACTCTCCATGGTGGCTGACGGCGATGACGGCATTGGAGAGCGCCTATGGACGCACTCCCTATTTTGAGTTTTATGCCGACGATTTTGCTGCTCTGTTCGATGCCCGGAGGGTGGGCACTCCTTTGGTGGATTTTTGCCGCGATGCGGATGCCGTTGTATGCCGTCTGATAGGGTTGCCGCAGCCTGTCTACCGCAGCGTCGGAGATTGCCGTGATGAAGAAAAGTCTGCGGCAGTGGTGTGCGACATGAGGAGGGGTGTCGCCCTGATTGACGGTTTCGCGCGGTATTATCAGGTCAGGGAGGACAAGCTCGGCTTTTTGCCGCATCTGTCGGTCGTAGACCTGCTTTTCAATCTCGGTCCAGAGGCGTTGCTTTATCTTGACGGAAGCCTGTGACGGCGGACACCCTTGTATGCTGGGCGGCTGCCGGGGTGCAGCCCTACTTGCTTGGAGGACATATGTGCCACAACTCGGCGCATTCATTACGTTAAAGCTCCGCAGGAGCGTAAAGACAGTAGGGCGGAGCGCAAGCTCCGTTGATGGAGGAGCCCAATAAATCCGCCCTGAAAGGGCGGACGGCGCAAGCCATGATATATCGCAATCGCCTATTAATCGCGTCTGTCCTCTGATTGGCTCTCTGTGATGGCGGCGTATGTGGGGATTTCCTTCAGGAATGTGACTTTGGGTGGCGAGTAGTCCACGCGGCAGCAGTAGTGTTTGAGTCCGTTGCTGACCATGAGGAAGGAAGCCCTCAGCACCATATTGTACCTGACTATCTGTTCGAATACTGTCTGCGTTATCGGTATGCCCGGGGCTTTGTATTCGATTATGGCAAGCGGTTGGCGCATACGGTCGAAAAGCACCGTGTCGCAGCGTCGCAGGGTGCCGTTGAGTCGCAGCGACACCTCGTTGGCCATCATGCCGGCAGGATAGCCGAGGGAATGCGTCAGAAAAGTTACAAACCGCTGGCGTACATGCTCTTCAGGGGTGAGGATAACCCATTTGAGCCTCAGTGGGTCATACACCTGCATTGCCCCGTCGGGGAGTCGTCGGAGCTTCAGGGGGGAGTCGGGAAGGTTGAGGGCCGGGAGGTGTGCGGTGTTGCTATCCATGGTGCAGCAGGTATGTATTTTGCAATGATTTTAGCTCTCTCAGGGAGCTTTAGGGGCGGCGTAAGCCCCCGGTAGCTTCAGGTAGGTATAAAAAGAAAATTGATTGTCTCACGACAACCAATCTTTGTTAACCTTAAATCTAATACCATGAAAAACACGTTGCAAATTTATGTCTCTTTTCGGTATCTGCCAAATGTTTTCCTTAAAAAAGCTCGTTAATTAACTATAATTAACATGTGATTGAAATTTAATAGCTTTTATGGGTTATAATTCAGACGGAATATGTAGGAAGTTGTGTAATTTCGCACATGATTTGTGCGGTTTCTAAATTGTGCGGCGCGTCAGTGTCGGATTGGCCTGCCTTAAAGGTATATTGTCATCGGCTGAGTGTGTTAAACATCGTAGACGGTATTTTTGTTTATTTTCTGCTCGCATAAGTGATAAGGAAGCTGCACAAATCAGCATGTAGATATTTGTGAAGGATTTTCGAGATGGTTTCTAAGTCGAGCCGTGGAGTTAAGTGACTTTGCAAGAGTAAAGAAATCAGCCGAAAAAACGAGCAAGGATATGCAAGCCCGCAGGGTTGCTTGTAAAAAATTTTTAAATATAACTAATTGTAGTGAGTTAATTGTTGATACCCATGGAGCTGATAGGGCATATAAATGACTTCGTATGGACATATCTGCTGACAGCGTTGCTGCTCGGCACCGGTCTGTATTTTACATTGAGATTCAAAGGTGTGCAGTTCCGCATGATTGGGGAGATGCTGCGCCTTTTGGCCAATTCCGGCCAGCGTCATGACGACAGAAGGGATGCTGCTCTCCCGCCCGGAAGGAAAATCAGCTCGTTTCAGGCTTTTGCGGTTTCGTTGGCGAGCCGTGTCGGCACCGGGAATGTGGCGGGAGTGGCTATAGCCATTGCTTTGGGCGGCCCCGGAGCTGTATTCTGGATGTGGGTTGTAGCATTGCTCGGCTCGGTCAACGCTTTTGTCGAGTCTACGCTGGCGCAGCTGTTTAAGGTGCGTGGCGAACACTCCTACATAGGAGGTCCTGCATATTATATAAGCAGGGGGCTTGGCAAGCGGTGGTATGCCGTGGTGTTTGCGGTGCTGATTACCGTCACATTTGCTCTGGCGTTTAATTCCGTGCAGTCCAACACCATATCCATAGCCATGCACGGCAGCTTCGGCATCGAGCGGTATGTGACAGGCTTGGTGCTGACGGTGCTTACTCTCGTGGTGATATGGGGTGGCATACAGCGCATAGCGAAAATCAATGAGGTCGTGGTGCCTGTAATGGCAGTGCTTTATATTTTGCTGGCCGTTTATGTGATAGTCGTGCGCATCGACTGTTTTCCGCACGTGATGGCAATGATAGTGAAGAATGCATTCGGCATAGAGCAGGTCGCAGGCGGTTCGATAGGCATGGCCATGATAATGGGTGTCAAGCGAGGGTTGTTCAGCAACGAGGCCGGCGAGGGTTCCACCCCTAATGCCGCAGCGACGGCTGCCGTCAGCCATCCTGTCAAGCAGGGGCTGATACAGACTCTCGGAGTGTACACCGATACGCTCCTCATATGTACGGCTACGGCTTTTATAATATTGTGCAGCGGCGTGGCCGGCACGGGCTTGACCGGGATCGAATTGACTCAGGCTGCGCTTGCCTCTGAAGTCGGAGGGGCAGCCTCGGCTTTCGTTGCCGTTGCCATAGTGCTCTTCGGGTTTACGAGCATCATTGCCAACTATTACTACGGAGAAAGCAATCTCGGTTTTATCAAAAAGAAACGCAGCCTGACCATAGTGTTGCGGCTCCTGTCAAGCGGGATGGTGATGGCCGGCTCTCTTGCCTCGCTCGACCTGGTATGGGGGCTTGCCGACATCACGATGGCGATGATGACGCTGTGCAATATCATTGCCATACTGCTGCTGGGAGGGTATGCCGGCTTGCTGCTTAAGGATTATCAGGCGCAACGCCGCCGGGGCATAGATCCGGAATACAATCGCTCCACCATCCCCGGTATATCGGAGCGCACCGACTGTTGGTGACATGATGGACTGGGCTTCGGCCGACGGCTTCCGTCGGGAAGCCGCACTTTCCTGGCTTTCCTGGCTTTCCTGGCTTTCCTGGCATATTTGCGCTGCACATATTTTTCGGAGAAAATTTGCCATAAGCGAGTATTTTTGTAACTTTGCAGTCGGGTAAGTCCTACACGACCAGCTCCTCGGGAACTCCGCCAGGCCTTGACCGGAGCAACGGTACCGAGTCGTAGCGGTGCGATGTAGTAAGCTTACCCTTTTTTTTGTAAGTAAGTCGCAAAAAATTACAGCTTTTGAGGCTTATAAGTGAGTATTCACTTATATTTATCATTCCTATGGTTGTTTGAATCCTATGGTTGGGACACGACAAAACAGATTGCTACTTTGGACCTTGCCCGTGCTTACTCTTGCCGTCGGCTGCATAGGCATTTTTGTGAGAAACATGGCTGTAAGCATCCCGGTGTGCTCTATTCTGGTGGTTTTTGCGTTCATGTACGTGGTGTTTTTATTGAGGGAAAACCGCCGCCGGATTTACAAAGAGACGATTCAGACCTCAGAGACCGCCTCCAAAATCAAATCTTTACAGACGGGTATAGCTGAAATCCCGGCTCTGAAGGAGAAGCTGGCCCAGCGCACTGAGAAACTGCTGCTGACGGAGGCTGCTTTGGTCTCTATGCTCGGGTTTGCAAGTGACAGCGTGCGCGACAAAGACCGCACCCGCAGTGCCTTGTTGAAACTGTCGGCCAACAATAAGCGCGAAGAACTTCACCTGCGTCTGCAGTCGAGTACGGTCGATGAGGAGATGTCGAGGCTATTTGCGCATTTCGATGCCCAGTTCTTGCAGATGTATCCTGACTTCATCGCCCGTCTCAATGAGCTTATCGGCGAGGGGGAACGATTCTCTCTGCGCCCTGACGGTACTATGACATCCGAGATGAGGGTGTTTGCACTCATGCGCCTCGGTGTCACCGACAGCAAGCGGCTCGCATCCATGCTTAACATAACGGTTGCCACTGTATATAACTACCGCTCGCGCTACAAATCCAAGATTGCTCCACACACCTCTCTTGAGGATGCCGTAAATCAGTTGTAGCATGTCGTTTCGTTGTTGGTGCGAGGAGCCACGGCTTGCACTGCCAGCCCTTTTGGAGCTAAAAAACTTTGAGGACATGGGGATGCTGTAATCGGATTTGTCCGCCGGCATGTAAAAATCCAGACTGTTGACAATATGTTTTACAGCATATATCTTAAAAATCTTTATAAAAATTGCATTTTTGTGCCATATATTGTTAATATTTCGCTAAATTTGCACCCGTTAGTATGCTATAGGGCTGTATGAGTCTGAAATATGATAGCCACTACAGGGCTTGTAGGGCTGTTTAAACGAAGAAATATAAACGCAAATTAAGTTATATTTCTAAATTTGGTCTCATTTAACCCTATACCTCATATGAGTATAAAACGTTTAATATCAGCGTGCTAAATTTGCCTGACGGTCAAACAAATCTCATCTGGCATCTTAAAAGCGCATGTGCTTCACAGATATTAAATAATTTTGTATTCGTACCATCGGGTCATGTTGTGGCCTGACGTGTGCTTTCTTCTTGAAGAAGAATCTTGCATAGCATTAACCGGAAACAATATCTCTTATCTTAAAATGAATACCGAAATGGAATCCGACATCGTTGCATCCCTTCCGCCTTGACCATCGGTCGGGGCTGACTCCGTGTGTGTGTTTATGACGATTGCACGCGGGTCCCTCAAGGCTGCCTTCCTTGCAGCTGACACCATATTGAAACCATAAGATTATACAGTTCCTGCTGAAAATCTGAGAACATTAATCCTTATACAACCAATCTTAAATTAAATGAAACACTTAACCCAAGGAATCCGCTTCCTTTTCATGATGATGGGTATTCTGTGTACATTCGCAGTCAACGCCCAGACCATCACAGTGACAGGTACGGTAACTGACACTACAGGCGAGCCCCTTATCGGTGCTTCTGTCGTAGCTCAGGGTCAGAATGCCGCTACCGCTACGGACATTGACGGTAACTATACCCTCAAAGTCAGTCCTAATGCATCTCTTACCTTCTCTTATGTGGGTATGAACCCCCAGACCATCGCTGTTAATGGCCAGACCACCATCAACGTCGAGCTCTCTGAAAACTCGGTGATGCTCGGCGAGGTTGTCGCTATCGGTTATGGTGTCGTTAAGAAGAGCGACGCTACTGGTTCGGTGGCCATGGTGAAGCCTGACGACGTTGATGCCGGTATGGCTACTTCTGCCCAGGACCTCCTCGTAGGTGCAAGCCCTGGTGTGGTTGTAACTACCAACGGTGGTGACCCTACAGGCAATGCTACCATCCGCATCCGTGGTGGTTCCTCACTTAACGCTACCAACGACCCCCTTATCGTGATCGACGGTGTGCCTATGACTAACCAGAGCTCTGCCGGCGGCACAAACGCTCTTACCATGGTCAATCCTCAGAACATCGAATCGATGACCATTCTTAAGGACGCTTCGGCTACCGCTATCTACGGTTCTCGTGCGTCTAACGGTGTCATCATCATCACCACCAAGAAGGGTACTGCCGGCAAGCCTCAGGTCAACTTTGCTGCCAACTGGCATGTCAACACCGCCCGCAAGACTCTCGACCTGATGGACGGTGCCACTTTCGCTGATGTGGTACGTAACGTCCTTAAGAGCGAAAGCGCTATCGCTCAGCTCGGCGAGGCCAATACCGACTGGCAGGACGAAGTGCTCCGCACATCTTTCTCTCAGGACTACTCTCTGAGTGTGGGAGGCACAGCCGGTTTCCTCCCCTACCGCGTCAACGCTTCTTATACTAACAACCAGGGTATCGTGAAGACTTCGAGCATGCAGCGTACCACCGTAGGCTTCAACCTCAGCCCGAAGTTCTTCAACGGCAAGCTCTCTATCAACGCCAACGCTCAGGGTAGCTACGTGAAGACACGTACAGCCGACCTCGGTGCTGTGGGTTCGGCTACAGCTTTCAACCCCACACTGCCCGTGCGCCACTCATTCAACACTGTAGGCAACACAGGCATGTCGATTTACAACGGCTACACCAACGTGCTCAACGCCAATGGTACTCCCGACACCCAGGCAGCTCAGAACCCTCTGCAGATGCTTGAGGACAAGAAAGACGAGGGCCAGACTCTCTCTTCTACCGGTAACCTCCAGATCGACTACGCTCTCCACTTCCTCCCCGAGCTCCACTTCAACCTCAACCTCGGTTATCAGGTGAGCCAGAACAAGTCCAAGACCGAAATCGCCCCCAACTCTATCATGGCATGGCGTGACGGCAACACCCAGAAGATCGGTGAGAACGGTGCAGGTACCCTTTATGACTGGTACGAGCTCCAGCGCAACACCCTCCTCGACTTCTACATCAACTACCGCAAGGAATTTACCGCCATCAAGTCTAACCTCGACGTTATGGCCGGTTACTCTTGGCAGAAGTTCGATTACCATGGCCGCAGCCACACAGAGCTTGCTACTCTCGGCTTCACTCAGAGCTATGATGTAGCCACCAACACATTCACCCTCAACCAGAACGCTCAGGGTTCGAACCAGATCGGTGACTATACCGCTGCTCTCTACCAGTGGGCAGAGCCTCTGCAGCTCGTGTCATTCTTCGGCCGTTTGAACTACACATATGACGACACATACCTGTTGACATTCACCCTCCGTGACGACGGTACCTCTCGCTTCAGCAAGGATAACCGCTGGGGTATCTTCCCCTCTCTCGCTCTCGGATGGAAGATAGCCAACATGCCTTTCTTTGAAAGCGTGCGCGACAAGTGGAACGACCTTAAGCTCCGCCTCGGCTGGGGTATCACCGGCCAGCAGGACCTCCGTGGCAGCTACTTCCCCTATCTGCCTATATATACATCTTCAGGCTGGAACGGCAGCGGTCAGGGCTTCTTCTATCCCGCATACGGTCAGGACGGCTCTAACCCCACCTGGATAGAACCCCTCTATCCTCAGCCCTATGACACCGACATCAAGTGGGAGGAGACAACCACATGGAACATCGGTATCGACGCTGCATGGCTCAACAACCGCATCACCCTCGCTGCCGACTGGTATCTCCGCGACACCAAGGACCTCCTCGCATGGGTGCCCGTTGCCGGTCTTAACACTGGTAACTACATGAACCGCAACATCGGTACTCTCCGCAACACCGGTGTCGAATTGACAGTTACAGCCAAGCCCGTGGTGACCAAGGATTTCACTTGGAGCACAAGCTACAATGTGGCTTACAACCGTAACAAGATTACTTCTCTTACAGGCGATGCCGAAACTTCTACCATCCAGGCTTCAACCACTCCCTCCGGTACTGGTACAGGCCTTACATACCATATGGTAGGTGAGCCCGCAAATACTTTCCGCGTTTACCAGCAGGTATACGACCAGGCTGGTGATCCCATCCCCGGTGTGTACGTGGATCAGGACGGCGACGGTGTGATTACCGACAACGACAAGATCAACTTCCACTCTCCCACACCCGACTGGACCATGACCTGGAACAACAACTTCAGCTACAAGAACTGGGATCTCGGTATCAGCCTCCGTGCAAGCCTCGGCAACTACGTCTACAACGGTCCTAAGTATGACCGCAGCCGTCTCGCCGGTGTCAACAGCTACGGCCTCAACAACCTGCTTGACAACACATATCTCTTCCCCGAAAGCACACCCGTGTCCGAACTCGTGCTCTCAAGCTACTTCGTGGAGAACGCCAGCTTCCTCCGCTGCGACAACATCACTCTCGGCTATACATTCGACTCCCTGCTTAAGGGCCGTCTGAACCTCCGTATATTCGGCGCCGTCCAGAATCCCTTCGTAATCACCAAGTACAAGGGTCTCGACCCCGAGGTTGAGTCAGGTATCGACAACAACGTATACCCCCGACCCATCACAGCTACACTCGGTCTTGTCGCAACATTCTAAATCTTAAAAACACAAGAATAGAAACCATTATATGAAAACTATCAATAAATTCATCCTTTCCATAGGAGCTGTGGCATCGATGGCTCTCGGGGCTTGTACCAACGACCTCGACCTTTTGCCCACCGATCCCTCGAAAATCACTGCGGGAACTTTTGACGAGGATCCCGTAGGGTACATGGATCGTGTGATGGCCGACTGCTACCTGCAGTTCTCCACCTACGGAGCCAACGGTAACGCCGCAGTGAGCGGTACCGACGGCGGTATGACCACCTTCCAGCGCGGTCTCTTCATCCTTGAGACCATCCCCACCGACGAGGCCAACTGGCTTCCCGCCGCCGATGCCGACTACGGTCTGATACAGTACGGTATCGCTTCCCCGTCGAATACCATCATGTACGGTGTGTACTCACGCCTGATGATTAACGTGGCTACCTGCACCGACTTCATCCAGACCGTCAACAACGGCTACTTCAACATCCCCGCCGAAGCGCAGGGTCGAGCTGACGAATATATCCGCCAGGCCAAGATCCTCCGCGCCGCTGCCTACTACTACCTGATAGACCTCTGGGGCAACGTGCCTTACGCCAATGACGACACATCCATAGGTTCTGTTCCTCCCCAGATGGACCGCGCCGAGCTTTTCGGCATCATGACCAACGAGCTTGAGCAGGTCGTGGCCGCATACAACGGCAACGCTTCGCAGAGCTGGGGCTATGTGGGTCTGGAAGTGGCTGAGGCTCTCTTGGTGAAATATTACCTCAACGCCGAAGTCTACGCCGGCACTCCCCGCTGGAGCGATGCCATCCGCCATGCCGAAAACATCATCACCCGCCACAAGGGCACTGGCTTCGTCGCAAGCGACGGCACAGCCACCGGTCTGGCCCAGAACTACTCGACCCTGTTCGCAGCCAACAACCGCCAGTATGCCAACGGCGGTTCGAGCGATGTGCACGAAAACCTCTGGGTAATCCCCTCCGATACCGAGCACATGACTTCGTATGCCAACTCCATGTTCATGATCGCGGCATGGATCGGCGGCGACCAGAACGCCAAGTACAACAACACCGAGGCCTGGAAGTGTATGTCCACACGTCCTGAGTTCGCAGCCATATTCGACTGGGATTCCAACATGACCTACTCTGACGACCAGCGTGTGGCATGGTGGTGCACCGCCGACGACGGCTTCTCGTTCTCCGACCTCACCTACAACCAGGCTTCTTGGGGCAACAATGGCTACCTCGCCATCAAGTACACCAACTGGAACCTCGACGAGTACGGCGACAAGATGGCCTCGCAGCCCAATGCCACCGGCCAGCTCAGCAACGACTACGCTGTGATTCGTCTCGCAGAAATCTACCTCAGCGCGGCTGAAGCCTACATGCACACCGGCAACTCGGCCAAGGCCCTGACTTATACCAACTTCATCCGCGAACGTGCGGGCCTCATGCCTTGGACAGCAGGCGAGTTCAACCTCGACAACCTCTACAAGGAACGCGCACGCGAGCTCTACACCGAGAACACGCGCCGCACCGACCTCATCCGTGCCGGCAAGTGGATCAGCGGTTACAACTGGACTTGGAAGAACCAGACCCTCAAGGGTTCGGACTTCCCCGCCCACTACAACCTCTACCCGCTGCCCAGCACCATCGTGACGCTCTCAGGCATGAAGCAGAACCCCGGCTATTGATAACCCGGCTGTTCCAACAGTTTAATAAACTTACAAACAACGATTTTCACAAAAATGAAAAAAATATCAATATTTGCCGCAGGCATGGCCGCGATGTTCGGACTGGCTTCTTGCGAGTCGACCACCGACCCCAAGCTTCAGGTGCCTGAGCAGGATGTCACTGCGGTATCATTCCAGATTAACGAGCCCGTCTACGCTTCTCAGGAGCTCCAGCTCCAGAACGAGGACGAAGCTACCTTTGACATTCAGGTTTATTCCCAGCCTGACTACGGATTTCCCGCAGCAGTCACTTACACAGCCCAGGTGTCGCTTTCGGGCAACTGGGACAAACCCTCTGAGGTGTATGACATCAATTATGACGTGGTGCAGAGCGGCGAAGCCAACCACACTGTCGTAATGACACAGAAGAGCCTCGCTACAGCCATCACCGCTCTTAACGGCTACAGCCGTGAGCTTGTCGACGGTGTGCCTGTCATATATGACCCTGCCGGTCAGGTCTACACCGGTCCGACCGAAGGCTTAGGCCCACAGAAGGTGTATATCCGTGCCGTCGCCCAGATCGGCGATGTGGAAAGCACCAAGTGCTACTCCAATGCTATCGAGCTTAAGAAGGTGTCATGGTTTATCAACACCCGTGATCCTGGCTACATCTACCTCATCGGTTCGCCCCAGGGCTGGAACATCGGCGACGGCAGCATGATGCTCTTCGAAGCTGATGACGAAATCGGCACCAAGGTTTACCGTGGCAGCTTCAACATCGCGGCTGATGCAAGCCTCGGATTCCGCTTCTACACCGAACTCGGTGATTGGGGCAGCGACGGCTCTCTGCCTTCTATCGGTGCTGCCGCCAATGATGGCGACAACAAGGATGTGACCTTCGGCGCAGACGGTACAGTAAGCACCGGCGTGGTTTACGGTAAGGGTAACTTCCAGTTCCCCAACTGGCCCGGCGGCATGATGTACATTGTAGTCGACCTCAACTCTATGCAGGTAACTTTCTCAGACCACGAACTCTAATTGAGGGACTGGATAATTCACACAGTTCCATTCGTTAACAAAACAAACGCACAACGAACACAATGAAAAAACTCACATATCTGAGTGCTCTCGTTCTGGCCGCAGGCATGACTGCCTGCAGCCAGTATGAGGAGCCCACTCCCAAGGTTCCCGTCACTGCCGAGGAGCAGATCCTCAATGTCGACGGCATCACCGTGGCCTCGAGCCAGTACCTCGCACCCAACGAGGAGACCGGCGACCTCGCCACTATCGACCTCGACGCTTACAGCAAGCTCGGCTATCCCATCCAGTTTGCCGATGTGACAGTCGACGAAAGCGAGTTCCCTGCAGGTTACACTCTCTACTTCAAGATGTGGCTTGCCGATAACGAGAATTTTGATGGAGCTAAGGAAGTACCCTGCACCCTCACCAACGGTGTCATCACCTCTACCGCAGCCGACATCCAGCCCATCTATGAGGATATGTTCGGCCGCAAGGCTGACGTGAAGGAAGTATGGGTGCGCTATGCCGGCTATGTCGACGGCGATAATGTAAGCAACATCCGCCTCAACGGTAGCGACTACTACTATGCTACCCAGGCTTTCTATCTTGCTCCCATACCCCCGGATTTCGTTGTCGAGCCTGCTTACTACCTCCTCGGCACCATCAATAACTGGAGCGTAACCGAAGCTATCCAGATGAACCACTCCGACAAGGATGTGTATGACGATCCTGTATTCACCTACGTTGTCGACCTTACAGGCGGCGAATGGTGGTGGAAGATCATACCTCAGTCTACTTACGAGACCGGTAACTGGGTTGACGGCGACGATGCTGCATTCGGCGTTGAGGTAAACGGTGACGGTGCACTCTCTGGTAAACTTGTAGGCCGCACAGCTACTGAAGATGTCGGTGCTGGCTGCCTCAACGGTGTGACAGGTCGCTACGTGCTCATTATCAACCTCGAGATGATGACTTACGAGTTCTCGCCCGTTTATGATTACCTCTACACCCCTGGCGATGCCAACAACTGGACTCATGCTGAGTCTGCATTGATTTATCCCGATCCCACCGGTGCTTACTATGAATCTTGGCTTCCTCTTAAGGGCGGCTTCAAGTTCGCGACTCAGCCCGACTGGAACGGCACAGCTTTCGGCGCAGGTGCTGAAGCTGGCTCACTCTCTACCGATGGCGGTGCTGGTAACCTGACCGTTGAAACTGAAGGTCTCTACTGCGTTCGCATGAGCCCCGTCTTCCTGACATGGGAAACTCTTTACGGCCCGGTACAGTCTTGGGGCGTAGTCGGTGGTTTCGCAGAGTCGAGCTGGACTGACGGACAGGATGTTGTCATGACTCCTGATGCTGCCAAGCAGATTTGGACAGCTACCGTCACATTCGGTGATACTGATGGTGAAAAGGAATTCAAGTTCCGCGCTGACGGCGCTTGGGACATCCAGTACGGCAACGGCGGCGATGGCCTTGACAACCTCGTATGCGACGGTGGCTCTGGCAACCTCGTAGCTCCCGCTGCTGGAACTTACAAGGTCACTCTTGACCTCAGCAAGGTTCCCTACCACGCTACTCTCGAAGCTCTCTGATTTCGGTCGGATAACTTCTCAACTAAATGATAAGGCGGCTTCCACACTTGTGTGGGAGCCGCCCTTTTTATATAACAGCCTGAATACGCCCCGACCGCCATCTTTATTATTTCACCGGATTAGCACCCAACCCGTAGGGATGCACCCCGGTGCATCCGAACCCTAAAGCTCCGCAGGAGCGTAAAAGCAGTAGGGCGGGGCGCAAGCCCTTGACACCGCGTAGCGGTGCTGAGACAGTAGCCGTGGGCCGCAGCCCACGGTATCAATGCGTTATCCTCTTTACGACAACCGCGTAGCGGTTGAACAATCGTTATCACCATCGGGGTTGTTCGACCGATAAATCGGTCGTGTTTTCGTAGACATCCATTTTCCGTGGGTTGCACCCACGTCTATTGTCTTCGTCCCTTAACAGGGACGCTGTTTGTTGGGATTGCCTTGTAGGGATGCACCAGGGTGCATCCGCCAACACGAGACATAAAACACGGACATTCCGGGTGAGTGGTCGCCACAGGTGGCGACCCTATGCCTGACCTCCTCACGGATGATGCTCTACAAAACGTAAGGACGCACGGCTCGTGCGTCCTTGTGCCAAATCGGTCGTGAAATCCGGCTCGGAGCGGTTTGCGATTGAGGACGCACGGACCGTGCGTCCCTACAAACGATGTGGCTAATGGTGTCGTGGAGTTAGCGGAGCCCCGGAGGGGCGGGTGGACAGTAGGGCGGGGCGCAAGCCCCGTTATAAAGCCGCAAATGTAAATCTCAGCCCTGAAAGGGCTGGGCGGAGCGCAAGCTCCGTCATAAATCGGTGCCGAGCTGTCAGCCCTGCAGGGGCTGGTGGCGCAAGCACTGACCTACATCGGATGCCCCCTCGTTGCCAACCGCTCCTGTCCGTTGACTCCAAAAATAACATCATCTTGGCGGATAGAGTTAATTTGGCTATATTTGCACTTGATTACACGCTTAAAATTTATACCGATTGAGTCATGCCAAAGTACGGCTATATACGGGTTTCGTTGTCGGAAATCATCTCCGGCCAGCCTAACATGATATACAGTTATCCTACGGGTGAGGACATCGATGCCGAAGCGGTGTTTGACGGCACCAAGGCGATACGCGAGTTTCTCAACCTGCGCGAGTGCTATGCTCAGTGGTCGTCGCCACGCGGGCATTATTTTTCTCTCGTCACCCCTAATCCGGCGAGTGCCGACGGGAGCTGCTTCGTAATCACGCTGAGGCTCGACAACGAGTGCGCTCTGTCGGGCCGGCGCACCGCGCAGCTGCTCGGCGAGCTGAAAAAGGCACTGGTTGAGGATCGCTCGCTCAGCGACGATGCTGTAGAGCATTGTTTCGTGTCGGCAGGGGTGCCGGCGGAGCCTGAGCGGTTGAAGTCGTGGCAGTATGTGCGCCCGCTTACATCGGCGTCCGCCCCCAAGCAGCCGCTGTGTTACCGCACCTATGCAAGTTCGAGCGAACTTGACGCCACGCTGTCGTTCCCCTCTCAGGTGGAATATGCCTGTTATGACCGCGTGCTCGTGGTGCCGGCGACGGCCTCGCTTCGTCCCGGTAGCCGGCTTGACCGCATCACTGCGCAGCTCAAGCGCGAATATACCGTCATCGCCCCGGTGGGTTGCTCCCCATCGCGCATTGTCGTGGCCGATGGCGAGAGGCTGACTCTGACATTTACAAAAGCCGGATTCAATCCCCGGTCTGAAAACATCTCTGTAGGTGCTCCTTCGCCGTATGTGCGTTACGAAGGCCCTGCGCTTAGGGTCAAGACTGCCGCCGAGAGCGGCATGGGCTTCGTGCGCCGTGTGCCTTTGGAAGTCCGTTCGTCGAAGGGTATCCCGGTCAACGGATACACGATCAATGTCAATGGCCGTCCCGTCAACACGATGGAGCCGTATATCGAAATTACCGAGCGCGATCTCTCGCCTGACGGCACTACCGAGATACAGGTGGCGAGCAACAATTACAAGCCTCTCAAGGTGCTCAAAAGCCCTGCCGAACTTATCAACTGCGAGAAGGTGGAGCTGGTGCTTGAGCCTGTGGAGCAAGGCATAACCCTGCGGCTTGATTTCGGAGGCGGGCGCATATTTACTCAGGAGATAACATTGGAGAAGAATACCCCGGAATACAGCCAGCTCCATTCGGGCAACTTCCACGGCTTCCGCGCCCACCGGCTGACGGTGGCGGGAAATGCCGAGGTATATAATGTGGATATGAAGTCGCCATCGCGTCAGTCGGTGCCGGCAGCGCAGCCCGCAGCGGTGTCGTCAGATGTTCATGTCGCTGCGACATCGCACATGCAGCAGCCGCAGGCATCTGCGCGTCCTGTTGCGCCGGTGTTTGACCGCGCTACTCCCGATATGGGCAAGAAGCGCAAGGACAAGGCGCGCAATGCCCGCGAGCTGCGCAAGGAGATAGCCGCCGACACAGACAATCAGCCTGTGGCACCTGACAATACAGTGGAAGAAACCGTGGTCGGTGACAAGCACAGCAGCAAAGGACTCTGGGCTGTAGTGATAGTGCTCGTGCTGATTATCGCCGGCTGTATAGCCTATTTCTTGCTGCCCGACAGCGGAGAGCAGCAGATGGCTCAGGAGGTGACTCAGGAAGAGCTTGATGCCGCAGTTGCTACTGCCGACAGTCAGCCTGTAGCCGCCGCAGCCCCTGCCGCTCCGTCGGCCGACGAGATTGCCGATGTCGCTTATCTCAACGACAACACAAAGACGTGGAAATCCTCCGAGCTTAAGACCGACAAATACAAGGCTCTGATTACCGCCATATCGTCAGGCGACATCGATGCTGTGGTCAACCATGAATATATCATCGTCGATAAGAACCTCAACAACCGCATAGCACGCTCCATAGCCGACATGCTCTGGGCTGCAAAGGGCTCGCCCAATGAAAGCTCAAACATCAAGGCTATGAAAAAGTATGTCAGCGAGGACGGCACTGTAAAGGTCTGGGACCTCTATGAGGCTCTGGCGCGTGTAAAGCCCACCGAGCCCAATCCGGCACCTCGTCCTCGCCGGTAATCCGGAAAACGACCCGACAGCTATGACTGAATCAATGTCTGACCATGCATCTCCGATAGACGGTGGCAAAAAGCCGTCCGTGCTGACACTCTTGCTCCGCTATGGGGTGCCTTTAGTGATTACGGTGGGGCTGTGCTTCCTGCTGTTTACCGGCATCGACTTCAAGGAGATGGTAGGCATCATCCGTGATTACTGCAACTTCTGGTGGATAGGCTTAGGGTGGATACTCAGCATCTTCAGCCATGTGTTCAGAGCGATGCGCTGGCGCATCCAGCTCAAAGCACTTGACATCAATGTGCCGCTCTATATCCTCGTCTACAGCATATTCGGCACGTATGCCGTCAATCTCGTGTTTCCGCGTCTCGGAGAGGTGTGGCGCACGGGCTACATAGCCAAGCGTGAGAATGCTTCGTTTACCGCAGTGTTCGGCTCGATGGTAGCGGAGCGTCTTGCCGATACTCTGACGGTGCTGCTGCTGACGTTGGTGACTTTCGTCCTCGCCGGCAGCGAGATGGACCGTTACCTCGCCCAGAACCCCGATGCCGCCGAAAGCGTCAATGCTATCGTCACTAATCCGTGGCTGTGGACGGCTGTGGGTGTGGCGGTCGTCGGCATATGGCTGCTGTTTACGCGTTTTCCCGACAACAAGCTGCTCCGTAAGATAAAGTCCATGTGGCAGGGTCTGTGGGGCGGATTTGCCGTGATTCTCAAGATGCCGGGCAAAGGCCGGTGGATTCTGCTTACGCTGGCACTGTGGGGATGCTATTTCACGCAGCTCTACATCGCGTTTCACGCGTTCAGCTTCACCACACAGATTATCCACGATTACTCCATACTGGCAGTCCTCGTCACATTCGTGCTGTCGAGTATCTCGATGGGGGTGCCGAGCAACGGGGGGATAGGCCCTTGGCAGTGGTCGGTAATCTTCGCGTTGAGCTTCTATTCGGCCGGCATCATACTGCCCGACGGCGTTTCGTTCAAGGACATGAGCACTTCGTTTGCCAACCTTGTCATGGGGACTAACACGCTGCTGCTGATAATCCTCGGCATCATCACGTTTGTCGCTATCTCAATCGACAAGCGCAGTCTGCGCAGCAAATAAATTTACCACAATGAAAGACGATAATTTTGACGATTACTTTGACGAGTCCGATGCCCCGGCAGCGGTTTCGCACCCCGAACCCAAATCTGCGGCAGCTCCTGCGGCTGACGGGTCGAAGCATGTCGACTTCACTGACGACATAGCCGATGACGAAGCCAAAGCAGCTTCGCTGGGCGCAGAGGATGCTGGCGGTGTCAAGAAGCGTAAACCGCGATTCTTGGCATATGCCATAGCGGTTATCGTCATCGGACTTGGAGTGACCTGCTATTTCCGCTACTTCAACCCGTATGTCACCGAAGCGCGTGTGACCGGCTACGTCACCCAGATAGAGCGCAGGGGCATGATATTCAAGACATTCGAGGGCGAGATGATTAGCGAGAGTGCGTTGACCGACACCACCCGCATATATTCACGCGATTTCAATTTTTCGGTGACAGACCAGGCGATAGTCCGCGAGCTGCAGGCCATTCAGGGATCTGGGAGGCCTGTGACATTGGAATACGTACGTTACTATGCCACCGTGCCCTGGCGCGGCTCTCAGCCCATAGTCGTCACTGGCATCGTCGACAAGTAAACAGGTAAACACACACATAGTTACTATGGAAAATTTCACATTCTGCACTCCCACACGCTACATTTTCGGCCAAGGTGTAGAGCGTCTTGTCGGGAAAGAGGCCGCAGCGGAGGGCTGGACCAAAGTCATGCTCGTCTACGGGCAGGGCAGCGCGGTGCGCAGCGGCCTGATTGACACCGTGAGCGCATCGCTCCGTGAATCAGGCATCGAGATTATACCGCTCGGAGGAGCGCAGCCTAATCCCGTCGATACACTTGTGTACGAGGGGATAGAGCTGGGTCGGCGTGAATGTGTAGATGCTCTGATAGCCGTTGGCGGCGGTTCGGCCATCGACACCGCCAAGGCGATTGCTATCGGTATGCCGTATGACGGCGATTTCTGGGATTTCTTCTGCGGCAAGGTTCCGACGGAGAAGGCTGTCCCTGTGGCGACGGTGCTTACCATCCCTGCTGCCGGCAGCGAAGGCTCGGGCAATTCGGTCATCACGCGCACCGACGGGATGATTAAGCTGAGTCTGCGCACGCAGTGTCTGCGGCCTGTGTTCTCCCTTATGAATCCTGCCCTCACCGAGACGCTGCCGCCGTTTCAGACGGACTGCGGCATCTGTGACATGATGGCGCATATATTCGAGCGTTATTTCACTCCTACGACCGATGTCGAGATTACCGACCGTGTGGCCGAAGGGGTGTTGATGGCTATCATGAATGAGGCTCCTAAAGTGATGGCAGACCCTCACGACTATCAGGCCCGTGCAAATATCATGTGGAGCGGTACGCTTGCTCATAACGGCATCTGCGGCACCGGCCGTGTGGAGGACTGGGTGTCGCACTTCATGGAGCATGAGATTTCGGCGATGTACACCCATGTGGCCCACGGCGCGGGATTGGCGGTGGTGATACCGGCATGGATGACGTTCATGGCCGACCACCGTCCGGTCAAGTTGGCGCAGTTGGGTCGGCGAGTGCTTGGAGTCAACGAACCCGATGACCGCAAAGCGGCCCTGCTTGCCGTGGAGCTGCTGAAGGCTTTCTTCCGCTCGCTCGGGCTGCCGGTGACATTTGCGCAGCTTGGCATCCCGAAACCCGACATCAAGGCTCTCGTAGCAAAATTGCACCAGAATAAAGGCCGTGAGATAGGAGGCTATTACCGCCTTACAGCCACCGATACCGAACAGATATACACTCTCGCACTGTAGCGGTCCGGGTCTGCCGGAAGGTCTACCTGCTAAGTGGATACTCACTTATGGACAGCATGTCGCAAATATCAGCCAAGAGGGGGCTGCTGGCACTTTCGCCGGTGGCTCTGTTTCTGCTGTTGTATGTCGCGGTGTCGGCTGTCATAGGCGACTTCTACAAGATTCCGCTTGCCGTAGCTCTCGTGGTGGCTGCTGCATGGAGTGTCGCTGTGATGCCCCAGCGTGGGCTGACGCAACGCCTTGAAGTGTTTTCAAAGGCTGCCGGACATCCCAATGTCATATACATGATATGGATATTCATCCTTGCGGGGGCGTTTGCGTCCATAGCCAAGGAGACCGGAGCGGTCACGTCGACCGTCAATCTGACCCTGTCGCTGTTTCCTGTGCAGTATATAGTCCCGGCCCTGTTTGTCGCCTCGTGCCTCATATCCCTTGCCATAGGTACGTCTGTGGGTACAGTCGTGGCTCTTACCCCGCTGGCGGTGGAGACAGCGGCAGTCACAGGTGCCAGTGTGCCGTTTTATACGGCTGTGGTGATGGGCGGTGCTTTTTTCGGCGACAATCTGTCGTTTATATCCGACACTACTATCGCTGCCACACGTAGCCAGGGATGCAAGATGCGTGATAAATTCATAGCCAATAGCTGGATTGCTGTCCCGGCGGCGTTGGCTACCCTTGTGATATACGCTGTCATTGGCCATAACTCGTCGCCGGTGGAGATTGTTCATCCGGCTAATCCGTGGCTCGTCATACCGTATCTTATCGTTATCGTGGCGGCATTGGCAGGTATCAATGTCACCGTCGTCCTGCTGCTCGGCATCGCTTCATCGATTATCGTAGGGCTGGTTTATGGAACAAGTCTCATAGACATGGCAGGATACATGGGTAGCGGCATCGACTCGATGGGCGACCTGATAATCGTGACGCTGCTCGCCGCCGGTATGCTGGGGGCTATAAAGGCGGCTGGAGGCATCACATACCTGCTCGGAGTGATGATGCGCCATGTCAGCGGCCTGAGAGGGGCGCAGACGGCCATCGCGGCGTTGGTGTCGCTTACCAACCTCTGCACCGCCAACAATACCGTGGCGATAATCACCGTAGGCGGCATCTCACGTGAAATCGGCGAGCGGTATGGTGTCGACGCGCGTAAAAACGCTTCGCTGCTCGACACATGCTCGTGCATAGTGCAGTGCCTCATCCCTTATGGGGCGCAGACGCTCCTTGCCACCTCGCTGGCAGGAATATCACCATTGTCCCCCTGGCCCTACCTCTACTATCCGTGGGCTCTCACCGTCATGGTGGTCCTCTCGATTATATTTCTCTTTCCCCGCAGACTTCACCGTCCTCTCAACCCAGCGTCATGAAACAGTATCACGATTTGCTCCGTAAGATAATGGAGACAGGCGTTGACCGTGGCGACCGTACAGGCACCGGCACACGCAGTATATTCGGCTATCAGATGAGGTTTGACCTCTCAGAAGGCTTCCCGTTGCTGACCACCAAGAAAGTGCATCTCAAGAGCATCATCTACGAGCTTCTGTGGTTTCTTAAGGGTGATACCAACGTGAAGTATCTCCATGACCACAAGGTGACGATATGGGACGAGTGGGCTGATGCCGACGGCAATCTCGGGCATATCTACGGCTATCAGTGGCGTTCGTGGCCGGCTTACGACGGCACTTTCATCGACCAGATTAAAGAGGCGGTGGAGACCATAAAGCACAACCCCGAGAGCCGCCGTATCATAGTCAGCGCATGGAATGTCGGTGACATCAAGAATATGAATCTGCCGCCGTGCCATGCCTTTTTCCAGTTTTATGTGGCTGACGGACGGTTGTCGCTCCAGCTCTATCAGCGAAGTGCCGACACGTTCCTCGGCGTGCCGTTCAATATTGCGAGCTATGCGCTGCTGACCATGATGATGGCTCAGGTGTGCGGGCTGACGCCCGGGGAGTTTATCCACACCCTTGGCGATACGCATATCTACCACAATCATTTCGACCAGGTGCGCGAGCTGCTGAGCCGTACCCCGCGCCCCCTTCCGCGCATGGTGATAAACCCTGATGTCAAGGACATATTCGACTTCAAGTATGAGGATTTCACACTTGAGGACTATGACCCATATCCTCCGATAAAGGCTCCTGTGGCCGTATAATCACCATCCATAATATGCTGCCTGACAATACCCGACTCACCGATGCCGCCTTGTGGCGCATGGCTCTGCTCATTGACGCTGGCGGGCTGACGGCTCTGCTCTACAGCACTGCCGACAGCTCGGAGATGGACGTGCGCACATACCGTTTCGATCCGACTGACGAGAGGCGCAGGCTTGACCGGCTGTCATCGGTCATATATGACAATCCGTTGCTTCTCAGTGATTTCGGACGTGTGTCGGTGATGGTCACAACGCCCTATATGTCGGTTATACCTGCCGAAGCGGAGGGGGTTGCTCCGCAGATACTGAAAGCCGGTGCTGACGATACGGTGATTGTCAACGCTCTCGGAGTCGAGGGCGTGAGGCTTGCGATGAAGCTGCCGCGTGATGAGATGTCATTTATCAGACGTACATTTCCTGATGCCGACATCCGCCACCGTTTGAGCGTGCTGATTGACTATTTCGGAGCGCGTTTCACTGCCGGAGGCAACGGACGCAGGCTTTACGCCATTGTCAATGCCGATACCGTGGATATCGTGGTGATGGATCGCCGCAGTCTTGTCCATGCCGTTTCCCAGCCCATATCCGCTCCGATGGATGCGGCATATTTCATCATGGCTCTTTTCCAGCAGTCGGATATGGATGTAATGTCCGACGAGATATTTATAGGAGGGGTGACGGCATCACGCAATGCGGTCATGGACACTCTCCGCACATATGTCAACCATGTCATGCCGGTGATAATCCCTGGCAGTGTAGGCCATACAGCCGTTTCTGACCTGTATTTTGATTTAAAGATACTTACACTATGCGAATAATAAGAGGCATGTACGGGCGGAGGCGTTTTGACGTACCTACACGTATCACCGCCCGCCCCACCACCGACTTTGCGCGTGAAAACATCTTCAATGTGATTGAAAATCTAATTGATATTGAGGATATAAAGGCCGTGGACCTGTTTGCAGGGACGGGAGCCATCACGTTTGAGCTGCTGTCGCGGGGGGCTGCCATGGTGACAGCCGTGGAGAAAGCCTCCGTACAGTCGCGTTTCATAGCCGATGTGGCGCGTAAACTCGGATGCGAAGATCGCTTGCAACTCGTCAGCGGCGATGCGTTCCGCTTCGTCGAGTCGGCCTCGTCGCCGCGTGACTTCATCTTCGCCGATCCGCCTTATGACCATCTAAAATTCGGCGAAATAGCGCGTATGGTGCTTGACAGCAAACTGATGGGGGATGATACACTGTTCGTAATGGAGCACAGCAAAGCCTATGATTACTCCGGCTATCCCGAATTTGACAGCCACCGCGCCTACGGTTCGGTCAACTTCACCCTATTCCGCAAGAAATAGCGGATAAGACCCGCTCGAAGTGAATACACACGTAACGCATTTCAGAAGTCCGCGGACAGGGACGGTTGGCGCATCGCAATGTCCCTTTAGAGGAAAAACTAAAATGGTCTAATGCGATACCCCACGGCTTGCGCCGCCGGCCCTTGCAGGGCTGATTTGTGTGAGGGGCTTTGGTGAGGGCGCACGAGCCGTGCGTCCCTACGTCCGCTCGCTCCTGCGGAGCTTTTGGAGGGTGATGCGGATTCCCAGCCCTACATGCTTCCACATATCACACACCATCGCGTAGCGATGCTATACAATAGACGTGGGTGAAACCCACGGTAACGAATCCACCTCCACGCAAACACGACCGATTTATCGGTAGGACATCGCCGTCGGTTGGTGATAACGATTTGTTCAACCGCTACGCGGTTGTCGTAAAGAGGGTAACGCATTGATACCGTGGGCTTTCGCCCACGGCTACTTTCTCCACACCGCTACGCGGTGCAGAGCTTCCTTGCCTTACTTCTCACCGGCCTTGATGGGCGGTGCAAACCGTGGCCGCCGTCGGACAATCCCCTTGTTGCCAACCGCTCTTGTCTGCTGCCCCACCTTTCAGAGGATAGGAGAGAGTAGGCGGACTATGCTTTCGATGATCTTGCGGTGCAGCGGGCGGCGACGCCACCGGGGCTGGCGTATCTGCCGGCACTTCTCCATGTCGGCATGGAATATGTGGCGCATCTTCTCGTTGAACTCAGGAGTGTAGATGAAGAGGTTGCTCTCGAAATTGTGTTCGAAGCTGCGGAAGTCGAAGTTGGTAGAGCCGACGCTGCAAAAATCGTCGTCGACAAGCACCATCTTGCTGTGAAGCATCCCTGCGTCATAGAAATATATCTTTATGCCGGCGGCAAGGCACTCCGATATGTAGCTGTTTGACGCTGACGTGAGCATCGTGGAATCGCTGTGGCGTGGTATCATGACTCGTACATCCACCCGCGAGAGCGCGGCGGTCTGTAGGGCTCTCAGAAGGCTCTCGGTGGGCAGGAAGTAGGGGGTCTGGATGTAGATGCGCTTCTGCGCGGTGCCGATGGCTTTAAGAAACAGGAACTCGATGTTGCACCACTGGTCGGTAGGCCCCGATGTAGTCAGGTGGGCATCGCAACGGATGCCGTGCACTCTGGGTGAGGAGCTTCCGGCACCTTCGGTGAGCAGCCCCTTGCCTATGAATGCCCAGTCGGTGGCAAAGCTGTATTGCAGGGCGGCGACCACGGCTCCCGACACGCGCAGATGCGTATCGCGCCATGATGCAAATTTGCGTCCGCCGTCACGGTAGCGGTCGGCGATGTTCATGCCCCCGACATAACCGATGTCGCCGTCGATGATGACGAGCTTGCGGTGGTTGCGCCAGTTGATTTTCGACCCGAAGAAGGGGAACGCCACCCTGAAAAACGGATAGATTTCCACCCCTGCCGACCGCATACGTTTGAAGAAGTTGCTCGCCACGTGGAATGAGCCTACATGGTCGTAAATCACGCGCACTTTCACCCCCTGTCGGGCTTTATCCATAAGTATGTCGGCTATACGCCGGCCCGATGCATCGTTTTCGAAAATGTAGTATTGCAGATGTATGTAGTGCCGTGCCTGTCGGAGGTCGTCTTCAAGGGTGTCGAGCTTGTCGTTGGCGTTGACAAACACTTCCACCGAGTTGTTTTCGTAGAATCCCGCGCCTGAGAGCGAACGTGCCAGCTGAACTAAACGGCGGTTTTCGGGGGAGAGGTCTTTGGATATGTTGACTACCTCGCTGCCGAGCTGCAATCCTCTGAGACGCTTCTTGTTGCGTCGCGACAGTATATGCGTGTTCTTGATGCTGCGCCCGAAAAACAGATAGAGTATCGCTCCGCCGCCCGGCAGCAGCAGTAGCACCGTTATCCAGGCGAGCGACTTCACCGGGTTGCGGTTTTCCGACAGCACGATGGCTATTATACCGAGTATCGTGAAGGCATATGCCACCATTATTACCCAGTACAACCAGCCGTATCCGAGCGAGTCAAAGAAACTTTGCATAAAAAAGTCACGGTAAGTTACTGAAAATCCCCGTCACCGACAAATTAATTTCATCAGTGGCGGGGATTTCTATCGTATGGCAGGGTTTGCTTACTGCATCTGCTGTGTCAATGTGTCACATCGTAGCCTTGGCTGCGCAGGGCATCGAGCATACGGTAGTTCATCGCCTCGCGGTAGTATGACAGTATGTGGTCACACCAGTCGTTGTCGGTCTTGGTGCCCTCGCGTGTGGTGTTGTAGGTGCTGATTTCGTCGTCATACGCTTCAAGAAGCGGCAGCAGCCTCTCGTCGTCGGCCTGATAGGCGTTGGTGTGGATTACGAGTTGGCGCGGCTGCTTGGGCTTGAGGTCGGGCATTTCGCGAGGCACTCCGAGAGCCAGACCGCACACGGCAAATACGCCTTTGGGCAGATTAAGTAGACGGGCTATGGCAGCCGGGGCGGCGGTACGGGCGTATCCGATGCAGCAGGTGCCCAATCCGAGCGATGTTGCGGCTGCCACCGCGCTCATCATGGCGAGGGAAGCATCGATGACCCCTACGAGCACTCCGTCGGCCGTGGTCTGGAAATCGGGCATCTGCAAGCCTTTGCGTTCGGCGAGGACGGCTATCTTGTGGTAGTCGGCGCAAAACATCATGAAGTGCGAGCAGGTCTTTATCTGTTTCTGGCCTGTGAGGGCTTCGAGCTGGAGCTTGATGTCCTGGTCGGTGATGTCTATGACGCTGAACTGCTGGCCGTTGTAGCTTGTGGGAGTGTTGCGTATCGCCTCGTGGATGAGGTCGATGTCCTCGTCGGCGATGGCTTCACGCTCGTAGCGGCGTATGCTGCGGCGGTTGATGAGGGTTTCTGCGAGTGTATTCATTGGGAGGGTAGTGTTTGTAAGAGGATTGGAAGGCTCTGTGGAGTGATTAATGCACCATCACCCTGCGGGCACGGCTGTCGGTTGCGCCGATGTAGATGCCTGGGGCGGCTGGGAGGGTGGTGTAACCTACGGCAGGTGTCCCGTCATAGATTACATTGCCGTTGATGTCATATACACTAACACGGTTGCCGGCCGAATGGTTCTCTATCACTAACTGTCCCTCGTGGCTGAAGATGTCCCAGGTCTGGTCGGTGTCGCTGCTGTCCGATGCAATGTCGCCGGTCGACGATACGGGTGGTGTTACCTCGATGTAGTCGAGTTTCATGCGTCCGCCCGCGCTCTGACGTATGCGGAATGTTGCCGGGGCGGAGATGTTGGCGTTGGCAGTATATTGGGTGTAGCTGCCCTCGGTGACGGTCATCATGCCGGCCTCGTTCCATGTGATGCCGCCGTCGGTCGATGTCTCGACATGGATGGTGGCATCGCCGTCATTGTTCCACGCCACGGCATAGAAGCTGATGGTGCCTATGCCGGTGGATATGTTGTCGGCAAGGGTCAGGGCGCTTGTGGAGGTTTTGCCGAATCTCACGCTGTTGTCGCCCTCATAAGCCTCGGTGTTGGAGAGGAGTATGTCTTTGCGGTGCCAGTTGGCTACATCAGTTGAAAAGTCGGTGCTGGCATAGCTGCCTGTCACGGTCATCGATTCGAAGTCTTCGACGAACGTGGCTGCTGCGATGATTTGTGCGGTCAGGTCGCAATCCCATTCGGCATTGCCTCCGCTGACAGTCAGCGAACCTGTAAACGACCCTTCGGAGTCTGAATAGGCTCTCAGCCAGAACCGGTTCTCACCTGGAAGCAGCGTTATCTCGCGGTGCCATGTGGTCTTGTCGGACGACAGTTCAAACGGTTCGTTGGAAGTGGCTGCATATATGTTGCCGGGGATGTTGACAGCGTCGATTTCCATCTCTATAGGCTGCGAAGGCGTGCCTGGCATGGTCACGAAGTCGGTGGAGCCGTCGGTTATCACATTGATGGTGGGGATGAGGGCGGCGGTCGTAGCTGTGACCACGTTGCTCGTAAATGTCGGAGAGGTCAGGTAGCATGTGTAGGTTGTCTCCGAGTCGAGTCCTGACACGAAGTACTGCTCGTCGGAGGCATCGACAGTCTCGGGGAAATCGTCGAGCGACACACCGTCCTGCTCCACATGCAGCTGGTATGTGGTGCCGTCGGGTTCGATGTTGACCCACTTTACTTCAAAGCCGTCATCGCTGATGTCGGCCACCGTGAGCCCGACACCGTCGTATGCTTGCGCCTGTATGGGTGCTGTGGAGCTGTTTTCTCCGCAGCGGACGGTCAATGTCCCGGAGTAGGTGCCAGCCGATGAGGCGTTGAGGGTGACATGGACTGTAGTGCCGGCATTGGCTGTAGCGGCAGCTATCGATGTGGGGCTGACGCTGTAGCCTTGGCCTGTCACCGATACGGTGACGGTGCTGGTCGCTCCTAATGTCTCTACGTCCACGTCGAATGTGCGGGTGGCTGAGGTCGATGCGTTGCCCAGATTCAGCGCAGTGCCGTCGACCGGCAGCACGATATAGTCCACTGATTCGGTGGCCGACCAGCCCTCGTCGACTGCGTCGCCCCATATGTGTTCGGCCATGTCGGGATAGTCGATAAACGGGTTGCGGTTGCCCTGCTGCTGCTCTACGGCATCGTTGCGCTTGCGCTCCTTGTCGCTTACCGGGTCTTGGCGGTGCCACTTCAGCAGCAGATTGACAGCCCATGTCGTGAATGCCGGATAGGAGTTGCCGGCGAGCATGTCGGAGTCCCATGAGGAGATGCTGCTGTTGTAGGCTGCGGCCATGTAGAAATATGTACGGGCGAAGTCGCCCTTGTATTCGTCGTCAGGCTCGAATACCGTGCCTGTGTAGCCCGGGAATGTCGACGTGCCGAGTTTGCCCAACGCTTTGATGCCGTTGACGCTCGACAGGGTGGTGCCGTTGGCACACTCGCCGAAGGGGTGGTTGCTCCTCTGGCCGTTGACTTTGCCGTCGGTGGGGTAGAGGTGGAACAGGTCGGTGTACATCGGCTTTCTGTCGTCAAACCAGCTCTTGGGAAATGAGTGCTCGCGGTTGAAGCAGTCGCCTAATTTGGAATAGTTGCCGCACTTCTCGGATGTAGACCACAGTTTTGTGGAGTACATGTCTATGATTTTTCCGGCATCGTTGGCATCAGTGGAGCGGAATGCGGTCCACAGTGCGTCGTATGACAGGGCGGTGTGCGGGCCTATCTTGTTTTCGAGGGCTTTGAGCAGCCCTTGGCCTTTCTGTCCTTCGCATGAAGAATAATACCCTGCGGGCGCATCGGCATAAGCCATACACGATGCGGTGATGAGGGTCGTTGCAAGCAGTGTACGTATGTTTTTCATATGGTCAAATATCAGAGTGGATGATAAGATGGATAAGAGAGGATGAGTGTGTATGATAGGAAGTGCAAATATAGGAAATATTTTGAATCATTGACAGGTTTTTAACATTGCGGTCGAGGACGCACGAGCCGTGCGTCCCTACGGTGGGGCTGGCAATCAAATGTGCACCGCGTTAGCGGTGCGGAGACAATAGCCGTGGGCGGAAGCCCACGGTATCAACGCGAGTCAATCTAAATTCCACCGCGTAGCGGTGGAACAAATGAATGTTTACCGTAGTCGGCGATGTTCGACCGATAAATCGGTCTTATTTTTGGGGAGCATCCATTTTCCGTGGGTTCCACCCACGGCTATTATGTTGCCATCGCTACGCGATGTCCCTACACGGTTCTCCTCCATGTATTTCATCGCTGACGCGATGTCTGGGCTGTGTAGGGCTGTACCTGAACTGCACCCCAAAAGTTAGACAAAAAACTTTTGGAGTGCAGTTCGTTTATGAAAAGGACA
>CALUMU010000016.1 GCA_944321825.1 Candidatus Amulumruptor caecigallinarius
TGGACTTAAAAAAGCCTCAGCTTGTGAAAGTTGAGGCTTTTGCTTAACTTTTTTGAGGAGGTTTTGCAACACCCTCTCTTTGTCCCCTAACGGGGAAGAAAACCCACTGCCATTCCGGGCAAGCGGTCGCCACAGGTTGCGACCATACGACGAGGGCGGCGCGGTGTGGTGGTTACTATGCTCCCTCTGGGGGCTTTAACGGATGCGGAGATGCTCCACATTAGTAATGGTGGGGGGGATGAAACGGTTCAGGCCATGCTTGCTGTGGTGTGCAAGCATGGCCTGAGTATGTGTAGGGTTGGTTACGAGTGCTGTTTACTCGAAGCGGGGACCCCGGTTGCCTCCGTCGCGTCGCGGGCCACGGTTGTTGCCGTCGCGTCGGGGAGCGCGTTCGCCTCCGTCATGGCGGTGCATACGGTCGCCTCCGTCGCGGCGCGGACCGCGTGGAGCGCGTTCACGCTCTACATAGCCTTCGGGCTTGGGCTGGAGGGCGCGCAGCGACAGGCGGTATTTGCCGGTCTTGTTATCGATTTCGATGAGCTTGACTTCGAGTTCGTCGCCCTCTTTGATTCCTGATGCTTCCATGCTGTCGAGGCGGTCCCATGAAATCTCGCTGATATGGAGCAGACCGTCGCGGTTAGGCATGAACTCTACGAATGCGCCGAATTCGAGTATCGAGCGGACGCGGCCTTTGTAGACCTTGCCCTCTTCGGGCATTGCGACGATGGCATTGATCATGGCGAGAGCCTTGTCAATCGACTCCTTGTTGGCTGCGGCTACTTCGATATGTCCGCCTTCGTCTACTTCGTCGATAGATACAGTGGCTCCGCTCTCTTCCTGGATGCCCTGTATCACCTTTCCGCCCGGGCCGATGACGGCACCGATAAGCTCCTTGGGTATGGTCATGGTGACGATGCGGGGTACGTGGGGCTTGTAGTCCTCGCGAGGAGCGGGTATGGTGGCTTCGATGATGTCGAGGATGTGGAGGCGGCCGTCACGAGCCTGGTTGAGGGCTTTTTCGAGGATTTCGTAGCTCAGGCCGTCGCACTTGATGTCCATCTGTGTGGCCGTGATGCCGTCACGTGTGCCTGTCACCTTGAAGTCCATGTCGCCGAGGTGGTCTTCGTCGCCGAGGATGTCGGAGAGCACTGCCCATTTGTCGCTTTCGGTGTCGGTGATAAGTCCCATGGCTATGCCGCTGACGGGCTTTTTCATCTTGACACCGGCATCAAGCAACGCGAGCGTGCCGGCGCATACGGTGGCCATGGACGACGAGCCGTTGCTCTCGAGGATGTCGCTGACCACGCGGCACACATAGGGGAAGTCGGCGGGGAACATGCGCTTGAGGGCGCGGTGGGCGAGGTTACCGTGGCCGATTTCACGACGGCCTACGCCACGCTGGGGTTTGGCTTCGCCTGTGGAGAATGGGGGGAAGTTATAGTGGAGCAGGAAACGTTCGCGTCCCTGGTTGATTACGTCGTCGATGATTTTTTCGTCGAGCTTGGTGCCGAGTGTCACGGTAGAGAGCGACTGGGTCTCGCCACGGGTGAACACGGCCGAGCCGTGGGGGCCGGGGAGGTAGTCGACTTCGCACCATATGGGGCGGATGTCGGTGGTCTTGCGGCCGTCGAGGCGTATGCCTTCATCGAGGATGCAACGGCGCACGGCTTCTTTCTCTACGTCGTGGTAGTAACGTTTTACCAAGGGTGTCTTCTCTTCGCGCTCGTCTTCGGGGAGCGACTCGATGTATTCGTCGCAGATGGCATCGAAGCTCTCCTGCCGCCAGTGCTTGTCAGCGCATCCAGCCTTGGCTATGGCATAAGCCTTGTCGTAGCACTTGTCGTGTACGTCCTTGCGAAGATCTTCGTCATTGACTTCGTGGCAGTATTCGCGCTTGGTGAGCGAGCCGACCGCTTCGGCGAGTTCCATCTGCGCCTTGCATTGCACTTTGATGGCTTCGTGGGCGGCCTTAAGAGCCTCTAAGAGCTCGGCTTCCGATACCTCGTCCATCTCACCCTCGACCATCATGATGTTGTCATATGTAGCGCCTACCATCAGCTCGATGTCGGCACGCTCGACTTCGTCAAATGTCGGGTCGATGATGAACTTGCCGTCGACGCGGGCCACGCGCACCTCGCTGATAGGACCGTTAAAGGGGATGTCGCTGACGGCGAGGGCTGCCGAAGCGGCGAGTCCGGCGAGAGCGTCGGGCATGTCTACGCCGTCGGTGGAGTATAAGGTTATGTTGACAAAAGTGTCAGCGTGGTAATTGCTGGGGAAGAGGGGGCGGAGCACACGGTCAACCAGACGGGCTGTGAGGATTTCATAGTCCGAAGCACGGCCTTCACGCTTGAGGAAACCGCCGGGGAAACGTCCGAAAGACGAGAATTTTTCTTTGTATTCGACTTGCAGGGGCATGAAATCTACGCCCTCACCGGCCTCCTTGGCCGTGACAACGGTGGCAAGGAGCATCGTATTGCCCATGCGCACTTCAACCGCTCCATCGGCTTGCTTGGCTAATTTACCAGTCTCTATGGTAATCTGGCGGCCATCAGGAAGCTCGATGGTTTTCTTGATTGGGTTTAACATTTAATGTGAAATTTGATATGTGATTTTTTACTCTCTAATTCGTGCGCAAATTTAGCAAATATCTGCAGGATTAGGAAATTAACGCTTTATAAATATTATCCGCAAAGACTATGGTGTTCGCTAAAATTGATTAATTTTGAGCTTAAATGTGAATACTCACTTATGATACATCAATTTGCACATATACACTTGCAGTCGGTCGGCTCGACCAATACGGAGATGAAGGCGAGGGCTGCGGACCTGCCGGACTACGCGGTCATCTCCGCTGCCGAGCAGACCGCCGGCAGGGGGCAGCGCGGCAACTCGTGGGAGGCAGCGCCGGGCGAAAATGTTACGATGTCGATGCTGCTGCGGCCTAAACATATCAAGGCTTCGGAGCAGTTTTATATCTCCCAGATCGTGGCACTTGCGGTAGCTTCGGTATTGCGCGGGCTGCTGCGCAGGGCAGGGGCGGATGTTGCCGGCCATGTGGCGGTGAAATGGCCCAATGACATATATGTCGGCGACCGTAAAATCTGCGGCATACTGATCGAAAACACTCTGTCGGGGCGGAATATCTTACATTCGGTAGCCGGCATAGGGCTGAATGTCAACCAGCGGGTGTTCGTGTCCGATGCTCCAAACCCTGTGTCGCTTTATCAGCTGACCCGGACCGTGTGGGATGTGGATGAGGTGATGAATCTCATTGTGGGTGAAATCATGGTGCTTATGGAGCTGTATGACCGTGAGGATGCGGATATGGACGGGCTTCGGAGCGGCTATGCGGATTTGCTATGGCGGAGGTCAGGGCTGTATCCGTATGTCGACAATGTCAGGCATGAGGAAATCATGGCATCGGTCCAGTCGGTCGCCCCTGACGGCATGTTGACGCTGAGGCTTGCCGACGGAAGCACACGCACGTATGCTTTCAAGGAGGTGGCGGCGATATTGTAGGTGGCGGCTGCTTGCAGCTGCTTAAAGCTTTGAGGAGCGCAATCCGTCGAGCCATTGCTCGTCGGAGGGGCGGATAGACATGATGTCGGCCTCGAAGGTGTCGCGGCTGATGGCGCGGTTGCGCAGGCGGTTGCGGTAGGAGTAGATGGTGTTGACCGAGTAGTTGAGGAGCTCGGCTATCCGTCCGCTCTCCTCGATGCCGAGGCGCATGAAGGCAAGCAACCTCAAGTCAGTAGTCAGGGTACCGTCGGCGGGGATGTCGAGCTGTTCGCCGGGTTTCAGCAGGCTGTTGACTTTCTCAGGGAAATCGGGGTAAAGGTGCAGGAAGGCGTTGTCGAATACATCGTAAAAGTCCTTTGATTGCTCCTCGATGAATTTGCCCGATTTTGTCATCTTGTAAAGGTCGTCGACTTTGCCGGCGGATATTTTGCGGTTGGCGAATTTGCAAAATTGATTGAGCTTGTCCATGTAAATGGAGCAGAGTTCGAGAAACTGGCTGATGTAGACCTGCTTGGCGGCATTGGCTGCGGTCAGGTTGTTGCGCAGACGTTCCATACGGTCCATGTCTTTACGCAGCTTGACAAACATGGATATGGCCACAATCAGCATCACCGCCAAGCCACCGAGCACCCACAGCATACGGTTGCGGCTGCTGTCGAGCTGCGCCGTGTGTGATGCCTCTATAAACGGCAGCGCGGAGCCTGTCTCGCTGATGCGGAGTTCGCTCCCGGAGTTTACCGCGCTTTTGAGGGCTGCTATCAGGTATGTGTATGCCCTCTCCACATCGCCATGGTCGTACAGGCGCTGGCCGAGGGTCTGCAGCGAGCTTATTTCCTGCACTGCTGCTTTGAGGTCGGCGGTGGCCGAGAGTGCGAGATAGTAGATTTCTTCGTCGTATCTGCCCTCGGCCCGGGCGATGGTGCTCATCTGGTAGGCAGCATAAGCAAACAGGCGCGAGTCGCGTGGGATGATGCGCATGAGCTGGGATGTGTAGCTCCATGCTTTTGACAGTTCGCCACGGGTGAAATAATACCCTCCTGATTGGAGCAGGTACATAGGGGAATCCTTGCTCAGGCTCTGTATGAGCATCCGTTGGTGCTCGTGCGCCTTGTCGGCAAAGTGCATGTCGGCAAAATGTTGCTGCCCGCGCAGACTGGCGAGGAAACCGTACATCGACCTGCCCGAATAGTGATAGAGAGCCATCTGCTCGCGGTTGAACCCCGAGGTGTCGACCGAGGCAAACAGGGCGAGTGCCGGCGCGATGGTGCCGTTGAGCGGGAGTATCGCGGCGGCTTTAAGTGCGCCTACGGATGCCAGCGAGTCCGCTCCTTTCCGCAGTCCCTCGTCGCGTAACAGCGTGAAGTATTTCACTGCCGAATCAGTGTTGAACCCCTCATACGCCTCGCCTACGGCAAGTATTTTTTTTAGCGAGACAGTCCCGGTGGGTATGCTGTCGAGGTCGCGTTTGAGCCGTTCGATAAACTGTTGGCGGTTGGCTATGTATCCGTCGCTCATCGACAGCTCGCGGTCCACCGTTTTCAGGGCAGCATCTATCTCTTGCTGGCTGACGGCAGGGGCGGCGTAGGCTGTGCATACACACAGGATGCAGATAAGGTACGCGGCCAGGCGGCTGACAGCTGATGGCGTGGTGTTTTTGTGGTAGATAAAGGTGTGGCGGTGTGTTGATGTCATCGCTGCAAAATTACATCAAAATCGCGATTAAAAGCGGTATACCGCCGTTAATTTTCCGCCACGATTCACTCTGGAGGCATGAAATATCTGTAGATTCCGAGGGATATGAGCAACAGTTAAGTTAAAAATAGTTAATTATCGGGTGGGGTTTTGTAGATGTGGCTTTATGAATGTAATTTTGCATCCCTTAATTATTCCCACCGGGAAGTTTGGCAAAAACGGGGCTGACCGGTTTTGACAGCGTGTAGAGGTGGTGAGTAAGCATGCAGAGTGATGATGCCTACACTCTATAATCAGAGACATCAGCAAGTTTTAAATGGCGAAAATAACTACGCTCTTGCTGCCTGATCGAAGTACAGTAGACAAGGCTTAATCTCCGCAACAGTTGCAGAGACAAGACATCGCCCGGGAGTCCTTTTTCCGAGACAACCCGATTAGGCGGTGCAGAAATATCGGGAATAGGGTGCCGGGAGCCTCGCGTGGCATCCGAAATCTTAGAGGCTAAGGATAGCATTGGTCGTCACCTGCCTGTGCCGTCACGAAAACCAAGTGGTGACTAAGCATGTAGAAAGCTCATTAGTTCCGCGTTTGGACGAGGGTTCAAGTCCCTCCAGCTCCACAAAACCATAGGATGTTTACGTAAACAGTCGTGGCTGTATCCTGAATGATAGGACACAGCCACGACTGTTTTTGTTTGTAAGATCAGGCTATGGCACCATTACTTTTTTCATGAGGTTGCCCTTGCGGTAGATGTATATTCCGGACGAGGGATTTGTAACCTTTGCTCCCATTAGATTGTAAATCTCTACATCAGGGTCATTGATGTCGAAAGATCCGGTTTTTTCGTCCCATATGTAATCGAATCCCGAATCTGACACCTCTGCTCCTGCAAGCCGCAGGATGAATGATTTGGCGGTTTCTTGTACCAACGGGAACAGATCGCCCAGAGATGTCGAGCAGTCGAGGGCAAATATGATTGCCATGGATGATTTAATATCTTCGACTGTCACATCGCCTCCTTTGGCGTTTTCGTCGTTATGTCCCCACTTGTCATGTGAGGGGATGTATATCCACTGGTCAAACTCCGTGTTGTTTACCTGTAGGAGCCCGCCTTCCAAGTTGCGGCAGTCGTTCAGTATGATTTTGACATTGATGTCATCCTGGACTGTCGCTATCGTAGAGCCTGTTGCCGATGTAAACCCATGGTATGTAACGTTCTCAAGCGACTTGTTGTCGATATTGAAAGTGCCCTCAAACCATATTTGCGATTTTGTAACATCGTCTGCTGCTCCGTCTAAGGTATAGCGGTACAAATCGCCGTGCGACATCATGGGCACGGAGATGGTGACGACGCGCTTCGAAATCTGTTTGTTGAGGCTGTCGTACAGGTCTGTAAGCTGTTTTTGCAGTCCGTCTATGTCTTCGACTGTAGAGATGTACGGATTATCGGGATTGTCCTCGTCATCTGACTTTGAGGAAAGCGATGCGAGATTGTACATAAACAGCTCGTCATCGACCACATCGTTGCTCTTCAGCCCTATGGCATAAGCCGTCAGGGGGATTCCCTGTATGGCGGTTTGTGGTATACGTTCGGCGAGATATGAAGCGTAGCCTTTCGATGTGCGGTATTCTGGCTTCATCGCAAGCGAGCCCTGATCGAGGCCATCGGTAAATGTGACGAGGACTGCGTTGCTCAGATTGCTTGGGAAGGTTTGTGATTCGAGCATGTTGATCGACTGGTCCACCGCGTAATACAGCAGTGTGGCGTTGCCCATCTGTAGGTCGTCTACGAAAGAGGTGAAGTCGTCTTTTGATATTTGGTCGAGCTGTGATATCGGTTTGGTCGTGACTCTGTTGTTGAACGCGACGATTCCCATAAACACCCCGTAGTCCTCGGGGAGCGGGTTGTCGAAGCCGTCAGGCAGGGTGAGCACGCAATTCCTGCCGGTGCTGCCTGTAACTGCAGAGCCAGGATTCAGGGTAGAGGTAGCTGTGAAGTATTCGGCCGGTATGACTATCTTTCCGTTGTCAAGGGTGCCGTATTGCGAGCCGCTTTGCCCGTTTTCCGTACAATTCTGGGTGATGGTCCAGACATCATCTCCTGAAGTCGCCTCATATGGGCTGACATACACTTTGGCGGGATCTTCGGCATTTATGTTTATGTAAGTCTGCCCGGATGGATTGATGATGCGATAGATGGATGGGTTGTCAGTGGATTTTTCTACGTCAACCCCTGCTATCAGAGGGTCTCCGGCCGATGTGACGGCTATGGGGTCTTCCCACTCGCCGTGTCCTATGTTAACCCAGTTTTCGGGTTCGGGAGTGTAATCAAGTACGCCGTCGGGGAATACGATTTTGTGTACGTAGGTCGAGAGCCGGGCATCCGATGCCGGCTGGTTTAATGTAGATGAACTTGTGTTGTCGGTGACTGAGAATGCCCCTATCGGAAATTCGATAGTGTTTTCGTCCGTTATTTTGCCATAGTACCTGCTGTCGAACCCGTTTTCAGGGCATCTTTGAAAGACGTGATAATACCATGAAGTCCAGGAGTTTTTGGTATATTTAAATTTGAAGTAGTCGATATACACTGCATTGGCATTGTCGCAATGGATGTATACATATACATTGTCATAAAGCCAGGAGGATCCCATGGTATGGTTGGAATACGGTTGCAGGCGGAACACTTTGGGACGGTCGTCCGAACGTTCGACATTTACGTTCCAAGTTTTGTTATAATTACTGTAGATGCCTGTAAGTGCACCCTCAGTCCATTGGGCCTGTCCGACAGGGGTCCATGTCTCCGTGCGGCCGGCTAAACATGTAATCGCCAGGGCCATAAGAAGCAAAATGTGTTTCATAGCAAAAGAAATGCGATAGGTGGCCTTACAGCCCTGTCGGCCGGTTTAGACATAACGAGGCGTGGACTGGTTTACTATATCTCCGAAAGACGGTCCTGAGAAAACCTTGAATGCGAGATATGAGCGGGCAGCCCACGCGCTATGCGTGAGAACCGTATTGTCATCTCTTGCATTCGTTGAAAATTTCTCAGGTTTTCTTTCGCAAGACAAGCAAAACGCTTCTTCTTTGATGATCCAGATGTAGTGGATGGACTTTAATCCATCCACGGCAAAGTTACAAAATAAATTTAGCGTGTAAGTGGTTAAGTAAGTCTTAAAAATTAAACGCTATATGTAAGTCTTAAATGCTTACCCAATAAATCTTGTTCTTTTCGGCTTATATCGTGCTTTCACTCAGTCGTATAGTCCACTATACTCCTTCATTCAAGCCCAATATAATCTCAAAAACAACTGCGATTTAATTTGTGCATTATTTTTTGCGACTTGCTTAACAAAAATTAGTTATATATAAATCTTTTCAAGTAACACTGCCTGCGGAAGATAATATCGTAGATTTTATGGCGGTGGTACGGCTTTATTCGGAAAAAAATGCGAAATTTGCATTTTGAAACAAACTATACAGATTCATGGAGTTTACTGCCAACCAACTCGCAGCTATGGTAAACGGGACCGTTGAAGGCGACGGCAACGTCACTCTCAACGATTTCGCCAAGATAGAGGAGGGATTTCCCGGAGCTCTGTCGTTTTTAGCCAATCCCAAATATACACCATATATATATAAGACAGGCTCGTCGGCTGTGCTCGTCCGCAAGGATTTCGTACCCGAACATCCCATCAAAGCGACGCTTATCAGGGTGGATGACCCGTATGCCACGGTGGCAAAGCTGCTGACCATGGCCCAGCAGATGATGCAGAAGCTCCCTGAGCGCATCGAGACTCCTAACCATATAGGCGAAGGAGTGACCCTCGGCCAGCGGCTCTACATCGGAGCGTATGCCTACATAGGCGACGGCGTCAAGCTCGGCGACGATGTCAAGATATATCCGCAGGCTTATGTGGGCGACGGTGTGGAGATAGGCGACGGCACCATCATTTACCCGGGTGCGAAGATATACCACTCGTGCCGTATAGGCAGGCACTGTATCATACATGCCGGTGCGGTGATCGGCGCCGACGGTTTCGGGTTTGCCCCCGGTGCCGACGGTTACGAGAAGATACCCCAGATAGGCAATGTGGTGATATGCGACAATGTGGAAATCGGGGCTAACACTACCGTGGACCGCGCTACGATGGGCAGCACGGTCATAAATCGCGGTGTGAAGCTCGACAATCTCATACAGATAGCCCACAACTGCCAGATAGGCAGCGACACGGTCATGGCCGCCCAGTCAGGTGTGGCTGGCAGCACGCGCATAGGCGAGCGCTGCATGATCGGCGGCCAGGTGGGTTTTGCAGGGCATATCACTGTGGGAAACAATGTGCAGATAGGAGCCCAGTCGGGTATACCGTCGTCAGTCCCTGACAATGCAAGCTATATGGGCACGCCAGCCCTCCCGATGAGGGAATATGCGAAAAACGTGGTGTATATCAAACGCCTCCACGACCTGTTCAGCGGCCCTTGCGGAGAGATGATAAACAAATGCCGCAAACGGCCTGACAAGGACAAATAAACCTGCCGGATGCACATGCCCGCCAGCGACGCACACATATACATCTAACACTAATACCTTAGAGATAAAAATCAAATCAAACCGACCATATGAAGCAGATAACACTTAAAGAGCCTTTCAGCGTCAGCGGTAAAGGTCTTCACACAGGAGCAGTCATCGAGGCTACTTTCAACCCCGCACCCGAGAATACCGGTTACAAAATCAAGCGTATAGATCTTGAAGGAGAACCCGTGATCGATGCGGTGGCCGAAAATGTCGTCACCACCCAGCGCGGCACCACCATCGCCAAGGGAGATGCAAAGGTAAGCACGATAGAACATGCCATGGCCGCCCTGTATGCTTCAGGCATCGACAACTGCATCATAGAACTCAACGGTCCCGAAATGCCTATCCTCGATGGCAGTGCCAAGGAATACTGCGAGAAGATAGCTGCCGCCGGTCTTGAGGAGCAGAAGGCCGATAAGGATTTCTATATCGTCAAGCAGCGTATCGAAGTGAAGGACGAAGAAACCGGGGCTTCGATATTGGTGTTGCCCGATGACCATTTCAGTGTCACCACGATGATTGATTTCAATTCGCCGGTGCTGCCCAACCAGTATGCTTCGATGGAGCGTATCGAGGAGTTTCCGGAATCGATCGCTTCAAGCCGCACGTTCGTGTTTGTCCGTGAGGTGGAGCCGCTGCTGTCGGCCAATCTTATCAAGGGTGGCGACTTGGACAATGCGATAGTCATATATGACAGTCCTATGGAGCAAAGCGAGCTTGACCGTCTGGCTGACCTGATGGACGTGCCTCACAAGGATGTCAAAGAGTTCGGTTTCATCAACAATGTGCCCCTGGTTTGGGACAACGAGCCTGCGCGCCACAAACTGCTCGACGTGATAGGCGATGTGGCTCTCATCGGCCGTCCGCTCAAGGGCAAGATACTTGCCACACGCCCCGGACACTCGATCAATACAAAGTTTGCCAAGCAGATACGCAAGGAGGTGAAGCGTCAGGATATACAGGCTCCCGTCTATGATCCAAATGCTACCCCGCTGTTTGACAACAATCAGATACGCGAACTGATCCCCCACCGTTATCCGTTCCTGCTCATCGACAAGATTATCGACATGAACACCAATTATATAGTGGGAGTCAAGAATATCACGACCAACGAGCCTTTCTTCCAAGGGCATTTCCCGCAGGAACCAGTGATGCCCGGCGTGCTTCAGGTCGAAGCCATGGCACAGACAGCCGGAATCCTCGTGCTGTCACAGGTACCCGACCCCGAGCATTATTCCACCTACTTCATGAAGATCGACAATGTGAAGTTCCGCCAGAAGGTAGTCCCTGGCGACACGCTCATATTCCACGTGTCGTTTATGACCGAGCTGCGTCGCGGATGCGCGGTCATGAAAGGCTATGCGTTTGTGGGCGACAAGATGGTGAGCGAATGTGAATTCATGGCCCAGATTATCAAAAACAAATAAAAAATACCTTAAGTTCTGGTTCCAGACATAAGGACACACCAACCTATTGATTATGAAACAACCGTTATCCTACGTGCATCCCGATGCCAAGATAGCTGACAGTGTCGTCATCGAGCCTTTTGTCACCATCGATAAAAATGTTGAGATAGGCGAGGGCACACGTATAGGCAGCAATGTTACCATCCTTGAAGGTGCCCGTATAGGCAAGAATGTCACGATATTTCCTGGAGCTGTCATTTCGGGTATCCCGCAGGATCTCAAATTCCGTGGAGAGGAGACAACAGCCATCATAGGCGACAATACCGTGATACGCGAGTGCGTTACTGTCAACCGAGGCACAGCGGCCAAAGGAAAGACCGTAGTGGGTAAGAACTGTCTGATTATGGCCTATTGCCATGTGGCTCATGACTGCGTGGTGGGTGACAATGTAATCATGTCCAATGCTGTGCAGCTTGCCGGTGAAGTGGCTGTAGACAATTATGCTATCATAGGTGGCGGAGCATTGGTGCACCAGTTCTGCCATATCGGCCCCCATGTCATGATACAGGGCGGTGCGCTTATCAATAAGGATATTCCGCCTTATGTGAAGGCGGCGCGTGAGCCTATAGCTTATGCAGGTATCAACTCCATAGGTCTGCGCCGCCGTAACTTCTCGAGCGAGGTAATCCGCGAGATTCAGGAGATATACCGCTACCTCTATCTGTCGGGACTTAACAACACTGATGCCGTGGAGCGCATCGAGGCAGAGCTTCCTGCCACCGCAGAGCGTGACGAGATAGTGATGTTTGTGCGTAACTCCAAGCGGGGTATCATACGCGGATACGTATGATCGGCTGTTTGCAGCAAGTAGTCAGAATTAAAATATAATCCTCAGTATATAAGCTAAAATATGTACAGGACCAGGACATGCGGAGAGCTGCGTCTCTCTGATGTGGGCGAGAATGTGACTCTCGCCGGATGGGTGCAGCGCACCCGCAAGATGGGGGGCATGACATTTGTCGACCTCCGTGACCGTTACGGCATCACCCAGATAGTGTTTAACGTGGAAATCGATGCCGCGCTTACCGAGGCTGCCAACCGGCTCGGGCGCGAGTTTGTGGTGCAAATCAAGGGCGATGTGGCCGAGCGGACGAGCAAGAATCCCAACATGCCTACAGGCGACATCGAGATTATAGCCCGCGAGCTCAATGTGCTCAATCCCAGCGAGGTGCCTCCGTTCACCATTGAAGACAACACCGACGGAGGAGATGATCTGCGCATGAAATACCGTTATCTCGACCTGCGCCGCAACGCTGTGCGCCGTAATCTGGAGCTGCGTCACCGCATGGCTTTCGAGATACGCCGCTATCTTGATTCAAAGGGCTTCTTAGAGGTGGAGACCCCGGTGCTTATCAAGTCCACTCCCGAGGGCGCACGCGACTTCGTGGTGCCTTCACGCATGAACCCGGGCGAGTTTTATGCACTGCCGCAGTCGCCCCAGACATTCAAGCAGCTTCTTATGGTCAGCGGTTTTGACCGCTACTTCCAGATAGTGAAATGCTTCCGTGACGAGGACTTGCGCGCCGACCGTCAGCCTGAGTTCACGCAGATCGACTGCGAGATGTCGTTTGTGGAGCAGGAGGATGTCCTGCAGATGTTCGAGGGTCTCGTGAAGCACATATTCAAGTATGTCAAGGATATAGATTTTGCCGAGCCGTTCCCGCGTATGACATGGCATGATGCCATGCGTCTCTATGGCAGCGACAAGCCTGACACGCGTTTCGGTATGCAGTTTGTCGAACTCAAGGATCTCACCGCCGGCAGCGGTTTCTCTGTGATGGATGATGCCGAATATGTCGGTGCCATCGTGGCTCCCGGATGTGCGGAGTACACACGCAAACAGCTTGACCAGCTTACCGACTTCGTGAAGCGTCCGCAGGTCGGTGCCAAAGGCATGATGTGGGTTAAGCTTGAAAAGGACGGCTCTATCAAGAGCAGCGTCGGTAAATTCTTTACCGACGACCAACTGAAGAAATGGCTTGAGCGTGGGGATGCCAAGCCCGGCGACCTGATGCTGATACTTGCCGGCCAGACTATGAAGACCCGTAAGCAGCTCTGTGAGCTACGCTTGGAGATGGGTTCGCGTCTGGGGCTGCGTGACCCGCAGAAGTTCTCGTGCCTGTGGGTGGTAGACTTCCCTCTGTTTGAGTGGGATGACGAGACGCAGCGTTACTACGCCATGCACCATCCGTTCACGGCACCCAACCCTGAGGATATAGACAAGCTGGACTCCGACACAGGCTCTGTGAGGGCGACAGCATACGACATGGTGGTCAACGGCAATGAACTTGGCGGCGGTTCGATCCGTATCCATGAGTCGGACTTGCAGAATACCATGTTCCGCCTGCTTGGCCTGAGCGAAGATGAGGCTCGTTATAAGTTCGGCTTCCTGATGGATGCTTTCAAGTACGGTGCACCCCCTCACGGCGGATTGGCTTTCGGATTTGACCGATTCGTGTCGATTCTTGCCGGGCTTGACAGCATACGCGATGTCATAGCTTTCCCGAAGAACAATTCCGGCCGAGACACGATGATCGACGCTCCGTCGACTATCGACGACTCTCAGCTGCAGGAGCTTAACATAAGTCTTGTCGAGCCTGAAAAGTGATAGCTTAGGCTGATGACCGTATACAATAAGGATATAGCCCGCGAGCTTGAATCTGCAGTTCCGCTGTGCCTTCAGGAGGGTTATGATAATTGCGGATGGCAGGTAGGCGACCCCGATGCTCCATGCACGGGGGTGATGATATGCGTCGACCCTGTGCCTGACCGCATCACGGAGGCGGTCGCTGCAGGGTGCAATCTGCTTGTCAGCCACCATCCGTTGCTGTTCCACGGACTCAAACGGATTACCGGCGACACTCTCGTGCAGCAGGCAGTGATGGCTGCCATCGCTAACGGTGTGTCGGTCTATTCGCTGCATACCGCCTTGGACAATGCCTCCGACCCGTGGGGTGTGTCATTGGAGATGGCACGTATGCTCGGCCTTACCGATGTCACTCCGCTTGATGCGGATAGCGGAGCAGGAGCGATAGGTGAAGTATCACTTGATGTCATGCTTGATTTGAGCGGATTTGTAGCTAAAGTCAAGGAAGTGTTCGGTTCACCTGTGGTCAGAGTCAGCGACCCTCTAAAGGCTCCGTGCCGCTCATCCGGGATACGCCGGGTGGCTCTTTGCGGCGGCTCAGGGTCGTCGTTGATCGACAGGGCTGTAGGTGCCGGTGCCGACATCATGCTGACATCGGATGTCTCATACCACAGGTTTGTGGACTATGCCGGCAAAATACAGCTTGTCGATATCGGCCATTTTGAGAGTGAACAGTGTACTAAATCTATATTATATCGGATAATTAGCCAAAAATTTCCTAACTTTGTAGCGAAATTATCCCAACAAGAATCCAATCCCATAACATATCTCTAACGAAGCATTTATGGCTAACGATAGCAACAAAGCTGACCAGACACGCAGCGTAGAGGAGCGTCTCAAGTCACTTTACAAACTCCAGACACTTCTGTCACAGATTGACCGCATCCGCACAGTGCGCGGCGAGTTGCCGCTGGAAGTACGCGACCTCGAGGACAATGTGGCGGGACTCCAGACCCGTATTGCAAACTATGAGCGCGACATAGCCGAACTCAAGCAGAAAGTGCTCAGCGAGAAGGCTAAAATCAGCGATTCTCAGGCAAAAATCGCCAAATACAAGGAGCAGCTCAATGATGTCAAGAATAACCGCGAGTTTGACCTGTTGACCAAGGAGGTAGAGTTCCAGACGCTTGAAATAGAGCTTGCCGACAAGCATATCTATGAGGCCGAACGAGCTACTGAAGCCAAGGCGGCAGAGATAGAGCAGACCAAGGAAAAGCTGGCCAATCAGGAGCATGTGCTTACCGAAAAGCGTGCAGAGCTTGAAGAAATCGTCAACGAGACCAAGCAGGACGAAGAGAATCTGCGCGAACAGGCCAAGGCCATCGAGCCTGAAATCGACCCTCGCACACTTACGGCTTTCAAGCGTATCCGCAAGAATGCCCGCAACGGCCTCGGCGTGGTCTACATACAGCGTAATGCCTGTGGTGGCTGCTTCAACCGTATACCGCCGCAGAAGCAGATGGAAATCAAGCTCCACAAGAAGATTATCGTCTGCGAATACTGCGGACGCATTATGATTGACCCTGAGCTTGCCGGGGTGGAGGAGACACCAAATGCTTGAAAGCTGGTAAAATCATCAGCGTAAAATCATCATAGTAAAATACCTGCGGGGCGCATCATCTCAGTTGATGCGCCCCGCAGGTTATATTTGAGCGAAGAAATCTTATAAATCTTATAAATCTTATAAATCTTATAAATCTTATAAATCTTATAAATCTTATAAATCTTATAAATCTTATAAGGCCTTATAAGCGACCCGACCCGGCCGGACACTTATATGTATATCAGTACCAGCGCAGGCCGTCGCCCGACGATGACCGCTTGTCGTACTTGAGGTCGGAGAGAAGCGACGACTTGACGGCTATGTGGAGATTGTAGCTCTTGTATGGGCCTATGGGGACGAAGCTGCAAGTCAGGGTGAAGCAGTGGAGGTCACGGGAGATGTTGCATGTCATGTAGTTGATTTTGTGCAGGTCGAAGTTATAGCTTCCCGACAGGCTGAAGTTCCAGTTTTTGGTAGGACGGATATTCCCTGAAAATGACAGGTTCTGCCGTATGTTGCCCTTGTATTTCTGGGCTTCGGAGTCCCATTCGCCGTTTCCGTTGTATGACACGCTGTAGTTAAACGACAGGCTCCACGGGCAGTCCCATTTCATGTAGCCGTCAGGGCCGAGCTCCATGTCGTCGTCATGGCCGCCGCGCAGGCGTTTGGAGCCGCCTTCGCCTCCATTGGCTTGCTCTTCGGCGGCGGCATCATCTTCGCTTTGCGCCGTGCCGTCAAATGTATTGGCCGAGTCGGAGTTTTTGTTCCCTTTGTCGGAACTTTTGTCGCCTTTTCGGCGGAATGTGTCGTTGTTGAACGTGTATGAGAAACTTGTGCTGGCAGAGTTGAGCCGGGCGTAGCCTTTTCCGGCCTGTAGACGGGTCTTATGGGCTATAGGACGGCCGTTTGAGTCGTTTATATAGTCATATGGGTCCCAGGTGGAATTGATGTTGAGGTTGAAATTCTTGACCAATCGGATGAGGATGGATGCCTGAAGGTCGCTCCACCGCTTGGTGCCGGGGCTTGCCGCGAAGTTGTATGACTGGCTTAAATCGAGGCTCTCGATGAGCGAAATCTTTTTCTCGCCGGTGGAGTCGTTGTCATTGCGCACCTTCATCTCCACATTGTTGTTGAGGCTGAACGACACCATGCCGGCACGTCCTGACGACGGAGACCCCATGTTGCCGCCCTGGAACATGTTGTATTTCGATGTCACCATCTGTCCTGAAGAGTTCATGTAGGTGTAAGAGTCGTACACTCCCCACATCGGGTCGCTGAAGTCGGGATGCCAGCTTACTGACACTGTCGGGGTCATGACATGGCGTATCATCTTCACTTTGTCGCCAAACAGTTTCTTCCACGGCTGGAAGAAGCCGTACACTTTGGTGCTGAGGCTCAACCCTACATTGAAGTTGAAGATGTTGTAGAAATTATACGTGGTGTCGAGCTGCTCGCGGTTGGCCTCGTAGTCCCAGCTGCGTTTGATTTTCTTGAAGTACATGTAGTCGGTAAGCGACAGGCTGGGGGTAAGGCGGAAATACTGGAAGAGGTCGAATGTGGCCTGAGTGCGGGCATCGTGCTTGATGCCGTTGTTCCAGTCCTTGATGAGATTCTTTTTAAAGAACTGGTTTTGCTTTGCTGTCAGGTCGTTGCGCATCGAGCCATTGTAGTTGACGCTTATTTTTTCATACCATCTTTCTCCTCCCATGGCTTTCTTGCGCTTGAAAGGATAGACCTGCGGAAGGTTGGCGGTAAGCGTAGGCAGCGTTACTGACAGGGTGCTGTCCTGGTTACGCTGGGATATGTTTGTGCCGATGTTGAATGACCACTTGGAGTTGGCTGGGCGGTATGACAGGTTGATGGACGACGAGGTCTGGTTTTCGGTAAATGTGGGGGTATAGAGAGCGTTGAGTGCGTCACGCTGGTAGCCGGCGGTGTAGAAGTTGACGCTTGCCGAGAAGTTGAGGTTAGGATTGGCTTTGGCATCCTGGTTGTGGGTCCATGCAATCTTGAATGTGTTGCTTTTGGAGTATCCCGGCAGACCTTTGTCGCCTTCGATGGTGGAGATGTAGTCGATGTTGAACTGGCCGTTGAATTTGTAGCGTTTCGCATAGCGGCTGATGGCGTTTATGCCCCAAGAACCTTTGGTGAAGATCTGACCTAAGAGTTGCAGGTCCATATAGTCGTTGAATGCGAAGTAATAGCCGCCACGGTCGAGATAGAACCCCTTGTTGTAGTCATCGCCGAATGTAGGGATGATGATGCCCGATGAATATTTCTCAGAGAACGGGAAGTAGCCGAAAGGCACCGCCAACGGCAGCGGCAGTCCAGCCAGCACCATGTATGCCGGGCCGGTGACGATGTTTTTCTTCGGTGTAACCTTGGCTTTGGTCAGGTTGAAATAGAAGTGAGGGTCGTCATGGTTGTCGCAGGTGGTGTAGTGGCCGTCCTTGATGTAGAATGTCTTGTCGTCGATTTTCTTGGTCTGGCTGCCTGTCAGGAAGCCGTCGCCCTGCTGGGTGATGACATCGGTGATGTAGCCCTTGCCGGTCTTGAAATTGTAGGTCATGGTTTTGGCCTCGTAGCTCGTGCCGGCATCGTCGAATATGGGCTCGCCGGTGACAGTGCCTGTAGAGTCTTCCTGGCCGACAGCATATACGATGTTGGTGGCCATGTTCATCTCTATATTGGCCGCGTCGAGTTTGATGTCGCCGTAGGTGACTTTGCTGTCGCCGTACATGAATGCCTGGTCGGAGCCTACGAGCCTGACGCTGTCTTTGGCCGAGAAGTCTACCACATGCTCCATGTCGCCTGAGACTTTGGTGCGGACTATGCGTTTGCCGGGCTTCCTCATCGTATCTTCGGGATTGTAGATGGCGGTGCGAGCCATCATTGACGAGTCGAGTCGTGGGCGGCCGGTGTCGCGGGAGGGTACGGTGCCGGAGCCGGTAGTGTCTGCCATGGGCGCGGCTTGTCCGAGGCTGTCAGGCTCGACGGTCTCGCTGATGCTTTGTAGCAGTTCGCCGAGCTGCTGGCGGTTGTCCACGGAATCGGTGTCGGCATCGGCGCTGAAGTCAGGCATCGGCAACGCGGCATGGCCGTCACTGTCGGCACGCATACGCCCGTAGGCGGGTGTCAACAGTATCATGCACAGCGTCAGTATGACTATATTGAGGAAAAGAGCCTTCAAGAGACGGTGTATAAGTGAAAGTTTACGGCGCAAGACGGTTTGCGACACGCAATGTGATGGTAGTTGCATCGTATGTCTCCGCCGTCGGTAGTGCAGACGGCTGGTGCCATCTGGCAAGACCGCGACAAATTTACGTCAAAAATCCCATATATCCGATATTTCCGATGATTTTAACCCGATAGTGCCATTTGATATTGTAGCTGATCATTGTAGCCGAACAGTCTATTGATTTGTTTGTTTCAGTTAATGTTGTTAACTTTGTTACGATGGTAACGGTTACGACGGTAACAAAATCAAGACGTGCTATGAAATTTTATAATCGGACATCTGAATTAAACGAACTGCATCGCATACAGAAGCTCTCGTTTGGCAGCTATTCACGGATGACTGTCATTACCGGGCGGCGTCGGATCGGCAAGACCTCGCTTGCTGTGGAAGCCACAAGGGGGGAATGCCCTACGGTGTATCTTTTTGTCAGCCGCAAGAATGAGGCTGCCCTTTGTGCGGAGTTTTCGCAGCTGATTATGTCAGCCCTTGATTGCTATGTCGCGCCGGAAACAAAAAGTTTCCAATCGTTGTTCCGTATGATTATGGAGCTTGCCAAGACCCGCAAGTTCAATTTGATTATCGATGAATTTCAGGAGTTTGAAAAAATCAACCCATCGGTATTCAGTGATGTGCAGAACCTTTGGGATAGATACAGGAAAGACACTAATGTCAACCTGATTCTGATGGGTTCGGTGTTCTCAATGATGCATCGGATTTTTGAGGGTGCTAAGGAGCCTCTATTTGGCAGGGCTGACAATATCATACGTCTCAGCGGATTCGGTACAGAGACCTTAAAAGAGATAATGGCCGATTATCGTCATGGTTATAATAATGACGAGCTGCTGGCGATGTATTCAATTACGGGAGGTGTACCGAAGTATGTTGAGCTGCTTTGCGAAAACACCGACCTGTCAATCCCTGGAATGTTGGATTATATCGTGCGGGAAAATTCGCCGTTCACAGATGAAGGCAAGAACATTCTTATTGAGGAGTTTGGCAAGGATTATGGCATCTATTTTTCGATACTTAGTTGCATAGCATCAGGCATCAACTCCCAATCGGATATTGAAGCGGCATTGGGAGGAATAAGTATAGGTGGGCAGCTTCGTCGACTGGTTGACGATTATTCGCTGATAACACGTCTTCGCCCTATTATGTCGAAGACACGTACTCAGGCAGTCCGTTACGAAATAAACGACAATTTCTTTAAATTCTGGTTCAGATACTATGACAAGAACCAGTCCGTTGTCGAAATACGCAACTTCGTGTTGCTGCGAAAGATAATTGAAAATGACTATCGGACATTTTCAGGAATGATGCTTGAGCGTTGGTTCCGGCTGAAAATGATGGAGAGCAACCAATATTCAGCCATCGGGTCGTGGTGGGAACGGAAAAAAGGCCGCGAAGCCAACGAGATAGACATTGTCGGCATCCTTGCCGAAGGTAGAAAAGCCATTATTGCGGAGGTGAAGCGTCAACGACGGAATTATGACCATAAGACGTTCATGGAAAAGGTCGAACACGTAAAAGCAGCCATACTTTCCAATTATGAGATCAAGACGCAACTGCTGACGCTGGATGATATGTAAGAGACTCAGGAAGTGTGGAGTTTGGGTATAGGGATAATTTTCGTATATTTGCGTATTGGATAACTGATTGCTCTTAATGCCCTTGCTTACAATATGTAGAGGGAACGCATCTGACATATGGACGAACCTGTCGACGCATCTGACATCCGGGAGAATACCATAGCCTCGAAGAACAGGCGTATTGCGCGCAATACGCTGCTGCTTTATGTGCGTATGCTCTTCATCATGGGCGTGTCGCTCTACACCAGCCGCGTGGTGCTTGCAGTGCTCGGCGAGGTGGACTACGGTGTGTACAATGTGGTGGGCGGAGTGGTGGTAATGTTTACCATGATATCGGCTCCGCTTACGGCGGCGGTCACGCGCTTCCTCAATTTCGAGCTGGGGCGGGGCCATATGTTGATGCTGCGCCGTGTCTTTTCGACAAGCGTCAACATACAGCTTATCATATCGCTGGTGATATTTCTGCTCGCGGAGACTGTGGGGGTATGGTTCCTCAACGCCAAGATGAACATCCCCGCCGAGCGTATGTGGGCTGCCAACTGGGTGTTGCAATGCTCCATAGCCGCCTTTGTCATCAATCTGCTGAGTGTACCTTACAATGCCACTATCATAGCCCACGAGCGTATGAACATCTATGCGTATATAAGCATATTGGAGGTATCGCTTAAATTGCTCGTGGTCTATCTGTTGGTCATATCTCCGTGTGACAAGCTGGCGGCATATGCCGTGCTGCTGGCAGTGGTGGCGTTAGGTGTGCAGATGACATATGCCATCTATTGCCGTCGGCATTTTGCCGAATGTCGGTGGTCGCGCCATATCGACAGGCCCATGATGAAGAAGATGCTCGGTTTTTCAGGCTGGAACTTCATAGGGGCGGCTTCCGGCATATGCCGCGACCAGGGCGTGAATATCGTACTCAATATATTCTGCGGGCCTGTGGTCAATGCCGCCCGTGGCATAGCGATGCAGGTCAACACGGCCATCAACAGCTTCGTGCAGAATTTCATGGTGGCTCTCAACCCTCAGATTACCAAATCGTATGCCACAGGAGAGAGGGAGTACATGTTTTCTCTCCTGTTCAGGGGAGCACGGTTCTCGTTCTATCTGCTTCTGTTCTTGTCGCTGCCGGTGCTTGTAAATACCTCTTGGATACTGCATATGTGGCTTGAGGAGGTGCCCGGTTACACGGTCGTATTCGTGCAGTTAGTGCTGGCGTTTGCCATGTGCGAGTCGGTATCGACACCTCTCATCACCGCGATGCTGGCCACGGGCGATATACGCAACTACCAGCTTCTTGTCGGCGGCTTGCAGCTGCTCAATCTCCCCGGGTCATACGTGCTGCTGCGCATGGGTATGCCTCCCCAGAGCACTCTGGTGTTTGCCATCATCATGTCCGTGTCATGCCTGATAGCGCGTCTGTGGATGCTCAGGGGCATGATAGGTCTGCCGGTAAAGGCATTTTGCACGAAAGTGCTGCTCAATGTGCTCCTTGTCAGCCTGTTGTCGGGCTGTGTGCCTGTGGCATTGTCGTTGGTTATGGAGCCGTCGCTGGCTACATTCGTGGCGACATCGCTGGCAAGTGTGGCCTGTGGCTCATGGGCGATACTTTACGTAGGATGCCAGCGGTCCGAACGGGAGTTTGTTATCAACCAGATCAGAAAACGATTACACATATGATTAGACTTGAGCGGGTTGAGGACTGTTGCGGATGCTCGGCATGTGCCAATGTCTGCGGCCACGGAGCCATCACGATGGTGGTGGATGCCGAGGGTTTCTCCTATCCTAAGATTGACGAATCGCTCTGCACCGATTGCGGACTCTGTGCCAGGGTCTGCCCGATTATAGCGCGTAAGTCCATGGATTTGAGCGCAAAGACCTACAAGTCCCTGTATGCCGGGCGGCTCAAAGATGAGGCGGCACTCAGGCGCAGTGCCAGCGGTGGAGCGTTCTGGGCACTGGCTAGTGCGGTGATTGCCGATGGGGGAGTGGTGTTCGGAGCTGTCTATGACGATGACATGCGTGTGGTGCACCGCTCGGCTGATACGCTTGAGGGATGCCGTGCATTCCAGGGAAGCAAATACTCGCAGTCGGACACATACCAGGCTTACCGTGAGGCGCGTGACATGGTGCGTTCGGGTCGCAAAGTGCTGTTTACAGGCACTCCGTGCCAGATTGACGGCTTGCTCCGCTTTCTTATCAAGAAGTATGACAATCTGCTGACCATGGATGTGGTATGCCACGCAGTGCCGAGCCCGCAGATATTCAGCGACTATATATCGTTGGTCAACCGGCGGCTCAAAGGACGGCTGACCGATATCAACATGCGTGACAAATCCACACGCGGCTGGAGCCATGCGTTCACATACCGGTATGATTTGGCCGACGGACGTTCGTTAGTGGACCAGGACAAGACGGTCGACTGGGGGCGGCTATTCTTCTCCAAACTCATAGACCGCCCATCATGCCACGAATGTAAGTACACCAACCTCAACCGTGCCTCTGACATCACTGTCGCCGACTTCTGGGACGATGACAACATGCGCCCGGATTTGCGGTCGCCGTTAGGGACATCGCTACTGATGGCTAACACCGATGCCGGCGAGCGGATGCTTCGCGATGTGGCGGATACCATCACCATGTCGGCTATAACCGAGCGGGAAGCCCTACAGCCGTGCCTGCAACGTCCCACGGCTGCCGACTCTCGCCGCCGACAGTTCTGGGGCGATTACCATGCCCACGGATTCGGTTACGTCTACAGACGATACTTTGACGATACCAACTACCAGAAATTCAAAAACATGATCAAGAAAATCCTTAAAACCATCGGCGTATGGCATCCAAAAGAATAGAATATCTTGACGCAGTCAAAGGTTTCGCCATTTTCCTGATGGTGTTTGCCCATGCGATAGGCTGGAATGTCACTGATGATGCGAAAATGGTGGCAATGGATTACTCGCAGCCTATCGCATCGGCGGCAAAGGGAGTGCTGTGGCGGTTGGTGTACTCGTTCCATATGCCGCTGTTCTTCATGGTGTCGGGCTATTTCCTCTCCATGATTGGCAGCGAACTGACCCATTCAGAGAAACGGAATAAATTATGGAAACAGCTGAAAAATAAGTCACAGCGGTTGCTGATACCGTATTTTGTCACCGGCTTCCTCATGCTTGCAGCCAAAGGGTATTATGGCTACTGGTTCCTTTTCGGCCTGTGGGAAATATCCGTTATGGCGTTGGCGGCATCCTATGTCCTGTCATACGTTAATCGTGGCAACCGTGCGTGGATTGACATTGTGGCATGGCTGTTGTTTTTCTATATTGTGAAAAATTTGCTCCCGGTACTTCCCGAAAACAATGTCGTGGAGTTTGACCGCTGTCTGTGGTGTATTCCGGCTTTTATTGTCGGGATACTGCTCCGTAAGTTTGACCTATTGCAAAATACCCCCCCTGTATGGTGCTGATAATCAGTTGCTTATATGTTATGGCATTTGGTGTTGAGTATCTGCCGTACACCCATGTCCCGGCCTTTGATATTGTGGCCGGTATCGCCAGTACAGGCATGTGGCAATATATGGTGTCGATATTGGGATCGTTGACTGTAATAGGTCTGTTTAAGATTTTGTACGACCGAATAGACGGGCATCGTTGGCGGCATGGTTTCTGCAAGCTGTTCGAGTACCTCGGCTTGTTCAGCATGGAGATATACATCATACATATATTTTTAGTGATAAAGCTCCCTCAGGTAGGTGACTGGATTATCTCGCAGCATCCGGCTCTTACGGTGCTGCTGCAATTCGCTTACTCTTTAGCCATAACGTGTATTGCGGTTGCGGGCAGTGTGGTAATCGGCAGACTCATCCATAAGGAGAAGCATATCTCGGCTCTGCTGTTTGGCACAAAAATCAGTAAATAGCATTAACAGGTTAATAAGACATAATGACAGGAATACAGGTTTTGGTATTAAATGCTGTCGTGTATACGATAATCGCATTGGTATAGTAAGTTACCCGGCAGTATTCCGAACGCTTTCTGAAACAACATACATAATATGAACCCTTCGTTGAAAAAGATTCTGGTATACCAGCGTGATATACTGAGATTCGTTGGTAAAAATATACCATACAAGCTGATACTGCGTATGCAGTGGAGTGTTATAAAGGCTATGAGATTCATCTCGTTGCCTCGAATCGAATATAGCTGCCGTGTGGGCAAACAGAGAATCCTTAATGACTATCTGGCTGAGAGATACGGCGACATGGTGCCTCAGACGCTGTCTTTCCGCAATGTGGAGGGCTTTGAAGATACGTGTCCGATATGGGTGTTCTGGTGGCAGGGATGGGACGGTCCATTGCCCCCGGTGGTGGATATGTGCCGTAATCAGCTTAAGAAAGTGGCCGGACAACATGAAATAATATGGCTCGACAAACACAACACGTTTGATTACGTGACTCTCCCGGCAGCTGTGCGCGAAGCTTTTGACCGGGGGGATTTCACTATCACGCATCTTAGCGACATCGTTCGCACGGCTCTGCTGGCCACCCATGGCGGTCTGTGGCTTGACTCGACCATGCTCACGCTTACCGACCCTGTCAGGGCTGTCACCAAGACGCCCATGTGGGGTACCATAAAGATACATCCCCTTACCGAGGGCGAGATTTCCGACTACCGTTGGGGTACATTTTGCTTGTTCTCGTATCCTGACAACAACGTCATGAAATTCTTCTATGATGCCATGTGCCGGTACATATCCGACGGACACCGCATGTTTCTTGACTATCTGCTGATTGATTTCTTCATGGAGCTGCTCTATAGGCGCAATCAGGAGTTCCGCCATATTGTCGATACGCTTCCTTATTCTCACGAAAACCTACATCTACTGGAAGAATGTCTCCCGCTACCCCCCCCATATATGCCTGATTTTCAGCAAACTACGATATTTAAACTCAACCGCCGGTTTGTCCCTGGCGCAGAAGAGACAGTGTACCATCGCTTGCTGAAGATGCTCGATGGACGACCGATGGCGTAGTGCGAATAAAACAAACTTCTTCGTAGACAATCTTTTTATTTGTTAACTTTGCAAAACGCCATACGTTGGCAGTCATTTTTTAACACACTCTAAACCGTATAATTGGAATAACGTGTCTGATTCGACTCTCCTGATATTAAATGCGATAGCATACACATTGCTCCCGGCGGTACTATACCGACGCAGCCGGATGATTTCGGCAGGGATGATTGTCTGTGCATTTTTCGCGGTTGTCGCCTGGGGAGGAGTGATGTTTCATGGACATCCTCTTTTCAGCTACATGGTAGGCACATCGGGGTACAGCGGATATGCTCTGGTGTACCTGTTTGTCGCATTTGCCATATTTGCCGTGCCGTTGATGACGGTAGCCAACACTGGATATGCCAAGGCGGTGTTGCCCGACGAGTCTGTTTTGGTCAAGACCATCAAAGTGGTTCTCGTCATACAGGCCATACAGTATCTCATCTACCTCCCGGCGGTGAGCAAGGCCATATTTGCCAGCAATATAGGTTATGTGCGTGATGACCAGTACGATACGGCTGAATTGGTACAATTCCAGTTCTATGCCTTTAACATCCTGAGCCGCCTGTATCTGGGTATGCGCAATGTGATGATTATAGTTGCATTCTATGCTTTGGTCTTTGAAAAGAACCACAGGGGGCTTATCAAGATATTTTTTATCTCCTCGGTAGTATTCCCGATATACTATTTCACAGCTTATGCAAGCCGTGCGGTGATGATGCAGGAATTCTTGTTCATGGTGGTGCTTATAGCTCTGCTGGCCGGATTCATCAAAGGCAGGATGATTAAGAAATCTGCCATGTACCTCGGCATAGCAGCGGTGCCGCTCATTATTGCCTTTATAGCCATATCCAATTCGCGCTTCGGAGAGTTGGCTTCCTATATGTTCTATCGGTATCTCGGCGAGCCGATGGTGAATTATGTCGGTGAATTGTGGCCGAATCTTACGAGACATACCGAGGGTACTGCATACTTCACGCTGTTTTCGAAGTTGATGGGACAAAAGGTCGAATTTGCCACAACGGTGGAGAAATGGGACTACATGCGTGAAATAACAGGTGTGGAACCATCGATATTTTACTCGTTTGTGGGAGGGTTGAATATCGAATTCGGATATGTATGGACATTGATAATCGGTGTCGTGACCACTTTTATAGTGATGAGGGCCGTGCGTCCGTACAATGTGATGACGCTTCCTAAATGCATCATCATAGGTATGCTGGCATATATGTGTATCAATGGCGCTTTCTTTTTCGTACTTCAGGGTGACGGAGGCAACCTGGAGATACTTTTCACGATATTTTTTGCATATTATTTCCATCGGTTCTCGTCGGGCAGATATGTCCTGCGGCCTAAAGACCGCAACTTTGACACGTTGGTTATCCAACATGAATCTGTCAAGTAGCAGGTACACCTGACAATCGTTTTTCCAATTTGACACAATGAAAATAGGCATACTTACATTTGCTAATGTCCCCAATTTCGGGGCAAATCTGCAGGCTCTCTCGACTGTGGAGTATCTGAAATCCCACGGACACGACCCGGTGTTGATAAAATGGGAGCCTGAAGATTTTTCAGCACGCTTTACAGGGATGGAGCGTCAGCCGCAGCCAGCTGCACACTTCAGGTTTGTGCGCGAACATCTTCCGTGGACCTCCCTCTGCCGCGACGACCGCGAGATCTGCGAGGTTATAGAACGTGACGGTATCGAGGCGGTGATTATCGGCAGTGACGCGGTGTTGCAGTGTCCCTCTCTGTGGTCGAGGATAGATTTTCCCACAAAGAAAGTGTTCAGAATCAACAAAGTGACCTCCGAGCGTCTGTATCCCAATGCTTTCTGGGGTACTTTCCAGTCAGGGTTGAAGCGGCATATACCTATGGCCATAATGTCTGCCTCGTCACAGAATTCGCCCTATAAGTCACATTCACGCAGGACTCTCAAGGCCATGGGGCGAAGCCTTGGCGGATTTGATTACATATCAGTCCGCGACCGCTGGACCCGCGACCTTGTCAGATATGTTTCCGCTGGAACCATCGACCCCTTAATAACGCCAGATCCTGTATTTGCCTTTAACTATAACTGCGAGGGGTTCATCCCGTCACGCCGGTCGATACTCGAACATTTCGGGTTGCCTGAACGTTATGCTCTCGTAAGTATGAAATGTGTGATGCTCGACCGCCCTGAGTGGATGGACGGGCTGAAAGCGAAAGCTGCCGAGGCAGGGCTGACGTGTGTGGCGCTGCCTATGCCTACAGGGGTGGACTTCAAGCATACATTTGACTACGAAATACCTACGCCGCTGTCGCCACTTGACTGGTATGCTCTTATCAAGTATGCCTCGGCATATATAGGCGAGAACATGCACCCGGTAGTGGTGGCGCTGCACAATGCGGTCCCTACGTATTGTTTCGATACTTACGGCTCGCTCAGGTTTGCCCGCATGGTGGTCGATGAAAAGTCGAGCAAGATCCATGACATCATGGACGTATTCGGAGTGCTTGACCACAGAATCAATGCTTTGACACGGTTTTGGAGGTGTCCGTCGCCATCAGAGGTAATAGACAGCATACTATCGTTTGACCGCGAGGCATGCCAGCGCAAGGCTCGTGACTATTATGCTGCTTATGAGGCGATGATGGAGGAGATATTGAAAGTATTTGAAAACGATAAGTCATACAACAGATGAAGATATTAGTAACCCTTCCTTGGATGCCATATCCGGCTTCTGACGGAGGAAAGCAGGGGTCGCTCAATATGTTGGTGGAGACCCAGCATGCCGCTGATGTCGTATTGGTGTTCCCGATATTCACTAAGGGCCAGTTGCAACATCTTGACACGCTCAAGGGTATGCTACCGAAGGTCAAGATACGCCCCTTTGCTTATTATGATGATAAAGGGTCGAAGCGTTCGCTGTTTTTCCTCTACCGCCTTAACAGGCTTCTTGTCACGCGATGGCTCAAACAGCCTTTCGTGATGCAGACCATTTATCAGGACGAATATCTCGACTATATCGACGGGATTATCTGCACAGAGAAGGTGGATGCTGTGCAAAATGAATACTACGAGCAGCTTGACCTGGTATATGCGCTCCCAAAGGGTGTGCGTAAAATATTCATACAGCACGAGATTCAATATGTCGCCAAGGAGCGATGGCTTGACAGCCTTCCGTCGGTCACTCCAGCTGAGCGGTATATGTGTGCTTCCATAAAGGCCCGCGAAATAGCCGCCCTTAACTCATATGACCAGATAATCACGATGACTGATGTAGACAGGGATATACTTGTGCGCGACGGAGTGAAAACTCCGATTGCAGCATCCCCGTCATTCATACCTTTTACTCCCGATGCAAACTTCAGGGTGGCGACTCCTGAGCATCTGTGTTTCGTAGGACCTTCGGGTCATACCCCCAATCTCAATGGTGTCAGCTGGTTTCTTGACAATGTATGGCCTAAAATCCTTGAAAAGCACCCGGATGTGCGTTTCCGCATTATAGGCAAATGGGATCAGTCATTGGTAAAGGCTTTTTCGTCGCGCTACCGTAACCTCGATTTTCTCGGATTTGTCGATGACCTTGGCGAGTCGCTTAAAGGGCATATCATGATTGTACCGCTGCTTGTCGGTAGCGGCATACGCATGAAGATTCTTGAATCCGTCATCCATCATGCCCCGGTGGTGACGACATCGGTAGGAGTCGAAGGGCTTGAGTTTGCCAAGGACACAGAGTGCCTGATAGAAGACGAACCGGCAAAACTCGCTGAAGCGGTGTCGCGTCTGCTGACCTCGCCGGACTTGGCCGACTCTCTGGCTCATGCTTCCTACGATAAGCTGTGCAGGCTTTATTCGCCGGCTGCGGGAGCGCGTAAGCGTATAGACATTTATAATAGTCTCATACGTTCATAGCCCTATGTCCTTTCCATTAGCTATCGTAGTGCCGGCCTATAAACTGCGCTTCTTCTCGCGTGTGCTTGATTCGCTGGCCGCGCAGACCGACAAGCGGTTTACTCTCTATGTAGGTATCGATGGTGTGGATGCCGACTTCGAGTCCGTTGCTTCGCGCTATGCTGGCAGCATACCTATGGTGGTGCGCCGGTTTGACGACAACATGGGTGGCAGTGATCTGGTGGGGCAGTGGCATAGGTGCATAGAGATGATAGGTGAGGAGGAGTGGATATGGCTCTTCTCTGACGATGACATGCTGGAATCCGGGTGCGTGGAGGCTTTCTACAGCCAACTTGACCGTGACAGCTCGTTTGATCTGTATCACTATGATGTGGATATAATAGACAGTGACGACCGTGTCGTCAAGTCGGCAAGCCGATTTCCTGCGGTTATGGATGCTCTCGATTTCCTCAAACGCAAAAATTCGGCATCAATCGACAGTTTTGTCGTGGAGTATGTTTTCCGCCGTGACACATTTGAGCGGCTCGGACGTTTCGTGCAGTTTGATATGGCCTGGGGAAGCGATATCGCTACATGGGCTAAACTTGGCCGTGAGAAGGGTATCGCCACCATACAGGGACCTCATGTGTTATGGCGATCGAGCGATGCCAATATCACCCCCAATACCGAGCGTTCAGGTCTCATCCGCAAACTGTCGATATACGCTGATTATATGACATGGTGCCGAGTGAATTTCCTGGCTTATGGAGATTGGATGGCATCTTACCATATGTTCCGCATGATATTCCATTACACTCCGTATCTTCGCAAACGTGAAGTCGAGGGTGCTATAGCACGTTTCTATGGCGCAAAACCTGAGTTGCGGTACGGTAGGCTTCAGAAATGGCTTATCATGTCCGTTTATCCTTTGTTGCGCCTGGTGCATACGCTCGTACATCTGAAAAGCGGGAAAGCGTGACATCGATGCTGCCATCGGCCATCGGCTGACTTTCACTATTTCATTTCATCAAATATTTTCGTTATATTTGCGTATTGAATGATGACAATCTGTATGTTTCCGATAGTAAGAGACGGTATAGAATAATCTCAACACATTTATTTTATAAAATCCCATATCATGATTATACGCAGCAAAGCCCCCCTCCGGCTTGGACTTGCAGGCGGTGGAAGCGATGTCTCGCCATATAGCGACATGTACGGCGGCTTGATTCTCAATGCGACTATCAACCTGTATGCCTACTGTACGATTGAAGAAACGGATGATAACCTGATAACCATTGCGAGCCACGATTCGGGCTGCTTCAAGAGCTATCCGCTGGCGCGACAGATGGCTATCGACGGCGAAGCCTCGCTTATCAAGGGTGTGTATAACCGGGTGATGCGTGATTACCCCGACATAGAGCCTCGCGGCTTCAAGATTACCACATACAACGATGCCCCGGCCGGTTCGGGTCTCGGCACGTCGTCGACCATGGTGGTGGGCATCCTCAAAGCGTTCGTCGAATGGCTTTCGCTGCCTCTGGGCGATTACGAGGTGTCACGTCTCGCTTACGAGATCGAGCGCAAGGACCTCGCTCTGAGCGGCGGCAAGCAGGACCAGTATGCGGCGGCTTTCGGCGGCTTCAATTACATGGAGTTCCTTAAGAACGACCTTGTGATAGTCAATCCGTTGAAAATCAAGCGGTGGATTGTCGACGAGCTTGAAGCATCGATGGTGTTGTATTTCACCGGGGCATCACGCTCCAGCGCGGCCATCATCGACGAGCAGCGCAAAAACACATCGTCGGGCAACTCGCAGGCCGTTGAGGCGATGCACCGTATCAAGCAGAGTGCCGTCGACATGAAGCTTGCCCTCCTTAAAGGAGACATGAAGGAGTTTGCACGAATCCTCGGTCAGGCTTGGGAGGACAAGAAGAAGATGGCGGGAGCTATCAGCAACCCGATGATACAGCATGCGATGGATACCGCTATCGCTGCCGGAGCCATATCGGGCAAGGTCAGCGGAGCCGGAGGCGGAGGTTTCATCATGTTCGTTGTCGAACCTACACGCAAACCCGAAGTGGAGAAGGCCCTTTCGCAGCTTGACGGATTCGTGATGCCGTTCCAGTTTTCCGACGGGGGAGCGCACTCGTGGAAGATTTATCCTACCGATAAGGTAATCAAATAAGCAATTAAACAATTAAACAACACAGGGACACATCATGAACAGCACTGATTATCTACGTCATCTCGACACGCTCATCAGGCGTTACCCCACTTTGGAGGGGTGCCGCAACGATATAGAACACGCATTCAACCTGATGCGTGACACATACAAGGCCGATGGCAAGCTGCTCGTGGCAGGAAATGGCGGCTCGGCTTCGGATGCCGAACACATTGTGGGCGAACTGATGAAAGCTTTCGTACTGCCGCGAAAGATGACGCCGGAGGTGGCGGCACGTCTGTCGGACATAGACCCGGAGCTTGGCCCCGTGCTTGCCGAAAACCTCCAGAGGGCTCTTCCGGCGATAGCTCTCGACGGCCATATAGCTTTGAGCACGGCGTACATGAACGATTGCGAACCGCTGCTATGCTTTGCCCAGCAGGTCAACGGTTACGGCCGTCCGGGCGATGTGTTCCTCGGCATCAGCACGTCGGGCAACAGTGCTAACATACTCTATGCCGTCACTATGGCAAAGGCTCGCGGCATGAAAGTAATCGGCCTCTCCGGTGCCAAGGAGTCGAAGTTGGCCAAGGCGGCGGATGTATGCATCCGTGTGCCTGAGACTGCGACTTTCAAGATACAGGAACTGCATCTGCCGGTGTACCACTGCCTGTGTCTGATGCTTGAAGAATATTTCTTCGGATAATACATACAGCCTATTATATGGAAATAATAATACTTGCGGGCGGTCTCGGGACGCGTCTGCGCAGCGAAGTCAAGGATGTGCCCAAGTGCATGGCTCCCGTTGCCGGGAAGCCGTTCCTCTGGTATCTGCTTACATATCTGAAGCGTTACCCTGTCAGCAGGGTGGTGCTTTCGGTAGGCTATCTGCGTGAAGTCATCAAGGACTGGATTGCTGAAAACGGCAGCCGGTTTCCTTACGAGATAGATTATGCCGTGGAGGAGGCGCCTCTCGGTACCGGCGGCGGCATACGTCTCGCCCTTGACAAGTGCCATGACGAGAATGTGTTGGTACTCAATGGCGACACTTTTTTCGATGTGGACCTTGACGGGTTCATGGCGGTGCACGAGAGCCGCCCGGCATCCATCTCCATCGCCATGAAGCCTATGCGTGACTTTGACCGCTACGGGCGTGTCATGGTCGATGACGAAAGCGGCTGCATAGAGCGGTTCTGTGAGAAAGAACCGTGTGCCGAGGGGCTTATCAACGGCGGTGTGTATGCCATATCGCGCAAACGGCTCGACCTGACGGCTCTGCCTGAGAAATTCTCGTTTGAGAAGGAGGTGCTTGAGCCTGAGAGTGCGCGAGGCTGTGTGTACGGCTATGTTTCCGACGGTTATTTCATAGACATCGGCATCCCGGAGGACTATCATAAAGCCGACCGCGAATTTCCACACCTGTTTGATGAGCAGCTATGACACTTTCGGATATTGACATCACAGGTGTACAAACCTTGCTTCTTGACCGAGACGGAGTCATCAACCGTCTGCGCCATAACGACTATGTCAAATGCTGGGAGGAATTTGAATTTCTCCCCGGAGTGATGGACGATTTGGCTCGTTTTGCTTCGTCTGTTCCCCGCATATTTATCGTTACCAACCAGCGCGGAGTAGGCAAGGGGTTGATGAGCGAGGCCGACCTCAATGATGTACACCGGCGCATGTGCGATGAAATCAGCCGACACGGCGGACGTATCGACGGCATATATTACTGCACGGCTCTCACCGATGCCGACCCTCGCCGCAAGCCGGGCAACGGCATGTTTCTTGACATACTCAGAGATTATCCCGATGTCGACCCTGCTACATGCCTGATGGTGGGCGACAGCGACAGCGACATGCAGTTTGCCGCCAACAGCGGCATCCGTGGTATAAAGGTAGATGCACGATAACATTTATAAGAATCCATCCCGATAGCCAATGGCAAAGCCACGCATATTGTTTCTGACAGCCTATGTGCCCAACAAGGCTGCTGCAGGTGAAAAAAACACCATGATAATGCTCAACGACCTTGCGCAGGATTATGATGTGGATTTGGTGTACTTCAAGTATGACCACGAGGCTCCGTATCAGCCCGAACGTGATAATGTCAAGGTGCTGGAGGTCATCCGTAATTCCACCAAGACCAAGCTGTTCGGCATTGCCAATTATCCTGTGTCGCATCCAGTGTTCTCCATACGTTTCAGTTGGGCGAAGCTGCACAGGCTGCGCCGCCTTATCAAGGGTAAGGATTACAGCGCAGTGATACTTAACCATAGTAATGTGTTTATCTATGGCCGTTATCTGTGTCCGGGCAAACCCAAACTGTTGCTGGCTCACGATGTCATCATCCAGAGGGCGTTGCGCCAGTCGGGTAAATTGATGCAGATGGTGTGCCGGCGTTCGGAGGGTGGGGCTTTCCGTATACCTCATGCCCATGTCTACTCTTTCTCGCAGAAAGATGTGGAGCTGATTAAAGACATATACCACATCCCTGCTGAGGTCAATCTTGACTACATCGACCCCGACATAGTCAACAAAGAGGTGACCGAAGTGGGCGACTATTACTTCATGTTCGGCGACTGGAAACGTAGCGAGAATCTTGACGGGGCGCGGTGGTTCATAGAGAATGTCGCTCCGATAGTCAAAACCCCGACCACTGTCAAGATTGTAGGGCGTGGCTTTCCGACGGAACTTGCCGAGAAGTCCCGAGGGCTTGTAAAGTTTGAAGTGCTCGGTTTTGTCGACGACCCCTACAAGATGCTCTCCGAGGCGCGTGCGCTCATCTCACCTTTGTTTCAGGGCGCGGGCATAAAGGTCAAGGTCATAGAGTCGCTTGCATGCGGCACTCCCGTGCTGGGTACCCCGATAGCTTTCGAGGGGCTGCCTGACGGTTTTGCCGACAGCATGATACTGTGTGACACTCCGCAGGATTATGTCGATGCGATGGCTTCTGTTACTGCCGACGTGGCTTCTCGCCGCGACTTGAAGAAGAGATTTATACAAGAATATTCACGCGATAACATAAGGCAACGTCTTAACGATATACTCGCAGATTGAAAAGTTATGAGTAATCCAGTTATATCCGTCATCACAGTCGGTATGAACCATAAGAAGTTCATAAGTAATCTGTATCCGTCGCTATATGGCGATGGACGGCCATCTATGGACTTCGAGGCCGTGTACGTTGATAATTGCTCGACTGACGGTAGCGTGGAATACCTTAAGCAAGAGTTTCCACAGGTGCGCGTCATAGTCAATGACCGTCTGCGAGGCTTCGGGGACAATAACAACATAGGGGCAATGGCAGCCAAAGGCGACTATCTTGCCATAATTAATCCTGATATAGTGCTGCATAAAGGCGCATTGGACACGGCGGTAGAGTATCTTAAGCAACATGATGAAGTCGGTATCGTGGTGCCTAAGTTGCTTAATCCTGATGGTTCCCAACAGTTTTCTGTAAGGAGGTTTATTACCCCCCCCATATTGTTAAACCGTGTTAAAAACAAAGCTTCGGACGATTCACAGTCTGCTAAAACAGGACTTTACTTATGCAAAGATTTAGACTATAACAACATACAACCAGTCAACTGGTCGCTTGGAGCGGCATTAGTGATTAAAACGTCGTTTTTTGCCCAGCTTGGAGGGTTTGACACGGACTTTTTCCTGTATATGGAAGACGAGGATTTGTGTCTGCGGTCTTGGCGGCACGGCCGTCCGGTCATCTATCATCCCGGAGCTGTAATGACACATAATCATCTACGTGCCAGCCGTAAAATCGGACGGAAATCATGGCTGCATGTCAAGAGCATGATGACATTCTTCCGTAAACATGGATTGAACATCCCCGACTTTGCGGCTCTGACGGCGCCATAAATCCATAGGAATATGGATGCCAGGTCATCAGTTGATAATAAAAACTCAGCTTATGACAGTAGCATCCATAGTAACATACAACACCGACACTGCCGAACTCGGCAAGTGCATAGACTCTCTTGTTTCAAATGGAGTGGAGCGTATAGTAATAAGCGATAATTCACCTGTTGACTCCTTGCGAGGATTTTGCGACGGCATCCCGCAGGTGCATTATGTGTACAATAACGCCAACCTCGGCTATGGGGCGGCTCACAATGTCTCGATACGCCTTGCCCGTGAGTGGAAAGCCGACTACATATTGGTGATAAACTCCGACGTGTATTTCGACAAGGGCGTCCTTGACAAGATCCGTGAGTATATGGATGCCAACTCCGATGTTGCACAGCTTATCCCCAACACTGTCTATCCCGACGGCAAGCTGCAATATGTGGTGCGGTTGCTACCCACGCCGGCCGATTTGATATTCCGCCGCTTTATGCCTAAGGCTATGGGTGAAAAGCGCAACTACCGTTATACTCTCGCGTTCTGGGACCATAAGTCGCCGCTTAACGTAGCCTACCATCAGGGCAGCTTCATGTTTTTCCGCCTCAGCGCCTTTGACAAGGTAGGCCTGTTTGACGAGCGATTCTTCATGTACCCGGAGGATATCGACATCACACGCCGTATGCACCGCCATTACCGCACTATGTTCTGGCCCGAGGTGACCATCGTCCATGCCCACCGTGCCGCCAGCTACAAGAGCAAGCGTATGCTTAAGATACATATGACCAACATGGTCAAGTACTTCAACAAATGGGGCTGGATATTCGACCGCGAGCGTTCGCGGGTCAACCGCGAGATACTCCGCACCCTTGGATATAAAAAGTGATAGTCGGGTTAACAGATATTTTAAAACACACTCTAACAGAATATTATGAATTACATCATTACCGGCGGAACAGGATTCATAGGCACACATCTGACTAATCTGCTCAGAGAGCTTAACCCTGATGCCAACATATATAATCTCGATATAGTCAAGCCGGGTACGCCCAATCCGGTAGTGAAAAATTACAAGCCTGCGGTGCGTGACGGCGAGACTCTACAGTCGGAGTATGTGGAGTGCGACATACGCCGACCGATTGAAAACATGCCGTTTACCCCCACGCCTGACGACATAATATTTAATTTTGCCGCTGTGCACCGCACTCCGGGACATGAGGACCACGAGTATTTCGAGACCAACATCCGTGGGGCTGAAAATGTCGTGGCTTTTGCCGAGCGTCATGGCATAAAGCAGATTGTGTTCACCTCCAGCATAGCTCCCTACGGACCGTCGGAGGAGTTGAAGAGCGAGGATACACTTCCCACGCCCAACTCGGCTTACGGCATCTCCAAGCTCGTGGCTGAAAAAATACATGAGGGGTGGCAAAAGGGTGATGCTGCCAACCGCAGGCTTACCATAGTGCGTCCCGGAGTAGTGTTCGGCAAGGGCGAAAACGGCAACTTCACACGCCTATATTGGGCAATAAAGGGACATAAATTCGCATACCCAGGCCGCAAAGATACCATCAAGGCGTGTATATATGTCAAGGAGCTGGTACGCTTCATCATGTATTGCGTGGAACATCAGGCTGTCGGTTCTGAAATCTATAACTGCACTTTCCACCCGGCATATACCATAGAGCAGATAGTCGACACCATGAAGCAGGTCACCGACCTCACCCAGGCGGTACCATACATACCCAACAGCCTTATCAAGCCTGTGGCAGCAGTAATAGGAGCCTGTGGCGCACCGATGGGTATCTGCCCGGCGCGTGTTCGCAAACTCCAAATCTCCACCAATATCAGCGGAGAGAAGATGGCACGGTCAGGCTACAAACTCCACTGGACCCTCCCCGAAGCCATCGCCGACTGGTTTGCCGACAGCACCCCCAACGCCCTCCTTTGAGTCATAGAGGGGAGTTATAACAACACTGGGCTTCCATTTTTGGAAGCCCAGTGTTGTTATTTAAAGAGGAAAATTTCTATGTGTTATACTATCTCTAAGGCGGTGAGGTCGGCGGGGGTGGGGTTGATGGCGACGATTTTGCCGCTGGGGTCGATGAGGAGTGCGCGCAGCCCTTCGTCGAGGTGATAAAGCTTGGTAAGCTCCTGGGCTGCTTCACCGTCGAGGTGGTATTGCATTGCCGTATCTAATCCGTCTTGACGCACTATGGCGTCAAAGAGGGCTTTGTTGCCGTCGAGGTTGAGGTTGAGGAGGTTGAGACGGCCGCCGAAGTCGTTGGCTTTCATCAGTTGGTCGTATGTGCCGGCTGCTACCCGCGATGCGGCATCGGTAGTCGACCAGAAGTTGATCAGTACGTATTCGCCTTTGAGGTCGGAGATGAAAAATGAGGGAGAGGCGGAATCATCGGTTTTGTCGGTTGAGGAGGTGATCTTGAAGTCGGGAGCTATCTGCCCGGGTGCTGCATCGACCATGCGTGAGGTGTTGGCAGCGAGAGTAAGAGTGATAACAGCAAAAAGAGCAGTAATCTTTAATGTCCTTATCATGTCATGGGTTAATTCGTTTCACATCACCATTTGAAAATTGAAAATATCAGAAGTTAGAAACACATTAAAATCATTAGTAAAAAATCTATTAGTGAAGTCAAATCAGTTTCTAAAATGAGAAATAACAGTTTTCAAAATGGTTGCCGATTTTCGGCCATTCGTGACAGTCAGTACAGACCTATCATCTTTTGCTGGTGCAAAGTTACGCAATTTTGCCGTCTTACCAAAATGTTAGAGTGCTTACAGTCACTAAGTTACGATTTTAGAGCAAAGAAAATCGCGCATCTAACCATGTAGAAACGCGATTTTAACGTAAGTGTTAATGTTTGCAAAAATATGCTTTGCAGCATGTTTTTAGAGCCGAAAAGCAGGGTCAATAAGCGGCTGTATGGACGCTTTTGACGGCGCGGCCTGATGGGTCGTTGAGGTTGCGGAAAGAGGCATCCCAGGCAAGGGCTTCGGCTGTGGAACATGCGACCGACGGAACCGACGGGACGCATGCCGCTGCCGTTGCCGATGGGAAATGCTCCTCGAAAATGCTGCGGTAATAGTATTCTTCCTTGTTCATGGGAGTGTTGATAGGGAAGCGCCGGGCGGCGTTTTTCATCATTTCATCGGTGACCTGCGACGAGGTGATTTCTTTTAGCGAATCAATCCACGAATAGCCTACGCCGTCGCTGAACTGCTCTTTCTGCCGCCATGCTACTTCATGGGGGAGCATATCTTCAAATGCCTTGCGGAGCACCCATTTCTCCATCTTCTGCGGTCCGGCCATCTTGTCGGCAGGATTCAGGCGCATCGCCACGTCGAGAAATTCCTTGTCGAGGAAGGGTACACGTCCTTCGACACCCCACGCCGACAGGGCTTTGTTGGCTCGCAGACAGTCGTAGAGGTGCAGTTTGGAGAGCTTGCGCACCGTCTCCTCGTGAAATGCCTTCGCGTCAGGAGCTTTGTGGAAATAGAGATAGCCGCCGAAGATTTCGTCGGCACCTTCGCCTGAGAGTACCATCTTGATGCCCATCGACTTGATGACGCGGGCGAGAAGGTACATCGGAGTAGAGGCGCGGATGGTGGTCACGTCATATGTCTCGGTGAAATAGATGACATCGCGTATGGCATCCAGCCCTTCCTGCACGGTATAGTTGATTTCGTGGTGCACGGTGCCGATATGGTCGGCGACTTTTTTTGCTGCGGCTAAGTCTGGAGCGCCTTTCAGTCCGACGGCAAAAGAGTGCAGGCGTGGCCAGTAGGCTGTGGTCTGTCCGTCGGCCTCGATACGATTAGGGGCATATTTGGCCGCTACGGCCGATATGATGGAGGAGTCCAGCCCACCTGAAAGCAGCACACCGTAAGGTACATCGCTCATAAGCTGGCGTTTTACGGCATCTTCGAGAGCCTGACGGAGGTCTGCTATGGAAGTCGTGTTGTCCTTGACCGCATCGTAGCTCTCCCAGTCGCGTTTGTACCAACGCTTCACCTCGCCTGTGCGGCTGTCATAGACGTGTCCGGGCAGGAAAGGCTCGATGACATCGCATACGCCCTCGAGAGCTTTGAGTTCGCTGGCGAAATATTTGTGGCCTTTGGAGTCTGACCCCATATACAGAGGTATGACCCCTATGGGGTCGCGTGCCACCATGTAGAAGCCGCTTTCCTCGTCATATAGCGCGAATGCAAATATGCCGTTGAGATCTTCAAGGAAATCAGGGCCTTTGTCGCGGTACAGAGCCAGTATGACCTCGCAGTCGCTTCCTGTGAGGAAGTTGTAACGGCCTTCGTAATGCTTGCGCAGCTCGCGGTGGTTGTATATTTCGCCGTTGACAGCGAGGATGACTTTGCCGTCGTCGGTTTTGAGGGGCTGGCCTCCGCTTTCGGGGTCGACGATCGACAGGCGCTCGTGGGCGAGGATTGCATTGCGTCCACAGTATATGCCGGACCAGTCTGGACCACGGTGCCGTATTTTCTTTGACATTTTAAGAATCTCTGGACGCAGGCTCTGCTGGTCGCCTGCGGTCTCGAATACTGTAACTATACCACACATAGAAATTTAAAAAGACTGTTTTTTTGCATTGAGATTGTACGACATGATGAGGAGAATAAATCTGCCGTTATTTTCCGTTAATCGCTTGCAAATATACGTCAAATTTTTGTATGATATAGCAAAATGCCAATAAATATTTTAAAAAGATTGCAAAATGAACGAGAATGAGGGGGCGGCAATGTGTCGGGTTATGCTGATAGGTTTGTGTTCAGCGGAGTGAGGCTGATTGGGTGCGGTTGAGGCCGAGCTGCTCTTCGAGAGCGCGGCGGCGGATATTGAGGATTTTGCGTTCGCGGATGTTGGCGGCATAGCTGTAGGCTGCGGAGATAGCTTCTGTCTGGTCGCGAGGCAGCGTCAGCTCTGTCGACTTGCCGTTTGTCCCGCTGAAGCGGAGTGTAAGAGATTCGTCGCGGTGCGCGTTGACGAATGAGCCAATGGTGTCGGCATCCGAGCCGATAAAGGTGATGGTCTCTATGCCACCGACTACGTCGTTGCGCTCTCCGTCATATGGGATGGATGATGTGGATGCAGACGTGCCGTCAGGGGCGGAGACGCTGATGGCTGTGTGCCGGATTTTCGGGGATGAAAGGCGCGACAATATATATAAGGTGCCGTCAGGCATCAGCCGGGGGTCGAGTCCGTTGGTGACCGAGCCGAGACCGCTTACTGCGAAATACGGCTCGATGGGATTGTCCACCTTGTGCAGGCTGCGTTGCAGCGAGTCGCCGCGCAGCTGTGCCACGGCGAGCAGCGAGTCGGTCTGCGCGATCTGGGTGTTGATGAGGCCTTCGCGCACTGTCACCATAAGGGTGATGCCTTCACGCCTGACATCGATGGCCTTTGGGCAGACGGAGTCTATGGAGTCCAGCAGCATTTTTGCCATCGCATACTGCCCTGACTCTGCTGCTGTGCGGGCCCGTGAGAGCATCTCCTGTGCCCGCTGTGTCTGGTTGTCGTTGCTGCATGATGCGGTCAGGAGCGCTATTGCAGACAGCACTCCACACAGCAGCACGTGTCTGATGGGTTTAGTTGTTACGTTGTACATCTTTTACGCCTTTTACGGTCTTGATTTTCTTGATAAGATTGTTGAGAGTGCGGGTGTCATTGACACCTACTACTAAATATCCTTGGAACAGGCCGTCGTTTGCATCTATGGATATATTACGCAGCAACACGCCTTTTTCTTTGGATATCAAAGAGGTGATGTTAGTGACGATGCCGATGTCGTCGTGGCCTATGACCCGTATGGTCGCCCCGAACTGTGCTCCGCTGCCCTCACCGGCCCATTGCGTGGTGATGATGCGGTAGGGGTAGCGTTCGGCAAGGTGCACTGCGTTCTGGCAGTCGGAGCGGTGTACTTTCACTACTCCTTCCGACGAGATGAATCCGGTCACATTGTCGCCATATATGGGATTGCAGCATTTGGCGAGCCTATAGTTAATGCCCTTGAGATTTTTACCGCCGATTATGAGTATGTCTGACCGGGCGTGGCTGTCGGCGGAGTCGTCGGACGATTTTGAATCCAGGACAAACTCTCCGGCACTGCGGGTTTCGGCTGATGTCTCGGACTTGCGGACGGTTGCGTCATATTCGCTTATGACTTTGTCGACATCCAGCTTCTCGGCTGCGATTGCGCTGTAAAACTCTGTGACAGTCTTGTAGCCGAGACGCTTGATGGTGCGCATCAGGGCAGGTTCGTCCAGCTCGAGTTTGCGGTTCTTGAATCTGCGTTGCAGCATCTCTTTGGCGAGTTCGGCGCTGCTGTTGGCAGCTTCCTTGAGCGTCTGTCGGATTTTGCTCAGGGCTTTGCCTGTGACCGCAATGTTGAGCCAGTCTTGTTTAGGGGTCTGGTTGGGCGATGTCAGGATTTCTACAATATCGCCGCTCGTCAGGCGGTAATTGATTTTGCATACTTTGCCGTTGACCTTGGCCCCGGTGCACAGGCATCCGAGTCTCGAATGGACGCTGAAAGCGAAGTCGAGCACGGTCGCACCTTCAGGGAGTCTGTGTATGTCGCCTTTGGGGGTGAATGCGAACACCTCCTTGTCATACAGGTTCATGTAGATGTTTTTCATCAGCCCCATCGGTCCGCTTTCGCCGCTTTCGAGTATGTCGCGGATGTTGTTCATCCAAGAGTCGAGTTCGGCTTCCGACTTGCCGCCTTTGTATTTCCAGTGGGCGGCAAGGCCCTTTTCGGCTATAAGGTCCATGCGCCGTGTACGTATCTGCACCTCCACCCATCGGTTCTGTGGACCTTTGACCGTGATGTGGAGTGATTCGTAACCGTTGCTTTTGGGTACTGACAGCCAGTCCTTGAGGCGTGACGGATTGGGCTGGTACATCTGGGTGACCAATGCGTATGCGTTCCAGCAGTCGGGTATCTCCTTGTCACGCGGCGTATCGATGATGATGCGTATGGCAAACAGGTCGTATATCTCGTCGATGTCGTGGTGTTGCCGTTTGATTTTGTTCCATATGGAATATATGGACTTCGTGCGGCCCTTGATTTCAAAATCAAAGCCTGTCGCCTCAAGCTGGCGTTTCAGAGGGTCGATAAATGCCGCGATGTATTCGTCACGGACTTTTTTCGTTTCCTTGAGCTTACGGGCTATTTCGGTAAAAATGGCACGGTTGGTGTACTTCAGCGACATGTCTTCGAGTTGCCCCTTGATGGCGTAGAGACCCAGGCGGTGGGCCAGCGGCGCATAGAGGTATAGCGATTCGAATGCCATCTCCTGTACCATGCGGTCGTTGGGGTGGTGGTTGATGGCCTTCATCAGCTCGAAGCGATCCACGATCATTATGATAATGACGCGGATATCGCGGGCGAATGTCAGCAGCAGGTTGCGGAAGTTGTCGCTTGCCACGGCTGCCCTGTTGCCATAAAGCGACGTGACTTTGGCAAGCCCGTCGACGAGGTTGGCGACATCGTCACCCCATTCGGAGGCAATGTCGGCATCGAACCCGTCAGTCTGTTGCCGCAGGGTGAACAAAACCATGGCCACAATCATGTTTCTGTCGGGAGATATCTCTTCACACAGCGACAGGGCTGTGGTAAGGTTGCGTATTATCGGGTGGAATCCAAACGATGTACGCTTTATTTCAGTCTCGTCGACTAACCGGCTGATGAGGTGCCGCAGACGCGATGCGTCGTCAGGGGCGGCTACTGAGGCTGTATGCCGTAGAAGCTGACGGTATAGGCGGGTCAACTGCCGGCGTTCGTCAGGTGTAAATGTGTTTGCAAGGTCGTTACCGGTCTTTTGCATGATGAGTCAAGTATATATGTTTTTATATTTAGGTGTGTATGGCCGTCACATCTGCATATGGTCCATCAGCTCGTTGAGGAAAAAGCGTTCGCCTACAGGCTTGAACCCTGATTTCTCATACAGCAGACGTGCTTTTGAGTTGTGCTTGTCTACTAAGAGTCCGAGCGGCTTGCCTGCCGATTGGGCGCGGCGCGACGCTTCGGCTATTAGTGCGGATGCTATTCCTTTGCCGCGACATTCAGGAATCACGGCAAGCGTATCGAGGTATATTTCAGACGCATCGGTCTCGTCATGGATAGAAGCCTCGTCCATGTCCGTGCCGAAGTGACGGCAGTATTCTTCGATGAACGCCCTGCGCAGCGGAGCCAGCATGGCACCGTCATAGCTGATGAGCACTCCTGCGGCTCTGCCGTCGCCGAGCCTGGCGACAATCGTGTTGCGGTAGGAATACTGGGAGTCGTCTCTGCGGGCGAGAGCCTCAAACATGGCGTGTACATCTTCTATGCCATGTGAGTCGTCGCATAGCCCTAAACACAGCTCAGGGGTGACGGCTGCTATGATGGCATCGGCGATGGCTGGAGCGTCAGATATTTTAGCTGATTCGATAGTGTACTCTGTCATGATTATGTAAGTAAGAAATAGTCAAATACAAATATAGCGAAACTCGCCCGATTTCGGATGGATTTAGGAAGAATAATGTAAACTATTGGGCTTTCAGGGAGAT
>CALUMU010000017.1 GCA_944321825.1 Candidatus Amulumruptor caecigallinarius
AACCGCCAGCAGGGCGAAGGCGGCTACCAGCCCCGCCCCTACAACAACAACCGTCAGCAGGGCGGTGAAGGCGGCTACCAGCCCCGCCAGCAGGGCGGCTACCAGCAGCGTCCCTACGGCAACCGCCAGCAGGGCGGTTACCAGCCTCGCCAGCAGCGTCAATATAATAATCAGGGCGGCCAGCGTCCTTACGGCAACCGCCAGCAGCGTCCAGGCCAGCAGGGTGGTATGCAGCGTAACCAGTATGGTATGCCCCATGGCGGCAAGAGCTTCGTGCCGCGTCCCAAGCGTGTAGAGTATGAGGAGCCTGTTATCGACCCCAACGAATCGATACGTCTCAACAAATACATGGCCAATGCGGGCATCTGCTCGCGTCGTGAGGCCGACGAGTTCATCCAGCAGGGTCTGGTGAAGGTCAACGGAGAAGTTGTAACCGAACTCGGCACCAAAATAACCCACAACGACAAGGTGGAATATGACGACAAGGTGGTCACACTCGAACGCAAGTGCTACATCCTGCTCAACAAGCCGAAAGACTGCGTGACTACGAGCGATGACCCGAATGGGCGTCTGACGGTGATGGATCTTGTCAAGAACGCATGTGACGAGCGCATCTATCCCGTAGGCCGTCTCGACCGCAATACTACTGGAGTGCTTCTGCTGACCAATGACGGCGATCTGGCATCGAAGCTGACACACCCGAAGTATGTCAAGAAGAAGATATACCATGTGTGGTGCGACAAGGATATCGCCGAGGAGGATATGCAGCGCATAGCCGACGGCATAGAGCTTGAGGACGGTCCCATCCATGCCGACGCTATAAGCTATGCTACGATGACCGACCGCAACCAGGCCGGCATAGAGATACATTCAGGACGTAACCGTATAGTCCGCCGCATATTCGAAAGCCTCGGTTACCATGTGACCAAGCTCGACCGTGTGTATTTCGCCGGTCTGACCAAGAAGAACCTGCCTCGCGGACGTTGGCGTTACCTGACCCAGGAAGAGGTCAACTATCTCAAAATGGGTTCGTTTGAATAATCACTGTCTTGCAGATTTAAACAAGAATGAAACGTACTAAAATCAAAGATATCTTCGCGCCCGAGCTTATCGGGCGTGAAGTCAATGTAAAGGGGTGGGTGCGTACACGTCGCGGCAACAAGAATGTGCAGTTCATCGCCCTCAATGACGGTTCGACCATCAAGAATATCCAGATAGTCCTCGATTTGGCAAAATTTACCGACGAGGAGATGCTGAAGCTTATCACTACGGGTTCGAGCCTCGACGTGACAGGTATGCTCGTAGAGTCGATGGGCAAAGGGCAGTCGGCCGAAATCCAGGCCGAGAGCATCACCGTGCTCGGCACTGCCGACCCTGAGGAATACCCTTTGCAGAAGAAAGGCCACACCTTGGAGTTCCTCCGCGAGAAAGCGCATCTGCGTCCGCGCACCAACACGTTCGGGGCGGTACTCCGCATACGCAGCACTCTTGCGTTCGCGATACATAAGTTTTTCCAAGAAAAGGGCTTTTTCTATCTCAACACTCCGCTTATCACTGCCAGCGACTGCGAGGGAGCTGGAGCGATGTTCCAAGTGACCACGCTTGACGTGGATAATCCCCCACGCACTGATGACGGCAAGGTGGACTACGCGCAGGACTTCTTCGGCAAGCCGACAGCACTCACCGTATCAGGCCAGTTAGAGGGCGAGTTGGGAGCCACCGCACTTGGTGCCATATACACTTTCGGTCCTACATTCCGTGCTGAAAATTCCAACACTCCCCGTCACCTTGCCGAGTTCTGGATGATAGAGCCGGAGATGGCGTTCTACGACATCACGGACAACATGGAGCTTGCCGAGGAGTTTATCAAATACTGCATCCGCTATGCGCTTGACAATGCCGCCGACGACATCGAATTTCTCGCGCAGATGTATGACAAGGAGCTTATCGAGCGTTTACACCATGTGCTTGACAACGATTTCGTGCGCTTGACATATACCGAGGGCGTGAAGATACTCGAGGAGTCGGGCAAGAAATTCGACTTCCCGGTATATTGGGGTGCAGACCTCCAGAGCGAACACGAACGTTATTTGGTAGAGGAACACTTCAAGCGTCCGGTGATACTGACAGACTATCCGAAGGAAATCAAGGCTTTCTACATGAAGCAGAATGCCGACGGCAAGACTGTCCGCGCCATGGATGTCCTGTTCCCGAAAATCGGCGAGATTATCGGCGGATCGGAGCGTGAAGAGAACTACGATCTGCTGACACAGCGCATCAACGAACTCAACATACCGATGAAGGATATGTGGTGGTATCTTGACACACGCCGGTTCGGCTCGGTTCCCCACTCTGGTTTCGGCCTCGGCTTCGAGCGTTTAGTGCTGTTTGTCACCGGCATGACCAACATCCGCGATGTGATTCCGTTCCCCCGCACTCCCGGCAACGCCGAGTTCTGATTAAAACCTGTCAGAACAGTACATATAAAATGATTCAGGGTTGCGCAACAAACGCAGCCCTGAATTGTTTAAATACAGAAAGTATGATATGTAAAGCTACTATAACAGGCGTATCACGAGGCAGGCTTAAGGTCAAGACTCTTGGCGCGTCGTCAGGATGCTGTGGATGCGGGCTTGCCCAGTCGTGTTGCAGCAGCAAGCAGACGGCTGCTGCGCGGTACACGGTAAGGGTCGATGATACATCGCCATATAAACTTGGTCAGGAGATATATCTTGAGCAAGCCGGAGTGACGCGACGGCCTTTGGTGATATACGGTGTGGTCGTGCCGTTAGCAATGCTTGCGCTGATGATCGTCGCGTTCATCGGCAACGAGGACCCTACGCTCGGCACTGCGGCCGGCATCATAGCCGTCGCCCTGTACTTTTTGGTGATGCGCAGACTGCATGTCCCCTTGTCGCCGCGTCCGCGATGGAGGGTGAGGAGAGCGGCTGGTGCCGGCTCATCGTCCGGCAGCCGTTGATGTCATGGATTCCGGCCCTGCATCGATCAGTTTCTGCGCACCCTGCTTCTGCTTGCCCCACTTGAAGTTGTAGCTGACTTTGACTATGCCCATGCGCTCTATGAAGTCGGAGCGCATGATCTGGCGGTAGGCGTAATCGTGGTTGAGCTGCGTGGTCTCTTGGTCGTATCGGCCGAATGGCATCATCATGCCTGTGGCAAACTGCCAGTTGCGCCAGGTGTAACTGAGCATTATGGAGTTGACCGACTCGGAGCGGCTGAGCACTTCGCCCTCAAGGAAGGTGGATGCACGGCGGTAGGAGAATGTCAGTTGGAAGCCCCAATGTGACAGTGAGGCATAGGCATGGCCGCTCCACGAAGTGTGCTGGTGGGAATATCCGGGGCCGCGTGAGTAGCTGCGTTTCATGTAGACGTAGCCGTTGACCGACAGCCAGTCGGGTATGATGTCTATAGAGGCTGATGCGCGCCACCACCACGAGCTGTTGCGGTGTCCGTTGGTAAATGTCTTGATAAGATAGTCGTCGCCATCCCAGAAGTATGTCGGGGCTACGGCGTTGCCGGATGTGCTCCAATAACCTAATTGTACTGACGAGTCGAAGCGCTTGAAGCTTTGACCCCAGTTGATTATGGCCTGCCATGTGGAGTAGCCTTTAAGCTCCGGGTTGCCGGTCTGGAACTGGAACCGGTCAATCTGCTGCATGGTCGGGTTGGTCTCGCTCAGTGACGGAGTGCGTGTGCGTGTATTGGCTGTCAGTTTGAGTGTCGACCAGTCTTTGCGCCACGTGACGGTCAGCTGCGGTTTGGCGTGCCACGAGTGCAGCGAGCGGCCTGTCTCGCGGAGGTACTGATCATTGTATTCCGCACCTATGCCCAATGTGGCTGTGACCGGGCCTAACGTCTGCATGTATTCGGCAAATCCATAGAGCTTGTTTTGCCTCTGGTGATAGTCGGTGTTGCCGGATGTGACGTAGGTAGAGCGATTGAAATAGCCGTTCCATGTGATGCCGGCTGTGAGCCGCGAGCGTCGCCACTGTCTGATGTAGTCCGTTTCCAAGCCGAAGCTCCAGTTGCTGTCCTTGATGCGGGTGCCGATGTCGGTAGCGGCCGTGCCGTCGGATGCCGATGTTTCGTCGTATGACGATTCGGAGCGGCTTTTGGTGTATTGGGCTACAAAATCAACGACGATGGATTGCCGCTCGCCAATCTTTTTGTCAAGATACAGATTGAGCGACGGCGAGGAGAACGGATTGCGTTGTTCGACTGAAAGATACGAGGGTTCTATAGACGTGGATGTCCCGTCGGGGTTTACCAGAGATGATGACATAAGTCCGTCATAACCTATGGAGAGAGGTGTACGATGAATAAGGCTCAGGCTGGCATAAAATGTCGTTTTGTCAGGGTCTATGTAGCTGTAATCGGCTGTAGACCAAATCAGATTGTCGTCATACTTGCCCCCTTTAGGCGACTCGTTGCGCAGGAGAGTGCTTCCGTCGGGGAAATGTACGGTTTCATCGTATTCACGGTACATCTCCAAACTGTTACGCAACTGGTCGTATATGGAGAATCCGAACTGCCCCTTGCCACGGTTGAGTTTGAGGCTTACGTCTAAGTTGCCCGACGGCTTTGCCTGCATCCAGTACATTGCATCGGCCATGACCGAGCCGCCGACAGTGGGGTTGCGGACTATGAAATCGAGTACGGCATTTGCGTCATTGTATCGCAGCCCCGGATTTTCATGATATTCTACGCGCACTATGCTTTCAGGCAGGAGTGCCTTGATCTCGTTGATTGACGCTTCGCGGCCGTTGATACGCAGCTGCACGTCGCCAGAAGGATTGCTGACGGATTCCAATACGGTGTTGACCACGAGTGTCGGTATCTGTATGTTCTGGAGCAGCGACAGGCCGTTGTTTGACTGCTTGACGGCCTCGGCTGACGGGATAAACAGGTCGCGGTCGGATTTGTGTATTACAGGCGATGCCTTGACAACGACTTCGGCAAGCATAAGGCTCGTCGAGTCGGCTGGGACGTTGGCAGCATTGCTGCCGGTTTGTGCAAACGATGTGATGGATGTGGCGCTTATCGCGGCAAATAGCAAGGTGAGTCGGTTTATAATCTGCATCTCTTAATGTTTTTACTTTGTATGTTAGACGCAGACGGTATATGGAAAGTTTCACATGTCGGGCAAAAATTTTTATGAATCTGATAAGTGGGTATTCAAATCCCATTACGACATGGTGGGCCGGGAGTGGGTCACGGCATCTGTGACATAGACGCAGAACACGGGAAACAGTATCAGCCCCTCGGCGGCAAGGACCACGGAAAGGACCACGGAAAGGACCACGGAAAGGATTTTGCCTACAGGCGTGACGGCGTTGATGGCACTGCCGCATGTCGTGAGGTCCAGACACGCCCAGTAAAGGGCACTCCAGTAGTCGGTGACGGCAGGGTTGACGGAGTGTTCTTCGATAAAAAACATCATGCTGCCGAAGTACAGCGACGCTACGAGTATCATCATGTAGCTGAAGAAAAGCCCTTTGATCCAGCTTTTCGACATGGCTCCTGTGACGATGCTGAGGGCATAGACGGCACGGATGACAGGGACGAAACGCAGGAAGTAGTGTACGCGTGGCGATACCTGTATGCCATAGTGGACGATGATGCTCAGATAGGGGACGCATATGGCGAGAAACAGGATGTGGCTTACCCATTGCCACGTGGTAAAACGGCGTTTGACGGCTATTTCAGCCACTATGGAGAGGATGAACAGGATACATATCCAGAATTGCGCCCGGAGGTACCGTTCGTTGGAGATGAAGGATACGTTGGTGAGCGCATCGTATGTGATGAGGGTAATCAGCAACGCTGCCAATACGATGACGAAGATGCGTATTGCCAGAAGTATGCGGCTTGCTGTAACAGATGTGACAGGTGTATCGGAGTCCATATCATCAAAACACCTGTCGGCGAAATTTTGTTTTTATTCTCTGCGGTCCAACCGCACCACGTTTTCGACATGGTGGGTGTGGGGAAACATGTCGACCGGCTGTACCGCCGTCACGCGGTATTTCGCATCGAGGAGCTGCAAGTCACGCGCTTGCGTAGCAGGGTTGCAGCTGACATATACTATGCGGCGCGGTGCGGCATTGAGAATCACATTGACTACATCTTCGTGCATACCTGCGCGAGGGGGGTCGACTATCATTACATCGGGACGGCCATGGGCGGCGATGAAATCGTCGGTAAGTACATCTTTCATGTCGCCGGCATAGAACTCGGTGTTGTCCAGTCCGTTGACACCGGCGTTGAGTTTGGCATCCTCTATGGCTTCGGGGACGTATTCGATGCCGATGACATGGCGGCAGTGCGAGGCGATGAAATTGGCTATGGTGCCGGTGCCGGTATAGAGGTCGTAGACGAGTTCGCCGCCGGTGAGTCCGGCAAAATCGCGGGTCACGCCGTAGAGCTTCTCGGCCTGGCGGGAATTGGTCTGATAGAACGATTTCGGCCCTATGCGGAAGCGCAGCTTGCCCATGGCCTCTTCGATAGACTCCCGGCCAGAGTGGAGCAGCACGTCCTGGTCGGTGATGGTGTCGTTGACTTTGGTGTTGATTACGTAGAGCAGGGATGTGATGCGGGGGAAGCGTTCGCGGACGGCATCAAGCAGGCGGTAGATGTTTTCACGCTCGTCGCGTCCGAACACTACCACTGCCATAGTTTCGCCAGTGGAAGCTATGCGTATCATCAGTGTACGCAGCAGCCCTTCCTGATTGCGTATGTCATAGAACGACAGCCCGTTGTCACGCGCAAACTGCTTGACAAACAGGCGCAGCTCGTTGCCGAAATCATCTTGCAGATGGCAGCAGTCGATGTCGAGGACTTTGTCAAATGCTCCTGGGATGTGGAATCCGGCGGCAGTCATGTCGTCAGGCACCTCTCCGCTCCGTATCTGGTCGAATGTGAGCCATTTCTTTGCGGAGAAGGTGTACTCCATCTTGTTGCGGTAGCACCATATCCGGTCCGAACCGATTATGGGCGATATTTCAGGCAGCTCGATTTTGGCTATGCGTGTGAGTGCGTCGACCACCTGCTGCTGCTTGCATTTGAGCTGGTATTCGTATGGTAGGTGTTGCCACTTGCAGCCGCCGCAGAGGGTGAAATGGGAGCACCGGGGAGTCACGCGTATGTCAGACGGCTTGACCATCCGGGTGATGTGTCCCTCGGCATATGATTTCTTTTTCTTGTCGAGTTTGACATCGACCATGTCGCCGGGGGCACCGTATGGGATGAAAACCACCATATCGTCCACACGGGCGATGCTTTTGCCCTCGGCGGCTACGGAGGTTATCTCTACGTCGGTAAGTTCGGGTAACAGTTTGCGTTTGCGTGCCATATCTACTTAATAATTGTAGCTGCAAATTTAGTGAAAAAAACTCCGGCTCGCAATCTGTAGCGATGTGCGGGCCGGAGATATGTTTGTCGGCTATACGAAGGTTACTTTAGGAGCTGGATGGAGCGGTGGATGAACTCGGTAAGGTCGGCACCTTTGAGGAGACCGTTGCCGAGGAGTGCCAGGTCTATTACCTGCTTGACTACGGGCTGAGTCTGCGCGTAGTTAGAGATGACCTTTTCCTGCGCTTTACGGGCTTTGTCGACCGATGCTTCCAACTCGGTTACCTGCTTCTGCTCATCGTCGGAGAGCTTGCCGTCTTTGGCGTTTTTGCGCAGCCCGGCTATCTGCTCGTTGCCTGACGTTATTTCCGCAGCCAGCGGAGCTACCGATGCCGACAGGGCTGACAGGGCTGACTCCTTGATTGTGGCGATGACAGGGCTTTCGGTATTGACGATGAGGTTATAGCTGTCGGGCAGTTCGCCGTAGAAACTCATGCCGGGCTGCATGGCTGCCATATCCTTCATGCGTCGCATGTACTCGTTCTGGGTAATCATCACGGGGTCGGCGTTTGCGCTCAGAGCCTCGAAGTTTACGAGGAACTCGGCCTTGTCGACTTTGGGGATGCGGCTGCGGAAGAGTGTGGTCAGTATGTCGCGCTGTTCGGGTGTGAGATCGGCGGCTTTCTTGTCCTCTTTGGGAATCAGGTTGTCGGTCACATCGCTGTCGACTCGCACGAAGCGCGATTTCTCTATCTTGTTTTCAAGCAGTCCGATGAAGTGGCTGTCAAGCTGGCCGTCCATCAGCAATACGTCATAGCCCTTGTCGTTGGCCGCCTTGATGTAGTTGTACTGGCTGACAGGGTCGGTGGTGTAGACGTAGACCACATCGCCGCTCTTGTCGGTCTGGGCTGGTTCGATGAGCTTGCGGTACTCTTCGAGTGTGTAGTGCTTGCGGTCGGTGTTCTGTAGAAGCACAAACTTCATGGCGGCTTCGCAGAATTTCTGGTCGGTCAACATGCCGTACTCGATGAAGATGCGTATGTCGTCCCATTTCTTCTCAAAGTCGGCACGGTCGTTCTTGAATATATCTTCAAGACGCGATGCAACCTTCTTGGTGATATAGCCTGAAATCTTCTTTACGGCAGTGTCGCTCTGGAGGTAGCTGCGTGATACGTTGAGAGGGATGTCGGGAGAGTCGATGACACCTTGGAGCAGCATCATGAATTCGGGTACAACTCCCTCGACCGAGTCGGTGACATAGACCTGGTTGCAGTAGAGCTGGATGCGGTTTTTGGCAATCTCGAAGTTGTTGCGGATTTTCGGGAAAAACAGTACGCCTGTCAGCGTGAAAGGATAGTCCACGTTGAGGTGAATCCAGAAGAGCGGGTCTTCCTGACCGGGATAAAGCTCGTGGTAGAAGGTCATGTAGTCGTCATCGGTCAGCTCCGAGGGCTTTTTGGTCCACAGCGGTTCGGTGATGTTGACCGTCTTATCGTCAGGGCCGGAGGTCACGGGTACAGGGAGGAAGCGGCAATATTTGCGCAGGAGCATGTCGATTTCGCTCTGCTCGAGGAACTTTTTGTTCTCCTCGTCGTCGATGTGCAGTATGATGTCGGTGCCACGGGCGGCTTTTTCGGTCTCCTCCATGGTGTATTCGGGTGAGCCGTCGCAGCTCCACTTGACAGCTTTCGCACCCTCTTTGTATGAGAGCGAGACGACCTCGACTTTCTTTGCCACCATAAAAGCGGAGTAGAAGCCGAGTCCGAAGTGTCCGATGATGTTGGCTGCGTTATCCTTGTATTTGGCAAGAAATTCTTCTGCCCCGGAGAATGCAATCTGGTTGATGTACTTGTCGAGGTCTTCGGCGGTCATGCCGATGCCGTTGTCGCTGACGGTGAGAGTGCCGGCCTCTTTGTCGACTTTGACGCTGACTTTCAGGTCGGTTGTGTCGCCTTTAAATTCGCCGAATGATGCCAGGGTTTTGAGCTTCTGTGTCGCATCTACCGCATTTGATACGAGTTCGCGGAGGAAAATCTCGTGGTCGCTATATAGGAATTTTTTGATTACAGGGAAGATGTTCTCGGTGGTTACGCCGATAGTTCCGGTTTTTGTACTCATGTCGTTATCGATTTAAACTATTTGTTTTGTATTCATTATACTAAGTAAGTCCTAAAAATTAACCGCTATATGTAAAACTAAAGGGCTTGCCCAATAAATCTTGTTCTTTTCGGCTTATATCGTGCTTTCATTCAGTCGTATAGCTCGCTATACTCTTTCATTCAAGCCCAATATAATCTCAAAAATAACTGCGATTTATATGTGCATTAATTTTTACGACTTACTAACAAATAAGCAAATGCCATGCCGAAATGGCGGCATGGCATTGGTCATAAATATTCTTAAAAGGTTCAGAAGTCCTGACAGACAGTGGCTCTAAACGGCTAAACCACGTAATCTACGCATCCTCTGTCGGCTTTATGTCCGGCGAGCAGAGAGGCGGCTGCTACGTGGGCAGGGTGGTTGGCATAGACAGCCACGTCATCCATTGTGTCAACAATGGCAGTCAGGACCACGTCCCATGTCTCGGCGGGATTCTCGTTGATGCCTACTTCCATGCTCCGGAGTACGTCGATCTGGGAGGGGAGGGCGAGCAGTGCGTCGCGGAAAGATTCTGCTACCTGACGACGCTCTTCGGGCGTGCCTGTCAGTTTGAACATTACGATGTGTTTAACCATAAGTCAGTCAACAAAAATAGTTAAGTAAGTTCTTAAAAATTAACCACTTATAAATTGAAAATCAAGCAACACTGCCTTCGGGCTTACACGGCGGAGTAAAGCTTCTCGCGGGCGGCGGCTACACGTTCGTCGGTGATGTAGTCGTCATAGTCCATCATCTTGTCGATGATGCCGCCGGGTGTAAGCTCTATGATGCGGTTGGCGACAGTCTGTATGAACTCGTGGTCGTGGCTTGCCATGATGATGTTGCCCTTGAAAGTCTTGAGGGTGTTGTTGAAAGCCTGTATCGATTCGAGGTCGAGATGGTTGGTTGGGCTGTCGAGGATGAGCGTGTTGGCATCTTTCATCATCATGCGGGCTATCATGCAGCGCATCTTTTCGCCGCCGGAGAGCACTGATGCCTTCTTCTGTGTGTCCTCGCCAGTGAAAAGCATCTTGCCGAGGAAGCCTTTGAGGTAGATTTCGCTTGAATCGTTGGAAAATTGGCAGAGCCAGTCGACGAGATTGAGGTCGGTATTGAAAAACTGGCTGTTGTCCAACGGGAGGTAGGCTGTGGTGATGGTCTGCCCCCATTCGTAGGTGCCGCTGTCGGGTTTGCGGTTGTCGGTGATGATTTCAAACAGGGCTGTCATGGCTCTGGGGTCGTGGCTCAGGAACGCCACCTTGTCGCCTTTCTCTATCTGGAAGTTGACATCCTTGAAGAGGAGTGTGCCGTCGTCGGCTGTGGCGGTGAGACCTTTGACTTCGAGAATCTTGTTGCCCGGTTCGCGCTGGGGCGTGAATATGATGCCGGGATAGCGGCGTGAAGAGGGCTGGATTTCCTCGATGTTGAGCTTCTCGAGCATCTTCTTGCGCGAGGTGGTCTGCTTGGACTTCGCCACGTTGGCGCTGAAACGCTGTATGAACTCCAGAAGCTCCTTGCGCTTCTCCTCGGCTTTCTTGTTTTGCTGCTGCTGCTGGCGCAGGGCGAGCTGGCTCGACTCGTACCAGTACGAGTAGTTGCCGGCGAAGAGCGACATCTTGTTATAGTCGATGTCGATGGTATGGGTACACACGGCATCAAGGAAGTGGCGGTCGTGGCTGACCACGAGCACGGTGTTCTCGAAGTTTGACAGATAGTCTTCAAGCCAAGCCACGGTGTCGAGGTCGAGGTCGTTGGTAGGCTCGTCGAGCAAGAGGTTGTCGGGGTTGCCGAACAGGGCTTTGGCGAGGAGCACGCGCACCTTTTCCTTACCGCTGAGGTCGCGCATCAGAGCATAGTGCTTGTCCTCCTTTATACCGAGGCCGCTCAAGAGGGTGGCGGCATCGCTTTCGGCGTTCCAGCCTTCGAGTTCGGCAAATTTCTCTTCAAGCTCGGAAGCGCGGATTCCGTCGGCATCGGAGAAGTCTTCTTTGGCATACAGGGCATCCTTCTCCTGCATGATGTCCCAAAGCACGGTGTGGCCTTGCAGGACGGTCTGCATGACTGTGAAGTCGTCATACTTGAAGTGGTCCTGTTCGAGCACGCTCATGCGCTCGCCGGGGCCTTGGGTGATGGTGCCATGGGTGGGTGAAAGCTGGTCGCTCAGTATGCGCATCAGCGTGGATTTGCCGGCACCGTTTGCGCCGATGATACCATAGCAGTTGCCCGGGGTGAACTTCATGTTCACGTCCTGAAACAACACTTTTTTACCAAATTGCATTCCGAGATTGTTGACCGCTATCATATTATGGATTTGATTATTGTACCTTGAAAAATTGCTGTATACTGTGTTGACGGAGCTACGCGCTGCCTGTAGCCCGAAAAAGCGACTGCAAAGTTACCCATAATTATCCACATCCGCAATTATTTAATGGAAAGCTTTTTTTTGGCGGATTTACTTGTTTGACTAAAGAATTAGTTGTAAGTTTGTGAGGCAAATCAATCAGATGGTTTGCATATGGATATATTTTGCATTGGATATATGTAAAATAGTAAAACGCATCTTTTTAAATTTAAATAGTAGACATGAAACACAGACACGTTATCGCATATACAGTGTTACTGGCAGCATTTCTACCGGCAATGGCATGGGCGGAGCAGCCGAAAGCAGAGATAGAGGTCCGTTACAATGCCCGTTCATATTTTGTCAACGGCAAGGAGAGGAACCAGACCTATCATCTGTTAGCAAACCAGGTGTATTCCAAATATTTCAGTCCGAAGTCCGAGCAGATCGATTCTCTCACGTCTACACCAGAGGGGGAAGCAAAATTCAAGCAGTCCCAGCAAGCCGCTATGGAGGCTATGATGGCATCGGGCGTGATAGATATTAGCAGGATGCCGCGAAAGACAGAGAATATATATGTGGTGAAATCGTCGGCTGACTCTGTGATGACGGTCTATGATATACTCGGTGACGATGGTGTCGTTTATGACGAGCCGTTGTCGGAAATGACATGGGAAATCGGGGATTCGACTCGGACCATCATGGGTTATGATTGCGTTGCTGCTTATACCGATTATCACGGACGCAGGTGGACCGCATGGTTTGCTCCAGACATCCCTATCGCTGACGGCCCTTGGAAATTCCATGGGCTTCCCGGGCTCATATTGGAGGTTACGGAGACTACAGGTCTCGGATTTTTTGCTGACGGCATCGAAAAGAGCGATAAGCCGATAGTAAAAGTCTATGGCGAAAGCAAATACAGTAAAGCCGACCGCAAGGAGATATTGCGGGCCAAAAGGGCGAGCATGGATAATCCCAATGGGAGATTGGCGGCCAAGGGAATCCATGACATAAAGGTGATAGAAAACCCGGCACTGCTTACGAAGCCGGGCGACAAGACCGACTTCCTTGAAACCGATTACCGCGAATAAATATGAAACGACTGATACACATACTGACGTTATCGGTCGCAACAACGGCTTTTGCCAATGGCTATGTGACAGATGCCGAACCTGCTATTTTGGAGGTACACTATGAGCGTACGGAACACCATGATTCCACTGACCATAACAATGGTTTTTTCAAGGATCCGGTCATGCTCCGCGTCAGCAAAAATAAATCAGTCTTCTGCGGTATTAAAAAATTATGGCAAGATTCTATAATGAGGTGCGACAAGGCTACTTTTTGGGCGATGGAGCAAGCGCGAGTTGTTAGCGGTAAACGCGATGACACTCAGTTGCCGAGCGGACATTACTGGTCTTATGTTTATAAAAACATACCGGAAGGAAAAGTGACTGAGCGATGCTATTTCGATATGGAACGCTGGCAATATTCTGAGGATTGGGAAAAGCCTGAATGGGAGATTGGCGACAGCATCAAAATAGTGCTTGGTTACGAATGTATTGAAGCCTCGGCTAATTACCGTGGTAGAACATGGACAGCATGGTTTGCGCCTGAACTGCCTGTTCAGGAGGGTCCGTGGAAGCTCTGCGGTCTGCCTGGCTTGATTCTTGAAGCCCATGATGCGAACAGCGATTACATATTTGAAGCGACCGGCTTATTACAAAACCCAAATGCCGAAGTGGGTATCTTCACATACGATGATGATAGAGGTGGCTACTCCACTGTTACACGCGATAAATTCTTTAATAACTGGTGGCGATTCAAACACTCGAATCCTGCTGCGAAAATACAAGCGGCTTTTGGTGTCGGAACAGCTCCGACCAATGAAAAAACAAAACCAGTAATGTATGACAAGGAGGAACGTAACTACCCCACGATTTGTGAGGCGGCTTGAACTGATATTGACCATGCTTTTCGCGGTGTTGACTTGCGCGGCGCAGGTCGGTGTGTCAGGTCTTGTAGTGGAGGAGGGGACTGACGAGCCGCTGACAGGTGCATCTGTAATACTGCGTGATGCTGGCGGAAAGATAAAGAAATACGGTTCTACCGATGCAAAAGGCAGGTTTGCCATTTCCTCTCCCACAATAAAGGGTTATACCCTCGACGTGGCGATGATGAGCTTCGCCAAGCAGACCATAAAGCTCGACAGCGTGAAGATGCCGCTGCGGATAGTCATGGTGCCTGCCGCCAATATGCTCAAAGAGGTTGCGGTGAAGGCCGAACGCATCCGCGAGCAGGGCGACACGATAAGTTACAGCGTCGGCAGCTTTGCCCAGGCGCAGGATCGCAGCATAGGCGATGTGCTGAAACGTATGCCCGGCATAGATGTGAGCAACAGTGGTAAAATCCAGTATCAGGGCGAGGACATCAACAAATTTTACATCGAGGGATCGGACCTTCTCGGAGGCAAATACGGAGTGGCGACCAACGGCATAAACCACGAGGATGTAGGTGCCGTGGAGGTGATGGAGAACCACCAGCCCATGCAGGTGCTTTCAGGCATCAGTTTCTCCGACAAGGCTGCTATCAATCTCAAGCTTAAAAACAAGGCTAAAGCCACATGGAGCGTCCATGGCGATGCCTCCGGCGGCTATGCATGGCAGCCGGAGGGAGGGATATGGGACGGCGAACTGTTTGCAATGGCCGTAATGCCTGGATTCCAGAATATAACCACGTTCAAGTCCAACAACATAGGCGAGGACCTGTCGGCTAATGCTACCGATTTTTTCGCTTCACGCCGCGAGACTGGATTGAGCCGCTATGTAGGGGTGTCGCTGCCGGGAGTGCCGTCGTTGAGCGACAAGCGGACACTATTCAACCGTTCGGCTCTCGTATCGACCAACAACCTCTGGAAAGTGCGTGGCGGAGAGCTGAAAGCGCAGATTGACTATTCGTTCAACCGTGTCACAGCGCAAGCTTCAAACATCACCACCTACTATCTCGAAGGCGGAAACACGGTAGTGACAGAAAACCGTGACGGACGCGACCGCTCCCACGCGCTTTCAGCCAAGGTGGTCTACGAGGTCAACCAAAAGACCACTTTCATCAACAACACCCTCCATGCCGACATCGACTGGGACGATGTCAGCCTCGGGGTGACAGGCTCGCTCCCTAACAGCCAGTCGGCTTCGCTGCCCGATTATTACGTCAGCAACAAGTTCAAGATGATAAAACGCTTCAATGGCAAGCACCTTGTGACATTCCAGAGCAACAACGAGTGGGAGTCGCTTCCGCAGACACTCAATGTGGATATGGACGGCGGCAACCTGCATCAGCATGTAAGCGACCATGCTTTTTATACCCACGAAAGCGCGGCATATGCCTTCTCGGTCAAAGGGGTTACCATAAGTCTCGAAGGCGGTGTGAAAGGGTATCTGCGCTCATTAGACACCGCATTGCCCGATATGCCCGATGACATACCGGGCATGACGCACAATGTGTTGAATACAAACTATTTCACCGTCTATGCCACTCCGAGGTTAGAATGGTGGGTGAGGCGCGTGAATCTCACGCTTGATGCGCCATTGAGTTTCGCCCATTATACGTTCAATAAGGCTTTAGCCAACCGCTCCGAGGTGTATTTCTCCCCGTCGTTAGGTATGAACTGGAAGCCTAACAACCGTTTCTCGCTCGCAGTGCGCACTGGAGCCGACCGCTCGCCTATGAATCTCAGCCTCATACAGCCGGGTTATATAATGACCGATTACCGTTCGCTGAGGCGTGGTGTCGACGATTTCTATAATACTACTGCATACAGGGTGTCGGGCAATTTCTTCTATAAGCATACCCGTAAAGGGTTGTTTGCCAATGCTTTCGTGATACAGTCGTGGTCACGGCTGCCTTACACGATGATCCAGCAGCTCTACGGCGACTATGTGGTATATTCGTATGCCGATGCGCGAAACGACGGCAAGATGCTCATGGCTGGCGGCAACATCGGCAAGACGCTCGATTTCATGCGTGGGAGTGCCAACGTAAACGGTTCATTCAGCCGCAACGAGTCGCACCTTATCTCCGGACGCCAGACGGTCAATTCCATAGGCACATCGTGGTCGGCAGGCTGTAAGCTCAACGGCACGCCGCTGCGTTGGTTGGGGTTTGATTATGCTGTCGCTTTCAGGTCGAGCAGGTTGGAGATGAACGATGCGAAAAACTTATGGCTCGGGAGTCTGGAAAATTCGTTGCTAATCAATGTCATGCCTCACAGCAAATGGGAATGGCGCATAGGTGGGGAGCATTACCGCAACGAACTTGCCGCCGGAGAGTATAAAAACGTGTTCATGCTTGACACGAAAGTGTTGTTTAAAATGTCGAAACGCATAGAGCTGTCGGCAAGCATCAACAATATCCTCAACGAGAAAACGTATAATTACACAACATACAACCAGCTTACATCTTTCGAGTCACAGCGTTGGCTCCGTGGACGTGAACTGCTGATTTCAATATCGTTACGAAAATGAACAGGATACTCGCAATAATCATCACTGCTGCTTTTGCAGCCATAACATCTCCGGCGCAATCTAATGTCGCTGTCAAATATTCAGTGTCATGTGGCGATTCTGACAATGGCAGTATCGTGAGGTCGGAAATGATTTTAATCGCCAATACTGTCAAGTCGCTGTATTTTAATCCTGAAAGTCAGTATGTGGATTCATGCTGCTCCACACCCGAAGGTGCTGCCCGATTGCGTGAAATACAGCTTAAGGCATGGCGGGTCGTGCAGCCTGACGGCACGGTGACATATGACGGACGCAAACTCGGTCTCGCTCCCGAAAAGAAGGAATATCTATATGTCGAAAAAAGCAGGGATGGTGCGTATCTTACCGTATATGACAGCAAAGCCGGAGATTTGTACAGTTATCAGGAACCACTCTCCGAATTGACATGGACCATTGTCAATGATTCCACCAAGAATCTGCTCGGCCACGAATGTATTATGGCTTATGCCGATTATCACGGCAGGAAATGGACTGCATGGTTTACCCCCGAAATCCCTGTGCAGGACGGGCCGTGGAAACTTCACGGGCTTCCTGGTCTGATATTGCGGGCTGACGGTGGCGATGGGTTCGTTATTGATGCCACCGAAGTCGGCACCACTTTGCGTCCAATCCCTCCGATGTATTCTGTAGATGATTACGAAAAAGGGGAACGCAGGCAGATACTCAAGGACCACGAGCATTACATCAATAATTTCGAGAGCATGATGGCTGCGCAAGGCATAAAGCTCAATGCTGACGGCTCGTCAGCAAACTTACCAAAATTCGACAGGCATAAGCGTGCTTGGGAAACAGACTATTGATGACTACTATTAAGTAACTCGCAAAAATGAGCTTGCATATAATTGTGAAGTATTTTCGAGGCGGTTTTTAAGTCGAGCGATGGAGTTTCTTTTTCGCTGCAATCCAAAGCGGCAAGCCGATAAAGCGAGCTAAACGACTGAGTGAGAGTTAAAAAACAGCTGGAAAGACGAGTAAGGATATGCAAGCCCGCAGGGTTACTTGAAAAATTTATATAAACTAATTTTTGCAAGTTACTTATGAGCCGGAATGTGAATAAAATGGCCCTTTTGATGGTGTTATGTGCTGTGGCATCTATGGCAATGGCGCAGAAAGCCCAACTGAAAGTGGGATATACGTATGATTTCTTCGACCCCAGAGGGATAGAGAAACGTCACGACTATATACTTCTGGCAGGAAACGGCGTATCGAAGTTCTATAACCACCAGACCCAATGGCTCGACTCCGTCCGATGCACAGAAGAAGGCGAGCGGTGGTATGCGCAGCAGGGACTTGTCATGATGGGCGAATTGATGAATAGGCCACGAGAAGAAAGGGAGGCAATACTGAATAGTTCAAGCCTTGGCCGCCCTGTCAGCTTATACGTGCAGCGCAAAGGGGATGTATTTAACGTCTGGGACGAAATATATTGGGAATATCGTAAATACACCGAGCCGATTGAGCCACGGGATTGGACGGTAATGGAAGCCTCGACTAAAACGATACTCGGATATGAGTGTGTAAAGGCTGAAACGGACTATCACGGCAGGCACTGGACGGCTTGGTTCTCTCTTGAAGTCCCTGTCGATGCCGGGCCGTGGAAACTGTTGGGTCTTCCGGGCCTGATTTTTGAGGCTGTGGATTCTACCGGCCAGCATCATTTTACGGCAAATGGCATTGAAGCGACCGATATAGAAATCCCCAAGGTTTATGAGCCGTTTGAGTACGAGACGACTACACGAAATGAATTTCTGAAACTGTGCCGTTATCGTTACGATAATCCGCAAGGTATGAGAGACCTGCATTTTGGCGGCGATGCAGTCAAATTGTCGCCTGAACGCAGAGCTTACGAATCAGGCAAAGAGGGCTACGACCTGTTAGAGACTGATTATCGATGATGAGCAGGCGGCTATTCCCGGGTATCGGAGAGTTAAGTCAGCCTTTGAGGGACGATACAAGAGAGGGGAGGCCGTACATCCAGAGTATGTCGCCCGGAGCGAATACGGTCTGCGGTGTCGGTGGCAGGAAATTGTCCTGACGCTGCACGGAGACGAGCAGCGCAGAGTATGTCTTGCCGAGACATGATGTGACGACGTTTTTGCCTATCAGGGGAGAACCCGGCTTGAGGTCTACATTGAGCAGGCGCACATCGGCGTGCATGTCGCTTTCCTCCTGGTCTTCAATCCCTGCCTCGATCAGGGGAATCACCGTCTGAAGCTGCTCGTCAGTACCCACTATGCCGAGTATGTCGCCCGGGAAGATGCGGATAGACGATGACGGCACATATATGACGTGGGAACCCCGTTGTATGCTCATTATGTTGGTGCTGTATGTATCGCGTAGGTGGCTGTCGGCAATCTTCAGCCCTATGAACTGGCTGTCGTAACCGGCTTTGACATAGGCGAGGTGGATGTCGCTGACCACGTTGTTGTTGCGGCCGCTGCGCCGCAGGTCACGTTCGTTGAGGTTGTTGAGAAACTTGGATTCTATGGTTTTGGCGCGTGTCCTGACGCTTTGGCCGAACACGAAAACAATGGCAATGAAGATAATCAGCCCGAACGACCACCCGACGAGTGCATTGTATATGTGGCTAAGTGTGTATATAATGAATCCGAGGGCGATGACGAAGCGGAAGATGCGTATGACAAGGAACGGCACGTTGGCGAGCGGGCGCTGTCCTTTGAGTTCTTCGATCTCAGAGCGTTTCATTGACGACATGGTCAGGGCATAGACAAATGGCGACATCACTCCGAGCGTGGCCACGGCACATGTGAATTTACCCCAATGCGGCAGTATGCCAGTGAGCCAAGGCAGGAGGTATGTAAGGCTGACGGTTACGATGGCCACAAGCAATATGGAGTAGAGCATGATGCGTCCAAGGCTGCGCTTAAGCACCGATACCCATAACTCGCGGGTCTCGTTGCCGGCTGTAGCACGGACGGAGTAGCGGTCGAGCAGGAAGTTGAAACGCGCCGGCAGATGCCGTTCGGCAAATCTATATGCCGGATCGGACATGCGTATAAAATAAGGCGTGGTAAATGTCGTCAGGACGCTGACGGCCACTACTATGGGATATATCTCGGTGTTGAGCACTCCGAGCGACATGCCTAATGAGGCGATGATGAATGCAAACTCTCCGATTTGTGTCAATGAAAAGCCTGATTCGATGGCCACTTTGAGGTTCTGCCCCGTGACGAGCATACCGAATGTGCCGAATATTATCATCCCGACGATTACAGCCACCGATAGTGTCAGTATCGCTCCCCAATACTGCATTATGACATCGGGGTTGACCATCATGCCTACGGATATGAAGAATACCGCGCCGAAAAGGTCTTTGACCGGTGTGGTGAGCTTTTCGATACGTTCGGCAAAACTTGTGCTTGCCAATATCGAACCGATTACAAATGCTCCGAGGGCAAGAGAGAAGCCGCAAGCCACGGAGAATACAGCCATGCCGAAACACAGCCCCATAGATACTATGAGCAGAATCTCATTACTGAGATGCCTGCGGGATTTGTTGAGAAGTGTAGGGATGACATAGACTCCCACCAGAAACCACATCACGAGGAAAAATACCAGTTTGCCGACACTCATAAACAATTCGGAGCCTTCCACTGAATTGTGTATTGCGATTGATGACAATAGCACCATCATCAACACGGCAAACAGGTCTTCGACTATCAGCACCGCTAACACCAACGACGCGAATTTGCGTTGGCGTATGCCCAAATCGGTAAACGCTTTGATGATGATAGTGGTCGAAGACATAGAGAGCATTCCACCTAAGAAGAGGCTGTTGATAGAGGAGAAGTGCATCAGCCTGCCTATGCAGTAACCGACTCCCATCATTCCGCAGACGATAATCAGGGCAGTGACCACAGCCGAGCCTCCGGCGTTGACAAGCTTTTTGAAACTGAATTCCAGCCCGAGTGAGAAGAGCAGCACTACGATGCCTATCTGAGCCCAGAGTTCTATGTTGCTCTCGGTGGTAACTGAAGGCAGATATTCGAAGTTGGGGCTGGCGAGAAATCCGGCTACGATATAGCCGAGTACTACAGGCTGGCGCAGTAGCTTGAATACGATCGTAGTGACGGCACCAAGGATGAGGATAAAGGCGAGGTCGCCGATGAGGCTGTCTATGTCTATGCTTTCTGCTGCTGACTGTACTGCGGATAACAATAGCATCGTTTATGAGTGTTCTCTTGCTTGCGGCAAAATATTTCCGAATAATCTGTGTGAAATTGCAGCCAGGCTCTAAAATCCCGGCTGGCTTGTTATAGCGATAGAGTCGGTAGGGTAGACCTTGCCGAGGCTGTCGAGCAACTTGGTGTACGAGGCCGATTCATTGATAAGGATTATGAGGTTGAGGTTGGTCTGCAGCTTCTCATAATCATACTGCACAAACAGGTTGACCAACTGGCCTCCGTGCTGGTGCAATACTTCGCGGTAAGGGTCGATGTCGGTGACGATGGATGGGAGGCTGAGGCGTATGGTGCGCGAGAAGCTGCCCATGCTCATGCGGTGTTCGATATTTTCGAGCAATATGAGGATGAACATTACCATCAGTGTCGCTATCACTGAGATGGCGTATAGCCCGCAACCTACTGCCAACCCAATCATGGCCACCATCCATATGCCGGCGGCGGTGGTCAGGCCTCGCACGGAGCCTTTCATCTGTATGATGGCACCCGCGCCGAGAAAACCTATGCCCGACACCACTTGGGCGGCTATGCGAGTCGGGTCGCCATCGTTTTTCCCCATGAGTTCCTGGGGAACGTAGATTGATACGAGCATGGCCAATGTGGCTCCCATGGAGATAAGGGCGAATGTGCGTATGCCGGCTGTCTGTCCCTTGCGTTTGCGTTCAACCCCTACAGCGCATCCGAGCAGCATACTCAGCAGCATGCGCCATATACACGCCGGCAGGGTCAGCTCTGAGCTGAAGCAGTCGCGTAATATGTCGGTAATATAATCCATGATACAGGGGTCGCAGGTGGCGTTTTTTTGCTTCTTATATTATGGTAGCCGGTTATTTCTTCATGGTGAAGTGGCGTGAACACAGGCGGTACCCGTCGGTAAACAGCTCTACTGTGTAATCGCCGGGATTGAGGGCTGTGTTGACATCCCAGTAGATGCGGATGCCCGGAATCTCTTCGCCTGAATACTCGATTGTTTTCCGTGCCGAGCAGGGGACGTTACCGCCTTCAAACGCGAATGTACCGGCATCGCCGAGCAGAGTCCCTTCGGGGCTGACGATACGTAGATATATGACCTTAGAGCCTACGGGTGTGGAGTTGTTCTGAGGGATTGTGAACGTCACCATCAGCTGCTTGGCCTTGGTGATGTTTTTCTCGTTTTTGCCGTTCTTTTTCAGGGCGGAGAGGCTTACGCCGGTGACGTTGAGTTTCTCGGCGAGAGTCATACGCTGTGAGAGTTCGGCGTTTTTCTCGGTTTCTGTGGCGATGCGGGTCGAAAGCTGTTCGTTCTGTGCCTTGACCTCGGCGTTCTCGGCGCGCAGACCCATGTTTTCCTTGTTTAGAGAATCAATCTGGGCGATGTAGTGGCGCAGCAGCCCTTTGAGAGTGCCTATTTCATCCTGGAGCTGCTTGATTTTGGCCTGTGACAGGTTGCGCTCGTCCTTCATCTGCTTCATAAGATCCTCTACCTTGTTTTTTGCAGCGGTATATTTGGCAAGCAGGCTGTCGTTGGCGAGTTTGATGGCCTGGTTTTCATACATCTGGAACTCGTTGTTGATGGCGGCGTACTCGTTGCTGAGTTTCAGCTGTTCGTTGGATAGCTGCAACTGCTCATTTTGAGTGCGGGCTTCCGAAACTTCGTTGCGGAGCGACTGCACTTTGAATACGGCCAGTATCACCGCCACTATCAGAAGGGCTCCTATGACTAAGGCTCCTATTTTTAAGGTCTTGACATTCATTGCCATATGCTAAGTAACTGGTTCAAATTAAAAGATTCGATGTATCTCAATAATAGATTATGCGGCGGCGGTCGATGCTGTACCGGGTGGTGGGCAGCGAGTCGCCGGCAGTATGGGTGGTCCAGATGGTCAGCCGTTCGGTCCAGTTGCCGCGTTTGTCATATTTGCGGTAGACGTTGTGGGCAGAGGTGTCGAATTTAGGGTCGTTGGAGTGGATCTGCTCTCCGATGATGCGTCCGTATTCGTCGGTTATGACATAGCTGACCATCGTAGCCGATGAGACTTTGTGGTGGTTTTCGTCTATGTGTTCGAAATCGTATGAGTCTTTCAGGTAGCCCGGATGTATCGCCGGATAGTTGGGCGCACGGTCTTCCCAATGCTCTATGCGTCCGTTTTGGTCGCGGCGTATCCGCTCGTGCTCCTTGGCTATATATCCGCCTTCGGGAGAGAAGTAGGCTGTCGACTCTACGATGTTTCGTCCGGCGGTGTCGATGGCGAGCTTGTTGTCATTGTCGCGCACAACATCGTAGAACGTGGTGCGCCGGCATGATTTTACCGGCCCGGCGAGTTCGTAGTGCCGCAAATCGGGAGTAGATACCTGTGTGGATATGACCCCGGTGCAGTCGAATTCTTCGACGTATGAGTCTTCGGCATCGGAATCGCTTCCGGCCGACGAGCATCCTACGGTCAGCGCACACGAAGCCACGAACATTAATATATTACGTAACATAAGTTTAGGTGCTGTAGTGTCGTAAATGTAACTGTGCAAAATTAGTTATTTATGGTGGATATATCAACTTATATAGTGCATAACTCGTAATTATGAAAATTTAAGGTACTGCTTTAGAAAATAATTTGTTAAATTTGCGTTCAGAAATCATCACCCAATATTTTATAACAAAAAACTATGTCTAAGGTAACAGTAGTAGGTGCCGGCAATGTAGGTGCCACATGTGCAAATGTTTTGGTTACTAACTCGGTGGCCGATGAAGTAGTACTCATAGATATCAAAGAGGGTCTCTCTGAAGGAAAGGCCATGGATATCATGCAGACTGCCAATATCCTCAATATCAACACACGTCTGACCGGCGTGACCAACGATTATTCAAAGACCGCCGACAGCGATGTAGTAGTCATCACTTCAGGTATTCCCCGCAAGCCGGGCATGACACGTGAGGAGCTTATCGGAGTCAATGCCGGCATCGTGAAGTCAGTGACCGAAAGCGTGCTCAAGTATTCTCCCAATGCTATCATCCTCTGCGTATCCAACCCTATGGATACCATGACATACCTTATCCACAAGACTTCAGGTCTCCCCAAGAACCGTATCATCGGTATGGGCGGTGCTCTTGACAGTGCACGTTTCAAATATTTCCTCAGCCAGGCTCTCGGTGCTAATGCTACCGAAGTCGAAGGTATCGTTATCGGTGGTCACGGCGATACCACAATGATACCTCTGACACGTTATGCCGCATATCGTGGCATCCCCGCGTCTTCGCTCATGGAGGCTGAGAAGCTCCAGCAGGTAGCTGCCGACACTATGGTAGGCGGTGCTACACTTACAAAGCTCCTTGGTACATCGGCATGGTATGCTCCGGGTGCGGCTGCCGCTCAGGTAGTGGCTGCTGTGCTCCACGACCAGAAGAAACTCATCAGCTGCTCTGCTCTCCTTGACGGCGAATACGGTGAAAAGGACCTTTGCATAGGTGTACCCTGCATCCTCGGCCGCAATGGTATCGAGAAAATCGTAGAGTTTGACCTCAACGACGAGGAGAAGGCTCTGTTTGCAAAGAGCGCCGCAGCTGTGCATAATACCAACGCTGCTCTCAACGCTTGATAGCGATAATACGATTTCAAGTATATAAAATATGGGGATGCGATACCGGCCGTGTCGCATCCCCATATGCTTTAATGTCAATCGGTATCAGATGGTTAACACTGCCCTGTAAACCATTATGTCAATGTGTTTGTTTGATTAAGTAACTCGCACAAATCAGTTCGCATATAATTGTGAAGGCTTTTCGAGAAGATTTTTAGGTCGGGCGAAGGCGGTTATTTTTCGCTGTGCTCCAAAGCGGCAAGCCGATGAAGCGAGCTAAGCGACTTGGAGAGAGTCGAAAAGACGAGCAAAGATATGCAGGCCTGCAAGGTTACTTGAAAGATTCAATATATAACTAAATTTTTGTTAGTTGCTGATAATCAAAAATTTAATTATACATACAAATATAAATATAAATATAAATATAAATATAAATAAGAATATGAAGAGATATATGTTTTTCATGGCTGCATTAGCTGTGGTTGCCTTCGGCTCGTGCCAGACAAAAAAACCGATGGATCCAGCTCAGGCTGACTCAAACGACTCAGTAGCCGCAGCCCTTGCTGATACTGTAGATAATGAATCAAAAACGGCTCTCCCCATCGTCTATGATTTCTCGGCAACTTGGTGTGGCCCTTGCAAGATGTTTGCCCCTGTCTTTGACAAAGTATCAAAGGAGTATGCAGGCAAAGCCGAGTTTGTGAAAGTGGATGTCGATGCCGAACCCGGGCTTGCTCAGATGTGGGGTGTGCGTTCGGTGCCGACCATCATAGTGGCCCATCCATCTACCCGTCAGTCAGTCGTTGCCACCGGAGCCATGTCCGAAGAAGATTTCAAAGCTTTTCTTGACAAGGCACTTCAACCTTGACCCAGACATGTGGTATGGATGCAATAAGATTTCTAACAAACGCAAACTTAAAGTTCTGAAATCTCAAACCGCATGAAATTGTCAATAAGAAGTCTGTGTGCGGAGGCGTGCAGAGTGTACGTGGCGATATCAGTTGTGTGTATCGCATTGCTGGCTGCGTCTTGTTCGTCGGATAGGGATGGTGAGCCCCCCATAGCGACCCCAGAGGCTGCAGTGGAGCACACGTTGTTTATGTATCTGCCTTGGTCGACGGATTTGACAAGCTGTTTTTATCAGAACATTGCAGATCTGGAGGAGAGTATCGTTTCACAGGGCGGATTAGATAATCAGCGTGTAGTTGTGTTTATTTCGACGAGTGCCACTGCGGCTAAGTTGTTTGAAATAACGTATGCCGACGGACAGTGTCAGCGTCGCGACATCAAGAGCTATGAATCTCCGTCACTTACCACGGCCGATGGCATATCTTCGATATTGTCGGATGTGAAAGCCGCCGCTCCGGCTGTGCGTTACGCCATGACGATAGGATGCCACGGCATGAGCTGGCTTCCTGTCACTCCGTCTGGGACGGACAATGAAATGGCTGCAACACATAAGGCGGCTATGGCATGGCGGCCGGAGACAGCGTTGCTTACGCGTTATTTCGGCGCAAAAGACAAGGCTTATCAGACCGACATATCCACATTGGCTCAAGCAATCAGCGAAGCCGGCATCAGGATGGATTTCATACTGTTTGATGACTGTTACATGGCATCGGTAGAGGTGGCTTACGAACTTAAAGATGTGGCTGATTACATCATAGCTTCCACTTGCGAGGTGATGGCATACGGGATGCCTTATGCGGCTATGGGCCGTCATCTGATGGGCGAGCCTGATTATGAAGCTGCTTGTGACGAGTTTTACGCATTTTACTCCAATTACACCATTATGCCGTGCGGGACTCTTTCGGTGACAGACTGTTCGCAGCTTGACGGTCTCGCCTCTGTGATGAAGCGCATCAACTCAGCCTATGATTTCGACACCTCGATTTCATCGTCCTTGCAGGCGCTTGACGGGTATTCACCCACGCTGTTTTATGATTACGGCGATTATGTGAGCCGTTTGGTAGGGGCGGATAATCCGCAGCTTCTCGCAGAGTTTGATGAACAGATGGCTCGTACCGTACCGTATAGGGTCAATACTCCGACATATTATGCTGCACGGCTCAACAGGGCGCTCCCCATACGCACATATTCTGGCCTTACCACTTCGGATCCGAGCAGCCATAATCTTGCGGCTGACAGGGTACATACTGCTTGGTGGAAAGCGACCCATTGATTAGTGTGGTTGTGGCTTTTTGTAGCGACGGTAGGGGAGGGTAACGTAAAAATACGTAACTTCGCATAAAAAGTTTAAGACGACGTGAATTTCCGCAGGCCTATAAAATGGACATATAAGACAGTCCGTACTATCGCCGTGAGCATCATTGCTCTCGTGTTCGGAGTGCCTGCATTGTCGTATGTGGGATTGTCGTTGCCGTTTGTCGAACGCAGCATCGCAGATGTACTCGAGAAGCAGTTGAGCGAGTTGCTGCAAGTCAATGTGACAATCGGGCGGATTGAGATAAGTCCGTTTAACCGTGTGACGCTGTCGAGGGTTGTCATTGCTGACACTTCGGCCATGGAACACGGTCCGATAGCCATGATTGACCGTCTTGGCGGCTCTGTGAATATCAATGCTTCCCTCATAGAGCAGTCGCTTATCGTCAATTACGTGGAGCTTATCGGTCTCAATGGGTCTATATGGCAGCGCGACGCCTCGTCGCCTCTCAATATCCAGCCTATAATCGATGCCCTGAAACCTAAAGACAAGAAAGAGAAAAAGCAGATAGAGCTGCGTATCAATTCGGTGTTGATACGCAAGTCGTCAGTCACATACGACCGATGGGATGCACCCTACAAACCGGTGGAGGTCATGGACTTTGCGCATCTGGCTGTCAGGGATCTGCAGGCTGATATTAATATCCCCCGTATAGCGAAAGATGACTACAAGGTGGGTCTGAGCCGTCTGGCTTTCAGAGAGAGGTGTGGTGCGGATTTCGCGCTTTCTACGGATTTCGCGCTTAATGACAGTGCTTTGTCAGTAAAGGGGCTGGAGGTGCGGTTAGATGATAGCAATCTCCGTTTTTCCGATGTCAGTATTCCGATTAAGTCTGTGAAAAACCTCGGCGAGGAGTTGAAGAATGCCCGGTTTGAGGTTGAGGTAACAAAAGGGTCGTCGGTCGCAGTGGCCGATATGCGGTATTTTGTGCCTGCTTTGGGTAAAAGCAGGTTGACTATAGGTCTGGACGCTGCTGTTTCCGGCCGGCTTGACATGTGTAGCATCGACAGATTGCGTCTCGACATCGGTGATAAAGGGGAATATGTCACCGCGCTTGCCGAGGTTTCAGCCCCTGGCATGAATCGTGAAGAGATGTCGATAGGTCTTTCGGACTTAAGATGCTATGTCAAATCGTCCACTGTAGTAGAAACCGTTGAACTGTTGGTCCCAGTCAATCGGCAGTTACGTGATATTCTTGCGCATATAGAGTACGTAGACGCTCATATGCAGGGACGATATACGCCTGATGGTGCCGAACTGCACTGTGATCTCAGTGCCGCTCCTGGCTCGCTGTCCATTGATGGCTCCGCGCGTGGGAAGCTGGCTTCACAGTCGGGAGAGCTTGTGCTTACAGTCCGGACTCCCGACCTTGCTGTCGGGGCTGTCGCTCCTGCGCGGGCATCGTTAGGCAACGGCTCGTTCAGTGTGGACTGTAATGCCGTGTTGCACAGAGGCAAGCTTCAAAAAGCTGATTTCCAAGCGGATATTGACCGCTTGGAGTGGCGCAACCATATCTGGCAGTCTGTTGCCTTCAATGGCGCATATAATGGGAACGAATTGGAAGCTGAAATTACGAGCCGTGATACTGAGGCAATGTTTACTGCCAAGACATCGGCTGTAGTCAGCCGCGATTTCAGGCAGTTCTCTGATGTGGATGTATATGTAGATGCTGATAACATCCATCTCAGCCTGTTTACACAGCATAGCCCATGGAAGGACTATGCTGCATCGTTTGATCTTTCGGCATCAACCGAAACTGTTGATATAACGGCTATGGATGCGCGAGCAGGCATAGAAGACCTGGTATTGACTCCTATAGGCGGAGAACTGGCGGCAGTCAATCTTGGAGACATAGATGTGGAGATGCGCAACAGCGCGAAGCCGATGTGGATGTCGTTGACAAGCAATGTGGCCGATGCCAGTGTTAGAGGGGAGTATGACTTGTCGACTGTCAGCACCGACATACTCCATTGTCTGCACAGGTTGTGGCCGTCGTTGATATCATGTCGGGAAGATTCCGAGCCGAAATACAGTCATGGACTCAACAACGAGTTTGCGCTTGATCTGACTATTAAGGATACACGCAGCCTTGAACAGCTCATACATCTGCCTGTCAGTGTGATACATCCTGTCAATGTGGCTGGATTTGTCAAATCGTCCAGGGGCATTATTGCTTTGGATATCGATGCTCCTTATCTGTTGCAGGGCAAAAAGATAGTGGAGAATACAGTGGTCAATGTGGCTGTGAATGGTGATGCCGGGAAATCGTACCTTTACGCCACCACATCCATGCCAACGAAAAACGGGCAGCTGTCGCTTACGCTTAACGGCGAAGGGGTGACAGACATGATGGATACATCCATGTCATGGGCTGTGGATTCGAAAAAGGCTCTTAACGGACGATTGGATCTTACGGCAAGGGCTTCGCGTGATGAAGATAACAATGTAACCGGGTCGGTCGATGTCCATAAATCTTCAATGACCTTGAATGATACGGTGTGGACTATACATCCGACTCGGATAGATATTGCGAAAGACCGCTATACCATAACCGACTGGCGTATAGGTAATGATGTGCAGTATGTAAGCATCGACGGAGTGGTAGGCCGCGAGCCGGAAGATGAAGTCGATGTAAGCCTATCGCATATCAATCTCGACTATGTGTTTGATGTCCTCAACATCAATAATGTGGATTTCGGAGGTGTGGCCACTGGAGATGTCAGGGCCAAGGATCTTTTATCGGGTATTCCGCAGGCACATACAGATAATCTTGATGTGAAAAACCTCTCATATAATGATTGTGTATTCGGTGACGCTGTCATCAAGAGTTCATGGGACCACGAGCGGCAGTGCATCACGCTTGATGCCGACATAACCCGAGCTAACGGTGGCGGCAGCACGGTCGACGGTGTCATATGGCCCGTTAAAGATGGAGGCGGCCTCGATTTGGCGTTTACAGCCGACCGCACCGGCATCGGTTTCTTGCAGCCGTTCATGTCGGCGTTCTGCTCGAAAGTCGACGGTATAGTCAGCGGCAATGCACGGCTGTTTGGTTCGTTCAGCGACCTCGACCTCGAGGGGGATGCCTATGTGGAGGGTATGAAGTTGACTATTCCGTTCACCAATACGACTTACACGGCAAGCGACAGTCTGCATTTCCGCCCCGGGGTCATAGATATAAATGACCTGACCCTGCATGATGCCTATGGCAATACTGCCAAATTCCGGGGGCATCTGACACACCGCTATTTCCATGATCCGGTATTTTCGTTTTATCTTTACGATGCCCATGACTTTCTCGGTTATGATATACCCGATAACGGGGATCAAGCATGGTACGGCAAGGTATTTGTCGATGGCGGAGCTTCGATTATCGGCAAGCCCGGGCAAGTGGATATTAATGTTGTGGCATCTACTGCGCCAAACAGTACTTTCGGCTTTGTGCTTAGTGACAATCTACAGGCCGGCGAATATACGTTTGTCAAATTCCGCGACCGTGACAAGCTACAGCAGACCGACACGCTCAGTCTGAACCCGGTGGAACGTATCAAGCGTCTGCTTGCGTCCCGGATTTCTGACGATGAAAGCCCGACGGATTTCAACATCAACATATCCGTTGATGCCAATCCCAATGTTGAGGTGACGTTGGTTATGGACCCTATAGCAGGTGACCGTATAAGGGCGTGGGGTACGGGTAACATGCGTATGACTTATGCGAGCCGTAACGATGACATGCAGCTTTTCGGCACTTATACGCTTGACAGGGGGACTTACAATTTCACGTTGCAAGAGATTATAGTGAAAGATTTTACCATAGACCCGGGCAGCTCTATATCTTTCCATGGCAACCCGTATGCTGCACAGCTTAATATCACTGCGGCGTATCAGACGACTGCTAATCTCAGCGACCTCGATGTCGCGTTTAATACCGACAAGGATTTGGCCCGGACGAGCGTTCCTGTCAGGGCGTTGCTTAAGATAGCGGGTGATATGCGCCAGCCGGAACTGACATTCGATCTTGAATTTCCCACATTGTCGAGCGACATCGACCGCAAGGTGCGTTCGATTGTCAATACCAATGACATGCTTAGCCGTCAGGTGATATATCTCCTCGCCCTTAACCGCTTCTATACTCCCGAGTATGCCAATTCGGGGACCAACCATGGAAGCAGTGAATTTGCATCGTTGGCATCGACCACGTTGTCGAGCCGTTTGTCGAGCCTTCTTGGTACAATCAGCGACAAGTGGACCATTGCTCCGTCTGTGCGCAGCGACAACGGCGATTTCAGCGATATGGAGGTAGATCTGGCTCTGTCAAGCCATCTTCTTAATAACCGTCTGCTTATCAACGGCAACCTCGGGTACCGGGATAAGACATTGAATCCTACCAGTTTTGTAGGTGATTTCGATGTGGAATATCTTTTGAACAGGTCAGGCACTATACGTCTGAAGGCTTATAACCGGTTCAATGACCAGATTTTCTCAGCCCGCAATGCGTTGACAACCCAGGGTGTAGGCGTGGTGTGGAAACTCGATTTTGATAATCTCGACAGCTGGATTAAACGTCTGAGGCGTAGGTTAGCGAAGACCAAGCCGGTTGATACGGCTGTGGATGCTGCGCCACATGACAGTGTTGCAGTCGGTGGAGGCAACTGATATTAAGAGTCGATCTGGCTCCAATAACTTGTTGATTGTCGTCTCATTGCAGAGTATAAGCCGTTTGTATTAAAATAATTAACCAAAAAATACCAAAAACAATATCTAATAAATGTTAAGTAATGTATTTGTTTGGATGATATTTTAACATTGCTTTTTCTGCAAAATATACTTGAATCCCAATTTTGTGTGAGTATTGCACATGCTATATGTGATATGTGCAGCTTTGTAATGGTGTGTATAAGGTGTTGTTTGGTAGCTTATTGCTGTATATAACGGTTCAGTATGGGTAACGGGGGTGATTATTAATTGTATGGTATGTTAATAAATGTGGCATTAGGTATAAAAATGTGTTACGGTGCTAAATTTTGCTTAAATTAACTTTTGGGCTTGTTCTGCCTTGTCTGCCGTGGTAGATATGCGTAAATTTGCAATGCGCTTGACCCAGTCAAGTAGCTGAAAACATTACGCTTATGAATTCCATCCGAATAATCGCTTTTGTAATTGCAGCATGTGCGGCTTTCTGTGCAAGCACAGCTGATGCCAAGAAACCTCATCTCCCGCTAAAGCATCAGGTGACTCCTGTCACCGATCAGCAGGTGGATGAAGAAGAACAGATGACATTCTTGGAAAAAGCGATGGACTCTGCGCGTGATTTTTCTCCGTTTACGCTTAAGCCGCTGATCGATCCCTCGCAGTTTGTGGGTAATGTCCTTGCAGGAAAGATGGTAGACTACGCTGCTAAATTCCTCGGCACTCGTTATCGTTTTGGAGCTACTGGGCCTAATGCTTTTGACTGTTCAGGCTTTATGGGATGGATATATCGCAAGTTCGGTATGAATCTTGAACGCACATCCCGCAGCCAGTACACTCAGGGCAAACGTGTGGAGCTTGATGAACTCCAGCCTGGCGACCTGCTCTTTTTCAGTTCGCGTAGCAGCGGACGGCGCAACGTGGGGCATGTAGGCATGGTGGTGTCGGTAGATAAAGCCAATGGCACTTGCGAATTTATCCATGCTTCCACCCGTAAGGGCGTGACCTACCAGTCGTTCCCTGACAATGCTTACTACAGCCGCCATTATATCGGTGCGCGCCGTATGCTCGGCACATCGGTTTCGGCTGGCATCACCCTTGATGATGCAGCGATATGACGAGTGGCGGTGCTTGTCGGCACCGCTCCAAGGCTTATGGTCTATTTGGAATTTAGTTAGGGTTTCATAATCATTTCAGTTTCATAAACATTTCAGTTAATAGTGGAAAACCGGTGTCATCTGCCTACCCTAAAGGCGATGACACCGTTTTTTATTAAGGTTACAAAAGGCGGATTTCTGAATGAATATGAAACGTCATGGAATCCGTCTTGGCGGATTCCATGATGTTTGCACTCGGCTTGTCGTCTGATGTTATGATTGAAACAGGTCTTTAGCAGCTACCTTTTTAAATGCGCTATGAGGGTGATGATTGTGAAAGAAGATGAAAATATGCGGTAATGCGAGCTTCAACGGGTTTTGTAGTCCTTAAGTCGTGCCTGTAGCCTTTGGCGGGCGAAATATATGCGGCTTTTTACCGTTCCGAGCGGCAGGTTCATTTTTTCGGCAATCTCGCTGTATTTGTAGCCGGACACATGCATCGAAAACGGCACACGGTATTCGTCGCCGAACGAATTGATTGCTGCAGTTATTTCGCCTACTGCATATGAGCCTTCGGGAGATTCTAATCCTGAATCTTGGGCCATGTCAAGCTGATAAAGGTTTTCGGTCTTGTCGATAATGGTCTCCGACCGCATCATCCTGCGGTATTTGTTGATGAAGATATTGCGCATTATTGTGAAAACCCATCCCTTGAAATTGGTGTTGTCGACATATTTGCTTTCGTTGTCAAGGGCTTTCAGAGTGGTGTCCTGAAGCAAGTCGTATGCGTCGTCGCGGTTAGAAGTGAGGATATAGGCGAAGTTGAGCAAGTTGCCTTGAAGCTCAACAAGCTGGTGCTCGAATTTGGGTGTACTCATAGTGGTATAGCTGTTTAAAGTAATTAAGTAATTAAGAATGAATCTCAATAAGAATAGCCTTGATGTAAAGAGTTGAATTTTTAGTGGGATTTTATGACATCTCAGGCAGTGTTCGAAGTTGGATATACACAAATATAGCACTAAGTGCCAAGATGGGGAAATTATGTACGGCTTATTAATAAAATGTTTTTAAAATTGAGTGAAATTATGCGTAAATATCACATTATCAGTAGTTTAAAATGTAACAAACATGTATCTCGCATGTTACGGAAATGTAACAAAACGGCGATTTGGCTGTGGATTACGATGACGACGGGTATGCCGTGAGATAAATACAAGAATAAATTGGTCTACTTGATGCCTTAATTATACAAGTAAACGCAAAAAAGTGTAAATTTGCACATCTTTAAAAGAAGAAAATTGTTGTATATGACGTTAATAAGTAAGTCGCAAAAAGTAATGCACGTATAAGTCGCGGTTATTTTTGAGGTCATATTGGGCTTGAATGAAGGAGTATAACGTGTTATACGACCGAATGAAACACGATATGAGCCATAAATAGCAATGTTTATCGGATGCACTTTTAAGACTTACATATAGCGTTTAATTTATAAGACTTACATATGTCACTGATGGAGGCTTCTAAGCAAGAACTTCTGGACCGGCGGTATCTCCGCATGGCTACGATATGGGCTGAAAATTCATATTGTGTGCGTCGGCAGGTCGGTGCCATTCTGGTCAAGGACGACATGATTATTTCTGATGGCTATAACGGTACGCCGTCGGGTATGGAGAATGTATGTGAGGATGAGGACGGCTTGACAAAGCCATATGTGCTTCATGCCGAGGCAAATGCCATCACAAAGGTGGCCCGTAGCAATAATTCCTCTCAGGATTCGACCCTGTATGTCACGGCATCGCCGTGTATGGAGTGTAGCAAGCTGATCATCCAGGCTGGTGTCAAGAGGGTAGTCTTCCATGACCTTTACCGTATTACCGACGGTCTCGACCTCATGCGCCAGGTAGGCATAGAGATAGTGCATATTGCAGATTTATAAGTGAGTATTCATTTTAAATTATACAAAAATAACGCTCACTAAAGAAATATAATTTTAGGTTAAAGTGAAAGCTCACTTAAGTGATTGTTAAAATGAATAAGAGATTGAAGAATCCGGCAGTATGGATTCCGTTGGTTGTGGCATTGGCTTTTGCTTGCGGCATGTTAGTCGCAAACGGGTTGTTCGTACCGGGCCGGTCGGTCGGCGGAAACCAAAAACTGTCGACATTGCTTAATATTATAGGGCATGAGTATGTGGATGAGGTCGACACTGATTCTCTGATGGAGACGATGTACCCGCAGTTGCTGTCAGGCTTGGACCCCCATTCGGTATATATAAAGGCGGAGGATTTGGAGGCCGTCAACAGCGAGCTGGAGGGCTCGTTCAGCGGGATAGGGATAACATTCAATATGCTCAATGATTCCATCAATGTCCTTGAAGTGCTCTCGGGCGGACCATCGGAAAAAGTAGGGCTGCTGGCAGGTGACCGTATCGTGACTATCAACGATTCGGTAGTAGCCGGCAAGAAATGGTCAAACGAAAAAGTCATGTCGTGGCTGCGCGGCGAGTCCGGCACTAAGGTCAGGCTCGGCATCAGGAGGTCAACATCACCGGAACTTCTGCCGTTTGAAGTGACCCGGGGGCCGATACCTGTGACTTCGATAGATGCTGCATATCTGATTGACGATGTCACTGGATATATACGTGTCAATAAGTTTGGACGTACTACCTACGACGAGTTTTATACAGAAATGGTGAAGCTGCGTAATGCAGGAGCCAAAAGGTATGTTGTGGACTTGCGCGGCAATGGCGGAGGATTCATGGAGATGGCTGTACTCATGGCCAACGAGTTTCTCCCAGCCGGCAGGCTGATAGTTGCCACCCACGGACGTGACTCCTCTGCGGAGTCGGCTGCCGTCAGTGACGGCAGCGGGACGTTCCAGGATGCGCAGCTCACGGTGTTGCTTGACGAGTTTTCGGCGAGCGCGAGCGAGATATTTGCCGGAGCCATCCAGGATCATGATCGTGGGCTTGTGGTAGGCCGCCGCTCGTTTGGCAAGGGACTCGTGCAGCGGCAGATGTCGCTTCCTGACGGCAGTGCGGTCAGGCTTACCATAGCGCGTTATTATACTCCATCCGGCAGATGCATCCAGAAAACGTATGCCCATGGCGAAAATCAGGACTATGCACGGGAGATACTTGACCGTTATAACTCTGGTGAGGTGTTTAACGGCGACAGCATCAAGCATGATGAGAGTCTGATATTCAAGACCGATGCCGGCCGCGTAGTATATGGCGGAGGCGGCATCATGCCTGACATCTTTGTGCCTAACGACACGGCTGAAATAACGTCGTATTACCTCAACGTGCTCAACAAGGGGCTGCTTCAGAAGTTCTCATTTGACTTCACCGACCGCCATCGGGCGGAGTTGAAGAATGCCGGTTCGGTCTCAGCCATGCTGAAGGTGCTTCCTTCGGACGATGAGCTGCTTGTAGAGTTTGTCGATTATGCCAAGTCCAACGGAGTGACACCGAGGTGGTATTATATAAACATTTCAAGGTCTTTGATTGTTAATGATTTGAAAGCTCTGATAGCCCGCGATGTCTACGGCACTCCGGCTTTCTACAAAGTCAGCAATATTACCGACCCCACTGTGGTGAGGGCATTGCGGGAGATGCGTAGTGGTGCTGCCGAATTTCCTATAAAGGATTTGCAGTCAAAACCTACCGAAATAAGTTTAAATCGGTTCTATAAGGTAAACCCATGGACAAACAATCTGTACGCAATAAGATAAGGGCCACCAAGGCTCTGCTTACGGTCCGTGAAAAGCAGGAAGCTGCCGAAAGCGTCTGGTCTATGCTTGAGAACACGGCCGCTTTCATGATGTCTGATCATATACTGATGTATCATTCGTTGGCTGACGAACTCGATACGCATGGATTGCTGAAAAAATGGTGCCGCTCCAAGAGGTTTTATCTGCCGCGTGTCAATGGTGTGAACCTTGACATCCTGCCGTTTGACCCGGATGCGCTTGAAGAGGGGGCTTATCATATTATGGAACCGACGGGCGGCGAAACTGTCCCTCTCGCGTCCATGGAGATGATAATCGTCCCCGGGGTCGCTTACGATGTGAGAGGCCACCGCGTAGGGAGGGGAAAGGGCTTCTATGACCGTCTCCTCTCTGATGCCAAAGCCGTAAAAGTAGGTGTCGGATATGACTTTCAGGTGGTCGATGAGATCGAGGTAGAGCCGCATGATGTGGGTGTCGATGTCATTATTACCGAGTCGAGATGTTTGAGGATAACCCCCAAAAGCCGTAAATTCTGACACGCCAGGCCCCTCGATGTGCGCGTTGATGGTGATATTTCAAAAAAACATCAAAATATTTGGCGGTAATTGCACAAAATCACTATATTTGCAGTGTCCAAAACGGACAGGTAGTCTGTTGACGGTTTTGAGACTGTATGGGGTATTAGCTCATCTGGCTAGAGCGCGACACTGGCAGTGTCGAGGTGAGCGGTTCGAGTCCGCTATACTCCACATCTCCCCGAAATCATCCCCTTTTAAATTGTGGTTTGTATATTTGCAGCCTTTCTCTCGTGGTTGCAAGCCATGATTGTGTGATTGAAAATTTGTATTTTGTGGAGATTGCCGCAGATGCGACCTGCCATCTTGACAAGGCTTATGGCAATCTGTCTGATATCCGGTTTCGGATAGGGTATCGGCATATTTCCCATCCTCCCAATTCCATTTATTTTATAGATTCGGATAATCCTCGCTGTATTCCATCAAGTTTCTGTGCATCAGGAGTTTCAGCCGTATTGTGGCTGAGTGGAAGGCACGCATCTAACAGCTTCTAAGAATCCATCCTTAATTTTTATATGTATAATATTGCTGATCTTAATGCGATGTCGGATGATGAACTCATCAAAGTCGCTGAAACCATGGGAATGAAAAAAGTTGACCTCACCAACAAGGATGATGTCATCTATGGAATCCTTGACCAACAGGCTATAAATCATGCAACTTCTGCCACCGAGCGTAGTCAAAGACAATCTCGGGATCGGGAGTCGAAGCAAAATAATAATGCGGCCGACAATGCGTCGGCCACAGATGCTCCTCGCAAGCGTGGACGTAAACCCAAGTCGGCAACTGTGCAGCAGGTCGATGACAGTGGTCTGGATATTGCGCAGCCGCTTGTGACAGAGCAGATTCCTCAGCCGGTTGATGAGACGGCAGCTCCGACAGTGGCTATGCCGCGTAAGCGCGGACGTAAGTCAAATGCCCAGAAGGCGGCGGAGGCAGCAGAAGCGGCCAGGCTTGCAGCAGAGCAGGCTGCGGAGTTGCAGGCTGCGGCAGCGCAGCAGACAGCTGATGCCCAGCAGGCAGTCAGCGATGGATTGAATGACAGGGAGATACTGCCAATGGTTGAGGATTCATTTGTCTCAGACCGTCCCGTCGAAGCGCAACCCAAAATGGTGTTCACTCCTCGCCGCAATCTTTCTCAGCAGGGTGCTGCGGTGGATAACGATGCTGCAGGGCAGCTTCAACCGGTGGCTCCTAAAGTGTTCACCCCCCGTCAGAGTGGCAATGGCGAGCAAAACAACGATGCCGCCAGCTCTCTCGTAAGCTTCTTCCCGGCTGTTTCCGGCCGCAGTTTCATGCCTCGCCAGCAGCGTGAACGCATTAACAATAATAAGGAGCAGAGCCAGCCCCAGAATGTCAAAATGGCACCGGTGGTAATCGCAGAGCCTGGCCAGAAAATTCCCAACCAGCCTCAAGGCAAAGGAAAGAAGAACAAAAACAACCGTATGCAGCAGGTCAAGGACACCCCGTATGACTTTGCTGACTTGATTGAAGCTACAGGAGTGCTTGAGATTGTTCCTGAAGGGCATGGTTTCCTCAGATCAAGCGATTATAATTACATGCCCTCGCCCGATGACATCCTTGTCACCCAGCAGCAGCTCAAGCAGTATGCGCTTAAAAGCGGCGATGTGGTGGAAGCGGCTATCCGCCCTCCGAAAGAGGGTGAGAAGTATTTCCCTATGACAGGGGTGAAGCGAATCAATGGCCGTACCCCGGAATTTATACGCGACAGGGTCAACTTCGAACATCTGACACCGCTGTTCCCCAATGAGAAATTCGATTTGACATCAGGTCGGTCGAGCAATATCTCCACCCGCGTTGTGGATATGTTTGCACCTATCGGCAAGGGACAGCGAGGCTTGATTGTTGCACCTCCAAAGACGGGTAAGACCATCCTCCTTAAGGACATCGCGAATGCCATCGCCGAAAACCATCCTGAGACCTATATAATGATTCTGCTTATTGACGAGCGCCCCGAGGAGGTCACCGACATGCGTCGCAGCGTCAATGCCGAAGTCATCGCGTCGACTTTCGACGAGCCTGCCGACCATCATGTCCGTATTGCGGGTATCGTGCTTGACAAGGCCAAGCGCATGGTGGAGTGCGGACACGATGTGGTCATCCTGCTCGATTCGATAACACGTCTGGCTCGCGCTTATAATACCTGCGCACCGGCATCAGGTAAGATTTTGTCAGGCGGTGTTGATGCCAATGCCCTCCAGAAGCCTAAGCGTTTTTTCGGTGCCGCCCGAAATATAGAAAATGGAGGTTCACTGACCATTATCGCTACCGCTCTTACCGAGACCAGCTCGAAGATGGACGAAGTCATCTTCGAGGAGTTCAAGGGGACAGGCAATATGGAGCTTCAGCTTGACCGCAAACTCAGCAACAAGCGTATATTCCCGGCTGTTGACATCATGGCATCGAGCACGCGTCGTGACGACCTGTTGCTGCGCACCGAAACGCTTAACCGCATGTGGATTCTGCGCCGTTTCCTGAGCGACCGTAACAGCATCGAGTCTATGGAATTTATCAGAGACCGTATGGAACGCACCTCGGACAATGACGAACTGTTGCGTACCATGGGCGACTGATGCGTCCATAGTGCAGACTGACTTCTTAAATCCATCATATCCACCTTACGACCATGCGAAACGGAAAGCTTTATTTTAAATACGGCACCATGGGGTCGGCAAAGACCGCCATGTTGCTGACCACGGCATATAACTTTGAGGAGCGAGGCATGGACCACCTCTGTCTCAAGCCCGTCATCGATACGCGTGACGAGCGTAATGTCATCCGCTCAAGGATAGGCATAGAGCGTGAGTGCATGTGGATTTACCCGGAGACCAATCTATACGATATGCTGCGTGGTGTTTTCCGTGAACGCGGACGTATCATAGAATGGATACTGATAGATGAGGCGCAGTTCCTTGTGGCCTATCAGATTGACCAGCTGGCACGCATTGTTGACGATTACGGTGTCAATGTCATGTGCTACGGCCTGCGCACCGACTTCCAGAGCCACCTGTTTGAAGGCTCGCGGAGGCTGTTTGAAATAGCGGATTCTATCGAGGAGATAAAAAGCACATGTAACTGCGGCCGTAAAACCATTATAAATGCTCGGTTTGATGCTAACGGAGACTTTGTAGAGGAGGGTCCCAAAGTGGAGATTGGCGGCGACGAGCGTTATATGGCGGTATGCCGCAAATGTTGGCGAAATAAGAGGATAGAACAGGCACAGAGAGCCATGCTGCCACTTGACAATCTTGATTCGGACCCATCTTCTGACCATGCGGCGGTGCTTGATGCAGCCATTAACCATCATGGTTATTAAGAGCATCTATAAAAACAGCTTTTAGATTACAGCCATTATGAAGCGAAAGGTATCGACATTATTGATTGCGTTGGCGGTGGTTGTTGCTGCTGTCAGCGGATCGGCGGCTACTGTCTTTCAGGATGAGACACTTAATTATAAGGTGATGTACAAGTGGGGATTTATCTCCAAAGTGGCAGGCTATGCTACGTTGCGGCTTGAAACCTCGCCCTCGGCATACGAAGCAGTCTTGACGGCACGGTCGGCCAAGTGGGCCGATAGACTTTATAAACTGAGAGATACACTCTACACTACGATGTCGCCGGCTACGATGCTTCCTCAAAATTATGTCTATATCGCTCATGAAAACGGTACGTATAAGCATGACCGGGTCGCGTTCAGCCATGTAGGCGACCAGTTTACCGGCAAGACAACGCGGCAATACCGCAACAAGCATGGCGAATGGAGCGAGGATAGCCAGACGCTTACGGCTACGGGGCCGTCGGTCGATTTGCTCAGTATGTTTTTCTATGTGCGTGCCATAGATTTTCCGCGCATGAGAATCGGTTCGTCGGTGAAGCTCAACTGTTTTTCGGGCAAAAAGACGGAAGTGTTGACTATCACTTATAAAGGCACCCAGAAAGTGACGGTCAATGATAAAGAACATCTTGCATATTATGTCGGGTTCACATTTACACGCGACGGAAAGGAATCCTCGGCTTCGATATATGCCTGGATTACAGCCGATAGCCGGCGGCTTCCGCTGCAGGTCGAGGGGCAGTTGCCCGTGGGTAAGATAAGGTGTGTACTTTCGGACTGATTGATGTTAAAATCGTCTTTGACGCAAAATAATCATTGGTGAAGCAAAAAAACGCGCAAAGATTTTGGATTTGTTAAAAATAGTCGTACCTTTGCATCGCTTTACCAAAGAAACGGGCGCTTAGCTCAGCTGGTTCAGAGCGTCTGCCTTACAAGCAGAGGGTCGGGGGTTCGAATCCCTCAGCGCCCA
>CALUMU010000018.1 GCA_944321825.1 Candidatus Amulumruptor caecigallinarius
AAAATCCGCTCATTATTAACCGCTTGCGTTTTTAACTCACCATTCTGTACCCACTTGCTTCGTCAATGATTTCCCACGTTGCAAGGCATACATTCGCCTGTACGGTAGCCCTTGGGCAAGGCATTTCCAAAGAGGTTCTGCAAATCATGATGGGGCATAGCTCCATAAAAACAACTGAAATCTATGCGAAGCTGCCCATGCAATATGTGTCGCAGAACATTGGAGATAGGATGTTCAGGGTTTGGAAATAAAGAATTACTGCAAGTAAGAGCTAAAGTGCTTATATCGAGAGGGGGTCGTCATTTTAACAACCCCCTCTATACATTCTCAAATTCATATTTCAACCGATGGATTAGTCTTTTAGAGAGGGGGTTGCCATTTTGGTAACCCCCTCTCTGCATCTTTAACTCAACTGTTTAACTTATGATTCTATTTTTTATGAGGGGGGGCCGAAATGGACACCCCCTACTTTGGCTTCGGTTAGTATGATAGAGGCTCAGACAATACAGGAAATGTCGGGGAATTATTGAGTATTTGTGAAAATCAACATATTAAGTCTATCATGAGCCAATATGGGTACAAACAGATAATAAATTAAGTATCAAATCATTGATTTTTATCTAAATAAGATTGTGTATCAAGGAAATTCGCTATCTTTGTATTTGGTTAGAGGCAACTCTTTCCAAGACATATTAGAAAAAAGAAGAAGCGTTATGTTTCTTTTGAGATATGCAATAACTTATTGATACACAAATAAAAAGCCCACTTTGTTTTGAAAGTGGGTAACAAATGAGTAACAAAACGACCTTTTTAGGGGCTTTAGTGGGCTTTTCAATCACAAATATACAGAAAGCCCTAAAAACAGCAAATCATTTTCTTCTATCTTTGAAGAAATCCGCCCAAAAGGGGTTTTCTTTGTCAAATATGGCTATTTCTTCTTTTGTCATTCTGTGTGGATAGTCAGCAAACAAATTATATATCTTCCTTTTGTCAAACGTAAAAAGGTGTTCCCCGATACGTTCCGGGCTATCAACCCAATAAACGGTATCTGTTTTTTTGTTCTTGTAAAACCTCAAATACTTTATATTTTCTTTGTCCATGTGTCTTACTATTTATTCATAAATTAGAGTTTTCAGATAGCAAAAACAATGCAATTGCAAAGGTTTTTATGCAATTGCATTGCATTTGTACTTTTCCCTTTTTAGGCTCAAAAATATTACATTTGTCACCTTTTACACTTCATCGCTGCTTATATCGCCTCGCCTTTCTTTCATGGAAATGGCAACAAGTTTGAAAATTGCATCTTCAAGGGCTTTAAGTCCCGGCGTAAAATGTTCCTCGATTATCGCCAACGCCTTATCTTCTTCATAAATCTTGCACATTGCACCATAAACACATTGGTAAATGCCGTTTGTCATGTCATAGGCTTTAATCAGTTCCGCCGTTTGTTCACTTACTTTGTAATTCATATCTATTGTATTTAGGAATAAAAAAGCCCTTTGTTTAGGTGTCCTCGGTCACAATAGTTACCGTGTGGGCGTTTCCGTTTCCACCACCGTACAAAGGGCAAAATACTTTCTTTCAACCGCTTGTGGCGGCTGCTATTGTGTTTAGGGATTACAAAGGTAACATATTGGGGTTATATCTCCAAAAAGTTTTATGTAAATTATTGGCTTCCTTTATATTGGGTGTTTTATAGTAACACACAACATCATGCAAACGATATGCAATTGCATTGCTTTTGGTCTGCATTTGCATAAATACCCTTTTTATGGCTGAAAATATCCGATTTGTCCGATTTTCAAAGAAAACCGGGGCAATGTCAAAACACCGCCCCGGCTGATTAAGTCTTATTTCTTCATCTGATACCTTTTGCAAGTCGTTCCATGTGTTCCGCTGCTTTTTGGGCTTGTTCAGCTGTTAGAAATATCGGCTTATCCCCAATAAGTAGGCAAATTTCCTTTTCTGCTTGGTGCGCCCCCCTTTCATCAATGATTTGTGGTTGCACCGTCTGCAAACTTACTTCTTTGCCGCTCTCATTCTCAATCTTTATCGGTTTCATACAGCCTTGCCCCCTAATGGATTTAATGAGTTGTCGATTTGCGCCTTACCTTGTTGAACATCCAATTTGGATTGTTCAAGCTGTCCCGGTTTCTTGATACTTTCAAGATAAGCATTTACGGCGTTACTGACTTCTGACAATCCCCGCCGCTCATCTTCAAGGCATCGCCGCTTGTTCTGATACTCGATTTCCTTTAGCATATTTGCCCCCACTTGCTGGAACACCTCGGCATTATTCCCGGCTACTTTGTCCCGGCTTTCCTGCCATTTCAAAAACTCGGCATCAAGCATCTTAATTTCATCGTCAATCTCTGAAATTCTAATCTGTTTTTCTTCTTGTGTCATAACTTCAAAAATTTATGGTTCTACTATTGCGTTACCATTTTTTGGTAACAAAAACATCTTATTATAAGGACATCACTAAATGTATGCCCCAACATTCTTTATTTCATCGTCTAACTCCTTTATCAGTTCATCAGACGTTGTTACCCCGGCTTTGGTCGCTACTTCCTGTATTTTCCTTTTTAGCCGTGTGTAATTTTTCCTGTCCTCAAAAACTTTAGCCTCTTTCAATTCTTCCACAAATGCCGTTATTTGCGTTTGGTCGCTCCCATTGATAAGACGTGCCACCAACACATCAAAAGCATCTGAAACGGTCTTAATTTCACTCATAACGTCCGTTTTTACTTGGTTCAACTTTGATATTGCAAAATAATTTTCTTGGTATCGCTTTATCATTTGCCGATAAAACCCGCTTTCTGATAGGGTTGAGGCTTTGACATCGGGAACGCCCATTTGTTGAGGCAAACGCCCGTTAAATCTCATTTCATACTTTAGCAAGTTGGCATCTTCAAAGCCAACGGGTAAAACCATGCCCTTTGCCGCCGCATCGGCTTTCTTGTCATAGAAAGCAAACACTTTGGGTTGTTGCTTGCCTCTCGGCTTGTAGTAAAGTGTTCCCACGTCAAAATGATACCTTAACAGCCTCGGCATATCGCCCAACTTTGAAAGGTAACTTTCTACCGGGTGCGCCATCACAAAAGCCCGTCCAAACTCCAACCCCGTAACCTTTGCATCGGTTATCGGCAAATGTAGGTTGTCTGATAGCTTTTCTATCGCTTGGGCTGTGCTATTCATATCCAACGGGTAAATGTTGTTTGGATAAAGAAATTTTGCCAAACTTCCTATTATGGAAATACCGCCCATGTAGATAGATACTTTCAAGCCGTTCAAGCTGCCAAAGGTACAAACCTCGCCCGTTTCATGGTCGATTTGCTCTTTTGCCTTATCCAAAAAGCGGCTGACATCCGGGGTTGCCCTTGTCCGTGCTGCCCACAACTTGATTTTATCATACATTGTTACCAAATTTTGCCCACAAACTACAACTTATTATAAGACATTTCCCGTTTGGGCTTGTTCCCTTAAAACCTTTAGGACTTCATTAAACCCTCCCATTACAAGTTGCTTGCAGTATGCAGAAATCAACACTTTTGCGCCCTCCAATACAATCAACTCAATAAAAGCGGGTTTAATCTTTTGTGCCTCGGTTGTTGCTGCTTGGTCTTGGTGTATGACAAACAGAAAGCCATCATCTTTGTACTTACAAAACGGGTTGCGTTTCTTCTTGCCGCCGTATGTTTCAGCCGCCAACGGATAACCATAGGCAAAGCCGCTCAACCGCCCATCCACAAAGTAATCTTTCAATCCCGTAAAATTCAAACTGTCTTTAGCTTGCAGTTTCATCGCCGGGGCATTGTCTTTCTTGCTGCCGCTGTCTTTGCTTACCTGCAAATACATAGACACTTTGCCATCCCTGCCTATAATCTCATCCATAGGCGGGTAATATCCGGCTTGTGCCGTTATCACGTATTTAGGGATTTTTCCACTACCTGTGCAATCTTCCATTTTTGCATAATAGCGTATTTTTGGGGTAATCATAATGCACCCCCTTTCTTATGCCCTGCAACATACATTGCCGCTTGTTGTTCCGCTTCTTGGTGTGTGTTTACCCGGTTTTGTTTCATCCACGCTTCAACCTCGCCCCGGTCAAAGTAGATTTGTTTTCCGTTAGGACGATAATAGGGTATCTGCTTGGCACAAGTCAGTTTGTAAAGATATGATTTGCTTAACCCTGTCAATAGGGCTACATCTTCCAATGTCAGCACGTTTTTTGCCGCCAACAAGGAATAGGCTAAAATCTGATTTATTTTTTCTTCCATGTCATTTTTGCTTTGTGACATCGGAACTATGTACACTCGCCCCGCCGTCCGTTAAACATGATGCAAAAATCGGCAAGAAAGACAATAAAAAAGGGCAACAGTAACCAACCGTTGCCCCAACTGTCACCCTTGTATTTCAGCCTTTTAATATATCATCTAACTTATCAAATGTTTTGGGTCTATTCTTATCGTCATTATCAATTTTTGATAAATCGCTTTTTATGGTTTTTATATTTGGCTTTTTACCTTTGATTGTAAAAACTTGCTCACAAATAGCCCATTGCCGTGTATCTGAATTTTGCCATATGCAACGTACAAGATACCCCAATTCAATTTGTGTCTTTTGCCATTCCAAAGGCTTTTTATTAGGGGATTTCCCTTGAACTCCGTAAATGTATAACCAATCATCCAAAAGCGTTTCAGAGGGGAAATAACCACCATCTACAAGGCTATTAAATTGTCTTATTGCCTTTTCTTCTTCATCTTTGCTATAATGTGGTGGCTTTTGTTTATTCTCTACATCCTGCATTGTTTGGCTATTTTTATCGTTCATCCGTGCAACGTTATAAAGCGACCTTATGCACCGTGCCACGCTCATTCTTGTATCTTGTGGCATATCATACCATGAGAATATAGCATGCAGTTCAAAACGTGAAATCTTGCCAATTTCTTCTATTATCTTTTTATCGCCTGTTGCTCTTGCATAGGCTTCTATATTCCTGCCTAAATCTTCAAGTTTATTTATTTGAGAAATCATAGCCGGGGGTAATGCAAGCCCCTTTTTTACAAATGTATCTGCTTCTTTTAGTGTCTGTTCTATCTCTATCAAGGCGTTATATGCTCCATTTTTCATAATAACCTTTGCTTTACTTAATACAACAATTGCAATTGGGGCAAATTGGATGCTCAATATTTTGCGTGAATACACCGCCACAAATACACGCTCCATAGTCTGCCGCCAAATCAACGACAACACCGGGCGCAAAGTCTAAAACCACCGCCTTTTCCTTGCCACATCTATTGCAGTAGTAATAACATCGCTTTCCATGTAAGCCGGGGCGGAATTTCCATTCAACCCCGCATTGTGGGCATTTTATATTATCTGCAAACACATCCATATTATTTAGAACACGTCATTTACAAGGTTTACCGCCTCAAACTTTTTGGCGTTCACCAACTTTGCATATACTTCCGTTACTTTAATGTTGGTATGCCCCAACAACTTGCTAACCGTATATAAGTCCGACCCCAAAGAAATCATCATTGTTGCAAATGTATGTCTTGAAACGTGAAATGAAACGTGTTTTGTAATCCCTGCCGCCCTTACCCATTGTTGCAGATACTTATAAACGCAACTATCGGACGGCAACGGGAATACTTTATCTTGGTCTTTGGCTTCCCCTCGGTTTGGCAACCATTTTAACGCCTCTTTGGATAATGGCAAATACAATTGTTCCTTTGTTTTCTTCATAACGATATTGCACACATAATTCCCGTTGTCCTTTGAAATCATCCCCCACGTCAAAGCCTCAACATCCGACACCCTCAAACCGCAAAAACAAGAAAACAAAAAAGCCTGTTTCACTATTGGCAAATCACAATCGGTTGAAATCAATGCTTTCACTTCTTCAATAGATAAAAATTCCCTTTTGCTTTGTGGTATTTGTGGTTTCTCGCTCGCTGACAAAGTATGCAAAGGATTTTGGTTAATAACCCCATCCCTTACAGCTTTATTCAAGGCACAACTTAACGCACGTGTATTGTTGGCTATGGTTACGGCTGACAAGGGTTTCCCGTTACTCATCCGATATTTGTTTCTCATATAGTCAATAATACCAATACAGAAAACTTTATCAACGTCTTTAAGTAATATCCCTTTCTGATATTCATTTATCATCTTTATTGTGTTATTGATTGTTGCCCCATAGGTTTTGCCGTCCCTAATAAGGCTTTTTTGATACACTTGCATCCAATCAACAAGCAACATTTTAGACAATTGGGTATTTGCCTTTATCCCAGCTTGATTGTTTGCAAGTTCTATCATCCGTTGGGCTTTGATTGCATTTGCCGCTTGCATGATATTGGCATTTTGCACCTTTGCCGCCTCGGTTGTTTCCGGGATAAGATATAATTTTAGAAATTCATAGGAACGTTTGCCGTTATGGTAGCAATCCAAATAAATTGATTTGTTACCGTTGGCGATAGCCTTAAATCTTATTCTGATAGGTTCTTTGGCTTTGATAGGCTTTTTCTTTCTCATATTTGTTACTCATTTTGTTGTTACCGACACAAAGATAACACTTCTTTTTGAAATGGGTAACAAACAAGCAACAAAAGTAACACAATAATCGGCAAATAATAGGAAAACAACAAATGCCATCACGTGACTCAATTCCGCCTAATACATTGATTTTATTAAGATTTTATTTGGTTGTTGTTTTCCTGTAAAATTATTGAGAAAGAAACGTTATGCTTATCTCGTATTTGGAAACCTGAGAAACTTTCAAATAGTGTATGAGAAAAGGCATAGTGGTTCTCACGCTATAGCGTGGGCTGCTATTACTACATCTATACACTAGGGTTTTCTCAGGACCTCCAATACAAGACGTGGGCATTGCAGTTCCACGCTTTGGTGTAAAATAATATGAGGTCTTCGGGGACTGGAAGACAAGGTTTTGATTATGACAGAAATAGAGTCACCAGTCAACAAATACATAGATGTTTACATCAACAATTATGTAAGGCAATTTCGCAACTTCATCACAAGCAATTACATAGTTAACATAGGTGGTGTTGCAGGTTTTATTGCTGCAGACGACCATGATTTGTCCTTTCTTCTTCGCAAATTACAAACGTATGGTTTTGAAGTGATAATATCCAACGGGCAAGATACCATAGATGAAATACAGGTAGAATATACTATTAGAGGGAACACAAATGATGAACTTTTTGAATACAGAATAGAAAATCTGGTATCTACTATATATTTGTCAAGTAAAACGGGCATTTCCATTGTTGGAATACTGGTGATGCAAATAATTTCAGAGATTATATGTAAGTCCAAGATTTTGTATAAGGCTGTCATTCTTGACCTTGACGATACGATATGGAAAGGAACTCTTGCAGAAGATGGTATAGATGCAATCAAACAAAATCTCCGTTCAAATGATGCAATCCCGTTTATTGGGTTTATGCGTTTCATACAAGCCTTAGCAAAAGAACTGGGATTGTACATTGCAATATGCTCACGTAATAACAATGAAAAAGTTTTGTCCGCCATTGATAGGCTTGATGAGAATGAATTTCCTCTTAAAGGTCAAATAGACTGTATTGTAGCCAATTATAACGATAAGAGCAAAAACATAAAAGCCATAGCACAAAAGTTATCAATATTAACGAGTGCTTGCGTTTTTATCGATGATAACAAAATAGTTCGTGACGAGGTAAGACAAAACTTGCCTGAGGTGTTTGTGCCTGACTGGGATAATCATGATGAACTTCTAACTTTACTTTTAACTTGTGGTGCCTTTGATAGATTTGAGCTTTCGTTGAAGTCAAGAAATCGCAAACGATTATATGCGGTCTTACAACAAGAACGTGAGAAAAGTTATCTTCCGCGGTTACTTGTCAAGGTTAGTGATGACATAAACCATGTAGAAGCTATGCGTCTTTATGCAAAATCCAATCAATTCAAATTTTCAGAAAAGAAAGAGTATTATGAAAAAAGCCGTTCTCTAATTTTTGAGATATATAGAGGTAACGGTGAAAACTTGGGAGTTTGTTCTGCGGTAACTTATGCGGAGAACAAACAGAATATCCATGTACTAAACTGGGCTATCAGCTGTAGATATTTTGAAATTGGGCTTGAAGAATACATCTTGATGTACATTTTTGCTTTAGCAAATAATCGTACTATAACATTTGCTTTCGATGATACTGGGTTTAATGGAAAAGCCATTGAGTTGATAGAAAAGTATAAAGATATTTTTATAGAGAATGATAAAAATGGAAATATATGTTTTGTTCCAAACAGGCAGTCGATAAACGACATGCAACTTAATACCAATCTAAAAGAATATTGCAATGAATAAAAAGTACATTTATACAGTTGGTTATACCTTATTTCAAAAAGGTTATACCATAGATGTCAATCATTTGTTTGATACATTAAGAGAACATGGTGTAAATTTTTTGATAGATGTGCGTTCTGTTCCTTTCTCCAAGCAATATCCACAATGTAATGCAGACAACATGAAGATTGCAGGAAAGGAATTGGGCATACCATACATGAATATGCCGGAAATTGGTGCCAAAGCCAGTAGTCAGCATGAGGTATTTTCTAAGGCAGCGGACATATTTTTCGAGCAAGAGGTTTTCCCCATAGCAAAAAGTTATCGTCCAGAGAAAACAGAATTGCTTGGTTCAGATGAGATTGTAGATTTTCGTAAATTCAGGCATGATGAGCATTTTGTAAGCGGATTAAAACGCATTGAAGATGCATATGACAAAGATTATACCTTGTGCTTGATGTGCAGCGAAAAGAAACCGATGGATTGTCATAGATATTTTTTGGTGAGCAAAGCACTTGAACAAAGATATGGTGATTGGCTTGAAATAAGGCATATAGTTGAAAAGTCTGATGGTGGAATCCACTTTATATCAAACTCGGATTTAGATAAGCAACTTGAGATATTCGTATGCGAAAAGAAAAAAGTGCTGAATATGATGTTCAAGGAAGAAATCCTAGATAATTATTTCGGAAATACCAAGCAAGAAAAACTCTATGACTTCTGCGATAGATATTGGAATTTATTACATGGATGGAAAAGGTTTAACTACAATAACACCGAGAACTATGATTAATTTATTCAACATTGGCTTCACAAAAAAAACTGCAAAAGAGTTTTTTGGAATCATCAAATCGAACAATATTGATTGCCTTGTAGATGTACGACTTAATCCTAATGGGCAATTATCACGTTTTGCATTTGAACAGGATTTACCGTATTTCCTTTCGGAATTGGCAAATGGCTGTAAATATAAACACCGTGTGGACTTGGCACCGACTAAGGAATTACTGAAAGAGGTTAGAGATAAGTCTTGTCCTATGAGTAGGGATTACAAATTATTTGAGGTGGCATATAGGAAACAACTTGAATACAAATCCAATATTTCCAACTTTGTTGAAGAGTTCGGAAAGTATGAAAATGTTGTGCTGCTATGCTCTGAGCCGACAAACGAAAAGTGCCATAGAAGAGTACTTAGCGAGATGCTTCTTGATAAATTTAAAAACGATATTCAATTTGGAGGAAACCTATAATGAAAAAGCGAGTTTTTCTTCTTGCTGTCAGTTGCAAGAACGGAGGATTATGCCCTGGTGGAATTGATTTAGATAATCCTAAAGAGTGGATTCGTATTGTACGGGATGACGGTCAAGCTGGTGCAGTACAAGGGCATGAGATTGATTTTGCCCAACCGCTTGATGTAATAGAGTTTGACGGTCGTCCGATGCCACAGGGTAAACAAAAAGAGAACTGGGTGATTGACAATCATTCTTGCAGAAAGATTGGTACAGAGTCAATGAAGAGAGTTATGCAGGCTTTCAGGGAATATGGCTATCATGGCTTTTGGAATAACGGTTATTCGTATTTGAGAGAGGATGAACTGGAAAATGTAACTCAACCATCTGAATCTATATTATTGGTTTCAGATGTCAGGCTTTATAAAAATGATTATGGCAAGGCTAAGATTGATTTCACATGGAGTGGGTTGCGTTATCCAATGAGAGGGGTATCTTTGACCGACCAAGATTTCTACGATATATTGGATGATGAAGAAGTCTGTTATAAGTATGCCATCATTGTCATATCTATTCCCAAGGATGCCGACTGGACACATCCTGAAACAGGTGAAAGAAGAGCATATAAGTTTGTCAGCAAAGTGTTTGGAAGTAACAAATAATTCAGAATTGTCACATTGAGATTCCTGTATCTTGCCCTCTCTGAATTTTCCAGTCATACTTACCATCCGCCACATCGCCAAGCTCTTTGAGTGTATGGCGATGTTTTATTTCGTCAAAGGGCTGTCGGCCCTCCGCATACTCACAGAGCCATGCGCCGACCATATTCTGCTGTTCGGTCGTTTCCCCGTACTCCTGCATCACGCTCTTGATGTCGGCGGCTTCTGACGGGGCGAAGAATGACTTGTGCTGCTCCGTGCCGAAATGGATAATCGCATCAATGGCTCGCCTAAATACCTCGCTTGCCTTGTAAAGCATATCCGCAAACAGGCTTAGGATATGTCTGCTCGCTTTCAGTGTACTCTGCAACAGGCGGATGGTCTTGTCTTTCTCCGCCGTGGCTTGGCTCACCGCTTGGCTGATGCGCTGCCGCTCGCCGTCCTTTTGCTCCTGAAGCTGCCGTACCGCCTTGTCCCTTTCAATGGCAAGTGAACGGCTCTGCACCAAAGCCCTGTCACGCTCCGATTCGGCTTTCTGTTTTTCTGCGGCCAATGCCTTTGTCCGTTCCTCTGCCTTGTCCTTTACGGCTTCGGCAAAATCTTTCTTCATGCGCTCGTTCTCGGCTTTCAGCTTGGCGTTTTCCTTTTCGATTGCTGCGGATTTGCCCACCCCGACTAGACTGCCAACACTATCCAAAATGCTGTCCATTTTCGCCTTGCGCTCGTCTTTGAGTTGCCGCTCCTTGTCGGCAATCTCGCAGTCAAGCGATTGTCGGTATTGTTCTTTCGCTTTGTTCTCACCCTCGATGGTCTGCCGTTCCTTTTCGGCTTTCTCTTTGGCGGCAAGGGCTGCTTCCTTTTCCGCCTTGGCTTGTTCCGCTTCCTGCTTCTGCTTGGCAAGGATGAAGTCCGTGCGCTCCAGATGTTCTTTGCCTGTAATATCCTTTGAGATGCCCCTTTCCATCTCCAAGCACTCAGCCAAAACCGTCTGCATCTCGCTCATGGCTTTCTCGTCCAGCTTGCAGGACTTGCCCGTATCGAGGTTCATCCAATCCCATACGATGTGGGCGTGCAGGTTGGGCTTCCATGTGGTATTGTCGCCAGGTATTCCGTAATGTCCTTCGTCACGGTGGATGAACACTTGCAGGGCTGTGACACCCCAACGCTCGTTACACACCTTACAGAACTTCTGCAACTGCTCCATCGTGGTGTCCTCCTTGATTACTACCACACCCTCTTTAAGCGGAGTGCTGCCACGTACGATAGTCACCTTACCCGTCTTTTTGTTCACCCGTTCACGGTCTTTGGTCTGCATCGCTCGGCCTGTCTTTTCCTTGACCATTGCGGCTATCTGATTGTAGTAGTCGGTCAGTGAGGTATCGCCTAATTGTGATGATACCCACATTTCATTTTTTGCCATAAGGTCGGTGCGGATATAGAACTTCTCCTTACGGATATTGGCGAGGTATTCTGCTGACCGTTTGTTATGCGGGCTGCTGCTTCCAAGGTTGCAGGGCTTTATGTTGATGGATGTCTTCTGTGCCATAGGACTTGTCTGTTTTTGAGTTTCACAATGGGTTATTAGGGCAGAGCCTTAATCGGAGGGTGCAGGGAGAGGGTCACTTCCTGCTCCGGGTTCTTAGGGGGGAAGCCACTAAGCGGAGTTTCCAAAGAGAGGGTCACTCTTTGGTCGGGTTGCACAGGGCAGAAAGTCCTTGCCGGGTTCTTAGGGCAGCGTCCTAAGTGGGACGGGGCAACGCCCAGCCCCTCGGGAGAGCCCACAACTTTGAAGCGAAGCGGAGAAGTTATAGTGGGCTATATATGGGCAAGCCCAATATTCATCCATGCCTTAAGTCCTCTCCTGCAAACACCACCAACCAGGTTATGGCTTTCAGCCTGGAAAGAGTGCGTTCCCCGTATTTCTCTGCCAGTTGCTCTTTGGTGCAGTTGGTATTCGTGATTAGGAATTTGCCTTTACGCTCGCAATCGTCCACGAAGTCAGGGAACACGTTGAAGTGGTTGCCGTATTCCTGATACGGTTCTTCACGTCCCACATCGTCAATGACAAGCAGATGGTTCCGCATCACTTCGGTGTAGTATCGGTTCATTTCTCGTGCCAGACAGATGGAGCATATTTTGTGAAGATAGTGTTGCAGGATGCAGGGAAGTACCTGCAAACAGATAGTGGTCTTTCCCCTACCGCAGTTGCCCATACAGAACAATCCCTGCCCCTTGTTGTCAGAAAGCCAATCAACGATTTTGTCATATTCGGGCAACCATTCGTAACAGTTACCCAAAAAGTGCCGCAATCCGGCATCCAATACTTCTCTTGCATTGGGTAAGTGAATATGCAGCCGTTGGGGTTGCAGACACACTTTCCGTTCTGCGAAGAAGCTCACAGCCGCACCGAAATCTATCCTGTTATTTAAGTTTCTATCTACCATTCTGATATGTTTTTGAATTTATCCGGACTGTTGTCCGTCAACTTTACTCCTATCTGCGAAGACGGAAGCGTTTTCTGCCCGTTGTTTCTACTATTCCCTTTTTTCATCAGCCAATTCACAAAGTGCCTTTGTGTATCGGCTACCGTTTTAGACCGGGTACCACATGTTTGAAGATAAAGGAAGAATTCTATGAGCATCTCTTGCACTCTTGTTTCATCCAGTTCCATTCCCTGCTTGTTGGCATAGCCTTTTATGTTTTCCAGCCATTCACAATCACTACGCAACAGATTTTTCAGTTCGTCCAAAGGAAACAGCTTCTCTTTATTATTAGAAGTAATGGATTTATTATTATACGTCTTTATAATGGTTCCATCTGCCGTCTCGCTTGCTGTTCCGTTTAGTGTTCCATTTGCTGTCACATTTGACAGTGCTGTCCTATTATCCGGTTTTACCAACAGGGTATAACCGGGAATGGAAGAATTGTTCTTGCCCTCTTCGTATGTGATAAGCCCACGCGCTTGCAGCTTCTCTCTCAATCGGCAAAGCGTCTGACGGCTTATACCGAGATTATTGGTGATTCGCTGCGTACTGCATCCGAAAGGATTTTGCCAATGCCTACGGTTATATTCCGCCAAGAGAAAGAAATACAACTGCGTTTCCTTTGCCGAAAACATCTGCATTTCATTCTCTCGTCAAAACTGCTCCATATAATCCAATGTACGCGCTCCCATCTTATTTCCGGTTAAGTAAAGCAGCATCCACTTCCAGCTTGCTGAAATAAAGATGTTTGGCATTAAGATGGCAGGGTAACTGTTTGCGTTGGCAACGCTTGCGGACAGCCCCGACTGACAAGCCGAGATATTCCGCCACCTGCTTTACGTTCATCACCACATCGGTATGCTTTTCCATGCGTTGAACAACATCGTTCACGACCTTGATATAATGTTCCTGTTTCATAACTCCTTTAATTTTAAGTGATAATTCGGCTCCGATTGTGGTACCATCCAACAGGGAAGCGACACAAAGGTACAGGGGAGGTCTTGTAAAAAACGAAATGCACAACACTTTTCTGTCGGATTTTATAGCTATTTATCAATCAGACCCATTTTCATACTCTAAATCATACTCTGACGCTCATTTTTAGGTGCTTAAAGTAGGAGTTTGGAGCTTAGGAATGACATAATGTGCGAGTGCATCCAATGAAAACAAGTGAAAATAGCCCCACGAAAAGAACCGTAATTTCAAATAAAAGCTATACCTTTGCAGATGAACGGACAAGGAGAGTCCGATGCGAGTGTTTATTAACCGTGTTACCACATTGTGTTACTCACTCAAATTGAACATTGCGATTGAACGTCAGAAGACTCTGATACAGAATAAGATATCGTTTGATATTTGCCGATAAAAAGGGCTAATTTCAGATACCAAGCGGATCACCAAAAGAAAAGCCAAAAGGCGACAACAAAAAGACAAGTCCTACAAAATCAACATTTTGTAGGACTTTTTTTATTGCCTTTTGGCTACCTTGACCGCCACGAAAAGGTCACTGACGGACAAAAATTGGGTCAGCGGACAGGGGCAGCTGTTGAGGGAAATGTAGTTAGGGGTCAGTAGAAAATCAGTGGGGATAGCCATAGATGTTAGCGATTCTGAACAGGAAGAATTTCTTATCAGCCACACCTCTGAGGTTCGCTCTGAAGAGTTTAATTTTTGCATTGAAAGACTCCGCCATTGCGTTCGAGGAGCGGTTGTTGTGCCGCTGCTGTGGACTTTCTACGACTGTCCACAGACAGGGCTGCCTAACACAAATAACGCTTTGGAAGGGTTGTTTGCCGACCTCAAATCCAAGGACAGGGCGCATAGCGGCATAAGCCGGGAACACAGGATGAAACTGCTGGACGAGTATATCGCAAGGCATCATTAGAATGTTGTAAATCGCCCGCCTATCCTACTTTTTGTCCAATAGCGAAGTTTTACACGGATTCCATCCTACTTTTTGTCCACCCTGCCGCAACAAATAAGACTATACCCACAAGATCTGATATCCCTAAAAAAATCATGTTCTTAAAAACCGTCGGTCCAAGCTGATACACTAAGATGAAAAAGGGCACCATGTAGATTCCTCATACATGGCGCCTGACTTTTATAAGTAAGTGGTGGTGATGCGCTTATTGCTTCTTCAGCTCGAAGCCCAGCCGGAGTCCGTCATACTTGTCAGCGATGCCGCTGACAGTGGATGCTGTGGAATTGACGCTCGACACCGCACCCATGACCGTTTTCAACACAGACATCAGTTTGTCGGCATTGTATACGAGGCTCATGCTGTTGCCTGTGACAGTCACATATGCAACGGTCTTGATGCCGAGTTTGCCTTTCATCGTCACTGTTTTTGCTTCGCTGTCGAAAGTATATGTCCCGCTGATGGTCTTGCCCTTGATGGTAAGTGAATAGGAACCATCCTCGCCGAAAGTGTACTGGCATCCGCCCATCCCTATCTTATCATACACGGTCTTCATCTTGGCCTCGACATTTTGAGCAGCCACCTCTCCGCCGGCTTTCGCCAACAGGTTGTCACTCTCAAACTGGCAGTCAGGCCCGACATAGGTCCATGTACCGATAATGGATGTAGCAGTGGTGGTTTTGTCACCTATCACATCTTTCAACAGGCCGCCTAAAGCCGATTTCCAGTCCTGCGCCCCGGCATTGCCGGCCATTACCGCCATTACCAATGCCACGCACAAGCTTCTTAACGTAACGTTTCCCTTCATTTTCGTATTAATTTAAGTTAACACATGCTTATTTGATGAACTGATTTAGACTTATTCCAAAATGTCAAATTCAAAACTAATGCAACCCATTGAGTTAACCTTTCGGTCTGTTTCCTGCCGTTTTCTTCACTTTTATCGGTCACGATGGAAGAACCCAATCGCTCTCTCAAAAAGCTCAAAAATGTCTCGAACACAGCCTCGAAATGTTAATTTGCAATAAGTCTAAATCAGTTCAATGCAAAAGTAGCTATTTTATCGTAATTCCAATAATAAAAAATTAAGAAGCATATCGCATAGGATGCATTAGCGATGACATTGTTTATAACGGAAACGCCCCTAAGTATCCAGTCCATTGCTCGTAAAGCAGGTCGCCCGCCGAGCGTGTTTTATTTTCCGAATATTCCGTATAGAATCTGTCCGACCGGCAAGCCGATGCCGATTTTCTTTTTCCCGCTCCCGATTTTTATATACGGAGTAGCTATAGGTTCCAGCTCATAGGCGTTGTGATAGGTACGCTTTACAATCTGACCTCCCATCTGCACGCCAAATCTATCGTTGATATCGTAATTCATATAACCTCCAAACTTTGTATACCCATAGTAGCCTAACATTGACGGAGGCATAGGCAGTCCGTTAGCCATCCGGGGAGGTGAGCCTAAATAATATGTTCCATATATTTTGAATGCCAGCTTGGGAGTAAGTCGATAACTGAAACTTCCTGTTAACCCGTATTGAGTCTTTAGCCCACGATACCAGCCGTATTTATTTGCAACCGCACCCAGATAGAAATCGAAATTGCCGATACCCTGGTAAACCCCGATAGCCCCTGTATCCACTTGCATCAATCCCGGATACGACACGGATTCTTCGGATAAGATTATAGAGCCGTTGCGCCAACTGAATAAACCGGGCGACCCTGCCTCCAGAGACACAGCATCTATGCGTGGGAGCGTAACAGCCGTTCTATACCGGTAGATTCCAGCCAGTGAAACATCGAAGTCAAGGGGATATATTCCACCAATAGGAATCATTGTCGTGTCCATCTGATGAATCATATCCGCGTTGTGACTCAGCGAGTCGTATTGAATACGACCAGCAACAGCCGATTGAAGGTCTATCGAGTCGTTACGTTCGATCTGGCCGACCATCAATCCGAATGAAGCCATGAAAACCACAGAAACGAGGGTTCTATATATTGATTGCGGAGATATCATAACAGTCGACTTTGGAGGTTACACAATCGAATCGTTCAAATCATATCATTTACCTGTTCCGAATCGTGAAGTATCGATGACGGTGTCATCCTTGGGCTTGAAGCCGTTGAATCTCCAGATGAAAGTAAGTTTAAGGTTGCGTGTCATGTCTCTTACTTTCATATGGTAGTCCTGTCCGGCATGATTAATCGACATAGTAGGCGACCATCGGTTGAATATGTCATCGACCTGCAGGTCTACTTCACAACATCTTTTCTTACCGAATTGCCATTTCACGCCAGCATCAACCTTCCACATGCTTGAAAGGTCCGCTATGCCTTGGACAGATGGGGACACATATGTAAAATTAACTGATAATGAGACAGGGCTGTCCTGACTAAACTTGAACGAGTTGTTTAACGCCCCATAGAATATCCACTTATGGTTGTCAAAACTGATGTCATGGAAATGGTCTGCTTTCTCCCGTTGGTTGAATATATTGGCTGTCGCTGTGGCATTCCAGATATAACCTGCATTGAATGGCGCATTGAGATTCAGGCCAACAGTACGCTTATAATCCATGTTGATAGTCTGATAAATAAGGCTCAACTCATCAGGAGATTGATACGGCAACTGGACCGTAGCCTTGTCGCCGTATTGGACATATAGGGTCGCGATATATTTTTGTTTGAATATATAGCTTAATTGTCCGGCATAATTGAGATATGGCTGAAGTTCAGGATTACCAATGACCTTTGAATAAGGATTGATATACGATGAGCGGTCATGCAGTTCCCAAAAAGACGGGTACACACGCTTGGTTGTAAAGTTCAACTGGAATATGCTTTTGGGAGTCTTGTAATATGTCGCGCCGAGTTGCGGAATGAAATTCCAATTATGCTGATAGTCGTTATGGAAATATTCGCCCTTTGCGGATACACTAAATGAGAGCCCCCAATCAAATGACCGCTGAAGCCCGATATAAGCATCCGCGACATCTTCGGAGGCATTACCGATGAACCCTCCGTCATCATCCGGGTAATTCGTCTGCGAACTGCTGTCATCCGAATGCTGGTACTCCAGCCCATAATTGAGCTGCCATTTGCCGAGTCGGTGTTGCTGGTCGGCATAGATATGCCAGCGGTTTATATGCTGCCTGTTGAGCGAGCCGAAGATATAGTCGTCATCTTGTGTCAATGACTGGTTGCGTGTTTCGCCATAATACGTGTAATCGCCGCCGACCGTGAGACCGAACGGTGCCGAATATCTCAGTGCTATGCTATGATAGTCTATGGGGCCATCATATGTAAAAGCGTTTGAAAAGCCGCCTAACGTCCCCGATGACAGACTCCATCCTTTAGCATCGGAGGTAATCTGACCGTTATATGTCAGCCTCAGATTCCTGAATTTCGTAGAAAAATAGATGGTATTCGCCAAACTTTCCGAAATCCTGCGCATATCATCTTCTATCATAGTACGTTTACCCTCATAGAGATGATTGGAGTAGCTCTCTTCATGATTCCAGCCCTTGGTACGGGAGAGTCCATAATTCAGGTCGAATGTCCAGTCGTCAACTGCATATGTGGCAGCTAACCCTCCGCCGAAAGAGGAATAATGCTTTTGGTTGTATCCAGCCCTTACCTGGCCTTGAAGACCGTCGAGAGGTTTCGGTGTTTTCAATACAATATTTATCACTGCGCCGTCAACATGATACTTGGCAGGTGCCGTATACATAACTTCCACTGTCTTCAGCCGGTCAATAGGCGTAGTATAAAGCAACTGATACAGGTTCTGCACCGGCATATTGGTCAACTCGCCATTAAGAATGATGGTCACATCATTGGCTCCAGCAAGTCCGATTATTCCATTGTTGTTGACAACTCCGGGAAGATAGCTTAAGGCCTCCAGAATATTTGCTACGGGTTTATCCTCGACAATCGTTGGCAAATCCACAACCATTATGCCGTCTTGGCCTTTGACTTGTGGTTTTTCTCCGTTGACCACCACCTCGTTGAGCTGCCGTGTAATTGTATCAGACAAAATGCTGCTATGGCTACAGAAAACAGTAGCAATAATGAGAATGATACAATTTAGAAATCTCATAATATCAAATTAATCCAGCTGCAATATATTAAAAAATTCTGTAGATGCAAAATAGAATTAATGATTTGATACTGAATTTACAAAAACAAGAACATCAGCTATCCCCCACACAAAAATATGCGAGCACGGTTGTAATTCAATTGCAGGAATAAATATCACCTTTATATCAAAGCACCTTGTACATTTAACGTACAAGGTGCTTTGACACTCAAATTATAATCACGATAAATTAATGAATAGAAGAGAAGAGAAGAGAAGAGAAGAGAATGACATGAGGCGACTATAATGGATGTCCTCAAGCCATGCAGCTACCAGACTGCGCGCATTTGCGGTCTGCGACGAGCGTATCCACAGGTTAGGCTCTATGAAATTGCCGCCAGGTATCAGCCGCTTTGCATCGGCTACCACGCCGCTTATGCCGCTGCTGGCACTTGACACGATAACACCGATGTTTTTTCCTGCCATCTGAGGGCCATAATGAAATAGGAATGTCTGCATCGGAGCGGCCATCTGGCTCCACCACAAGGGCGCAGCGATGATAACCATGTCATATTGCGACATGTATATATCCACATCATCGATGGCCGGGTACGAGGAAGCATCGTCAGGGTTAGTCCTTATGGCATTGAGAAGCTCTGTCCCGAGGGCATAGTTGTTGGCGGCATAGTCAAGTCCTTTCTCAGCCGGCTCTATCTCTATGATATCTGCCTCAATCTGGGCGCCGAGTTCGGTCACTATGCGCTCCACATTATTCGTATAGCTGTAATATGCCACAAGCGTCTTGGCACTCGCCGCCGAAGCTCCGAGCATCACTGCCATGGCAATCATTATCGCTTTCATAACGTTATTTCAGCTTGTTATATTCGCCATCAGTTACGGGTTCAAGCCACTCGTTAGAGGCGTTTTCGCCCGGTATCTCAAATGCAAGATGGGCAAACCATCCGTCGGTCGATGCGCCGTGCCAATGCTTCACGTTGGCAGGGATATGTATCACCGTTCCGGGCAGGATTTCCTGTGCCGGCTTCCCTTCCTCCTGGTACCATCCACGTCCTGCCACACCTATGAGCATCTGCCCGCCCCCTTTTGTAGCCCTGTGAATGTGCCAATTATTGCGACAGCGCGGCTCGAATGTCACATTGGATATTTTCACCTGTTCGCCTGAAACCGGGGCAAGGTAACTGTTGCCGATAAAATATTTGGCATAAGCCGTGTTGGGTTCTCCGATCGGGAAAATCATCTGCCGCTGGAACGCGGCCTTAGCATCCTCGCCCGCTGTATCGTCAGCCCACACATCTTTGGCAAGACGGAACGCCGCCCACGCTTTTGGCCAACCTGCGTAAAAGCCGATATGGGTGAGTATTTCGGCTATCTCAGTGCGTGTGATGCCATTGACCTTCGCTGACTGCAGATGGTATGTCAGCGACGAGTCTGTAATACCCTGGCTGATCAGCGAAGTGATGGTCACGAGGCTGCGGTCACGAAGCGACAGGAGGTCGTTGCGGCTCCACACTTCTCCGAAAAGGACATCATCGTTCAACCGCGCAAATTCAGGAGCGAAATCGCCGAGCTGGTCGCGCCCTGCGGTCTGTACTATCTTCTGTTGTGCCATAACATTGAGTGTTAGAATACTGATTATTGAACAAATAAGAATCTTTTTCATAAGTAACTCTCAAAAATTAGTTTATATTAAGTTTTTCAAGTAACCCTGCGGGCTTGCATATCCTTGCTCGTCTTTCCGGCTGATTTTTAACCCTTGCTCAGTCGCTTAGCTCGCTAAGCTCCAACGCTCGTCTTAAAAATCACCTCGAAAATCCTTCACAATTATATGCAAGCTAATTTTTGCGAGTTACTTAATGTTTTTTATATGGTTGTTGATGATATTATTAGGATTCATGGGTGTCTGGTCTGACAGGATTAGCGATTTGACCATGTGAAGTTACCACGCTTATAATTTTGGAAATGCTCGGACGCGATATGCGACTCGTATGCATCACGGCTGGCATATATCTCAAGTGTGGTCACCTTGCAGGGGTTGTCCTTCTCACGCATAGCATACATAGCCAGCACTCCCGGCTCGGTGCGTAGCGAAACCTCGCCGACCTCCGTAGCGTAACCTGCATATTTCTCGATATACTGTGGATATACCTCTATCTTTGACAGACGCACTATGCCGTCGGCCGTCATCGGCAGCTTCGCACACATGACAGATGCATCGTCCATGGCCGGACGTTCTCCATACGTTGCCATATTGAATGAAAGCAGTAACAATATTAAAATGAAACTCGATTTTCTGACCATATCTGCACAATTATTTATATACTTTCAGAGCTATACATCGTCAGTAAATCACGCAAGATTTCTATCTCGTTGTCCTCATATACCACCGGGCTTGCCACATTGATGTCCTGCGGCCTACCAATCACCGCCTCCTGACCGACAAATGAGTGTAAAAACTCCTCGGAGGTCATGCCATGGCGGTTGGCGATGTAAAGGACAGCCTCGTCAGCGTACAGCACTGGTGGTATGTCTATAGAATTGTCCATATTGTCATCATGCTGATTCCGATTACAAAAATAGCATCGACTCATAATCCCCGCATAACCCATATCACAGAAAATGCTACCATTTTTACGGTTTCGACCTGCATTCTTGACTTTTTCATCCGTCCGCTGACCCCTAATTTCGGGCAAGCACACCGCGTCAGCGGTGCAAAGGTAAAGCTACTATACTATCTCCCATCGCTGACGCGATGCCCAATGATTGCGCCTTTGGCTCTTGCAGGGGCTGGCGGCGCGAGCCGTAGTCTTCATCGGACAGCCCCTTTGTTACCAACCGCTCCTATCTACTGACTCATATCTCCCCATAAGAAGCTCCTTATATACGGCAAGCGGCCTCCGCCCGACAGAGGGGACAGAGGCCGCAGTCTGATGATGTGATGTCAGATGATTAGCAAACAGTGACTTATTTGCAGATCATCAGCTTCTGGCCGTTGACGATGTACATGCCGTTTTCAAGATTTTCGACATCACCCATATTTGCAGCATCCTTGACGAGGTTGCCTTCGATGGTATAGATGTCAAATGTGGCATTTTCATCGGCTGTAATGTCATTCCATGCGCTGGGGCTTGTGACGATGAGAGTCATAGCCTCGGGATCGAAGCTGAACGTGACGTTGCCGTTAAGTTCGCTAATCCAGTCATACCAGCCATCCTCTGCCAAGACGGTCATAGGAGAGTCTGTAACGACTATGCCATCGGGCGAATGATAATATTGTGTTATGGACGTTGTACCGGCTATAACCTTGCCGAGGATGAAACCTCCGGGGACGACATCGGCAGTATACTCCCACTTGCTGCCAACTTCTGTCATCTCCTTAACCACATAGTCCGTAGTACCACCGTCAAATATTGAGCCATAGACTGCATATGCATACTCCACTTCCTGGGTCTCACCTGTGATTGTCAAAGTTCCTTCGTTGACGTTAAGAATGAGAGTAGGGTTTTCAACTACATCTCCTTCTATCGAAATATTACCTGAATTGCCTGATGCATAATAGTAGTACGGCTCACCTACTACGAGGTTGCTACCATTGCTGCCGATGTTGGCATTGGGATTACTCCAAGTACCGTCGTTGATTTTAAAATTGGATGTCAGAGTTCCCGAAAATTTCAGCTCATAAACCCCGCTCCCCTGGTCTGTGAAAATGCAAGAAGGGTCTGCAACAGTCCAATTATTAAACTGACCGATTAAATAATAGTCAGCAGCAGACATTGAGGCAACACTCAATGCCAAAGATGCAAAAGCAAGTGTAAATTTTTTCATAGTGCAATAGTTTTTTGAATTGGTAAAAAGGTTAATTAAAATTTTGTCGACAGGTTATCTATCCCAAGATGTCGATTGGCCATCTGCCGTTTTTTACAAAATTAAGCATTTTGCCCCCCGTTGTTAATATTTCATAAATTTTGCAAAATATGAAAACACCCACTATGGCATGAAAAAATACGTAAAAATACACCCCCTCATCTATTATAACCTTACAATGGCCATAAAATATGAGGGAGGGAGACTTAGCCGACTCGCCGACTGTAGTTTGTGTCACCAGACGTTGTTATGTATTCTGCTTTCCGGCTCGATTTCCTTTTGCTTGGGCAGGAAAGCATTTTCAGCAGGATAACCTATAGTCAGCAGGCAGATGAACTCGTAACCCTCGGGGGCGTTCACAATTTGCTTGATTTTTTCCGCCTCATCGCTTACGGGAATGTGGAATACTGTCCCTAATCCCTCAGCAGTGGCAGCAAGCAGCATATTCTCCAATGCGCACCATGCCGATGCGAAATAATTGAGCGAGCTTTGCTCCACAGGTTTGAGCAGAGGCCATGTCAGCTGGCGGAAGAACGGAATAATAAGCAAGCCGCTCTGCATCAGCATCCTCTGTTGTTTGGGCAACGCATCGGCAAACATAGCCATCTTATCCTTGTCGTCTGACTCGTCAACCTCAGCCACAAGCTGCTTGAATGTCTCCATGTTCTTGGCAAGCGGGGCTATTACCTTTGCAATGTTCTCTCGTCCACGAACTACTACGAACTCCAACTGACGCAAATGGTCGTTGGTAGGTGCCTTGAAGGCAGCACCGATTACACGCTTGACGATTTCGTCACTGACTTCACGGTCGGAGTAGTCGCGATAGGTGCGGCGCTTCTCCAATACTTCATATAAATCCATGTGTATATCTGTTTAATTTGTGTTTTCACATACAAAGGTAGGGCTATTGATTGTTCATAATTTGTGATAATGTATCAAATATTTGTCGTATATTTGTATACATTACCTGTTTATGGATGATACCATTATACCTTATGACCTGCCGGAGATAGAAAACCATTCGTTTTTCTTCATATCCCAGCGAATCCCTCCGCATCTTGAAGCCAAGATACACAACCATGATGCATGGGAGCTATATTATGTAACACACGGACACGGCAAACGTACAGCCGGCGACACTTTGCAGACATTTGCAGAGGGCGATGTGGCCCTGATTCCTCCGCTGATGCACCACCGCTGGGAGTATGACCCAGCATCAGCCGATGCTGACGGATGTGTGCGTTATCTGATGGCAGCTTTCAACCATCAGTTAGTCGAACGCTGCATGGCGGTATTTCCTGAATTGCGCCGCAGATTATCAGGCTTGGATTTTCCGACAGATGCGTTGCTGTTCGGACCGGAAAGTTCACATGCTATCCGCCAGACGCTCCGGCAGATGGAAGGTATGGACGACTTATGTCGACTGAGCGCAATGTTCACCCTGCTCCCGGTCATATTTACATCATCAGACTACACGTACACAGGAAAACCGATGCGCATAGAGCGCGATGTGAGGCGTATGCAGAAGATATCCGAATATGTCATGGCTCATTACATCCACCCTATCACATTGGATGAAATAGCACGCGAAACCGGCATGAACCGCTCGGCGTTCTGCTCATACTTCAAACGGTGCAAAGGGATGACATTTTCGCAGTTCGTGACAGCCTACCGACTTAACACGGCCTGCCAGTTACTCAAACAGTCATCCAAAGGGGTATCTGAAATCTGCTACCTTGTAGGGTTCAACGACGTCCCACATTTCGTCAGGGTCTTCACCAAAGCCATGGGTATGTCACCTACAAAATACAGGAAACAACACACGTAACCGCATTTTGTGGTTTCATTCGGGCCGCAATCATCAAAAAATTCCTTATCTTTGAGTCCCAAACAAATTACACCCATACTACATGAGTGACCTGATTATAATTATAATCCTTATCCTTCTTAACGGTATATTCTCAATGTCGGAAGTGGCCCTGATATCGGCCCGTAAATCCCGGCTCTCCACAGCAGCAAAAAAAGGCAGCCGCAACGCAGCTACAGCATTGAAGCTGTCAGAGGAACCCGACCGCTTCCTATCCACAGTCCAAATAGGCATTACCCTCATAGGCATCCTGACAGGTCTTTTCTCCGGAGCCGCCCTGTCAAGCGAATTTGCCGCTTGGCTTGCTTCCGCCGGACTATCGGCAGCAACAGCCCGTGTGGTAGCGCAGACGGTCATAGTCATCATAGTGACATACCTATCCATCGTGGTAGGCGAACTGTTTCCCAAACGTATCGGTCTCAACGCATCCGACCGCGTAGCCATGGCCGTCGCCCGCCCCATGCATTTCCTGTCGGTGCTGACGCTGCCTGCCGTATGGTTGCTGTCACGCTCCACATCGGTACTCGTCAACCTTTTCGGACTTAACAAGGAGTCAAACCGCGTGACCGAGGAAGAAGTCAAGTCAGTAATACGTGAAGGCACAGATGCCGGGGAAGTCAAAGACCTCGAACAAAACATCATGCTCCGCGCTCTCGCCATGGGCGACCAGCGTGTCAGCTCCATAATGACACCAAAAATCGACCTTGTGACGCTTGACGCAAGCATGTCGCCAGACCGTATCAAAGAAATAATCCGACAAGATACCCACAGCTGTTACCCCCTTTACGATGCCGACCATGAGAGCATCATCGGCATCGTGCATCTCAAGGACATCATTTTTGACATCTGTAACGACAGCTTCAACCTCTCCGACGCTGCCAAGCCGGGCACATTCATCCCCGAAATCATGCAAGCCTATGACGCACTGGATATTCTCCGCAACAAAGGTGTGCATTGCGGTCTTGTATGCGACGAATACGGCGAGGTGCAAGGTATGGTCACCCTCTGCGACGTGCTCAGCGGCCTGGTCGGATCGGTAGAGGTCGGCAAAGATGATGCCTTTATCATAGAGCGTGCCGACGGCCATAGCTGGCTCGTCGACGGCCAATGCCCCATATATGATTTCATGCTCCATTTCGACCTCGATGGAGAGGAAATCCCGTCAGGCTTCACCACAATAGCCGGCCTGATATTGGAACAGCTCAAAAAGATACCGCATCAGGGAGAAACCCTCACATATAAAGGTCTTACCTTGGAAGTAGTAGATATGGACGGGGTCAGGATAGATAAAATCCTTGTAACCCGTCAGCCATAAATATAGCAATCATACCCACAAAAGGGGGGGGCGGCATCCACAAGTGGAATGCCGCCCCCCCTTTACATACACATTGTATCATTCGGGCACATATATTATGTCGCCGTTGTCAAGTTCGTAAGCAATGCCTACACGTCTGCCTTTATTAGCCTGTGACGGGTCTTTATCTTCCGATGGTGTGTAGCGGTTGATTTTTTCGCCCTCCTTGGTGATAATCTCCATATTTTCCTTTCCGGGATTTTTGACCATGGTAAAATCTTCCTGCGAGAACATCTCCGTCATGTTGTAACGGCTGACGAGAGCCACCATAAGAGCCACGGCAAACACCATCGCCACGTCAAACAGGTTGCCGACCACGCTCATCGGGTCAGAGTCTTCCTCTGCGCGTAATAATGAATGTCTGCGTCTCATGACTCTGCCGTTTTAGATGTCTGCTGCTTTACCACATCAGCCAGATATTCGAGTATGGTCAGATTTTTGACCGCCCAACGCTGCTTGACCATCTGCGTCAGGAAGCCTATGGCGCTTACCACTAATCCGACCACGGTCGTGGCAAACGCCACCTGCATATTATAGGCCATCGACGAGATGTCGCCGGTCGACAATCCCACAAGCGCGGGACCCATAGGGATGAGTGTACCCATCAGTCCGAGTATAGGACCCATCTTCGTCAGCACTTTCGAGGTGGCGAGGTTTTTATCAGCCTCTATCTCATACTCCGAAAGCATCAGCTCAAGCTTGCCCTTATCACCTCTGTTTGCTATGATTTTTTCGGCAAAGGCTTTGAGTACAGACGGCTGTTGCCCTGCCAATTTCATTTCAAACGCTTCAAGCGTCTGCGGTGAAAGCTTCTCTATATCCTTATACAATATGTCGGTAGTCTTCTTGGTCTGCATATACTGCCCCATGAAACCGCCGATAAGTATCAAGGCGCGTATGAAGAAAAATATCAGCAACACTATGACAGGCACGAGCAGGCCTGTCGAAATCCAAAAGAGGATGTTTGAGATAACGTTCATTTTATTATGCGTTTAATTTGTCGTTTTGTACCTATTCTGTCAATCACGAGGCCGCACACCGTGCCGAGAGCGAGGATGGCGCATATGCCGCCTAAGGCTGTCAAGTCCACTTCATTGGTGCCGGTAGCCGCTGTACGTCCGTTGACTGTGGCAATGATGCCGAGCACTGCTATCAGTCCGTTGACGAGAAACATCAACTCGAGCCTGTCGTCATCATCACGGAGCAGCCACTTCATGCAGTAGACCGCCAATGGCAGACCTACTACCACGACAGCACCGCAGCACCACCCTATCAGTGAAAAATCCATGCCGGTAAATGAAAACATCATCTTGACAAGCATAGCGAATATCACAGGGAATATCAGTATGCCCGGAAACCACAGGGTCAGCTCCAACAATGCTTTGTCCCTGCGTGACATCAGGTTGCCCGACACTTTTTTTGCCATGAGGACGCACATCACCATCTGCACCGCCACATCGATAGTAAGCACCACCGAAGTGTCAAGCATCAGCCCGGTGTCGGCAAGCCAGTCGGCTATCTGGGTCTTCGACTGCAATGCAGCATACTCCCATGTCATGAATACGAACAATGCGCCCACCGCACATGTCACCGCCAATCCTATCGGGCCATGATATGTGAGTTTTATTACAAATGCCACCGCTATCAGCAGCATTATAACCATTACGAGTGTTTCCATGTCTATATATTTGGGGTTAATTTCTACGATGCCGACGGCGTATGATTACCACTGCACACAGCAACACTGCGACTACTATGACAGCTACAACCAGTCCGTTGACTCGGTTAGTCTCGCTCTGTACCGACTGCAATTCATCGCGCTTCATGACCATGCCGTCATCGGCTGATGCAATCTTCTCGGAGCGAATCTCGGAAATGTCGTTGCGATATGTCGCTGCATTTTCCTTGCTGACATTTGAAGCTATGAAGTCACGCAGCTTGGCATTGTCGCATACGAATCCCGAACACGAAGGTTTGTACTCGTTGACTATCTCGGTATGCAGCTTGGCCATCGCCTCCACCTGCTCGGGAGTAGCGTTCCACATGCCTTTCCTGACAGTCTCAAGCATCACGGCAGTCATCTCCTCTATGGCAGCAGGGTTGACATCCTTTAAATGTTCCTTGATGCCGAGGCCGTGCTTGTCGGCGACATACATGTCATAGATGCCGTCCCATAGCTCGTCATCTATGACTTCAGGCTTCATGACATTCCACCCATATGTGTTGCGGACCACATCGGCCATCGCCGACATATCGCCAGCTCCTCCTTTCATCTTCTCCTTGACGTAATTGGGATTCAGTATGGTGGTGCGGCTTTCCACTCCTATCGCCTCCTTGAGTTCCTGCATACGGCCGTTGTTGCGGTTGCGGTAGTCGCTCAGATATGCTTCGGGGTCTTTGCCTGTGACATTGCGCACCGCCAAATTCATGCCGCCCATGAACTCATATACATGGTCGAGGCTCAATGCGCCCCATGTATTGCTCTGGCGGGGCTGCACCACCACGTCCGTGCGGGTCAGAGCGGCCTCAAAAGCATATTCGCGCATTTTTTCCCAATCGGCCTCGCTGCCGTACATGGCACCCATATTATTAATATAGGTGTCGGCGATTTCGGAGTCCGAATCCCAGCGGTCACCAGCCTCGACCATCGACTGTATGCCTGAGCCGTAATTGCCGTTGACACCGCCGAATACACGTGCCGTTGACAGTTCACGGGCCTCCTTGGGCGACACGCCACGGTCCACCAAATGTTTCTCCGACGCAGTAACACCCTCTTTGACATAATTTGGCACTGCTTTGTCATCGGCTTCTGCCGCCATCTTGACAGCGCGGTCTATCAGAAACAGCCGTGAAGCAGCCAAGTCACGCAGCTGCCCCGAAGTCTGCACCACAACGTCGATGCGCGGACGGCCCAGCTCCGCCTCCGGTATCAGCCGGAGGTCGGTAACACGCCCGAACGGGTCTCTGACCGGCTCCACGCCGAGCATGTAGAGTACTTGAGCTATCGTAGCACCTTCGGTCTCAATGAACTCGCTGCTCCACAAGGTGTAACTTACCTTACGTGGCACAGAATCGCCGTGATTCTTGCGGTACATCTTTATAGTGTTTTCGGCAAGCGCCTTGCCCTTTTCCCAAGCCTGCATAGAGGGTGTCTCCTCGGCATTGACGGCATACATGTTACGTCCCGTCGGCAAGATGTCGGGATTCAGCACAGGATCGCCGCCAGAAGTCGGGGCTATGTATCCGCCATTGAGGGCATTAACCAACGAAAGTAGCTCGTTCTGAGGACTCTCGGTCAATGCCTGACGATAACGGTCCACGTTAGTCAAGGCACGCTCGACTTCAGTGATGGCTGTCGCATATTCAAGAACTGCGGGACTGATGCCCTCCTTGTCGGTCATGCCGTGACCATGCCCGGCTCCGCCACCTTTTGCCACTACGCTTTTGCGCTTCATGGCGGCTTCCATCTTTTTTAACGCGGCTTCGTCCGCACCCATTTTACGAGCCATTTCCAACGCTTTTTCAGGCGACATGCCCGGCATCATCATGCCGTGACGTTTTTTGGGCGACTTTCGCTCGGATACTTTCAGTGTGGATACCGGACGCGACGACATCATCGACCCCATGACCATCATCTTCGACAGCATATCCTTCGCGCCCTCGACTTCATCCATCACATGACGTGCGCTGTCGAGGTCGGTTTGCGATATGCCGGCATAGCGGCATATCTCCGCGTCGCTGACACTCTGACCTGATGCCAACAGACGGTTGACTATCGCGGTGGCCTCCGTGCGGTAAGCCGACATCGGTTTTTTGTTGCCTTGATGCTTGATATCGTCCAATTTCTTCACGCTGTATGCCACAGGGTCTACGGTCATGGCATATACCGTAGATTTGATATGTTCGGGTGCATAAGGGATGCCCATGACATACAGGGCACCTGTCATTTTCTCGTTGGCAAGCTCCTCGGCAAACATCTCTATACGCGCCACTTCGTCGGCGGTATATGGTTTGGTGAGGATGCTGTCAAGGCGGAGTTCGCGGTGTATGCCGAGACGCACAGCGTTACGTTTCACTTTCATGGAAGCAGCGTGTATCGCATTGTCGTTTTCCGTACCCAATGCGCGGTTATACTCCATGACGGCATCGGCAAGCTCCTTATATATACCTCTGACTCCGCTTTCCATAAACGGGGGGGTCAGATAATTGATGACACCGGCATAGCTCCTGCGTTTAGCTGTCATGGCTTCGCCTACATTGGAAGTGGAGTAGACATAGAAATGCGGCATAGTCCCGACCAGGCGATCCGGCCAGTCACTGCTGCCGAGGGCGACCTGCTTGCGTGGGGTGAACTCCAACGAACCATGTGCGCCGAAATGTATCAGCGCATCGGCACCGAAACCATACCGCACCCACAGATAGGAAGCAGTGTAGGCATGAGGTGGTGCAACATCCGTGCCGTGCACCATCTTGAAGTCGTCGTCACCCAATCCGGCGGCAGTCTGAGGTATCAGCACCACGTTGCCGAATCTGATACGCGCCACAGCCAGATTGCCGTCGCCGTCGCTCAGACCGTGACCCGGAAATGCGCCGTCAATCGAATCGATAGCCTGACGCATATGCGGAGCGAGTGCTGACTGACACCAGACGTCATAATCCGCTTTGCTTATCAGTTCGGGAGCTGCCGTTTTCACAAAATCGGCTTTCGCCCCCACGGCATATCCGTTGAATATCCGTCCTCTCTCCCCTATCATCTTTTCAAGTTCTGAGGCGGACGACGGCAGATTGCCGACATTATAGCCTTCGTTTTTCAGACGCACAAGCAGATTGTAGAGCGACGGAGCCACCTCCATGCCCTCGGCAACAAGCGCGTTCTGCCCAGGACCCTTGAAGTAGAATATGGCAACCTTCTTGTCGCGGTTAGGTTTACGCTGCAGCGCAACGTAATTGCCCACCGTCTCCACAAACTCTTCAAGACGGTCGGGGATAGCCGCGACATAAGGCAGACCATCGTCACCTGTGTAGTGGGCGAACAGGGCAAACGGACGCACAGCACCGTCAATCTCCGGGGTGACGACGCTCTGCGACAAGAATCCGCCGCTCATACCCATATTGTCGGCCATCCACTCGTCATAATCGCGGTTGACGTTTACAGGCGAAAACAGCGGCACATTGTGCTGCTCGAGGTAGCGGACCACCATGTCGCCCATGCGTCCGTGAGCCATGTTGATCATAGCTGCCACTTTGACCGAATCGGCGTGGCCACGGCTGATGAACTGCTGTATGCTGTTGACAGGATACACAGCCATCCCCTCGCGTTCGAGGGCTGCTACAAGGCTGTCCGCCACACCCATCTGACCTGTGAGGATGACCTTGGGGGCACTGTCGTGCCACTTGCCGCGTGTACGGAGAAATTTTTCATATTCCTCCACCGATGCGAAATTCAAGTTGTCATCCTCCGAGGGATAATAAAGCAGTGATGACGCAGAGACAACGGGATCGCCCGGAATATCGGCAAACAGACGCTTGCCGTCGATAAATTTACGTATATATTTCAGCATGTTGCGGTAATTACCACGGCCTCCCACAAGATACTGCTTCAGAAATTCGGTGTCGATAGAGTCGGTCGACACTATCATGTTCTGCGGATTTGTAGCCGCAGTAGTCAGCACAGGAGTCCCGCTTTCAGCCGCTTTGATAAGCGCATGACGCTGTTCGTCGGTGATGCGCAGCCCCATGCCGTTGACCAATACCATGTCGTATCTCCCAGCCTTGTCAAGCTCCTCTACAGGAAGCTCCTCTATTTTGACAAACGAGTTGTCGTTAGCCTTTCCTATCTGCCCTAAAGTGATGGCCTGATAGTTGACAAATGCTATGCGGGTTTTGGATGCCATACTATTCCATGACACGACAGCCCCCGCAATGAGGACTGCCGCGCCGATGGCTGCAAGGATTATATGTTTCCTTTTCATTTATGCGATATTCCTAAATAATTTACTTAAACATTGCATCAACATCGAGACTCAGACCTACAGAATATGTGCGCCCTGTGGTCGGAGCCGAGTTCCAGTAGTACACTTCGGGGCGGTAATCGAAGAGGTTTTCAATCATGAAATTGACATTGATGCCCTTCCACACCCTCTGCTGGAGAGTGAATTTCCAGAGCGAATATGCCCCGTCGGTCTCATACCGGCTTTCAGGCTTGGACATGTAGCGGCCTGATATGGCTGCATAGATTTTGTATTCGCTGCATATCTGCTTGTCGTAATCGAGCCGCCATGTGGCAGAATGTGGACGCGGGTTGCTGAACTGCGAGTCGATCGTGCGTCCCGACATGTGCAGGTAATTGTAGCTGGCCGATGCTCCGAGTCCCATAAGCAGACGGTAACGGAGGTTGACATCCAAGCCTGCCACTTTGACACCATCTTCGTTGCAATACATCGCCCCTGCCTCCCTTTCAGCATCGCCGGGATAATCCATGGTGGTGATGCGGCTGTCATAATAATTGTAGTAGCCGGAGATGTTCACGCTGTACGAGCCTCTCAAAGGATCCCAGCTCACCAATGCGCTGCGCTCGAGCGATATGCTGAAGTTATGGCTGCGCTCCGGCTTCAGGTCGGGGTTGCCGTAAATCATCTGTATGCCGGCCATGTCGAAGTTCATATACATCTCCTTTAGCGTCGGAGCGCGGAATCCTCCGGCATATGACGCACGGACAGTGACAGGGGCAGTCTTTGCCATGGCGGCGACACGCGCCGTCACCGAGTTGTTGCGCGAGGCTGAGAAATAGTCCTCTCTGAGGCTTCCGATGATATTGAGCCAGTCGAGCGGATTGTAGTCGAACTGCGCAAACAGGTCTACCGAATGCTGGGTATGCTTTTCTCCGGCGGCAAACTGGTAGGTGGTCAGATAATCGTGCATGTAATCTCCGCCGACAGTAAGCACATTCTGTCCGAAAAACCGTGTGTACAGACCGTGGACTATGTGCTGTCGGTTGCTGTAGTCATGGTCATGGGTACGGATACCTCCCACGTAGCGCGATTTGTCATACTGGTCGTAGCTGTACGACACTTCCAAATTCTGCTTGCCGGCCACATCCCACACCGATTTCAAGCCGCCGCTGTAGTCTTTGTAATGATCATCATAGTTGGAGCGGTTGCTGACGCGGGCGAAATATCCGCCGCGGGCTATGAAGCGCAGGTTGTCATTGACATAGTAGGTAAGCCGCTCTTTGATGTTGAGCGAGTGGCCTCCGTAGATTTCATGTATGCTCGACTTGGTATCGAACGCATCGGTGAGCTTTATGGTCTCCGCCGTGGTGTACTGCACCGACGTATTCGAGTTAAATCGTCCGGCATTGAAGTTCAGCTCCCCTCCGCTGCGCCATTCGTTGCCTGCGGAGCGGTAGCGCGAATTGACATTGAGAGTCCACGGCTCCTTGCTCTCACGGGTTATGAGGTTGACCACACCGCCCACGGCATTTGCGCCGTACAATGCCGAGGAAGCCCCCTTTACTATCTCTATCTGCCCGACATTGCCGAGGTTGAGGCGGCTGTAGTCCACATTGTCCATTGTTTCACCAGCCAATCGCTCGCCGTCGACAAGAAATAGGATGGCATTTCCCCCGAAACCGTTCATATTCATCGCCGTCTCCTGCGACATGGCATAGCTGAACTCCAATCCGGGGAGCTCGTCGGTCAGGAGATCCTGGATGTTGGTCGCATCTGCCTTTTTGATGTCGTCGGCTGAAATGACCCGAGTCACCACCGGCACATCCTTGAGCGATTTCGGTGTGCGCGTAGCGGTCACTACCACCTCGTCGAGAGAGGTCATGTCCGGGACCATTCTAAGTATCTGCTCCGCAGCCTTATCGCACGGACGGAGTATGAACTCCTCGGTGTTATATCCTATATACGAAATCGTCACCTTGAGGGCATCGGATGTGCGGCACGGCAGCTCGAACACACCGTCGACATCGGTCACCGCCATATCCTTGCCCTTGACAGCCTTGACAACGGCACCGGCAAGCGGCGCACCCGACTCGTCGAGCACTTTGCCGACATAGCTGTTGTCGGCAAAGGCATCGACGGACATCGTCAGGCCGCAGATGATGAGAGCAAATCGTGATAGATATTTTTTCATCACAGTGCCTTGCTGAGGATTAAAGCTTAGGTGCGCTGAACGAGCATATCATAGGCATCGGCATCGCTCCGTACTGCAAGTTGAACTGCACGCTGAGCGTACCGTTGGCATACGAGCCTGACACCGTGCCGGAGTAAGCCTTGCCTGCCGAAGTCGTTCCGCTATACTCGGTGGTAGCAAGCTGGTATGTACCGTCGGCACCCGACACTTTGACCCCGTTCATCACGAAGCCTTCCACCTTCATAGGAGGCTCGCCGAAATCCGAAACAGCGATATTGACATTTGCGTCATCGACAGCTGTCACTGTGAAGGTCACACCTTCAAACACCGATTCCGACCCCATGACAGTGCATGACATGTCGCCCTCATAGCTGCCGGCCACGCTGCGGGCCGCCGGTGTTGCGGGCTGGTCGTCATCATCGTCGTTGCCGCAAGAGGTGAATGTCATTAGGAATCCTGATGCAATGATGGTCATGGCCATCAAACGTGAAATAGCTTTCATAAGACTTGATTTTGATTTTGTGTGATTGTTTATGATTAATTGTTAGAAATTTTTTGTTTTTTCTTGCGCATCCTGCGGCTGACTATGTAGCCGGAAATGAGTATCAGGGTCAGGGCGAGACCGAAGATAAACACAAACAGTGCTGACAGCGGACCCAGAAACGGAGTGTAACACCGCCCTACATGCAGCTCGAGGGCAAAGTTCCAGAGCGACATCGGGCTGCTCTCTATGGCATGTGACTGCGGCAGCTGCTCCGAAGCACCTGTAATGTAGTCGAATACTACAGGCTTCTTGGCATCGAGATGCGTACTGTGACCGCTCACCAATGATTTCGGTTCTACGGCATCGACTTCACCTGCGGCCGGATTCCAGCCATACAGCCCGCTGAACGACCCGATAAGCCACTCGTTAGCACATATGCGTTCCATCACGTTGATGCCCATCGGGCTTATCGGAGGGCAGTCATGCCGCGACATAAGCGCAGGTTCATGCTTGAAATCCTTGTCGACCGTCGCGAAGCCTTCGGTCGTAGACAGCAGCCAGCAGTCACGGTCGGCATCCCAGCGGATGCCTCTGAGGCTGTCGTGCCAGTAGTTGTCACTGTCCATGGCACTTCCGGCGAGCGGAGCCGTCTTGACCATTACAAACGGTATCATCAGGGGCGGACGCAGACACATTCCGGTTACAGCAACAAGCAGAGTCAACACCAACGGATAATAGCCCATGCGGTCATGCCACCGCCAGTTCCATTTGATCATCTTCCCTAACCGCTTGCTGCGTCTGCGACGCAAGAGCGAAGGGCATACAAAGATGACAATGCCGCTCAGGCAGAGAAATATGATGACTACAGCAATAGCATCCACTACTATCCGCCCGGCGATGCCGAACAGTTCGCCGCTGTGGAGCTGCCATACAGTCTTGAAAAGGCTGTACCGCACCTCGCGTCCCGCTATTGGCTGAAGCTCGATATATTCAGGTTTATCACCGCCACCCACCGCAAACCTGTATATGCCCGAACGAGTCATGGCCACTACCGTATCACCGTCGGCATCAAGCGCAATATCCGCCATGCGGTCATCGGCTGAGGGTGCGTAAACCCCGGTCCACTTGTCTCCGTCATGTCTGTACACTCCGTATGTCGTGGCACACCATACGCGCCCGTCGCTGTCGGTGACCACGCGCTTCACATTGCGGTTGTCGGCACCATGCGGCAGCCCTCGGTTGTAATCGCTGAAACTGCTGAAACCGCTGTCGGTCAGCCACACGCCGTTGCTGCCATAAGCGAGCAAGGATAGCGAGTCTATCCTCTCCGTGCCACGGATGATGCCGTTATTGTAGTTGCGTATCGCATACTGGTCGGGTAGCCAGCTGCGGCTGACATCACATACGGCAAACACTTTCCTGTGGTTGAGTATGATCCCCGAGATGCAGAATATCACCATAAAGAGGGCGAACACAATGCCTGCCCACTTATGGAAACTTCTCCAGAATCTCGATTTCATGCCGCGTGATGACATCTGTTTTACCTTTTTCAGAAATTGTACCGCAAAGTTATGACGGCATCCTAAGCGCATCAATCCTCAAAATTTAGTAATCTCACCACCCTCCTGTCGGGGTTGGAGATGTGCCATATGGCTGTCTGCAGCAAATTTTCACAAATTTTGGGTATGGTGCAGGTTATCTGTTTGAAATACCTTTGTGATGGTTAAAAGTACATATATCATATCCCCCTCCTCAGTCATCACAAATGGAAACAATTCGGGCATATCGTCCGCACCACACCATGCGGCAGCTAATAATAGACAACAACATGGTCCTGATGGCCATAAGCCGTTTCGACATCGCATTCGGGTTCGGGGACATGTCCGTAGCCGAGACGTGTCGGGCCAACGGGGTCCACGTCGACACATTCCTCGCCGTGTGCAATCTGATCAGCGGCAAAGACTTTTCGGCCGACAGCCTGTCGCTACCATCCCTCACAAGCTACCTACGCCATGCCCACTCTTATATCCTCGACTTCACTCTCCCCAAGATACGCCACAACCTGATCGATGCCATAAACTATTCCGACACCGACGAAGTGGCATTCCAGCTCATACGCTTCTTTGACGATTATGTCAAGGAGGTCACACGCCACATGGACTACGAAAACGATTTCATATTCGCCTACGTAGACAAGCTTCTCGGCGGACAGATTTCCGACGACTTCAACATAGCACGCTTCTCCACAAGCCACGGCCACATGGCCACCAAGCTCCAGGAGCTGAAAGACATATTCATATACCACTACAAGCAGCATGACAATTCGCGACTGAGTGCGGTGCTGTTTGACATCATCACATGCGAGCGTGACCTGATGTCGCACTTCGAGGTCGAAAAGCAGCTGCTGACACCGGCCATCAGCCACATGGAGGATGCCCTGCGCCTGCAGATGCTCGACTCCGGGAGCGATGAGGCCTCAACCGCCATGCCCGACGAGGACCCGCAACTCGCCCTGCTCAGCGACCGCGAGCGCGACATATTGACGTGCGTGGCCCGAGGCATGGCCAACAAGGAGATAGCCGACCACCTGTGCCTGTCGGTCCACACCGTCACCACCCACCGCCGCAACATCTGCTCGAAGCTCTCCATCCACTCCCCTGCCGGACTGACCATATTCGCCATCCTCCACCACCTCGTCGACCCATCGGAAGTAGAGCTCTCCTGACAGGTAAAGCCTTATAAGGTTTAACAGACCAATCTATCCCCACATCCACCGCTTTAGCGGTGGCACAAAAACCAAGCGGCTTCCGCCTGACAGGCGGAAGCCGCAAACTTATGATGTAAAGTTAGTTGATTATTTGCAGATCATCAGCTTCTGGCCGTTGACGATGTACATGCCGTTTTCGAGGTTCTCAACATCGCTCATGTTGGCAGCAGCCTTGACGAGATTGCCATCGATGGTGTAGATGGCAAATGTAGCGTTTTCGTCAGCAGTGATGTCATTCCATGCGCTGGGGCTTGCGATGATGAGAGTCATAGCATCAAGGTTGAATGAGAATGTATAGCTACCCTCCAGAGAGCTTGTCCAGTTAACTCCGTTTGAACCACTTTGCTTAACAACGGCAAGACTGGCATCAGCAGTTGTTTCGCCAGTGGGAGACCAATACCAGTTTGAGCCTTCGGGGTCAGCCACCTGTTGTCCACTGTTGTGATCCATGACTTTGATACCAAATTCACCAGGGACAATATCAGCAGTAACAACCCAGTTGCCGTCAGATTCAACCATTTCGTTGGTTTCCCATGTCTCAGGATCGCCTGTGAATATCCATCCATGGATACCATATGAATAATCTATCTCCTGAGTCTCACCCACGATAGTAAGAGTACCGTCGTTGGTATTAAGGGTAAGTGTCGGATTCAGGACGCTTCCACCATCAATAGCGATATTGCCTGTACTTCCTCCAACGCCGTAATAGTAAGGTTCGCCTACTACGAGCGCACTTCCATTGCTGCCGAAGTTGGCGGCATCATTGCTCCAAGTGCCGTCGTTGATTTTAAAATCGCCCAAGAAAGTACCGTTGTACTTCAATTCGTATACCCCCGGGGTACCTGTCTCTTCAAAGTGACCAGAGGGGTCTTGCAGATTCCATCCTATAGAACCGCCGATGGCATAATAGTCGATGGCGTTAGCTGACATTGCACATGCTGCAAAAGCAGCCATAGCGAGTAAAGATTTCTTCATAATGCAATAAGTTTTTTTGAATTGGTTGATAAATAAAAGGTTAATTAAAAAATGATGTTGATAGGATATTTGAGGACGCAAGCCCAACGGATCAGGCCGCGCCGTTTTTTCATTGCGAAAGCATGTTATTCTTGTTCGGAATCGCGCCCCGGCTACTCACCGGGAGCCACACCCTGCAGGATGCATCTTCCCAAAAATGACATTGCAAATATACCTATTTTTACCCCCCCCCCTGATGTTAAAATTACAAAATATATACAAACAAACACAAATGCAAATCGGAAGATACGCCGCTCCCTCACCGTCACCGGCCTATATTTATAGGGCATTTTTATGTCATATCCAGTACAATTTAAAGCACCGGCATATCATACACAGACAATCGCATCGCCTGACTAATTATACAGCATCTATCAGGGCACGTAATGTTGCAAATCAGTTGAGGAAATTGCACGCTTATTGCAAACGGATTTCAAAAACATTAAATTTTGAAAATAACTCACAACATGTATTGATTGGTATGCATATATTCCGTATCTTTGACACACAAAGTAATACTAATCATTTTATCAACCTTTTTGTCAAACTTTTAATCCAATCACTTATGAAAAAGACTCTACTCTCTCTCTGTGCAGTGGTAGCTTTCGGCTTCTCGGCTGCGGCCGAAGAGCTGACCATGGATTTTACGTCAAACTCCTATGGCTATACTTACACAACTGACGGCAATTATTATGAGGCTGCGGATCCCACAGAAATAACCGACGGTGCGATCACCCTTTCAGTAAGTAAAAACGGCGGTAACGGATGCCGCTTCTGGAGTGCAGACAAAACTTTCCGCGTATACAACAAGAGCATTACTACAATTTCGATTAATGGTGGAACAATCACCAGCATCGCTTTCACCGGCAGCAAATTAACAGCTCTGGCGGCTGATGGATTTACAGGTACTGCTTCTGCTAAAACTTGGACGGGTTCCGCATCAAGCATTCCTTTTACCGCCTCAGGTTCGGTCACTATTAAGACAATAACAATTACATACACCGGCGGTACAGTCGACACCCGCAAGGATGCAGGTCTGGCTTTCTCTGAAACTTCGGTTACACTGCGCTTGAATGAGGAGTTCACAGCTCCGACTCTCACCAAAGAGACCACAGCTGCTGTTACATACGCTTCTGACGCTACAGAAGTAGCTACTGTCGATGCCACCACTGGTGCCGTATCAATCGTAGGTGTCGGCACAGCCCGCATCACTGCCACAGCTGAGGCAAACGACGAATACAAGGCCGGCTCGGCTTCTTACCTCATCACCGTAAAAGAAGCAATCCCTGAAAATGCTTTGCTATATTCTGAATTGGGCGAAGAATTCACATTCGAGCAGGTAGAAGGCACTTTCGAACCTTGGACTCATGACAGCCAGTATGGACTTAAAGGCACCGGATATAGCGGCGGCACAAATAATGCAGCAACAGCAATCGCTGCTTCGCCTGTAATCGACCTCACCAACTACGAGTCGGCACAGCTGACGTTTAAAAACGCTTTCAATTTCTATGACGACACCATCGACGGCTTCGCATATGTAGTGGTCAAGGAAGAAGGCGACGACTGGGTTGAACTGGCTACACCTACAGCTCCCGAATCATTCAGCTGGACGTTCTATGACAACGAACCCATCAGCCTCGCTGATTATGACGGCATGAAGATACAAATCGGTTTCAAATATGTATCTACAACAGCTGTGGCCGGCACATGGGAGGTGAAAAACATCGTCGTCACAGCCAATGCAGCCTCTTCAATCGACGACATGTCGGCCGATACAGATGCTGACGCTGCCAACGCCGTATACTACAACCTCCAGGGCGCACGCGTAGACAATCCCGTCAACGGCCAGGTTTACATCCGCGTAATCAACAACAAGGCTGAAAAAGTAATGTTCTAAACGACATCGTTTTAACAATACTGCTTTAAGAAGATTTCTTAAGAAGTTTCAGCACATAATCACGAAAAGCTCCAGAGGGCCATCCCCTTTGGAGCTTTTTTATTGGAACGCAGCATATCACGTAGCGATGGTGAGAAACGGAAGCCTTGTAGGGCTGCACCGACAAATAAGAGGGAGCATCGCGTCAGCGATGGGAGATAGTAGCTTTACCTTTACACCGCTGACGCGGTGTGCTTACCCGAAATTAGTTGACTATTCCCGAACGGAACCAGCCACCAAAGCTCCGCAGAAGCGTAAAAACAATAGGAGGGTGTTGCAAAACCTCCTCAAAAAAGTTAAGCAAAAGCCTCAACTTTCACAAGCTGAGGCTTTTTTAAGTC
>CALUMU010000019.1 GCA_944321825.1 Candidatus Amulumruptor caecigallinarius
AGCTCCCTTCCCGAAAGCGAGTGCAAAGTTACGCCTTCCCCGAATATCCGCCAAATTTTACAGGCGGTTTTTTCATGTTATATGTGTTAAATTGTGTTTCATCACTGAATGGCAGACGGTTGCGAAAGATTATAGGTCGCATAAGTCCTACAAATCGTATAGGCCGCAGAAAGTTTAGGAGCCTCAGGATGCCTACAACCCTGACAAGCCGGATGAGCTTTATGCCGTCCCACGGGTCGCACAAGCGTAGGCTATGCATAAGCCGACACCTCAGACCGATGCATCAGGATGCCGCATATACCCGGAGGCGGCAAGGGCGACGGCCTCCGCGTCCGGCTCCCAGAGGCCGGGCTCGGAGGAGCACATCCTCACGAACTCCATGACCGGGTAATGGTCGCAACCGGACAAGGCCGCCTCCGGCATGTCTGCATCGGAGTCGACCAATGACACTTCGAGGGTCTGGGGGTCGATTGCTATATGGGCGTTGTCTGTATACTCGCTTTCGTTGTCAATATACTGGCTGACAGCTGCGGTTATATCTGCTTCTAAAGTTTTGATGTCTTTTTCCTGTTTTTCCATAATAATTAGGTAAGTGGGTGTTTCTAATTGGTTACAATCCTGGGGGAAGTTTGTTTTCTTCCTCCTCGTCATCATTTTGGGGAGGCATGTCGCCATCTTTGGGCTTGACCTTGCGGATGTCGACCGGTTTCTGCATGTCAACCGGGAGTGAGTTGATATCCCAAGGCTGCTCTATATCCCAGTTTTTCTTAAGATTAATCCTTTTTGGGAAATAGTACACTTCATCGGGCTGGCGGAACTGGCCCCGGTAGGCACTTCCGTTGCCATAAGTCCCAGTACCAGACTTGTCAAGATACAAGCGGGCGTAATATGTACCCGGTTGCAGGAACTTGAACACGGCACGTCCCTGCTCGACCGGCGCGGTACGCACAACTTTATCACTGCCGTCAAGGAGTTCAACAACGACTGGGATGGTGTCAGCTCCAGTCACTGTAAAGAAAATCGAGCCGTAATCGCTAAGCGCACGGGTGGTCAATTCTTTGCTTACAGGACGGTTATGGAAACCGTATAACCCAACAACCGCAGCCGAGTCGACAGTCAGACAGTAGGATGTGGCCGGTTGCCAGTCATAATCGGCGATATATTCCATCGGGCGGTTGGCAGAAACCAGCCGGAGCACCGGGGCTGCTGCAGGCACCCACAGCGTGTCCTTCTTCACCTCCATCCTTATGCCAGAGGTCATCAGAGTATCGAGAGGTTCAGAGGACTTGAACAACAGCGGACGGTCGATGTCCTGGGTCGAGTTGTTAATGAGATCAAAGGTGACGAACTTTTCCGGCTCTTCAACCTTGGGAACGGTATCCACAATGCCGGCAATAGAGTCCTCGATGCGTTTCTTTTCAATAGCCTTGGCAAGCTCTTCCTCTTCTTTGATCTGCTTCTTGGTTTTCTTAGGCTCTTTGAAATTAAGCATCAATGTGTCGGTTTTCCAATACATGACATCTGTCGAATCAGGCTGATAGACATCAAACCGCACTCTGAGTGAATCAGTCAGGATGAGTGTCGAGTCGCGCATCCACAGCTCTATGGTGTCATTGGCGACCGACGAGTTGACCACAGAAGCCGCTACCAAATCAACAGCGGCACTGTCAGTCAAAGCGAGGATACGCGGGACCGAGTCGGTCGGCGCACCCAGAATGAATGTGATGCGGTGGCGTTCGGGACGCTGATAATCTTTGATATATTGTGCACTGTAATTTTCATTAAACCAAGAGAGCAGCAAATCATCAGGAAGATAGCGCAGTATGCGCCTCATCACCACGCTGTCGCCACGAGTATATCTCACCGTATCGGTATACTCTATATGCTCTACAGTGGGTGTCACAGGGACATCGTAGAACGCAATATCCTCCGAGCGGTCCCAATGCTTGTCGTTATTCACATCATTGACAGCGAAAATACGATACGGCACAGCCTTGAGATTGCGGAGGGTAAACTGTCCTTTGGCATTGGTCTTGGTTATGCGTTCGAACGGCAATGTCTCTATGGCCGAATCTGCCATATTGGTATATGCGCCCACCAGAAAGCCCACTGCCGGCTCGAGAGTGCGAGCTTCCAGCACCATGCCGCTTATGCGGAGCGAGTCGATGAAATCGCCTGTAGAGAAGTCTGTGGCGAATCCGTCGAGTATATTACCCTCATTGAGATCCTTGATGGCATCGGCAAAGTCAATGGTGTAGGTGGTGTTTGGCAGCAGCGTATCATTGAGTTCCACTGTCACAGTGCGAGCATTGGACCTGATGGTGGGCGACTCCTTCTGCGCCGGCGATATGATGACCTTGCTGAAAGCCTGGTCAAGCTCCACATTTTTATTCATGGTAAGCGTCACTTTCTTGCCGGAGAAATTGAGCGTTCCCTGCGGAGGATTGGTACGGACCACTACCGGCGGGGTCTCGTCTTTGGGCCCGCCTCCGGGGGAACCCATAGTAGCACAAGACACCACCACCAATGCCAGCACCACCAACGGCAATGCCCGCAACGCTCTGTAACCATATCTTCCTGCTTCCATAATCACAATCAGGGTATATCTATCAATTTATGGGTCTGAAGAGACAACCTCCACCAAGGGTGGGATTTTATGTAATCGACCGTAGCCGCCGTATTGAGGCACGACATAGGCTGGAGGGAAAGCACGGCTCCGTCAAACAGCTCCGCAGCCCACTGCGGATCGTCGCCTGTAAACACCACCTTGACCTCATCGGCATGGAGCAGACGTATGTCCCGGTCCTTTGGAGAGCATGTCACCCAGTCGATTCCAGACGGCAACGGCAGAGAGCCGTTGGTCTCGACATGTATCCTGCGGCCGGCGTCATGCAACGCCACGACAAGCGCGTCGTCAATCTGCAAAGCCGGCTCGCCCCCTGTCAGAATCACTGTGTCCGACGGGTAATGCATGACGGCGGCTACGATGTCAGCGGCAGACATCAGTGTAAACGCCGCGAAGTCGGTGTCGCAGAAGCCGCATCGCTTGTTGCACCCGCTGAAGCGCACGAACACTGCTGGCAAACCAGTGTGCACCCCTTCGCCCTGCAATGAGTAGAATATCTCGTTGACCCGGTACTGCTTCATATCTTCACTGTCAGGTTACACTTCAAGCCACACTGTCGGGGTCATCCAGCTCATAAGTGGCTGTATTATGTGCGCTCTCCTGCACGTCTACCCTCCAGCAGTGCTCCACCTGTGAGCAAATCCACTTGGCAATGTTCTCAGCCGTAGGGTTAAACGGGAGCAGCTCGTTGAAATTGCCATGGTCGAGATAGCCGTGGATCTTCTGCTTTATCCGGCTGAAATCCACCACCATGCCATCGGCATTCAGCTCTCGGGCACGGCAATGTATGGTTATCACCCAATTATGGCCGTGCAGACGGACACACTTGCTTTCGTAGGGCAGCTCAAGGCTGTGCGAACCTGATATTTCTATCTGTTTTGTGACGTAGTACATGGCTTTATGTTGTGGCGTTATGTTTGTCAGACAACGACAGACCCATCTCTGTGGCCTTCTCTATGACCAGACGACGGGCCTCATCGACATCGTTAGGATTCTCACTGTCAAGCAGATGTTCTTCCATATAGCTTTTAATCATACCCACTTCGCGGCTTTGCGGCAGGCCGAACATCTCCATGATCATGCAGCCGTCGATCGGCGGTCTCCACGCCCGCAGACGGTCTTTGGCCTCTATCTCTTGCATCTTGGCTACGACATGGTCGAAATTTTCCAGATTGCGACGCACCTTTTCCGGGTTTTTCGACGTGATGTCAGCCCGGCACAGGGTCATAAGGTCATCTATGTCGTCGCCGGCTTCCACCAGCAAGCGGCGCACAGCCGAATCCGTGACCGTGTCCTCCACGAGTGCTATGGGACGCATATGCAACTCGACGAGCTTGCTTACATATTTTAGCTTGTCGTCCTGCGGCAATTTGAGCCTGCGGAACAGCTTTGGCAGCATCTTTGCCCCCACATAATTATGATTGTGGAATGTCCAGCCGAGATTGTCATCCCACCGCTTGGTCACCGACTTGGCTATATCGTGGAGCAATGCCGCCCACCGCAGCCAAAGGTTGTCAGAATTGCGGGCCACATTGTCCAACACCTCCAAAGTGTGGTAGAAATTATCCTTATGGCCACGCCCACGCACTGTCTCGACCCCGCGAAGATCCGCCACTTCGGGGAAAATCAGCTTCAACAGACCGGTTTCAAGCAGCAACGTCCACCCTATCGACGGACGCGGAGACAGCATAATCTTCTGCAACTCGTCAGCGATGCGTTCGCGTGTGATGATATTGATGCGTTGGGCGTTGCGGCGTATGGCATCAAACGTCTCCGGCGCGATGCCAAACTGCAACTGTGCCGCAAACCGCACCGCCCGCATCATCCTGAGCGGGTCGTCGCTGAAAGTGACATCGGGATCCAGAGGGGTACGTATTGTGCGGCGTTCGAGGTCGCCAACGCCATCGAAATTGTCAACCAAGCGGCCGAAATCATCCGGGGTCACACTCAGAGCCATGGCGTTGATGGAGAAATCACGACGCGATATGTCATCGTCAAGAGTCCCCGCGCTTACCTGTGGATTACGTGAATCACTGCGATACGACTCCTTGCGGGCACCGACAAACTCCAGCTCCATGCCTCGGTGTTTGATCTGGGCTGTACCGTAGGTGCGGAAAATGCTCACATGCGCCCCTTTGCCGAGCCTGGCAGCAACGGTTTCAGCCAACTCCACGCCTGACCCGACAGTCACAAAATCAATATCCTTGCTGGGACGGCCAAGGAACAAATCGCGCACATAGCCACCCACGACATAGCAGGGCAGCCCTATTTGAGCAGCCGTTTCGCCTACAGCACGTATGACGGGGATGTCTATTTTGCGCTTAAGCATGTCAGAATCAGGCAGTACCATTGGATATATGCGTGTATTGGGTTAAGTGACTGTATCTATAGAGTTTTGTGGGATTGCGTCGGCTCAGGTCAGAGAGATAATCTCAGTCGGGGCATTAGTGATACACTCAAGCCCGAAGTCCTGGACCACGAATGTACTCTCAATGCCTACCGCGCCTACATGGGGAATGACAAACTTAGGTTCGAGGGCTATGACATTATGAAGCTGCAAGATGTCACGGCTGCGCGGGGCTATCACCGGCAGCTCATTGATTTCGATGCCTACACCGTGGCCTATGAAGCCGGCATGTTGCCTATGCCCCATGAAATATGTATGCAGTCCTCGCTCCTTGGCCATCTCCATAGCCGCATTGTAGAGCTCGGAAGCCGGAGTGCCGGGCTTGCCGAGCGTGACAAGACGCTCTATTATGTCAATGGAACACTGGTGGGCATCCATAGCAAGTTTTTCGAGCGAGCCGAGCGAAAACGTGCGTGTCATATCGGTCATATAGCCTGTAAAGTTGCCACACAGATCTACCATTACGGCACTACCAGGCCTGATCAGTTCGCCACAAGCCCCGGTAGGCAGCGACGGGTTCAGTCCCGCCCCACCCATGGCAAAGTCATAGGGCGACGGCTCATCGGCATTGTCGCCGGTTATCAGACTGCCCATGTAGGTCTCCATCGTGTCGCCGCTGATGCGAAACTGGCCGAGGTTGCCTTCAAGCCGCAATGCCCGCTCGATTTCTATTTCAAGCTCGATGTCGGTCATCCCCTCACGATACAGTCCGGGGATGCGGCGGTACACATCCTCATGGAGTACGCCGCTGCGGCGGAGCATCTGCAACTCGGCATCGGTCTTGACAGCACGGGCTGCACGCATTACACTTGTGCAGTCCTTGATCTGCGCTTCCGGGAATATTCCCTGGAGCCGCTTGACCATATTGTAATTCATCAGGTCGAGTTCGATACCGATTACAGCCGAAGCGTCTATCAAGATGCTTTCAGCCATCTGCTCAGGCTTGCGGATACCGACCACTCCGTCACCCTGAAGATTCTCCATACGTTTGACGAAGTACATCTGCTCTCCATCACGACCGCCTATATAGGCATAGCCGGCATACACACGCCCGGTGAGATAATACAGATTGGCAAAATCGGCAATAAGCACGGCATCGAGCCCGGCCTGCTTCATCAGCCCACGCACACGGCTCAGACGCAGCTGCTGCTCGTCATGGCTCAGGAGTATAATATTATCATTCATAGTAATTGCAGTCAAAAAATATTGTACAATAATTTGTTCCTCACAGTCTGACGGTCAGTCAGACACATCATCAGCCGTGAATATGATGCCAGCCTGGACTATGCCACGAAGGGTATCGACACGCATGACATGGCGCACGGACACCTCGCCGCTGTCACGCAACGCTACCCGGTGGCCTAGCGTAGCAGAGCATTGGTAAGAAGCCCCGAATCCCTGCCCGAGCCAACGCCCGGACATGTCGGCCAACGCCATACCGACAGTGTCTCTCACCACGCTGCGGTCAGCTGTGTCCGACGGATTACGCGGATATGACACTTCAAGATACAGGTCGGCATAGGGATAACTGCCGTCATGCCTGACAGCTACCGTCAGACGGCCGGATGCTATCGAGTCATCCATGCGCGGACGGAATCTGAGCGTATCTCCGTAACACCAACCCGATTTAGGCAGTGCCGTATACGCGCTGGCATCGTCAGGATTGGGGGCACAAGCCGTCATCATCGCCATGATGGCTACAGCTGGCAATATGGCAGCAATGCTTCGTCTGATCGTCATCGCTGATGTCTCGGTCACTCCTTATTAGTTACTTATTATCCTGAGGCTGAGAGCCGTTGCCGCCTTGGTTCTTATTGTTGCGGTTTCGGTTACGGTTTCGGCGCGAACCGCCTTCAGCCGCCGGTTTGGTCGGTTTCGGCTCGCTGCCTTTATCATTGCCGCCGTCGGCCACAGGCTTCGCCGCCTCCACGTCAACATTCTTGCGGGTTTTATCCGCCGCAGGTTTGCGTTTCTTGTTTTTCTTCTTGGCTTTGTCAAAACGGGTCAGGCTCTCCTGCTCGACCAGATCCACCACCTTTTTCTCATCAGGCTTCTTGGCCCCTTCGGGCAGCAAAGTCGGGGGCTTCTCCCCTTTCTTGTTGAGGGCGATTACCTCAAATGCCCTTTTGGCACTGATAGTCACAAGATTGGCTGGTACGGACTTGTCAGTAGAGTATGTGATTTCCTTCTTGAAGATGTCGGTCTTGAAGTGGTAGTATGTGCCGTCGGCAGTCTCCAACGTGACATCCTTGCGGGGAAGTTTTTTGACGCTCTCCGCATATACATCCACCTCGAAATTAAGACAGCACTTCAACTTGGCACACTGCCCGGCCAACTTCTGCGGGTTAAGCGACAAGTCCTGGAAACGTGCAGCGGCGGTGCCGACCGACACGAACGATGTCATCCACGTAGAGCAACACAGCGGCCTGCCGCACGGGCCGATACCGCCGATGCGACCGGCTTCCTGACGCGCACCTATCTGCTTCATCTCGATGCGCACCTTGAAAGCGTCGGCAAGCACCTTGATGAGCTGCCTGAAGTCCACACGCTCGTCGGCTATATAGTAGAAGATAGCCTTGTTGCCGTCGCCCTGATACTCCACATCGCCGATTTTCATATTCAAGTGCAAATTCTCGGCAATCTTGCGGGCGCGTATCATCGTGTCGTTTTCCTTGGCCTTGGCCTCCTCCCACTTCTCTATATCGGCAGGACGGGCGAGGCGGAATATACGCTTGTACTCGGTATCAGGCTTGACGTTGGCTTTACGAAGCTGCATCTCTACGAGCCGACCTGTCAGAGTCACCTCTCCTATATCATGGCCTGGATTAGCCTCCACCGCCACAATGTCGCCCATTTTCAGGCTAAGGTTGGCGGCGTTGCGGTAATACCCCTTACGGGTATTCTTAAATTGCACCTCCACGATATCGGAAGCCGTGAAGCCCCCGGGTATGTCGGCGAGCCAGTCATGGCAGTAAAGCTTGCCACGCGGCTCCCCCCGGCGGCGGCAACATCCGCCTCCGCATGAGGTGCCGCCAGCAGCCCCTTCAAGAGCTCCGCCGTCAGGCAGACGTACATCAGCCTCGTCATCCCTCCCATCTGTACGTGATGACAGGGATGACGCATTGCGATTTTTAGGTTTGTCCGTCATGACGATGTGTTACTTGGCAAAACTTACCGAACGTGTCTCACGTATGACGGTGATTTTCACCTGTCCCGGATATGTCATCTCGTCCTGGATGCGCTTGGCTATCTCTTCTGAGAGCTTCTCGGTCTCCACATCGTTAATCTTGTCGGCACCCACTATCACGCGGAGTTCACGGCCGGCCTGTATGGCGTAGGTCTTAACGACACCGGGATATGAGAGCGCGAGCTGTTCAAGGTCGTTGAGACGCTTGATATACGCTTCGACAATCTCCCTACGAGCACCCGGACGAGCACCTGAAATGGCATCGCATACCTGGACTATGGGTGCGAGAAGCGAGGTCTGCTCTATCTCATCGTGGTGTGCGCCTATGGCGTTGCAGATTTCGGGTTTCTCCTTGTATTTCTCGGCAAGTTTCATACCGAGGAGTGCGTGGGGCAGTTCGGGTTCCTCATCAGGCACCTTGCCTATGTCGTGGAGCAATCCGGCGCGACGTGCTTTCTTGGCATTGAGGCCTAACTCGGTAGCCATGATGGCGCAGAGGTTGGCAGTCTCGCGGGCATGCTGGAGAAGGTTCTGGCCATAGCTCGAACGGTACTTCATCTTGCCCACCATACGTATCAGGTCGGGGTGGAGTCCGTGGATACCGAGGTCTATGGCAGTGCGCTTGCCAGTCTCTATGATTTCCTCCTCAATCTGCTTGCGCACCTTGCTCACCACCTCCTCGATGCGTGCCGGATGGATGCGGCCGTCAGCCACGAGCTGATGCAGAGCCAGACGGGCTATCTCGCGGCGTACAGGGTCAAAGCCCGAGAGGACTATGGCTTCGGGGGTGTCGTCCACTATGATTTCAATGCCGGTGGCGGCTTCCAAAGCGCGTATGTTGCGGCCTTCGCGGCCTATGATGCGGCCCTTGATTTCGTCGCTGTCGATATGGAACACCGTGACCGAATTTTCTATGGCAGTCTCTGTGGCCACACGCTGTATAGTCTGCACCACTATGCGCTTGGCCTCTTTGTTGGCTGTCAGCTTGGCCTCGTCCATGATGTCGTTGATGTAGCTGGCGGCGGCAGTCTTGGCCTCGTCTTTGAGCGACTCTACCAGACGTTCCTTGGCTTCTTCGCTTGAAAGGCCGGATATATGTTCCAGCTCCTCCTGAGCCTTGAGGCGCATCTTCTCCACCTCGCCCTTGCGCAGCTCGAGCTGGACCTGCTGGGCCTCGAGGTTGGCACGTGTATTCTCTATCTCGTTACGGGCGCGCTGGTTTTCGCTCTGCTGCTGGTTGAGCTGCATCTCCCGCTGCTTCATTTTGCTTTCTATGCTCTGGATTTTCTGCATCCGCTGGTTGGCCTGACGCTCTGCGTCGCCCTTTATCTTCAGCTCCTCTTCGCGGGCTTCGAGAAGTTTGTTCTGCTTTATGACATTGGCCTCAAGATGGGCTTCCTCGATTATGGACTTGGCGCGGGTCTTTGCCAACCTGCGCTGCAACATGATTGTGACACCGGCACCAATGCCTATTGCCACAATGGCTACGAGAACGTAAATGATTATATCGCTCATATTCGTGTATGTGGGATATGTGTGTAAAAAAACAAATGCACTCTACGCTGCCGCCCATCTCCGGTCCGGGTTTCTTCGGAGTCGCCATGAGGTGCGGGATATGTTTCACATGACGACAGGCGAATCTACGGATACGCAGATGTCTTGCAGATGTAGGTGCAGGAATATAACAGTTAAAGGGTGTGTGTTGTGATTCTAAGGTGTATCGAGAGTGATGTGACGAGCGGAACCCTCTGCGGGCTTATGGCTGCATGTCGAGAAGCTTCGTCAGAGCCGCATCTGTCGATGCAGCAGCTGCCTCCGCAGCCTTGACATCAGCATCTTGTGTTATGTTGAGCCTTGCAAACTGCCACGCCACAAGGGCGAGCAGCTCTGCTGAGGACCTCTCTGGATAACGCCGCCGCATGATATCCCATAGCTGGTTGACATGCGACTCGGCCTTTCTCATGTATTCTTCATCCTGTGGCGACACAGTCATCGGAAACGGGCCCTGGTCAGCTATACGTAGTGTTATGTTCAGTTCGTCTTTCATCGCATCAGTGGGTTAAATCATTGATGCACTGGTCGATTTCCCGCACCAATCCTGTCAGTACTTCCCGTGCGCTCCGGCGGTCGTCGGCAGTCGGGGCTATGGCCGTGGCTAACTTCAACGCCCTGAGTTCACCAGACAGCCGTTCTATCTCCGACTTCTGATGCTCTATCTCCGCCCTTTGGCTTCTAATCGTGGCATCGGCTTCACGCATGTCCGCGATGAGCTTTTCATAGCGCTGGGTCAATATCAGACATTTTGCGCGGATGCTTTCAGTAGTTTGCCTAAGCGACTGGGACATTCCTTTCAGAATTTCTGCAAATATAGCGAAATTTTCCGATAGCTCCGCACCTCCGACGCAATAAATCTGATTGACCGCCCTTAAAAAGATTACATATGATGGTGTTGCAGGACCTCGGGACACCCTCAGCCATATACCCTGTAGGGTCGCACGGCCAGTGCACCTTTGTGCCCGAACAGTCGCGAAATCCGTATCTAAGCGGTGTGCGATTGAGGACGCACCGACCGTGCGTCCCTACGGATTGTGGAGCATCCGTCGGTGGTGGGGTCAAACGTAGGGTCGCAATCCATGGCGACCGCAATGCGGTCATGCGGCTGCACCGGGGTGCAGCACTACGAGCAGTGGCCGTATTTCCCATAAAAAAACCGCGTTTTTTGTGTCGCGGATTGGCGGCACCGCATAGCGGTGCTGAGACAGTAGCCGTGGGCAAAAGCCCACGGTATCAACGCGTTTCCCTCTTTACGACAACCGCGTAGCGGTGGGACACCACCAGCGATGGTGCGATGTCCGACCGATAAATCGGTCGTGGTTTTTTGGGGAATCCATTTTCCGTGGGCGCGGCCCACGGCTACTATGTTTCATCGCTACGCGATGCCTTAATAAAAATCCCTGACAACGTACGGCCTCCGCAACAACTCCCGGAGGGAGTGAAAAAACAGTAGGGCGGAGCGCAAGCCACGGACATCTCACTATCAACAATGCACAAACCTCGGCCTACATGATGCGAAAACGGCGACATTTCACAATGTCGCCGCTCCTATGCTTTTAATCTAAAAACACATCTTTCTTACCAATTCTTATTTCTTGCATTAACCTAAAAACATCGCTCGTCTGTAAAACGAGTGTCAGTGTCTTTGTTTCTGACATTGCAAAATTACAACAGCGTCCAACCCTTTGCAATAAAATATAAACACAATATAAATAAATTCATAACATATATAGATAATATATATTTGATTTACAATTTATTACATGTATTTATACAAACCAATAATATAGATATAAATATCCTAAATCCACGCCAGATAACAGCGAGAAAGACAGACAACACCCTCCGCTGCGTAGGGATGCACGGCTCGTGCGTCCTTGTGCCAGAGCAGCCGCGAAATCCGGCATGTGGCGATTTGCGGTCGAGGACGCACGAGCCGTGCGTCCCTACAGGAATACAACACGAACAGCAAAACGACATAAAAGAGCCGGAAACCCATGGTGGCTTCCGGCTCATTCTTCAAAATTCTTTATCAGTGTTGCTGATTACTGTGATGTCATACAAACTTGGCATTGCGCATGTCGCCTGTCTGGATAAACGCTTCGTGGAACGAGAAGGCATTGCATAGGCAGTGTGGAGTGTGGGCCTTGGCTCCGCGTGACAGGTAATCGCGCAGCAACGGACGATAGTCGGGATGCGCGCAATTTTCGATTATCTCATGCGCACGCTGTATCGGCGACTTTCCGCGTAGGTCGGCTACGCCTTGGTCGGTAATGATGACATCCACCGAGTGCTCTGTGTGGTCAACATGCGACACCATCGGGACGATGTTGCTGATAGCACCACCCTTAGTTACAGAGGGGCATGAGAAGATAGACAGATAGGAGTTGCGGGTAAAGTCGCCGCTGCCTCCGATACCGTTCATCATCTTGGTGCCGGTGACATGCGTAGAGTTGACGTTACCGAATATGTCGGCTTCGAGGGCCGTGTTCATCGCTATTATACCGAGACGACGCACCACTTCGGGCGAATTTGATATTTCGCCAGGACGCAGCACCACGCGGTCATGGAAAAAGTCCATGTTGGCAAATACATGGTCCATCATCTCGTCGCTGAACGACATCGAACATGCGCTGGCAAACTTACACTTGCCGCTCTCCATCAGCCCCACTACGGCATCCTGCACCACCTCGGTGTACATCTCGAATGCAGGGATGTCGTCACGTTCGGCCAGTCCGAACAGCACCGCATTGGCCACGTTGCCCACACCGCTTTGCAGAGGGAGGAACTCCTTGGGGATGCGTCCGGCACGGAGATCGCTCGCCAAAAGATCGCACACGTTGGCGGCGATGCGCTGGCTCACCTCGTCGGGGGCAGTAAACGACTTGGCCCCATCCTTGGCATTAGTCTCCACGATACCCACGATCTTGGCAGGATCAATGTGAAGCACCGGCGAGCCTATGCGGTCAGAAGCTTTGTATATACCTATTTCACGGCGGTATGGGGGATCTTGCGGGACAGCCAAATCGTGAACGCCACGCATACGGGGCGAAACCTCTTGGTTACGCTCTATAATAATCTTGTCAGCCATCATGGCTACTGTCGGACTCATGCCTACTCCTGTGCCGAGCACAGCATCGCCATTTGAGTCGATATCAGCCACCTCTATTATGCCTACATTCATCGGGCCGTAGAAACCGTAACGCAGCTTCTGCGCCATCTCTGACAGATGCAGGTCGAAATAGCTGATGTCACGGGCATTGACACCTTTGCGCGAATCGGAAGTGCTCTGGTAAGGCGACCGCTTGTCTATAGCATTGGCACGGCTGAGAGCTCCGTCTACGTGATCATTTGTAGAGGCTCCTGTAAATAGACTCACCTTGAATTCACGTCCCTCGGCGTGTTCCTTTGTGGCTATCTCTGCCAGAGCTTCAGGGACTGCTTTGGGAGTACCGCAGGCTGTAAAGCCTGACAAGCCGATGTTGTCGCCGTTCTTGATGTATTGAGCGGCCTCAGTGGCTGAAATTATGGGAAATGCCATGATTTTCTCTGTTTATGATATGATGTTAATGTGAGTATTTTAGTAAATTTGCAGCCGTCAACCTTAGAGAAATCCAACAGGTCCATATGCTACCGTACAGCATTGGGACATAAGGTTTTATTTCCGATTTGCAAGAATCGCTTTTCTACCTTGCAAAATTACAAAATACTTTCATTAAGTGCAACAAAGAGTTGCACACTTTTAGCCGATGAGTGCAATAGAATCCCACCCCGTAACCGACAAAAAACTATATATAGAGACCTACGGCTGCCAGATGAACGTCGCCGACAGCGAAGTCGTCGCATCGGTCATGCAGATGGCCGGATACGGCCTGACCGACACAATCGACGATGCCGATGCCGTGTTGCTCAACACATGCAGCATCCGCGACAATGCCGAGCAGAAAATCGTCAGCCGCCTCGATGCCCTCAACGCCATGCGGCGCAAGCGTCCTCGCGGCCGCCGTATGCTTACGGGAGTGATAGGCTGCATGGCCGAGCGTGTCCGTGACACACTCATCAACGATTACGGCGTGGACATCGTGGCGGGTCCAGACAGCTACCTCGACATGCCCGCCCTTTTTGCCTCAGCCGAAAACGGAGAGAAGGCCATCAATGTAGAATTGTCGACCACCGAAACATACCGCGACATCATCCCGGTGCGCATCGGTCCCAACCGTGTAAGCGGATTCATCAGCATCATGCGCGGATGCAACAACTTCTGCTCGTACTGCATCGTACCTTACACCCGCGGGCGCGAACGCTCCCGCGAGCCACGCAGCATCCTTGCCGAGCTTGACGACCTGCGCTCCAAGGGCTTCCGCGAAGTGACCCTACTGGGGCAGAATGTCAATTCATATTCATTCACAGACCCCGCAAGCGGGACGGTCACTGGGTTCGACCGCCTGCTGGCTATGGTGGCCGAACATGCGCCAGAGATGCGCATCCGCTTCACGACATCGCACCCCAAGGACATGAGCGACGAGACCATCGCCGTTATAGCGTCACACCCCAACATCGCTCGTCATATACACCTACCTGTACAGAGCGGCAGCGACAAGGTACTCAAAGCCATGAACCGCAAATACACCCGCGAATGGTACCTCGGCCGCATCGCAGCCATACGCAGGGCTATCCCCGACTGCGGCATCTCCACAGACCTGTTCACTGGTTTCCATGACGAAAGCGAGGAGGATTTCAACGAGACACTGTCACTGATGAAAGAGGTAGGATTCGACTCGGCTTTCATGTTTAAATACTCCGAACGCCCGGGGACACTGGCTGCACGTACCATGCCCGACAATATCCCCGAAGATGTCAAAATAGACCGCCTCAACCGCATGATAGCTCTCCAAAACGAGCTGTCGGCCGAAAGCAACCGCCGTGACGTGGGCAAAGAATTCGATGTATTAGTGGAAGGTGTATCTAAGCGCAGCACAGAGCAGCGCATAGGCCGCACAAGCCAGAACAAGGCCGTCATAGTGCCTCGCGGCGACTACAAAATCGGCGACACAGTCCGCGTCCGCATAGTATCCTCTACTTCAGCCACACTGATGGCCGAATTGGTTTAACGTTTCATACTACACTCTTAAAGAACGGCAAACGCCCTCTTACTATCTGCGGCCAGGGCTGAACCGCAAAGGCTCTCCCACCGTATCCGATTCGGCATCAAGCCCATCCATGACCGAATATACCACATGGCCGTTGACGAGCGTGGCCTTGACTTCATGGTCTGTAGCCGTCCCTGCCAGCGGAGTCCAGCCGCATTTGCTTACCACATCCCCATCCGTGATGACATGCGGCATGTCACGTCGCGACACAAGCACAAGGTCTGCCCGCATACCTACGTCGACAAAGCCGCGCTCCTCTATGCCGAAAAGCCGTGATGGATTGTGGCACATCTTCTCCGCCACCAATGCCGGGTCATCAAACAGGTCGAGCATCTTCACGAGCGAGAACTGCACCATGGGCATCCCCGACTTTGCTTTCAGCGCACCACCCTCCTTGTCGGCGAGCAAATGCGGAGCGTGGTCGGTGGCAATCGTATCAATAAGGCCGGCGCGCAGGGCTTCACGTAGAGCATCGCGGTCAGCTGTAGACTTGACCGCCGGATTACACTTCATCCTTGCCCCTTTAGTAGCCCAGTCCTCATCGCTCAAAAGCAGATATTGCGGGCATGTCTCGGCGGTGACACGCTTACCCAGCACCGGACCAGACGTGAAGAGCGGCAGCTCAGCGGCAGTGCTGACGTGTGCGATATGCAGCAATGCATCGTGCTTACGAGCAAGCCCCACTATGGAGCGCGAAGACTCGTAGCAGGCCTGGGACGAACGCAGACGCGAATGAAGCTCCACAGGGAGGTCTGCCAATCCATCAGGGTTGAGCCGCTGCATGTTTTCCTGTATCACCTTCTCGCTCTCGGCATGTACGACTATCGTACACGGAGCGTCGGCAAGCAGACGCTCTATCAACGCACTGTCAGATACCATCATGTCTCCTGTGGTCGAACCAAGAAACAGTTTTATCCCGGCCACACGGGTGTAATCGGCAGCAAGCAGCTCACCGACATTAACTGACGACACGCCTAAGAAAAAAGCATAGTTTGCTTTGGAACGCCCGGCAGCAAGCGACATTTTTTCCTCCCACCGCCCAATGGTAGTAGTCTGGGGGATAGTGTTGGGCATATCTATATAGGAGGTGACTCCCCCTGCCACCGCAGCCGCGCTCTCAGTCACCATATCGGCCTTGTCGGTCAAACCCGGCTCGCGGAAATGCACATGCGTGTCAATCACTCCCGGCATGAGGTAGGCCCCTCCGCCGTCAACAGCCGCGGCTCCGGGATACACAGCCAGCAAATCCCGGGCAGGAACGCCGTCAGTACCATAGTCCACTGCGGCGATACGCCCATCATCCACGACAACGGCACCACTGCGGACACGTCCCCTGTTGACCACCGCCACATTATATATAATAATTGCCGATTCGCCCATTATCTACAGTTTGGAGTGTATGCTGCTATGATTGGCTATTGTTTCGGAGGCAGATCGCGATGCCGGTGCGAGTAATCGGGATATTTCTTGAACAGGCTGTCCCATTTCAGACGCAACACACCGAACATGGCCTCTCCGAAAATCCCGGAATTCATCTTGCTCGTGCCAAGGACACGGTTAACAAATATGATAGGCACCTCTTTGATAGAGAATCTGTAGTTATACACGGTAAACTTCATCTCTATCTGGAAAGCATATCCCTTGAAGCGTATCTCGTCAAGCGGCAACGCCTCAAGGACGCGGCGAGTGTAGCATACGAAACCTGCCGTAGTGTCATTGATTGGCATCCCGGTCACTATCTTGACATATCTACTCGCGAAATAGCTCATCATGACGCGCCCCATGGGCCAATTGACCACGTTAACCCCCGTCACATACCGGGAGCCTATGGACATGTCATGGCCTTCGACTGCGCAGGCATCGCGCAGAGCTATGAGGTCGGCAGGGTTATGCGAGAAATCCGCATCCATCTCAAACACATACTGATAGTCGGGCCGCTCGAGAGTCCATTTGAACCCCATGATATAGGCAGTGCCCAATCCGAGCTTTCCGGGACGTTCGAGCAGGTGCACCCGTCCGGGATGCTCTGACATCTTATCGCGGACTATCCGGGCCGTTCCGTCAGGAGAACCGTCGTCGATGACGAGGACATCCATCGGATGCGGCAGGGCAAACACGGCCTCTATGATGGCGGCGATATTCTCACATTCATTGTATGTGGGTATGATGACTATGCTGTCGTTGTGGCTCGGAGTTTCCATAATATATAATTACCGATAGATATACTTCGGTCAGTTGATTATTTCATAGCTAAGGGACAATGTTTCAAGGGCGCGGCGCAATCGGCGCGACGGATACACCAACACCCTCCTTATGCCGGGCAGGGATAGCAGAGGCAGATCGTCGATATGGTCGGTGAGCACCAACCCTATCTCTCCCAGATTCTCAGAGGAGGCCAAGGATATTACAGCCTTCAATTTCGCCACCGAGCGGACTTCGTTGCCGATAGTGCCGTCAGGATTCATCTCAGTAGCGGCGAGATAGCGCAATCCCATCTGCGCCACCATATCTTTTAAGCAGAAGCGCATACCGGCCGAAGCGATCACCACGCTGCCACCGTCAGCTATCCAATGGTTGATGATTCGCCTAACCGACGGCCTGACCTTGGCCATCATAGCGGCGGTGAGAGCGACAAAATCAGCATCCGTCATCACCGCGAGAGCCGCGTTGCATATATGTTCTTTGAGCCGGACATGCGATGAAACATGCAGTATGCGCTTTAGCATCTCTATGCACAACGAGAACATCGCCATCCATCGCCCCTTCCTCATCTGGCATGAGAGAGTACGGAAGAGAAGCATTTTGAGCGAATTGCCGCATAGCAGACTGCCGTCTACATCAATTACCGCTATTTTGCCGGGTTCTGCCATAACTGACAAACTACGTAAAAAACGTCAGAATTTCGGTGTCGGATACTTATGACCGGGCTTGAAGTCTACCGACCACGGATAACGCACTAATGTGCCAGGCCTGTACAACGACACATCCGGCTTGCATATAGCGCACCTACGTGTAACAGCTATCGTAGCTGTAAAAAGGGTTATATCGGGATTAAGCGCCGTCAGACGTTTTGCGGCACTGCCGAGTGTGGATCCGCCGTCAACCGAGTCATCCACAAGCAGCACGTTCAGTTTGCCAAGTTTCTTTACCTCTTCAGGGATTTCAAACTTGCGTGACAGAGTATGTTTTTTTGTCGAGCGGACAGTCTCTTTGAATGTGCGCAACTTTCTAAGAAGCCACTCAGGTGTCATGCGGAAAAGCGCAGCAAACCATTTACGGGATGATGACGGTCTGTTGTCAAGAGGCCTGATAGAATACACCCTGGCATCTGGATAACTTTTAGCCATCTCCTCCGCCACATAAACGCCAGCCGTACATATACCTATGATGACATCTGGCCGAAATTGCATATGCTGCACTTTCTCGGCCAGCTTCCGACAGGCTGTTTTAAAATGTTGCTCTTCGAGAGTGACTAATTCCATTTATTGATATGATGTCACTATTTCTGACGCACATTCGCGCAGAGTACAGAAAAGACGTGTATTGAGAAGTATGTGTGTATAAACGTGTATGTTTATCAGTGCAAATATAGTAATTGATTTTGACAAAACCATAATCGTCCCGACATTGTTAGAAAAATAAAACCACTGCACATACTCGTAGTCCGACATGCCATCACTACCACGACATTCCTATTACAGATTCACGACCGTCCAGACACGCATCACCGGCATACTCAACGCCACAGTACTCATCCTCTCGGTACTGCTTATCTTATTCATCTCAGTAGACACGTTCCAAGGCATACCATTTCTCGAAAACCATGCCTACATGACATTCCAGTTTTGGGTATGCATGGTGTTCATGGCCGTATTTTTCATAGAGATGTCATTTGCAAAGAGCAAATGGAGGTACATACGCCGCCGGTGGATATTCCTGCTACTCTCCATACCCGCGCTCAACATCATCAACCTGCTGAATCTCGAACTTGATGCCGAGACGGTGTATTTCCTGCGGTTCATCCCATTAGCCCGCGGAGGACTGGCCATAGCCATCATCGTCGGATTTCTCACCCACAACCGCATGGCCTCGGTATTCGCGAGTTATACGGCAATACTCGTGCTGGTGGTATACTTCTGCAGTCTCATAATATTCGAGCGCGAGCAGCCCGTCAATCCGCAGATTCCCGATTACCCGACAGCCTTATGGTTTTCCTGCATGGTCGTTACCACGCTCGGATGCGACATCTCACCTGTAACCGTCATAGGCAAAGTGTTACAGATAGTGCTCTCTGCCATGGGCACCATCATGTTTCCGCTCTTTACCGTATTTATCACATCGACAGTGATGCGTCTCCGCCAGCAACGCGCAGGCAAGGCTGCCGCACAGCACCACGCCGCACCCCCACCGCAACAGCTTCAACAGCAGCCGCCCTCGCATCCGTCATAGGGCCATATTTATTTCAAATCTAACCATTCATCCTCCACTCTCCACCCTTGTCCGGACCAATACGTTGGAAAGCCCCAAACCGACAACAACCAGTGCGATACAGGCTCGTGATATTGTCATCTCGTGGAAAATGGCTATATTTGTCGGTCTGATAGTGTACATATTTAGCACACTCCTACTACACTTGAATAATCACAGATGGAATCATTCCTCATAAAGGCGGCACAGCTCATAGCCGCGCTTGCGTTTTTGGTGGTCGTACACGAGTTTGGCCACTATATATTTGCCCGCATATTCGGCATAAAGATTGAGAAGTTCTACCTTTTCTTCAATCCGTGGTTTTCATTGGTCAAATGGAAGCCGAAGCCCAAGGCCGGCATCCCCTCAGACCGCGCAACATGGCGCGACACGGAGTACGGCATAGGCTGGCTCCCGCTCGGAGGCTATGTCAAGATAGCCGGGATGATCGACGAAAGCATGGACAAGGAGCAGATGGCCAAGCCGCCGCAGCCCTGGGAATTTCGCTCCAAGCCGGCATACCAGCGTCTGCTGGTGATGCTCGGAGGCGTGCTGTTCAACTTCATCCTTGCAATACTCATATATGCCGGCATAGCCATATGCTGGGGCAGCAAATATGTCCCGCTCGACAAAGTCACCGAAGGGTTTGACTATGTACCCACCGCACAGCAGTACGGTTTCCGTAACGGCGACATCCCTCTGACTGCTGACGGCAAGCAGCTCGATGCCGCCGACCAGCAGTTTGTACTCAAGATTGCCGAGGCAAGAGAGGTAACGGTGTTGCGCAACCACACCGACACCGTGACAATCAAGCTCCCCGACGATTTCGTGCTAAAGCTCAACAATGACCGCGGGCTGCTCGCACTGCGTGTCCCTGTCTATGTGGAACGTCTCACAGCCGGCGGTCCGGCTGCCGTAGCCGGGATACGTGAAGGCGACCACATAATAAGTGTAGGCGGCGAGACCACTCCGAGCTTTACCGAACTCACACCGGCACTACGTGCCAAAGCCGGCCAAACTACCGACATCAGGGTGGTCAGAAGCTCCGATACCCTCACGTTCAAAGCCACCCCCGATGAATATGGCAAACTCGGCTTCCAGCTACGCTCCCCTCTCGACATCTATGAGACTGTAACGGTCAAGTATGACCTCATCAGCGGCTTCCCACAAGGCTGGAAAATCGGCACGGAGACTCTCGGAGCCTATGTCGGCTCGTTGAAGCACCTGTTTTCTGCCGAGGGGGCGCAGAGCATCGGCGGATTCGGCGCAATGGGGTCGATGTTTCCCGACACGTGGAACTGGTATGCATTCTGGCAGATTACAGCATTTTTTTCAGTAGCCCTCGCCATAATGAACCTGCTGCCTATCCCGGCTCTTGACGGAGGCCATGTGGTGTTCCTCCTGTACGAAGTCATCACTCGTAGGAAAGCATCTGAAAGAGTGCTTGAAGTAGCCCAATATATCGGCTTGTGTTTCCTGCTGTGCCTCCTGCTTTATGCCAACGGCATGGATTTGTTCAGAGCATTGTTCCATTAACCCTCTACGATGCCGTATGATACACACTGCATACCCGACAATCACCCTGCGTCCCGGCAAAGACGAGTCCCTGATGCGATTCCATCCATGGGTATTCTCAGGAGCCATCGCGTCCATGCCCGGAAACATCGAGGAGGGCGACATCGTCAAAGTGGCTGCTTCCGACGGCCGTATGCTCGGCATAGGACACTACCAGATAGGCAGCATCGCCGTCAGGATGCTGACAAGCGATGCCGATACCGACATAGACGAAGCCTTCTATATAAAGCGTCTTACAAGTGCATGGCAGCTGCGCCGCACCCTCGGGCTTATCCGCGAAGACAACGATGCGTTCCGTCTGGTACATGGCGAAGGAGATTTCCTCCCGGGTCTCATAATAGACATCTACGGCGACACAGCCGTCATGCAAGCCCACTCCCCGGCCATGCACTATGCGCGTAATACCATAGCCCACGCACTCACCGCACTGCCCGAAGCACGCATCAAGAATGTGTACTACAAGTCAGAGACCACACTGCCTTATAAAGCGAGCCTCGATCCTCAGAATGATTACATACTCGGCCACAACACAGGGAATATCGCCATCGAGAACGGCCTGAAATTCCATGTCGACTGGCTCAAGGGACAGAAAACAGGCTTCTTCATAGACCAGCGCGACAACCGCGCACTGCTCGGGAGCATGGCACACGGTCGCCGGGTGCTCAACATGTTTTGCTACACAGGCGGTTTTTCGGTCTACGCACTCGCAGGCGGAGCCGACCGCGTGGTATCGGTCGACAGCTCGGCCAAAGCCATATCCCTTACCGATGCCAATGTCCGCATCAACTTCGGCGGCATGGCGACGGAGAGCCGACATTCATCAGAAGCAGTCGACGCTTTCGACTATCTGTCACGCATGGGCAAAGACGAATTCGACCTCATCATCCTCGACCCCCCGGCGTTTGCCAAGCACCGAAGCGCCATCCGCAACGCACTCCGGGGCTACCAGAGGCTCAACGAGAAAGCTTTCCGCAAGATAGCGTCTGGAGGCATACTGTTCACATTCTCGTGCTCGCAGGCTGTAACGCGCGAGCAGTTCAGGCTTGCAGTCTTTTCAGCGGCGGCACAGACAGGGCGGCGTGTGCGCATACTCCACCAGCTCACCCAGCCAGCCGACCATCCTGTCAGCATCTACCACCCCGAAGGCGAATACCTCAAAGGATTGGTGCTGTATGTCGAATAAAGACGTTTCAACAACGAAGATAACCAACACATATCGCGACATCCATGAAAAAGTCAACATTGCGCAACGTAATATCCGGCATCGGAGCCGGCATTTCATTAATGTTATCACCCTCAGCCATGGCAGATATCGATAAAGCCGAAACATTTGACTATAAGGTGGACCGCTTTGCCGACATCCAGGTACTCCGTTACAAAGTCCCCGGATTCGAGCAGCTGTCACTTGACCAGAAGTTACTCATATACTATCTGACCGAAGCCGCTCTGTCGGGGCGCGATATCGTATGGGACCAGTACGGCAAATATAACCTTGCCATACGCGACCTGATGGAAAACGTGTATCTGGCAGCCCGCGAGCAAGACGGCAAAAGCGCAGACTTCAAGGCGTTGGAGAAATATCTCAAGCAGATAGAGTTTGGCAACGGCATCCACCACCATTACTCGATGGACAAATTCACTCCTGAATTTTCACGCGCATATTTCGATGGCATGGTCAAGGCTCTCCCTGCCGACAAGCGGCCTGCAAATCTCACGACACTCGAAGAAGTCATCTTCAACCCGGCAGTCATGGCCAAGCGAGTCAACCAGGCCGACGGACAAGACCTGATAGCCACGTCCGCCGCCAACATCTATGAAGGCGTGACACAAGCCGAGGTCGAAGCATATTACGCCGCGCTACGTGACACCACCGACCTCACCCCCATAAGCCTCGGGCTCAACAGCAAGATAGTAAAGCGTGATGGCAAAGTGGTCGAGGAAGTATACCGTCAGGGAGGGCTTTATGACGCTGCGATCACCCGTATCATCGACAATCTGGCCAAAGCAGAGAAGTACGCCGAAAACGACCGGCAGCAGCAGGTGATACAGTCACTGATAGACTTCTACCGCACCGGCGACCTAAAGAAATTCGACGAATACTCCATACTCTGGGTGGGAGACACCGCATCACGGGTGGACTTCATCAACGGATTCATAGAAAGCTATGGCGACCCTCTCGGCATGACCGGCACATGGGAGTCCATCGTGAACTTCAAGAATCTCGAAGCATCGCACCGCACCGAAGCCATAAGCGACAGCGCACAGTGGTTTGAAGATCATTCGCCAGTCGACCCCCGATTCCGCAAGCCTCATGTCAAAGGCGTGACAGCAAAGGTAATAACCGCTGCGATACTCGCCGGAGACGCATATCCCGCCACACCCATAGGCATCAACCTGCCCAATGCCAACTGGATCCGTGCAGCCCACGGCTCAAAATCGGTCACGCTTGAAAACATCACCCAAGCCTACGACGAGGCATCGCATGGCGACGGCTTCAACGAAGAGTTTGTAATCGATGCCCCCACAGCGCAGCTGATGAACAAATACCTCTTCATCACCGACAATCTTCACACCGACCTCCACGAATGTCTCGGACACGCATCAGGCCGGCTGCTCCCCGGAGTAGATGAAAATGCTCTCGGAGCCTACGGCTCGACCCTTGAAGAAACACGTGCCGACCTCTTCGCCCTTTATTATCTCGCCGACCCCAAACTGCTTGAACTCGGCCTGCTCGACAATCCCGATGCTTACAAAGCAGAATACTACAAATACATGCTCAACGGGCTGATGACGCAGCTCATGCGCATCGAGCCGGGCAAAGACATTGAAGAAGCCCATATGCGTAACCGCGCCCTCATAGCCTACTGGGTGCTTGACCACGGCAAAGCCGACAGAGTGGTGGAGCTTATCAAGCGTGACGGCAAAACATACGTACAAATCAACGACTACACCGCCCTTCGCGGTCTCTTTGCCAAGCTGCTTGCTGAAATCCAGCGCATCAAGAGCGAAGGCGATTTCGCTGCCGGACGCACCCTCGTAGAAACCTACGGAGTCAAAGTTGACCAAGAGCTGCACAAAGAAGTCCTCGACCGATACTCGCACCTCGACATCGCCCCTTACAAGGGCTTCGTCAACCCGGTTTACCAGCTCAAAAAGGATAATAACGGTAACATCATCGACGTGACAATCGATTATACCGAAGACTACATACCCCAGATGCTCCGCTACTCACGCGAGTACTCCACCCTACCCCGATAACAATCAACAACAAGGCATAAATGAAACTACTACAGCACGCTATCAGAGCCATTGCACTGACCGCAGTTATCATGGCCATCGGCACCACTACAGCCTCCGGCCAGATGCGTTGGGGCGCCACCGCAGGTATCTCAATGACCGACATGCACTTCAAGCAGCAGCTTGTCACAGTCAAAAAGACACCCGGATTCGCAGCCGGCATAATAGGCGAAATGATATTTCCCGGTGTAGGCTTCGGACTCGACATCGGCGCGCAGTACCAGATGCTTGGAGCCAAAGCCAACCTCGGCGAGAAACTGATGTGGAACTCCCAGGGCTACGGCGACCAGCGGTTCTACATGCACACTCTCAGCATCCCCGTCCACCTGCGCTTCAAATATACACGTCTCAACGGTTTCGAGGAATACCTTGCTCCGCTGATATATGTCGGGCCCTCGTTCGACTTCCTTTTGGGACATTCCAAATGCGAGGCATTCTCATTCCCGTTCGGCTCCATAGGCATAGACATGGGCATCGGTGCCGAAATATTCAGGAAGTGGCAGGTCACAGCCTCTTTCAATTTAGGCATGACTTATGTCACCAAAGCCGACATACTGACCGACTACAGCGCCCAGAACCGCGTCTGGAAACTCTCTGTAGCCTACTTCTTCGGCCGTGATTGACAAAATATCCTCAAAAACACGCATCTAAGAGCCAGCATTTTTGGTTATACCAAAAAATCTGACTACATTTGCACCGTCATTAAGGGAATCCAGTCTGATCCAGACACGGCATCCCCGTCAGAGACATTCGGAGTGTAGCGCAGTCCGGTTAGCGTACCTGCTTTGGGAGCAGGGGGTCGCGAGTTCGAATCTCGCCACTCCGACACAGCAAAAAGATAAGAATGAGTAATTGACAAGCCCCGGCTTTCGTTACTCATTCTTTTTTAACGTCTTCACTGCCAACATCTTACCTCTAACAGTTCACCTGTATTACGCAGTCTGCTTTGGACTGAAGGTAAACACCGAACTTGTGACCCTCCGCTCTACCAAGCTAAAAAAAACGGCTTCCCATTGCCAGATTTTGACGCTTTCTGCATCGTTTTGCAACGTTTTGTCAGATTTACATGCAAATTTGCATGTTAAATTTGTGTTAAAATCAGGCGATGGCTGCCGGCTTTTCAGCTATGGCATCAATCTCACTTTTTCTCGACACGCGCTCCAACAGGGGCAACCGACCTTATCCGCTCAAATGGTACTTTTTCCATAATTCACGTGTGGCGTTGTTGCCGACAGGTCTGCGCATAACCAAGAGCCAATGGGACACTAAGCGGCAGCGGCTTACCCAGCGGCATCCAAATTTCAGAGCCATCAACCAGATTCTTGAAGCGAGGATGTCACAGATTAATCTTGTCATTGCAGAGTGGAAAATCCGCAGTGTTTTGGCTAACATTGACGTGATGCAGCTCCGTGACAATGTTGCGCATCTTTTGCCACCTCTGGCAGTATACGACCCTGGGCTGACACCTAACGGTATCATTCAATCACCCATACAGCCTATATTTCCATACGCGCCCCCGACCGTATTTTTTGAAAAGAAAAAGACCAATTTCATCTCATGGTTTGACCGATACGCAGCCACTAAATCAGCGAGGACTGCCGAGGTTTACGAACACACCAGACGCAGGCTCATTGCCTACACCGCTGAGACTGGTTCAAGATTAGAGAGTCTTACGTTTGAAGATATTACCCCCATGTGGTTACAGGGCTTTGATGTTTTCATGGCGCAGACTGCTCCATCAGCTAACTCCAGAGCAATCCATATGCGTAATATTCGTACAGTGTTCAATTCTGCCATTGCGGAAGAACTGATAACCTGCTATCCTTTCAAACGGTTTAAAATCAAGACTACAAAAACTCGCAAACGCTCATTATCTGTTGATGACATAAGGTTATTGGCCACATATCCGTGCGACTCATATACCGCTTATTACCGCGACCTGTTTATGCTGATATTTTATCTTATTGGGATTAATCTCGTGGATTTATGTCATCTTACAGATGTTACGCGAGACGGACGGATCGAGTACAAAAGAGCTAAGACCGGGCGATTATACTCGGTGAAAGTAGAGCCGGAGGCAAACGCTCTGATAGACAAACTCCATGGAAAGTCGTGGTTGATAAACATACTCGACAGATACAAGAACCATAGAGATTTTGGCAAACACTTCAATGCGGCGTTGAAAAATATCGGGGAAACCAAACGCAATGGACTTGGTGGAAAGAAAACGGTGAATCCGCTATTCCCTGAGCTTACTACATATTGGGCCCGGCATTCCTGGGCGACTATTGCGGCGAGTCTTGACATACCAAAAGAGACTATCGCAGCTGCTCTCGGTCACGGAGGAAATACGGTGACGGATATTTACATAGATTTTGATGTTAGGAAAATCGATGAAGCAAACCGGCGCGTGATTGACTGGGTGCTTTATGGAAAGAAGTAGTTTGCTTCCCTCTTGAATCCGGCCAATATATCTCACATATCCCACATATTACACATATTACACATATCTCACATATTACACATATTACACATATTACACATATTACACATATCTCACATATCTCACATATCTCACATATCTCACATATTACACATATCTCACATATTACACATATCTCACATATCCCACATATTACACATATCTCACATATTACACATATCCCACATATTACACATATCCCACATATTACACATATCTCACATATCTCACATATCTCACATATCTCACATATCTCACATATCTCACATATCTCACATATTACACATATCCCTATTTGTTCGTATAAATACTTGTTTATTAATGCGTTAGTATTGTAGAGAAAATAAATGTGTCTCATTTTGCAAGAGTGGCTGGTAATACAGGTATTTTTACGGGCAAAAGGGTGAAAGGGAGAAATAGCAAGTTGTACTTTTGTCCGCACACGCGGACAAAAGTAACTTGCCGGACTCTCCGAGCCGGGAAATTACCCCGATGGGGAAATTTGAATATGGTCTGATATGAATAAACGCACAAAAAGGCTCTGGCTCCGTGTTTCGGATGACGAAATGGAGCTTATAAAACGCAAATCTGCCAAATACGACAGTGTTAGTTCCATGATACGCACGGCTGTCATGGAGCTTGACGACCGTACCGCAGCCGAACGTCTCAGCATGATTGACAGGCTTATCGGCTTTTTCACGGCATATGACAACCGCCTTTCGTGGGCAGGAAGCAATCTCAACCAGCTTACCAAACGCGCCAATGAATCAAGCAAAGCAGGGCTATTGCCCAGTGCTTTCTTCTCCGAAATCCTTATGCCAGAGCTGCAAAAACTGTCTGCTGACGTGGCTGCACTCCAAAAAAGCATTGACGCAGCAATCACCAAAACAATATCCATGAAGAAATGATAGCCACCATTCTCCCTAAGAGTGCGACATTCCATGCCATCATGTACAACGAAAAGAAAGTTGCCGAGGGCAGTGCTGTCCTGATAGAAAAGAGAAACATATCGGGTGCTGCTGCCATGCCGGGATATACAGCTGAAGATATGCGCGATTTTTTCAATGAATATTCATCGCGGAACTCGCGTATAAAATACCCTCAATACCATGTTGCTATATCCTGCAAGGGAAATGAGTACACACATGAGGAACTGACCGAATTTGCCCATAAGTATCTTGATGAAATGGGTTATGGAGACCCTCGCCAACCGTTGCTCATATATGCCCATACCGACACGGACAATACCCACATACATATCGTCACTTCACGTGTAGCTCCTGACGGCAAGAAGATAGGTCACAGCCACGAACGGAGACGTGCCCTCGAAACAGTGGAAAAGCTGATGAAACAAGACCGCAAAGAAAAAGTCGACAAAGATATAGCCTTGGCATGGGAATACAGTTTTAACGATGTCGGCGGTATCCAAGTCATCATGCAGAGCAAGGGGTATGAATGTTACAGGAAGAAAGATAACGACAAGGTGTATGTAAAATACGGCGGTGTAATCCAACGAGTGCTTGCCGTATCGGATATTGAGTCGCATTTCCGTAAACACACCCACCCGGTCAATGATGACGAACACAAAAAGGAACTTCAAAAACGTTCTCGGCTGCTATACGGCATTTTCAACAAGTACAAGCACACTTGCGGCTCGCTTGGCGAGTTTGCCGAAAAAATGCGCAAACAGTTTGGGGTCAGTCTCGTTTTTATGGGCAGCAAGGACAACCCGACATCTTATCGGATAGTAGACCATGAGAAAAAAGCGGTATTCTATCCTATGATAGATATACCGATACTCCGCAAAAGCTTTAAGACTTACGATGACAGGCTAAAGTTGACGAGAGAGACCATCAATAAAATGTTGACGGATAATCCATCCGCCACATCAAAGGAAATAAATGAAGCTTTATACCGTGATTGTGGCACTTACATAACAGATTATGCAATAGTAATAGACAATAAGAAAGAAAAGATGGATGATAGCATTGTGGAAAAACTCAAAAACAACAATAACGCTGCGTGGCAAAGAGACCATCCCAGTCAACATGCCTCGGCTGCATCATCGGGAAAGCAGCAGCCTAAGACATTAAATATCGGAGGTAGTGGCCAATCCGCTTCCACCACTAACCGCGACTGGGAGGTTGGCGGCGGTACTGACCGTGACGACCTTGAAGAACAGATGAAACGGCAAATGAAACTTTGAAAAAAGTGTTTCATTTTACTTTCCGCGTTTCAAACAGTCATATATTTGTAGACGTTTAACCAATTTATATCATTACATTATGAAATCTTTTAAAAATCTCCTGAAATGTGCATTTATAGCTGCACAGTCCATCACATTATGCTCTTGCAGTTCAGACGATGACGAACCCATATATAATGACCCCGAATATATCATAACCTCCGATTTGACCGCTGATGATGTTTGCGGCGACTGGATATTGACAAGCGTTAAGCCGTCCAATGGAGAAGAAATTATATTCAATCTCCCAGTTTCCATCTCCAACCCTCAGACCGCGATTCAAAGTGACGGGACCCAAATATGCACCTACGATGTCTCAACAGCTGTAGAAGATGACAATATGACTATCGGATGCTCCGTTCTTAACGGCAAAGTCCTATCAGTAGCTTTAGACTACGGTTTTACAATCAGAGAGGATGACCAACCTACAGTAAGCGGCGTAATCATCGGTAATGCTGTGGGAAAACAGAACATTTCCAAAAATGCCATAACTTTTACAGGAGATTGTAAGTTGACCCCGTTTGGAGAAATTCCCGACATGAACCCCAATCCTTGCACATACTATTTACAAAGGAGGTAGAGCTTCTCCCATATTGAAACGCAGCCATCGGATAGCACATCTGATGGCTGTTTTTTTCATACATAAAAAAGTATATTTCATTTTGAAAATGGCGTTTCTTTTGACAATACCTTTGCCGATGTCGAACTAATAATACTTACAAACATCAATTTTTATGGCAGAACCCAACACCATCATCACTTTCGCCAACCAAAAAGGCGGCGTAGGCAAAACGACACTCTGTATGCTGTTCGCTCATTATCTCGTCAAATCAGGACATCCGGTATGGGTCATCGACAGTGACGGACAATCGAGCATCGCCCACTTCCGCAAGAAAGAGATAGCGGATGGAGAAAATATGGATGTGCCGTTTGAGGTCAACGTGCATCTTCTTAAAGACAAGAATGCAACGGACAAACTCATCGGCAAATTGCGTGAATTTAAAGGCATCGTACTGATAGACTCTCCCGGAAATTTAAATGAACCTGGACTTGTATCAATATTTGCCAACAGCGATTTCATCATATGCCCATTTTTGTTGGATAAAATCACAATCACATCTACAGCTACGTTTATTCTGCTTATCAACAGACTCCGTTCAACATTGGGCAGCTCCGTCAAAGCGGAACTGCTGTTTGTGCCGAACCGCGTAGATGGCAGAGTGGGAACAAAGGAGGAAAAACGGCTTATATCAGCTACGAAGCTGCACCTTGGCAACTTCGGCAACGTCACTCCTGAAATCGCATTACGCGCCTGCTTGCAGCGCACATCCACGATGGCCATCACTGATGAGCAGACCGCAGCAACGGCTGCCGCATTCGATTTCATCAAGGAGACCATCAATCCCAAAAACTCCACACACAGCCATGAGTAAGCCAATCATATCCACAAGCCTTGACAGCCTGATGGCTGACATACTCCCGGCGGATGACGTTATTCTGTCTGACAGCAATACTGGTTCTGAAACAAACGACACATCGGCCTGTAATGTTGACTGCGACACTGACAAAAAAGCCAGTGCCAATGTCGCGGCCATCCATGGCAGACAGCCAGAGTCTTTTGCTCGTCTGTACAATCTGACTCAGGAGGAAAGAGCATGTTTCACACACCCACAGATAGTACAAGTATCACTGAGTGATGACGTGGCATTCGCACTCAAATCCATAGCGTCACACAAGTGTCCTCAAGGATTGATTATCTCGGCAATCATGCGCGAATATATACTGACCCATCTTGATGATATAAAGAAACTTTTATATAACACTTCCTCTGCATAGGTTCTGTCATCGGCACAACCGATTACCCGGCAGAGGGAGCAATAGTCGACCAATTAGGGTAGGCGGTTGTGCTTTTATATTTAATGTCATGTTTACTGTTTTTCTTACAATTATCATTATCGGATATGTACTGTACTATGGGTATTTGGTCATATCCGACCTTTTCCTCAAAAAGGGAGCTGTAACTGTCGCCAAGACAGAGGAAATGGATATAGACATTTCTGACGAAGTCGGACAGTTTGAGTCATCGTTTGTAGAGCGTGAGACAAATGACGATAGCCGTTTCCATCCTATAGAGGCAACCGCACAGGTCACAAACACAGGGGCTCTTGAAGTCCAGGACCTGTTGAAGCACGTTGACGATTTTGCTGAAAACGGTGCTTTTGGAGAATTGAAAGCACTTCAAGCAGATTGGGAAGTAGTAGATGCCGCCTGAGACAGTCCACTATACCGGCAGTATTTTTTGAGATACTTTCATTTGATAGTTTAGTTTGTTTTGACAACACGGTAGCTTTGACAACACGGTAGCTTTAATAACACAGTAGCTTTAATAACACAGTAGCTTTAATAACACATTCTTAAAATAATTAGTTCTACCTTATGAATACATATAAAAATTTTTTGCGTGGATTAGTCCATGTAAAAAACAGCCGTGTTGGCCCCCTTTTTATTATAGCCATAATTGTATTGGCGTTTTCTCAAACCGCTTATGCCGAAGGGTCTGTCGGTGCGAGTGCTATAGATGCTGCCACTAATCAATTAAATGGGTATGATATTGCGGTAAAAAAGTTGCTATATGCGATTGCTGCCATCATTTCATTAGTCGGGGCTTTTAACGTCTATTTCAAGATGCAAAATGGAGACCAGGATGTAAAGAAAACAATCATGTTGACGCTTGGAGGTTGTGTTGCACTTGTCGCTTTAGCTCAAGCATTGCCAAAGTTTTTTTCGTGACATGTCATCATCTCAAGGTTTCCCTGTATTCAAGGGGCTGCAAAAGCCCCTTGAATTTCTCGGTATAAGAGGCCGTTTTCTGACTATTGCAGCAGCCACGATTGGTGGTGCTTTTCTGGGATTTTTCGCCCTCAATGCCCTTTTGGGACAGGTGACGGCTTTTATTGTGACTTTGTGTGTCATAGCTGTAGGTCTTGTCACTATATATGTCAAGCAGAAAACCGGGCTGCACTCTAAGCGCAGGGACAGGGATATTTACATCTACCATAATTTATTTAAACGATAAGTTTTCTCGCATATCTTGCCATGGCTAAAACCAAGAGAACTGTTTTTGATGGTCTTTTCGCCGGATTAGAGGACATTCCAGACGCAAAAACCGGATGTACCCATACAGTCCTGTTCGGAGAGTATGGGGAGGGGTCGTGCATCATGGAGATTGAAAACCCGGTACAACAACTATCGACTGACTCGGCGGAGTATGAATTTTATCACAACGTATTATTAAACATAGTCCAGATTTTAGGCGAAGGATATGCGTTGCAGAAACATGACGTTTTCAGCCGTCAAGCCTACCGTCATGCTACGGAGCCTGATGCCGAATATCTGACACAGAAATACTTTGCTTACTTTAACGGACGTGAGTACACTCGTATCAAGTCATTCCTGATTGTGACGCAACAGCCTATGAAAGGGCGTTTTGTCAAGTATGACCCGAAAGCATGGGAAGATTTCTATGTTAAGATTTCCAAGGTCAAAGACTGCCTCAGTGAGCGCAAGATACCATGCAGGGAACTTGATAAAAAAGAGGTAACGGAGTATCTGCATCGGTTTATGTGCTTTAATTTCCGAGACGGGGCTTTTTCTATGACCAACTTCAAGGCTTCGGATGAATACCTCCGTACAGGCGACCGCATAATACGTTCGTTTCCTTTGATAGATGTGGACGAAATCAACACTCCACCTTTTGTATTCCCCTATAAGGAGGACTATATCAATGGATATCGGGTAGCAACCGACCTGTTTTCTTTCCTGTCACAGATTCCCGATACCGATTTGGTTGTGTACAGCCAAACAATTCAGATTCCGTCACAACGTCCATTGTTGCGAAAGCTGCAACAGAAGTCAAAACGCCATGGATCCATGCCTGACCCAAGCAACAAGATCGCTAAGGCTGACATAGACACGGTGCTTGAAAAACTCGCTGTGGATGCCTCTTTACTGGTATATTCCAATTTCAATATTATGGTGAGCTGCAATGTCGAAAAGGCAACTCAGGTAAGTTCTTATATAGAAACGAAGCTATATGACTGCGGTTTCATACCGTCACGGACGGCATATAACCAGCTGGAACTTTTCTGCAATTCTTTTCCGGGACGAGCCTACTCGTTCAATCCCGATTATGACCTATTCCTTACCTTGGGAGAAGCTGCCCTGTGTCTGTTTTTCAAAGAACATCTCAAGCATTCCGAATCCACACCGTTAAAGACCTATTACACCGACCGGCAGGGATTGCCTGTCTGCATCGATATAACCGGGAAAGAGGGCAGCGTCAAGAGGACTGACAATGCCAATTTCTTTTGTATTGGTCCTTCGGGTTCGGGAAAGTCTTTCCACATGGAGAAAAACAGGACAAAACGGAAGCAAGCACTTGTAAAATTCAGTGTTATAAAAACCTGATTTTCAACTAATATGTTTTAACAGACGAGAATTTTGGCTATTGGCGTTTAGTCCTCATTGGAGTAATTTTGTACCACAGTTGTACCTCGCAAGAGGGAGCGCACGGTTCGACTTCCTTTCAGCAATGTGCAACAGCGTTCAACAATGTGCAACTTAATTTCTTCGATGATGGACCGTCAAAATGAACACAAATTAACAGGTCAGCCCGACTTCGGTTGGGATATGCCAAACAAGCCGTTCCTCACCATTGGGGAGGTGGCGGACATACTGCAAGTGAGCAGCCGCACCGTGTATAACCTGATTTACAAGGGTACGCTCCGGGCTTGCAGGATTACGTACCATATTACGCTAATCACCAGGGAGGATTTCTTCCTGATGATTAAGGAAACCACCTACTGCAAGCGGAGCGTCTCGCTATTCGCCAAGCAGGGGAAAAAGACAAAGAAGAAAATGAATGGAGAAAGACAAAAGAATGGAGAAGTAGCTCTCATCCGACAAGAGGGAAAGAAAAAGACAAAGGGCAGTCCGGCAAAACGGCGGCTCATTCCGGCGGACAACTACAAGCAGTCTGTGCGTGACACGTTCACGGACAGGGAGAGTGTCGGCGGTGACCTTTATACGATGGCGGAGATATGCCAAAAGTTCAATTACACCTACGGACGGTTCTACAACCTCCGTATGCGGTACTCGATACCGTGCATCAAAGCCAATTCCACCAAATGCTTCCCGAAAGCGGAAGTGGACAAGGCGATGGCGGAAGAGGACGAGCGGCTGGGCAACAACCTTTCGGAACATTGGTATTCGTGCTTCGACATCATGCGCCTGTTCGGGCTGGGCAAAACCCAAGTCCGCAGGTTTGCCCTCACGCACGGGGTACGGACGAAGCGAATACACGGCAACCGGTTGTACTACCTGAAAGCCGACTGGGATGCGGCACGTAAGGAAGCGGAGCGGAAAAGCGCAAGCACGAAAGCCAAAAGGGAGGAATGAACATTTATAACCAATTAAACACATTAGCGATATGACAAACATTTGTACGAAAGTGACGGTCAGGAAACGACCTATCAAGAACGGGCAGTTGTCACTCTACCTTGACTTCTACCCACCCATCAGGCACCCGAAAACGGGCAAGCTGACAAGGCGTGAATACCTCGGTATATACATCTATGCCAACCCGACAGAGAAGTTTGAAGCTGAGTTCAACAAGACCATGCTCCGCAATGCGGAACTTATCAAGTGCAGGAGGACGGAAGCCATCATCAACGAGGAGTTCGGTTTTCTCGACCGCAACAGGGGCAAAGAGAGCTTCTTGGAATACTTCCGCTCCAAAATGGCGGACGATGACAATTTCAGGAATTGGAATGTAGCCTACAAGCACTTTGAAAAGTATTGCGGCGGTAGCTGCACTTTTGATGATTTGACCGTGGAATACTGCCAGGGATTTCTCACCTATATGCTCTCGCTTACAACGCAGAACAAAAGCAAGATGATGGCATCCACCGCCAACAACAACCTGAACAAACTGAAATGTGTCCTGCGCCAAGCCTACGAGGAAAGGCGGATAAAGGAGAACATCGCCCCACGGCTGAAACACGCCAAGGAAGCCAGCACAAGGCGTGAGTTCCTGACACTTGACGAGGTGAAAATGCTTGCGGACACACCATGCGAGAAGCCTGTTGTAAGGTCGGCGGCTCTGTTCTCCTGCCTTACGGGATTGCGCATCAGCGACATCATCCGCCTGCAATGGGAGAACATCATCAAGGCGGCGGATGGCGGATGGTGTATGCACATCGTCACCAAAAAGACACGGACGGAAGCCATTTTACCGCTGTCTGATGAAGCCCTTGCCCTATGTGGCGAGCGTTCCACAGGGCAAGTGTTCAAAGGTATGACACAAGCCTTGCTCCCTTTGTATCTCAAAGATTGGATTAAGTCGGCTGGCATTACGAAGCACATCACATTTCATGTGGCTAGGCATAACAGTTTCTATTTCTCTCTGAAAACAAGCAATTTATGAAATTGAGAATCTTGACAGGTAACGATTTAGAAACGAGCAAAGTTCCCTTATCTGTCTTATTCTGCATTATTGAACAAGAACGCTTTATCTTAAATACAAAGATAATATTTTTTCTAATTATATACTATCTTGAGTGGAACTTTTGTCTTTCTTGTAATTACATACAACCATGTCGACTAAAATAATCGTTAAAATGAGTTTCTAATAACTCATAAAAATAGGTTAAACAATTATATTTTCCGAATAATATTGTCGTATCATTGAGCCCTCCTACTCTGAAACAAGAAAACTTTTGACCATTGAATATTACAGGTTCTTTCCTAAACAGATCCCGTACAGAAGATAAATTATTTTCTTTCAACATTTTCGAATCACTTATATCTTCAATTATAACAACCTTTTCATTAGATGGTATTATGCTTCTAAAATAATGAATGTGAAATATAAATTTATGTCCTGGATCAGAATAGTCTACCAAGACAGAAATAAGATTTCCACCATAAAAAGCATCAAGGTCATTTGCTAATGAAGGGAACTCTGACTGTATAAAATTCTGATATGCCCGTATTGTATTTATAATTACTATTTGAGATTTCTCCAACGCTGTTGTTGGAGAATAAAAATCATATACCATCCCAGTATTTCCATAAGAACCTTTAGCAGGATATGGATATGGTATGGTCGTGTAACCCATCTTGGATAAAAGCTTAATAGCATCATATACAGTGTTTACATATAGAGATTTCCCTCCTGACACTATGTGTATTGGCATTTTGTCAATGTATGGGTATTTTGATTGAAAGTGTTGAATCAACGAGCACACATTTAATTCAGAATACTTTTTTAAATGTAGATGTCTCCAATTTGCTTCAATAAACTCATGAATATATTCTATCAAAAAACTCTCATCTAGTGGGATAATTTTCCGCTTTTTGATAAAGTCCTCTACGTGTCTCTTAATGATAGAAATAGAATACAAATTAGGATTTTCTTTGAGCTTATTTTCGGTACAAGAGAATGAAGCATAGTCATGACCGTGTTTAATCTCAAAAATTGAACACTTAGGCAGTTGAACTATAGGCGCGACAAGTTCTCCTACATTTACATTGTATAGAGAATATTCTAATGAACTATCTGAATATGTATATACTGCTATTCCACGTTTCCATACATTAGGGAAAAGAATGCTTTTAATGTATCTGAAATCAGATTCCAATAATTTGTTATAAGTATCTATAAAGTTTTGAATCTCCTGAATATCATGAGGTCTTAAATCTGTTGCCATTTTAGGCATATTTAGGAGATATGATTTTAGTTCACCATTCTCCTCTAAAATGGCTTCACCATGAGTTAAACAATATACACGACTACTACATACACTTAACCAATCTTTCAATACAGTTTCAATATTATCTTTACGCAGTTCCTCGTTTTGGCTGAAATGCAATGTAATAGTCTCTTGTTGTTCTTTGTCACGATTTTCTTTCAAAAGTTTTGGCGAAATATGTTTATATAAGACTTTATCCTGAGAATGGTCTACTGCTAAAAGGAATACATTATCAGTTGTTGTTTCAGCATATGCAAATAAAGAAGTAGGACAAGGGTACTTATTAAGTCCTTCATCTCTTTTAGATACAGTTTTTACTTGAACAGTCATTTTGCCACTGATTCTATTTGATGAATCAAGCAACTCAATATATCCGTCAATATTAGATTGAGTGGTCCCAATATCAATATTATTTTTAGTTCGGCCAAGTAAAAGAGTCCGTATAAATAGTACGGAACGTTCTTCTTTCACACCATTTGCATCTATAGAAACTTTAACCTTGAATGACATAATCTATTTATATATTGGGGGGCTAATATTACTATTACAAAGTTAATTATAATTTTTCTTATTAGCCATTCTCTGCTGAGAATATGTTATCTTTGGGAAATATTGTAGTCTTATGCAAATTATAGTAGATGATCATACTGAAATGAAGTATTATAAACGGTGTTTAGAGCAAATTAACAACAAATATTCTCTGGACGCCGAAATAAACAAATGTACTGTTATTGACATTTGTAATTTATGCATTGAAACATTAGTGCAAGATTTTATTACTTTATTAGATAGATATAGGAATCCGCAAGATATATTTCAATTTATGCTGCTGTATTCTAGACTGGCAACAGAGAAACAACGCACTGAGGATATGCTCATATTGATGCAAATGTGCCGATATGTATTTATACTTATACCCAAGTTAAACCTATCGTTCAAAGCAGCACCAATAATTGATATGGATAAATTAGAGTTGTCAGACATCTTCTTTATAACAAAGATGATAGACATACTTTCTCAGCAAAGAGCTATCCAATTAATGAATGACGAATGTGTTTTTAAGTTAGAGCGCAATGAGTGGGCATTCGCTTTAACCTATATGGATGATTCGTTAGTAAACGTACATAGTCATCTAAAATACACCTCTCAAAGTAAGTTTCTATTCCAAAAGCATTGCTTTTCTTTCAATTTATTAAACGATTTTAGAGGTGAACTATATAATGCATTTGGAGATATTACCGATAAGTTTTGTGATATAGTGTGCAATGCACAACCAGCAAACATACATCTTAATGATGTTTCTTTTAGCGAATTCAAAGAGATTGTTGAGGGGCATATTCCTGAAAGATTGCAAATCATTCAAGTTATTAACATAACAAATTTTGTCAAGAAGCATCCTCATAATCCCTTTCTGCGAGGACTACTATTTACCCACAATAACTCTGATATAAAAGCCGCTATTGAAAAACCGTATGATAAAGATTTAAGGACACGATATAGACCGATATTAGAATTTAGTATAGATGGAAACAAAGAATACTATATTGCCCCGTATATGTTTCAAGAGGCAATTGAGGAAATTTGTGGGAATCTATTGCCATTCCAAGTGATACCAAATGAATGGGCTTCCAATCAAATAATAGTAAATTTTGCAAAAAAATTATTTCAAGAACACGACAAATGGTTAGAAAGATTATGTTGCAGTGTTATTGAGGCAAAGAAACTGCCATATAAAAGAAATGTCAAAGCCTTGAATAATGTCTCATTGGAAAAAGCAGTAGCCCATATTGGAACAAAGTGTTACCCAAATCGTAATGTTGGTGAGATTGATTTCATTGTTATAGACAAATCAACTCAAATTATTTACGTAATTGATGCCAAACATATTAAAACAAGATATCATCTTCAATCTTTTGCCGCAGATTATACCAAATTTATTGGAGAAAAGGGATATGATGAAAAACTATCATTTAAGGTGGATTGGATTCAGAACCATCTTTATGATGTAAGCAGAGCTTTTGGGTGTGATTGTTCGGGCTATTCCGTGCAAGGAATATTCGTTACAGAGACTTTTGTATATTATAGTATTTCGTCACAATTTCCAATAATCCCCATCGCATGGTTCAATGCCTACATCGAAACGAATGACAAATTGTGCTTTTTACGACAATAGCCTGCAAGTTTGCAGACTATTGCTGTGTTTATACACTTTGTCTGATGATTTTATTTATCATATTGAATGTAAATGTGAAACGATAGAATCAATTTGACTTTCTAATGTAGCTGTATCACTTTTAGGATTCTCTTTTTTAGCAAGATGTATGGATTTTGCAATATCTGCTATACGTTGTTGAACGTCTGATGGAACATTTTGAGGGAATAAAAATTGTTCTATCGTTGATTTGTTAATAGCTAAATATCCTCCAGCTAAATGCTTGTCTGAAAATTCTGCAGTTAAAAAATCTGTTGTACTCTTGGAATTTAAAATGCCTAGAATGTAGAATGGATTATATCCAGCAAAATCATATATAGCATATACTCCTACGCCTATTGCCAAAGGGGTATCAACATAGCAAGCCTCAATTTTTTTAGTCATTCCGGCTATTATAATTTTAGGATTTTTCCACATTTCTTGTTTCGATTCTGTGATATTCGAATCGAGATAAATAAAGGCTCTACTATACTTATCTTTCATATATCGAACATTTGTATTATTAAAAACATATCTGTCTATATTACCACTAACTGTAAAAGGTATAGTATGATTGTTATCTATTTCACATACATTCTCTTTGATTTTTTGTGCTTCGAATCCTGTAGCACCACTACACACTTTTAATCCTAATAGGGATAATCGTACCTTATTAGATTCCTTAACAGATTCTTTCTTATTTAATCTGTTATCTATTAAATCTGTATAATTGTTAAGAAAGTAACTATTAAATCGTTCATGAGATACTTTATTTCCCAATACTATAATAGGATACACACTTGCATTCTTAAAGACATCATAAACAGATACATCTATAGTCTTTTCTAAACCACACTCAGCTTTTAGTTTATGTAATGTCTTTTTTGCATAATCTGCGACTA
>CALUMU010000020.1 GCA_944321825.1 Candidatus Amulumruptor caecigallinarius
GTTTTTCCTCTAACTCCCTAATTATCAAATCCTGTTGCGTTAATCTGCTGCAATTCGGCGGATATTCCAGAGATTTTTCGTAAATTTGTTTCAAATAAGTCAGTAAATATGGCAAACGAACCCACCACAACCTCTTCAGCCGAAATAAATGCAGCCAAAGCCCGGTTCGGCATAGTCGGCAACGCCCCGGCTCTGATAGCCGCAGTAAGCCGCGCCATACAGGTCGCCCCGATAGACCTCTCGGTACTTGTGACCGGCGAAAGCGGCAGCGGCAAGGAATTTTTCCCGAAGATAATACACGCTTTTTCATCACGCAAACACAGCAAATACATAGCCGTCAACTGCGGGGCGATACCCCAGGGCACTATCGACTCCGAACTGTTCGGTCACGAAAAAGGCTCGTTTACCGGGGCTGTCAGCTCCCGCAAAGGCTACTTCGAGGAAGCCGACGGAGGCACCATATTCCTTGACGAAGTGGCAGAACTGCCGCTGACCACCCAGGCCCGGCTGCTACGTGTGCTCGAGACCGGCGAATTTCTCAAAGTCGGATCAAGCGAGGTACAGCGCACCAACCTGCGTATAGTCGCAGCGACCAACGTCGACCTCATCGCGGCGATACATGACGGGCGTTTCCGCGAAGATCTGTATTACCGCCTGTCGACAGTGCTGATACAAGTGCCGCCGCTACGCGACAGGGGCAACGACATAGTGATGCTGGCCCGCAAATTCGCCGCCGACTTCGCGGAGAAATATATGACCTCTCCTGTCACTTTCGACGAGGATGCCCGCCACCTGCTTACGCAATACAGATGGCCAGGCAATGTGCGCCAGCTCAAAAACGTCATCGACCAGCTGTCGCTGTTCGACGCCGGTCGCGAAATCACCGCAGCCGACATCGAGCAATACATACCGCGCAACGCTACAATGTATTCGCCCGTACACGTCGAACGCGAACGCCACGATTATTCGTCAGAACGCGAACTTCTCTTCAACATGGTATTCGGACTGAGACAGGAAATCGAACGCCTGCGCAATGAAATAGACCGGCTCGGAAAATCGCCGCAGCAAGCCGCGCACAGCGTCGCCCCGACTCGCCCTGCCGCCGCCTTCGACTCCTACGAAGAGGAACCCGTAGCAGCGGCAACAGACCCTGCCGACAACCTGTCACGACTCCCAGTATCCCTCCAGGACTCCGAAAAAGACACCATACGGCGGGTACTCGAAATGAACAACGGCAGCCGACGCGACACCGCCGCCGCCCTCAACATCTCCGAACGCACCCTCTACCGCAAGCTGCGCGAATACAACATCGAATAAAAACGCATAGAATAACCAACATTCACCGACCAACATATATGTCAACCGCAACACCCACCACAGCCCTTCCGAGCATCAAGGATGCCCGCGTAGCCATAGTGCGCGCCCAGTGGAACGGCCACATCACCGGCCCGCTCTCCAGCAGCGCACACGATACGCTCATCGCCAACGGATTCCGACCCGACGACGTGGTCATGCTCGATGTCCCCGGAGCCATCGAACTGACGTTTGCCGCCTCTCAGCTGATAGAATCGAGCCTGTTTGACGCAGTCATCACCATCGGATGTGTAGTGCGTGGCGACACTCCCCACTTCGACTATGTCTGCCAGAGCGTAACGCAGGGCATCACCTCCCTTAATGCCGACTGCGACATACCTGTGATATTCGGCGTACTTACCGTCGACACAGAGCAGCAGGCACTTGAACGCATAGCCGGAGGAAAAGTGGGCGACAAAGGAGCCGAAGCCGCCGAAGCCGCGATACGCATGATTGCATTCCGCCGGGCTGTCGACGCGCTCTGATACATACCCATGCTTCTGAATATGGAACATCCCCCCGTATCCCTGACAGGGCGGAGAAACAGTAGCGGAGGGTGTTGCAGAACTTCGGAACACCCTCAGCCACAGCAACTGTAGGGACGCACGGTCTGTGCGTCCTCGACTGCAAACCGCTCCGAGACGAATTTCACGACTTTCAGGTACAAGGACGCACGGCTCGTGCGTCCCTACTGGCTACCCCAACGAACAACGTCCCTGTTAGGGGACGAAGATAGTAGGCGTGGGTGCAACCCACGCAAAAGGATTCCATCAAAACAAACCGACCGATTTATCGGTCGAACAGTTTGTAGGTTACGGTTACCGGGGGCTTACGCTTCCCAGCTATTATCTCCGCATCGCTGACGCGATGCCCATTGCCCCCACGGCTTGCGCCACCGGCCCTGTCAGGGCCATATTGATTGGACACCCTCCTTCAACGGGGCTTACGCCCCACCCTACTGTTTTTACGCTCCTGCGGAGCTTTGGCGGATTGGATATGCTGCATGTCGGGAACTTTGTGGATAGACCCTCGTATATCATGCGGCTGCACCCCAGTGCAGCCGATTGCCAGAAGTGTGGTGGGGCATGGTAGCGGACCCCCGAAAGCTTGCGATGGGATTCGACGAGATTGCGGAGCCCCGGAGGGGCGAGGGAATAGTAGGGCGGGGCGCAAGCCCCGTTGCAATGGCGCACCCCACATAATCAGCCCTGCAAGGGCTGGCGGCGCAAGCCATGGCCAACGTCGGACAATCCCCTTGTTGCCAGCCGCTCTTGTCCGCTGACCCGCAACACCCTCGAAACAAACATCAATAGTGGAAACTTGAACCGCCCATAAACTCCCTGAGCAGGGAGGTCGGCGGCGTGAAATACGGGGCTATGGGCGCAAAGAAGTGCAAGAAGCGGCGCAGACGGTATGCCTCGGCGTACTCGGTCACATCCTGCGGCACGGTCTTAAGCACTCGCTCGGCCTGTTCGCGCATGACCGACAGCTCGAATATCAACGACGAGTTAAACGTGGCATCAGCATTTTCCTGATACGGGAATATCCACTTCTCCTCACCCCGGCGAACGCTCGGCCACCGCCTGATAGTATCAATCGGAGAAGCTCCACGGTACTTGTTATCGCGGATTATACGCCGCAGCAGACGGTTGTCGGTAGTGGGGACCCAGTTGTGGTCGTCTATAGCAATAGTGGTCAACGCCGACACATATACTCGGTATTTCATCTTCGCGGCGACAGAGGCGGTAAGCTCAGGGTTAAGCCCGTGGATTCCCTCAATCAGCAACACGGACTTCCCTGTAAGTTTTATCTTCCGTCCTTTGTACTCGCGCCGCCCCGATTCGAAGTTGTATGTGGGCATCTCTATCTCTTCGCCGATGATGAGGCGGTTCAAGTCCTCGTTGAATTTCTGCAAGTCGAGCGCGTACAGCGATTCGTAGTCGTAATCGCCCGACTCGTCACGCGGAGTCATGTCGCGGTCCACGAAATAATCGTCAAGCGATATCATGGTAGGCTCAAGCAGATTGGTCATCAGCTGTATCGCGAGACGCTTGGTGAACGTGGTCTTGCCCGACGACGACGGCCCGGCAATAAGCACAATCCTCGCGCCCCCACGGTCATAAAGGTGCTTGATTTCATCGCTGATCACGGCGATCTTCTTTTCGTGGAGAGCCTCGGCGACATTGATAAGCATAGACCCATGCCCGCCCTCGACCGCACTGTTGAGTTCGCCGGCATTCCTGACCCCGATGATGCGGTTGAAGTCAAGATAATTTGTGAAAGCCTCATACATCTTCTCCTGCGTGACAGGCTGCTGAGGCACATCGGGATTGACCGCATCCGGGCCGAGCAGCAGGAATCCTTCCTTGTAAATCTCGAGTCCAAACACCTTTATGCACCCCGTCGACGGAGCCAACGCGCTGTTGTAGCTGTCGGCGATGCCATCCAATGTGTAGTAGACAGTGTAAAGCTCGTGGAGGGTTTCAAGCAGACGCACCTTGTCATCAAGACCCTGCGCACGGAATATCTCTATAACATCTTCGGTAGGGCGTTCGTGACGCTCAAAAGGCAGGTCGCGCTCACTGAGGCGGCGCATGTGCGACTTGACAGAATCCATCAGTCCCTGTGTCACCTCAACGCCTTCAAGCCTGCAGTAATATCCCTTGGCGATGCTGTGCATGATACGCAGACGCGCACCTGGAGCCACGGCACTCACCGCTCTGTAGAGCATCATGCACATAGAGCGCACGTAGACGCGCTGGCCGCTCTGGGTGGCACCGTCTATATACTCAACCCTTTTGGGGCCGTAGAGAGGATAATGGAGGCTTTCAGTCTTGTTGTTAACACGGGCGCATATGGGCGAGAATGGAATCTCACCCTTGATTCTCTGCAGCAGACCGCCGAGGGTCTCGCCCCCTTCGGCCTCTATTTCGCGGCCGAGATTGACACAGTATATTTTCAATGGCATAATTAATAGGTTTTCGGATAATAGGTGTTTCAGACAAGCCTAAGTTACAAAATCCGCAGCAACTTACCCATAAACAGACAATGCTTTAACACGCCTGTTGGTTGAAATAAACCACAAAAAAAGCACTGACGGACAAAATGCGCGTCAGTGCTGTGTTGGCGTTGGAAACCGCGACCTGTCTACCGCCTGTCAGCAGGAAGCAGCCTGCGACTTGACGGGGATTTTAGCGATGCGTGCCTCATGGCGGCCACCGTCAAACGATGTCGACAGGAATGTATCGACGACTGCGATAGCCGTGGCCGGGTCGATAAAACGGCCGGGAAGCACCAATACGTTAGCATCATTGTGCTGACGGGCGAGAGCCGCCAGTTCGGGAGTCCAGCAGAGAGCTGCACGTATGCCCTGATGCTTGTTGAGCGTCATTGCGATACCGTTGCCGGTGCCGCATATCGCTATGCCCGGATAGCAGATACCGCCTTCGATAGCTGCTGCAAGGGGGTGGGCATAGTCCGGATAGTCGCAGCTCTGATCGTTGTCAGTGCCGAAATCCATGTAACTTACACCCTGTGATATGAGATATCCTTCGATGATAGTTTTCAATTCAAATCCGGCATGATCGCTGCAAAGTCCGATTTTCTTGATTTTTCGTGATGTTGCTGTAGTCATAACCTTGTTGTTTTTTTGTGTGTTCGTAATTACAAGAACTGTGTACCTTTGGAATTTTTTTTGATAAAAATAGTGTTAGTGATTGTGTGGCAATCTGCATTTATCAGTTGATGCAGACTTGGTTTGATATGTAGATTAACTCCTGTGACGGCCGGAAATATGCTGTAAAACATAATTTCTCAGCCATTCACGGTGCAAAATTAAGCATTAATTTTCATTTATGGAAATTATGCAGCCTTTTAACAATTGCATTTAGCCATTGAATCTGCATTTGACACCACCATATCAACGGAGCCGACACCTGATTTGCATATCTTTGCTGGGCTGAAGATACACAGCTACTATATCAACGCTCTGGCTGGTACGTTTGTTCAGGAGTTGGCGTAGGCGCAGACATGGAAGCTGGCAGAGCTTCCGGCTGGAACTCTTTGGTCTTAGGCTCGTTGATGCCGAATGTGTACATCAGTGAAAAGCCCCCGGTAAACAGATTTTTCCGATTACCATAACCGGGGATAATCATCGGCTCGCCATACTGGTTGGGGGTTTCATGCAGTATCGTATGCAGCTTCAAAGTCCAACCCATAGAGAAATTACGATAAATCTTTACCTTCACGGCTGCCACGACTTCAAGATATCCTGCTGTAGATGTCTGGTCTGATATAGATGTGTATGCAGGTTGGTTCCAGTATCCCTCATCTATGGTGATGCCCTCGTACCTGTAATTGAACCGGGTAATGCCGTAACGCAGACCGAATTTGAGCTGGTAGCCCGGATTGGAGTTATAGAACACATTGTAGGACGCTCCGATTTTGAAAAACGGAGATGCCGGGGACTTGAATGTAAAATTGGATTCTTCGGGAGAGGCAGAAGCATTGTCCATGCCAAACTCAAAATACGGGAAATAACGGTTGTGCATGTTAAGCTCACCCCACACGCTTGCCAATCCGTAGTCCTGCCCTATGATGCGCATAAACGGATTCCAGATATCCACGCCGGCCGTAACCTCATAAATCAGAGGATATATCATCTTGGACTCCTTGGGCACAGAATCGACGGTGACGGTATCGGTCGGCACTGCGGCAGTGTCAACCGTCACAACATTGCCGAGCGAGTCATAAAGGTGCGGAATCTTCGACGGATCGATCTGCTCGGGCGCACCTACAGGAGTGATACGCCGCTGCGCGTTCATCACCGATGTGGCTATTGCCACCACCATGACGATAGCAGCCACAGACAACAGCCCTCTCATCGCCGCCCTCCTTCCTTGATGCCCACAACCGGCACCACCGAAGTTGGGTCAACACCCATGGACGGGCCAACCGCAGCATCTTCCTGCTGCTCCTCGTCGCCCTCGCCCGAATCATCAGGGTTGCCCGAATCGCCACCATCACCGCTATCGTCAGAACCACTGTCGTCACCGCCGCTATCGTCGCCATCGTCAGAGCTTGCGACGTGGAAATATATCTTCAGGTATTCCTTATGCTCATTGGTGACGTTAGGATCCAAAAGCTCTATGTCGGCGATATGTCCGTTGGGCGTGAAATCCACCCGGTCTATGCGGTAATGCAATATGGCTCCGCATGCCTCTCCTTCAAAATATGGAGTGCTTGAATAATAGAACGTCACTATATCGTCATGCGTATGGTCAGGCGTGACCTCGCCGGTCTCTGGGTCGGTCACGTCATCGCTCGAAAAATGAAATCTGAACGATGTAACCTCCGCATCCGCCCGTAGCGGGAGGTAGACAAGCTGCACAGTCTCGTTGTCATACAAAAGCGAGTCATCAGGAGCATCGATACCACCTATCGATACACCAACGACATTGGCGGCCTCACCTGTGGCATAATCATAAAAGCCGGCTTCAGGTATGGAATTCCGGTTGTCAGTACACATGGAGGTAGTACACGACTGCATGGCCAGCGATATCGCCGACACCGAAATCAAAACCGCAGCTACCGACTTCACGAAACCCATGTAACGATGTCGTCTAACGGTTTTCTGGCTTTATCGGGCACAGCCAACCCCTCAGCCGCATAACCTACAGGGAGGAGAGCCACAAGTTCTTCGCCATCCACCAGGCCAAGGATTTCCGAAGCCTGCTCCACATCAAAGCTGCACACCCAACACGTGGCAAGCCCGAGGGCTTGCGCCGCTAAGCACAGATGCTCCGCTGCGATGGAGACATCCACGTCGGTATGGTCTTTATCATCCGTCGGACGATGCCAAGCCTGGCCGTGAAGCCCTATACAAGCAATGCAGACCGGCGCATCCTTGAAGCCCTCTTTGCGATAGCATCCACGGATGTCATCAAGTACCTTGCCGCCGCTCATCACCGCGAAACGCCAAGGCTGACGGTTACATGCCGACGGCGCAAGGCGGGCAGCCTCCATCATGCGCTGCATGACTTCGAGGCTTACAGGCTCTTTGCTGAAACTCCGGCACGAATAGCGCGAAGCGACTAACCGCATAAAACTGTCAAATGTCGTCATTATACGTCAATAAGTGATTAGCGATGTGACCTCGGCATCGGCAGGAAGAATGGCACGTCCGTTGAGGTCGCTGAGTTCTATGATGACATTTACATATATTTTTTTAGGATTCATCTGCTTCACCAAGTTGTACGCAGCAGCCATGGTGCCGCCAGTAGCCAGAACATCGTCGTGAAGCACTACGACATCGTCAGGAGTGATGGCATCACGGTGGATTTCTATAGTATCTTTGCCATACTCCTTGTCATAGGTGGCCGACAGAGTATCGGCAGGGAGCTTACCGGGCTTGCGCACAGGTACGAATCCGGCTCCTAACTCAAATGCAAGTATCGAGCCGCCGATGAATCCGCGGGACTCTATGCCCACGACTTTGGTCACACCCTTGTCACGATAGAGCTGCGACAAATCCCAGCCGATTATGTGGAGGGCGCGGGGATCTTTGAATACTGTGGTAAGGTCTCTGAACACGACTCCCTTTTGAGGGAAGTCATAGACATCGCGTATCCGTTTTTTTATGTATTCCATGTGTCAAGATAGAATAGGTTGTACTGATTTGGAGAGTCCGCCATATAGCAGTCGGACATATTTACTCGGTGTAAAATTACGATATTATTTTGGATTTTCAGCGAATTATCATGCTACATTTTTACACACCGCCAATGGACACTCCAACTCAGCAACAGCACCGCGCGTAAAACACGCAACTCCCTTTGAATAAAGGCAGTGCGATTGTTTCACGTGAAACAATCGCACTGCCTTTATATATTCTCCGCCAGCAATACGGTCAGGTCGACAAACATTCACCACTTATTTGCCCACGAGCAGCAACAATATGTTGATATCGGCTGGAGATATGCCGGGAATGCGGCTTGCCTGCCCTATGGTCAGAGGATCTATACGCACAAGTTTCTGACGTGCCTCGGTAGAGATGGCGTTGACCGACTGATAATCGATCTTACCACGGATGACTATATCCTCCAACCTCCGGGCCCTGTCGGCCATCATACGCTCGCGCTCTATGTAGCCGGCATATTTAAGCTGCACCTCCGCAGCCTCGATGATTTCGTCACGGCGAGCATCCTCAATGTTTTCACGTATAAACCTGCGCAGCGGTGTTATCGCTTCAGTCAACATGGCGATAGAGAGCTGTGGGCGGAGTATCAGGTCGGAAAGTTTGCAGCCCTGCGACAACGGGGATGTGCCACGTGCCACAAGCCACTCGTTAATCAGCGATGCCTTGACGGAGAAACTGCGGGCAAAATCGATAAGGGCGTCTCTCTGCGTCCGTTTGCTCTCCATCAGCGCCAACCGCTCATCAGAAGCCAGCCCTACCGCGTGGCCTCGCGGAGTAAGACGCATGTCGGCATCATCTTGACGCAGCATGATGCGGAACTCTGCCCGAGAGGTAAACATGCGGTAAGGCTCATCGACGCCTTTGGTCACAAGGTCATCGATAAGCACACCGATATACGCCTCGTCGCGGCCAAGCACAAACGGCTCATCACCTCGTCCAAGCACATTAAGAGCCGCGTTGACTCCGGCTACCAATCCCTGCCCGGCGGCTTCCTCGTAGCCGGTTGTGCCGTTGACCTGCCCGGCAAAAAACAGATTGCGGACAAGCCGTGTCTCTAAAGTATGGCGAAGCTGCGTAGGATCGAAGAAATCATATTCTATTGCATAGCCGGGACGGAAAATCTGCACATGACGCAATGCCGGAATGGTTTCCAACGCCTCAATCTGTATATCCATCGGCAGGGAGGATGAGAAGCCGTTAAGATAAAATTCATGGCTCTCCAACCCTTCCGGCTCTAAAAACAGATGATGCTCGGTCTTGTCGGCAAAGGTGACAATCTTGGTCTCTATGCTCGGACAGTAACGAGGGCCTATGCTCTTTATCTGGCCATTGTAAAGGGGCGACTCCGGCAATCCTCGCCTGAGTACATCGTGCGTCTCGACATTCGTTTTGAGAGCGTAGCAAGGGCGTTGGGGCAGCTCCCTGCGCACATCCGGCATATAGCTGAATTTGTGGAAGTCATCCTCCCCCTCCTGCTCCTCGGTCAAACTCCAGTCGACCGAACGGCCGTCGATGCGTACAGGGGTGCCGGTCTTCATGCGGTCGGTGCGAAAACCCATGTCACGGAGCTGCTCTGTCAGCCCGGTCGATGCAGGCTCACTTATACGCCCCCCCGGCCACTGTGTACGTCCCACGTGCATCAGCCCGTTAAGAAATGTCCCCGCCGTAAGCACCACAGCCTTGGCGGTGAACTCAGCTCCAAGAGCCGTGCGTACACCGCACACCCTCTTCTGCCCATCACCGTCCGTGTCTGTCAAAAGCTCGTTTACGCTATCTTGCCACATCGTAAGCCTGTCGGTATTCTCAAGCACGTTACGCCAGCGGGCACTGAAACGCATACGGTCACTCTGGGCTCTCGGGCTCCACATCGCCGGCCCCTTAGAGCGGTTAAGCATCCTGAACTGCAACGCAGTCTCGTCAGTGACAATACCCATCATACCTCCGAGTGCGTCGATTTCTCGCACAATCTGGCCTTTGGCAATACCGCCCACGGCCGGATTGCAACTCATTTGGGCTATTTTGTTCATGTCGATAGTAACAAGCAGCGTGTCGGCTCCTATCCGGGCTGACGCATGAGCAGCCTCACAGCCGGCATGTCCGGCACCGATTACTATCACATCGAATTGCTTCTTCATATACTGTATTTATAGTGCTTATAGCGTGTATGTAGATGCTTATAATCTCTATAGAGTCCATTTAAGCCCTTGACTGACAATCGGGGCGGATTGTTTCACGTGAAACATTCGCCAACTTCTACCAACGCAAGAGCGGCATCCTCATTAGCCTCCATAATCTCTCTCTCGCCTGGGCCTTTATCATCGATACCGCACAGATGCAACACACCATGGATGATAACTCTGAGAAGTTCACGATGATAGGACTCTCCAAGAGCCTCGGCATTGCTCCTGACCGTATCAAGAGATATCATAATATCCCCGGAAATCCGTTCGCCATTACTATAGTCAAAAGTTATGATGTCCGTATAATAGTCATGGCCGAGATACTGACGGTTGGCAGCAAGCATAGCCTCATCGTCATAAAACAGATAGCCGAGACGACCCACAACTTTATTATGACTGTCGGCCACTCTGACTATCCAATCTTGAATCGTCACCAAATCAAACGACGGGAGGGATACGCCTTCCGCATCCCACGAAAATTTTGCCATAATTCTCAAATTTTTTGATTACGTCCCATTATCAACATGGGGTCGCAAGTATTTAACTGCAAAGTTAGGTATTTTGTGCGTCATTGCGCTATTCCAGCGCATTATTTAGAGCGGAAAATCAGACTTATCAGTTTGTTTTACAACCATTTATCGCTATCAGAACCCCTCTGAGAATCAAATTTTCGCAATCTTCCCACCTCCAATACGTGAATTTCTCACTCTCAGAAGTCTTTCCAAGAGCTAAGATGAAAATCAGCACAGAAACTCAGAGGCCATAAACATTGCGCACTATCCCCCACCCTACCACTACGACGAAAACCGACCAGATAATCCATCGTGAATTGACAAAGTTGTAAAACCCAGGACGGCGGAGTCTCACCAACGATGCAATCACCATAACCGCCACCAATGGGATAAAGGAGACCAGCAGAGCGTTATATCCCCATGCCGCACCGACGTCTCCGTTGAGCAACGCATGTATGGCCCGCTGCGAACCGCATCCCGGACATTTCCAACCCGTAACCACCAAGAACATGCACTTCGGGAAAAACCGGCTTTCGGGATTGACCAGACCGTAAATGACAATCAGGGTCACTGCCACGACGACGGCGGCAATGACCCTGACAGGATGTTTTTTCATTTTCACGTCAACGCAATATACAATATCAGGAACGGCACATTGACAAGCCCCATCACCACGGATGCCAACATCATCAGGCGGGCATCCTTGGAAGCATTGACAGCCCCGTCATAGTCTCCGGCATTGTAACGCTGCGTCACCTTTGACGAAAACACCAACCCTATGATGCCAGTCACGATGCACAGCAGACACAACACCAGATTCCACACCATGTAGGTCTTAGGCATCGGGGGCATATAGTCGGGAGTTTCCCGATGTGTCGGCGGAGGACACTGCGGCACAGGCGGAGGAGCAACCTCCGTTGCCGCCTTCTCTGCTTCGGCGTTGATAACTACATTATCTGTCTGATATGTCTCAGGGATTGGGGGTGGTAACGTCATTGTCGATGTGAGGTATGATAGTATTCTATATTGCGATTAGACTTACACAGATTCCTATATGAAGAATTTCGTCTCCTGTCCCACAATGTCTGACAGGAGCGCATTGGCCAGCGAGCTTGCTCCGAGGCGGAAATAGTCGGTATCGAGCCATTTCTCCCCAAGCACCTCTTTGATAATGGTATAATATTTCAGCGCATCGTCGGTAGTACGGATGCCTCCCGAAGCCTTGAAGCCAACCATGGTAGATGTGCGCTCGTAATATTCCTTGATGCAATGGGCCATAACATAAGCCGCCTCAAGCGAAGCTCCGGGATAATCCTTTCCGGTCGAAGTCTTCAGGAAATCGGCACCGCTGTAGAGCGAGAGTACCGAAGCGGCCTTGATATTCTCAGGTGTTTTCAACGCGCCGGTCTCAAGTATCACCTTCAGCTTGGCGTTGCGGCACGAATGGCGTATTTCTTCTATCTCGTCACACACTTCCTGATAATCATTGTCAAAGAAATTGCCGAGATTAAGCACGATGTCAATCTCGTCGGCACCGCCCTCCACGGCCAAAGCCGTTTCAGCCACCTTGACCTCGGGGAATGTCTGCGACGACGGGAAACCGCCCGACACACAGGCTATCTTGACACTGCTCACCTCGAGCACACTTCTTACCACTTGGGCAAAGCAAGGGTACACGCATATCGCAGCCACCGACGGGAGCTCGCCGTATTCGTTTTCAAACTCGTTGACTTTCTCGGTGAAATCGCTCACACTCTGCATCGAATCGGTCGACCTGAGAGTGGTAAGGTCTATGCTGCTAAACAAGAATTTGAGCACTTCGGGGGTACGGTTTTCCTCAAGATGCTTGTCAAGTATGGACGCTATGTCGGCCTTGATGACGTTTTCGTCTGTCTCTACCTTGTAGCCGCTGATAGCTTCTGAATATTTACTTTCCATGATTGTTTTGCAGATATTGTTTATGTGTTATTCTAAGTTATCAGATTCTTTGCCGGATTTCGCAATATAGCATAGGCAGCACCAATCATGCGACATTGCCTTATGCAATATTAGCTCTTTTTATCCATATAAACAAAAATTCCACTTAACTTTGCTTATATCAATACTGCTACCACCAATCCCACATGTCGCGCAAACATCTCTATACCCTCTCGGCTCTCTACCTCTACATTCCCATGGCAATATTTCTTGTCGGGTGGACTCCTTGGTGGTTGGGCATGCCTCTGGCTGCCGCAGGCTTGTTTCTATGCCTTAACATATTCAAAGATGTAGTGGGAAGAGTAAGGCTCGGCTCATCTTTGACCGAGTGGACGGTGGCAGCGGTCATGCTCATTTGGGCAGTACATGCAGGCATCGGAGAGTTTGCGTGGCAAAATCGCGGCGACCACCTGTTTCGCAATGCCGTATTCTATACCCTATGCGACACCGACTGGCCATCGGTTAGCGGCTCAGACATGTTGTGTTATTATATCGGCTTCTGGCTTCCGTCGGCTACGGTGGCCAAACTGACAGGTTCGATGCTTCTGGGACGCGTCATGCTCGTTCTTTGGGCTGCCGGTGGCTTATGGCTCGTCATACGACTGGTGTTTGAAGCCATCGGACAGGTCAAACTCCGCATCCTGTGGATATTTGTTTTTTTCAGCGGCATCGACATAATACCGTTCTACATCTACGGACATTCGATCGACAGATACCTTAACGCCGGATGGACAGTCCCGGATTTCGGTGCATACTCTCCGCTGGCTTGGTGGACCGACCAGCTCTCCACAATCTATTGGATATACAACCAGATTATCCCGGCATGGCTCGGATGCATGTTGGTACTTGGGAAAGCCCCCACCCGCGCCATACCAGCCGTCATATCCTTTATGCTCATCTCATCTCCTATACCGTCCGTGGCTCTTTTCCCCGCCGGAGCTTACCGATGGGTACGCTCGGCCTGGTATAATACCAGTTCGCTGAAAACCTGCGTCCGTCAGTTAGCCTCATGGCATCTATGGATTGCGTTGATACTCGCCATCCCAATAGGGCTCTACTTCTGCGCTAATACCTCAGCCTCGACTCATACATCCGTCTATACGATCAACAGCATGGCACGCCTCGCCAAGACAATGATCCACATAGGCCTGCTGCTATTGTTTGAAATCGGAGTTTTCATACCTTTCGTCTGGCGATATGTCAAAAGAGACGCAACGTTTTATATTCTGCTCGCTACAGCCGTGTGCGCCCTATTCGTGCGTACAGGCATACAGGGAATGGACTTCGCCTCACGGGCCTCAATCCCCCTCATACTGTTTATGAGCGTTGCCGTGGGCAGGTTTGCCACTGATTGGAACCACCAGCGGCGCGCTGTGCGCATCGCATTTATCTGCATAGCCTTACTCGCGCTCCCGGGACCTATGTGCGAAGTGGCCCGAACGACCTACAAGAGCCTCTCCGTCCCGTTAAGCGAATGGGCCGACAACGGGCTCAGAAGCATCTTCGACTCCTCCGATTATCGCGACAACTTTGTAGCCCCTGCCTCCGACTGGCCTTTAGGCCCATCCGAGCACTCCAACCAGCCTCTATAGCCCTACCCATAGATCAACACGATGAAAACTCTCAGATTGCCTCATACCAATCCACGGTTTGCCATTGCTCTTGTTGTGATAGCAGCCGGGTATGCTTTGTTCTCATTCCTTACACCTTTTCAATATGATGACTTTGCATTCTTAGGGTCTTATCTCCAACACAGCAACAACGACCCCACATTCAGTCTGGATTCGTTTTTAGGTACGTGTGCCGAAATCAGAAAATATGACAATGGGAGGCTGGCCAATATATTGGACTTATTCGTAATCGTCTGTGTACCCAAATGGATATTTGACGTCCTTACCGGGGCTGTCACCGCCGGAATTTTTTACTTTATCACGGTATTTATCGTATCGTGTGCACCCCGACGCGCCGCCCACAACCTCTCATTTCCTGTTGTAACCGTGTGCTGGGCTCTCTCCATGGTCGCTTTACCATGGCGCAACAACATGCTGGTCCCTGATTACGCGCTTAACTACCTCTATTCGTCATTCTTCAACCTCTTGTTTCTATATCTTGCGGCCATCTGTGAAAACAAGGGGTTAAGAGGATGGAAGCTCGCCGGTGCATGTGTGACAGCTTTCGTAGCAGCGGCCTTTCACGAAGGCTTCTCTGCACCCATAGGTCTGGGACTGCTGGTGTTTGCATCTCTCAGACGATTACGACTCAGAGCTTCGTGGTGGGCTGTAACCGTATCGTATGCTATCGGCGCATTAGCCATATTCACCGCACCAGTTATATGGCAACGGACCGGGCGCGAAGTAGGGACACTCCTTCACGGCAGCCCATTGAACGTACTCGTTTTCATGTGTCCCCTTGCAGCCATATTTCTGATAATGCTCGCAGCGTTGGCCATCACCCCTGCGGGTCGCAAGGCTGTGTTGAAACTATGCGGGTCGCAAGTTTACATTGTAGCCGTAGTCGCCCTGGCAGCATCATTTATTATGTGCCTCATTCTCGATCCGCTTCCACGCAATGCATGGCTTCCCGAAATCCTGGCTGAAATTACACTCATGGGGCTAATCATACTGTATCTGCCAGACCGATGGATTCATTCTTTATCGTTCAGAGTATCAGTCTGGTCGCTATTGATTCTAACCGTCGCCTTCATGGCTAATGTACTCAGGTGGCAATACCTCTTTTATACCCAGGACCGCGAAATACACTATCTTATCAAAGAGTCTACTGACGGCACCGTATATTACGATGTTTTTCCGCCGGAACATCTCCCCAAGACGGTATTATACCAGCCTGCACATGCCACATGGATACACAACTTCCATCTTGTATCCGTCAATCAGTGCAATTCCACACGCCCTATGATCGCTGTGGTTCCAACAGCTCTCCGGGATTTCAGTATCAACAATGCCAAGCCTCTGCGCGGCGAACCTGGCTTCTACACACATGACAATGTCATGGTATACCTCAACAAACCTGATACACCATATAAAGTAGCCTCCCTCAACGGTCAGCGTGGAGGGACCTACCGACTTAGCCTACAGACGGCCGACGGACGCTCCTACAACGTATTGGCAGAAAGATTCCGCTTCATATCCATCGAAGGAGATACCTTGTATTATGTCCGTCCGCCTTTACCGGATTTGGATTCTGAGATAGTATCTGCCGCATGGACTGAACGTTAACCCTGCCGCATACAGGGAAACCTCAACGCATCCGCCAGTCGTCCGTCACCGCTGGCTCAGGTCCAAACGGCACGCCGCAGAGCCGTCGCTACCCACCACAGGGTATTCGGGATGACGCAGTAACCACGCCACAGCATAGGGGCATGTAGCGGCAATCATTTTACCGTCAGCCAAAATCTTATCCGCTGCAAGCCTCACCAGCTCTGCGGCTACGCCTTGTCCTCTGAGCGAATCGTCCACAAAGGTATGGTCGATTGTGGCGACGCAACCTTTTGTCGGAAATGTCACTTCCGCAACAAGCTTGCCATCGCCATCTGCCGCATAAATCCGCTCGTTATCTGTTATAAATTCCATAGTCGCGTTGTTATTTAAAAGTCTAAACCGCCCAAGAACTTAAAAAAGCAATATACGCATTTACTTGCACATTTTTAAGAGCCTGTTGAAAAAATTACAGAATAGCAATCGCAAATTTTGATTGTGGCAATTTACCTCGTGCAGTCGTTTCAATTAATGTCTGACGAATTGCTGGTTTTCTGATCAACGGTACTTTCTCGACAGTGCTTGGCAACTCGATAGCCAACAGCAGAATAAAATGCCAGATATCCGGTCATTCACATCGCAAAATCAACAAAGTCATTGGCACTACACTCCGTATGCGCTCTTATCTTTATAAAACACACAGGACACGGTCCTACTGAAGGCCGTGTCCTGTGTATATATTGTATGGATTATCCGATTTCTATAATCCCTCAGAGCTTGAATTTCACCGAACGGGAGCCGACTTTGACCATGTAGAGGCCGTTGTCGCTGAGTGCGGGTGAAATCAGGGTAACGCCCTCCGATGCGGTGCCCGAGTAGAGCATGGCTCCGTCGATACCGTAGACCGCTATGGCCTCGCCGCCCGCAGTGCCGCTGATCTCTATGCCGTCACCTGCGGCGCGCACTGTCAGCCCGCCGTCGGCAGTCATCGTGATGTCGTCTATCGCGCTGTCGTCATATTCCACTATCTCTCCGAAATCCTTCCACTGGTCAGCCGCAGCATAGAGAGCCTTGCTCCCCTTGGGCACATAAAGTATAGCGGTGGCTGGGATGCCGTAAAATACGAAATCTTCTATCGTTATGTCACCGGGGGTCGCATTATGTACTTTTACCGATTGCAAGGGGTTATATCTGAAAGCCATATATCCGATAAAGTTTACGGCAGCTGGAATATCTATCGACAACAGACGGTTTTCCTCAAAGGCTCTGCTTCCTATATATGTCACAGACTCGGGGATAGTTATCTCAGCGATGTTGCAATCGTAAAACGTCAGTGCTTCAATAGAGGTTATGCCGTCAGGTAGAGTGACAGAAGCCAATTTCGAGCAATAATAGAAAGCACCCTCTCCAATAGTTATGACCGAATCAGGAATGTCGATTTGTATAAGAGATTGGCATTCTCTGAAAGCTTCGTACCCGATTGCCTCTACAGACTCGGGGATATTGACGGTCTCCAACATCTCACAGTAGTTGAAAGCACCGAAACCTATAGAAGTTACCGTATTAGGAATCAACACAGACTCGAGTTCGGTGCATTGATAGAATGCCTGATCGCCGATAGATGCGACAGTGTATCGTTTACCTCCGTAAGTCACTACAGAGGGAATCACTACATCTCCGCTGTATCTGTGGGGGATGGAAGTGCCGTCGTCGTAGAAAGTCACGGCAACCTCGCTGTCGCCGGTTATGTTGTAGTAGATGCCGCCGGCCTCGAAATCGTGGGCGTAGGTACACAGCGCAGCCGCCGATGCCAGGAACGCGGCCGCCAAAATCCGTCTCATGGTTTTCATAATCAAAAATATGGGAACTTGCGTCGCCAAGCCCTCCGATGGCAACAGGTGTAAACATGCAGAAAGCGCGAGGGCTGCTCACTTATCTTTCTGTAGTTCTGGCGTGTGGAAATGGCCATCGGTTAAGGGATAAGGTCACAACTCTCACGCCTACGTATCCGCAGACGCGAGAGTGCCTTTGCTGTCCTCTAACCGTAATTGTAGCTTTCCACACTTCGAACTACGAGAAAACCAGTAAGACACTTTCGTGTTTAGAATCAATATGTCCGCCAGCGGGGACAACGCCCGGCTGACCCTGCAAAATTAGCCGTTTACGGCATATTCTCCAAACAATGCACCCATATTTCGCGGCAGTGTATACAACCATTAAAGCCACAACACCTTGTCTGCTGTCCCTCAATAGGTTTGCTTATCCGTGGTTTACTCCAACCGGTTCCATTCTCTGCCACGCGATTTAAGCAAGATGAGTTGAAGGACTAAGGTGAGCCAGTTGACACCGCCAAAACAAAAAAATGACAACCGCGATGGCTGTCATTCTGCACTTTGGTGACCCCGGAGAGGAGCGGACTATCGACCAATCTGACAAAGGCGAGTCAGTTGCTCCACCCAACAACAAAAAAATGACAACCGCGACGGCTGTCATTCTGCGCTTTTGTGACCCCGGAGAGGCTCGAACTCTCGACCCACTGATTAAGAGTCAGTTGCTCTACCAACTGAGCTACGGAGTCATTGCTGCATCTTCTCTCAAATGCGCTGCAAAGTTATAAAGACTTTTTCACCTGTGCAAGACTTTTCCCGAAAAACTTTACAATTATTCCACAAAATCAGCGTCAAAACAACCTTACTTACCTCCGACAATGTCGCAACAATGTCATAAACGCTCTTTGCAACATCTGCAATTAGCGTTTATTGACAGAAAATTGCTAATTTTGCACATTGATTGTTTTTAAGCAAGCCGCAAAAATTAATGCGCGGGAGCAACTTTTTGAGACGTACAGCGGTTAATTTTTAGGGCTTCTAATAAAGAAAAGTCTCTGTTATGAAACTGATGATAATCAACGGTCCCAACCTCAACCTTCTCGGCGTAAGGGAACCGGGGATATACGGCAGCAGCTCCATGGAGTCATGCCTGCGACAGCTACGCGAAACCTACGGCGACCGTGTAGATATCGAGTACTACCAGAGCAACCACGAAGGAGACATCATCGACACGCTCCACCGCGCAGGCATGTCGGGCGAATACGCCGGCATAGTGCTCAACGCCGGAGCTTACACCCACACCTCCCTCGCCATCGCCGATGCCATATCGGCCATCCGCACCCCGGTGGTAGAGGTACATATCAGCAACGTCCATGCCCGCGAGGCCATCAGGCACACATCACTCATATCCCCCGTGTGCCGAGGCGTGATAGCCGGATTCGGCCTGGACAGCTACCGCCTCGGCGTGGAAGCTCTGATACATGGCTGACTCTCTCTCCGTAATACAAAAGCAATGAAATAGATATTCTCAATAACTGATAATGAAAAAGTTCACCAAGATTGTTGCCACAATCTCCGACAAACGGTGTGATGTGGATTTTATAAAGGAACTGTATGCCAACGGTTTGAATGTCGTCCGTATGAACTCCGCCCATCTGAGGCTCGACGGCTTCAAGAAGATAGTGGAAAATGTACGCGCCGTATCGCCATCCATCGGCATCCTGATGGACACCAAAGGCCCGGAAATCCGCACCACCACCAACATCGGCGACGGGAATATCGAAATCACCGAAGGGATGAAAGTGCAGTTTGTCGGCTCGCCCGACGAACCCAGCACCCCGCAGCGTATAGCTCTCAGCTACCCCGACATCGCCAAAGACATCACCGTGGGCTGCCACATGCTCATAGATGACGGCGAGCTCGACTTCCTCGTCGATGCCATCAGTGCCGACGGTGTAATCGAGGCCACAGCCTGCAACGGCGGCTCCCTCGGCTCGCGCAAGAGCGTCAACATCCCAGGAGTGGAAATCAACCTCCCCTCGCTCACCCCACGCGACATCATCAACATCGGCTATGCCATAGACCTCGGGGTCGACTTCATAGCCCACTCGTTCGTCCGCTCCGCCCGCGACGTACTCGACATACAGGCCATACTCGATGCCCGCAATTCGCCCATCAAGATCATATCGAAAATCGAAAACCAGCAGGGCATCGACAACTTCGACGAAATCCTCAAGGTCAGCTACGGCATCATGGTGGCCCGTGGCGACCTCGGCATAGAAATCCCGGCGGAGAAAATTCCGGCTGTGCAGAAGCGCATGATCAACCGCTGCATCACCGCTCACAAGCCGGTCATCGTGGCCACGCAGATGCTCCACAGCATGATAAGCAACCCTCGCCCCACCCGCGCCGAAATCAGCGACATCGCCAGCGCAGTATACCAGCATACCGACGCACTGATGCTCAGTGGCGAGACAGCCTACGGCAAATACCCCGTAGAGGCCATCTCCACAATGAACCGCGTGGCTATGGAAGTCGAACGCTCACTGAGCTATTCGACCGACGACGAGGCCAAGCCATACTTCGAGAACGACGTGACTGCATTCCTCGCCCAGCAGGCCGTAACCTCCTGCCACGCCCTGGGGACACGCGCCATACTGACCGACAGCTTCACAGGCCGCACGGCACGCTACATATCCTCTTTCCGAGGCCACTATCCGACATTGGCCATATGCTACTGCGAAAACGTCATCCGTCTGCTCGCCCTCAGCTACGGCATATTCCCCATCTACCAGGCCGCCCGCGAAAGCTCGCGCAGATACCTCCGCAGCGCACTCCAGTCGCTCATGGAAGACGGACTGCTCTCGGCTGACGAACGCATAGCCTATCTCGGCGGAGGATACGGCGAAGGCCGCGGCACCACGTTCCTCGAAATCAACAGGGTAGGAGAAGTGCTCGAGAACTACGCTTCATACTCCCTCCCCAACCTTGAGGACGTTAGCCAGTGCAACGCATGATGTGAGTGCACCCCTGATGCAGACACTTGACGAATATATCGAGCAGCACATAGCCCCGGAGCCGCCGCACCTGCGCGAGGTCTACCGCCGCACCCACCTCTACTGCCTGTATCCGCGCATGTGTTCGGGCCACATACAGGGCCGTCTGCTGATGATGCTCACACGCATGATCCACCCCGAGCGCATCATTGAGCTTGGCAGCTACACGGGCTATTCGTCAATGTGCATGGCGGAAGGGATGCCCCCCGGAGCACAGCTACACACCATCGAAGCCGACGACGAGATGGAAGAGATGCTCCGTGGCAACATCGCCATGTCGCCTCGCGCCGATGACATCCACGTCCATATCGGAGATGCCTTGGAGCTGATACCGACCCTCCGCGAGACGTGGGACATGGCTTTTATCGACGCAAACAAACGCCATTATACCGCCTACATCGAGGCCCTGCTGCCACGTATGCGTCCCGGAGGGTACATCATCGCCGACAACACCCTTTGGGGCGGCAAAATCATCGACGAGTCCCACAACCACGATGCACAAAGCCGTGGCATTATGGCATTTAACGACTTCGTGGCTCGGCATCCCCGGCTCGAAACCGTCATCATCCCCCTGCGCGACGGCATGACACTCATGCGTGTCCGCGACAAAGCTCGCTAAGATGCTGTTTAAAAGATTTTAAAATATCGCCGCCGTTCACGCGGTTGCGAAAAAATCACTATCTTTGTGATTGGCTTGACTATGAGCCGTCCCACCACTCAGCGACATAAACTTTACAACCATACATATTTCCCCTATTTTTCAATCTTTCAAGTTATGAAAATCGAAAAAATCATCGGTCGTGAAGTCCTTGACTCACGCGGTAACCCCACAGTAGAAGTTGACGTAATCCTCGAGTCTGGCGTTATGGGCCGTGCATCGGTTCCCTCAGGCGCATCTACAGGTGTCAACGAAGCCCTCGAACTCCGTGACGGCGACAAGAACCGCTACATGGGCAAAGGCGTTCTTAAGGCCGTAGCCAATGTCAACGGACCTATCGCTGAAGCCCTCGTAGGCATGAGCGCTCTCGACCAGATCAAGATAGACGAGACCATGCTCGCCCTCGACGGCACGGAGACCAAGAGCAACCTCGGCGCCAACGCCATCCTCGGTGTCAGCCTCGCAGTCGCTAAGGCCGCTGCCGCATACCTCGACCTCCCCCTCTACAAATATATCGGCGGATGCAACACCTGCAGCCTCCCCGTGCCTATGATGAACATCATCAACGGCGGCGCACACTCTGACGCACCCATCTGCTTCCAGGAGTTCATGATTCGCCCCATCGGCGCGTGCTGCTTCAAGGAAGGCATCCGCATGGGCACAGAAGTGTTCCACAACCTCAAGAAAGTGCTCCACGAACGCGGCCTCTCTACAGCCGTAGGTGACGAAGGCGGCTTCGCTCCCGCTCTTGACGGCACAGAAGATGCCCTCAACGTAATCATCAAGGCTATCGAGAAAGCCGGCTACGTACCTGGCAAGGATGTCACCATCGGCCTCGACTGCGCAAGCTCCGAGTTCTACAAGGACGGCATCTATAACTACGCCGAACTCAACAACGGCACAGCCAAAGAACCCAACGGCCAGAAGCTCACATCAGAGCAGCAGGCACAGTACCTCAAAGGTCTCGTAGAAAAATATCCTATCGACTCTATCGAGGACGGTATGGCCGAAAACGACTGGGCCGGCTGGAAGGTGCTTACCGACCTCATCGGCGACCGTTGCCAGCTCGTAGGTGACGACCTCTTCGTTACCAACGTCAAGTATCTCAAGCGCGGTATCGAAGAAGGCTGCGCCAACTCTATCCTCGTCAAGGTCAACCAGATCGGCTCTCTGACAGAGACACTCCGCGCCGTAGAGCTCGCACAGCGCAACGGCTACACAGCTGTCATCTCTCACCGTTCGGGCGAAACCGAAGACGCTACTATCGCCGACATCGCCGTGGCTACCAACGCCGGACAGATCAAGACCGGTTCTGCAAGCCGCTCCGACCGTATGGCCAAGTACAACCAGCTCCTCCGCATCCAGGAAGAACTCGGCGACGCTGCCGAATACGGCTACGGCAAAAAGACCAAGATGCCCCAGGCTTAAACCTGACAGGCTCAGCCTTGCCGATAAATAACTGACGATACCCTCCTGCCCGACACTGCGGCAGGAGGGTATCTTGTTATGTATCAACTTGTTTTTAGCCGACACATATTTTGCACACTTCATTTTTAATCAATAACTTTGAGGTCTGAAACATCTGACAGCTTAACTTTATCTTAACTTTTCTTACCGATTATGCGAAAACTTTACGCTTTCATCAGCCTGCTTCTTGCTGCAACAAGCGGGGCCGGCGGATTCACAGCATCGGCTGTAGTAGACTCCGAAGGATACCCCATATTGTACATACGCGGCGACCAGACCGGCAATGCCTGGGCTGTCAACGAGGACTACCTGCTGACACGCACCGGCTCCACATACTCCATCCATCTTGATGCACTCAACGGTGGATTCAAAATCGGAGACGACAAGTGGACTCCCGAATACGACTTCGGCGCACCCGTAGCCAAGCCCGACACATACACCGTCTCCGCCTCTGAAACCATCACCTCGCTCCGTGGAGGAGGCAATCTGATAGCCGACAACCTCACGGACGTTACCATCTCATTTGATTTCGTCGAGGGTGCCGAATCCATGCCCGTCACCATCACCGTCAGCGGCGTGAAGCCTCCTGTATCAGGCCTTTCAGGCACTCTGCCTGTGCTCTACATCAACGTCTACACCGACGACACCCACACCGCGTTCAACAACGAAATCATCTCCAAAGACCTCGCCCACAAGGACTATTTCTCCTATGCCGAATACTGGCTCGACCTCAACGGCTGCTCATGGATGGAAGCCGAGGGTGCCGAGTCCATCGGCTCCAAGGACGAACCCCTGCCCTTGGAAATCAAGGCACGAGGCAACTGGACACGCATCGGTTTCTCCAAGAAACCTTTCAAACTGAAACTCGGCACGAAACAGTCGCTGCTCGGCATGACCAAAAGCAAGCATTTCGCAATCCTCGCCCATGCCGACGACACCTGGGGATATCTGCGCAACTTCATCGGCTTCAACCTCGGCAAGCGCATAGAACTTCCGTGGACTCCGGCACAGCAGCCCGTAGAAGTTGTAATCAACGGTGACTACCGCGGCCTCTACTTCCTTACCGAATCAATACGCATAGGCGATGACCGCATCATGATAACCGAGCTTGACGACAACGTCTCAGACCCGGCACTCGTCTCAGGAGGTTATCTTGTCGAACTCGACAACTACGACGGCGACAACCAGATACGCATGGAAGAAAAAGTAGCCCACGGGGTAATAATCCCATACGTCGACGAGCTGCGCATCACATGGGACACCCCCGAAGAGTACTCCGAACTCCAAAAACGCTTCATCACCGACCAGTTCTCGGCCATGAACGATGCCGTTGGTGCCGTCGACGATGCCCTTTGGAGCTATATGGATCTCGACGATGCCGCCCGCTACTACATCGTAGAGGAAATAATCAGCCATACCGAATCATATCACGGTTCCACATACCTTTTCCGTGACCGTGGAGAAGGGCAGAAGTGGCACTTCTCACCTCTGTGGGACTGCGGCAACGCATTCAGCGGTCCAACCGACGATTATTTCTACCAGCACGGCATGTATGGCAACACCTGGATTCCGTCGATGCGCCAGAGCAGCAAATTCAACGACAAAGTATACTCTACATGGCTGTGGTTCATGCAAAACCAGTACCCCGGCCTCATCGACGACATCGACAGCTATGTCGAACACATTTCCGCCGCAGCCAAGGCCGACCGCAACCGCTGGTACAACCAACCCATACCCGATGGCGGGCAAGAAGTTGCCGACAACAGCGACATGGCCAGCAAGCGCAATCAGGCAGTAAGACACCTCGAAGCCAAAATCGAATGGCTCAGGCAGCAATGGGGCGACTTCAACACCGACTCGCACCCCGAACCGTCGCGTGACGATACACCCGCAGCGCCGCTGCCCGAATACATCTCCTCTACCGACGACATCATGGCCGAAGATGCAGCCTCCGATACACCAGCCGTGTACTACAACCTCCAGGGCATACGCGTCGACTCACTCACCCCGGGCCAGACCTACATCCGCGTATGCGGCTCCCACACTACCAAAATCTTCGTCAATCCCTGACTTTTTAAGTAACTGTTTTTTCTTTTTCATAGAAACAAATGGACGTGACCCGACACACCGGCACGTCCATTTGTCATTTAAAGCAAAGTTATATATGGCATTTATGGGTCAACGGACAGAGGCGGTTGGCGCATCGCAATGCCCTCCGCCCTACTGTTTTCCGCTCCTGCGGAGCTTTTAGAGGGTAATACAGAGCTTTCCCAGCATGTAGGGATGCACCGCGTTAGCGGTGTGGAGACAATAGCCGTGGGCGAAAGCCCACGGTATCAACGCGTTATCATTTTTACGACAACCGCGTAGCGGTTGAACAATCGTTATCACCATCGGGGTTGTTCGACCGATAAACCGATCGGATTATCATGAGGGCATCCATTTTCCGTGGGTTTCACCCACGTCTATTGTCTTGCATCGCTACGCGATATGTAGACAGTTGCGGAGCCCCGGAGGGGCGAGGGAATAGTAGGGCGGGGCGCAAGCCCCGTTGCAATGGCTCACCCCACATAATCAGCCCTGCAAGGGCTGGGCGGCGAAAGGCACGGCCACCGTCGGACAATCCCCTTGTTGCCAACCGCTTTTGTCCGCAGACCGGCATTTTGACAAAATTTCAGCTCATATTCATACTTTTTGTTTGAAACATTTGCAAATTAAAAGCATATTGCTTTAATTTGCGGTGTATACGTATAGATTTGATAGCACTATCATCGTTTTACGAGCAAAAAGTTAGGTTTCTATGAAAAAGATTGTTTTTTGGTTGGCACAGCACCGCAGGGCGACGGCGACAAACTCATCGCCGAACTCGCCGTAAGGTTCTGACCGACAACAGCCTTTTAATTTATTTTATTATCCGCTTAACACAATCCTAAAAAGTTTCTCATTATGAAAACATTAGCAACAACAATCGTCACATTCATCGCAGCCGCCCTCATGGGGCTCAACGCTTCGGCATATCCCACAGAAGACACCGAAAAGGCCGACAAAGCCATCATCGTCATCGACATGCAAAACGACTTCGTCGAGCCCGAGGGAGTCCTCACCGTCGACGGCGCAAAAGCCACAATCCCTGCCATCCAGGACCTCATCAAATACGGCCGCGAAAACAAGTGGAAGATAATCTACATCGTGCGCGACCACCGCACCTCCGGCCTTGATGTAGACGCTCCCCGCATCCCCCTCTTCACCGACGGCAAGCCCGGCTACTGCGTACCCGGCACGTGGGGCAACGCGATTGTCGACGGACTCACCCCCGAAAAGGACGACCTCGTGGTGTCGAAATTCCGCAACAGCGCCTTCTTCAACACCCAGCTCGACCTGATACTGCGCCGCCTCGGAGTAAAGACCGTCATCCTCGCCGGCACCCAGTACCCCAACTGCGTGCGCGGCACAGCCAACGATGCCATGAGCTACGACTACGAGACGGTGGTCTGCACCGATGCCTGCTCTGCAAAGACCCCCGAAGTCGCCGAAGCCAACATCTTCGACATGCGCAACATGGGCATCAAGTGCATCTCCCTCGACGAAGTGAAGAAAACCTACAAATAACCTCCATCCTAATATCACTTATTCATGCTGAGTGTCACCTTGCATATGGGTGCCACTCCTTTTTTGTCATAAAGATTTCGTAAAGAACGTAAACGCCTAAATTTAGTTGGGAGCGAACGGTTTAATGTGCTTTTTTTTTCGTAATTTTGCGCTCTAAAAGCAAGCTGGAGCATAGCTCCCACAGCATAATCTCAATATCCCCCATATACCCCGTATACCCAATGTCGGACATCAAGAAAATCAAGACCGCTCTCATTTCAGTGTATCACAAGGATGGACTGGACGAGATCCTGTCGCTGCTCAACCGCGACGGTGTAAAATTTCTCTCTACCGGAGGCACCAAGGACTTCATCGAATCGCTCGGCTACGAATGTCAGGCCGTAGAAGCCCTCACAGGCTACCCGTCGATACTCGGCGGACGCGTCAAGACGCTCCACCCGAAAGTGTTCGGCGGCATACTCAACCGCCGCGACAACGAAGGCGACCGCCAGCAGATAGCCCAATACGACATCCCCGAGATCGACCTCGTCATCGTCGACCTCTACCCCTTCGCCGCCACAGTGGCATCCGGCGCATCCGACGCTGACATCATCGAGAAAATCGACATAGGCGGCATATCGCTCATCCGCGGAGCCGCCAAAAACTATAAGGACGTGGTCATCGTGGCATCCAAAGCGCAGTACGGCATACTCGCCGACATGCTCAAGGAGCACGGTGCCGAATCATCGCTCGAAGAGCGTCGTCTCTTGGCCCGCGATGCCTTCATGGTATCGAGCGGCTACGATACAGACATATTCAACTATTTCGACGGCAACGGTGAACCCTCTGCCCTCCGCATAGCCCTTGACCACGCCAAGCCGATGCGCTACGGCGAAAATCCCCACCAGAAAGGCCTCTTCTTCGGCGATTTCGATGCCATGTTCTCACAGCTCCACGGCAAGGAGATAAGCTACAACAACCTCCTCGACATCGACGCTGCCGTAGCCCTTATGGCCGAATTTGACGGAGCAAAACCCACATTCGCCGTACTCAAGCACAACAACGCCTGCGGAGTGGCCACACGCCCAACAGTACTCCAGGCTTGGACCGACGCTCTCGCCGGCGACCCCGTATCGGCTTTCGGCGGAGTGCTCATCTCCAACACCCCCATCGACGAAGCCACAGCCGACGAAATCAACAAAATCTTCTTCGAGGTCATCATCGCCCCCGCCTATTCCGACGAGGCACTCAAGGTGCTCGAGCAGAAGAAAAACCGCATAATCCTCGTCAAGAAACCCGTGCCACTACCCCCCGTGCAGTTCCGCTCCACCCTCAACGGAGCCCTGTTGCAGGAGCGTGACACAAAAATCGAAACCCCTGCCGAACTCAAGCAGGTAACACGCAAGGCCGTCACCGACCAGCAGGTCAGCGACCTCCTGTTTGCCAACAAGATAGTCAAGCAGAGCAAGAGCAACGCCATAGTGCTCGCCAAGGGCGACATGCTCTTAGCAAGCGGCATCGGCCAGACATCGCGTGTGGACGCTCTGCGCCAGGCCATAGCCAAGGCTCAGTCGTTCGGCCACGACCTCAACGGCGCAGTGATGGCTTCGGATGCCTTCTTCCCATTTGCTGACTGTGTGGAGATAGCCCACGAAGCCGGCATCACAGCCGTGATACACCCCGGAGGCTCCATACGCGACAACGATTCCGTCGAATACTGCGATGCTCACGACATGGCCATGGTGACCACCGGCTTCCGTCATTTCAAACACTAACACCCCTCCAATCACATACGTAAGTCCCCAAAAAAACACACATATTTTACTATGGGTCTGTTTTCATTAACAAAAGAAATAGCGATAGACCTCGGCACCGCCAACACGATTATAATCCACAATGACAAAATCGTCATCGACGAGCCCTCTATCGTAGCACGCGATGTCCGCACCGGCAAGCTCATAGCCGTCGGCAAAGAAGCCCAGCAGATGCAGGGCAAGGAACACGAAGGCATCCGCACAGTGCGCCCCCTGCGCAAAGGTGTCATCGCCGACTTCGACGCCGCCGAACTCATGATACGCGGCCTCGTCAAGAAGGCCAGCTCCAAGAGCAACTGGTTCCAGCCCTCCATGCGCATGGTCGTAGGCATCCCTTCAGGCTCTACCGAAGTGGAAATCCGCGCCGTGCGTGACTCCAGCGAACACGCCGGTGGGCGCGACGTGTACATGATATACGAGCCGATGGCTGCCGCCCTCGGCATCGGCCTCGATGTCGTGGCCCCCGAAGGCAACATGATCGTCGACATAGGCGGCGGCACCACCGAGATCGCCGTCATATCGCTCGGTGGCATCGTCAGCAACAAGAGCATCCAGATAGCCGGCGACGACCTCACAAGCGACATCATGGAGCACATGCGCCGCGTCCACAATGTCAAAGTGGGCGAACGCACTGCCGAACTCATCAAGATGAACGTAGGCGCAGCACTCCTCGAGCTCGACAATCCCCCGGAGGACTACATAGTCCACGGCCCCAACATCATGACCTCGCTCCCGATGGAAGTGCCCGTAAGCTATCAGGAGATAAGCCACTCCATCGAGAAGTCGATCAGCAAGATAGAGGCAGCCGTGCTCAGCGCATTGGAGCAGACCCCGCCCGAACTCTACGCCGACATCGTCCGCAACGGCATATACCTCGCCGGCGGCGGCGCACTCCTGCGCGGCCTCGACAAGCGTCTGACCGACAAGATCGGCATCCAGTTCCACGTGGCCGAAGATCCGCTCCTCGCCGTAGCTCGCGGCACAGGCGTGGCCCTCAAGAACACCGAGAAGTTCAACTTCCTTATCCGATAAGCCTTCAGAGTCACTAACGGGTGCGCAATCTTCTCGACTTCTTCATCCGTCACATCGTCTGGTTAATATTCGCTTTCTACGTCATAGCGAGCTGCGCCCTGCTCTTTTCGCGCAACCCCTACCAGCACCACGTCTACCTGTCATCGGCAGGTAGCGTGGCTTCAAGCGTATACCGCGCCGCCAGTTCGGTGACATCCTATTTCGGACTCCGTGACATCAACGAAGACCTCCAGCGTCGCAATGCCGAACTCGAAAAGGAGGTGCTGCAGCTGCGCCACGAGCTGACAGGGTTCCGCGAACGCGAATATGCCGACTCTATGACAGTCGACCCCTCGCTCGCCCGTTACGACTTCATCGTAGCGCACGTAATCAACAATACCATAGCACGTCCCCACAACTACATCACCATCGAAAAAGGGTCGCTCGACGGCATACGCCCTGAGATGGGTGTCGTGGACCAGAACGGCGTGGTAGGTATAGTCAACATCGTAGGTCCGCACACGGCACGCGTCATCTCTCTGCTCAACCCCCACCTGCGCCTGTCGGCCAAAGTCAAAGGCAGCCAGCAGCTCGGTTCGCTCATCTGGAAAGGCCGGGACTCGCGCCATGCAGTGCTCGAAGAGCTGCCGCGCCACGCCAAATTCCACCGTGGCGACACCATAGTCACCAGCGGCTTCTCCTCGGCTTTCCCCGAAGGTGTGCCCATAGGACGCATCGTCAGTGCCGTCCGTGAGCGCGACGACAACTTCTATTCCCTCAACGTGGAGCTGTTCACCGACTTCTCCACCCTCTCCACTGTCAGGGTCATCGACGACCGCATGGCCGACGAACTCCGCGAAGTGGAGAAGCCCATCGACCCCGACGAAGACGCCGGCATACAAAAAGCGCAGTAGCCTTCATCTCCGGCAGCCCACTTCATCCTGCCACCCCACAGTATGATACGTACATTTGTCAAATTCCTGATATTTTCCATAGCCCTCGTGCTGCTCCAGGCCACGGTGTTCAACCACATCTGCCTGTTCAACGTGGCCGTACCTATGGCATTTATCTACGTCATACTGCGTCTGCCCATCACAATGAACGTCGGATGGGTACTCACCGTGGGCTTCCTGCTCGGGCTGTCGGTCGACATCTTTTCCGACACGCAGGGGATGAACGCGCTTGCGTGTACCCTCCTCGCCATGCTGCGCAAGCCCGTGTTCACCCTTTATTTCCCCCGCGAGGACGAAATCGGCAACCCTGAGCCGACCATCTCCTCTCTCGGAGCGGTAGTGTTCATCAAATACGACCTGACGATGTCGCTGCTCTACTGCTTCATGATATTCCTCATCGAGGCGTTCACGTTCCTCAACCCGCTGCTGCTCGTGCTACGCATACTCTGCAGCACAGTGCTGACCACTCTGCTCATCCTGGCTATAGACAGCCTCACTGTCAAACGGTATGCGAAAAGACTATAACCTCGAGAAGCGCAAATACGTCATAGGCGGCTTTATCTTCGTCATCGTCCTTATCTACATCTTCCGCCTCGTCGACCTCCAGATTCTCGAAACGAAATACAAGGACTCGGCCGAAAGCAACGCTTTCCTGCGCAAGGCCATCTACCCCTCGCGTGGCATAATCTATGACCGCGACGGGCGGCTGGTGGTCTACAACCAGCCTTCCTACGATATCATGCTCATCCCAAAGGATGTGCAGCCTTTTGACACGCTCGACCTCTGCCGCACACTCGGCATCACCAAGGAGGCATTGCTCGAACGCTTCGCCGACATGCGCCGCAAGGTCGGCTATTCAAAATACTCCCCTCAGACGCTCATGACCCACCTCGCCCCGGAGGAATATGGCCGTCTACAGGAGAAGCTCTACCGTTTCCCCGGCTTCTACGTCCAGAAACGCATACTCCGCGCGTATAACTACGACGTGGCTGGAAACGTCCTCGGCAACATCCGCGAAGTCTCGCAGTCCGACATGGAGAAAGACCCGTATTACACACGCGGCGACTACACCGGCGACCTCGGAGTAGAGAAGAGCTACGAGAAATTCCTGCGCGGAGCCAAGGGCGTGGAAGTCCTCATGCGCGATGCACATGGCAAAATCCAGGGTCGCTACGAGGACGGCGCGCTCGACCGCCCCTCCATCCCAGGTAAGGACCTGACGCTCAGCCTCGACATAGAGCTGCAACAATATGCCGAATCGCTGATGGTCAACAAAATCGGCGCAGTCGTGGCAATCGAGCCAGCCACGGGCGAAATACTCTGCCTGGTATCGTCCCCTACCTACAAGCCCTCCACCATGGTGGGACGGCAGAGGGGCAAAAGCTACGCGGCTCTGATAAAGGACCCCTACAAACCGCTCTTTGACCGCGCCATACAAGGTACATACCCTCCAGGCTCAACATTCAAGCCCTCCCAAGGTCTAATCTTCCTCCAGGAAGGCATCATAGACCTCAACACGCAGTACCCATGCCACCACGGATACATCAACGGCGGCCTGCGTGTCGGATGCCACGCCCACGGCTCTCCCCTGCCGCTGCTGCCGGCACTCCAGACTTCGTGCAACGCATTCTTCTGCTGGGGATTCAAGAACATGATTGACAAGCGCAGCCAGTTCGGCTCGTCGGCCAAAGCTTTCGAAGTGTGGAAAACGCACCTCGTCGAACTCGGCTATGGATACAAGCTCGGTGTGGACCTCCCCAACGAGTCACGCGGCTTCATACCCAACGCCAAATTCTACAACAAGGTCTATGGCGAGGACCACTGGAGCGGCAACACCATCATATCCGTCTCCATCGGACAGGGCGAAATCCTCGCCACTCCCCTGCAGATAGCCAATTTCTGCGCCACCATCGCCAACCGGGGCTACTACATCACGCCCCACGTGGTCAAATCTATCAAAGACACCGTATACACCGACTCGACCATCGTCAAGCACATCCCCGACATCGACCGCCGCCACTTCGAGGCCGTGGCCGAGGGTATGCGTATGGCAGTCACAGGCGGCACATGCCGCCGTGCCGCGCTCCCCGACATAGAGGTCTGCGGCAAGACGGGTACAGCGCAGAACCCCCACGGCAAGGACCACTCGGCTTTCATGGGTTTCGCCCCCTACCACGACCCCAAAATCGCCGTCTGCGTTTATGTCGAAAACGGAGGGTGGGGTGCGACATACGGTGTGCCCATCGGCAGTCTCGTCATGGAGAAATACCTCAAACGCACCATCTCCCCAGACCGTAAGCCCATGGAGGAAAGCATGATCAACAGCAACAGCATCATATACAGTGGAGTCAAAAAACACTAACCCGCTTCGTTACATCGACTGGTTCACGGTCGCGCTCGTGCTGGTGCTCGTATGCACCGGCGCGGTGTGCATCTATGCCGCAAGCTACGACTTCGACCACGCCAACATATTCTCGTTCGAGGAATTTTCGGGCAAACAGTTCCTATGGATAGGGCTTGCCAGCGTCTTGGGACTGACTCTGCTGCTGATAGACCCCCGTTTCTACGAGACATACGCCTTCCCTATCTACATAGCCATGCTGGGGCTGCTTGTCCTGACCATATTCATCGCACCCAACATCAAGGGGTCGCACTCGTGGATAGTCCTCGGCCCTGTCAGCCTGCAGCCTGCTGAGTTTTCCAAATGCGCCACAGCGTTGGCTCTGGCAAAGTTGTTCAGCGCCTATAACTTCACGCTTTCAGCCTCCCGCAAAAACTATGTCAAGGCCCTGACCATCATCCTCCTGCCCGTATTGCTCATATTCGCGCAAAACGAGACCGGCTCGGCCCTTATCTACTTCTCCCTCTTCTTTGTCCTCTACCGCGAGGGCATGAGCGGATTGGTGCTGCTGGCGGCTCTCGGTGCAGTGGTGTTTTTCGTAGTCGCGCTCAAATTCGCCGAACCGGCCATGTTTACCGGGGTCACGCAGGGGCAGGTGGCTGTGTTCGTCATGCTGATGATTATCATGGTCGCCATGCTCGCCATATACTGTAAGCACATGGAAGGAGCCCGCAACGTGCTCCTCTGGTACGCCGGCACAGCCGTCACCGCCCTCGTGCTGCACTACTGCGGCGTGACGGTCAACGGTATGCTGTACTTCATCGGCGTTCTCGCCGTGGCATGTATTTACACCCTGTTTCTTGCATTCCGTGGACCTGTGAAAAAACTCATCATAACTGCAGCAGCCGTTGTCACAGGTATCGTATTCCTGTTTTCGGTCAACTACGTATTTGAAAACGTACTCCAACCCCACCAGAAACAGCGAATCCTCGTCAGCCTCGGCATCGAGGAAGATCTCAAGGCCGCCGGCTACAACGTCAACCAGTCCAAAATCGCCATAGGCTCGGGCGGACTCGCCGGCAAGGGATTCCTCAACGGCACCCAGACAAAGCTTAAATTCGTACCCGAGCAACACACCGACTTCATATTCTGCACCATAGGCGAGGAGTACGGCCTGATAGGATCCGCAACGGTCTTGCTGCTGTTCCTCACACTGATTCTGCGCATCATATCCATAGCCGAGAGGCAACCCTCCACCTTCGGCCGCGTTTACGCCTACTGCGTGGCATCCTACCTTATATTGCATCTGTGCATCAATGTCGGCATGGTCATAGGCCTGTGCCCGGTCATAGGCATCCCTCTGCCATTCTTCAGCTACGGAGGCTCCTCGCTATGGGGATTCACAATCCTGATTTTCATCCTCCTCAGCATCGATGCACGCCGCCGCGAACATCCCAGCTCCTGACACCCACCCATATAAAACTTAAATCGCATAACTCTTACAAGACTTATCTGGTTTATAAGCCCTTAATGTCCTTACCCTGCCCCACATTTTGCAAAAAAAACTAAATTTATCCTAAAATCATATATCCTCCTCCAAAGTCCACTTTCATCCCCAAAATTTGCAGTAACTTTGCAGACAGCATCTTTATATAATCCTTTTTTTTGCAAAACTTATCTTTCATATCCACTTTCATGCTATGAAAAAACATCTTTATCTACTACTTCTGGCCCTTTTCGCCACCATAGGTGCAAAGGCCGAGCTGTTCACCCCGTCACCATATCCGCTCCAAAACAGCAGCAAGGATGTCGTGATTACATTTACGGCCGACAACTCTACCGACGGCAAGAAATTCGCCAACATCACCGCCGACCTCTATGCCCACATCGGCGTATATACCACCGAGAGTCCATCCACGTGGAAAAATGCACCCGCATGGGGTACAAACACATCCAAGTACCTATTCAAGTACCAGGGCAACAAGACTTGGAAACTCACCATCGGCGACCTGCGCCAGTATTTCAACATCACCGACCCCAACGAAATCATCACCAAGGTCTGCATCATCGCCCGCAACTCCGCGAGCAACATACAGACCGCCGACAATTTCATCGACGTGCTTGGTGACGGTTTCGGCGCCATTCTCAACCATGATGCAGAGGCTACCGTAATCACAGCCGCAACCGACATCAACTTCACTCTCGCCACTACAGAGGCCGCCACCCTCAACATCGCCATAACAAAGGACGGCTCACAGGTGTCAAGCAAGGATGCTGCCAACGCCAAAAGCCTTACGCTCGGCTACAACTTCGCCTCAAAAGGCGCATACGTCGTGACTGCCACCGCCAACAACGGCAAGGAAACAATCACCAAAACCATCAACATCCTCTACATGTCGGCATCGCCCGCCGCAACATATCCCGGCGGTGTGCCCAAGATGGGTCCCGTGGCCCAGAGCAACGGCGACGTGATATTCTGCCTCGCCGCACCCCAGAAATCAAGCGTACTGCTCGTGCCTTCATGGGACGACTACCAGACCCTCGATAAGAACGTCATGTCATACCAGGACTACAACGGCTACCGTTACTTCTGGATCAAGGTCAGCGGCCTCGACCCCGACAAGCAGTACCCATACTACTTCATCGTCGACGGCAACATCAAGGTAGGCGACCCCTATGCCAAGCTCGTGCTCGACTGCCACAGCGACAAGTGGCTTCCCGACAACGTCTACCCCACCCGTCCCAGATATCCATATGACAAGATGGACGGCACCATGCTCGCCGTCTACCACGGCAACCAGGACAACTATAACTGGAAAGTGCAGAACTTCGACATCCCCGACCCCTCCAAGCTCATCATCTACGAGATGCTCTTCCGCGACTTCACCGGTGACGGCGAAGACAACTCCGAAGAAGGCAAGCAGCTCGGCACAATCCGCGGTGCTATCGACAAGTTCCAGTACTTCCTCGACCTCGGTGTCAACGCCATCGAGCTCATGCCTGTCATGGAGTTCAACGGCAATAACTCCTGGGGTTACAACACCAACTTCTACATGGCTCTCGACAAGGCCTACGGCTCGCCTGACGACCTCAAGGAGTTTATAGACCTCTGCCACCAGCACGATATCGCCGTGCTTCTCGACATCGTGTTCAACCAGAGCGACGGCCTCCATCCATGGTACCAGATGTACAGCGCATCGGCCAACCCGTTCTACAACGCCACCGCTCCCCACAACTGGAGCGTACTCAACGACTGGAAGCAGGAAAATCCCCTCGTGCAGCAGCAGTGGAAAGACGCCATCGAGTACTGGATGACCAAGTATAAAGTCGACGGCTTCCGTTTTGACCTCGTCAAGGGCCTCGGCTCAGGCTCCACTTCAAGCGAATACGGCTCTACCGACGGCTACAATGCCAAGCGTATCGCCAACATGAAGAAGATACACACCTACATCACAGCCGTCAACCCCAAGGGTATCCACATCAACGAGTTCCTCGGCGACACCAACGAAGAGATAGAGTACGGTCAGGACGGCCAGTACAACTGGAACAACCAGAATTGGCTATCGGCTATGTACGCTATCGGCCAGCCGGGACAGGCCCAGCGTCTTGGATTCTACTCATCATCGGCATGCGGACGTTACGGCCGCTCGTGCATCTCTTATGCCGAAAGCCACGACGAAGAACGCCTCGGATATTGCCAGCTCACCTCCACTTTTAACGGAACTACCAACCAGATGGCAAAAGCCTCGCTCTCTGACCGTATGAGCCGCCTCGGTGTCGTAGCCGTCAACCTGCTCATGACCAAGGATGCCACACCGATGATCTGGCAGTTCGGAGAACTCGGTGCCGACCAGACCACCAAAGACAGCAGCGGCGGCAACGATACAAGCCCCAAAAAGGTAGTCTGGGACTACTACGACGACCCCAGCCGCAAGGCACTCTTCGACACATACTCCAAAATGATAGGCATACGCCGCGCCAACCCCGAGCTCTTCTCTGACGACGCAGCAACATTTACCTACTCTTCCAACTCCGCCAACATCTCCGGAGCCTATTGGGTACGCATCAAAAACGGCGCAAAGGACGTGATCGCATTCATCAACGCCAGCCCTACAGCAGCAGGCAATGTCACCCTCCGCGCGGACATGACAAGCGACTATAAACTCGTCACAGCCTCTGAAGGCTTCAGCCCGTCCATCCCCGCCGGGACAGGTACACGACGCATCACAATCCCCGCCAACGGTTACGCCGTATTCCAGTCACCCTCCACAGCCGACATCGACAACATATATAACGACGGCTTCGCCTCCGACATCAACGTCTATGGCGGCGAGGGATGCGTGATAGTCGAAGGCGCGTATGACAGCCTCCGTATCTACGACCTCCAGGGTCGCTCTTACGCCAACTCCGACCTCAGCGAGGGCGTATACATCGTCAAAGTCGACGGTAACACCACCAAAGTGATGGTACGCTGATTACCGCACTCTGGCAACAGACAATAACAGACACAACTCCCACGGGGGCTGCCGCTGCAAACGGCAGCCCCCGTCTTTTCCAACCGTAGGGAGGGTGTTGCAGAACCTCGTAGCGAACAGGCCATGAAAATTGGATATTTGGAGGATAATTTTGAAAATTCGGATT
>CALUMU010000021.1 GCA_944321825.1 Candidatus Amulumruptor caecigallinarius
TTTCTTGAAATGCCAGTGCAAACCGCCTAAACCGTTTGATTTTCCGCTAATATCCGTTTTCATGCTTGTTTTTCTTTTAATAGTGGTGCAAAGTTACGAAAAGTCTGTATATTTGCAATGTAAATAATTGATAAACAGGTATCTAATAGTGATTTCAATGAATGTTTTACCATTGTTTTACCCCAGAAAAACAAAAAACGCTGTAACTTGTTCAGTTACAACGTTTCGTGAGATTTTCAAAGTGGTGCCACCGGAATCGAACCGGGGACACAAGGATTTTCTCAGGAGTCATTCAATAGGTATTTCTTTAATCTCAAATTTAGGTGTAGGTAAATCTCCTACACGCATAGCCTGTATTTCTAAATTACTGAATAAGCCACTATTATCTCCTTTAGATAATTGTTGCAGAGCTATAAATACCATATCAACAACCTCATTTTTGTTTACTCTCCCTATTACTGGGTTGATAGTGTTTCCTAAAACCATAGGATTACTGAAAACATCTATTGTATTATAAACAAGATAGTAAACAATTAAAGGATTAAGCCCATTAATGTTAAATGAGTTCTTACTTTCAGGCAGGTTTACGCTATACTTGATAGCATAATCTTTAACATCTTGAATAGAGACCGTTATATCATCTACCAGTCTTAGCCCGTTCTCCTCAAACACTTTTTGAGCTTCCGACAGAGTATATAAAGAATCCTGCTTTGCTGCCAGTGTTCTAGTCTCGTTGTGTAATGATACACTATAAGATACAGAAGATACTAATACCATCAATATCAATAATATGATGATAGATAAAATAGTTGTCTTTTTCATTAATTAACCCAATTTAACCCTTTAAGTTTACCTTCTTCTTCTTTTATCTCTACTCTGTATTCACCACTTTTCCCAAAATATGGTTGAGCAGCATAAATCATCCAAGGCATATGAGAACGAAAAGAACCGCTGTATTTAGTTAGCTTATTAGTGACCTCAACACTCCAAATAGGTCTCATATCTTGGTTATCTAAAGCTGTGATCTTACATCCAATAGGAGTCTCATAACGAGCCTCTGTAGATGAATTACTAAATGTGTAGCCTTGATCCTTTTGCTTAATTTGGGCATTAGCAGATGAAGTTGTGTTTGTTTTTACTCTGGCATCAATGGATTTGTTTTTTGCAGAAGTTGTTACTTTTCCTGTACCAGAAACTTGAGTATTGCTATTTGTTTTACCATTAGTAAATGTAAGACTATTAACTGATGTAAATGTGTTTGAACCTATATACTTTTCTTCTCCAATATAATATGATAATACAATGCAAAGAGCGGCAGTAGAATCTGACGATTCCACGTATCCTACTTCGTTTAACCTTACTTTAAGTTGATGAGCGTATTCTTGATATTCTAAATCATCAACTAAAGTTGAATTATCAGGCACTACATGGTAGGTTGATTTTTGAGGAGTACCCCCAAATGCACTGACATTACACCAGTAATAAGAACCGCAGCTGCTGAGAATAGTGCTGCAACTTATCAATAAAATTGCGTAGAGGAAGTCAAATGTTTTCATATCTTCTGTTGTATTTAAATTTATCGCTGTCCGATAAAGCTATTCAGGCTATCAATAACTCATTGATATATACACAAATAAGCAATATTGTAACAAAAAAGGCTTATCCATAAAAACAATACTGATAACCAACCTATTGAATATGTTTATCGGACTCTAATAACTTAAATTGGAATTTATGTGTGTTCTATCTCGTTAATGTCTTTAGTATTAAATGATACAGGAATAACATCTATGCTTATTGGTGGAGTATTGTTATATCCTTTGCCCAATATCTCACCATGAGCAAATTTTTTATTTTGTATTCTATATAAGACTTCTTCTAAAGTAGAATTAGTAACTTGAATTAGGGTTATTCCATCTTTATACTTGGCATAGGATTTACTACCAGGAATGAAACTGACGCCAATTGCATGACGCTGCATTTCTACAAGATTGAAGATGTCTTCAATAAAAAATCGCTTGTTTTCTGTTTCCATAATATTACTCTTTTTGTAGCCATACTACAAAAAGAAAGGTGTGGGCTTTACCTGTTGTTATTCTGAGGTATCGCCAAACACCTATAACCATACAAACAAGGAAAGCCCACACCTTGTGGCGCGAGCATTCACTTACCTGCTTATGATGGTTATATCCTGTTGGAATTGGCGATTTTCAGAATACATCAAGCAAGAAGCAAACACTTCTTCTTATAATATGTCTTGTTAAACTTCTACTTCATTAGCAATTCATTTAATTGTTTACACTGCAAATGTACTACTTTTCTGCAAGGAACAACAATAGAACCACCACTTTCTCAAAGCAAACTCTAACATATCAGATACCATAAGTATGGGCTATGCTTATACTATATAATAAGGTGTTCTTATCCACTGTTCCTGTCCGCTGACCCTAAATTTATACTGCCTTTTTTTGCAATTAGTCCGTCCGTCGGCTGACCACACTGCTTATGCGGGACTAAACAAGCTTAAAACAACGGCTGCCGACCCTTAAGAGTCAGCAGCCTTGCGATGTGGTGCCACCAGGAATCGAACCGGGGACACAAGGATTTTCAGTCCTTTGCTCTACCAACTGAGCTATGGCACCATCCGTTGTCCGTTTGTCATTTGGACGGTGCAAATTTACGCACTTCATTTGTAATATGCAATAGCCATGGCGATTTTATGCGTAATTTTCTTCAAAAGGGCATTTCTGGGAGCTATTGCTTATAAGTCTTATAAATCTTATAAGTCGGATGGGATGTGGGTGACAGGCGGAGCCGCACGATTGTGTCGCAGCTCGGCCCACACAGGCTCTCGCTATCCCGCTCCTCTTAGGCTACTTCAGTATCGCCGACTGCGCACCTGAGTGCGCTCCGACTTCGTTGCCCCGGCTTACTTTCTTGCCGTAGCCGAGCGTGTATGTGACCGACAGGGCCAGATCGCAGTGTGACTTAACGCCGTAATACGTATGCCGTTCGGTATAGACCGGCGTTTCCAGTACCCTGGTGCCACTCTCCCACGATGTGCGCAGCGGATTTGAAACGGTCAGGCGGACATTCCAATTAGCGTCGCTCCACCCGCCGCCGAGCTGCAGCTGGTTCTTGTCCTCGTATATCGTCCCGGAGTTTGACCACAGCGTCTTGTACTTAGAGCTGTAATAACCCGATACGTAGAACTTGCCGATATACCACATGACCGAGCCCTGAAAATCCAGAGGGTTGTAATCCATGTCATAGTACCTGGTGCTCTTAGAGAAGTATTGCGCTGGCGACAGCTGTATCTGCAATCTGCCGTCAAGCAATGTCGCCGTAGCCGACAGGCCGACCCGTGTGCGGAAATGGTCGCCGTTGTTCTCATAACGTCTGATTACCGCCCGCCCGCTGTCATACGCCGAGTATACAGGCACATATCTGTCGAACATGCAGAAAAAATTGACATACGGCGACACCCGGAGCCAGCCGGTTGGAATCCAGTTGTATGCCAGATTGGCTATTATGTTAGGGGAATACCTGAGATTCGGATTGCCGCAGTAATACAGCAGCTCATTGTCCTGCAACACATTAGGGCTTTTCAGGTTTGCGTCCATGGGCTCTTTGGCATATGTCAGGCTGAGGTTGAGCGAGTGCCGGCGGTTGGGCGACCAGCCGACGCGTGCGTTGACAAACGGATATAACTCGCGTTCCACAGTCGCGTTCGTCACATTGCGCTGGTATCTGAGACCCACCTGCAGGTCGGTCGAAACCTTGTCGGCGTAATACCCGTACTGCACCGAGCCGCCGCCCCAGCTCTCCGTGATTCTGTCCGATGCCGAAGTGCTGCCGAGATAGTCGACCCTGTAGTCCGAATGTCCGCCGAAACCTCTCAGGGAGAAGCTATGGACATCGGCGACCGTCTTCTGCCCCATCGCGCTCACCGATAGGTAGGTGGCATCCTCACGCGCATCATTAACTATCGACGATGCCCCCGCCGCGTAATGCGAGCTTTGGCTGTTGCGGCTGTATGACACGTAGGGCCAGACGGTCAGGTTATAGCTGCCGGGCAAGCGGAAATTGAAATTTCCGTTGTAGGCCGCTGTGCGAACCCTCGAACCCGCATCCTGGCTGTATGATTTCGCCTCCATGACATCCGGCACGAATCCCAAACTGCCAGCCACCCGGTCTTTGGGAGTTTCCTGATATACAAACGACACGGTGCTGTGCATCTGGAATTTGTCGGAGGCATATGACGCCCGCAATGATGCAGGGATGACGTTCTGCACGAGCCGGCTGCTCTCCAACGATTGCTGACGGCTGACCCACACGGACTCCCCTCCGCTGGGTGCCAGGCGGTATGACGATATGCTGCTGGTGCCGTTGTGACGGTTGTCGATGTTTCGGCTGCCAACATATATGTCGTAAGTCATTCTCCCATAGGCGAATTTCGAGTACACTGAAGCGTTGCTCTGCAGGCCGGTGAGAAATTGCTCGGAAAGCGTCAGCTTCGTATAGCCGCCATAGACATAGGTCTGCATGATGAAATTCACCACATTCCTGTCGCCCATGAAGCGTGAGTCGGTAGGCGAATAAAAGTACTCCACCTTACGCACATCCGAGGTGTTAAGCCCCTCCAGTTCCTCCGGCGATGCCTTGACATAGTTGATATATATCGCCACCGGGTCGCCCGACGGAGTAGTCACGGCATTGTCGGCGATGCCGATTTTAATCTGGGGCATCGCCATACGTCGCAACAGGTCGATGCCGTCCTGTGCTGTACCCTTCTGCCGTGATGTCGGGATGAACACATCACGGTCGGAATAAGCCAGAGCCGTCTGCGCCTCAACGCTGACCGTCGCCAAGCGGATGGGCAAGCCCTCCATCACGATGTCGCCGACGGCAAAACTGCTGAACGGCTGTATTTTCGGCTTGTAACCGATGCACGACACTTTGCCGATGACCCTTTGGCGGTCGCAGGGGATTACGAAGCGTCCGGCATCGTCGGTGATGCCGTAGGTTATCACCGACGAATCACGAGGAGCAAGCAGCATGACCGTGGCGGCGACAACGGGCTCGCGGTTCTGGCCTATGGCGCGACCCATGTAGACATACTTGCCGCGCTGGAGTGCCTCTACGTAGAAGATGCCACGCTTCTCCACCACGCTCACCGGGTTTAGCCCTACGATCTGACGGATCGCCTCATAGGGTTCGTCGGTGTCTATAGCCGCCGAGGTCTTGTAGTTGTCGAGTTCCTTATATATAAAGGATATGTCTATGTCGCCATGGTCGTGCGAGAGCGTGACAAGTGCCTGCGATATCGGGGTGGCGTGAAATTTGTACACGAATTTCTTGGCTCCGGCCGGCAAAACTGAGACCATCGCCATAATGAGGATGATAACGCTTCTCATGGTCAGTCTACGATGATGGTTTCGCCGTCAAGACGGAGGTTAAGCTGCTCGAATGTGTTAAGCTGCTCGACAATCTCCGAGAGCTGCAGCGAGGGGTCCAACTTGTAGTACAGGTGCAGACCTGCAGCTTCAGAAGTCCGATAGCTGACGGTCACACCGTAAGCTGCGCTGACTGCTTCAAGAATATCCCCGAGAGGAGCGTCTTCAAAAAGCACCGGTTCTGCGGTCGACGGCACGGTATCTTTCTCCGCTACGGCTGTGTCGTCTATTGCCGCTGCCTGTTGCGCCGCGACAGCCTGCTCCTGACCTTCCTCCGCCGGTTTAGGTTCCTCCTTTATTACTCCGACAGTCACCGCCACACCTATAGCCACCGCCACAAGCGAACTCAACGCAAACACCGCAATCGACGCGGCTCGGCTGCCATACCAACGTAATCGGGGGCGTGGTTTCAGCCTGCGCCACTCGGCATCCACCTCTGCATCGTATACATCCTCGGAGGCTTTGCAAGCGGAAGCGGTCTTGCTCAGGAGATTGTAAATCTCCCGCACTTCGGGATCTGACAGCACCTGAGCTGTCTGCTCCGGGGTGTATCGGTCGGGGTGTTCGACCAAATCAAGCACGATGTCATATTTATCCATTTTCGTCAAGTTTTTTACGGATTATCACCAATGCCTGACGGACATGCTTGTAGACAGTTTTCTCGCTGACATCCAACGCCTCGGCTATCTCGGCAAATTTCAGCCCTCGCCCGAATCGCATCTCCATCACCTCCCGGCACTGCCGGGTCAGGTCGGTCCTGATAATCTCGGAGATTCTTGCAATGGTCGCCTCGTCGAGCCACTCCTCGGAGTCGTAATCGTCGGTCTCAAGGAAATAGAGCTTTGCAATGCGTGTCCGGGTGTCAAGGTCGCGCAAGCGGTTGATGCACCTGTTGCGCACCGCCGTCACTAAGTAGCCTGGAGTCACAGCTGTGTTCCGCTGAAATAAAACACGCCCAAAGTCACCGTCGCCAGACGCTTTGCACCTCTTAAATAAAATCTGCGCAAAGACATCATGGACCACATCACGCGCCGCGTCGTCGTCATGCAAGATCGCCGAAGCCATCCGCCGCAACGGCTTGTAATGCGCCCTGAAAAGCTGCTCTATTTCGTCTCTGTCCGTCATCTGATAATATGACACACGAGTTCTCGTTTACTCACCCCCATCCAGCAAAAAAATCTGCGATCCCCCCCGACATACGAACCCCTGCACCTAATCCGCCCCGGACCTCAGCGCAGCCAACCCCCTGTCGGTCAGCATGTATTTCTGGCGCGGATGCCGGGGCTTGTCGGGGTATAGCATGGACACAAACCCCTCTCTCATTGCCGGGTTAAGTGAATATTCCATAAAATTCTCGCGGTTCTTCAACCCTATAGCAGCCATCATCTCTTTGACAGACAATTTACTACTTGCAATCACCTTGATTAAACGGACGATATTATCATTACCTACCTGCAACAAGCCGTCCGTACTTGTCGGGGCACTTGTCGGGGTACTTGTCGGGGTCTGTCCGCCCACCCACTCCGACGGAGGTGCTACAACCATATACCTGTTTTTCAGCTCATTATGCTCCCCCATCATCAGATTCCTGAAAAACAGCAACAAGAAACCTATATCAGGCTCGATACCCTTGCGCACATTGCGGTAATTGGCGCGGACAAGCGCATTGCGGAAATACCACGAGTGCCGGGCAAACAGGTCGTTATCTACCTCAAAGCCGATACTGCGAAGATATTTTATTGTGAATACAGCCGTAGTCCGTGTATTACCCTCGCCAAACGGATGTATCTGCCAAATGTTTGACACGAACCTTGCGATATGCTCTACCACTACATCTGGCGGCAACCCTCTGAACGAAAAATTCTTCTCCTGCTCCAAGTCATACTCAATCGCCCGGCGCAAATCCTCCGCATTGACATACAATACGGTGTCGCCACGAAGCACCCACTCCTTTTTCGTGATGTCGTAGTCGCGGATTTTGCCTGCGTGCTTTAACACTCCCTCAAACAGACGGCGGTGAATCGACGTGAATCCTGTCACCGAAAAAGCAAACGACCTCTCATTCAATATCCGGGCAATATTGGCCGAAACCTTGTCAGCCTCCTCTGTGTCATCGTCATGCCGTGTCCGTACAGACTTGGACTGGTAATAGCTGTTGATAAGAGCTTTAACTTCGTCGATGCTGACATCCCCCTCGATATGCCGTGCGGCAGTCTCTTTCAGATAGTCGGATGTCTGCAAGCCGTCTACAGCCTGTAGCCCTATCGCGGTTTTCCATGCCGAAGCCTTTTCCTGCTTGTCAGGCTCTCCGCTGCGGATATATTCGTCAAAGTCAGTCATTACAATCTAACACGCATTTATGCAAATATATGAATTTAGGGACAGTTTCTCAGTGTTTTGCAGAAAAAAGCTATCTTTGTACATTGTTGCAATCCGTGTGGAGCGGACTGCCGCCCATCACAACCATCCTATCACACCGATGAACCTCTACAATCAGACCGACAAGTCCACCCGCATGACGGCATTTGCAATCATTCTAGTTGCCGTCTGCGTGACTTTCCTGCCGTTTCTCGGATGCGCCCCGTTTTTCACCAAGGGGGAACCCCGTGAAGCCGTCGTGGCCCTCTCCATGCTCCAGTCGGGCGACTGGATACTACCCCTGAGCAACGGCGACGTGATCCCCTACAAACCTCCGTTCTTGGCATGGTGCATCGCCGTCATAAGCCTCGTCACCGGCGGAGTGACAGAATACACCTCACGGCTGCCGTCAGCCATCGCCCTCATCGCCATGGTGATGGCCGGATACCGTTTCTGGAGCCGCCGGGTAGGCATACCTGCCGCCATGATAGGAGCCGTGGTCACATTCACCTGCTTCGAGGTCTACCGCGCCGGCTTTGCCTGCCGAGTCGACATGGTGCTCACCGCGTTTATCGTCACCGGGATGTATTCACTCTACACATGGGCCATGGAACGCGACATGTCACGGCTACCGTGGGCAGCCATCCTGCTCCTTAGCTGCGGCACACTAACCAAAGGTCCGGTGGCCATCATCCTTCCCTTGCTGGCAGTGTGGCTGACGGTCATGCTCTGCGGCCACAACCTGTGGCGGTGCACATGGAAGATGGCCACCGTGGCCTTTCTCGCGCTCATAATCCCAGCCCTGTGGTACGTGGCGGCATGGCAGCGCGGCGGACAGGCGTTTCTCGACCTCGCCATGGAGGAAAACTTCGGGCGCATGACCGGGACCATGTCATACGAGTCGCACGTCAACCCATGGTGGTACAATCTCGTGACGCTCATCGGAGGTCTGGCACCGTACACCCTGATGCTCGTGATCTTCGCCGTATGCCTGCTGATACCGCAGCTGCGCCATTCGGTGAAAAACGGCCTGTCACGATGGCGCACGGCCGACAACGCCCGAGCATTCATGTTCATCGCCCCTATGGTAGTCCTCATATTCTACTGCTTCCCGTCGAGCAAACGCAGCGTCTACCTCCTGCCCATGTATCCGTTCTTGGCCATGCAGATAGGGCTGCTGGCTCTTTGGTGCGCCCGCAAAGCGTCAGGAGTGGTCAAATCCTACACCGGCTTCATCTGCATAGTGGCGATGCTGACATTCATCGTGTTCTGCCTGTTCCATATCCCGGCTCTGACATCGCACCACACCGCCGGACTGTCGGCCGACACCCTGCAGGCCGTCAGCGGCTTCATGGAGCCGGCTTCGTGGTGGAAGTGGGCAGTCGCCGGCATCTCATGCCTTGTAGGAGGCATAGTATTCGTGCAGCTGTTCCGCTCCGGGACATCCACGGCATTGGTGGGACTGTCAGCCGTGATGATAGCCCTCTACATGGCGTTCGGCGGCGTGTACCAGCCGGCAGCCATCTCCTATAAGACCGACATCCCCATGGCCCGCGACATAGAGCAGATACAGCCCGACGGCACGATATACTCCTACATCGTAAGTGACATGATGCGCTTCTTCACAGCCGACTTCTACATCGGCGACCGCATCGCCCCCTTCAGCCCCACCACGTCGCCGGTCACAGGTCTGATTCTCATCGGCGACGATGATGTCCACGAGTTCCACCGCCTTTATGACGGCAAAGTCCGTCTGGAAGCGACCGTCAAGCGGTGGGACAAAAAGAGCTGCGACATCGGACAGCCCGTCACCCTCTACCGATACGCGATAGGCAGATAAAAGATAGAAACAACTCCCTTCACAGACATACACAATATGAAAATAGCAATAATCGTAGCGATGCAGAAGGAACTGCACCTCCTGCTCGGACGTATGGGCCACGACATCCGACTGGTCACCTTCGAAGACCACCCCTACTATTTCGGCTCTATCGGACAGCACAAAATCATAGCCACGACATGCGGCATCGGCAAAGTCAATGCCGCCCTTGCCACCGACACCCTCATCCGCAACTTCACACCCGAACTCGTCATCAACACAGGCGTAGCCGGCGGCGTGGGAGCTGACGGTGTCAAGGTGCTCGATGTGGTATGGGGCGAGCGCGTCGCATACCATGACGTATGGTGCGGTCCGGGGACCCGGTGGGGCGAAGCCGCCGACTGCCCCCTCTACTTCGAAAGCAACAAGTCGCTGATAGCCCCGGGGACTTTGGACAACATACCATCCCTGCGCAAAGGTCTCATCTGCTCGGGCGACATGTTCATCTCGCGTCCGGAAGAAGTCGATGCCATACGCAGCCGCTTCCCAGAGGTCATCGCCGTCGACATGGAGTCGGCCCCGGTCATGCAGACGTGCTACAAACACCGCGTACCCGTGATGGTGGCCCGCGTCATCAGCGACACCCCCGGCAGCGACGACAACATATCGCAGTATGAAAGCTTCTGGGAAGACGCCCCGCGCGAAAGCATGGACGCACTGATGACAATCCTCGAAAACATATCGCCACAACCCTGACAAGAGCGCGACATATGGACAAGATAGAAAGCTTCAAAATCAACCATCTCGCCATGCTGCGCGGCATATACGTGTCACGCAAGGACACCACCCCCTCAGGCGATGTCCTGACAACATTCGACATACGCATGGTCGAACCCAACCGTATGCCACACATATCCAGCCCGGCCATACACGCCATGGAACACCTCGCCGCCACCTACCTGCGCAACGACCGCGAATGGGGCAGCCGCATCGTCTACTGGGGTCCCATGGGATGCCTCACAGGCAACTACCTCATCATCCAGGGCGACCTGCAGCCACGCGACATACTCCAGCTCGTCCGACGCACCATGGCATACGTGGCCATGTACGACGGCCCTATACCCGGAGCCACGCCGCGTGACTGCGGCAACTACACCTTCATGGACCATCAGGGCGCACGGCTCATAGCCCGCAAATATCTCGACGAAGTCCTCGCCGACCCCACCGACGCCAACTTCACCTATCCCGCAGAGTGACCCTCGCACCCTGCCTGTCCCACCCCCGATGAAAGACCTCAAGCCGCGCAAAGGAGCCGCCTATCTGCAACGGCTCATAGCCGAGGGCGAACACGAGCATCAGGACTTCAAATATTCGGTCAGCGATGCCCGCAAGATAGCCCGTTCGGTCTCCGCGTTCGCCAACAACAGCGGCGGCCGGCTGCTCATCGGAGTCAAGGACAACGGCGTTATCGCCGGCGTGCGTAACGAAGAAGACCTCTACGTCGTAGAGACTGCAGCCGCCATCTACTGCCGCCCTCCGCAGGATGTCGCCTTCACAGCCTACCGCGCCGAAGGCGGAGAGGTCGTGTTCGTCGCGGAAATCGCCGAAAGCGCAGCCAAGCCCGTCATGGTAGCCGAAAGCGACGGAAGCCTACGCGCATATTACCGAGTCAACGACGAGAACATCGCAGCCTCGCCGCTCATGGTCGAGAGCTGGAACCGGCAGCGGCAACCGTCCGACGGCCCACTGCGCCTCACCCCTGCCGAGACCCTGCTGCTGCGCCGCATAGCCGACGGCTACAACCCCACCATCGACGATTACATGCGCCTGGCCCACTGCTCCCGCCGCAGCGCCATGGAGTCCGCATCCCACCTGCTCGCCATCGGAGTCATCACCCTCCGCCACGACGGCCACCAATGGCACCTCGCCCTTCCCCCATCCACCCCCTAAGCCCTCAGCAGCCTCCCCCCTCATTCCCCAAGCGACCCCAAGCCTCCTAAGTTTCCTAAGTGTGCGGCAGGAATCCCTGTAAAACCAGATAACGTCACGGTTTCCACGTACTTACAGACGCGAAGAACATCCCTGTCATCTGACCGTAATTGAGGCTTTCCGCACTTCGAGATTACGCGAAAATCAGCAAGCCGCTTCCATTTTCAACAATCAACATGCCCGCCAGCGGGGACAACGCCCGGCTGACAATGCAAATTTAGCAATTCACAACACATCATCCAGATAATGTTCACTGTTTTCGCCGGTGTTGAAAAAGTGGGCAAAGCAGCAACCCGACGACACTCCCCTCGAATCCGACGCAGCCGAGAACCTTTTTGAACCCATATAGCGGTTAATCCTTTTGACATTTACTTAAGTTAGTCAACAAAATTAATTTATATCATCAAGTCAGTCTCAAATTCGATGCTTTTGCAGTCTTTTTGGCTGACTCTGTACCCATCGTCAATCACGTAGCTCGCTACGCTCAATCCTCCTCGTCCAAATTCACCTCAAAAATACTTGCAAAATCATTCGTCCTAATTTTGTTGACTAACTTATTCAAAGAAATTATATATATTTGCACATCAATGCGACAGATTATGAACGAAAAGGTTACATATTGGATTGAGATGTCAGACTATGGATAAAGAGCAAGCTATAAAATTGGCACAACGCTACAAAGCGGCAGTTGCAGAGCGGCTGCCTTTAAAAGCCCTTTACCTTTACGGCTCGTACAGCAAAGGCAATCAGACAGACGACAGCGACATCGACATCGCCGTCGTCGTCGAACGCCTGAGCGACAACTATTTTGAGGACACCCCTTTGCTGTGGAAACTCAAACGCAAGATAAGCAACCTCATCGAACCCGTCCTGCTTACAGAAGACACAGACAACCCCCTCTACGCCGACATACTAAAAACAGGCATACGGATATAGCTTTCAAGTTCGTCACATAGAGTTTCCCATGGCACAATCAGACAAAGACACCGGGCAGGCTGCGAACCGCCAGGCATCGGGCGATATAGAATATCCGCAGGTGGCTTACGTCAACGGCCAGTGCATCAACATAGTGGCATCCCTGTGGCACACCCCCGAACCGCTTGCATGGAAATCGGGGGCGGTCGCTCGCAGCAATGAAGAGGCTTGCGTGATAGCAGCTACGGCCGCATGGCTGCGGTGGCGCGAACTGATGATGGCTGAGGGACGGCTCCCCGCATCGCCCAATTTCGTCATCCCGTCATCCCACCCCTCCATATGGGACAACTTTTCGCACCTATGGAACATAGAGATGCGTTCGCCCTCAGACTGCCCTGACGGCAGCGACCCCGACGCTCTCACGCAGCTGTGTGACGACAACACGATTTGCGTCATCAACCCTATCAGTAGCGGCCGACAGTCATCCATACGCCAGATAGAGCGGCTTGACCATGCCATCGGCGACCTCAACGCACACCGGCTCCGCCCGGTGCCGCTCCACATCGATGCCGGTGACGAGGGACTCCTGCTGCCGTTCACCGCCCCGGAGCTGATATGGGATTTCAGATTGACCAATGTAACGTCCATTTCCGCATACTGCCCTGACGGTTCGCAGACGTTTCCCGGCACTGGATTCGTATGCTGGCGCGACCGCAAATGCGTGCCTGGCGGTATGCTGTTTGCGATCAACTATCTCGGCACCGAAATCAGCCAGATAGGCTTGAACTTCTCGCGCTCGTCCGACTCACTGATGGAACACTATCCGCGCTACGTGCGCCTCGGCTATGACGGCATCCGCAATGCCGTACTCAGCCGGCAACACTGATGTTTTCGCACACCCCGCCGACCTACGCATTGTAGATTTGCCAAAAACTACAATGCAACATGGAAACAACCGAACCTACCAACCGCCCACGCCGCAAAGCGACACGATGGGACAAGCCCGTATCATGCAAACTCTATCTCCACTCCAAAGGCCACGCATCTGCCATCTTCACGTATTGTAAGCTGAGAGATGGAATCATATTGAGGAGGCTGGTGTGGCCCTTTCTAAATCTTATCAGTGTAAGATATTGGCGGTTTTTGGAATGTGGAGAGGGTAATGTTTGTGGAAATTAGTATCTTTGCATGTTTAGGTATCTCCAGATGGCAAAATAAATGCGGATGCCTGATATAGATGCTTAAACAGGTAGATATCGATATTTACATAATGGCATAAGTATATGACTTACGAATACGATTATTTGGTCATAGGGTCTGGAATCGCCGGCATGAGTTTCGCACTCAAGGTGGCGGCGCACGGACGCGTGGCCTTGGTGTGCAAGACTTCGCTCGACGAGGCCAACACCGCGCTGGCCCAGGGGGGGGTGGCATCGGTCACCGACCTGAGCGTGGACAATTTCGACAAGCACATCCAGGACACCATGATAGCCGGCGACTGGCTCAGCGACCCCGAAGCGGTCAGGAAGGTGGTCACGGGTGCGCCGGAGCAGATACGGTTCCTGATAGAAAACGGTGTCAATTTCGACTGCCGCGACGACGGTTCGTTCGACCTTCACCGTGAGGGAGGCCACAGCGAGTTCCGCATCCTCCACCATGCCGACAATACCGGTTTCGAGATACAGGAGAGCTTGGTGGACCGTGTACGCAACCACCCCGACATCGACATCTTCGAGCACCATTTCGCCATAGAAATCATCACCCAGCACCATCTCGGCAAGATTGTCACGCGCCGCACCCCCGACATCACCTGCTACGGGGCCTATGTGCTCAATGAGGCGACAGGCGAGGTGGATACTTTTCTGTCAAGAGTGACTTTGATGGCCACCGGCGGCGTGGGGGCGGTATATGCCACCACCACCAACCCCTTGGTTGCCACCGGCGACGGCATCGCCATGGTGTACCGCGCCAAAGGAACGGTCAAAGACATGGAGTTTATCCAGTTCCACCCAACCGCCCTCTACCACCCCGGCGACCGTCCGTCGTTTCTCATCACCGAGGCGATGCGCGGCTACGGGGCTGTGCTGCGCAACATGAAGGGGGAGGAATTCATGCACAAATACGACCCGCGCCTGTCGCTCGCCCCGCGTGACATCGTGGCACGCGCCATAGACTCCGAGATGAAGCTCCACGGCGACGACCATGTGTACTTGGACGTGACCCACAAAGACCCCGAAGAGACCAAGCACCACTTCCCCAACATATACGCCAAATGCCTCTCGTTAGGCATCGACATCACCAAGGACTACATCCCCGTGGCTCCGGCGGCCCACTACCTGTGCGGCGGCATCAAGGTTGACGGCAATGCCGAGTCGTCGATCAAGCGGCTGTATGCCGTGGGCGAATGCAGCTGCACCGGGCTTCACGGCGGCAACCGTCTGGCATCCAACAGCCTCATCGAGGCCGTAGTGTACGCCGAGGCCGCCGCCCGCCATGCCATAGAACATGTGCAGGGGTATTCGTGGCGCACTGACGTGCCTGAGTGGAACGACGAGGGCACACGCCACCCGGAGGAGATGGTGCTCATCACCCAGAGCATCAAGGAGGTCAACCAGATTATGGGCACGTATGTAGGCATCGTGCGCAGCAACCTGCGCTTGGACCGCGCATGGAACCGCCTTGACATCCTCTACGAGGAGACCGAGAAGCTGTTCAAGCAGTCAAAAGCCTCACGCGAGATATGCGAGCTGCGCAACATCATCAACGTGGGCTACCTCATCATGCGCCAGGCCAAGGAACGCCACGAATCACGCGGGTTGCACTATACGCTCGACTATCCGCCCATACCGCACAAGCCAGACGAAAAGCCGGAGTAAACGACACGTCTATGCTGAAACAGGGACGCAAATACATGTTGGCACTTGCCTTGACACTGGGCGGCAGCGGCTACACGGCTGCCGATAATGCGCCGCAGCCCGACCAGATTACCACGACCGACATCCTCGATCCAGGCGACGGACGCATACGCGGTCTCAAGGGCTACTACTACACGGACATCGACGGCGAAGAGACGAAGATGCTCGTGCTCAACGAAGTCACCGTGTTTCCGCCCCTGAAATTCAAGAACAAGAAGCAGGAACAGTTTTACTGGCGCACCGTGCGAGATGTCAAGAAGACCCTCCCCTACGCCAAACTCATCAGCGAGACCTTGGTGGAGACATACGAGTACATCGAGACCATACCCGACTCCAAGATGCGCGAGGACCATCTGAAACGCATGGAGGGCGAAGTGTTCGAGCAGTACAAGCCCGTGCTCAAGAAATTCACACGCGGGCAGGCACAGATGCTGCTGAAACTCATACGCCGGGAGACCAACCAATCGTCATACAACATACTTAAAGCCTTCCTCGGGTCATTCAGAGCCAATTTCTGGCAACTGTTCGGCCGGTTTTTCGGAGTCAACCTCAAGAGCGATTTCCGCCCCGACAAGGACGACAAAGATGCCATCATAGAGCGTGTGGCAGTGGCCGTAGAACTGGGGCTTATATAACACTACCGATGAAACCGATATTCCTCATAGGCTACATGGGCAGCGGCAAGTCCACCCTCGGACACGCCCTGTCGAAAGCCACAGGTTTGACATTCATAGACCTGGACACATATATCGAAAACCGCTACCGCAAGACCATCCGCGACATATTCGCCGAGAGGGGCGAGGAGGGTTTCCGCAAGCTCGAAAAAGCCATGCTTGAGGAAGTAAGCAGCTTCGAGGACGTGATAGTGGCATGCGGCGGAGGCACACCCTGCTTTTTCAACAACATGGAGGTAATGAACGCCTGCGGCACCACAGTGCTGCTCGACGCGACCATCGAGTCGCTCCACCGCCGTCTGTGCCACGGCAAGGCCAAGCGTCCGCTCATAGCCGGCATGACCGACGACGAGCTGAGAGGTTATATCTCAGCAGCACTTGCAAAACGTATGCCCCACTATGCCCTCGCCCAGCACACATTCCCGTCGGACCATCTTGAAGACATACGGCAGATACGCCACAGCGTGGAGCGTTTCATCGAACAATTAGGACTTACATGCAAAACCGCTTCTAACACCGCCATTTAACACCCAGTCCATGACCTCTGCAGAATATACACCGCTCGAACAGCCCGCTCCTGTGGCCACGGCATCACGCGGATTCACCATCGGCGTGCCGGCGTGCCGCCATGAAAGCGAACGCCGCTTCCCACTCACCCCCGAAGGGGCAAGCCGGCTGATAGAACGCGGATTCAGAGTGAAAATAGAGCGCGGAGCCGCCGCACCGATACACTACACCGACAACCAGTATATGCGGGCGGGCTGCGACGTGGTAAGCCGCAGCGAGACACTGCAATGCGAGATAGTGCTGCACCTCCCCCCTCTTGACATGGCCGACGTGCGCCACCTGCGGCGCGGCGCGCTGCTGCTGACGCTGCTTTCGCCCGAACTCGTCACCAAAGAGTACATAAAGTCGCTGATGGACCGGCACACTGTCGCCGTAGCCCTCGACCTCATAGAGGACGAACACGGCCACCGTCCGTTTGCCGACATACTCGCCGAAATCAACGGACGCGCCGCCATGGCCATGGCGGCATCGCTGCTGGCCGATTCCGAACACGGCAAAGGGATACTGCTCGGAGGCATAGCCGGGCTCAACCCCTGCGAAGTGGTCATACTCGGCTCAGACATAGCCGCCATATCGGCGGCACGCACCGCCACAGGCATGGGGGCTACGGTCAGGATGTTTGACAACGACGTGTACAGCCTACGCCATGCGTCACGCGAACTCGGAGCTTCGCTCATCACCTCCGCCATGCACCCTCGTGTCATCTCTGCCGCACTCCACACAGCTGATGTCGTCATAGCCACACCAGATGCCGACACCGCCTATACCATCGACAGCGACGAGGCGATGCAGCTCAAGCGCGGAGTGCTCGTATTCGACCTCACCGACAGGCGCATGTCGCCTTTTCCGTCCATGCGCCCGATAGACCTCGCCAAAGCCGACACCAACCGTACCCGCCGCCCCGAAGGCTGGCGCGTGTGCTACATACATGCCGGAAGCGCCGTGCCCCGGACATGCGCCATGGCCCTGAGCAACACGCTGATGACCATGCTGACATCAGTGTTCACCTGCGACGGCGTACACAACGCCCTCAAACTGCTGCCCGGGCTGCGCAAAGCCGCGTACCTGTTCTTAGGCCGGCTCGTCAACGAAGAAATCGGAGAGAAGACCGGACTACGCGCATTGGATATAAACCTTTACCTGACCCTGTCGTAACAACCAAATGTCATCACCCCGCAAGAAATTCTACGTAGTATGGAACGGCCACCACACAGGAGTATTCGATTCATGGGCCGAATGTCAGCTCCAGATTGAAGGCTACCCCAACGCCAGGTACAAAAGCTACCCGAGCCAGGAGGAGGCTGTGGCGGCATACCGGGGCGATCCCAACGAAGCGGCAGCGATAATCCGCTCGATAGGCAGACACGTGTCGGAGCAGGTCAACTATGAAGCCATACCCGAAATCGTCACCGATGCTATAGCTGTCGATGCCGCCTGTTCTGGCAATCCCGGTCCGGTGGAATACCGTGGCGTGGATGTGAAGACCGGGGCTGAACTATTCCGTGTGGGGCCGCTGCAAGACGGCTCTAACAACATGGGCGAATTTCTGGCGTTGGTACACGGGCTGGCGTGGCTCGACCAACGCGGATTGAGAATGCCCGTCTACAGCGACAGCCGCACGGCCCGTGCGTGGGTCAGGAACAGGGCTGTCAAAACTACCATAGCCCCTACCCCCGCCAACGAGAAAATCAGGGAACTTATAAGCCGCGCCCTGACATGGCTCCGCAACCATCCCGACCACAACCAGGTGCTTACATGGGACACCCCCGCATGGGGTGAAATCCCGGCGGACTTCGGCCGCAAATAAGCAGCGCCAAGCTACCAGCTCCGACAAAAGCCGTACATTTCTTATTTTTAATCCCTATTTTTAATATAGGTGTAGGTGACGGACAAATCTGCAAAAATGTTAATGTGGATTACATTGCCGTTACAATATTTTGTATATTTTAAGAAATTGCTTAGATTTGTATTGCATGAATCCCGCAAGCGATACAGTCCTGACCAGCCCTAAGCCACATCAAGTAGCCATCGTAGACAGCGACGCATCCATCACTAACCTCATCAAACTCAATCTTGAAGATGAAGGTTATGGAGTGTGTACGTTTGCCAATGCCGAAGATGCTTTGGATGCCGGCTTCGCCCACACCGACTTAGTAATCACCGAGGTCATATTAAGCGACATCAACGGTCTCATGCTTACGGGGATAATCAAATCGAACGATGACACATCCCATATCCCTGTGATAATATGCACTACGATGGACAGCGAAGACGATATCGTCAAGGGGTTCGATGCCGGAGCCGACGACTACATCCTTAAGCCGTTTTCGCTGCGCGAGATGATGGCACGCATCAAGTCGGTGCTGCGCCGTCGCAGCATGGCGGCACGCAATCCCTACAGGCCTACCGCCACCGCATCGGCGGCGGTAAAATACGACGGCCTTTCAGTGGACACCGCATCACGCAATGTCACCATTGACGGGAATGCGATAGCCCTGACGCGCACAGAACTCATGCTACTCAATGCGTTAATCAGCCGGCCTGGCCATTTCTACAACCACAGCGACCTTTACCGCATCGTATGGAACAAGGAGGGGAACGCATCGTCACGCGCATTGGATGTCAGTGTGTCTCGTCTACGAAAGAAACTCGGCAAATATGCCGTCCACATCGTCAACCGCTCGGGCATAGGCTACGGCTTTATAGAAAAATGACCGTACACTATAGACAAAACCTATCCTGCACCACACCGTGAGAACCCGCAACGACCACAACCCGCTCCCTCCGCGCCTTGACATGAGCAAACTCGAAGCCGGATGCGACGAAGCTGGCCGGGGATGTCTCGCCGGCCCGGTAGTGGCAGCGGCGGTTATACTCCCTGCCGGATTTTCGCATCCGCTCATCAACGACTCCAAACAGCTCTCGGAGGCTTGCCGCGAGGAACTCCGCGCCTTAATCATGAGCGAAGCCACCGCATGGGCCATAGGTATTTGCTCCCCTGCGGAGATCGACGACATAAATATCCTGAACGCATCCATCCTCGCGATGCACAAAGCCCTCGACGGCCTGTCGGTGAGGCCGGAATCCATCATCATCGACGGCAACCGCTTCAAGGCCTACCGCGACATACCGTCAACGACAGTCGTTAAAGGCGACGGCAAATACGCCAACATAGCGGCAGCCTCCATATTAGCCAAGACGGAGCGCGACCATATCATGACGGCATTAGCCAAAGAATACCCCGCCTACGGCTGGGAAACAAACAAGGGCTATCCGACCCCGGCACACCGCGAAGCCATAAGAGCGCACGGCCCGTCGCCGCTCCACCGCATGTCGTTCACGCTGTTGCCATCCGAGCAACTGACACTTGATTTTTGAATCGATGGCTTCATCAACGACCGCAATATTAAAACGCATCATAGGAGCTCTGGTGATATTCGCATTCATAGTGAGACTATGGCTATTCGCCGACATGTTCCTGCTGCATACACCGATAAACGAATGGGGGTTTACTGAATACCTGATTAATTTCAGCGGAGGTTTCGTAAGGCGCGGGATTATCGGAGAGGGTTTATTCGCTATGGCTCGAATAGGCATACCAACGAGCATCATCGTGCTCCTTATCAAGGCCGTTTCAATGGTATGTTACGCAGCCGTGCTGGGCTTTTTCATATGGCAATTTCGCAAACACCGATGGAACTGGTGGATTATCCTCGCTCCTGTGTTCATGGGGTTTGTCATGTGTATCATACGCAAGGATTTCATGCAGGAACTGATGCTGATAGGGATGCTGGCAATGTTAGGGCATGACCGATATGCAAAGGGGAGGGTTGTATTGTGGGTCGCAACAGCTGTGTGCATAATCGAGCTTCTCATCCATGAAGCATTCGTATTCTGGGGCATCCCTATAATAGTGATGCTCATATACACATCTACCACTGCCCGATGGGACAAAATAGTGTCAATCACCGTCATCGTCTCAACCTTTATAACGATGTGCTGGTTTAAAGGCTCTCCCGGAATAGCTTCCGACATCATACAATCGTGGCAACCGTATTTCCCCGACCTGCAAGAACAGACATCAAGCAGCATAGGAGCTATCGGATGGGACACCATGTGGACATTTCGCTTCCACTGCATGACTAACTTCTGCTCACCGACCATCGGCTGGCTCAGGCTGCCCCTACAGCTTGCCGCCTTCATATGTTACACCTACATGGTGTGCAACTTCGTCTATACCTTTTCACCTCCCGGCCACCAGAGGGAGCTTATGCGTGGACGGCTGACAGCAGTCTATATGCTGACGGCTACATGTATGATACCGATGTTTACTGTGTTAAGCGTAGACTATTCGCGGCTTTACCAATATCTATGCGTGACCTCCTTTGCGACGGTACTGCTTATCCCCGGTGCGCGCCTTGACAGAGGGCTGCCCGGCTGGCTGAAGAGATTTACCACGTGCCTGAACAACACCGTCGACTCATATTTCACTCCGTCAAAGGGACTGATGGTAGCCCTGCTGTTTCTGTCGGACATCAACGGCATTCACCAGCTCAACGATGCCGGCGTGGGGACGCTGGTATCGCTCTACCACGGTCTGCTCATGGCGGTCCACTACGTTTTGGGGTAATTCCATCTATTAACCGATCCCATAAGCTTCTGAACAATATCCTTAAGCGATTTATGCGGCCTATGAAATCGGGAGTGTACGCGATCGTTCTCTTACTGTGCTTCATAATATACAGCCACTATCTTAAATCGCTATCGCGATAATCTCCAAGAAACCCTCATCAGAAGTAAATCCCTTACAGGGGCGGAAACACATTATTAAGGCGATAAGGCAACAGATATAAATGCGGACTTCCAATTATTTCTACATGCACGTTGGCTTTTTAGGGAAAATTTGCACATTGCGATAAAATGTGTTAAATTTGCAATATGAGATTAAACAGACTTTTCGTGGCATCATGGCTTATTGCGCTAATAGTCAGCGCAACGACTCTGATGTGGTCATGCAGCCACAGAGTTCATGATATAGACACGCTTACGGTCAGCATACCTCCTCAAAAATTCCTGCTCGATGCCATAGTAGGCGACAAAATGAAAGTCAACTGCCTGCTGGGCAACGGAGCCGACCCGGAGACTTACGACCCCTCCATGTCGCATCTGATCAATGTGGAACATTCGCTGATATATTTCCGCGTCGGAAGCATCGGTTTTGAAGATGCTGTGATAAAGCGCATCAAGACATCCCGCCCCGACCTTAAGATCGTGGACACTTCAGAGGGGATAAGCTTTATTACAGGCACCCACCACGGCCACGACAACGACCCCCACGTGTGGACATCGGCCGTCAACGCCCGCATCATGGCCCGCAACATGTATGAGGCCGTGGCAGAGGCCGACCCCTCCAACGCGGCATATTATAAATCCAACCTCGACCGGCTTACTGCCCGCATCGACTCTATCGACTCAGCCATAAAGACATATATCGCCGCTGCCCCATCCAGTACATTCGTCATATGGCATCCGTCTCTGAGTTATTTCGCCCGCGACTACGGACTGACGCAGATAGCTCTCGGAGCCGAACACAAGGAGGCTTCGGTCAACGAACTGCGCCGGCAAATCGAGACGGCCAAAGCGTCAGATGCACGCGTAATGTTTCTGCAACACGAGACCGACAACCGCCAGACAAGCATCGTGACCGCCGAATTAGGCATCCCCACTGCAGTCATCAATCCCATCGACTACCATTGGGACGAGCAGATGGTATCCATCGGCAGAAGCATAGCCGGCCTGACAGACATCAAGTAAGGTATGGAACCACAGAAATATCCAATCATCCGCCTGCACAATGTGGCCAAAGCGTGGGACGGACACGAGACACTTGCCAGTATAGATTTCGAGGTCAACAAAGGTGACTTCATACTGATAACCGGACCTAACGGCGGCGGCAAGACTACATTGCTGAAACTGATGCTCAAACTTACGCACCCGACAAGCGGCAACGTCACCTACCTCACACCGGAGGGCGAGTGCACATCGTCGCTCCCGATTGGCTACCTCCCACAAAAAAGCGCGGTCGACTCCAAGTTTCCGATTACGGTGAGAGAGGTGGTGGCATCTGCACTGTTAGGCAAACGAATGCACGGCGACAAGAGAAGCATCGCCAAAGAGGCTCTGCAGACTGTAGGGCTCGGGCTGGAGGCAGACCGTCCTCTCGGCGAACTGTCAGGAGGCCAAGTGCAGCGCGCCCTCCTTGCACGAGCCATAGTAAGCCGCCCGTCAGTACTTGTTCTTGACGAACCTATGAGCTATCTCGACCCCCATTACCGCGACGTGGTCACAGGGATTCTCCAGCAGATGAAAGAGGGCGGCACGACCATCATAGTGGTCAGCCATGACCCCGGACCGCTTATGCCTATGACCGACGTGCATCTTTCGGTCGACCGGCAAGCATGCCGCATGCTGCCATGATATCCTCTCCTCGCGATGCGCGTATCGTAGCTGTGACACCGAGCTGGTTAAGCCTGTCGCGAAACGCCACCATCACATGCTGGCCACACGGCTGCAGCTCCTCCACTCCGGGTATGGCATGGAACCGTATAAGATTGACCCGGCAGTGCATCCCGCGTATCAAGCGGGCAAGCGCATCAGCATGACGCATGTCGTCATTAACCCCCCGCCACATTATATACTCGACCGACAGCCTCCTCTGATGGCTGAAATCATATTCGCGCAGCATGGCGATGACATCGCGTAGGGGGAAAGCCTTCTCCACAGGCATCAGACCGAGACGCTCGGAGGCAAAGGGACTGTGGACGCTTATTGCCACATTGACATTGGTGGTATCAAGCAGGCGGCGCAGCTCCTTGATGCGCCCTATCGATGACACCGTGATGCGCCTCGGGCTCCAGGCAAGTCCCCACGGCTCAGTCATCACACGGATAGAGTCAATCACGGCATCGATATTGTCCATCGGCTCGCCCATGCCCATGTACACGATATTGGTAAGCGTGCGGCTGTCAGGGATTGACAATATCTGGTTGACAATCTGGCCGGCAGAGAGGTTGCCGTGGAATCCCTGTTTGCCCGTCATGCAGAAGCGGCAGTTCATCTTGCATCCGGCCTGCGACGACACACACAGCGTGGCACGGTCGCCGTCCGGGATATACACGCTCTCCACCTCGCGCCCTCCGGCACCCCTGAAGAGGTATTTGACAGTCCCGTCGACGCTTTTTGTCGCCAGCAATGGCTCCTCACGTCCCACGACATACCGTCGGGAGAGCATCTCACGTGACTTTTTGGAGAGATTTGTCATCTCGTCGACTGACAGCACCCTCTTGTCATAGAGCCATTGCGCCATCTGACGTGCCGCGAAACCGGGCATATTCGCCTCAGCCGCCACCTGTGCCAGACGGTCAAGCGTCATCCCGAGAAGAGGTATGCGTGATGTTGCAGTATCGAAGTCTTCTTTATTCATTGGAAATGGTAGAGTAGGTATAATCAGTACAATATTACTCAAAAACGCCGATTGAGCCAAATTTTTACAGAAATCGTGTTAAAATCCATACAGCCCAATCAATGCCTGCCAAGATGTTAGCAATATTTCTTAACTTTGCAAAGATAAACGAACAAGAAACCAAAAACATAGCGACCTCATACAGCAAAATATATGTGCGGAATCGTAGGATTTATCGGCTCGTCGGAAGCCTATCCAATTCTCATCAAGGGGCTACACAGGCTTGAATACAGGGGATATGACAGTGCCGGCGTGGCCATGATCAACCCCGACAACCGTGTCAACGTATATAAGACACGCGGCAAAGTGGCCGACCTCGAGGAATATGTGGCCGACAAAGACGTAAGCGGCACCATCGGCATAGCCCATACGCGCTGGGCCACCCATGGCGAGCCCAACAGCACCAATGCCCACCCCCACGTGTCGGGCAACGGGAAAATAGCACTCGTCCACAACGGCACCATAGAAAACTATGCCGTGCTGAAGCAGGCTCTTGTCAACCACGGCGTGCAGTTTTCAAGCGATACCGACACCGAGGTACTCGTGAAGCTGATAGAGTACATCAAAGAAACGACCAATTCATCGACCGTTGATGCCATACGCAGCGCACTCAAAACGGTGATCGGCGCATTTGCCATTGCGGTCATAGACCGCGACAACCCCGACCAGCTGATAGCGGCACGCAAGAGCAGTCCGCTCGTAATCGGACTGGGTGAAACCGGCTCATATTTAGCATCGGACGCGACACCATTAGTAGAATATACCGACCGGGTGGTGTATCTGCGCGACGACGAGCTGGCCATATTGTCTCGCCACGAACCGCTACAGGTAATCAACCTCGACAACGAACCTGCCAATGTCGACATCCAGACACTGCGCATGAGCGTGTCAGAGCTCGAGAAGGGCGGCTACCCACACTTCATGCTCAAGGAGATATTCGAGCAGCCCCGCACCCTGCGCGACTGCATCAGAGGCCGTGTGGTCAACAACAATACCGAAATCAAGCTGTCAGGCATAATGGACAACGCCGAGGCGTTTAAGAACGTGGGCCGCATAGTCATCGTGGCATGCGGCACATCGTGGCATGCCGCCCTCATCGGCAAACGTCTCATCCAGGATTTGGGCAAAATCGCCGTAGAGGTGGAATATGCGTCAGAGTTCCGCTACAGCAACCCGGTACTCAACACCAACGACATCGTGATTGCCATCAGCCAGAGCGGCGAGACCGCCGACACACTCGCGGCCATAAAACTGGCCCGCAGCAAGGGCGCGATGGTCTACGGTGTGGTCAACGCAGTGGGTTCGTCGATTGCCCGCGAATCTGACACAGGTACATACATACACGTAGGCCCCGAGATAGGGGTCGCATCGACAAAGGCTTTTACTGGCCAGGTGACAGTGCTGGCCATGATGGCTCTCGCCATAGGGCAGCTACGCGGCACACTGTCTAAAGAGGACACAGCCGTCATAGCCTCCTCGATACAGAAACTTCCCGACTACATAGAGGAGACGCTGAAACTCGACCCCTTAATCAAGGAGCTCTCTCAGACATACACATACGTGCACAACTTCCTGTATCTCGGACGCGGCTATAACTACCCTACCGCTCTTGAGGGAGCCCTGAAGCTAAAGGAAATCTCGTACATACATGCCGAAGGGTATCCTGCGGCAGAGATGAAGCACGGTCCCATAGCCCTGATAGACCGCGAGCTGCCTACGGTGGTCATCGCCCCACATGACGACTTATACGAAAAGGTCATCAGCAACATACAGCAGGTCAAGGCACGCGGCGGCGAAGTCATAGCCATAGTCACCCGTGGCGACAAGACCATATCGGGCATTGCCGACCATATCATAGAGATGCCCAAGGTCATAGAGCAGCTCTCGCCGATCGTCGCCGCCATACCTTTGCAGCTCTTGGCATACCATATCGCCATCAAAAAAGGCTGCAATGTGGACATGCCGCGCAATCTGGCCAAGAGTGTCACCGTGGAGTGATCCACTCCGGAGATTACGACTCTTTATCACGCACCCGTTAAACCTTATCATCATTTCATTGTCTGAAAAGATATGACATAACTTTCAGACAATGATTTTTGTTATAATTAGGATAATAATTTGCACTATATGATAAAAGAGGATTTGCTGCGCATCTACGAGTCGTCGTTTGCCCGTCATTGGGAACTTCCTGCCATAGCCGACTACACCGGCGGCGAAGCAGTGACATACGGCGAGCTCGCCCGACGCATCGCTATGGTACACCTGACATTCAAAAAGCTCGGCATCCGACGCGGAGACAAGGTTGCAGTGCTCGGACGTAACTCCGTGGCATGGATAACCGCATATATGGCTACTGTCACTTACGGCGCAGTAGTAGTGCCTGTGCTTCAAGATTTCAATCCTCAGGATGCGCAACACATCATCAACCACTCGGACTCGGTGCTGCTGTACATCAACGAGCAGCTATGCGAACATCTGGACCTTTCCCAAATGCCCAGACTAAAGGCAGCAATATCGCTTGACGATGCCAACCTGCTTACCGAAGCATGTACGCCTCAGAAACCGACACGCACATCCAGTATACTCAAAGGGATTCCGCATCTGTTTGAAAGGACGTATCCCGGAGGGTTCGGTCCAGCCGACATCGACTACGCCAATATGCCCAAGGATGCCCTGATGGAGATAAACTACACATCGGGAACCACGGGATTCTCAAAGGGTGTAATGCTGACGTACAACAACCTGTGCGGCAACGTAGTGTTCGGCATCGACTCACAGCTATATGCGCCGGGCGACAGATGCCTGACATTTCTCCCTCTGGCCCATGCCTACGGCTGTGCATTCGACATGCTGACACCATTGGTCGCAGGTGCGTCGGTCACCGTCCTCGGCAAGACCCCGACCCCTCCGGTACTGCTGAAAGCATTCGCACAAGTGCGTCCGACACTCATTCTGTGCGTCCCTCTTATACTGGAGAAAATATACCGCCGCAGCATCCTGCCGAAGCTGCAAAAACCGTCGGTAAAACGTATGTTGGCCATACCCGGAGTGCGAAAAATCATAAAGCGCAAAATATGCAACAGTCTGGTCAAGGCTTTCGGCGGGGAATTTTCCCAGATTATCGTAGGCGGAGCTCCGCTCAACCCAGAGGTCGAACAGTTTCTCCGCGACATACGCTTCCCCTTCACCGTAGGCTACGGTATGACCGAATGTGGTCCGCTAATAAGCTATACATATTGGCAAGAGTTCGTCCCGGCATCATGCGGCCGGACCATACCGCAGATGCAGAGCCGCATAGACAGCCCTGACCCCGAAAACGTACCCGGCGAGATATGTGTGCGAGGCGAAAACGTAATGGCCGGCTATTACAAGAACCCACAGGCAACCAATGACGTGCTTGACAAGGACGGATGGCTGCATACGGGAGACATGGGTACGCGCACTGCCGACGGCACTCTGTCAATCAAGGGACGTTCAAAGGCAATGATACTCAGCGCGACAGGGCAAAACATATACCCCGAAGAAATCGAAGCCAAACTCAACAACCTGCCGTTCGTAAGCGAGAGCCTTGTGGTCGAACGTGGGAAACACCTTGTGGCTCTCGTCTATCCCGACTATGAAGCTATGGACAGGGCGCATCTGTCTCTCAGCCATATGCAGCCAGTAATGGAGAAGGTACGGACGGAACTCAACACCCTTGTCGCCCCCTATGAACGCATAGATTATATCCAGATACACCCATCAGAGTTCATCAAGACTCCGAAACGGTCAATCAAACGGTTCCTGTATTCATGACGTAATTCACAAATCATACACACATTTTATATACAACAAACTATGAGAACAAATATCTTGACATGCTCAGTACTTACCTTTGCAATAGTCGCAATTACCGGGTGCAAAAGCAGCCAGCAGACCAGTGTGACGCAGCCAGAGAAAAAACCTGCGGCCAGCGCACAGACCGTAACCCGACTGGCAGCTGACGAACTGAAACACCTGACAGGCGAATGGTCCGTGACTGCGATAGGCGACAGCGTTCTTGACGTAGAGCTTCTGCCTGTGGTCAATCTCCAGCTGCCCGACAACAAGAATGAAACGAACAAGAATATCCTGCTATGCTATGCCAACGGTGGATGCAACACCATAAACGGACAATTCGAGGTTGGCGACAACGGCATCATTGAACCGTCAGGGGAGTTCATTTCCACCATGATGTACTGTCCCGAGCCTAATTTCGACCTCATGCTGGGACAAGCTTTCGCCGATGTAAAAAAGTATACGCTCACCAAAGCCTCCGGCGAACAGACGCTGTCACTGTACAGCTCCAACGGCAAGAAATCGATGACACTACGCAAGCATGACTCCGGCTTTCTCAACGGAGCATGGCGTATAACCTCCATCAACGGGAAACCGATAGCAGCCGATACGGGCATGGAGATGGTCATAGACCTCCCCGAACGCCGGGTGCATATGAATGCCGGGTGCAACATCGTCAACGCCACGATAAATCCGATGATGGATACGCCTAACGGCATCAAATTCGGCAACATGAGGTCGACACGTATGACATGCCCCAATATCGAACTTGAATATGCCTTGCTTCAAAACCTTGAAAAGGTAACCAAATGCGCACGTTCAGGCAAAAAAAGCACAGCCCTGCTGGAAGATGCCTCCGGCAAGGTGCTTATATCCATGACACGCATGGAGCTTGATGAAAACAACGACCTACAGTAACGGTCGCCAATAGGTGCCACCACTGACGGGGGCATCCGCTTATAAAGAAAACCGATCCCGGCTGCATCAGACGATGCGGTCGGGATTTTTATTTATAAAGTCTTTCCAACTGTGTGACGTAACTTGATGCCTGACCGGCTTTGACGTTTCGTAGAAGTGGCACAACGCGGCTCCGAGGGCATCAGTGGCATCAAGCTTGTCGGCCATGCGGCTGTCGGGAATCTTTAGGATGCGTTGAAGCATCGCACTCACCTGCTCCTTGGATGCGGCGCCGTTGCCAGTGATGGCCATCTTGATTTTTCGCGGCTCATACTCCGTAATAGGCACGTCGCGGCTCAACGCGGCCGCCATGGCTACTCCCTGCGCTCTGCCGAGCTTCAGCATCGACTGTACGTTTTTGCCGAAGAAAGGAGCCTCGATAGCAAGTTCGTCCGGCAGGAAACTTTCTACCAAGCCGAGGACCCGGTCATATATGCGCCGGAGCCTCATATAATGGTCCTCAAAGCGGCTGAGTTCGATCACCCCCATGGCTATCATGACGGGCTTTTTAGCAGCCACCCCGAGCAGACTGTACCCCATCACGTTGGTTCCGGGGTCAATCCCCATGATGATTCGGTCAAACTGCTTGAGACGGCCATCGGAAGAAGGAGCGTCAGGCATCGTTTATTTTTCCAGAATTTCCATGAATGTAGTAAACGGCAGCACCCTGTCGGCCCATGAAGCCCGGCACTCCGGTATGATATAACCAGAGATGCAATCGGCCAACTTAGCAGCGGCTTCGCGGGACTTTACCTGAAACTGACACGCGTAGGCCTCCGTTTCATCGTCGGGCAGCGGGCCGTCAAGCATCTGCCCGATTACGCGTGAAGCAACAACATCCGCCGCACCATTGTCTTTTACCGCAGGTATGAAGCGTTGGTGGAGCCAGCACAGAAATCCTTCCTTTACCCCACTGTCAATGGCAAAGGTAGTATTAATCAGAAAGCACATATAATGCAGACAGTCGACATGTCAAATACCCAAGGCTGCTACTCCTACAAAAAGAATCACATAGAACAGCGGTCCGAGGATATTCAACGCAAGTCCTATCCAAAAGCCGAGCTTGGTCCAGAAGCCCGCGCTCTGCGAGGCTGCTTCCGCCCCGACCATATCGCCCCTGCGCCACATCGATTCGACATTCGATGCCTTGACGATACCCACGATACCGAATGGCAGACAGCAAAATATAGTCACCAAGATGGATTCTACAAGCCAGGTTTTAGGGCATAAAGGTATCTGTCCGAGAGGCTGCTGGGAACACGTCCCATTAAACGGCTGGGAGCTGTTTCCACCATACTGATTGGGATTGGGGTTTGAAGCCGAGTGATTATTGCTGCCAGGCTGATTGGATGGCGAGCATGGAGGTGGCGTGGACGTTGTCACTTCGTCGGGATTTGACGAGTCAAGGTCAGGGCGACCGAAAAGGAGTTCCTGAAGCTCAGGTATGCTCTGAGCCTGCGCCCAGTTGTCCATGCCCTCGGTCCAGACAAGCGAAGTCGCCGTAAGACCATTGATAAGCAGCTGATGGTGATCAAACGGACCTTTAGGCTGACCGTTGATGGCTATGTAATATTTCATTCTATTGTTTGTTAGGCGAAGCTGACGAGCATCGTCGGTTTATATATCGTTTCAAAAATTTCAGATGTCGCAGTATCGTATGGAAAGTCCCGAAATAACGGCACATGATGCGGAAGCGTTCACGCAGTGAAGCTCTCATATTAGCAGTGGTCATCCCCTCATTGAGATAGTGGATGATGGTCTCATCAACATAGTGGTTGCGACGCGAGTGCTGCAGACACTGTATACACCAGTCATAATCAGCTGAAAAACGGTATTTCAGATTATAGAAGCCGGCGATTTTACGCAATACCACAAATGCCTGATGGCACACTACCATACCCTCCTTAAACGAGTCAGGAGACAATGTTTCAGGAGCCCGAAGATGTCGCGGGCCCAACACGCGCCCCCTACTGTCGACGATGTCGGTCTGACCATATATTATTCCAGGAAAGTCATGATCCATGGCAGCATCTGCAAGCATCTGCAAAGTTTCGGCAGAGGCAAAACGGTCGCCGGCATTCAGGAATATCAGGTAGTCGCCCTGCGCCATCGAGATTCCTTTGTTCATCGCATCGTATATCCCCTTGTCTGGTTCGCTTATCCAGCGAAGGTTGACATCTGTACAGCTACGAAGCATTTCCACAGTCCCATCGGTCGACGCACCGTCAACTACAATCATCTCATACAAGTCACACGTCTGCTCACGGACACTGTCGAAAGTCGGAGGCAGCGTCAGCCGGGCATTATAGGTGACTGTGATGATGGAAAACAGCGGTCTAACTTCAGACATTGCTTCAGAACTCTTTACAACGTTATATTGTCAGGATGCAAATATACGACTTTTGCATTTCTAAATCAATATAGGTAACTTTAGAGTCGTGTTTAAATACAACATGGATTATATAACAGCATAACAGCCACAACAGACATGATAATCAATACAGCAAAATTCGAGATAAGCAATACAGATGTCAACAAATGCCCTGACAGCAGAAAACATGAATATGCATTCATAGGCCGGAGCAACGTGGGCAAATCATCGCTCATCAACATGCTGACAGGAAAGAAAAACCTTGCCATGACATCATCCACCCCTGGGAAAACAATGCTCATCAACCACTTCATAGTCAATGACAGCTGGTATATCGTAGACCTTCCGGGGTACGGATACGCCCAAAGGAGCAAGTCCGACCGCACCCGTTTGGAGAAAATAATCAAAAGTTATATACTCCGACGAGAGCAGATGACAAACCTGTTCCTGCTGATAGACTCACGCCACAAGCCTCAGAAGATAGACCTTGAATTCATGGAATTTTTAGGAGAAAACGGTGTGCCGTTCAGTATCGTATTCACAAAAACTGACAAACAGAGCAAAAAAACCACCGATGAAAATATATCCAACTACTGCAAAATACTCTCAGAACAATGGGAAGAGCTGCCGCCCATATTCGTCACGTCAAGCGAAACGGGTGCCGGACGGGAAGAGATGCTTGACTATATCGAGCAGCTCAATCAACTGCCGTTAGAGTAGACAGCAAACAAATCTTATAGGAAACATAGAAAACTTAGGAAGCATAGAAAACTTAGGAAGCATAGAAAACTTAGGAAGCATAGGAATCCTAAGTTTCCTATACCTATGCCTGATGGGGTAAAAAAGAGCCCGTCCGGGGGCGCTGTG
>CALUMU010000022.1 GCA_944321825.1 Candidatus Amulumruptor caecigallinarius
CATTCCGAACAGAGAAGTTAAACCCCGGCGCGCCGATGATACTGCGGAAGCGGGAAAGCAGGTCGCCGCCACCTCCACCGAAGGAGGCCGTCCCCGGGCACAGCGCCCACGGGACGGCCTCCTTGCTTTTTTTTTGCAGCCACAGGAACCCCAGGACCCCTGAGAATCCTCTAAGGATTCCTGTGACTCCTGCCCCCTATAAGTTTTCTTCTCAATCATCTGCTTACCAATCTGATTATGTCTTCCAAATGTTGTATCTTTACGGTGTTTATTGATTACAACGATGCTATATATGACAACAGATACAAAGAATATGATGGATGTCAAGAGCCGCATAGACCGCTGTCTGCAGGCCCGGAGGATAAGCGAAGCCCTGAATCTTCTTGTCACGCTGGCTGCGATGACGGCGAGTGATTGGCGTGTGACTGATGAGATAGAACGGTTGCGTTCGGCTTATGAATATATGAGTCGTTATGCTCTTGACGGTATAGAGGATCCTGAGCGTGAAAATGTGTATCTTGGTATTGTAAAGGGAATCCGAACTCTTGCTGACCGTATTGTCCGGCAAGCAAAGGCAAAAGATGCTTCTACCATTTATTTCGACGCTGTTAGGTATTCGCAGCTGCATCCCGAGGTTACCATTGCTTCGATTTCGGCGCATTTGATGGATGATGCACGCCAGAGTGCATTGAGCATGTTTACCGGCGGAACCACAAATATGGATGACATGCGGGAGCGTGAGCGTGAGGCTGCTGATTTGTTTAAGCTGATATGGATTTCGTATCCTCTGAAGCAGGAGGATATTACTGCAATCAGGTCGATGATGGAGTCTGACAGTACTCCGCGCTATTTGAAACTGTATCTTGTGTCGGCATTAATGCTCGGATGTATGGAGTATTACGATGAGCATAAATTGCTTATTTTGGCTGACATATATTCTGATAATGCCGATGCTGCCGCTGCAGAGCTTTCCATGAGGGCTTTTGTGGCGATATTGATGATTCTGTGGACGTATCGCACTGAGTCGCTTGGCAAGTCTGCCGATGACCGTCTTGCTGCTTTGGCCGACATGCCTTCGTGGCATAGGGATGTCAGGATGACCGCATTGCTGCTGCTGCGTACTCGTGACACTGAAAAGATTACTAAGACTATGGCCGAGGAGGTCATTCCGACCATGCTTAAGCTGCGACCTGACATCTATCGGAAGCTCAACGACGAGGGTGCTGTGGATGACCCGGCTTCGCTTGGCGAGAACCCGGAGTGGGAGGAGCTGCTCGAACGTAGTGGCCTCAGTGACAAGCTCAAGAAACTGAGCGAGATGCAGGAGGAGGGCAGCGACGTGATGATGGCCACTTTTTCACATCTCAAGAGCTTCCCGTTTTTTAGCGATATGACCAACTGGTTCATGCCGTTTCACGACGACCATTCCGCCATGGTGCAGATCCGCCGGAGTGCCGGGGGTGACGCTGTCGCCGATATGATCGCTGCTTCCGACTTCATATGTAGCAGCGATAAGTTCTCGATGCTGTTGAGTATCGGCAGCATTCCTGATTCGCAGCGTCAGATGATGATGCGCCAGTTTGAAGCGCAGAATATCGACATGGCTGAGATGCGCAGCGGAGTGATGCTGCGCGAGGATGGTGGCCGTGAGCTGTATGCGACCAATTACATCCGTGATCTCTATCGGTTTTTCAAGCTGTTCAGGCGCAAGGGAGAGTTCAAGGATCCGTTTGCCGAAGGCTTCAACCCTGTTGATGTGCCACGGCTGGCCGATACGTTTGACGATGCTGATAATCTGTCGCTTATCGCAGAGTTCCTGTTTCGTCACGGATATTGGAAAGATGCAGTCAAGGTGTTCGAGACTCTGCTGCCTATGGCCGAAAACAAGGCTTCCATATATCAGAAAATGGGGTATTCGGAGCAGAAACTCGGCAATCACGATGCCGCCCTTCGGCTCTACGAACAGGCCGAGATGCTTGACTCATCAAACAAATGGACTTGGCGTCGCATAGCCGCATGTCACCGTGTGCTGGGCAATCCTGTCAAGGCTCTTCAGTACTACGACCGTCTGCTTGCCGACGATGTCGACAACCTGTCGCTGACGTTGCAGAAGGCTAACGCTCTCGCCGAGTCTGGTCGCAACAGCGAGGCGTTGAAGCTGTATTTCAAGGTCGAATTCCTTGACACCGAATCGCGTAAGATTCTGCGGCCTATAGCATGGATATCGTTCCTGACTGGCGACTATGAGACTTCGCGGCGTTATTACGACAAGGTTCTGGCCGATGGTCCGCTGCCTACCGACATGATTAATATCGGGCATCTTGAGATGGCCACCCACCACTATCACGAGGCTGTAGATATGTACAAACGAGCCATCGAAATGCCCGGAGGAGGCAAGTCGGCATTTGTAAAGGCAATGCAGGAGGATCTCAAGTATCTTCGTGCCGCCGGTGTGGACGACCTCATGACCGGTATCGTCATCGACCGCTTGATTTAGTCCGCCTCCCGGTCACAGTATCTAACGCGGTGTGCTTGCCCGAAATTTGTTTGACTGTTTCCGGGCTGTAGTGCTGCATCACGCTAAATGTTTGACCTAAAATGTTAATTAAGCATAAACACGCAGGGTGTATGGTTGTAATCTGAAAAAACAGTCTATATTTGTGACGATTTTGCGAATTTAATAAAGAAAATCCCTACATTTTATCAATATCATAGCGGGCTTCTGGGCTGAAGCCTGTATCTATCAAGCGGCGTAGGGATGAAGCGGCGGCACGATGCGTGTCATTATGATTTCCATAGGTTACCATTGGTAATATATAGCTGACATCTGATCTTGCTTTGGATACAGTCTGCGAGGCATCTGTAGCGAAGACTTCCGAAAGCCTGTCTGGCGGTGCTGGCCAGTCAGTTGAAGCAATGGCGTATTATTCGGGTCTCTGACCTGCTAAGTCTGTTGACCTGTGGTTTCTTTGGCTTATATATTTTGCTCTCAAATATATTTCATTAATCCTTTTTCTTAACACCAATCAAAAAGTAAAATGTTAAAGCGTTTACTATCAGCGTCGGTGCTGGCGGTGATGATGCTCGCTCCGGGCATCGCAAATGCCGCAGACTACAATCTGCCCGCCAACATCCAGGATGGCAACATCCTCCACTGCTTCAACTGGAAATTGTCGGACGTGAAAGCGGAATTGCCTAACATCGCAGCCGCAGGTTTTGGTGCTGTGCAGGTGTCGCCTCTGCAGCGCAATGTGTCTACAACAGAGGACTGGTCTACAGCCTATCGTCCCTACGACTTCAAATTTATTGCGTCATCGGCTCTCGGCAGTGCCGACGACCTCAAGAGTCTCTGTAGCGAGGCTGCCAACTATGGTATTAAAATCGTGGTCGATGTGGTTGAAAACCATGTCGACGGTCATGGCGCAGGTGACCATACGCTGTATCACGACCCATGGTGGAACTCCAACAACCGCCTCCGTTGGAACGGCAATGTGGATTACAACGACCGTTATTCTATCACCCACAACCAGATGGGTGGAGCCGACGGCTATCCTGACGTTAACTCAGAGGACTCGGAAATCGCCGCCCGTGGAAAAGCTTACATCGAAGAACTCAAAAGCATGGGTGTCAAAGGTATCCGTTTCGATGCCGCCAAGCATGTAGCTCTTCCCTCGGAAGGTTGCCAGTTCTGGGCGACAGTTACTTCCGTTTCTGACATGTGGTACTACGGCGAGATCCTTGACAACCCAGGCGGCGGTAACGGCGATGCTCTCATGAAAGAGTACACCAACTACATGTCTGTGACAGACAATAATTATGGCGACAACGCTACCAAAAACGGCGGTGTGCCTACTGGCCACATGGGCTGGGGCGGTGACGGAAGCATATCTTCCAGCAAGTTCGTTTATTGGGGTGAAAGCCACGATACCTATTCCAACAACGACGGTTTTTCAAAGTACATCGACCAGAGCGTCGTTGACCGTGCGTATGCAGCAGTAGCTTGTCGCAACGGTGCTGCTGCGCTCTATCTCTCGCGTCCGTTTAAGCAGAATTTCTCGGATATCAAGCTCGGCGTAAAGGGTTCAACCGCCTTTACAGGCAAGCATATTGCTGCTGTCAACAAGTTCCGCAATGCCATGGTCGGCAAGAAGGATTACTTCACTCTTTCGGGTGAAGCATGTTCTATAACCCGCCAAGGCGGCGGTGCCGTCATTGTCATGAAGGGCAGCGGCAACGTATCCATAGCTAACGGCGGTGGATACTGCCCCGCAGGTACTTACACCGATTTGGTAAGCGGAGGTAAATTCACTGTCACTGCTTCGACCATCAGCGGCCCTGTCGGTTCGAGCGGCATTGCAGTCTTGATGGATGGCCAAGGTGGCGGCGGCGGTGATATCGACCCTCCTTCTGGCTCTGTTACCATCACCGGCGACTACAACCTCGCTTACAGCGGTTCGAAATCGATGGTATACTATTGGGGCGGAAGCACTAAGCCCGAATGGCCTGGTGTCGCCATGTCTACGGCAACCGGTTCTGACGGCAAAACCTATAAGGTTTTCAAGGTTCCCACTGGCACGACAAGCGTAATATTCAACAATGGCAGCGATGCTGACAAGACAGCTGACCTCACTTACTCCGGCTCATACGTGATGGACGATAACGGCGCTACATCGACAGCCGTTACATTCTCCGGCGGTGGCGGCGGTGACGACGAACCCACCGGCGAGCACTATGTGTACTATGACGGTACGTTCTCTGTCCCCCAAGTATGGGCATGGGTCGATGACAACACATCATGTACTACTGCTACTGCATGGCCCGGTGACAATATGACCCAGAAAGATGGCAAGTGGTACTGGGAAGTTCCTGCAGGCAAGCCGCTCCCTCGTATGATTATCATCCATGAGGGTGACAACAAAATCGGTGGCGGTGACTTGACTTATGTCGACAAGGCCACATACCATCAGGACGGCACATATACCCCTGCTGGTGAAGAACCCGTGACCAAGCCTGTGGTTTCGGCAAGCCCTGCAAGCACAAGCTTTACCGAGAGCATCACCGTGACCCTCAGCGTCAGCCCCGATGCTACCATCTATTACACCACCGATGGCAATGCTCCTACTACATCGTCGAGCAAGTACTCTACGCCTCTGACATTCACCTCGACCACCACCCTTAAGGCATTCGGCGTGACAGCTGACGGCACACAGGGCGATGTCAAGACCTTCACATACACCAAGGGTTCCACTCCGCCTCCTATCCCTACTCCCGGCGACAACCTTATCACAGACTACTATAAGGTCAACCCCAACGGACAGTACGGTACCAACAAGACCATCAACGTGACTGGCCATCCCGCCACTAACGCTCTGAGCAACTGGACCGAAGCCGAGCTTATCGCACAGGGCGTAGCCCGTGACGTTTGCCAGGCTTTCAAGGGTGTACACGAGCGTCCTATCGTTGACTCGTATGCCCTCTATGCAGCTTATGACAGCGAAAACCTCTACCTCGGTGTACAGTATGTATATACCGTATGGGATATCGGTGGCGAAGGCAAGCAGGGCGGCGAATCCAAGCCCTACAACATGGACGGCAAGCTTTGTATCGCATTCGACCTCGACCCCAATGCTTCATATGAAGGTATTACCAACGAAGGTACCTCTATCTGGCAGAATGGTGTTTATACCACCTTTAACAACGGTGCTGATGCATGGTGGTATGGTTCTACCAAGCCTGGCACAGGCACTCCAGGATACTTTGTCCCCAACGCATCCGGAATCTGCGACTACACGGATCCCAATTCATGCAAGGTGTCAGAAGTGAAGTACGGTTATACAGACGGTCTGCTCCCCTCGATTACCGCTATTTACGGACAGGACGATTTCAGCTACGATCCTGAACTGCTCAAGGGCAACACCGGCTTTACCGACCTTCGCAGCGAGGCTGAGGACAGCTGGCATACATTCTATGAGTATAAGTTCCCCCTCTCTATGATGGGTATCACAGAGGACTATATCAAGAACAACGGTATCGGTGTTATGGTCGTAGACTTCTATGGTGCAAGCGCACACGCATCGCTGCCCTACGATCCCAGCTTCTTTGACAATGTGTTTGAGGAGTATTCTCAGGATCCGTCAAGCTCAGGCGAGAAAGAGGACAAGGACGTAGTTACTTATTCTATGGCACGTGTAGGTAAGGGTGCTACTCTGTCTACCAACGTTGTCAACAGCGACCGCGACTACTCGGCCAACTACCGTCTCGGCAACGGATGCATTGAGTTCTACGGCCTCAGCGGCGAATCGGTCAGCGTAAGCTCGATCGACGGACGCACCATGTTCAACTCTCGCGCCACAAGCGACGTGACAGTTGACCTCCCCTCCGGCATCTACATCGTCAACATCGACGGCGTGGGCAAGGCAGTGCGTGTGCTCTGATTTCGCATATAAGTAAGCAGCAGATTTAAAGCTTACCTATCATACATTTAATCAAGCGGCATCCCATCAAAGGGGTGCCGCTTTTTTCCGTAAAATAGGTATTCTGCCATACGCGGTACGCAGGCTACGTCAATTAGATGCTACACAAATCCCAGCCATTCAAGGGCGTGTAATCGACTATGCGATAATAATACGCCTAATGATTGGCTTTCGGTTCGCTGCTCCCAGAGGGAACGATGGGGCGGAGAGTGGAGGGACTGACGGTGGGACCGGGTTCGCCGCCGACGATGCCGGTAATGGGTGTGTAGAGACGGATGCCGAACGAGGCTGCGGCAGCTGTTATATGCTCCAGAATTTCACTCTTTATGGCTTCGTAGAGAGTCCAGTCGGTCGTGGCTGTGAACACGTACACATTGAGTGTCGTACCTTGCGATACAGGCGTATTCAGGCGCACGAGCATCTGCTGGTCCTTGGCCACCTGCGGATGGTTGATCAGATACCGGCATACATAAGCCCTGAACAGGCCGAGGTTGGTCTCGATAGAGCCGTTGACCTCCATCAATCCTGTGCTGTATGCCGCGCCGGCATGTGATTCACGTACACCGTCGACCCAGCTTTTCAACATCGGATATTTTGCGGCCATGGCATCTATAAACGTATCATCGGCTGCGTGTATCGAGCTGTTTTCAACAGTCAGGTCATACGAAACGCGCCGCGCCCCGCTCTCTCCCATGCCGCGCCAGTTCTGGAAACTCTGCTGCACGAGCATATAAGGCGGACATGTGACTATGGTGTTGTCGAAATTGCGCACCTTGACAGTCGACAGGGATATGTCGATGACATTGCCGTTGACAGGCGTGTCAGGCACCACAATCCAGTCGCCGATACGCACCATGTCGTTTTGGCTCAGCTGTATTCCGGCCACGAATCCGAGTATCGAATCCTTGAATATCAGCATCAAAGCCGCCGCAAAAGCGCCCAACCCTGTCAGCAGAGCCGCCGGCGACTTGTCAATCAGCACCGACACGCTGACGATAAACGCAATCATCCACAGGACACCCTTCATCGTGTTTGCGATACCTTGCAGGGGCAGATTCCGGGTATTTTCCCTGCGGTTATATCTCCACCATATGAAATCCACCACAGCCGTCATGGCATATGTCCCCGCCATTATGGCATAGACGTACAGGATTCTCATCACCACGACCCTCATCTGGCTTTCATATTCAAGTGTGAACGGTACAAGCGACAGCAGCACCATCGGGACTATGACGTGGCTGCACTTGGTGAATACCCGGCTATGGAGCAGTTCATTGTCAAGCGCAGTATGCTTCATCCCGGCAAGACGGCGCACGACATAAAGGATGCCTCTGCGCACTGCCCAACCTATCGACACTGCCACGGCAGCCACAATGAAGATATACAAAAAAGATTCGATGCGAGGCTCGTGACGCAGCCCTACGGCATCAAGCATATGCCGTATGACACCGAGAAGCCACTGTGCAGCCTCATGTGATGGTATAAATGATGTAAACATAACACCTTAGTAACACCCCCGGTGTCTCTAAGGTTTACCCAGAAGCTGTTAATGCTTTTCAGAAGTATCGCGGGAGCGAAGCGCGGTAACGCACGCATCCGTCGAGGCCGTTGTGGTCGTCGGGACGGTAATCCACAGCCCTGCGGAACATGTACGGGAGCATACGGAACAGATTGACCATCAAGCCGGAGCGGACTCGGAAAAACTGCATGGCATCCTCACCGACAACGATTCTGAACGTTTTCGCACCGGTGAGAATCCCGTCGCCTTCAGTATGCGTGTAAATCCGAGCCTCGTAAGTGCCGCGTGATGCAGTGGGCTGGAGATAGCCCATCACCGTTCCCGGCCGCACAGCCCGGTCGGGCGAACGCATCACCACCATGCGGTAGCGTTCGACCTGTCCGACATCGGCACCAGGGCTATCCATGCGCTCCACGACTATCAGCCCTCCTGTAGCTACTAATTTCCATATATCCTCAATCGGATTGGTAGCATTGCAGTCAAGCCGCTCCCTGACAGCCTCATCGTCCATATAGCCGTCAAGCACCGCCGATGTGGTCGGCAGCATCTCAATCCACCGCTGAGGAGCAGCAGCCGACATGTCGGCTGTGAGAGCCAGCAGGCACAAAATCCATCCGCAAACTACCGCCGCCGACCTCATAAGTGACTGTTTAGATTAAATTTAAATTAATTGGTGGTTTGTCACACCGTAATCTCGCCGCAAAGGCTCGCACCGACAAGGTTGCTGACCTCCTCCGGGGTCAGACCTAACCCGAAGAGGTGCATCAGTTTGGTTATCGCAGCCTCGCCGGTCATGTCGCCGCCGGATATGACCCCGGCCAAAGCGAGAGCGTCACCGGCAGCATAGCGGTGAGGCATCACACCGCCGGCATCGCACTGCGATATGTTGACCACTACAAGCCCCTCGGCGATGCGTCGGCGTATCAGTTCTATAAACCGCTCGTCGGTAGGCGCATTGCCCGCGCCATAAGTCCTTAGCACTATCCCTTTAAGGCCAGGCTGCGCTAGCTTGTATTCCAGAGCCTCCACGCTCAGGCCGGGAAACAGGTCGATGAAACTGACATTGACATCCATTGTGCGGTTGACTTTCAGCGGCCGGCGGAACGGCAGACGCAGCAATGCGTCCTGATTGAAATCTATGCTTAGGCCGATATGCGCCAGCTCCGGGTAGTCGTAGCTCTTGAAGGCATTGAAATTAGTAGCCGACCGTTTTTTTGCCCTGTTGCCCCGCCAGAGATAGTTTTCAAAAAGTATAGCCACCTCCTGCACCTGAGGGTCTCCTCCGGGGGTGCGGCAAGCGGCTATCTCCAACGCAGTTATCAGATTTTCCTCCCCGTCGGTGCGCACCTCGCCTATCGGCAGCTGTGAGCCTGTGATAATCACCGGCTTGCTAAGGTTTTCAAGCATGAACGACAGAGCCGATGCCGTGTAGGCCATCGTGTCGGTACCGTGGAGTACCACAAAACCGTCATAGCTGTTATAATTGTCGGCTACAGCTCCGGCTATGGCTCCCCAATGCAGGGGAGTCATATTGCTGGAGTCGATTGGTTCGGTCAGCTGTATGTGCGATATGTCATAGTCGAGCATCTTGACCTTGGGAACGCAGTCGATCAGATGGTCGAAATCAAAAGGCTCAAGCGCACCGGTGACAGTATTTTCTATCATGCCGATGGTGCCGCCGGTATAGATTATAAGGATTCGGGGCTTCATAATTTCTAACCTATCTTCACTCCAGGGATTACAGGAGCCGAGGGCGAGATGAGCACGAGCGATCCGTCGGCATTTTCAGCCGAAAGGAGCATACCGCAGCTCTCTATGCCCTTGAGCTTGCGCGGAGGCAGATTGGCTATGAAACAGACCTGCTTGCCTACGAGTTCCTCCGGCTTGTAATATTTGGCTATGCCGCTGACTATGGTACGCTTCTCCATGCCGTCGTCTATGAGAAACCGGAGCAGCTTGTCGGCTTTGGGCACTTTCTCGCACTCAAGCACCGTGCCTACGCGGAAGTCGCACTTGGCAAACGTGTCGAAATCCACCGCCTCGGCCTGTGGCTTGGGACGGAAGTTGCGCAGCTCGTTTTCCTTCTTGATACGTGCCAGACGGTCAAGCTGCGCCTGTATCTGCGCATCCTCTATCTTTTCAAACAGCAGCTCCGGCTCGCCTATTTCGGCTCCGGCAGGGATTATGTCGAAGCTCCCCAGCATATCCCATGTAATCTTGTCGGTGCGGAGCATCTTAAGCAGCTTCCCGCTCATAAACGGCAGGAACGGCTCAAATACTATGGCAAGATTGGCGCAAAGCTGCAATGCGGTGTTGAGTATGGCACCTGTACGCTCCATGTCGGTCTTGGCAAGTTTCCACGGCTCGGTCTCTTGCAGATAGCGGTTGCCGGCACGGGCCACATCCATGGCAAGCTTAAGAGCCTCGCGGAAGTGGAATGTGTCAAGAGCCTCCGAAATCTGGGCTTTAAGGTCGCGCACCTCAGCCATCAGGGCGTTTTCAGCATCAGCAGGAGCAGCCGCAGGTACTACACCGCCGAAATATTTATGGGTAAGCACCAGCGCACGGTTGACGAAATTGCCGAGAATGGCCACGAGTTCGCTGTTGTTGCGCTGCTGGAAATCCGCCCATGTGAAATCGTTGTCCTTGGTCTCCGGGGCATTGGCGGTCAGCACATAGCGGAGCACATCCTGCTTGCCGGGGAAATCCTTGAGGTATTCGTGGAGCCATACAGCCCAGTTGCGCGATGTGGATATCTTGTCGCCCTCGAGGTTGAGAAATTCGTTGGCCGGCACATTGTCGGGGAGCTGGAACCCGTCACCGTAGGCCATGAGCATGGCTGGGAACACGATGCAATGGAACACGATGTTGTCCTTGCCTATGAAGTTGATAACCCTCGTCTCGGGGTCTTTCCAGTATTTCTCCCAGCTGTCGGGCAGTATCTCTTTGGTGTTGGAGATATAACCGATAGGAGCGTCAAACCACACGTAGAGCACCTTGCCCTCGGCTCCTTCTACAGGCACTGGTACACCCCAAGAGAGGTCGCGGCTGACGGCACGCGGCTGCAGGCCCATGTCGAGCCACGACTTGCACTGGCCGTAGACATTGGTTTTCCACTCCTTGTGTCCGTCGAGAATCCACTCCCTCAGCTTCGGCTCCCACTTGTCAAGTGGCAGGAACCAGTGGGTAGTCTCTTTCATCACCACAGGGCTTGATGTCAGTGCGCTGTGGGGATTGATAAGGTCGGTAGCGTTGAGCGACGTTCCGCAAGCTTCGCACTGGTCGCCATAAGCGCGGTCGCTGCCGCAGTGGGGACATGTACCTACCACGTAGCGGTCGGCAAGAAACTCCCCGGCCTGCTCGTCATAGGGCTGCATGGATGTCTTCTGGATGAACTCGCTCTTGTCGTATAGACGGCGGAAAAACTCGCTGGCGGTGGCACGGTGGATGTCGGAGGTGGTACGCGAATACACATCGAACGACACTCCCAGCTCTTTCATCGAGTCACGGATTATGGCGTGATAGCGGTCCACGATGTCCTGAGGGGTGACACCCTCCTGACGGGCTTTTATGGTGATGGGCACTCCGTGTTCGTCACTGCCTCCAACCATGACTACATCCTCGCCTTTAAGGCGGAGATAGCGGACGTAAATATCGGCAGGGACATAAACACCTGCGAGGTGTCCGATATGCACCGGACCGTTGGCATAAGGGAGAGCTGTGGTTACAAGGGTGCGCTTGAATTTCTTTTCCATATGTTTTCTATGCGATTTTTCACTAAGAGACAGATTAGTTACAAAGATACGTATAAAAACCGAGAATTGGAGCGGATTGCGGCATGAAGGTTGCAACTTTACCATTGGGCAATGTTACAAAACGCCCCCTGACATCGTATCTATATAAGACAATGTCTAACTCGTATATTTTTAAAAGCATAACCTGATGAAGAAACAAATTACATTATTGCTTATGATGCTGTCCGTTATGGCATCATTCGCTGCTACGCTCAATCCGCGAGCCAAAGGTGTATGGGCAAATGCGACTTCCGAACTTGTACAAACAGATTCGGTACTGATTTTCTTTACACGCAATGACAGTTTGCAGACCAAATCAGCCACGCTGATCATACCAAGCCGACAAATCGAACGGACTACCGTCTTTACTCCCGACACAATACTGATGGACAAAGCCGAACCTTTGGACATCGCTGTCGGCAATGATTACATATCAGTCAACGGCAATCCGTTGTATATGGTTGAAAGCATCAACATCGTAAAACCTTATGCCCAATTTGAAGCAAACTCCTCAAATATCGCTGATTGTTTGCAGCAATGGCAGTTGGGTACAAAAATAACGATAGACGGCGATTTTTGTCATGTCATGATTGACACAAACAATAATTCATTCATGTACATGGTCAGTCCTCAAATGACGTATATCCGCGCGGCATCACTTCGTCATACCAATAAAGGGTCTGTTTTCCTGCAAAATATCCGTATGATGAAAAACATGAACACAGGTGAATATACCCATTATTCTGCACCTGACAACTATGCGCTTCTGACAAATCTTCCTGAAATAGATGCTTCAAAGTTCAACCCTGATTCCTGCACATTTGCCGAAGACGGCATTTATTGGTCGTTTGTATCAAGTGAGCCGCAACGTATCACGTTAAATGGATGCGGCGAAGAATACACTTACGTTCCCAACAAAGCCGACGGCAACATTTCGGAATGGTTTGAGTTCATACCCCAGCCTGATTGGTTAAAAGCAGCTTCCATAAATCACTAAGGACAAGCAGCTGTCAGTCGGGGTACGCGTAGCCTTGGGCGGATATGCGCTTGGAGGGACGGTAGCTGTCGGAGATAACCGATTCGTCGGGGCGGACATGTTTCGAGTGGATGCCGCTGATGTCGAGCATCATCTGGCCGAGGCCGTCAAGACTGCCGGGGCGGTCGGCTGCGGCACGGATGCGACCGGCCACATCAGGGTAATGTCTGCGGAACGACGGCGACATCCACACCACGAAAGGTATGTCAAACTGCCGGTGCATCCACTCCGCATCGTCAGGACGCTGCTTGTTGCGGTTGCCGGCAGGAGCAGTGTCCCACATCTCTTCGCCGTGGTCAGAAAAATATACCACCACCGCGTCCGTGCCACGGTAGAGGTCGATAATAGATGCGACGATGCTGTCATTGTAGAGCGTGGCATTGGCATAATCCGCCACCTGCTGACGCTTGTCGTCGTCAAGCCACGGCTTATTGTCGGGGATATCCTCTATGGTGAACCGCACAAGCGCGGAGTCATCGGGGAAGCAATTACGTGCCGGGAAATGCTGTCCTTTGAGATGCCATACGGTCAGGCGGTCGGCATCCATCGGGTTGTCCCCAAGAGAGTTTTCAGCAACTACTGCCTTGACAAAATCACCGTCATAGGGTTGCTGCGATTTGTTGTAGGCATCGTAACAATGCTCGACGACAAACGGGTCGAAAAACATACGTCCCAAATCGGACGAGCGCGACTGCGGGTCGTATTGGTTGGTGAACAAGTACACCTCCCACCCGGCTTTCTTGAACAGAAGCGGGAAATACACACTGCGCCACCAGTCGCGATGGCTGGAGTCGGAGGAGTTCAGCCGGTTGAGGCTCATCATGTTCTCTATGGACATATTGGTGAAGTTGCCGGCGGTAATCATATCGCTGAACACCACCAAGGCGCTGTCAGCCTTCTCCCTCTCCAATCGCGGATTGACCGCAAGGTGGTAGCCGTAGAGCGAAGAATGGCTCTTGATAAACGACTCACCTATGATGACCACAAGCTGCATACCGCCATGGCCGGCGGCAGGGGCTACCATATCCTCCTCTGCAAACAGTGTAGGCTGCAACGAAGCCCATTGACGGAACACCGCCCTTTCCAACGACACCGCCTTGGTGATATATGCGCTCTTGGTGACCGGGTCGGCATAGTCCATCTGCAGGAAGTTAGCCAACTGAGGGTGCCACGGATCCTGCGAAATCCAGACAGTGAAATCATCCACATTGTCGATCGTCAGCATCGGGGCTATGTGCACGATGCGCCAGATTCCTCCTGCCATTATTGTGGCAGTAATCAGCGACAAACCCGTAATCCCCTTGGTAATCTTCAATTTAGATAGCCCTACCGCCACTGAGACAGCGGCGACAGCAAGCAGCCCCGCCACAGTCCCCGCAATCACCCACGGAGTGAAAAACTGCTTGAAAAAGCCCTCGACTTCCCGAGGATTGGTGTCGAGCATCAATGACACCGACTGTACATCCACGGGATGCTCTATCAGGGCGTAATGCACCATCTCCACCAATGCGGCAAGCCCCCACAGGCTCGTTATGACAGCCTTTAGCCAGACCTTATCCCAGCGGTACACCACCCAAGAGAGCATGTAGGCCCACAGGGAGCTTTGCATGACGACATAGATTGTAATCCACTTCCTGAAATTGCCTATGGCGATGGCTTCCGTGACCACACACGCTATGCTGAAAACGACAATGGCTATGAAAAACAGCGGATTTTCAGCCACCGGGGCAAAGAAACAACGAAGTATATTGCTGATTTTGTTGCGGATTTTGTCAAACATGTCTGGAGCAGGTAAAGTTATCGCAAAGTCAGACGGCAAAGACGGTCGGCAGCAAGATATGACGCTGCCCGCGCTATATCGTCGGCGGAAAGCGACTGGATGGCTTCAATGGTGAGACGCGGCTCCGGGAGCGAGTCGAAAAGGGTCACATACCGTCCCAAGGCAAGCATACGCGCCTCGACATTTTCATTACCGACGATGAGCTGTCCGAGATACTGCCTCTTGGCTTTTGCCAAACGCGCCGGAGTGATGTATCCGTCACATACGCGGGTTATGACCGCCTTTATGCGGCGCAGACATCGCGCAGTGTCCTCATCATCGCAACCGAAATATATCTCCATCAGACCGCAGTCGCCAAACATCGACATGGCGCAGTCGACCGAATAGACCAGCCCGCGCTTCTCGCGCAGCTCCACATTGAGCAGCGAGTTCATCCCCGGACCACCTAATATATTGGATAGCAGCGACAACGCATGACGCTCCGGACTCTTTGCGCCCGGGATAACCGCCCCAGCCACCGTATGCGACTGGTGCAGCCCCATATCGTCAACCTCGTCCAACACCCTTAACGGCGGCTCAGGACGGACGCGGCGCAGCTCAGGGAGCGGATGGTCGAGCCGGGCGAATGTGCGCGACAGAAGCCGCATCACGTCGTCGGAAGATGACGGTCCGGCATAGACCACGACCATATTTGACGGCACGAAATACCGTTTGAGATACTGCCGGCATATGTCGCCCGACAGCCCCATGACGCTCTCTTTTGTCCCCAAGATGTTATGCCCTATGCCGTTGGAGGGAAACATCATGTCCTCGAAATTGTCAACCACAGCGTCAGCCGGGCTGTCGAGATAGCTTGCTATCTCGTCAAGCACCACTTCGCGCTCGCGGTCGATTTCGGCTTGCGGAAACGTCGAGTGGGCTATCAGTTCGTAGAGCAAGTCCACCGAACGGCGCAGACTGCCCGCAGGGGCTACCGTATAGACCACTGTCTCCTCTTTGGTCGTATAGGCATTGAGTTCGCCGCCTACAGCCTCCATGCGGTTGATGATGTATGACGAACGGTGCATGTCTGTCCCCTTGAATATGGTATGCTCTACAAAATGCGCCAGCCCTTCATATCCTGGGGCATCGTCACGGCTGCCCACATTGACGCTCAGAGCCAGATAGTCCACCTTGGCTCCGGGACGGCATACGTATGCCACCCTCAGACCGTTGTCAAGCCGTAGCAACAACTGGCTTTCCATTATCGCATGCGAGTGCATCGGGAGTAAGGAGAGTGGCTGAAATTAACACTCTGACATTATAAAGCAGAGGCTTTGAGCTTAAGCCCTGTCTGCTCCTGAAGGCCGAAAAGGAGGTTCATCACATGGACGGCATTGCCGGCCGAACCTTTCAGCAGATTGTCAATCACGGCGACTATGACCAATTCGTCACCCACCTTCTGCAAGTGGAGCAAACACTTGTTGGTGTTGACAACGTCCTTGAGGTCGGGACGCACATCGGATATGAAAGTGAAATTATGGTCGTCGTAATACTCCTCATATATGCGCCGCAGCTCCTCTATGCCCACGGCACAGTCAAGGTAAGTGACAGCTATCAGTCCGCGTGAAAACGGTCCGTTAAGCCCTACCACATGTATGTCGGACTTGAAACTGGTCTGCAGCTCCCCGAGCAGACATGCCACCTCGGCTATGTCGTCGTGGGCGAGCAACGCCGACGGGCTGATATTGTCGGCACGCATGGTGTGCACATCCTCGTTGAGGCTTTCGCCGGCACCCGAGCTGCCTATGACGGCGGTGGTGTGGATGTCGGAGTTGAGCATCAGATGCTTGGCAAGCGGCAGCAGCGACAGCTCCAAAGCCATGGCCAGCTCTCCGGGGCATACAGCCCTCTTGGCACCACGAACCAGCGGCTTGCGGTTATACTCGGGTATGCCATAGACCAGACCGTGGTTATCTTCCTCCTTGTCGGCGATACGGTAATCGGCCGACAGGTCGATGACACATACATCGTCGCCCGGAGCATTTTCGGCGAGCCATGAAGCGGTATTACCGTCAGGATGGCAGAGAAACACCACATTGACCACGCTGAGGTCGCCACGGTCGGTGGTGCGCAAGTCCGTATCACCAGTGAGCCCACGATGTAGGCGGCTCACTGGTACGCCTTCACGCCCCTCCGCGCTGACCCACATAAGCTGCACATCGGGATGGTTGAGAAGCAATCGTATCAATTCGCCGGCCTTGTAGCCGGTGCCTTCCACTATGCCTGCCTTAATCATATGTATTAAATTATTGGTAAGTCGTATGAGTCTTATAAATCTTATAAGTTTTTCTTATTGAAGATGCTGTCGTATATGCGCCGGGTCGCGCCGAGGTTTTCGTGGATATAACGTCCGGCTGCTTCTCCGGCCTTCTTCAATGAAGCCGGATCGGTAAGGAAACCGTCCATCACGTCGTCAAACTCCTTTACACTTGCTACAGAAATGCCCCCTCCGCATTTTATCAGTCCCGACGCTTCGCGGAACTTATGGTGCCGGGGACCGAAAACCACGGGTATGCCGTAGACAGCCGCCTCGTTGACATTATGTATGCCGGTGCCGAATCCGCCCCCGATATATGCCACATCGGCATAACGGTAGAGACTGCTGAGGTGGCCGAAACTATCGACTATCAGCCCCTCGATGTTCGCCGGGCATCCGGCCTGCTGCCACTCCGACAGCAGCATTACGTTACGCCCGGGGAAATGCGCTTTAAGCTGCGCCAACCTCACATCGTCGAACTCGTGCGGAGCAATGATAAATTTGACATCCCTGCGGGCATTGAGCCAGTCGGCATAGACCTCCTCGTCGGCAGGCCACGAACTTCCGGCGATAAACCGCATCGAGGCATGTTCCATGGCTCGTGGAATCCACTCTATCTTGCACTTCGACGAGCGTACATCCGCTACACGGTCAAAGCGTGTGTCGCCAGCTACGGTGACATTGGTCACGCCGATGCCCGACAGGAGCTTACGAGATGCCTCATCCTGTACATAAAGGTGGGTGAAACATCGGAGCATACGGCGGAAAGTGCCACCCCACGGCTTGAAGAATACCTGCGACGGGCGGAAAATCGCCGAGATTATGTAAATGGGGATGCCGCGACGCTTCAGCGCGCTCAGATAGTTGCCCCAGAACTCATATTTGACGAATACAGCCACCGACGGCCTGACCGCGTCCACGAAGCGGCGCGCGTTGGCAGGGGTGTCGAACGGCAGATAGACCACGACATCGGCCAACGGGAAATTTTTCCTCACTTCATAGCCCGACGGAGAGAAGAAGCTCAACACCACCTTCCAGTCAGGATGCTCCCGCTTGACCATCTCGATCATCGGACGGCCCTGCTCAAATTCGCCCAACGATGCGGCATGGATCCACATCACCGGCGACTCGTTGCCCTCAAGAGCCTTGCGAAGACGCGCAAACGTCTCCTTGTGGCCTTCAAGCATCCTGCGCGATTTGGCATTAAATCCTTTGGATAGCTTTATGCCGCCACGGAGGAGGGCTATGGACGCGTTGTAAAGCGGATTCATCATTCGCCGGGTTTGATGCGCTCTATCGCCCTCTCGATACGGCTGATGGTCTCATCAGGTCCCATAAGCTCGGTTATGTCAAACATGTGGGGCCCTTTACATTCGCCGACAACGGCGAGGCGGAATGCGTTCATGACGTTGCCCATATGATAGCCGTTATCGGTAATCCAGCCGAGCACCACCGGCTCGGCATCGGCACTCTTCCACGAGGGGAGACCGCGCAGCACTTCTATCAGCTCGCCCATGATGCGTGGGGTGTCTTCGCTCCAACGCTTCTTGATATCTTTAGGGGCATAGCTGTCGGGGGCAGTGAAGAAGAAGCCGGCCTGTGAGAGGAGATCCTTGACGAAGTTGATACGTCCCTTGACCATGCCGACAGCCTTGGCGATGTAATCGTCGCTGAAGCGGCCTATATCGACACCTGCATCGGCAAGCACCGGCTTGAACAAGTCAGCCAACTGGCTATCCGAAAGTTCCTGGAGGTACTTGTGGTTGAACCATTTGCCCTTTTCGTAGTCGAACTTGGCTCCGCTACGTGAGCAGCGGTCGAAGCCGAACCGGCTGATAAGCTCGTCCATCGACATGATTTCGGTGTCGTCGCCGGGATTCCAGCCGAGCAGGGCAAGGAAATTGACCACAGCTTCAGGCAGATAGCCGGCTTCGCGGTAGCCCTTGGACAGTTCGCCTGTCTTGGGGTCGTGCCAGTCGAGCGGGAACACCGGGAATCCGAGGCGGTCGCCGTCGCGCTTGGAGAGTTTGCCCTTGCCGTCAGGCTTGAGCAGCAGGGGGAGATGCACGAAGTCAGGACGTGTATCCGCCCACCCGAAGGCTTCATAGAGCAGCACATGGAGGGGGGCGGACGGAAGCCATTCCTCGCCACGGATCACGTGGGTTATCTCCATCAGGTGATCGTCGACTATGTTGGCGAGATGGTATGTGGGGAGGTCGTCGGCACTCTTGTACAGCACCTTGTCGTCAAGGATATTGGAGTTGATTACCACCTTGCCGCGCAACAGGTCGTTGACCTCCACATCGCGGTCGGGTTCTATTTTGAAGCGCACCACGTAGGTTTCTCCGGCATCGACGAGACGCTGTGTCTCCTCGTCGCCGAGAGTGATGGAGTTGCGCATGTTGACACGCGTGGCGGCATCGTACTGGAAATTGGGCGTGGCCTGGCGGGCTGCCTCCAACTCCTCTGGGGTGTCGAATGCGATGTATGCCTTGCCGTCGTCAAGGAGCTGCTTGACATAGCGGCGGTAGATGTCGCGGCGTTCGCTCTGGCGGTACGGGCCGTGGGGGCCTCCTTGCTTCACACCTTCATCAAAATGTATGCCGAGCCAGTCGAGAGCCTCGCATATATAGTCCTCGGCACCGGGGACAAAGCGTTTGCTGTCGGTATCCTCGATACGGAGCACCATTTCGCCACCCATCCGTCGGGCATAGAGGTAGTTGAACAATGCTGTACGGACACCGCCGATATGCAGCGGGCCTGTGGGTGACGGTGCAAATCGCACTCTGACCTTGCGTTCCATATGTATAGTGATGATAAGCTGTAAGGGTTATGTATGCAGACGCGGTTGTATCTGCCACTAAGTTAGTCGCAAATTTACGACTTTTTATATAACTTATAGGTATTCGATTTAAATTTAGCGTTATCCGCTTATTCATTACGCGATGGCTGCAATGCTGATATGCCATCATACCCACCCCAAAACATCGCGTAGCGATGAAAGACGATAGCCGCAGGGACTGAGTCCTGCGGCTATCGATATCTGTTAAGGAAGGAAACCTGGGAGCGGATTTCCTCGAGTGGGTGTTACTTGAGGGGTTTGATGCTGATGGCGTAGCCTCCGCCGGCGAGGGCGTGGAGCTTGAGGGTCGTCTTGTTGGTGACGGTCTTGTTTGTGATTTTGTAGCGAGTCTGGCCGTCGACGGTGTTGGCATCTGGAGCCTCGGCGTAGATGGTGGCTGTATATTTGCGACCCGGGTCGAGGAACGACAGCGAAATCTTGCTGTCACGGTCGGCTGTGCCGGCGGTGGAGCCTACATACCATTCGTCGCTGTTCTTGTCCTTGCGGGCCACAGTTACGTACTCCATCGGCTCGGCTTCGAGATATACCGACTTCTCCCACTCGACAGGCACATCCTTGATGAACTGGAATGCATCCATGTGGCGGGCGTAGTGCTCGGGGAGGTCGCAAGCCATCTGTAAGGGGCTGTACATGGTCACGTAGAGGGCGAGCTGTCCGGGGATGGTCGAAGCAATCTTGGAGTTGTTGCTGCGTGTGAATGTGGAGAGGTCAAACTCGAAGATACCGGGGGTATAGTCCATCGGGCCGCCCTGCAGACGGGTGAAGGGGAGTATGGAGGTGTGCCACTTGGCATTGCCTCCCATGGCCTGGTATTCGGTGCCTCGTGCGCTCTCGTTGCCGATGAGGTTGGGGTATGTGCGGCATAGACCTGTCGGACGGCTCGCTTCGTGGGCGTTGACCATGATTTTATGTTTGGCAGCTTCGGTGACTGCATAGAGGTAGTGGTTGTTGCTCCACTGGCTGTAGTGCGTCTCGCCACGCGGGATGATGTTGCCGACGTAGCCGCTCTTGACCGAGTTGTAGCCAAGATCGTTCATCAGCTTGTAAGCCGCCGGGAGGTGGCGTTCGTAGTTGCGGGTAGAGCCTGAAGTCTCGTGGTGCATCATCAGGCGTACACCCTTTGACTTGGCATATTCATTGAGGCCCTTGAGGTCGAAGTCGGGGTAGGGGGTGACGAAGTCGAACACATAGTCCTTGGAGTTGCCTATCCAGTCCTCCCAGCCTTCGTTCCAGCCCTCGACGAGCACTTGGTCGAAGCCGTGTTCGGCAGCGAAGTCGATGTAACGCTTGACGTTCTCGGTGTTGGCGGAGTGGTGTCCGTGGGGGCGGGTCTTGGTGTAGTCGGTCTGTCCGAGCTTGATCGATGCGAGGTCGTTGGTATATGACCAGTCGCCCTTGCCGGCAATCATCTCCCACCATACGCCTATATATTTCACAGGCTTTATCCATGATGTGTCCTCATATGCCGTGGGCTCGTTGAGGTTGAGGATGAGACGCGACGCGAGTATGTCGCGGGCATCGTCGACCACCATGATTGTGCGCCAGGGGGTCATTTCGGGGGTCTGCATGTAGCCCTTCATGCCCGTCGCGTCGGGAGTCAGGTGGGCGGTAAATGTCTTGGTGGCTTCATCGAGGTTGAGGTGCATGGTAGGGTAGTCCTTCACTCCTGCCTCGTGGATGTTGAGGTATATGCCGTCGTCGGTTTTGATCTGGAGGGAGGTCTGTACGCCGGTAGGGGAGAACAAGGTAGAAGATGCATTGGCCGCGCTCTCTTTCTTGTGCTGCTCGTATGAGTCGCGTATATGGCTCAGGCGGCTTTTGGTGTAGTTGTATTCCTGGGTGTCGTAGTCGCCCGGAATCCAGTATGCCCAGTGGTCGCCGGTCATGGCAAACTGGGTGTTCTCCTCCTTGATGACGAAATAGGTCATGTGGGGCTGCGCCGGGAACTCGTAGCGGAAGCCGAGACCGTCGTTAAACACGCGGAAACGCACTATCATGTAGCGGTCGAGGTCGGTCTGGGTGAGCCGTAGTGCCATTTCGTTGTAGTTGCAGCGGATAGAGTCCTCTTCGCCCCATACTGGTGCCCAGGTCTCGTCGATTGCGCCGCGCTGGATGTCGGTGATAGCAAATCCGCTCGTCATCTGGAGCGCATCGGCAGAGGTCTTGACTGCGTCCGCGCTGAAATCTCGCCGGCTGCTCTCGCTTGCGAGGGTGAAGCCGAGCCGTGACGGATTGACAACGGTCTTGCCTTTGTAGTCTACCTTATAAGTGGGCACACCGCCCTCGGCGACGGTCACGTCGACCACGATGGCTCCATCAGGACTGGTAACCTGCTCGGCGAGCATCGTCATAGGCGCGCCCAAAGCCACCAGCATCAGTAAGTTTTTCATTCTTTGTTCCATAAAGATAAGATAAGTGATATACAGATTGATGTAATAATGTACTATAACAAAGATAGGATGAATCTGTGGAAATACAATAGGTGGCTGACGCTTAAAATATGATGAATTTGCTTAAAAAACATAAAGAATCCATCCGACGTGGAGCCGGATGGATTCTTTATGTTTCAATCTCCGTTGAGAGAGTCCTCAACGAGAGAGGGGGCTAACTTATTTTACGAGGACTTTCTTGCCGTCGATGATGTAGATTTGTCCGGGGACGGTCACGTAAACGCGGTTGCCGTTGAGGTCGTAGATACCTTCGGCACTTTGCTCGGTGGCTGATGCGCTTTCGGCGTTGATGTCATCGCTTGATGAGGCTTGGGTCGTGGTGCCGTAGACGCGGATCTCTTTGAGCTTGATGCCCCAGCCTGTGTTGAGAGCCTTCGTGGTGCGGAGGGTGACATATTTGTGCATGGCTGTAGGCTGCTGTGTGAAGATGTGGTGTGTGGTGGCTTCGGTGTTGGTGAAGACAACATCTTCTGCATCGTCGGCCTGCGAGCTGATGGCTGACAGGGGATTGGTATTTGAGAGAGTTACAGAGAACTCTGAAGCGTATGCTCCTTCAAACAGCACGTCGACAGCTTCGATATAGTATCCGTTGGGGTTGGAACCGGTAAGGTCGAGAATCAGATAGTGTTCCTCAGTCTCGCCGCAGCCCCAGCGCAGCTCGGTGCTTTCGTCGCCGTCGGTGGCGTTTTCAGCCTTGGTGTTTTCGATTACATACTCTTCGTCGGTTGTGCCGATTACACCGGCTGCTACATTCTCAGCGTCCTCGCTTGCTATGGCAGTGAGAGTGACAGACGCAGACAGCTCGTTGGCTGTGGCTGTGATGGTATAAGAGCCTTTCTGGGTGAGCTTGACATGGATTCCGTCGCGCTCTACGCCGTCGGGTATCTGATATTCAACTTCGGTGACAGGGAGATAGTAGCCGGCAGCATCGGTTGCCACAGCGGAGATGACGACATTCTCATTGACCATGACGTTCTCTTTGCTGGCTGTCAGGGTAAGGTTCGCTGCCTCGCCGAGTGTGGGGGCTTCCTGTTCCTGGCCGAATGTGACGTAAGGTGTGCGGAAGTCATATTGTCCTCCGTCATAAGCGAAGTAATGGGAGATCTCGACTGTTGCGCCTTCGGTCTGCTGGCCGAAGTTGTATTCATACAGGCCGGTTTCCTCGTTTTTGGTCAGCTGACGGAAGTCGCCACTCCATATCTGGGGATTGAGACCCACGACATCGGCGGCCTGGCTGAGGTCCACTTGATAGAGGGCTGTTCCGTCAGTCTTGTAGGTGACGCTCCAGGGGAAGGAGAAGTACATGGTGCGGCGGTCGGTATCGGGATTTTCGCCGACGAGCCATGCGTTTTTAAACTCGGCCTTGGTGTAATCAGCATACACGAGGTCGACTGCGTTTTCGCGTGGGGTTTTGAACGACACCTCTACGTGCTTGCTTTCGAAGGTTTCTTCGCCGAGTGTGGCAACAGCATAAACATCATATGTGTACTGGGTGTTTTCCTCGAGGCCGGTCAGAGCGATGGGTGAAGCTTCTGCAACCAAGGCTTCGCCTCCGGCTGCCTGATAGAAAACCTTGACTTCGGCTTCTTTCAGCTCATCGGGGATTGTGAGTTCGTAAGCTATTTCTGCCGAATTGTAGGTTACATTCTGCGAGGATGCAGAGATGCGGGGAGCAGGGACGATAACGATGGGTTCGTTTTCAGAGCCTACGGTGTATTGGTTGGTCTGTTGGTAGACACCGCCAGCATAGGGCATGTACCACTCCCATGTGATTACCGTGCCCTCTTCAAAAGTGCTGGTAGTAGTACCCGAAAGGATGCCGTCCTCGTCTTCGTCGTACAGTTTGAGCCACTCGTTACCGTTGATATATATATGGAAGTTGCGGTCACCGGCGGGAGTCTCGTTTTCGGTCTCAAGGGTGGTGTTGACGGTCAGGGTCTTGTCGGGATTCCAGGTGATGTTGTAGATGGCGTGGAATCCTTCGATGTCGGTTTCGCCGTACCATACGGGGTTGTCACCCTCTTCGCGGGCGGTAGTGAATGTCACCACCTTTTCGGTCGAGTATTCTTTGCCGTCTAACTCGCCCTTGGCGACGATGGTGTAGGTGTACTTCGTCTTGGGTGAAAGTCCGGCAAGGTTGAGGGTGGCAGAAGTCTCTGCCGGTTCGTCGTTGACTGTCACAGATGTGTTGGTGTAGCCATCCGGGAACGTGACAGCATAAACGATGTCGGCTGAAGTGGTGGTCACGTTGGAGACTTCGGCAGTAATCGCCGGCATCTCGATAGCAGCCTCATAGTGGATGTCGTAGAGGTAGAGTACGGCATCAGCCTTGTTGTCGGCAATCAGGCTGAATACGTAACCTTTGGGATTGGACTGCCACAAATTGTAGACATCAGGGAAGTCCGACTTGATGTTCAGGCGGATTTCATGGTACTGTCCATCGGATGCGACAGTAAATGTGGCATCGTTTTCGGGCGAGAGCTTATCACCGGCGGCATTTGTTGCGGTAAGGCGAACAGAGTAGTCGGCACTGCCTTCGGCTTTTGCAGTAAATACAAGGTCGAGGTCTGACAAAACCTTATTGTCGAACTCATCGGATGATTGATAGATGCCCATGGAGCAGGTGCCGGATGTGGTGCATGTGAATTTCATTGCTTTTCCTTCGGCAGAATTTATGTCATCGGTGGCAGCGAATGACATGCCCCACCATTCTTCCCATTTAGTTGGAATCTGGGTTTCTCCCTCTTTGAGGTCATCGCCTGACCACACGACGTAGTTGACTGCACCGGCCGTCAATGACGACAATGCCAAAGCCAACGCCGTGGTGATTGTTGTAAATTTTTTCATAGCAGATGTTTTTAGGTTAAACAAGAAAGGTTAGAGATTAAATAAAGTATCTTAGAGTCATTAAGGCCATTAATGACGGGTAGGGACGCACGGCTCGTGCGTCCTCTTATATTGGATCAGAGGCGGATTTTCATGGCTTCGGAGCCTCTGCGGAGGATGTATATGCCGTGAGGGAGAGAGAGCCCGGCCAACGAATTGACCGAGCCGAGATGGATGCCGGATATGTCGTACACGTCATACGGGACGGAAGCGTCACCGTCGCCCGCGACATCGCCGATGTCACCCGATTCGAGCTCGTAATGCCACTGGTTGATGTAGAAAGAGGTCGTTGAAGCATTGTAGAGCATCACATTGTGTTCGCCCTGCGTGAGAGTGGCAAGAAACGAAACTTCCGTCCACCCGCCGGATGTCGACGGGTATTGGAACGAGCAGTTGCGCTTGCCGTCAAGATAGAAATTCCCTTTGCCGGCATCGGCCGCTTTGAGCCGCAAGGTGATACGGTACTGGCCTTCATGCGGCACGGACAGCTGGTATTCGGTCCAAGCCGAGGGGGTCATCTCCAACTGTAGCGGAGATGCGGAGCCGGAGTCGGTGTTGGGCCGGAGCCGGACAATCTGGTTATCGGTAGTCGCATCGACATAGTCCTTGGCAAGAATCGTCTCCGAGGGGGTATAGAACTTGCCGGTGTCAAACGACGACATGTTGACATACACCTTGCCAAGGTCGGAGAGTGTACTTGTGGCAGTATTGGTGTTGAATATGCTCATGTAGGGATAGGCTGAGGCTCCGCCGTCGGCATTTGCCATAAACCATGCATAGCCCTCGACGAGGTCGCTTTGCTCCAATTTCTGCAACTTCTGTGTCATCTGGTCGATTTGGAAATCTACGCCTGTGATGGTGCCGTCGTTTTCCCACGAACAAAATTCCGTCAGCATCATGCGCGGAAAGTGTCCGTTGGCCTCCTTGTAGCCGTCGAGAAACTTTACCAGATTAGGATAGCGTCCATAGGCATCGTTGGTGGGGTCGTAGAGGTCGACGTAGAAATATTCGGTGGCGAACCATGTGTTGGCGCTGTACCAGTTCATATAGCAGTGCAGGGACAGGCAGTCGGCTTTTGCCGTGGGGTATAGGCGGAAAAACTCGTCGAGCCACTCGTAAGGGCTCCACATACGTCCGCCGACATATTCGCCGGTGAAATTGAGAGCCGGAGCCACGAGGGTAAGGCCGTAATCGGCGGCTATCTTCTCCACTGCCGGCCATGCGGCGGCGGCGGCAGCCGGGGTCATATTGGCCTGGGCAGAGAAGTTGGGTTCGTTGAATCCGAGGAGATAGCGTGTCTCGGGGTGGCTGTCTATGTAGCTGCGTATGGCATTGGCATTATAATAGCTGTTCCAGCACATAGGGGCGAAGTGCATCGTCGAGGCGGAGTAGAGGTCGGGGTTCTTGGGAGCGTTGCCCCAGTTGTAGACCCACGCCACGCCGCCTTGCAGCTGCTCCATGTGGTGCCGGGTGAGCGGCTGGTTTTTCTCGTCCCAGCCGATGCCGCGCTTGTCGCTGCGTGACTGTGCGTTGATGCACACTGCCGCTGACAGTGTGATACTTATTATTATGAAAAAAGTCCGTTTCACTGGTTTTGGTGGTAGAATTGATAATTTGTGGAGAAAAATGCAGGTCACGCATCAAGTATTTTTGTGAGAGCACAAATACTTTGTGCGTGACCTGCGAGAAACAATCCTTATCTTACTTATCTTATCAAAACTTTTCGAGAACCTTGGTTAGTCCGGACTATGTAGATACCGGGTTCATCCATCGATGATACCTGACGGCCCATCATGTCATAGATGCCGAGTATTAGCTCTTCGGCTGGTTCGGCGCTCTCATCGTTCCACACATCCTCAGAGTCGAGAGATGTCTTGTTGCGGAAGAGGAAGATATTGTCGATCTGTATCTCATCGCCGAAACCGCCGCCGCTCATAAGGGTCATGATGTTGTCGGTATATTTGGATATGCCACCGTGTGATGACGGGAACACATCTGTAGTGAGCGACTTAAGTACCTGGTAGGGTATGTCGAAGCTGTACCATTCTCCGTCACGGGCATAATTGCCGAGGACGGGAGCTCCTTCGCCGAAGATAGTGCTTCCTATGGTGAATTTGGCCGCTCCGAGGGTGATCTGGTGAGAGCACTGGTCAATGCCGCGCATGGAGAAGTGCAGATACCAGTCGCCTGTCTCGAGAGCTGAGAGGTCGGCGCCGTTGTCGGTGATGAATCCGGCTCCGGTCCAGCCGCCATTGGTCACGAGGTCGATCCAGCCTTCGTCACCGCCGAACGAGTCGGGGACGGTCTGTGACTGCTCGCCAGGAGTGTATGTGTTTCCGTCGCCCCAGTTGTAGAAGTGCGAGCCTCCGACACCGTCGCGGTAATCAGCGATTATGCAGTCAGGGTCAATGGCCTGCATCTGTCCTGTGACGGATCCGTTGGTAGCAATGAGGATGTACTCTTTGTCGGCCAGGTCGAAGTAGCTGTTGCCGCTGTCGTCAAGGCTCTTGGTGGTGTATTCGCCGAGCGGGTCTACATCGGGAGTCTCGTCGTCTGTCTTGTAGAAGAACACGTTGTCGATGGAGAAATAGCTGTTGTTGTAGAAAGTCTTGTCGGTGTAGATGCAGAGGGCATAGTCCGTGTATGCTTCAAGGCCGCCGTTGGCGGGGGCGTTGCTCCAGAGCTGGCCGTATTTTTTCAGCTCGGACACAGGTATATCGAAGCTGTACCACTCGCCGTCGCGGGGGAAGTCGCCGATAATCGGCAGCGAGGCATATTTACCCAATACTATGGTAGCGTCTGCGGTGGTGCCGCCAAGACGTATCATCACAGGGATGTGGCTTACGGCAGCATCCGAACGTACAGAGAAATGCAGACGGTATGTGTCATCGATCATCGACAGATCCTTGGGTTCGGGGGTCATGCCCTGTCCGGCTATGGAAGCCCAGCCTGCGCCGTTCCAAGTGATGCCGTCGGTCATTGATGTATAGGCGGGGAATCCGCCATAGGGGATGCGTCCGAAAGAGTTGGGGGTGTCGGTCACCTGCTTTACTCCCATGGTCTGAGGATCGCCCCAGATGAAGAAGTTATTGCGGCCTGCCTGCTCCGAGTTGTCGGATTCGGCCTTGACCAGCGAGTCGTCGCCATATGTGCCGCCTGCGGTCAGGGATTCCCATGTGTCCTGTGACAGCACTAAAGGCACCACGTCGGTCACGCCATCGAATGAGAATACAGGAGATCCGGATTCATCGAGGCTTTTGTAGCCGTATTTGCCGACAGTTGTTTCGGTGTCGGTATAGGTGGGGATTTCCTTGGACTTGCTTTTGTAAAGGAATATGTTGTCGTAGCAGAGCTCGGCATCTACGAGGCCTCCGCTGAGAAACGAGATGATGTTGTTGTTGAACTGCGCAGGATTGTTGCCTAAAACGGGTGTGTAGAACTGCTCCAGCGCACTCAGAGGGATGTCGAAATAGTACCACTCGCCGTCACGGGGGAAGTCGCCGAGGCTTGCGAGCGAGCCGTTGCTGTTGCCGATGATGAATTTGGCATCGGCTAAATACACCTCGTGGGATGTGTGTACATCCTGGTCGGTACCGCGCATGGCGAAGTGGAGCCAATAGGTGTCATCTACCATAGAGAGGTCTTCGTCGGCGATATTGAAGCCGAGTCCTGACCAGCCTACTGTGGCTACATTGTAGCGTGTATAGCCTTCTTCCCAGCCGAAAGAGTTTACGCCGTTGGTTCGCACTGTAGGCACGTAGGTGTTTTCCCAGATGTAGAGGTTGCGGTTCTGGTCATTGACGTTGAGGTCGATGACATTTGCTCCGGCTGCCTGGAAATGGCCTGTCACACCCTGGCTGGTGCTGATGAGGACAACGTCGCTGACATCGTCGAAGTCGAATGTGGTCTGGCCGTTCTCGTCGAGGGCCTTTGTGGCGAAGCTGCTCAGAGGGGTCTCGGTGTCGGGACCCGGTTCGGGTTCGGGTTCCTCTTCTATATTTGTGATGGTGTCGCCATTTTCATCGACATATGTGTACTGGGCGTCGGCATCATCGTCCTTCTGATATACGCGCACCCAGTCGATGTACATTTTCGCCTCATCTCCGGCATTGGGAAGGACCGTGATGCCGGCCGGGTCGAAGATCGACGGATATGTGCCGCCAACTGCGAGGTTGAACAGGAAGAAGAACGGCTTCTGGAAATAGTGGCCTACGGAGTATTCGCCATCTTCGTATGGCACAGCGAGAGAGAAGTAGCGTGCCTTACGCTTGTTGGCCGCTGTGTAGCTCTGCAGGTCATAGTACATGTAGAGGTTGTTGTTGTCCCACTCTACGGTGATGATGTGGTAGTCGTTGCCGGTGATGGGGTTGTCCTCCGGGGCGAGATATTCCTGCGAAATATACTGATGGCCTTCGTTGGTGGCATTCGGACCATAGTGGAGTGTGCCGCCGAAGTAGCGGTTCTGTGTGCCGTTGGCGATGCCGTTGGCATGTCCGAGTTCTACGATATCCATCTCTCCGCAGCGGGGCCAGCCGTAACGGTTCATGTCGTTGCCCATCATCCAGTAGGCGGGCCACAGTCCGTTGGCTGTATTGGGGAATTTGATGCGCGCTTGGATGATGCCGTGTTTGAACGCGGCCTTGTTTTGCGATGTGACGCGCCCGGAAGTGAAGCTGCGGCCGCTGAAGTTTTCGCGGCGTGCGGTCAGCACGAGGCAGTTTTCGCCTGTCGTGGGGTCCACTCCCATCGAGACGTTCTCGCGGCGGTAGTACTGGAGCTCCTGGTTGCCTCCTCCGTTGCCGTTGACTTCGATGTTCCAGATGGCTTCGTTGAGAGTCGGGCTGTTGAACTCATCGCTCCAGCGCAGGGTGTAGCCTTCAGGCGCGGTGTCAATGCCCTGGGCTGCACCGGTGAGAACCGATGCGGCCGCAAACATTGATGCAAATAAGTGTTTAAGATGTGTTTTCATGATAAGTAGCTGTTCAAATAAAAATGGACATCAGGTTACTCTAACTGCTCTTTTATGGGGCTGTGCCGGTTCGAACCGAGTCACAGCCTCATAAAATTATTTCGATGTAATTTGAGCAGTCGCTTATGGTATTGGTTAACAAAGAATTGGATCAGGACAGTCAATCATCCGATTATAGTCGTATTGACTACCTTGACAAGGAAAATATGATTAGATTATTTTACCAGCACTTTTGTCGATTCGCTGCCGCGCTTGAGGATGTAGATGCCTGGGATGGTCGGATCGGCCACCTGACGGCCGCTGAGGTCATAATATACAGCCGGCATGTCGGAGTCGCTGCCGTCGACAGACAGGTCGTCGATGGCGCTGTCGCTGTCAGGTACATAGAAGAATACGTGGTCGATTGAAAGCGCAGAGCCGAGCTTGGTGACTTCATACGAGTACACGTCCTCACCGGGTTCGGGACCGCTCTGTGTGGCGGTGGAGCAGACGGGGTCTTTGAAAGAGAATGCAAATACGCCGTCGTTGATAGGTGCTGAGAAGTCATATTCAAAACCGAAGTCGCCGTTAGGATCCACGAGGTCGGCTACGGGGATGTCTAAGTAGTACCATTTGCCGTCGTTGCCGTTGGGAAGCGAACCTACACCTACGAAATCGCCGTCGGCAGCTCCTTTGTCAATGCCGACCTGAATCTGGAACCCGTTGGTTTTTATGGTAGCCTGCGATCCGATAGAGAGCTGGTACTTCGAGGGAGCCGAGCCGAAGTCGCGCAGGCCGATGTGCAGGTGGTGCTTGTCGGTCACCTTGGAGAGGTCGTATGGTTTGTTGACTGACATGAATACCCCAGTACCCCACTCATAGAGGGGTGTCGCATTGATGTATTCGTCACCGCCGAACGAGTTTATGCCTCCTTCTTCAGGCACGTTGTAGAGAGTGAGAGCCTTTTTGTCCCAGTCTGTCACCCAATATTCGAGATAGTTGTCGTTTTTGGTCTCGTCGAGGTTGTTGTCGGTGATTACCTTTGACCCCATGGCATCTAATACGTTCTGGGGTGCGTACAATACGATGTAATCTTTGCCGTCGGCGACCTTGAATCCCCCTTCGGGAGCGGATTTGATGTAGTCTTGTGCCAATGCAGAAGATGCAGCCAGCAGTGCGGATGCGGAGAGAAGTAAAATTTGTTTCATGACGGTTTATGGTATTTAATTAATAGGTTGTGACAAAGGCTCTGATTTTAGAGCTGAAAATTTTGTCTACGCAAATTAGATAAAATAGATTAAAAGCATCTGCTGCAAAATTAGATGCCGACGGTCGCCCTGTCCAAAATAAAAGCCACAAAATAAACTCAACCGGCTGCTAAAAATACCTCACAAAAAAATCACACAAACGCTGGTATAAGACGCACAGGCATCGATGTGGGCATGATAGCGCGGATTTGCTGGTACACAAGCGGGACTCATTAGATGACTGTCTGATTCATGGGAAAATTAAGAGGAGTTCTATAAATTAAAATATTGTAGTACAGTTGTTTATATGGTTCCAAGAGCGTAAATTTGCAGAAA
>CALUMU010000023.1 GCA_944321825.1 Candidatus Amulumruptor caecigallinarius
ACAATACCGAACTCTTTCATTAAATGGATAGTGTTTAACCTGTCCAACTTTTTGGGGTCACTTCAACCTTGGTGCAGCCGACCGACATGTGCGCAAGCCCTAAAAAACGAATCAGGCTCCACATGCCATGTGGAGCCTGATTCGTATGGGTTGAAAATGCGTGGATCAGAGGGCGACGAACTTGATAGCGGTGCCGTTCTGGCGCTTGATGTAGGTCTGGCCGGGGACGAGTGCGTCGGCATTGACGGTGTTGCCCTGCAGGTCGAAGTATTCGGGGGCAGCTGTGTCGTCGGTGGCGATGTCGCTGAAGCCGAGAGAAGTCTGCTTGCCTTTGAAAGTCACATAGATTGGCATTTCCTGTGTGTTGGCGGGATAGTCCATGTACCATATCACATCGATGTTGAAGTGGGCATTGCCGGCAGCGTCGGTGGTGCAGCTCTTTCCGTCGCCATTTGCAAGAACCACTTTTGCGTGTATGGGTATGGCACCGCCCAGCAGCGACATGTCTTCAACGGTGGCGTTGTAAACCACGGTACCGTCGGCTTCGGTTGTAGTGGTTACATTTGTAAGCTCAATATCGCCGAGAGTTCCCAAGCCGGGTAATGTGAGGTCGGGGAGCAGGAAGTCGACCAGCCCGTCGCTCACAGGGGTGATGTAGACATTGCCGGTGCCTTGGCCATCTGTAATATCGCCAGTGCCCATATCGATGACGAGCGAGCCGGGGGTGGAGCCGTCATAGCACACTGCGTTGGCAGGGATGTCGGCGGCGATAGCCTGCACGGATGCGGCTATGAATAAGGATAGGATGGATGCGTAGATTTTCTTCATAAGTGATGTTTTGTATGTGTTATTATGTCGGGGCAAAGGTACGCAATTTGCGCTAATTGATTGCAAATGTTTGCGTTAAAAAATCAGCGGGATCGGAGGGGGCGTGCGGATTGCGGTCTGGTGGTGGCCGGTGGGATATGCGGAGCCCCGGAGGGGCGGGCGGACAGTAGGGCGGGGCGCAAGCCCCGTTACCATGGAACGACATCGAAAACAAGCCCTGCAAGGGCTGCAATAGGCTGCGCAGGAGGGGCTAAAAAAGCAGCCACCACTGGGTGTGGAGGCTGCTTGATGGTTGTGGGATATGCGCGGATCAGAGGGCGACGAACTTGGTGGCGGTGCCGCCATAGACCTTGATGTAGGTCTGGCCGGGGACGAGTGCGTCGGCGTTTACGCTGAGGCCCTGGAGGTTGTAGTACCGGGCGGAAGTCCGGGCGGCATCGCTGCTGAGGTCGCTGATGGCCGAAGCTCCGTTGAAGTGGAGGGTGTAAACGTGCTGGGTCTCGCCGTCGGCATCCTCGCCCTGGGCGTTGGCGACCGTGATGACAGCCAGCTTCTTTACAGGGTCGAGTGTGATGTCTGTTGTGGCTGTCTTGCTCTGACCGATGGTTTCGGCTTCGATTTCGTCGGCAGATTCAGGCATATCCAATGCCAGCTCGTAATCATACTTGTCGGTTGCAAAATTCTCAACGGAAGAGCCGTTTACCGAGAGGCTTGCCAGACGGCTATAGTAGAGCAGCTTGACATTGTCGATTGTTAATTCATTGCCTTGTTCAGGCTCTGTCGAGAAATAATTACCTGCGCCGAAAATCACATTGATTTTTTCGGGTGTTTTGTCTGAAAAATATTCAAACGGTATTTCCAAAGATGTCCATGTATCCTGAGTCCCTTGTATGGCATAATTGATTTTAGAAACTAAAGTGAAATCTTCAGATTTAGTTATCTCACCACCTTTTGAGGTTTCCATATCAAGGATGTTACGGTCACGGTTAACCATTGTTATAGTGGTGGGTGTTTGGCCGATATTGACAGGGACGTTGGCCTGTGAAGTGCTGCCGGTCCAGAGATATGCTACCACTGAGGCTTGTTCGTTTGAGTTTTCGGCAAGTGTGCGCTTGTAGTCGAAAAGCATGGCATCTGGGCGGTAGGCGAGCGCAATTCCGCCAAATGATCCGCCATCCTTCTCTGCTCCTGAAAGGTTTGCGGTATTCCATGTGGTGCCAAGGGTGATATACCCTGGGACTGTCTGAGTTTTTACCATGGAATTAGGGGAGTTTTTCAGTAACACGGCACTGGTAGATTCGTAACCGTCGGTTTTTTCTCCGACAGTAGTCGTTCCGAGCCAGCTCGATGCGAATAAGTTAACTCCAGCAACGTTGGCGATAGTCCATGAGGTTGGAGTAGTGCCGACGGAGGTTGTAGTCCCACCCGTATAGGGGCTTAAGGAAGTCCAGTCGTCCTCGAAACCGGCGTTGGGGAGTTGCTGGGCCTGCAGAGAGGCTACTGCGCCGATGGCAGCGAGTAAGGTGTAAAATTTCTTCATGATTTCTTTTTTAGTTAGATTGTTGTTGCCTATTGAAAATGAGGGGATTTTATGCTGAATACGCGCAAATTTACAAAAAAATTCCTTTAAGTTGGCCAAACAAAATCGGTTTATGCAAAATAGTCCAGCCGCCCGGCAGCGGATATGCCTGTTTGGGTGGCGGATAATATTTAGGAAGCATAGGAGGCTTAGGTAGCTTAGGGATCTTAGGAGACTGCGGATGCGGATTTGGAATCGGCGATTCGTGGCGGTTTTGGTGACATGGAAAAATTTGCGTAATTTTGTGCGTTAAAATCTTATACAAACCGACGTGGAAACCAAATACATCTTCGTGACCGGCGGTGTGGTGTCGTCATTAGGCAAAGGCATCATATCGTCATCCTTGGCTTGTCTGCTCAAGGCCCGCGGCTATCGCGTGACTATACAGAAGTTCGACCCCTATATCAACATAGACCCCGGAACGCTCAACCCCTATGAGCACGGCGAGTGTTACGTGACTGTCGACGGCCACGAGGCCGACTTGGACTTGGGGCATTACGAGCGGTTTACCAACGTCCACACGACCCGCGCCAACAACGTGACCACCGGGCGCATCTACCAGAGCGTCATCGACAAGGAGCGTCGCGGTGACTATCTCGGCAAGACGGTGCAGATCATCCCCCATATCACCGACGAAATCAAGCGCAACGTCAAGCTGCTCGGCTTGACGGGCAATTTCGACTTCATAATCACCGAAATCGGCGGTACCGTGGGCGACATAGAGTCGCTCCCCTATTTGGAGAGCGTGCGCCAGCTCCGCTGGGAGCTCGGACGCAACGCGCTGTGCATCCACCTGACCTACGTGCCGTATATACGCGCCGCCAAGGAACTGAAGACCAAGCCGACGCAGCACTCCGTCAAGCAGCTGCAGGAGGTAGGTATCCAGCCCGATGTGCTGGTGCTGCGTACGGAGAGGGAGGTGCCGGTGGCGATGCGCAAGAAGATAGCGCAGTTTTGCAACGTGGCTCCCGATGCCGTCATCCAGTCGGTCGACGTGCCGAGCATATATGAAGTGCCTATCAAGATGCACGAACAGCATCTCGACGAAATCGTGCTAAGCAAGATGGATGTGGCTGTCAACGGCGAGCCGGACATGCACCAGTGGCTGCATTTCCTCGACAAGCTCCACAGAGCCGAGAAGACCGTCACCATCGGTTTGGTGGGCAAATATGTTGAGCTTCAGGATGCCTACAAGTCCATCAACGAGTCTCTGCTCCACGCCGCCACATACAACGACCGCAAGCTCGACCTGCGCTACATCCACTCGGAGAAGCTCAATGAAAGCAATGTCGAGGAGCTGCTTCGCGGATTGGACGGAGTGATAGTGGCTCCGGGATTCGGCCAGCGCGGCATCGACGGCAAGTTTGTGGCTCTCAAATATACACGCGAACATGACATCCCCACTTTCGGCATCTGCCTCGGTATGCAGTGCATGGTCATAGAGTTTGCCCGCAATGTGCTCGGGCTGCCTGAAGCCAACTCCGTGGAGATGAATATCAATACTCCCGACAATGTCATAGACTTGATGGAGGAACAGAAAAATATCAGCAACATGGGTGGCACGATGCGCCTCGGGGCATATGACTGCCGTCTTGCTGCCGATTCGAAGGCCGCAAAAGCCTACGGAACCACCGACATCAAGGAGCGTCACCGCCACCGCTATGAGTTCAACAACGATTACCGCGAGCGTTTCGAGGCTGCGGGTATGCGTTGTGTCGGCGAAAATCCCGCATCGCATCTCGTGGAGGTGGTAGAGCTGCCCGACAAGCGGTGGTTCATAGGCACGCAGTACCATCCGGAATATTCAAGCACGGTACTTAGTCCGGCTCCACTGTTTGTGGACTTCGTGAAAGCCGCCATAGACTACCACGAAGCCGCCAACCGTGACGGCGAGGCATGATGACGCTTTTATACCCTGATTACACCATAATAGAATAGTACAGACATAGAAATAATACAGACTGATTAATGGACAAAAACACACTTCGCGGACTGATATTGATGGCTATGCTCATAATCGGCTTCATGTGGCTCAACAGCCCCAGCAAGGAGGAGCAGGAACGTCAACGTCAGCTCGCCGAGCAGCGGGCACAGGAGGGGCAGCAGGCTTCGGATGTAGCCGTGCTGGCTCTTGACAGCATATCGCCCGATGAGATAGTCAATATACGCGCCACCGTGCGCCAGTACGGCAGCCGCGATACGGTTAGCGATGTATGTTCGCTCCGTGGAGCCAACAGCTCGCTGAGCGTCGCCGGCGACGGGACGATAAGCGGCACGGTCAACGCTGCCGGCACTCAGGTCGCCGTGGCGGATATCCTTGGCCGCAAGCTTGACCGCGTCCCTGCCAATGTCATGGCTGCGGCTGTCAAGACGCTCAAGTCGGACATCGACGGCATCAGTCGTTACCAGGGATTTGCCAAGTTCCTGTCGGGCGACTCCGCAGTCACACGTCTCGCCAACAAGGATATAACGCTTGAAATATCCAATAAAGGCGGTAGCATAGCCCGTGCCACACTCAACGAGTATGACAGCTACGACTCTACAAAGGTGGAGATGATGTCGCCCGGTCGTGGCGGCTACAGCTTCACCCTCACGTCGGCCACACGCCGCTTCGTGACGAACGAATTTTATTTCACTCCCGTAGTGGAGAGCGATACGACGGTGCTCATGAAGCTCGACTTCGGCGGCGGCGCGATGTTCGGTTTCCGCTATACGCTTCCCAAGGAGGGTTATTTGGTCAAGATGGACGTGGTGCAGTCCGGCATGTCGTCCATCATACCGCCGTCGGTGGCATCGATAGACTTCAACTGGAACTCGATGATGGTGCGCACCGAGGCCGGACGTGTGTATGAGGAGCGTCAGAGCGGCCTCTACTACCAGTTTGCCGGCGGAGATGTCGACAACCTAAGCGAGAGCGGAGACGACGAAGAAGAACTCACGCAGCGCGTCAAGTGGGTAGGCTTCAAAAACCAGTTTTTCTCGTCGGTCATCATAGCCCGCACCAACTTCACGTCGGCCGAGCTCAAGTCAGTAGAGCTGGAAAACAATCCCGACTTCATCAAGACCATGTCGATGGCGTCGACTCTGGAGTATTCGTCTTCGGCAGCCAATCCGGCATCGTTCACATTCTTCATAGGCCCCAACAGCTATCCGCTGCTTAAAGATTTGGAGAAAGACATAGTGCCCGGGGAGGATCTGAACCTGACCAAGCTGATACCCCTCGGCTGGAGCCTGTTCCGCTGGATCAACACCCTGATTATCATCCCGGTATTTACGTTCCTCGGCCACTATATCAGCAATTACGGCATAATCATACTGCTGCTTACTATCTTTATCAAGCTGATACTCTTCCCTATAACCTACAAGAGCTACATGTCACAGGCGAAGATGCGTGTGCTGCAGCCCGAAATCAAGGCTATCAACGAGAAGTATCCCGGACAGGAAAACGCCATGAAGCGTCAGCAGGAGATTATGGCACTGTACAGCCGCGCCGGGGCGAGTCCGTTCTCAGGGTGTCTGCCCATGCTGCTGCAGCTGCCCATACTTGTGGCGATGTTCCAGTTCTTCCCCTCGGCCATAGAGCTGAGAGGAGAGCCGTTCCTTTGGGTCAAAGACCTTTCGGCTCCTGATGCCATAGTGTCGTGGAGCACCCACATACCGTTTATCTCCGGCACTTTCGGCAACCACATCAGCCTCTTCTGCCTGTTGATGACCGTGACCAACATCATCTACACCAAAATCAACATGCAGAGCCAGCCTACGGGCGACTCCATGCCAGGCATGAAGTGGATGATGTATCTGATGCCGGTGATGTTCCTCGTGTTCTTCAACAACTATGCCGCCGGTCTGAGCTACTACTATTTCGTGTCTCTGCTTATCACCATCATACAGACTTACGTATTCCGTCATGTGGTAGATGAGGAGAAGGTTCGCGCCACGATGGCTGCCAACGCCAAGAAGCCTAAGAAAAAGAGCGGTTTCATGGCCCGCTTGGAGGAGGCGCAGCGCAAGCAGCAGGCTATGATGCGCGAACAGCAGAGGAACGCCGGTAAGGGCGGAGCCAACCGCCGCCGTTGACGTAGCGACCCCACACACGCTCTCTCCCTATGGATTACCTGATGGACGACAATGAATTTGACATCCGCGCAGCCCAGAGCTCTGCGGCGGGCGAGCGTGACTTCGAGAAAGCGTTGCGCCCGGGGCGTTTCGAGTCGTTTACGGGGCAGGACAAGGTGGTGGAGAATCTCAAGGTCTTCGTCCAGGCTGCCAAGATGCGTGGCGAGGCACTTGACCACATCCTGTTTTACGGCCCACCCGGACTGGGCAAGACCACCCTGTCGGGCATCATAGCCAACGAGCTCGGAGTGGGGATGAAGGTCACGTCTGGCCCTGTGCTCGACAAGGCCGGCGACCTCGCCGGCATATTGACCTCGCTGGAGGAGAACGATGTGCTGTTTATCGACGAAATACACCGTCTGCGTCCCGAAGTGGAGGAGTATCTGTACTCCGCCATGGAGGATTACCGCATAGACATCACTATAGACAAAGGCCCCGGGGCGCGTTCGGTGCAGCTGACGCTGTCGCCGTTCACCCTCATAGGCGCGACTACGCGCAGCGGACTGCTTACAGCGCCGCTGCGTGCGCGTTTCGGCATCAACTGCCATTTGGAATACTACGACCACGAGCTGCTGGAACGCATCATACTCCGCTCGGCCAAGCTCCTCGGTGTCCGCTGCCAGGCGGAAGCCGCCCACGAGATAGCGTTGCGCAGCCGGGGGACTCCCCGTATAGCCAACTCCCTGCTGCGCCGTGTGCGCGATTTCGCCCAGGTCAAGGGTAGCGGCGACATCGATCCTGAGATAGCCCGCTATGCTCTTGAAGCCCTCAATATAGACCGTTACGGTCTCGACGAGATCGACAACAAGCTGCTCAGCACCATAATCCATAAATTCGGCGGCGGTCCGGTCGGGCTGTCGACGATTGCCACCGCTTTGGGTGAGGACCGTGGCACCATCGAGGAGGTCTACGAACCGTTTTTGATAAAGGAGGGCTTCATCAAGCGCACCCCCCGTGGCCGTGAAGTCACCGACCTCGCCTTCCGCCACCTCGGCGTGGACCGCTATAGTATCGGTTCCCAGACCACTATAGATTTCTAATCCAAGTATTGTCAGAAAGATATGGGAGGCACTAAGTCGCTATTCAAGGACACTGCGATATATGGGGTCAGCAGCATCGTGGGACGGTTTCTCAACTGGTGTCTCGTGCCGCTTTACACCATCATGTTCCCGGCGGCGGAATATGGCGTGGTGACTTATATCTACTCCATCGTCGCCCTCGCACTGATAATTCTGACCTACGGCATGGAGACGGGCTTTTTCCGTTTCGCCAACCATGACCGTTATACTGATGCCACGGAGGTATATTCCACGTCGCTTATTTCGCTTGCTTCGACATCGGTTGCGTTTTTGGTTCTGCTGATTGTATTTATCTCCCCGATAAGCGAAGCCATAGAGTGCAGCGGCCATGAGGATTATGTAATCATGATGGGCATAGCAGTCGCTGTCGACGCTTTCACTTCCATACCGTTCGCCTATCTGAGGTTCCGTCACCGCCCGATGCGTTTTGCCACCCTGCGGCTGATAAGCATAGCTCTCAATATCGGGCTAAACCTGTGGTTTATACTGATATGTCCGTGGCTTGTCAGGCAGATGCCGTCGCTCTCGTGGATTTACGACCCGGCTTACGGCATCGGATACATATTCCTTGCCAACCTGATATCGTCAGGGGTGGTGTTGCTGCTGATGATACCCGAATTGCGCGGCTTCAGGTGGCGGTTCAATGCACCGCTGTGGCGCGAGATGCTCCGCTACAGCTACCCGCTGCTCGTGCTCGGCATCGCCGGCATCATGAACCAGACCATCGACAAGATACTCTATCCGTCGCTTGCCCCCGACGAGGCTACGGCCATGCAGGAACTCGGCATCTACGGAGCGAACTACAAGATAGCCATCGTGATGGTGATGTTTATCCAGGCATTCCGCTTCGCTTACGAGCCTTACATCTTTGCCCGCGACAAGGAGAGCGGACGGTCCGGGACATCGGCATATAGCGAGGCGATGAAGTATTTCGTCATTTTCGCCCTCTGCATATTCCTCGGGGTGATGTTTTATATAGATATCATCAAGTATTTCATATCGCCCAAATATTTTTCGGGATTGAAGGTGGTGCCGGTGGTGATGCTCGGGGAATTTTTCTTCGGTGTGTTCTTCAACCTGTCGGTATGGTATAAATTGACCGACAAGACCCTTTGGGGCATGTGGTTTTCGCTGCTCGGACTTGCGGTCACGCTGGCTCTCAATGTGCTGCTTGTGCCACGGTTTGGTTACATGGGGTGTGCATGGGCGGCTTTCTGCTGCTATGGTGTCATGATGGTGACGAGCTATTTCATCGGGCAGCGCAGATACCCCATCAAGTACCATGCGGGGCGGCTGGCCGTCATATTCGCTTTTGCGATGGCAGTGTATGGCCTGTCGTTGCTGATAGAGACTCAGGTGGCTTGGGTTAACATGCTCATACGCACACCGCTGCTGGCGGTTTTTGTGGCGGTGGTGATGAAGATGGAACATATATCGCTGCGCTCTCTTATACCTTCCCGCCGCCATGCCTGACTCTTTGATTCCATCCTCTGATGAAGCCCGTGCCCCCATCAAGGTCGCAATCATCAGCCACAGCGACAAGCTCGGACAGCCGTCGGTGGTCACCCACAGATTGATGCGGGCGTTGCGCCGCATAGGTGTGGATGCCAGGATGGTGGTGTTTACACGTCTTACGTATGACGAAAATGTCTCTGCTGTCAGCAGCCGCTTCTTGCGAGTCGTGCGTTTCCAGTATGAACGCGCTAAGATATTCCTGTCAAACCGTATGCATATCGACACCCTCTTTGATGTCTCGATAGCCAATGTAGGGTGCAGGGTGGCTTCGCACCCGTGGGTGAGGGATGCCGACATCGTGGTGTTGAGCTGGATCAACCAGGGATTGCTGTCGCTGCGTGAGGTCAGGCGTATAGGCCGTCTGCGCAAGCCGATGGTGTGGATTATGCACGATATGTGGAATTTCACAGGCATATGCCACCACTCCCAGGGTTGCAAGCGGTATATGCAGGAGTGCGGCAGCTGCCCGTTTCTACGCAGCAACAGCGGGCGAGACCTGTCGCACAAAGTGTGGAAACGCAAACGCGGCCTTTACGAGGCTATGCCTATCAATTTTGTGGCAGTCAGTTCGTGGCTTGAAGATGAGGCGAAGAAGAGCGGGCTGTTGTCGGAGGCGCGCATACACATGATTCCCAACGCTTTCCCGGCCGAGGCTTTTTATGTGGTGCCTAAATCACTGCGTAAAGCCCTGCCTGTGGACTATTCGCGAAAGTTAGTGCTTGTGGGAGCTTGGAAGCTTGACGCGCCGGCACAGCGGTTGCAGCTTGCCATCGACGCTCTCAACCACCTGTTTGAAAACTACCCCGCAGTGGCTAATAGTGCCATGGTGCTGTTTTTCGGTGAGGTGGCCGACGCAGCGGTGTTCGACAGGCTTTATTTCCCCTATTGCCATATAGGGACTGTCAATGACGACACTCTGCTTAGGGAGATATATGCATCGTCGTCGGTGGTGCTGTCCACGGCTCTTTATGAGACATCGCCCGGGACGCTGATAGAGGGGCAGGCTGCTGGATGCTTTGCTGTGACGACACGCGTCGGCGGCATGGCCGATAATGTAAGGCATCTGATTAACGGCTATGTATCGGAGGAAAGCACCCCCGAAGGGGTAGCCGAAGGCATCAAATGGGCGCTTGACAATGTGCCGGACCGCAAGATGCTCCATGACTCGGTGGAGTCGGCTTTCGATGCCCCGGTCGTTGCGGCTAAATATAAGGAGCTTTTCGAACGTCTCCTATACCGTTGAGCCGCTTAATTGGCGGATTTTTACTAACTTTGCATCATGGGGCGGCTGATGTCGATAGATTACGGACGCAAGCGTTGCGGCATAGCCGTGACCGATGTGTTGCGCATTGTGGCCAACGGCCTGACCACCGTGCCGACATCCCGGCTCAATGCGTTTGTGCTCGACTACGTGTCGCGTGAGCCGGTCGATGCCATCGTCGTGGGGCATCCGCGCACTCTGCGTGGTGCCGACAGCGAAAGCATGCGCTTCATCAAGCCGGGAATCGCATCCCTGCGCAAAGTGCTTCCGGCGGCTATCCCCATAGTTTTTTTTGACGAACGGTTCACGTCGGCCATAGCCCATCGGACCATGCTCGAAGGCGGTCTGCGCAAGATGGATCGTCGCGACAAAGCCCTCGTCGACGAGATTTCGGCAAGCATCATACTCAATGACTATCTTGCTTCGCTTGAACATAACCACAACAATAACAGCTCTACGATATTCTGATATATAGATATATTAGCACCATGCTGAAAGTTTATCTTTACGGACATCCCGTTCTCCGCCGTCAGTCAGGTGACATCACTCCCGATTATCCCGGGCTCAAGCAGCTCGTGGCCGACATGTATGATTCGATGTACGCTTCATCGGGGGTCGGTCTGGCAGCTCCACAGATAGGTCGTAACGACCGTATCGTGGTCATAGATGCTTCGCCACTCGGCGATGACTTCCCCGAATGTGTGGGGCGCAAGCTTACGCTGATAAACCCCCGCGTCGAGGTGCTTGAAGGTGAAAAAGTCACCCGTTCTGAAGGATGTCTGAGTCTGCCCGGGCTCTCGGAAAACGTACCTCGCGTCGAGAAAATACGCTTGACGTGGGTCGATGAGGATTTCACTCCGCACGAGGAGGTTATCGAAGGTTTTCTCGCACGTATCGTGCAACACGAGTGCGACCATCTGGAGGGCAAGCTGTACATAGACCATATATCACCTATACGCAAGCAGCTGATTTCGTCCAAGCTCCGCAATATCATGACCGGCAAGACGCGCTGCGACTATCCGGTGGTGTATGCTCCCAAGCATCGTAAATAAACCGTATAAAAAAACGACATATATGGAGGATCCCCAAACGGCCATAGCAAGAGCGCATCGCCATCTTGAAGGAAAGCATCCAAGGAGAGTGCTTTTTGTCTGTCTCGGAAATATCTGCCGCTCTACAGCCGCCGAAGGCATTTTGCGCGACATCGTGGAGCGGCGCGGAGAGGGCGCAGACTGGGTGGTCGACTCGGCCGGCACCAGCGGATATAACGACGGCAAAGGCCCCGACCACCGCATGATAATCCATGCGCGCCGGCGTGGAGTGGCACTCAACCATATATCCCGGAGGGTCCGCACGAGCGATTTCGACGAGTTCGATCTCATCGTGGGTATGGATGACAGCAATGTAAGCAATCTGCGTCGGATAGCTCCTACTGCCGAGGCCGAGGACAAGATAGTCCCGATGGCTGCTTTTATCAGCAAGGCCATGCGCTACGACCATGTCCCCGATCCCTATTATGACGGGGCGGAGGGCTTCGAGTTGGTTCTCGACCTGCTGGAGGATGGTTGCGCCCGTATAGTTGACGAGGCTGGTGCGCTGCGCTGACACCGTCTTGCCTGTATGGCAAATTATGGCTATCTTTGTTAAGAACTGGTTTTTGACATCTTTTTACATCATAGAGCGATGAACGATAATTTTGAAATGGTGGCCAAGACCTTCCAGGGTTTGGAGGACGTTCTTGCCGAGGAATTACGTGGTCTTGGCGCGGCCAATGTCGAGCCGGGGCTGCGCATGGTGTCATTTGAGGGAGACCTTGAGATGCTTTACAGGGCTAATCTGGCTTGCCGTACAGCCTTGCGCATACTCAAACCGATATTGAAATTCGATGCCTCGAATACCGATGAACTCTATGACCGTATAAAGTCGTTTGACTGGAACACAATCCTCTCGTTGAGCAAGACGTTTGCCATCGATTCGGTGGTGTACAGCAACGTGTTCACCAACTCGCGCTTTGTCACCTACCGTGTCAAGGATGCGATAGTGGATTATTTCAAAGACCGATACGGCCCCGACAAGCGTCCCGGGGTGAGGGTGCAGGATGCCGACGTGCTCCTCAATGTGCATATCGCGGAGGAACATGTGACCATATCGCTTGATTCGTCAGGCGAATCGCTCCATAAACGCGGCTACCGTGTAGCCCAGACCGAAGCCCCTATCAATGAGGTGCTTGCTGCCGGCATATTGCTCAAGGCTGGCTACTGTGGCGATACACCATTAATCGATCCCATGTGCGGGTCGGGAACATTCCTGATCGAAGCCGCGCTGATAGCTGCAAATATAATGCCCGGTATCTATCGTCGCCGGTTTGCATTTGAAGACTGGAAAGACTTTGACGGCGAGCTGTTTGACAGCATATTCAATGACGACTCGGCCGAGCGCGAAGTGACCCAGCGCATCATCGGCGCGGATATATCTCCGGCGGCTGCCAGCATAGCCGAGCGCAACATAAAGAGTGCGGGTGTGGCGAAGTACATAGACCTGAGTGTCAAGCCGATGCAGAGCTGGACACGTGACGAGATACCATCGGAGGGTGTTCTTGTGACCAATCCTCCCTATGGCGAGCGCATTGCCGTCGAGGATATGGAAAATCTGTATGCGATGATTGGGTCGTCGCTTAAGCATGTGTTCCTCGGCTACCATGCTTGGATTATAGCTTACAAAGATGAGCTGCTGCGCCGCATAGGGCTTGCTCCGTCGACCAAGATACCGCTGCTCAACGGGTCATTGCCGTGCGAACTGCGCGAATATGTCATCTTTGACGGCCTTATGAGCGATTTCCGCAAAAAAGGAGGCAAAATCAAGGATGAGCCTATTGATGCTTCAGTTTATAAGCCCAACCGCAAACGTGATTTCAAGGATGACCGCCGTCGCGGCCCGTCACGCCATGATGACGGCGAGCGTCGGAGTTTCCGCCGGGGCGGTGATGACGAGGATGCACGCGATTTCCGCAAGGGCGGCAGATTTGGACGCGATGGCGGCAAGCGCGATTTCCGCAAAGGGGATCGGGGCAAGGACGAGGTGCGCTTCAGAGACGGAGACCGCCGGCAGGGCGATTTCAAGAAACGCTCTGCCAGTCAGGTGGAGTCGCCTCACAATGAACTCGAACGGGCTTATCGTCCGAAGAAAGGCCGTTTCGCTCCCAGGGACGAGGCTCCTCGCCAGCAGCCCGAAAGCGACAATCCGCTGGCTGTGCGCCGTAACGAACATGCCCTGCGTTCGATCAGGAATATACGCCCGTCGCTTCCGCCCGAACAGGGCAAGGTCATAATGCGTGACCGCCGCAAGAAATAAAAATATATAGCATTTAGATTTTACGACTTACTTAGATATTATCAGACCCTGATTTATGAAACATACAGTTTTGCTCCTTGGCTCAGGAGGCAGAGAATGTGCCTTGGCATGGAAAATAAGCCAAAGTCCGCTCCTTAACCATCTTTTTATAGCTCCGGGCAACGGAGGAACTGAGGCTTACGGCGAGAATGTCGATATTTCGCCGCTCGATTTCCCGGCAATCGAGGAGTTTGTGAAATCGAAGGGTGTGAATATCATAGTCGTGGGCAATGAGGACCCCTTGGTGGCCGGCATACGCGACTACTTCGGCAAGGCGATGCCTGAGATGCTGGTAGTAGGTCCGTCGCAGCAAGGTGCGATGCTTGAAGGCAGCAAGGATTTCGCCAAGCAGTTCATGGCCCGTCATGGTATTCCCACGGCGCGTTACCGCAGCTTCACTTCGGCGACATTGGCCGACGGACAGGCGTTTCTCGAAGAGCTTCAGGCTCCGTATGTGCTGAAAGCCGATGGTCTGGCCGCCGGCAAGGGGGTGCTGATTATCGACAGTCTCGACGAGGCAAAGCAGAAACTTGCCGAGATGCTTGGCGGTATGTTCGGGCACTCGTCTGACACTGTGGTGATAGAGGAGTTCCTTTCTGGCATAGAGTGTTCGGTGTTCGTGCTTACTGACGGTAACGGCGGCTACCGTGTGTTGCCTGTTGCCAAAGATTACAAACGGATAGGCGAAGGCGACACCGGTCTCAATACCGGAGGCATGGGGGCTGTCAGTCCTGTGCCGTTTGCCGATGACGCTTTCATGGACAAGGTGGAGCAGCGCATCATCCTGCCCACTATAGAGGGTCTGCGCAAAGACGGCATCGATTATCGCGGGTTTATCTTCCTCGGTCTTATCAATGTGGGAGGAGAGCCTATGGTGATTGAATACAATGTGCGCATGGGCGATCCTGAGACCGAGGCTGTGATGCCGCGTATCTCTAACGATTTGCTTCCGCTGCTTGAGGGTGCAGCCAAGGGCGACCTTGCCGATATTCCGTTGGATGTCGACCCAAGGACATCTGTAACCGTGATGGTCGTATCCGGCGGTTATCCCGAATCGTACCCTAAAGGCAAAACCATAACCGGCACCGACGAAGTGACCGAGAGCATACTCTTCCATGCCGGCACCAAGCGTGACGGTGACGGACGGCTTGTCACTTCAGGAGGCCGTGTAATTTCGGTCAGCTCTCTCGGCGAAAGCATCCCGGAGGCACTCGCCCGCAGTTATGGGTCGATAGGCCGGCTGCACTATGACGGCATGTATTTCCGCCGTGACATAGGGCAGGACCTGATGAAATAAGGGGGTGTCAAAATTTTAAACAGCTTCTTAAGTGAATACTCACTTAAACATCGATTGTTTCTGTCGGGTATAGTATGACGCTTGCCGAGGAGAAATACGAAAAATTTCTACATTCGAGCTACGGTGCTGTGATATTCTCGCTGGTCGCCGTAGCCGGTATGTTTTTGGCGTCGGACTTCGTCAGACCCATGCCGTTGTTTGGCGACAGCGGCATAATTTTCCCCTCTATCAATCTGTGGCTTCCGTCCGAACTGTATTCATGGACTGATTATATAGCCATAGCCGGACAGGTTGCACTTGCCGGTCTGCTCGTAGCGGTCAATCATTTTTATAAGATATCACGCTCGTCGTCCATAACGTTTGCCGCTCTGTTTTTATGGCTGCAGGGGATGCTGCCGTCGCTTTCCACCCAGATTCACAGCGGACTATTTGTAGGCGTAGTGGTGCTGGCTGCTATGGCTTTGATGCTCGGCAGCTACAATATTCCGCGCAATGTGCGCAGCATCTATCTCGCATTTTTCGTGATGTCTACGGCATCGCTTTGGCTGAAGGCTCTGGTGCCTCTGGCTGTTGCTATGCTTGTGCTCGGTCTCCCGGCCATGAAGGTGTTCCGGCTTAAAGCACTAATTGCCGCTCTGCTCGGGATTGCTACTCCCTGGTGGTTGCTGTTTTGTGTGGGCTCTCCTGTCAAGCCTGAGTTCAGCTGGCACTTTTCTACAGCAATATTCTCCACAATCCCGCGTTGGCAACTGATACATCTGCTTGTGGCCGCTGCTTTCAGCATTGCGGTAGGGATGTCGTTGACTGGTATCAACATGCTTCGTATCATCAGTGCCAATTCGCGGACACGGTCGACCAACGGTTTTCTGGTGCTGATGGCGGCTGTAGCAACCTTACTGCTGTTTGTCGATTCGGATAATTTCCCGGCATATCTGACACTTATAAATATTCTGGCAGCATTCCAGATCGGACATTTTCTGCATATCTATAAAGGTACGCGGCTATGTTATGGTGTGATTTCTGCTCTTGTCGTAATAGAATTAGGGCTGTATGTGTGGGAGCTGTGGATATAAAAACGAATCAAACGCACGACTTGGGCTATGAGACCTGTTATTGTCATTGAGGACAGGATTCCTTTTATCAAAGGGGTACTGGAGTCTGTAGCGGATATCTTGTATATGCCTTCCGGCTCGATAGATGCGACGGTCATGAAAGATGCGGATGCGCTGATTACGCGCACACGCACACGCTGTGACGCTTCGCTGCTTGAGGGTTCACGTTGCGGCATTATCGCTACCGCCACTATAGGTACAGACCATATAGACCTCGATTACTGCCGAGCGCATGGCATCGCTGTGGCTAATGCGCCGGGTTGCAATGCGCCCGGGGTAGCCCAGTATGTGTCACGTGCGTTGCTCGAACTTTACGGAGCCGACCGTCTGCACGGCATGACCCTTGGAGTGGTAGGCGTGGGCAATGTCGGCAGTATAGTTGAGCGGTGGGCGCGTGGCCTCGGGATGCGGACCCTGTTGTGTGACCCTCCGAGAGCTGACCGCGAGGGAGGCGATGGGTTTGTGGAACTCGCGGAAATATACGACCGAGCCGATGTCATCACGTACCATACGCCGTTGACGGTGTCGGGCGAGTATCCTACATATCACATGCTGGATGCAGCATCGGTACCGGAGCTGCATCGCCATCCGTTGATAATCAATGCTGCAAGAGGTGCGGTGGTGGATAACCGTGCTTTGTCGCTGGCATTGGAGTCGGGGATTGTGAGTGGGGCTGTGATAGACTGTTGGGAAGACGAGCCGGACATAGACCGCACTCTTCTTGACCGCTGCGCCATAGCCACCCCGCATATAGCAGGGTATTCAAGGGAGGGGAAAATCCGGGCAACAATCATGGCGGTTGATGCCATATGCGACTATTTCGGATTCCCCAAGCCGGAGTGGGCGGAAAGACCGGGAACTGTCCCTGTGGCAGTCACTCCTGGTGCTGTTATTGAATCATATGATATAATGGCTGATACGGCTGCGTTGAAGTCCGCCCCATCCTCATTCGAGACACTCCGTAATACCTACAATTTCCGTTCCGAACCGGCCGGATAGGCCTACGTAAGTAGCTTCTGCTGTGTTATGGTTATTCGGCAGGGTGGAAGGCGTTGTAGACGATTGAGGCTTTCGCAGGGCCGATGACAGAGGCGAGCTCGTCAAGGTCGGTCTCCGAGATGCGTTTTACACTCTTGAAGCGGCGCAGAAGTTCGGTACGGGTCTTTTCGCCTATCCCTTTGATGCCGTCAAGGCGGCTTACGGTCTGACCCTTGCTGCGGCGGTTGCGGTGGTGCGTGATGCCGAACCGGTGGGCCTCGTCACGCAGATGCTGTATGACGCGGAGCGATTCGCTGTTCTTGTCGATGTACAGAGGGACGCTGTCGCCGGGGAAATATATTTCTTCAAGGCGTTTCGCGATGCCTACGATGGCTATTGTCCCACGTAGTCCCATGTCGTCAAGAGCTTCTACCGCACTGCTCAACTGGCCTTTGCCGCCATCGACCACTATGAGCTGGGGCAGGCCCTTGCCCTCGTTGACCAATCGGGTGTACCGTCGCGTCAGCACTTCTTTCATAGAGGCGAAATCATCGGGACCCTCTACGGTCTTGATGTTGAAATGCCGGTAATCGTTTTTGGCCGGTTTGCCGTCGCGAAACACCACGCACGATGCCACCGGGTTAGTACCTTGTATGTTGGAGTTGTCGAAACATTCGATATGGCGAGGCAGTTCGGTCAGGCGGAAATCTGCTTTCATCCGCTCCAAAAGCCGCTCCGTGCGAGCTTCGGGGTTGGTGTGCTCAAGGTTTTTGAGCATGTCTATGCGGTATTGTCGTGCGTTTTTGACTGATACTTCCAGCAGTTTGGCCTTGTCGCCACGTTGAGGTATGGTGATACGTGCGCCCTCCGGCACTACTTCAGGGTCGATGGATGTGATGACCTCGCGGTAGACTGCATCCAATTCGGCTGAAACCTTGGCCATGGCGAGTGACAGCAGTTCGGCTGCCGATTCTTCAAGCCGTCGGTGAAATTCAAGCGTTACCGAGCGTACCACGGAGCCGTGGCGCACGTGCATGTAGTTGATGAAAACCTCTTTGCCGTCATCGTCTATGCCGAATACGTCCACTTCGTCTATCGTCTGGCTGACTATGACGCTTTTGGCCCGGTAACGGGTTATGGCATCGTATTGCTCCTTGAGTTCCTGCGCCTCTTCAAACCGCCACTCCGCGCTCAGACGCTCCATCTCGGCGTGAAGGTGTTCCATGAGCATGGCTGTGTCGCCACGTAGTATCTGGCGCACTTGTTCAATCTGTTTGCCATATTCCTCGGGCGATACGAGAGCCTTGCAGGGACCTCCGCAGCGGTGCAGATGGTAGTCGAGGCACAGGCGGCCTTTACCTTTGTCGAGATATTCCTGAGTGATGGGATGCCGGCACGAGCGTAGTTTGAACAGTTCCCTGCAAAGGTCAAGCACTGTCCGCGCCGATTTGGTATCGGTGTATGGACCGAAATATTTACCCCCTTCCTTGGCTTTGTTGCGTGTCATAAATACACGCGGATACAGCTCGTTTGTGACCACTATCCACGGATATGACTTATCGTCCTTCAGCAGCACATTGTAGCGCGGTTGGTATTCCTTGATCATCGATGCCTCAAGGTTGAGCGCATCCTGTTCGGTGGGGACTACGACATATTTCATGTCACGGATGGCGCGGATAAGCAGGTTGGTGCGCACAACGTCGTGTGTGCGGTTGAAGTATGACGATACGCGCCGCTTCAGGTTTTTGGCTTTGCCTACGTATATGACCGTCCCCTCGGCATCATAATAGAGGTATACGCCGGGGGTGTCGGGCAGGATGCGGATTTTCTGCTTCAGGTCGGGGTTGCGGTCGAGAACGGAGGGCATGGGTCGGTAAATGTAGCGATGTTTTGGTTAGACTTCCAATATCATAGATGAGTCAAGATGCCAGATGTAGCCGCGAACAGGAACTCCGTTGGCTGATGTGCGTGATATATGGCCCATGTATCGGCGCACCTGGCGGCTATATTTGCCGATGAGGGCTTTCCGTTCGGCTGCGTCTTCGGGGAGATGCCCGGTCTTGTAATCGATGACATCGATGGTGCCGTCTGCGGTCCAGACTACGCGGTCGGGTCGGCGAGTCTCGTGGGTGCGGTCATGGGTATCTCCGACATATATCGGCTGCTCAATCATCACCCGGTCATAGCCGTCAAACCATCGCGCCACTTCCGGGCGGTCAAGCTCGCGGTGGAGTATGTCGCGTATTTCAGGGACGACAGCGGCGGGGATGAATCCCCGGTGATGTAGCCTGAGCACCACTTTGTCAATATCGGATGCGCGGCGGCAGTAGGCCAGGCAGGCGTGGAGCATGTTGCCTCGGCTTCGTGGGTCGGAATAGTCGTAGTGTTCAGGGAAATCCAAGGCTGTGTCGGCCCAAAGGTCGCTACGGTCAAGGATATAGTATTGCGTCATCGGGTATGTGTTGACTGGCTGGAGTGCTTTGGGCGGTTCGGTCTTTGCTTCATGTGTGCGCGTCGTGGGTGCCCCGGTGATGTATGCTCCATGGCGGTAGGGGTTGTCTGACGACAAATCCGGGTGCATCGACGTATAGAGCGAGGTGTCTTCCGAAGCCCGTTCGTCAGTCATGCCGCCGACAGTCGAGAGCAGCAATGCCCCTGTGGTTATGCCCCGGTCGGCTTTGGAGGGTACGGTGATAATCAGCTCGTCAACGGCGCGTGTCAGAGCCACATAGAGTACATTGAGTTCGTCAAGTTCGGTTTCTTCGATTTTGGCGGCATACTGGTCGGCATATGCGCTCTGCATCATGTCGGCACTCGGTTCAAGAGGTATCAACGGCGGTATGAGGTCTGCGGGGATGTCCGGGAGATTGACAGGGGTATACCATGACGGACCTTTGAGGTTGTCCATGCGCCAGTTGCAGAATGGCAGGTGAACGCAAGCAAATTCAAGGCCCTTGGCCTTATGGATGGTCATGACGCGTATGGCATCGGTGCTTTCAGGCGAAGAAATCTTGTAAGCGTGGCCTGTAGCGTCCCACCATTTCAGGAAGGCGTGGATGTCATTGGGGTGGGTGTCTAAATAGTCATATACCGTGTCCATAAACGCGGTTATGTACATGTTCTGCTCCTGACGCATGTCCTGGGGAGAGCGGGCTATGATGCGTTCGATGATTACCGACAGGTCGGTCGACAGGATTGGTTGGGTGGCCATGTGATCCATCGGCTCATCAGCCTCGTCGTCGGCAGGTGCCGGGTTTTCGGGCATGTCGGCTATGATGCTGCGGAGGATGTCGCCAGCCGATGCACCCAAGTCGAGGTGTCCGTCAGCGTCGCGGGTGCGGAGCATGTCGGCGATGCGTTGCTCGTATTGGTTGAACAGGTCGGTAAACATCTTGGGTGTGGCTCCCTTGCCGCAGCGTGGGGAGTCGGCTGCGTCCATGAACCGTAGCTGGGTGATGACGCTGCGGACCACAGGCGATGCCGACACCATCATGGAGTCGTCGGATATGATTCGGAAACGCATATCTTCGGGCAGCGCATCGGACATCTTCATCAGGGCCTCTATGACCTCCGCTGCTTCGGTGACTCTGCGGCACAGCACCGCTATGTCGCATGGGCGATACCCGGAATCGAGCTGGCGCAATATCTCTGCCTCCATCCGTCCGATGGCGCAGTCGGTAAAGTCGGCATCTTCGGGTGCTGCCCATACTGACACGTAGCCGTTGTGCGAGAGATGCTTGGGGGCTACTTGTTGGACTACATTGGAGTAGATGGCGCGGTTGTATGGGTTCATCGGCATCTGCGTGAACACGGTATTGTTGAATCTCACCACATGTGCCGAGCTGCGCCAGTTGGTGTTTTGCTCTACCGAATCGCCTGATATGGCCACGCGGTCAAATTCGAGGCTCACACGCTCCTTGAGCAGTGATGGGTCGGAATTGCGGAAACGGTATATACACTGCTTCTCGTCGCCTATGATGAGGTTGTCGTGGTCGTGCGAGTGGCTTTCGTTGATGAGAGGCGTGAGGTTGAGCCACTGCATCAGCGAAGTGTCTTGAAATTCGTCAATCAGGAAATGGTTGAGCCACAGCCCCATGCGCTCAAACACAAACGGTGCGTCACCGTCGCCGATGATGCTGTGGAGTAGAGAGCCGGTATCGCTCAGACGGATGAAATTGTGGTCTTTCTGAAGTTCGTCTATGCATGAATACACGCGTTCGACGAGGCCGAGCATAAACAGGTTCTCAGATGTCACTTTCATGGTGACAAGCTGGCCGTAAAGCATGTGGATGCGATGCGTGGCATCATGTATCAGCGAACCTGTGGCAGAGTCGTATTTCCCCTTGTTGAAGCAGCTTTCGTCGCCTTCAAGACACTTGGCGTAGGTCTTGCTTTTCAAATCGGGCATCCCGCTGTCGGCCATTTTTTCATAGAGCGACACCACGTAGCGGTTGAGCCCAGGGGTTCCGGATATTTTTGACAGGGTATCGGACGCAATGGATTTTATCATTTCGACTGTGGAGTCGAGCTGCTGCCACAGCATCTGGCTGAAACGGTCAAGGGGGCGGTCGTCACGGCGTAGATACCCCATGATGGCATCGTAGTTGATGCGGAATGTTTCGTCGGAAATGTTTCGGATGAAGCTGTTGAGGGTGCCTCGGAGGCTTGAAGCGCGGTTGAAAAGGTTAAACCCGTTGCCTTTGCGGAGGTTGTGGCGCATAAGTGTTGTCAGCCACTCTTCCAAGGCACGATAGGGAGGGGTGGTCCCGTCGGCAAATCCGTGGTTGAGCCGCAGTATCATTTCGCCGATTCCGGCTCTGAGCACTCCGTCATCGTCAAGGCTGACATCATAGTCGCCCATAATCTGGGCTTCGCGTGCGAATGTGCGCAGTATGGTCTGGAAAAACGAGTCGATGGTGGAGATGTTGAAAAAATTGTAGTCCATCACCAAGGCCATCAGCGCGTTGGCAGCGGCACGTTTCAGCTCGTTGGCGGAGCACCGCAGCTCGTCGATGAGCTGCGGTGCATAATCGCTGTCCTTGGTCCATCCCGGTTCGCAGCCTCCGAGTCTGGCAAGCTCATGGAGTATGCGCTGCTTCATCTCGTCGGTAGCCTTGTTGGTAAAGGTGATGGCGAGGATATGGCGGTGTCCTGTCAGGGTGTCGTGCCTGAGCCGGTAGCTGCCGTCGTCGGCTTTTTCGCCCAGCAGCATCTTGATGTATTCGTAAGCGAGGCGGTATGTCTTTCCGCTGCCGGCACTTGCTTTGTAGATGTGGAGCATGGAGGGATGGCGTGAGAGGGTGCGGTGGGGTAGATCAGTTGGTTTTTAAACCTAAGCGGCGCAGGGCTTCGCGGATGGCATCGCGGCGGTCGCCCTGTATGAGTATCTCGCCGCCACGTGCGCTGCCGCCGGTGCCGAGCGACCGTTTGAGGAGAGAAGCGATGAGGCTTACAGCCTCGTCGTCGACCGAAAAACCGCTGATGATGGTCGCCGTCTTGCCTCCTCGGCCTTTCCGTTCCATTTCGATTACGAGCTTCCCGCGCTGGTTGCTGACAGCTGCGGCCAATGGGTCGGCAGCGGGTTCTGCCGTGAGTTCCGGTTCTGGTGTGGTTGCCGGTTCGGGTGTGTCGGTCTTTAATTGTGATAATGCGTCTTTCCAGTCCATAAGTCAGTCTGTCGGAAGTTCATCGGTTTGGGGTTCATCGGTCAGGCAGGAGTCAGGCAGCTCAAGCCCGCGTACTACGGAAAAGAGCATCTTGACATGGCGCGTGTCGTCATAGCACACCGAGGAGTAGTAGAGCAGCGCGCTGTCGGGCGACATCGCCATGGCGCGTTCATAAGCGTTGACGGCCATGCCGACGTTCTCGCCGTCGTCGTGGTCGTCGCAGTCGGCTATCTTCATGTATATCAGGGAGAGTTGGGCCAGCTGGGAGGCGGAAAGTCCGTCGGAGTCTTTGGCGGTCATCGCTTCGTCGCATAATTCCCGGGCTCTGGCTGTGTCGCCTGAATCCAATGCGCCCTGTGCCTGGCGGGCGCACTCCAAGGCCGACGTGCGGCTGCACCCCGCCATGGCGCAGGCTGCAGCGATGACGATGGCATACAGCAATATACGTAAGTGTTTCATGTTTACTTTCGGTGAGTGGTTTATACAAAGATACAGAAAATCTGTGGAATATCCGACAGATTTCGGCAGAAATGCGAATTTGGAATTGGGAATTAAGTAGTTAGGAGAAAAATTCCGAAATTGAGAGAAAGGCTGAAAACAGCTTTTGGGAGGATTGGAGCAAAAGAATGGTTTCCTATTCGTTACCCGTCATAAAATGCAGATTTAACACTCTCCGTCCCGTTTGCGCCGTTCTGCATAGGTTTGCTTGTCAAGGTTTAACTCGTTGATTTATAGTTTTGCACTCAAAAAAGAACGAGTATGACAAGGAGCACATTTCGCGTGCTGTTCTATGCGAATGGCAGCAAGGAGAAGAACGGGATTGTCCCTATCATGGGACGGGTTACAATCAACGGGACGGTGGCGCAGTTCAGTTGCAAGCGGAGCATCGCAAAGGAGCTTTGGGA
>CALUMU010000024.1 GCA_944321825.1 Candidatus Amulumruptor caecigallinarius
TTAAAAAAGCCTCAGCTTGTGAAAGTTGAGGCTTTTGCTTAACTTTTTTGAGGAGGTTTTGCAACACCCTCTGAGGGAGGGATCCAATCACTATGGCCCTGCAAGGGCCGGCGGTGCAAGCCGTGGGGCGCTGCAGTACCTCGGAACACCATCAGCCACATACCCTGTAGTGACGCACAGACCGTGCGTCACTACGCAGCGGAGGGCATTAATACGACAGAGGCGACCCACGCAAGGTAGGTCGCCTCTGCGATATTATGCTCTGCGATGATTTAAGCCTTCACGCGCTCAACATATGAGCCGTCGCGAGTGTCGATCTTAACCTTGTCGCCGGTGTTGCAGAAGAGGGGTACACGCACCTCTGCACCTGTTTCAAGAGTAGCGGGTTTAAGAGTGTTGGTAGCTGTATCACCCTTGATGCCGGGTTCGGTATAGGTGATTTCAAGCACTACGTTGACAGGCATCTCGCATGTGAGGATTTCCTCCGAAGCAGCCTCAACCATGGCCTCGCATATGTCGCCCTCCTTAAGGAACTGGACACCGTCGATGCTGTCGCCGTTGATGGCAATCTGCTCGAAAGTCTCGGTGTGCATGAAGTTGTAGCCCATCTCGTCCTTGTAGAGGAACTGGTAGGGACGACGCTCTATACGCACCTCGTTGACCTTCACTCCTGAGTTCCAGGTTTTGTCAATCACACGGCCTGTACGCACGTTTTTAAGCTTTGTGCGCACGAAAGCCGGACCCTTGCCGGGCTTAACATGGAGAAATTCGACAATGAAGAAATAGTTGCCGTCGATATCGAGGCACATGCCGTTTTTAAAATCTGCGGTCGTTGCCATAGGATGTTGGTTTGTAGTATATTATAATTTTAGTATATTATTTGACTTATGGTTTATTGCATCGATACTGCCCACGTAACGGACATGCAAAGTTACAAAAATTATTCCATACCGCCATCATCCCAGCCCCATGCGGACGCGTTGATTGTTAATTTTTGTTTAATCGCACATTTTATATGCCAATTTGTTGTGTCAACCCATAATTTTCTCTAAATTTGCCAGCAAATAATCCAATAGGGTTATAATCTACAAATGAAACGATTTAGCACATATTACTTTTACTCTTATTTTTATTTCGGCCAGAGATAAGAAAGGGATTTTATATGTGCCTACGACCAATCGACAATCACACAGCCTCAACCGATGAGGCGACAACGATATAAAATCCCGACCGCACAAGCGGCACGGGATTTTTTATTAACACACACGACACCACATGAAACTACCATCAGACGATACCTCAGCCCTCAGAGTGGGCATACAAGGTGTGCCGGGATGCTACCACGATGCAGCAGCCCATCTATATTTCGCCGACCGCGACATCACCCCCATAGCGTTCGACACGTTTGATGCCGAATTCGACCACCTGTCCAACGACGCATCCATGGTAGGAGCTGTGGCGATAGAAAACACCATCGCCGGTGCGCTGCTGCAAAACCACGAACTGCTCCGCAAGAGCAATCTCGTCATCGTAGGCGAACACAAGATGCGCATATCCCACACGCTATGTGCGCTGCCGGGGCAGACGATAGAGCAGCTGACCGAGGTCAACTCTCACCCTATGGCATTGATGCAGTGCGCCAATTACCTCAACATGCACCCCAATCTGCGCAAAGTAGAGAAATTCGACACCGCCGGAAGTGCCAAGGAGATAGCCGAAAACGGGCTTACAGGCCATGCGGCAGTCTGCGGCGAATATGCCGCACAGCTCTACGGATTGGAGATACTCGACCGGGGCATCGAGACCAACAAACGCAATTTCACCCGTTTCCTGTTTGTCTGCGACCCTCTCATGGCGCATGAGCTTGCACCTCGTCCGGAGGATACCGACAAGGCTTCAATCGTGTTTACCATCCCCCACGCCAAAGGGTCGCTCTGCCACATACTGACCATCCTGTCATTTTACGACATCAACATGAGCAAAATCCAGTCCATGCCTATCATCGGACGCGAATGGGAATACCGATTCTACGTGGATGTCACCTATGACAGTTATGTCCGCTACCGCCAGAGCATCGAAGCCGTGCGCCCTCTGCTCAACGACCTGCGTATACTTGGTGAATATAAAGAATGTAAAAACGAAATATGAAAGAAATCATACCCGCCGACCGCGTAAGCCAGGTCAAAGAATACTACTTCTCGCGCAAACTGCGTGAGATAGCCCGGATGAAAGCATCAGGGTTCGACATCATATCGCTCGGTGTAGGAGGGCCCGACCTTCCGCCGGCACAGCCGGTCATCGACACTCTGAGCTCGCAAGCCGCACGCCCCGACACCCACTCCTACCAGCCATACGTAGGCATCCCGGAGCTGCGGCAAGCATTTGCCGGCTGGTATGAGCGCCATTACGGTGTCACGCTCGACCCTGCCACGGAAATCCAGCCGCTGATAGGCTCAAAAGAGGGTATACTGCATGTGTCATTAGCTTTCCTCAATCCCGGCGACGGTGTGCTCGTACCCAATCCCGGCTACCCGACCTATACCAGCGTAAGCCGTCTCGTAGGGGCTGAAATATTCAGCTACGACCTGACCGAAGGCAACGGCTGGCTGCCCGACTTCGACGCGCTCGAGCAGATGCCTCTCGAACGCATCAAACTGATGTGGGTCAACTATCCCAACATGCCCACAGGAACTCCTGCTTCGGCAGAGCTGTTTGAAAAACTTGTCGCATTCGGCAAGAAGCACGGTATCGTCATTGTACATGACAACCCCTACAGCTTCATCCTCAACGACAAGCCGATGAGCATCCTCGCCGCCGACGGTGCCAAAGATGTCGCCATCGAGTTCAACTCGCTCTCCAAAAGCCACAACATGGCAGGATGGCGCATAGCCATGGTAGCGGCCAACCCTACGTTCATTTCATGGATTCTAAAGGTCAAGAGCAACATCGACTCCGGCCAGTTCCGCCCGATGATGCTCGCCGCCGTAGAGGCACTGAAACAGCCTGACAGTTGGTATGCCGAGGTCAACCGCGTATACCGCGAACGCCGCGATGTAGCCGAAAAGATAGCCGAAGCGGCAGGCTGCACCTTCGATCCGCGCCAACAGGGACTGTTTGTATGGGCGCGCATCCCCGACAGCTGCGAGTCGGCCGAAGCGATGTCCGACCGTCTGCTCTACGATGCCAATGTGTTCGTCACACCCGGCAGCATATTCGGAAGCAACGGCAACCGCTACATCCGCCTGTCGCTCTGCACCCCACGCGAGCGCATGGAAGAAGCCCTGGCCCGCGTACAGCGACTCAACAAGTAATCAATCACAACAAAACAACATTATATCTTATGAAAGATCTCAAACCAATCGTCGACGACATCAAACCGCTCATCATAGCCGGACCGTGCAGTGCCGAATCCGAAAAGCAGGTCATGGAGACCGCTTCGCAGCTCGCTGAAAACGGCATAAAGATATTCCGTGCCGGCATATGGAAACCGCGTACCAAGCCCGGCGGCTTCGAAGGTGTCGGTGCCGAAGGTCTCGCATGGATGCGCCGTGTCAAGGAGGAATTGGGTATGCTGACCGCTACCGAAGTGGCGACACGCCAGCATGTCAAGGAAGCCCTTGCCGCCGGCATAGACATCCTGTGGATCGGAGCCCGCACATCCGCCAACCCTTTCGCCATGCAGGAAATCGCCGACACCCTCGCCGAAGCCCAGATGCCAGAGCTGCCTGTGCTTGTCAAGAACCCCGTCAATCCCGACCTCGAATTGTGGATAGGCGCACTCCAGCGCATCTACAATGCCGGCATACGCCGCCTCGGAGCCATACACCGTGGTTTCTCGGTCTACGGCAAGCATCTCTACCGCAACATGCCCCAATGGCACATACCTATCGAGCTGCGCCGCCGTCTGCCACAGCTGCCTATAGTATGCGATCCGAGCCATATCGGCGGCAAGCGCGAACTCATCGCCCCACTCTCGCAGCAGAGCCTCAACATGGGCTTCGACGGCCTCATCATAGAGAGCCACTGCTCGCCTGACGAGGCATGGAGCGATGCCTCGCAGCAGGTGACACCCGAGACGCTCGACCTCATCCTCAACACCCTCGTTGCCCCGACATCATCCCAGTCCACCGAAAACCTTTCGGCACTCCGCCAGCAGATCGACCGCATCGACAACGAGCTTATCGAACTTCTCAACAAGCGTATGCGTGTGTCACGCGAAATCGGCCAGTTCAAGAAAGAGCACTCCATGCCCGTAGTGCAGGCCGGACGTTACGACGACATCATGCAGACACGCCGCAAGCTCGCCGAGCAGATGGGCATGAGCGGCGACTTCATGGCAGCCGTGCTCACCGCCATACATGAAGAGTCGGTGCGCCAGCAGCTTGAGATACTTAACAACAACCGAGGATAATATTGTCAAAAGTAGCCATCACCCTTGTGGTGGCTACTCACTAATATTGCGATAACTTAGAGTGTGTTTGGATTTAACATTGAAATTTTTACAAGTTATTTCGGAGGGGTTTGCTCCTTGCAGAGGAGCGAGTGTGGCGAGCCACATGACCGACTCAAAAGGAGCAAAGCACCCGAAAGAACGCAGCCCAGACATACTCCAAGGTTCATACGGCATCTTTTGGTTCTCTGCCACGTCCTCACTCGTTACATAGCCCGCTATGCGCCTCGTTCGTCCGTGACATATGACTCAAAACCTGCCTATAAAAATTATAATGTTAAATCCAAACACACTCTTATGAAAATACTCATAATGGGAGCCGGCAAAATGGGTTCATTTTTCGCCGACCTCCTTTCGCCGAGTCATGACGTGGCAGTCTATGACCCCAATCCCGACAAACTCCGCTTCACGTTCGGAGTGCGCCGGTTCGCATCGGTCGACGAGGTAGACCAGTTTGCGCCGGAGATGGTAATCAACGCATCTACCGTGCGATACACACTCGATGCCTTCGCCCAGATACTGCCACACATCCCTGACAACTGCATCATATCCGACATCGCATCTGTCAAAACCGGTCTGCCTGACTTTTACGCGACCTGCGGACACCCCTATGTCAGCACACACCCGATGTTCGGTCCGACATTCGCCTCGCTGTCAAATCTGAGCAACGAAAACGCCATCATCATCTCCGAAGGCGACCACCTCGGCAAGATATTCTTCCGCGACATCTACCAGCGGCTCAACCTCCATATCGAAGAATATACTTTCGCCCAGCATGACGAGACGATAGCCTACTCGCTGTCTATCCCTTTCGCATCCACTCTCGTATTCGGCAGCATCATGAAGCACCAGGATGCTCCGGGAACCACTTTCAAACGGCATCTGGCCATAGCCCACGGACTGATGAGCGAGGACGACTACCTGCTGAGCGAAATCCTCTTCAACCCCAACACCCCCGACCAGCTCAAACGCATCAGCGAACGTCTTGAAGAACTCCGTGTCATCGTAGAAAACCGCGACTCGGAGGCCATGCAGAAGTATCTCGACTCGGTACGCCAAAACCTGAAATAGCACCGATACCCCCTGTCATTTCTGTTAAGTCCATAAACCCGAATATCGTATACCTATAAGGCGTATCTCTCATGTGACCGATGCTGATATTTTCGCATGACAAGGGGGTCGGCGCAGCATAATTTTGTGACAAAACACAAAATTATGACAGCACCAGCCACCAAAACCGCCTCCCGGCGCAAAGCGAAATGGACCCGCCCCGTGTCACAGAAGTTCTACCAGTCGATCTGCCGCCAGGTCCACGAGGTCAGCCTCCTCAGCGAGGACATCACAGAGAGCAACGTGATGCAGTGCATCGACGACTATATCGACAAGGGGAGTGCCGATGTAGAGTTCACCGACGCTGAAACCGTAGTGTTTACCCTCCTGCAACCTCTCATCGACAAGGCTATGGCCCGGTCGATGCGGGCCCGCGCAGCCGCAGCACGCCGCCGCGAACTTGCCAAAACCGCCACATCCGCAACACCTGGTCCCACCGAAGCCATCCACCCCTCACCAGCCACAGCCGCCGAAGCATCCGCAGCCGCCGGACCGTCAACTGCCACGCCATCCGAAGAGCTCAGGCAATCCGCTACCGCCGGACTCCCCGATGAAAACAAACAAGCCGCAACTATCAGCCCAATCGAGCCAAGCGCAGCAACCGTACCAGCAGCGGCAGCTCTGCCACCGTCCCCACAAACCCCACGCGACGAGAAACGCGCCAAACGGCGCGAAGCCGCCCTCATCCGCCGCCTTGACAAACGGCGAAAACGCCTCGCCCGCCGCCACTCCCCTTCCACCGAAGCCACCACCGCGACATGCCATTGCTTCGCAACCAACACACCATAACGTAGGGTCGCCACCTGTGGCGACCGCAATGCGGGTCGGACAGCCGCCCGGGGTACAGCCATGCATTTTGGTTCATATTGTCGCTGTTATTGGATTGGCAAAGCCGGCATCGGAGTTTACCCCCATCGCGATAGCGATGCAGAGATATGTGCGAATTTGTTCGACCGATAAACCGGTCGGATTTCCGTAGGGGATCCTTTTTCCGTGGGTTGCACCCACGTCTACTATCTTACCACCGCTACGCGGTGAGGGGCTTGCGCCCCGCCCTACCCGCCCCCTCCGAGGGCTCCGCTACCACGCAATGCTTATAAGTCGGATAAGGTCTTATAAAATTTATAAAACGCATAAGAAATCGCTGGCATATCCACACATCAGTTAAAGAAGCTCCGCAGGAGCGTAAAAACAATAAGGCGGAGCGCAAGCTCCGTTGTAAATGTATCCCAGCAAACGCCAGCCCTGCAAGGTCTGGCGGCGCAAGCAACGGACTGATTGTAGGGACGAACGGTCAGTGCGTCCTCGGCCGCAAACCGCACATGTCCGACGGCCAGTAATCCAACCACGGTTAAATACAAGAAAAAGCCGTATCTCAAGACCCGACATGGGGTCTGCAATACGGCTCTTTTTATCAGCTGTTGCAATTTTTATTCTGCGACCATTTTCTCTATGAACCTTGAATCGGCCGTAGAAACGACCAGCAGCGCGTCAGAGAACATCTTTTTGAAATCAGCAATGGATGTGCAATACCAGCTATATGACGTGACTACCGATTTTTCAGATGTGGTCGTGTACTGTCTGGCAAATTTTATACTTCTGACTGCCTCGTCCATGGCCAGTCTGACCTTGGTCAGATTGCTGCCCTCTATACCTGTCAAGGTCATAACAGTCACATAGTAACCGTCCTCATATGCCTCCACCTGAACCCAATAGGAGTTACCTTCACGCTTGAAGGAGATGTCGCCATCCGAGTCTAATGTAGGCATATAGCCTTCCTCCCTAACAAATGACATGGCTGATGCCTTATATCTGTCGACATCAGCATCAGAAGGCTTCGCAGCGACACTGACACACGCTGCCGAAGCAATCAGCATAACCAACATGCACTTTAAAGCTCTCATAAGTCTATAGTTTTATGGTATTATTTAAGTAACTCACAAAAATCAGATGACCCTGAAATTAAGCCGCAATGTCAAAGTAGGGTAGACTTTAAGAGCATTTTGGATTTTCTGGAACGTGTTGTCGTCCTCTATCGCTGACAAATCCACTTCGCCATAATCCGACACCACTTTAGGTTTACCCTCAAACTGCACGCCTATCTCAGCTGAAAAGTTTACAATCTTGCCCGGAATCATGCGTCCCCAGCCAATACCGAGATACGGACGGAAACCGTTGACCTTAAGAGCTCCCGAAATGTCGCCATTTTCATTGGCCGGTATCTCGACATCGCCGATTGTGACAGCTCCGGCTTTGCGGAGTTCTTCGCTATGACCGGTAATTTTCAAGAGCTTGTTACCTCCGAAATATGCGCCAGCAGCCACATAGAAAGGCACTTTAGGTACTGGATAGACATTAAAAATCACCTGACCCTGCACTCGACCGAGGTCGCCATTGAGTTCTACAGTTCCCTCTCTATAGTCGGGAGCCCAGTAGTGGAAATCTGCATCGGCATTAAATGAGACACCCGGCATCCATGTCACACCGGCTCGCATCTGCACAAACGGAGTAATCGGGGTAGCAGCCTCAAATGACACACCACCTGTACCCACTCCTACTCCTACTCCGAGTTTGTTGAAAATATCCGGGCCGATAGCAGAAGCAGAAAGCGAGGCCAGCCCCAACATAGCGATAGTGAAAAACTTTTTCATGTTCAAATTAGATAAAATATGTAAAATTAGTGTTCGCTTGTGCAAATATAGTTAAAAACACCTTACTCACCACATCTGTAACACACTTTTTTACAACAAAAAATCAGACTTTCACCTCTAAGCCGATAGACCTTGGGCAAAAGCCTGAATTAGTTATTATTTTCCGCGTCAACGTACAGCAAAAGCCATGGGGCTGAGCTGGCTCACCGTCTGCTTGTAGGCAGTAAGACCGGCTTCATCAAGGCTGACCACCTGCGAGGTGCCGTCGATACCAGGAAGAGCTACGTGTGTATCGTCAACAAAGGTCATCAGAGGATATGTCTGCCCGTCGACAGTGACATCCCATTCGCGCATATCTTCGTTGAAGTCAAGGCGCACTACCTGCTTGTCGCTTTCAGAGGTGATAGTGTAACCCTTGCCGTCACATTCCACAAGATAATTGTCGTTCTCTCCCTTTATGACTTTCGTCCCGGATGCCACAGGGTTGCTTCCGCTCCAGAATTCGATACTGTTGATGACCAGAATATCGGCCAACGCAGAAACTTCATATACAGGAAGAATCCAGAACGCGAAGAATACGAGTTCGTTGACAAATTTACTACCAATGTTTTGGTTCCATGTCAGAAGTTTGTTAGTCAGCGCAAACCGGCCTATGCATGATGACATAGTGAGACTGGAGACCACGGCAAGCACTATACATGTGCGTGAAATACCTTTGTTCATAATAAATAATATTTAATGGGTGAGAAATGTCTGTCTGTAATGGTCATGCCTTACATAATCGCACAGCATCCCTTTTGAAACACGAAATTAAAGATTATAAAACCATTAAACAAGAAATTTAACAGTTTTATGACTTAGATCCGAGATATTGTGTCACAATGACAGAAAATCGGCTCATACACACAGAGCGAGAGCCGGCATACATGATGCCGACCCTCGTCGCATTAAGTGAATGTCAGGCGGAAGGTGCAAGAACAGGGTCTGCAGGCAAGAACACTACTTGCAGACTCCTCGTATCACGTCGTCGAAAGCCGACAGAGCCGCCTTAGCTCCCTCGCCCATCGCTATGACAATCTGCTTGTAAGGCACATTGCTGACATCGCCGGCAGCATAGACACCCTTGACAGCGGTACGGCATGACGCATCGACCACAATCTCGCCAATGCGTGTGGTGTCAAGCTGGCCGCTGAAAGGAGCGCTATTGGCACTCAGCCCTATCTGCACAAACACACCGTCGAGGGGGATGGTGCGCTGTTCGCCAGTCTGGCGGTTGCGCACAGTTATTCCGTCGACTTTCTTGCCGTTACCGTCTATACGGACTGTCTCAGTCGAAGTATATACATCGATATTAGGCGTAGCTCGCAGTTTGTCCTGCAATACACCGTCAGCCTTAAGCGAGTCCAGAAACTCTATCACAGTGACATGGCTACATATCGCCGACAAATCCAGAGCCGCCTCTACTCCCGAATTGCCTCCGCCGATGACAGCCACCGACTTCCCTGCGTAGAACGGCCCGTCACAGTGAGGGCAGAAAGCCACTCCGCGCCCAGTGTATTCCTTTTCGCCAGGCACATTGAGATGCCGCCAACCTGCGCCAGTGGCAATAATCACCTGTGGTGCGCGGAAAGTCTCACCACCTTTGACTTTAACCTCCTTGACATCGCCTGTCAGGCTGACAGCATCGATGTCGCGGTCCTCAAACACCTCCACAGGATAATCGCCGATATGCTCACGCAAATCATCGGCAAGTTTGGCGCCTGTGGTCTGCGGCACTGAGATCAGGTTTTCGATGCCTACGGTTTCCTTGACCTGTCCGCCTATCCGCTTTGCGACCACTGCGGTGCGCCGCCCTTTGCGGGCACTGTAGATAGCAGCCGCAGCTCCTGCCGGGCCACCTCCCAAGACTATCACATCGTAGTCCCGCTCAATAGCATCGCCCTCGGCCGGAGCCTCCATGCCGAATCTGTCTTCCAGCATACCGACCAGCTCACCGAGAGTGCTACGGCCTACGTGGAGCATCTCGCCGTTGGCATACACCGTAGGCACGGCCTGGATGTTGAGATTCTTTATCCTTTCGGGATAGTAACCGCCGTCAATCATGGCATTCACGATACCGGGATTGTATAAGGCAACAATGTTGAGAGCCTGCACGATGTCAGGACAGTTGGTGCATGTCAGACTGACATATGTATCGAGCTCCACGGGGCCTTTTATCGCCGCTATACGACGTGCCAGACTCTCATCCGGGAGATTCTTCCCTTTGCCGTCGGCGTTAAGTATAGCAAGCAGCATCGATGTGAACTCATGCCCATTGGGAATCCCCATGAACGCTATGCGTGTTTCCCCGCCATCTCTCAGCAAGTCGGTGCGCAACTCTGCTCCGGCAGCATCCACCGTCTCCACGCTGATATTGTCAGATGTAGAGGCAACATCGCCGAAAAATTCCTTCACGTCAGCCAAATGGGCATCACCGGCATCGGACGTGATACGGAAAGTATATTTATGAGCAAGCGCGGCAAATATACCGCGCACCTGCTCTAATGTATTATGATCCAACATAATGTGTCAGGTCATTAAAAACAAATCATATTTTACCGACGAGGTCGATGTTGGGTTTCAGTGTTTCGGCTCCCTCTTTCCACTTGGCCGGACATACCATGTCGGGATGAGAAGCCACGAACAGGGCTGCTTCGACCTTGCGGAGGAGTTCGTCGGCATTACGCCCGATGTTGTTGTCCTGCACCTCGGCAATCTTCACCTTGCCTTCGGGGTTGACGACAAACGTGCCACGGTAAGCCATACCGTCCTCCTCAATCATCACTCCGAATGCCCGCGCCAACAGCCCGGTAGGATCGGCGAGCATCGGATAGTTGATTTTCTTGATGCTGTCAGATGCGTCATGCCAAGCCTTGTGGACGAAATGCGAATCGCAGCTGACCGAGTAAACCTCTACGCCACGCTTTTTAAACTCGTCATATTTTTCGGCAAGATCCACCAGCTCTGTAGGGCATACGAAAGTGAAATCGGCCGGATAGAAGAAAAACACAGCCCAGTGTCCCTTGATGTCCTTGTCGGTTACATCTATGAAATTACCGTTGTGATATGCTTTTACCTTAAATTCGGGGAGTTGAGAATTGATAATAGATTCCATAATCTTTATAGGTTTTAAATTTGTTTGTATTTATATTGAGGCAGTTTTCTCATTCACTGCCAATGTATAAACAATATTCAGACCCGTAATGTTTACGAACAACGCTTGATGTTATCTCATAAGTTCTGCGTATCTTTGTGGTTATGAAAACCGAGAAGACCAACGCCGCGCGCCTGCTTGACAAAGCCGGCATCGCCTACGAACTGATTCCCTACGCCGTCGACCCCGACAATCTTGCCGCCGGACATGTCGCCGAGGAGCTGGGCGAGGACATCAACAAGGTGTTCAAGACCTTAGTGCTCGAGGGAGAGAAGTCCGGGCACTTTGTCTGCGTCATTCCCGGCAATGCAGAGGTCGACCTCAAGAAGGCCGCCAAAGCCGCCGGAGCCAAGAAAGCCGACCTGATCCCGATGAAAGAACTGCTTCCGCTGACCGGCTATATGCGAGGCGGATGCACGGCTATAGGGATGAAGAAGCCATTCCCGGTGTTCATCCACCAGTCAGCCACAGACTACACGGGCATCTACGTATCGGCCGGCAAACGCGGCCTACAGCTGCACCTCTCCCCTATGGACTTAATCCGTTACACCCAAGCCACCGTCACCGACCTCATCAAATGATAAACTTATGAACTCTTTCGGCCACATATTCAGACTCACATCCTTCGGCGAATCGCACGGAGCCGCCATAGGAGGCGTAATCGACGGGATGCCCACCGGCATATCCATCGATCTTGACGAAGTGCAACGCCAGCTCGACCGTCGCCGTCCCGGGCAGTCACGTATCGTCACTGCCCGCGACGAGAAAGACCGCGTAGAAGTGCTGTCAGGCCTCATGGACGGCATCACCACAGGCACTCCCATAGGTTTCATAGTACGCAACGCCGACCAGCACAGCAACGACTATGACAACATGCGGCATATATTCCGTCCGAGCCATGCCGATTACACCTATCAGACCAAATACGGCATACGCGACCACCGTGGAGGTGGCCGTAGCAGTGCACGCGAGACCATCGCACGGGTCGTAGCCGGAGCGTTCGCCATGCAGGCCCTTTCGCAGGCCGGAATCAACGTGACGGCATATACCAGTGCAGTAGGTCCCCTGCATATCGATAGGTCCTACAACCATCTCGACATGTCGGTCATCGAAAGCAATCCCGTCCGCTGCCCCGACCCGGAGATGGCAACACGGATGGAAGAGCTCATCATGGAAGTAAGAAAAAGCGGCGACACCGTCGGAGGCGTGGTGACATGTATCATCTCCGGCGCACCGGCCGGATTGGGACAGCCGGTATTCGACAAGCTTAATGTCACCCTCGGAGCCGCCATGCTCAGTATCAATGCCGTCAAAGGCGTAGAGTTCGGCATGGGTTTTGAAGGCAGCACACATCGCGGCAGCGAGGTGCTCGACAACTGGCACTACAACCATACAGCCCGCCGCGCCTATACACTCACCAACCATTCCGGGGGCATACAGGGAGGCCTCAGCAACGGCATGGACATCACAATGCGCATAGCGTTCAAGCCCGTAGCCACCCTGCTCCGCGAAGTGGAGACCATCGACGACGAGGGCAACGCAGCCGTGCTTAAAGCCCGGGGGCGGCATGACCCTTGCGTAGTGCCTCGAGCCGTGCCGGTAGTCGAAGCTATGGCAGCAATGGCAATGCTTGACGCATATCTGCTCAACAAGACCACGCGCCTATAAATAATGCCTCCAACCTCCAAGCCATATCGCGACTATGCCGACCTGCTCAGTGAACTTTTTCCATGGAAGATGCAGAAGCTGTCGGTCAACGCAGGTTTCACCTGTCCCAACCGTGACGGTTCGATAGGCACTGGGGGATGCACATACTGCAACAATGCATCCTTCTCCCCCTCCTACTGCGACCCCTCCGATCCTGTAACCACACAGTTGGAAAAAGGCAAGGCGTTTTTCGGCAAGAAATACGCCGATATGCGATATCTCGCATATTTCCAGACTTATACAAACACCCTTGCCGGCAACGAACGGCTGCTACAGCTATACACCGAAGCCCTGACGGTCGACAAAGTAGAGGGCATCATCATCGGCACACGCCCTGACTGCATACCCCCTAAGCTGATTGAAGCTCTCTCATTACTAAGCAACGGGCAGCACGGACGCGTCATGATAGAATTAGGGGCAGAGTCAAGCCATCAACGCACATTGACACGCATAAACCGCTGCCACACATGGGCTGACACCGTACAGGCAGTCCATGCGGTCCACACCGCCGGCATACCAGTCGGAGTACACCTGATAATGGGGCTGCCCGGCGAAACACGCGACGACATGCTTGCCACCATCGACACCGTCAACACACTCCCGATAGATATGGTGAAAATCCACCAGCTGCAGATACTCCGAGGCACACGCATGGCACGTGAATACGCCTGTCCCGACACCGACATACGTCTCTTCGATGTGGATTCCTACCTTGACCTATGCTGTGACATCGTGCGCCGTCTGCGTCGCGACATAGCCATCGACCGCTTTATCAGCCAGTCGCCGGCCGATATGCTGATAGCACCGCGTTGGGGGTTGAAAAACTATCAGTTCGTCCACCTGCTCCACCGCCGTCTTGCGCAAACCGCCACGGAAAATGCATCCACATGACCGTTTGCGGGTCAGGCGTCTGCACCAAGGTTGAAGTGACCCCAAAAAGTTGGACAGGTTAAACACTATCCATTTAATGAAAGAGTTCGGTATTGT
>CALUMU010000025.1 GCA_944321825.1 Candidatus Amulumruptor caecigallinarius
TCTCTTCAAATGTCCTTTTCATAAACGAACTGCACTCCAAAAGTTTTTTGTCTAACTTTTGGGGTGCAGTTCACACCCCGGTGCAGCCGATGCAGCCGCCGTTGAGCACCCACATACGCAAAGCTCCCGGAGGGAGCGTAAAAACAATAGGGCGGGGCGCAAGCCCCGTCACTCAGCGGACGGCAAAGGCCAGCCCTGCAGTGGCTGGCGGAGCAAGTCACAACGATGCAATCCGCCCCGCCAAATGACACCATCTGTCACCGGCGGGGCGGACGCTTATAATCAGGAAAAATCTCAAGAATTGAAAGCCGCTTGAAGTGGCTGGTTAAAAAGCTGCCTTATAAAAATCTATATTTTGAATCAAAACAGCTTCTAAATGCCACACTGCTCAACAGTCTGAGCCGCTGACTTTACTTGGATGTCGGAGCGGCATTCTGGCAAGGTGCTACGGGACAAGCCCCAGGCTGAGGACAGTTGCCGGGACGGCGGCCGTGGTGATGGCGGGGACCCCTTTTGGGCATATCGCCTTTGCCGAAAGACGGGCCGTTGGCATAGCTGTTTTCAAGGAACTGCACATACTGCTCCTGTGTCAGGATGCTCTTGAGATCGTTGAGGTACGCCTGACGCTTGGCCTGACGGAGTTCCCGACGGTTCTTGATGTCCTTGGTCTTCTGCTGGAACTTCTTATTGCGAAGCTCCTTGATTTTGGCCTGCTGGTCGGCAGTAAGGTTAAGCTCGGCAAACGGATTCATCACACACGAATCAGGCTTTTGGAAGTAGGGACACGGTGCACAGCCGTTACATCCAGGCCCGCAGGGGGGACAAGGCGCAGCCGGACAATTATTGTTATTGGCAGTCTGAGCAAAAGCCGATGTGGATAGAAGTGCTGCAGACGCAAGAGCCAGTGTCACGATTGTCTTTTTCATAATTGTAAATAGTTTTGTTTGTTAAGTGAGTATTCACTTATGTTGAAAAAAATGAGAAAAGTTAGTTACGTGTTATATTGAATGTTCTCTCATGTCACCGCCGTTATGTCAGCGATTACATTTTATAAGACGCTAACCACCGCTTATGGTTTAAACACCACCGCCGATTTAACCGCAATTAACAAAAAAAGTCAATCCCTGCCACCGGCATAAGCGCTGGCAGGGATTGACTTATAGCAGTGTAACCTACAGGGTTATCAAAAGGTTACTTCATGAGTTTGAGTGAAGCTGTGCCGTCGGCAGTGGTTACTTTGACTACATATACGCCATCGGATGCACCAGTCAGGTCAGCCGTAGAGGTAGCGGATGTAGCCACATGAGCGCCGCTGAGATCATATACATCTACCGAACGGATGTCCGAAGCTGCTGTGACTGAGAGGATGCCGCCACTGAGTACCGCGCTTACCGAGCCGTCGATGCTCTCGGCCTTGATGTCATCGATACCGCTCTCTGCTGCAACAGTGAAACGAACAGCATTGCTCAACTGCTTCAATCCCGTAGACGACATATAGAACAATGCTGCTGCATAGCGCTTACCCACCTCAAGGGCTGTCGGAGTGCCGAGCTTGATGTTGCTTTCATGAATCCAGTTTTCGGCTTCGATAAAGTACGTAGACGGAGTCGGCAGATTGTCGATGTTGTAACCTTCCAGATTTTCATTGAACACCAATACATACAGTTTATCGGCATAATATCCCGACTGGCAGTACACATCGAAGTCTACGCGGAAGTTGTCGAGTACCACTGACTCGGCATCAACGATGCTGAAGCCGGAGGCTGTCGTTTGAAGTGTGGCAGCTCCGGGAGATGTCTGTACGGTCACAGAGACAGGTTCGTTGATTATCATGCCTGAATTCATATCTACGTAAGCCACGAGATATGTTTCGCCTGCAGTAACCGATCCCATCACGATATTGACTGCCTCGGGGAGCTTCATGCTTTCACCGGCACGGAGGTCCACCACCATTGTGTTGCCTGCGGCCACCAAGTTCATATCAGAGGTAATGAAGCCGAGATTGACTTCCTGAAGCGCTTCAGAGTCGTTGTTGTTGACCGCTGTGGCTGTAACTCCGAAAGCCAGACCCTTATATACAGAAGTGTCAATGGAGAAGTCCGCCACATCAATCGACAACGGATACTCTTGAGCTACTTCGTAAGTACCGTCTGTATCCTTGGCAAAAAGGACATAGTTAGGCTGGCCGATAGGAGCGATAGCTTTCTGATAAGTGGAGCCGCCATCAGTCGAAGCCGCCGGGTAGACCTTGTACACACCGGCAGGAAGTGTTGATGGTATGGTAGCCGTAATATTATCTATACCGTAGTTGATATTTCCAGTCCATGTACCCAGATTTCCGTATACGGCAGTAGCGACAAGCTCATCCGTTGTAGCATCGCAGAACTGCATACCGACTCCGACATTTGTGCCAGTCCCGCCGTTATTGCCAAAACGGCCCTCTATGGTAAGTCTCTGTGATGATAATGACGGGGAGATAGAGCCTACTATGGCGAGCTGGAAAGGTACTATCTTCGGGATAGTAGCACCAGCGGGCTGCGCGCCGAGAATGGCTCCCTGGTTGGAGTTGTAACCTGCCACAGAGCCACCGATACCCTGCGATTCGGGATCAAGACCTGTGATAAGGAAGTAGCCGTCAGACATGCCGCCCCATCCCCAGTTAAGGTGGAAATAACCGTCGGCTGAATACCCGTCGACTATAAACGAGTGCCCACCGTAGTCATTGCGGCCTGAATACTGCACAGGGCCTACATTCTTGAGGTTGTCATAAATCATCTTCTCCCATGTGTCGATGTCATAATAATCACGGGTGTAGAAGCGTGTGGCTGCGTCATAACCGAAGTAGTTTTTCAGCGCATCTACCACAATAGACGTAACGGCACCCGACTCCGGGCCGTAACTCATCTCTACCGAGTAACCGCACGCCTTCATGAGGGTAGCAACAGCCTCAGCATTTTCATCTGAAGTGGTATAGTCGCTGTTAGGATACACATCAAGCATCTTGTCCCACTCAAAAGTCGTCGCGCTGAAATCCATCGTCATCGTTTCATCGGTATAAGAGCCGGAGGTGTTATAGAAGTCATCGTATTTCCTCCACGTATAAGTGACGGAACCTTTGCCCTGGGCCGGGTAATTATGGTATTTCATCAGCTGGGCCATGGCGGTAGCAACGCAGCCGGCGGCCGCTTTCATGCTCTGCCCATAATATGTAATATCGGGGGCATAGAGGTCATAGGGATTGCTCTGGTTCCATTTGGTTGTACAGAGGGGGGCTATCGGAGCCCATGAATCCCGGCTCGATGCAGCAGACTGCTTGGTCAAGTCTTTCATGATGTACTTGCCGGATTCCTGACGCTCGGCAGCCCATGCGATTTCGGCAGCATAGTTTTCAAGCCATCCACGGAGGTTGACAGGCATATCGTCAGGGTTGATAGACCCTGTCTCGGAATAGCCCAGCACAGGCACCGCAACGTCATCGGCGGCAAGAACCATATATCCTTTGTCGCCAGAATTTTCAAAAATGTAGTAAGCCGGCTGCTGCTTGGCAGTGTAGCCGGTTTTGACCAAACGGGTCGACTGGCCCATGCCAGCCACTTTTGACGGCATATTGCCCCGCGCACGCTGCAGAGCCTCGTCAGGAGAAAGGGTGCGTGCCCACGCCGGCATGGCGAGGAGCACCGAAGCTAAGAGTAAGACATGTTTCATGTGCTAATGCGTAATTAATTGAATTATAGAAAGAAAAGTAAGTGTCAAAGTCAGTCGTATCCACATCCCGGACCTACCGACAGGCATAGTGCCTGACATTTGTCAGTCTATAACCTTGCAGCCGGGAAGCCCCTGCCATATAAGGCCATTGATCACGGCTGTGTCGGCAGTAGCCACTGGCAGGCGGACTATCGATGCCGGGCGTGCATCCTTGATGACATGCTTCAGCACCTCGGATGGCGACGGCGACGCGGCGAGCCGCGAATAATTTTCAAACGTATAGTCGGTAAACACGGTCTGCTTGCCTACAGGTATCGTGGCCAACCAGTATCCGTCAGCAAGCGGCACAGGTGCGGCTGCGGCATCCGACGGCGAGGGGACATATATCACTGCGTTGCCTGACGGAGTCACGCCCACAGGGACATTTTGCGCATACGCAGGGTCGGCACGGTATATGATGCTCGATGCCGGTACGTCGAAACGTATATCGCCGGGCAATGCCGGTGTCTCGGTTATGCCGTCGATTCTTCCGGGCTGCTCGGATACTTGGAGCTGCTGGGTCTGCTTGGAGCTGCGGCAGCTGCAAGCACATACAGCTATAGCCAGCATCAATATTGAAGTAGTACAAGCATGTAACATGTGATAGCTTTTTTAATCTGCGATATCCTCCGCATATTAGTCTAATCGCAAATATAATCTATTTTTAATTATTTTCAATCTTTTTGGCATAAAATTTAGCAATCAGCGATGAAAATGACACACTCAAGGCTACAATTCAACGATAATAGGTAATAAAAGGACGGACATCCATCCGGAATGAACGTCCGCCCTGCATACAATGAGTGTCGTAAATCTGATTATATGTCACCGTCCGAGCGACGGCTATTGTTACTTGGCTTTGAGTTTGCGCTCGAGCTGGCGCTCTATGGCATCGAGGCCGAGGTCTATAGCTTCCTCAAAGGTGTCGGCAACTTTCGTGGCGACAAAATCGTCATATTGTGGAACCACAACCTTGATGGTGGCCTCTTTATTCATAGATGTTTCCGGTTTTACAACTTTGAGAATGTAATCGAAGAGTGTTATGGCCGGGTAGCGGCGCAGCAACTTTTCTGACTTTTTGTTGATAAACCCTTCAAGAGCGGCAGATGCCTCAAAATGGAGTGCTTTAATGTTAACTTCCATGGTTCATTCTCCTTTCTGGTTAAAGGCGCGCGGATGCGCTTGTTGGTAAATATTTTGTAAATCTCTGTGAGAGAGGTGAGTATATATCTGTGTAGTAGCCAACGACTCATGTCCGAGCAGCTGACGCACGGCAGTCAGGTCGGCACCGTGGTTGAGCAGATCAGTGGCACATGAATGCCGTACTACGTGTGGCGACAGTCGGGCTGCATGTACCCTGCCGTCAAGGCTGCGGTTGACCACAGCCCACACAAGCTGGCGGTAGAGCGGACGGCCATCGGGCCTGACAAACAGCGTGTCGGTAGTCGAAACACCGACCGTCTCGCTCCTGAGCTGCCTGTAACGGTCTATGGCCTCAGCCAATTCGGCTCCGAACGGTATGATACGGTCCTTGTCACGCTTGCCGTGGACTTTCAGCTCGCCACGCACTGTATCTACATAACCGTCCTCAAGGCTTATAAGTTCGCTGCACCGCATACCTGTCGTGTAGAGCATCAGCAGTATCAAATGGTCACGCACAGCGATGAAATCATCTGCATCGACCTCGTCGTCCAGGACATGCTTCATCTCAGATTCGCGTATATGCACAGGCAGCCGCTTGGACTGTTTGGGAAGTATCAGCTCAGCTGCAGGATTGGACTTACGGCCGTGCTTATCGACGAGATAACCGAAAAACGCTCTGAGCGACTGCACTTTCAGGCGTATGGAGGCAGGCTTGAGATTACGACGGCCCAACGCCAGCACCCAACGCCGCAGGTCATGCACCGATACTTCAGAGAAGTCATCAGCCAGAACATCCTCCACGGACAATCCCTCCCCTACGCTCCGAAAATCAAGCCACTGGGACAAATGCACCTCATAGGCATCGACCGTGCGGGGCGAATAGCGGAGTTCATGCCGCAGATGATTGAGAAATTCGCTGATAAGACTGTTCATAAGCTCAAAAGCGAATTTACCTTAAAGCTCGTGATTTTCCAAATAAATGATATGTAAAAATTCATTAAATTTGTGATATGAAAGTTACACCACGGCACGTAGGACGGATATCCCGCGAAAAACGCACAGTCAGCGCGATGATAAGGCTCTATTGCCGCCACCACCACTCAGCCGGAGCTGAAGGCTGCAGCTGCAACGCCCTGGAGCGATACGCCCATGCCAGGCTCGACCGCTGTCCTCACGGCGAAGGCAAGCCGTCGTGCCGCCGGTGCACCATCCACTGCTACAGCCCGTCGATGCGGCGGTTGATGCAAGAAGTGATGCGCTGGAGCGGACCCCGAATGGTTTGGCGCCATCCGCTGATGGCACTGCGCCACCTCTGGGACGACACACGGCGATAAACCATTATAATCCAGCATATGGCATATAAATAAAGGTGACGCAATGCCGTCACGATAGGCAATGCGTCACCTGCAAGCTGGAATGGAAGTTAATCGGCTTGTGCGGCAGCTTCATTGCTGACACAAACCGATGGGATGTCAGGCCGACCGATTATTCGTCAGCCTGTTGCTTTTCGGCGTAAGCCTTCAGCAGCTTCTCCTGCACATCCGAAGGCACCAGCTCGTAGCTGGCAAATTTCATGGTGAACGACGAGCGGCCGCCAGTGATAGAGCTGAGGGCTGTAGAGTAGCTCGCCATCTCCTTCAGAGGTACTTTGGCACTGATTTTCTCAAAACCGTTTTCGCTCGACATGCCCATGATTATGGCGCGGCGGCCCTGCAGGTCGCTCATGACATCGCCCATGACATCGGCAGGCACCATGACATCCACGTCATACACAGGTTCGAGAATCTTCGGGCCAGAATTGCGGAACGCTTCGCTGAAAGCATTGCGCCCGGCCAGACGGAACGAGATTTCGTTGGAATCCACCGGGTGCATCTTGCCGTCATATATACATACACGCACATCGCGGGCATAGCTTCCGGTCAGAGGGCCCTGCTCCATGCGGTCCATCAAGCCCTTGACTATGGCGGGGATGAATCGGGCATCGATAGCACCGCCTACTATACAGTTGCACACCACGAGCTTGCCGCCCCATTCAAGCGGTATCTCCTGAGTGTCACGGACATTCATCTTGAACTCCTGGTTGCCGAAGCGGTAGGTGTCGGGAGCCGGCATACCTTCGGTATAGGGTTCGACTATCAGATGCACCTCGCCAAACTGTCCGGCACCACCGCTCTGCTTCTTGTGGCGGTAGTCGGCACGGGCAGCCTTGGTAATGGTTTCGCGATAGGGAATCTTTGGTTCTTCAAACACGATGGGGAGCTTGTCATTGTTCTCGACACGCCACTTGAGAGTGCGCAGATGGAACTCGCCCTGCCCCTTGAGTATGGTCTGCTTGAGTTCCTTTGACTGCTCGATGATCCATGTAGGATCCTCCTCGTGCATACGCTGGAGGATTCCTGCCAATTTTTCGGCATCGCTTTCAGTGACAGGCCGCACCGCACGCTGGTACTTAGGTTCAGGATACTTTATGAAATCGAAGTGGTGCTCGCACCCCTTGGCATTGAGAGTATTGCCGGTACGGACATCCTTAAGTTTGACAGTAGCACCGATGTCGCCCGCGCATAGCTTGTCGACGGGAGTCTTAATCTGGCCGCACACACAGTAAATCTGAGCCAGACGCTCCTTGGAACCACGGTCCATATTGTCGAGGTCGTCACCGGCCTTGAGCGTACCCGACATCACCTTGAAGTAGCTGACCTCACCGATATGAGGCTCTACCGTGGTCTTGAATACGTAAAGGCTCAGCGGACCGTTGCTGTCAGGCTTCACTTCCTGACCCTCGGTGTCGACCGGGGCGGGCATATCTTCAACGAACGGCACCACATTGCCCAAAAATTCCATCATGCGACGCACACCCATGTCCTTAAGCGCACTGACGCAGAACACAGGGTATATCGAGCGGTCGATCAGCCCCTTGCGTATGCCTTCACGCATTTCATCCTCGGTAAGATGGCCCTGGTCGAAAAATTTTTCCATGAGGGTCTCGTCATTTTCGGCAGCGGCTTCCACGAGTTGCTGATGCAGCTCGCGTGCATGTTCGAGCTGGTCCTCGGGTATATCCTCTATCGTGGGGACGCCTCCGTCGGGACCCCACGAGTATTTCTTCATAAGCAGCACGTCGATAAAGGAATTGAATCCCGGACCGCTCTGGAGAGGATACTGTATGGCTATCACCTTTTTGCCGAATATGTCACGCATCTGCTCTATCACATTTTCGTAATCGGCCTTCTCGCCGTCAAGCTGGTTGATGGCAAATATGACAGGCTTGTTGAGCGACGCGGTAGTGCGGAATATGTTCTGAGTACCAACCTCCACCCCATACTGGGCATTTATGAGGATTACACCCGTATCGGTCACGTTGAGAGCCGTTATAGCGTTGCCCACAAAGTCGTCACCGCCCGGACAGTCGATCACGTTGAGCTTTTTGTTGAGAAATTCGGCATAGAATACGGTAGAAAAAACAGAGTAACCATATTCCTTCTCTACTGGAAAATAGTCACTCACTGTATTTTTGGCATCTATGGTGCCACGGCGTTTTATCACTCCACACTCAAAGAGCATCGACTCAGTGAGTGTGGTTTTACCCGAGCCCTTGCCTCCAAGCAGGGCGATGTTTTTGATTTCGTTAGTTTGATAGACCTTCATGGTGTTAAGGTATTAATATTGGTAAGAAATGGTAAGGTTAATCAAGTCATGCAGACGTAATCGGGCGCAAAATAGTAAAAAAATTCGTCAAATGCATCAAAAAACGGATGTTTTCCAACACATTTTGACAATTATATGCTTTTAAAATGAAAATCCCTCTTACATAATTAGTAATGAAACACCATCAATCTAAAGAATATGGCTACAGTAAAAGTAAAATTCCGCCCGTCGACAGTCGGAGGCCGTCCGGGCTCTATCGTCTATTTTGTAACCCACCGCCGTGCCACCAGACAAATTACCACGAAGCACAAAGTGTTTCCATGCGAGTGGGACGAAAGACATGCAAAGCTTGTCGCACCCCCCGGCAGCGAACGGGGCGAGACTGTCTATCACGGCACCGGCAGCGGCGAATTTCCCATTGCGGTTTTTGTGCCCGAGAACGTTGGCTATGCCCATCGCGTCATCGATCTGTCTGTCAAATTTGCCGATAGCGACGGCACAGCGCAGACCTTGAGCCTCACCCAGCTTGCGCCCAGCTGGTACGGCAACGACATCGGCTGCGAACGTATCGAGAGCAGTCCTGCCCCCTGGGGGTTCTACTGGGAAAGCGACTTCCAGATAATCTGTGACGTGACAGGCTGCAGCGATGATGACAGGACAGGATTAAGACAGTATATCGAGTGGACTCAAAGTTTGCACGACATGAGCAGCTGGCCTATCATCGGGTGGATTATCCAATCGATTTACGGCGACGACATACCCGACCTGTCGTCGTTCGTAGACATGGATAAATCCGGCGATTTTTTGGGCATCGGCGGAAAGGCTGACAAGGTAACAATCAGACTCGGCTCGCTCTCGACTTCCGGCATCGCCGAAAGCACAACGGACGGACAACAGAACACCCGCGATGTATATAACTTCAACGGCATCCAGTTCGTCAACGAAATAATCAACCAGATACAGAATATGCCCGGTTACGCTGTGACGACCGAAGGCACTGGCGTAGTCCCCACAAACAACGCAAGCATCGCCTGTATGAAGCTCAACAGCTGGGACATAATCAATGTAAACGATGAACAAATCCTCACTTTGACAGGCGGCGCTGATGTTATGGACCCTAAATGGTATCTTCCCGCGACTGGAGAAACGACAGGCATGGTTGATGAGGAGTATCCTTTAAGCGGCGATTACTGGACTTCGACGGCAGTAAGCGGCAGCAACCAGAAAGCCTACAAACATTTATCCGGCGGCTCTACATCCGAAGAAAGCCGCGACCAAAATCTCCGCATCCGTGCAATACGCAAAAAACCTTGACATGCCTGTCAGAAGCATTATCCATCACCATATGTCCCGTTTGAACCTTGACGGTATAAACCTTATCATGCCATTGACGAGAGCCGGCGCCCATAGGTTCTTGAACCATGTCAGAGTCCACGATGCCGCCCATAACGCTACAAAAGATGCCGCATACATTAGCAGCGACTCGGCAAAGGGGTGGGTTACAAAAAAATGCTTTTGTAACACATATATATGATAGGGTCCCGTATCCCCGTCCTGCAACAGATAGCATCCCAACGAAGCTCCCGCCACAGAGTTGACAAAACGGCTACGGAACGAAAAGCGCGTAAATATCAGGAATATCGCCACCGAACCCACAAGGCAAAGCACATTAGCATAATGTACCGAATATATCACACTATACTTCACGCGATAAGGCTCCGGTAGCAATTGCAACAAACATCCGTTTAACAGGCTACTCGCTACTACGATTACGATGAGCCACGCGACCGGTACACTTTTAAACGGTTTTTCAACTTTAATCCAATACCCGATTATGTAGAGCATCACGAACTGCGGCAGCATCCTTCCATATGACGAAGCATAATCGTAGGATAGCGCAGCATACACGTTATAACAAAAAGCCATCGCCACAATCACCCTGAGCTGCCGGCTTGTGGACGACTGCAAACCGATGTTTACCAAAGGAGCAAACATGTAGAGCATGACATAACAGCTTATGAACCACCACCGCGTGAACGGACGGAACATTTCTACACATAGTATCAGCAAATCGGACAGATCGACATTACCATTCTCCATCCAAGTCAACGATCTGTCACACACCGTGTCGACAACGATGAAAAACATCACAGTAACCAAAAGCAACAGGAACGACTTCCACCGCACTCTGATGCCGTAATAGCCGGAAATCAGTATAAACAGATTGACTCCGTAATAGATAAAAGAGTTCTGTAGCCCCAATCCAGATACTTTATAATCATATGTTGACCCGTGCACCACAAAATGATGAACCACTATCATCGACATAGCCACTATGCGCAGCAGCTCTATCGAGCTGTCACGGAGCGAGCTGCGGACTTCTTCGGATGCAGGTCTTTTACCCCCCCCCGTAATATTATGATTATCAGCGTTTTGTATGTGCATTTTTATTTTTTTGCGTCTGATAATACCTGTGAAAGTCCGGCCTGAATTGATGCCCAGACGGCGCGCCGAGAAATACGACTGCGGATTGCACCGCGTGCAGCCGATAGGACCTTGAATATTGGTATCTGGGACACCCTGCCCGACAAGGACTCCACGCACATAGGCGGCTAAATCCACATGGGGTTTTGCGCCAAAGTTTCTTGACACATACTCGTCAGGAAACAGCGCAGCGACCTCGTCACCTACATCAAAACACTTCCGGCATATACACGGACCGATAAACGCTTTAATCTCAGGGACTGACGCTCCACAGTCGACCATGGCGGCAATGGTGTTTTCGATTATTCCAGCAAGAGCCCCACGCCATCCGGCATGTGCCGCCGCTATCACGCCTGACGACACATCGGCCATCACCACTGGGACACAGTCGGCAGTGGAGACACCTATAGCTACACCCGACAAGGTTGTCACCACAGCGTCCACTCCAGAGGGAGACGACGGGCCTCCTATCAATATCGCCACATCGGCCGAATGGATTTGACGCGGCACCACTAAATTATCCTCTCCGATGCCGAGACTGCGGCACACTGCTGCCCGCGAATATCGGACATGCGCCGGGTCATCGTTGACATAATGGCATACGTTTATACCCGAATAGGGGTCCGGTTGCCGCGCATTGCCACGAGTGACCACAAAAGCGTCTATACCATCTGAAAGAGAATAGATATTGGTTATTTGCTCCATTGCTGATGCAAAGTTAGCGATTTTCGCTATATTTGTTGTAATCAGGTAGGTTTTATTTGACTATCAACAGATTGGATAAAACTCGCACGAGAACGGGCAATGG
>CALUMU010000026.1 GCA_944321825.1 Candidatus Amulumruptor caecigallinarius
AGTTTCTCTTCAAATGTCCTTTTCATAAACGAACTGCACTCCAAAAGTTTTTTGTCTAACTTTTGGGGTGCAGTTCAACCCCGGTGCAGCCGATGGCATGGCATTTCGGGGAATCGGTCGGGCGGATGCACCGGGGTGCATCCCTACATGCTGGGAAAGCTCCTTATTAGCCCCACGAAAGCTCCGCAGGAGCGTAGAAACAGTAGGGCGGGGCGCAAGCCCCGTTACAATGAAGCACAAAGGGATTAGCCCTGCAAGGGCTGGCGCTGCCAGCCGTAGGACATAGCCGCCCAGCTTATCATGGATGGGCTATCGCCCTGACCATGATGTCGAGGGTGTCGGGCTTGTAGTAGGGATTGGATGCCTGGCGCGCCCGCTCGCGACCCTCATCGCTGAGGGCATACGATATGGCAGCGTCTATCTCGCCGGCGGTGACACCGCAGTGTATCACCGAATCGCCGGCGATTCGCCCCTGCTGCCGCGTGCCTATATCGACCGTCGGGATGTGCATCGAGGGTACTTCCACTATGCCGCTCGAACTGTTGCCTACCACAGCCGACACATATCTGAGAGCCGACAGATAGCGGGTTTTACCAAGCGAGGGTATTCCTACCGCCCTGTGTACGTTGGCCTTGACCCACCGCTCTATAAGTTCCACCAATCCCCCTCCGCGAGGGTCATTGTTAGGGTAGGTGATCAGCACATCGGTCTCCTCATGGCGGTCAAGGGCTTCAAGCAGAGACTCAAACTGCTCTAAGGGGCTGCGGTCATCGGCAGTAGCTGCATGATAGGTCACAAGCAGCGTAGGTCTTTCAAACGCCAGACCTACACTCGCAGCCAACTTCTCACGCGGCCACAAAGGCTCGTTGAGCGCATTATAAACCCCTATCGCCCCCGTATTGATGACTCTCCGGGGGTCAGCCCCCATGGCTATAACGCGCTCACGGTAAGGCTCTGTTGCCGTCAGATGAAGCCACGACATCTGCGTTATGGCATGGCGTATGCTGTCGTCTATAGCCCCGAGCGTCGTTTCGCCTCCGGCAATATGCACTATGGGGATGCGCATAACCAATGCCGCCGAGGCGGCCGCAAGCATCTCGAAGCGGTCGCCGAGTATGACCACTCGGTCAGGACGCAGACGGCTGAACGCCCCTGCCATGCCACGCAGACACTGGGCCATGGCCTTAGCCGTCTGGAGTTCGGAGCCGTCGGTGTCATCCATCGGCACACGCTCCGCCACATCGAAGCCGTCAGCCACAATCTCATCCACCGTGTTGCCGTAACGCGGCATCAGGTGCATGTTGGTAGCGACAATCTTGACCTCGATGCCCTCCATGGCTGCGAGAGCCTTGCTGACGGGACTCAGCAGACCCCACTCTGCCCTCGTGCCGGTTATGACCGCTATGCGCATGTTTGCCGCCATAAGCCTGTTATATCAGTATTAATATATCTGTATCAGAATGCCTGTTCTTCGCCTTTGATGGCGTTGATTACCGTGAAGGCCATTATCTTCAAGTCCAAAGCGAAGCTCCAGTGCTCGATGTACCATATGTCCTTCTCCACACGGCCTTCCATCTGCCACAGCTCCTCGGTCTGACCACGGTAGCCGGTCACCTGCGCCCAGCCTGTGATGCCGGGCTTGACTGCGTGGCGCACCATGTAGGTGTCAATCAGCTTGCTGTATTCCTCGGTGTGCTTCAGCATATGGGGACGCGGACCGACTATCGACATATCCCCTTTGAACACATTGATAAACTGCGGCAACTCATCGATGGACGTGTGGCGCAGAAACTCCCCTACACGGGTCTTACGCGGGTCGTCCTTGGTGGCCTGAAGGTTGTCGGCATCCACGTTGACCTTCATCGTGCGAAACTTATAGCAGTAAAATTCGCGCCCGTACAGCCCGGTGCGCTTCTGCTTGAAAAACACCGGCCCGGGCGACGACAGCTTTATCGCTATCGCCACAGGGATATACACTATCGGCGACAGCGCCAGCATCACCGACGACACCGTCAGGTCGAACGCCCGCTTGAGCAGACGGTTAAACCGCGATTTCAGCGGCGGTTCCTGCAGCGACATTACAGGGATAGAACCCATCGACACCGCATGGAAATTGCCCTGAAGCTGACGCGGAATCTGCGGGACAAAGAAAAAACGCTGCATACGCTGCTCCGCCAGTTTGGCGACGCGTGTGATTTCGTCGGCTTCGGGCGACTCCGAGCTGTAAAATATCTCGTCAACGTGGTTTTCGGCAAGAAACGCCTCAAGCGTCTCCACCCGGCCCCGGTAATATGGTCTGATACGGCTCGATTCATCTGGCACTACCGCCGAAAACACGCCGGCTATGCGGTAGCCGAACACATCCGTGTCATGGAGCTGCTTGAACAGGCGGTCGGTGGCATATCCATGCCCCACGATAACTACCGTGGCGGTGTTACGTCCCATGACGCGAAGCCTGTGGAGGTATCTGCGCATCGCAAACCGCTCTAACAGCAACCCCCACAAAAGCCCAACGTAAAAGAGCATCAGGGCTTTCCACGAGACACCCGTGCGGCCGAGCAGATACAGCACCGCCACAAAGATGAAAGCGTGCAGCAACACTTCCGACACGATGCGGTTAAACACATGTTCGGAACTCGTGGTACGCGAATGGTTTGTGTTATTGGATGTGCGTCCTACCACTATTATGGCAACGAGATTGAGCAATACCCACGCTATGTCAGTAGACAATATCGGGGCTTCCCACCATAAAACCACAATAAGATAATATACCAGATTATATACCACCAGATCCAAAGCCCAATTCACATAGGGCAAGTAATGGCTGTGATGGTTGGATGTAAAATTGGTCGAAGGGGTCATCTTATTAATGATTATCAGGAGTCGGCGTTTACCCCCCCCCTGTGTTAAACCATGTTAATTCAATGAGGAGTTGTATGCAGGGACGCATCAATCCGCGTCCCTGCTGTCATGTCAGTCGCAGACAGCGACACGCACTCACATCTTGGAGTCGATGAGTTTTATCTTCTCCTCGAGCGAGGCAATATCATCCCTGAGGCGCGAAATCTTACGCTGCATCTCGCGCACCATCTGGTCTCCGTTCTTCGATTTTGACGAGAGGAAACCCATATTGTTTTCATACGTATGCAGCTCGCTCTTACGGGCCTCGCATGCACGAGCCAGCCGTTCACGTTCGCGGTAGAGCTTGTCGCTGTCGCTGATATTGTCTATAGTTTCGGCGAAATTAGCCATACGTGCCTGTGTGCCGCGCAGATCAAGCTCGCGGTACAGCTTGTTGCACAGCTCGTGGTAGGCATCATAGATGCGGTCCTTGTCCTTGAAAGGCACATGTCCGATGGCTGGCCACTCGGCCTGAACCTCCTTGAATCGGGCTATCGCCTCTTCGCGTGGCATGTCGGGCGTGATGGCCTTGAGACGGTCTATCAGTTCGAGTTTGGCCTTGAGATTAGCCTGCTCGGCAGCGCGGGTGTTGCCGGTGACCTTCTTTTTCTGCTCGAAAAAGTAGTCGCAGGCATCGTGGAAACGCTTCCATACGGCATCGCTGTATTTTTTTGCCACAGCACCGATGGTTTTCCATTCTTTCTGCAATGCCACAAGCTCCTCTGTGGTCTTCTGCCACTCGGTGCTTTCCTTCAAGGCTTCGGCTCGTTCGGCAAGTGCCGTCTTGCGCCGGAGGTTCTCGGCGAGCTCATCCTTCATGTCCTTGAAGAACTGGGCTTTGGCTGCGAAAAATTTGTCGCAAGCCTCGCGGAACCGGGCAAAAAGCAGATTGTTGACCTTCTTGTTGGCAAATCCGAGCTTTTTCCACTCCTCCTGCAAGGCTATCACAGCCTTGGTCATCTCGTCCCACGCCCCGTAATTCTTGTTGAGGGTGAAATCCATAGCCTCAATCTGCTCGCACAGAGCCGTCTTGGCCTTCTCGTTTTCAAGTTCGCGGGCTTTGCGCTGCTCGAAATGCTCCTGGTACCGCTTGTTGATTACGCCCGAAGCTTCCTTGAATTTCGCCCATATCTCTTCTCTGAGGTCTTTAGCCACCGGGCCTATCACACGCCACCGGTCATGAAGCGTCTGCAACTGGCGGAAAGCGGCCACGACATCAGGGGCTTCACGCAGTTTTTCGGCTTCATCTATAATCTGCTGCTTCTCGGCAAGATTTTTCTTGAAGTCGTAGTCGCGGAGCTCCATGTTGATTTTCAGCTGGTCATAGAAGCGTTCCACAGCATCCTGATACGCTTTCCATGTCTCAGCCATCGCCGACGGAGGCACATCCCCTATCCCCTTGAACTTGGTCTGCAGCTCCTTGGCGGTCTGATAGTGGCGGTTGACATTGTCGGCATCCGACGCCATCTCCACAATCCGGGCTATGATCTCCTTTTTGGCAGCAAGATTCTGCTCTTGCTGCTGCTCTATCTCGGCACGCAGGGCAGCTTTCTTCTCGCGGATGACATTCATCAATGCCTTGAACTGCTCTTCGTGGGGGTCCGCCTCAGGGACATAAGCGTCGGCATCGCCACCGTCAGCGATAAACTTCTCACGCAGGGCGCGTTGCTCGGCGTTGTGTATCGCGTAAAACTGCTGCTTGAGACGCGCAGCATCCTCCGTCGTGATTTCTTCAGCCGGCTTGGCGGCCAAAGCTTCCAATGCAGCCATCACATCCTCGACAGTGGCGGCAGCGTCAGCCGGCTGCACAGGTCCGGCGGCCTCAATGTCATCGGCGGCAGATGTATCTACGGTAACAGATGTATCCTCAACGGTCTCAGATGAAAGATTCAAGTTGCGCTCAGCATCCTCCACAGGGGCGGTCTGAGGCTTTTCGGGCAGTTCCATAAGAAGAAAGAATAGTGATAATTAATAGAAATTAGGTGCTGGCCAGCGGCCTTACAAACTGGTTACAAATGGGGGTCATCTTTCAAATAGGAAAATGAAAAACCACTTGCCGAATCCAAAATTAATGTTTTTTTGACAAATCCCCACAAAAAATGTACATATTTTTGTATATTTTTGTAACCTTGTTTCCTTAAGAACTGATTTAAACTTATTACAAATTAACATTTCGCGGCTGGATCCGAGTCGTTTTTGAGCTTTTTGAGGGAGCGATGGGGTTCCATCGTGACCGATAAAAGTGAAGAAAACGGCCGGAAACAGACCGAAAGGTTAACTCAATGGGTTACATCAGTTCTGGATTTAACATTTTGAAATAAGTTTAAATCAGTTCTTATTAACCTGTTTAATGGCCAAATACATAGTTTCAGCCCGGAAATACCGCCCCTCCACCTTTGCAAGCGTGGTGGGGCAGAAAGCGCTCTCGACGACGCTGAAAAACGCCGTCAAGACCCAGCGTCTGGCCCACAGCTACCTGTTTTGCGGCCCACGGGGTGTCGGCAAGACATCCTGCGCACGCATCTTCGCGAAAACCATCAACTGCGAGCACCCCACCGCCGACGGAGAGGCCTGCAACGAGTGCGCTTCATGCCGCGCCTTCAACGAAGGCACGTCGATGAACATCATGGAGCTCGACGCCGCCAGCAACAACGGCGTGGACGCGATGCGCGACCTCGTCGACCTGACACGCAACCCGCCCTCGATGGGACGCTACCGCGTATTCATCATCGACGAGGTGCATATGCTGTCATCGGCGGCTTTCAACGCGTTCCTTAAGACGCTGGAGGAGCCTCCAAGCTATGTGATTTTCATCCTCGCCACCACCGAGAAGCAGAAAATCATCCCTACTATCCTCTCCCGGTGCCAGATCTACGACTTCGCCCGCATATCCATACAGGACATGATCGACCACCTGTCATATGTGGCAGCGCAGGAAGGCATCACCGCAGAGACCACCGCTCTCAATGTCATAGCCCGGCAAGCCGACGGAGCCATGCGCGACGCGCTGTCGATATTCGACCAGGTGGCGGCACGCTCCATGGGCAACATCACTTATGCCTCTGCCATCGAGAGTCTCAACGTACTTGACAACAGCTACTATTCACGGCTGCTCGAAGCGTTCCTGTCAGGCGACGTGCTCAAATCATGGATGATATTCAAGGAAATACGCGACAAGGGATTCGATGCCCATTTCTTCATCAACGGCCTTGCGTCCTATTTCCGCGACCTGATGGTGGCACAGTCGCCCGATACGCTCTACATGGTTGAGGCCGGCGACGACGTGCGCCGGCAGCTTGCCGCCGAAGCCGCCAAATGCTCCCCGGCTATGATATGCCGCGCCATGAGCCTGCTCAACGACGCAGACCTCAACTACCGCAACGCCGCCAACAAACAGTTCCTGACCGAGCTGACATTGGCCAAAATATGCCAACTGTCAAGCCCCTCCCCAAGTGAAGACAGCCAAGGAGAGGGGCAGCGACTGCACCCCATAGCTGTCACCCCACAAGCCGCTCCGGCCGAGAGCCGCCAGCCGGCGCAAGCATCAGCCGCCCCTGCGGCTCCGCCCGTCCATGTCCCCTCCACACCCCCGGCGGCTACGCAGCCATCCGCACAGACTCACCACATCCCTGCCGCCACCCCACGTCCGGCACAACCGCGCCCCGTCAACAGACCGGCAAGCATCATCGGCGGCATAGGAGCTCCGCGCATCAACACGCACCCCTCCGCGCATCAGCCACAGTCCTCCGCCCCAAAAGCCGACACGCCCCGCCGCACCTCGGAGTATGACGATGCAGCACTCATCACGGCTTGGGACCGGTATATGGCCGACCACCCCACCGAGACCATTCTCGTCCACACCATGAGGGCATGCAAGCCTCACCGCACAGCCGGCGACACATGGATGGTGACTGTGGAAAACGCCGCACAGCGCGACAAACTGACACTTGCCCTACCCTCGCTGCTGGAGCATCTACGCAACGCTGTCAGCAACGACAATGTGTCCATCGAGCTGGCAATCAACGAGGGGCAACCGTCGCCCGAGGCCTGGAACGAACGCGAAATAATAGACCACATGATCGAGACTATCCCCGACATGCGCAATTTCATCACAGAGTTCCGCCTGACGGTCCGATAAAAACATTCCCATATGCCTACATACAGAAAAATCATGCGCCCAAACCCGACAGGCTCGCAGCAAATTCGTAACTTTGTTCTCTGCAACATGACATGACCCACTTACTGTCACTCATATTCGCCATCATGGCATGTCTCTGCACAGGGGCTTGCTCGGGATGCGCATCCAACCGCCAGACTCCGGCTGCCGACGGCGACGCTGCGGTCTCCGAGCCACAGCCCACCGTCACTGACATCCCTGCTTTCGATGCCGACTCCGCCTATGCCTACGTGAGCCGCCAAGTGGCCATGGGGCCGAGGGTCAACAACACTCCCGGCCACGCCAGATGCGAGCGGTGGCTCGTGGAAAACCTCCGTCGTTTCGGAGCCGATACGGTCATCGAACAGAAAGCCACAGTCCACGACCACGCCGGCCGTCCTCTTGACATCAACAACATAATAGCGCGGTTCAACACCTCGGCAAGCCGCCGCATATTGCTGCTGGCTCACTATGACACACGCCCCACAGCCGACCAAGACCCCGACCCGGCCAACCACGACAAGCCAGTGCCCGGAGCCAACGACGGAGCAAGCGGCGTGGGGGTACTGATGGAGACAGCCCGACAGCTCGGACTGACACCGCCGCCTGTGGGTATAGACATACTGATGACGGATGCCGAAGATGCCGGGACTGACGAAGGCGAAAATTCAGAACTGACATGGGCGCTCGGCACACAGTATTTCATGGACCACCTGCCCTACGCTTCCGCCGACGAGATGCCTGCCTACGCCATATTGCTCGACATGGTCGGAGGTGTCGGCGCGACATTCCGTCGCGAATACTTCTCCCAGAGATTCGCCCCCGAAATCAATGCCAAAGTCTGGAACGCGGCACGCGAAGCCGGGCTTTCGGCGCGCTTCAAGGGCGGCCAAGGGCCGGGGGTCGTCGACGACCACGTGTTTGTCAACCGTGGAGGCATACCCGCCATCGACATCATCGAATGTGAAAACGCCCAGACCGGCTCTTTCCCTCCCTACTGGCACACGATGGCTGACGACATGTCGATAATCGACCGCTCCACTCTCCGCGACGTAGGCACTGTGGTGCTGCACATCATATACAACGAAACCGCCCCGGCATCCGCCAAGATGCCGTGACCATAAATTGATGATTATGGATATAAACAAACGACAAGACGAGATAATCGAAGAGTTCAGCGACTTCGATGACTGGATGGACCGTTACAGCCTCCTCATCGACCTCGGCAACCAGCTGGAGCCCATGGAGGAGAAACTGAAGACTCCCGACCGCCTGATCGAAGGATGCCAAAGCCGTGTATGGCTCGACGCTACCATTGACGACTCAGGCCACATCCACTTCAAAGCCGACAGCGACGCAATGATAGTCAAAGGCATCATAGCCCTGTTGACCCAGGTACTCCAAGGTGCTACACCTGACGAGATTCTTGACACCCCCCTCTATTTCATCGACAAGATAGGCTTGTCGCAACACCTCAGTCCCACACGCTCCAACGGCCTCCTATCCATGGTCAAACAGATAAAGATGTATGCACTCGCCTTCAAGGCCAAGCAACAGGCGGAGTCCGGCATCTAATCTGTAGAAGCTATCTTGATTTTACCAACACCTTAATATAATCTGCTATGTTTAAACACCAGCCCCCAGGACTAATTCCGGCCGCTCTCAGCAACATGGGCGAGCGGTTCGGCTACTACATCATGAACGCAGTACTCGTGCTGTTCCTATGCTCCAAATTCGGACTCCCCGAAGAGCAGAGTACCCTGATTTACTCGTTTTTCTACGCCGGCATATACGTGCTCAGCCTCGTAGGCGGCATTATCGCCGACCGCACACAGAACTACAAGGGCACCATTATCTCCGGCCTCATAGTGATGACATCAGGCTACATAGTCCTTGCCATCCCCATCCTCGCCACTGCCGCCAACCACACATGGCTCCTGACCCTGACATGCGTGGCCCTGTTTCTGATAGCATTCGGCAACGGCCTGTTCAAAGGTAACCTCCAGGCCATCGTCGGACAGCTCTACGACAACCCCAAGTATGCAGCGCAGCGCGACTCCGGCTTCCAGATCTTCTACGTGTTCATCAACATCGGCGGCCTCATAGCCCCGTTCGTGGCCCCCATGCTCCGCAGCTGGTGGCTCGGCGTGCATAACCTCAAGTACAATGCTGACCTCCCCGCCCTGTGTCATCAATATCTCAGCACCACCGGGACGATGTCCGAAGAAAACATGAACAACCTCCAAACGCTCATAACCAGCAATGTAGGCGGACAAGTGGCTGACATACAGGCGTTCTGCTCGCAATACCTGGAGGTATTCAACACTGGCATCCACTACTCCTTCATAGCCTCGGTAGCAGCCATGCTCATTTCGCTGGCTATCTTTTTAGCCACAAAAAAGGGGCTGCCGTCACCGGCCCGCAAAGCCAAGGCCGAAACTGTCAGCTATACCGCTGACGAACGCCGCGCCATGGCCAAGGAAATCAAGCAGCGCATGTATGCACTCTTTGCCGTGCTCGGCATCGTGATATTCTTCTGGTTCTCGTTCCACCAAAACGGCACATCGCTTTCGCTCTTCGCCCGCGACTTCGTCGTCACCGACACCATCGCTCCCGAAATATGGCAGGCCGTCAACCCGTTCTTTGTCATAGTGCTCACGCCTGTCATCATGTGGCTCTTCGCCTCGCTGTCACGTCGCGGACGCGAGATTTCCACCCCTCGCAAGATAGCCATAGGCATGGGACTCGCCGGATTGGCATACCTGTTCTTGGCGGTATTCTCCTACATCGAGGGCTATCCCTCGGCATCGGAGTTCAGCACATTTGCCCCCGCAGTCAAGGACGGACTCCGCACAGGCCCGTGGGTACTCATACTCCTATACTTCTTCCTGACCGTAGCCGAGCTGTTCATATCGCCGTTAGGACTGTCGTTTGTCAGCAAAGTCGCGCCTAAGCACATGCAGGGACTCTGCCAGGGACTCTGGCTCGGAGCCACCGCCGTCGGCAACATCATGCTGTTCTTAGGCCCGCTGATGTACAACAAATGGCCCATATGGGAGGCTTGGGGCGTATTCTTCGCCGTCTGCATCGTCTCGATGGGTGTAATGTTCGGCATGGTTTCGTGGCTTGAACGAGTCACCGACGAAAAAGCTTAGATATGCCTCATCGTCAAGCGGGTATTCATCTTGAATTTTGCCTTAGAAGCCTTATTTGAATTGAAACCCTACTTGACACGGATAATTCTTCAAAAAAGCAGCCCGGCAGTGAACTATTTCCGCAGTACATCCGTTATATTGACAGAAGTCCGCAGAATCACCGTTCCGTGGGCTTAGAGCCGCTTGGATTTTTTCACACTCCAAGAGTCTGTCCGAATCTACAGATTTACCCAGGCTCATAAGTGAAATCAATCTTACCCTCATAACGGATAAGCGTACAGGTGAGGTCAAAGCCCACCCTGCTTAACCCAACTTTTGATATTTTCCCCAATTCAATACAATCTCGGTGGCCGGTGGCTGTGAAGCTCCCGGCCATTTCTCTTTCCTAACCACCCCTGATCGTAGTCAAAATCCGGCAGGGTGGACAAAATCCTATATGGGGCTTAGGAATCCTATAAGTCCTATGAGGGGTCAGCGGACAGGAGCAGATACCCACATATGTAGGGCTGCACTCCAAAAGTTTTTTGTCTAACTTTTGGGGTGCAGTTCAAACCCCGATGCAGCCGCCAAAGCTCCCAGAGGGAGCGAAAAAATAGTAGGGCGGGGCGCAAGCCCCGTCATAAAGCAGACAGTCACAATCAGCCCTTAAAGGCCTGGTGGGGCGCAAGCCCCGGTCACCGCCTGACGCGATTGTCGCCCTTGCAAACATCGACACTGCGTGTTTCAATCCTCCGATAATGTGTAGGGACGCACGGACCGTGCGTCCTCGACCACCAACCGCCCCGTCCGCTGACCCCTAAGCCCCCAAGCAAGCAGTCATTTCCCGACGAACAGTCGTTTGGCGGTCAAAAATCGACAACAAAAAAATCCGCAAACCTTGACAATCAAGTGTTTGCGGATTTTCAAAGTGTCCGAGATGAGATTCGAACTCACACAGCCTAATGGCCACTACCCCCTCAAAGTAGCGTGTCTACCAATTCCACCACCCGGACATTTATGGGTAAAGATGAATAATCGTTTCCAGCATTGACGGCTCGTTACTTCTGCCGATGTCACTACAGAACTTTGCTTTAGCGGGAGCGCAAGATTAAAAAGGGAATTGGAGCGAAAAACGGGACTCGAACCCGCGACCCCAACCTTGGCAAGGTTGTGCTCTACCAACTGAGCTATTTTCGC
>CALUMU010000027.1 GCA_944321825.1 Candidatus Amulumruptor caecigallinarius
CAATACCGAACTCTTTCATTAAATGGATAGTGTTTAACCTGTCCAACTTTTTGGGGTCACTTCAGGTGCAGCCCTACAGCGGGCGGACAGTGGTGATAGCGGATTAGACTGTACCGCGTTAGCGGTGACAAGACAGTAGCCGGGTGGCGTAAGCCCCCGGAAACGTATAAAGGTCAAACGACGCGACCGATTTATCGGTCGAACATGGAAAGCGTTGGTATTTAGCAGCGTATATCGTTTACATGGCCAGATTAGCAGAGGTGTCCAGTCGATAAATCGGTCGGAGTATTTTGTGGATATGAAGCCGTGGGCTGCAGCCCACGGCTTCTGTCTTGCATCGCTGACGCGATGCCGTTGCGGTTGGTTTAATATTGGTATCTCCCCTGCAAAGGCTGGTGCGCAAGCCACAGCCCTTGCCATGGGCTATCAGCAGTTGTGGGTCGGACGGAGCAGGTCGTTGACCGTCTTGACGGGATTGAAGGTGCTGACGGGTACTTCTACAAAAACGGTGTTCCAGTCGCTCATGGCTCCGTTCCAGAGTCCCGGACGTTCCATGGCCTTGATTTCGGTGCCGTTGACCGATTTGCTGCTTATGAATCCGGTTTCGGTGTCTACGAAGTCGGTGAGGTTGAATTTCTTGCCGTTGGCGTTGCGGAGGTAGCATACGATGTCGACCGGGTTGAAGTGCGTGGCCGTCTTGAGCAGCTGCGAGTAGCGGGCGTTGTCGGGGTCGATCTGTGAGCTTTCGAGTATCTGTGGCTGTACGCTGTGGTCGTTGCCGTACACGAGGAACGGCCCGCCGCCGGGTTCGCCGAGATTGCGCACCATGCCGCATACACGTATCGGTCGGTTGAGTTTGGTGGTGAGGAATTCTGCCAGCTCGATACCCTTAAGGGTGTCCATGCGTATATCTTCGACGTGCAGGATGGTGCGCATGAACTGCTTGATGTCGTCAAGCAACTCGAAGTTGTTGTGTCCGCGTCCGAGTTTGTTGAGATATTTGTGTATCACGTCACGCACTTGCAGGAGTATACCGCCAAGTACCATCTTGTACTGTATCGTGTCGGCGAGCTTGGTCTCGTTGACCACATTGTCGATGTTCTTGATAAACACTACCGAAGCCTCTATGTCGTTGAGGTTCTCGATGAGCGAGCCGTGGCCGCCGGGGCGGAAAAACAGATGTCCGTCCTCGCGGTGGGGAGTGTTGTCGAGATTGGCAGCGAGGGTGTCGGTAGATGGCTTCTGTATGCTGAATGTTATGTCGAACCGTGTGTCGGTCAGCTCCTGAAGCGGGCCGGCTACACGGCTTACCACATCGCGGAACATCTCTTCATGGGCGGCAGAGACGGTGAAGTGCAGACGGGCGAGACCGTTGCAGTTGGCGTAATTGGCGGCTTCGATAAGCTGCTCTTCGACGGGTGTGCGGTTGCCGAACGGATATGAATGAAACAGCAGCAGTCCTTTGGGCATATTGCCGTAATTGAGCCCTTCGGGGGCTATCAAGGCACGGAGAAGGTCGCGGTTGCGGCCTGAAGCACTGAGCATCTCGGCTCCCTCGCCGTGCATACGCCGACATGCAGCATCAAGGTCGGAGTAGAAGGGGAGCTGGCTGAGATTGGCGAGGAGTTCGTCCATCTCCGAGCCGGGAGCCGGTATGTCGGTGTCTCCGTTGACAAATTTATGCACGGACTTGAACATGCGCGAAGCCGCTCCTGAAGCCGGCACGAATTTAAGGCAGTCGCCTTCGCCCTCGATATAGCGTTTCCACCGCAATACGGCATTGTTGACGCTCAAAGGGTCGAGCTTCATGATGCCATTGTCGATGGTGGCAGTATCAGCAATCTTGAGAAATGGAAATCCTTTGTCAAATCGGTCGATCTGTTGCTCGGCTGTCTCTGGAGAGATGCCGCGTTTTTCTAAGTCTTTAAGGTCTGTTTCGGTAAATTGGATTTTCATAGTATGGATGGTAGGGGATAAAGTTGTGATATACAAATCTAACAAATCCGCATAGCCTCTCCAACTCCTCATCTATTAAAATCAGTTAAAATACGCTACCGTTTGGCAGCGCCTACGCCTCAGTCAAATAGCGTGGTGGCGAGAGTGTCGCCGTGCTGTTCGAGTCCGTGCCTGAAGCCCCGGAGGTAGTCGCTGGCTGCGTCTGCGGAGACACGCCCCTTGATGTTGGTGGCCTTGGCGCGTATGTCGAGCAGGCGGACGCGGATGGCCGTCTCTGTATGACACTCGGATATTATGGCGTTGGCGTCCTCGATGCCGAGGTTGTAGGCTCGTTGTGCCGTGGCGCGTGTATCGGACTGTTTTTTGCCGTCCGTGCTGCATGATGACAAGGAGGCGATTAGGAGGAAAGCGGCTGACAGCAGAGCGGTGCTTACGGTGTGGAGTGGTAATTTCATAATAGTGTCATTGCGATTTTTGCACATGCCTCAGCATCGGCGAGTGCGTTGTGGTGGTCACTGAATGGTATGCCCATGAAGTCGCACAGATTGGGGAGCGAAAACGATGTCAGGAGGGTTCGCGGTATGGTGCGCCGTGCCTGTTGGAGTGTACACAGGAACGTGTAGCCGGGATAGTCCATGCCATATGTGCGGTGGGCGGCGCGGATGCAGCGTTCGTCGAACGCCTTGTTGTGGGCCACGAGTGGCAGGTGTCCTATCCACCGGTCTACGTCGCGCCACACTTTGTCGAATGTGCGGGCATCCTCTACATCGGCCATGGATATGCCGTGGATGTCACGGGTGAAATGGCTGAATATGTAATCGGGTTCGGGGTAGACGAGTTCGTAGAAACGGTCGTTGATGCAGCCGTCCACGACCTTGACCGCACCTATGGCGCAGATAGAACATGGCTCGTTGTTGGCTGTCTCTACGTCTATGGCTACGAAGTTATCCATCTGATTTCAGTAGCGTGTCTGTAGTGCTGTCACGGACCTGCTCCATGAGCCATCGTGGGGTAGAGGTGGCTCCGCAGATGCCTATAGAGGTAGCTCCGTCAAACCATGCCGGATTAATCTGTGAGGCGTTGCTTATAAGGTGGGAATGTGGATTGACGCTCAGGCACTCATTGTACAATATCTTGCCGTTGCTGCTTTTTGCTCCGCTGACAAACAGGATTACATCATGGCTCCGTGCGAATTGCCGCAGATTGTCGACGCGGTTGCTTACCTGGCGGCATATGGTGTCGTGGGTCTGCAAGGTCGTGGTGCCGTTGAGGCGGGAGTCTATGGCCGCAGATATGCAGCGCAGCCCCCCGATGGATTTTGTGGTCTGCGAATACAGCTCTATCGGGCGGTCGGTGGGTATTTTGTCGATGTCGGCTTCCGACTCTACCACTATCGCCTGTCCGTCGGTCTGCCCGACAAGGCCGTTGACTTCGGCGTGGCCGGTCTTGCCGTAGATGACTATGCGGCAGCTATCCTTGCGGGTGTCGTAGCACTGCTTGATGCGGCGTTGCAGAGCCAGCACTACGGGGCATGTGGCATCGATGATTTCGATGCCGTTGCGCCGTGCGAGTTCGTAGGTGGATGGCGGTTCGCCGTGGGCGCGCAGCAACACACGTGCATTGCGCAGATTGCGCAGCTGTTCGTGGGTTATGGTCACTAACCCCTTGGCCCGCAGACGCTCTACCTCGTCGCTGTTATGGACTATGTCGCCTAAGCAGTAGAGTATGCCGCCCTTTTCCAGCTCGGCTTCGGCCTTGCGTATGGCACTGACTACGCCGTTGCAGAAGCCCGACCCCGGGTCTATTTCTATCTTCACGCTCATAAGTAGGTGGTGGGTATTCGATTTTTACGATTTCCTTACTGCTGCAAGCGTGATATGGTGCGGTCGTACAGCTCCATGAGCCATTGGTTCTGCTCGTCGATAGTCATCTCGGAGTTGTCGAGGTCTATGGCATCGTCGGCCCGGCGCAAGGGGCTTTCGGAGCGTGTCTCGTCTATATGGTCGCGTGTGACCACGTTGTCGAGTACTTCGGCGTAGGTAGTTGTCGTGTCGCCTTTGGCTTGGAGTTCGAGGTATCTGCGGCGGGCGCGTGTCTCGGCCGAAGCGTTGACAAAAACCTTTATGTCGGCATTTGGAAAGACAGCGGTGCCTATGTCGCGTCCGTCCATGACGATTCCCCCCTCGGCTCCGTAGACTTTCTGCTGTGCCACCATGGCCTGACGGACCGCACCGAGAGCCGCCACTGCGCTTACATGCGCCGAAACCTCCATGCTGCGTATCCGGCTTTCGACGTTTTCTCCGTTGAGGAGGGTAACCTGTCGGCCATGTTCGGTTGCGAAGTCGATATGCAGGTCAGGTAATAAAGGGTACAGAATATCGGTATCGACGGAACCGTCGGGGTTGATGGCTCCGTGGCGCATGGCGGCGAGGGTCACAGCCCTGTACATCGCGCCGCTGTCGACATAGCGGTATCCGAGGGTGCGGGCGAGCTGCTTGGCCATGCTGCTCTTGCCCGATGAGGAGTAGCCGTCGATGGCTATGGTGAGTCTGCGTGTAGTGGTCATTGTTTGAGGAATTTAGATAGGTCAGTGGAGATGTTGAGCATCAGGGTCATGCCGCCGGAGTGGGGCTGCGCACAGGCGACATTTACGCCGAACATCCCGGCCTTGACCCCGGCTCCGAGATACATGCCGGAGAAGAAATTGCGGTCATATGTGGCCATGTCCGTTCGGGTCTTGTAGTTGTAACCCAAAGATATGTAAAATCTCTCAGAGGAGCAAAGGTCGGCAGAGAATATCAGATGCCTGAACAGGTTGGACATGAACTTGTCCTTCAGCACCAATTCGCTGTGTGTCCCCTCGTTGTTCCTTATGTCGTAATATGGCAGTTTCCATTTTGTGAGGTTCCATGCGGTCACCGACCAGCGGATGGGGAACGTGCCGAACCGCTGCGACCATCCGAGCCGCACGTCCACAGGCAGACGGTCATAGCTGTCAGTGAAGCGTTTGATCTGACCGCCGAGATTCGTGACCACGGCCGAGAGCGAGAGGTCATGCTCGTCATCGTAGTAGTTGATGCCGAGGTCGGCGGCCATGGCCCATGCAGTGTATTCTTCATAACCGCTGTAGATGACCTTGACAGTCACTCCTCCGCGCAGTCGGTCGGTGAAGTCGTGGCTGAGAGAGCCGAAAAAGTTGACATCCTGTGCGCTGAACGTGCCTGTGGAGATGCCCCATTCGTTATAACCCTCGAAATCCCCATACCCGTAGTATTGCAGTCCCACGGCATACGCCATGCGGTCGTTGATAGGGTGGGCGAATTTCGCACCGGCGAAATTGCTGCTGCCGAGCCAGCGCGTATAGTTGGCAGATGCCGCCATGCCGAGTTCCGGGCCGAGCAGCGCAGGATTCTGTTCTATCATGTCGATGCCGGCTCCGATGGTGGATATGTTGGCACCGCCGAGGCCGTAAGCCTTGGCTGAGGAGGTCACATTGAGGAAATCGTACGCTGAATTGGATTCCTGGGCTGCGGCGGTAACGCCACACAGCGATATGGCGGACAGAAAGCACACGTACAGGCTTCTGAGATAGTGGTTGACGGTCGGTTTGTAAAAACTCACGAGTTGCAGTATTCGTTGGCTGTGATGTGGAAAGGTATGGGCGCATGTCGTGCGGGCTGATCTGCCGGCTCATGTGCCTACCATATTGTTTAACGGCCAAAACGGGTCTATTCGTATATTGCCGCTGCGATAAATAGCATAGAGCGGCGTACTTGTGCTCTTTTATGGGTGGTTGATGATTTAATAAAGCTAAAACGATTATAAACTATATCAAAATAGGAGGGGCAGATTTGCACAAGTTGACCTTTAGTTATATTTTTGCTTCGGTAAACAACAAACAATGCTCAAACGCCACAGTCTCTCCATAATCATAGTATTGGCGACAGTATTCATTATGATGTCGCTTCCCCTCTCGGCGCAAAAGAGGCATCATCGGGGTGCATCGACCAAGGTGCAGCTTCCGACACCACCGCCTCATCATCCAGAGGTTGCGGAAGAGCATGTCTATGACTTGTGGTATGTCGACGAAGAGCCGCGTTTCCCGGGAGGTGAGCGCGGTCTGCTCAGATATATCAATTCCCACCGCGAGTATCCGCAGGAGGCTTACGAAAACGGCATATCTGGCCGTGTGCTGTGCAGCTTCACCATCTCGAGCGACGGTACGGTCTGCAACGTCCAGGTGATACGTGGCGTAGAGCCTTCGCTCGACCGTGAAGCGGTCCGCGTCATATCGTCGATGCCGCGCTGGATTCCGGCCATCGTGTCCGACCAGGCCGTCCCCGTCTACTACGTCCTCCCCATCCCCTTCCGTCTCTGAATCCGCTTCAGGCGTTATCCTTTCCGGCTTTACCCCCCCCCTCACATATTAGCCATTACAGCAAACGCACCCCGCTATGGGATGCGCTTTTTATTGTTATAAGGTGTGAGTATGTTGGTTTCTCGGAGTATGTTGGTTTCAGCGGATAGGTGCGGTTGGTGCATCGCAATGCCATTTTAGCGGAAAAGCTAAAAGAATCTGATGCGAAACCCCACGGCTCGCGCCGCCGGCCCTGGCAGGGACATATTGATTGGATTCCTCCCTCAACGGGGCTTGCGCCCCGCCCTACTGTTTTTACGCTCCCTCTGGGAGCTTTACGGACGATGGTGCGCTATGTGGGATGATGCTGATTGCATTTTTCGTCGAGGTTTGCGGTTAATGAAGAGGGTGTTGCAGAACCTCGTAGCGAACAGGCCATGAAAATTGGATATTTGGAGGATAATTTTGAAAATTCGGATT
>CALUMU010000028.1 GCA_944321825.1 Candidatus Amulumruptor caecigallinarius
AAATCGTTACCCCAAAACAAGGTAATTCTTCTAACTCATTTAATTTCAAATAGCTATATTCCTTATACAGATTTACTAAAATTATCTGTTTCGGCACTGCGGTTGTCGCAAACATTTGTTATTTTTGCATAATCTGTCTATCTGTTCTGTGGCAATAGGTTAGTTGCAGCTGCAGATATGTATTCTGATTCAGTTAATAACCCTCATTCCCGTATTTTTTTTTGCATGAAAAACCGTTTTTCCGCAATATTTTCGCTTTCAGTGTTGATGCTTCTGCTGTCGGACGTATGTGTCTGGGGCGCGGTTCCGGCCAATTATTATCAGAGTATCGACGGCACTTCGGGGGCGACTATGAAAGCCCGCCTGAAAGAGCTTGTGAAAAACCATCGTTTGATTTCAAGTTACAGCGATCTGCCGTCCTATTTTGAGAAGACCGACACTATTACCAAGCAGCTGTCGTCGGGCGATTACGGCCTGTGCTGGTGGGACATGTACAGCGACAAGCCGGTGCTCGTTAGCATACGCTTCGGCGCCAACATGAACCGCGAACACTGTTTCCCGAAAAGCTGGTGGGGGGGCAGCGAGAGCGCCCCTGCCTATATCGACCTTTTCCACATGTATCCGGCAGAAGCTAACGCCAACCAGGCCAAGCTCAACTGGCCTCTGGGCGAGGTGGAGGCCGCGACATTTGACAACGGCAGTGTGAAGGTGGGGCGGGCCATCCCTGAGCACCGCACGTCGGCCGACAAGGTGTTTGAACCGTCCGACGAGTACAAAGGTGACTTTGCGCGTACCTACATGTACATGGTCACCTGCTACGGCGATTATAGCTGGAACTCAAATTACATGTGGATGCTTTCAAGCGAGAACTCGCAGTATCTGTCGCTGTCGAAATATGCTGTGGACATGCTGCTCGAGTGGAACAAGCTCGACCCTGTGAGCCAGAAGGAGCTTGACCGCAACGAGGTGGTATATGGCATACAGGGCAACCGCAACCCGTTTATCGACCATCCCGAATTTGCCGACTACATATGGGGAGAAAAGGCAGGTACGCCTTATGAGGACACTTCGGTGGAGATAAACAAGCAGCTGTTCTCTCCGGTCAAAGACCAGCCTGTCGAGTTTGACGACATCGCGCTCGGCGACACAGAGACCACCGTCCTCAAAGTGCGTGGTCAGGATCTCACCGGCAATATCAACCTGCGTATCTACATGGGCGACAAGGATGACTTCCGATTCCGCAAATACACATCGGCTTCGGCCTACACGCTCGTTGACTATGTGTCGCTGGCTCCGTCGCAGGTCAATGCTGACAACGGATATAACCTCGTCGTCGAGTTTACCCCTACTGAGCTGGGCGACCGCACGGCGCGTGTGCTCGTCAGTGGTGACGGCATCCAGGGTTCGTTTGGCATCTCGCTCAAAGGCTATGCCGGGGAAATGCCCACGCTTACCGCGCCTGTAGCTCTTGAAGCAACGGAGATTACCGCCGACACATACCAGGCCCAGTGGGAACCTGTGCATGGCGAAGAGGTGGACTACTATGTAATCACACGCACTCGCTACAAGGGTGCTCAGGTGGTGACAGAGGAGATTACCGCCGAAGCTCCGGGAGTCACGATTGAGGACTTTGCCGGCAGCGATTACGAGACATACACCGTCAAGAGCTGCCGCCTGAAGCAATACTCGCCCGAATCGAATGTAGTGACAGTAGCGCATAGCGGTGCTATCGACGGCATAATGGGTGATGATTACCGTGACGCTTACTTCGTCCCGGAGGAGGGAGGTGTCAGTGTGGTCTGCACCCGTGGCGAGATCACGGTCGGCATATATGACGTGTCGGGACGCTTGATAGTGACGCAGGGCGTACATAATGGTTCGTTCATACCTCTAAGCTCTGGCAGCTACATCGCGACATCTGACGTGGCAGAACCGGTAAAAATCATGGTTAAGTAACGTGCGGGATATGCGATTTTGGTAAAGTTAACAACTGTGGGCGTTGTATCTGCCCATAGTTGTTGCTAACTTTGTAATATCAAAAACAGAAAATGAACTGATTTAAACTTATTACAAATTAGCATTTCGCGGCTGGTTTCGAGGTGTTTTTGAGCTTTTTGAGGGAGCGATGGGGTTCCATCGTGACCGATAAAAGCGAAGAAAACGGCCGGAAACAGACCGAAAGGTTAACTCTTAGGTTTGCATCAGTTCTGAATTAAACATTTTGAAATAAGTTTAAATCAGTATCAATAATACGAATAAGGATATGGAAAAAAAGAAGACATCATCGAAGAAGTCGGGAGCGGCGGTTGACCCCAAATCGTCGGAGGCTGCCAAACTCCAGGCTCTGCAGCAGGTGATGGCAAAAATAGAGAAGGACTATGGCCGTGGCAGCATCATGCGCCTTGGCGACAACAAGGTGGAAAATGTTGATGTCATATCCACAGGCAGCATCGGACTCAATTACGCGCTCGGTGTGGGAGGTTTCCCCCGTGGACGTATCATCGAGATATACGGCCCGGAATCGTCGGGTAAGACCACGCTTGCCATTCATGCCATAGCTGAGGCTCAGAAGAAGGGCGGTACTTGCGCCCTGATTGATGCCGAGCATGCTTTTGACCGCTTCTATGCCGAGAAGTTGGGCGTGGATGTCGACAATCTTCTCATATCCCAGCCTGACCACGGCGAGCAGGCTCTTGAGATAGCCGAGCAGCTGATACGTTCGTCGGCTATCGATGTGCTTGTGATTGACTCTGTGGCCGCCCTTACGCCTAAAAGCGAAATAGAGGGCACTATGGGCGACCGCAACGTGGGTCTGCAGGCGCGTCTGATGTCGCAGGCTATGCGAAAGCTCACAGGCAGCATCTCGCGTACCAACACCTGCTGTATATTCATCAACCAGCTGCGCGATAAAATCGGAGGCAACATGTTCGGTCCGTCCGAGACCACCACTGGCGGCAACGCGCTGAAATTCTATGCCTCTGTGCGTGTGGAAATCCGCCCCAGCACCGGCATCAAAGATGGTGACGAAGTCCTCGGCAAGAAAACCAAGGTCAAGGTTACGAAAAACAAGGTGGCTCCGCCATTCCGCCGTGCCGAATTCGATATCATGTTCGGCGAAGGCATCAGCAAGGCCGGAGAAATCATAGATTTGGGTGTCGATTACGGCATCATCAAGAAGAGCGGTTCGTGGTTTAGCTACAACGGCTCAAAACTCGCCCAAGGACGCGATTCGGCCAAGAAGGTGATAAAAGACAACCCCGAACTGTCGGACGAGCTTGAGACGAAGATTATGGAAGCTTTGGCCGGTACGTCGGATGAGGAGAAGCAAGCCATCGAAGCCAAGAAGAAAGCCGAGGCCAAGGCTAAGAAAGAGTCGGACGATGAGGATGACGATTTTTCCGACATGGACTTCGACGAGGAGCTTCCTGACGACTTCGCAATCGAGGAGGATTAAAACAAAATACACATTTCAGGCGTTAATATAATGGCGCATTAAAAGATTATTAGAATATTATGGAAAAAATCGAACCCGGTAAGTTTGTCGAAATTGCCTACAAGCTCTATGAGGTGGCACCCGACGGCAAGCAGACCCTCGTGCATGAATCAGATAAGGATGACCCCGAGCGGGTGATTTTCGGTGTCACACGTGGAATGATACCGCAGCTTGAAAAGGCTATCGAAGGGCTTGAAAAAGGCGGCAAGTTTGACCTTGTGGCTAAAGCCAAAGATGCTTTCGGCGAGTATGACACAGAGCAGATTGTAGAGCTTGCAAAGGACATCTTCGTGGTCGACGGCAAGTTTGACAGCGAGATGGTCAAGGTCGGTGCCCTCGTGCCGATGATGACCGCCGACGGGTTCCGTATCGACGGCAAGGTACTTGAGGTAACGGACGGAGAGGTGAAGATGGACTTCAATCACCCTCTGGCTGGCAAGGACGTGCGTTTCGAGGGCGAGGTGCTTCTCGTGCGTGACGCTACCCCCGAAGAGCTTCAGCCTGCCCACGGTTGCGGTTGTGGCTGCGGACACGACGGCTGTAGCGACGACCACTGCGGCTGCGGTGACGACCATCACTGCGGCGAAGGCTGCGGATGCCACTGATAGGTAGCTGTTTAAATCCGCATATGTTTAATTTGAACAGTTACATAAGCGGATTTCACGGTTGATTTAAAGACTTTCTGACAACAGACAGAATATATTTACAGATTAGTTTAGCCAATAAGACAGGAGGCCGGCCGTCGTTCTGACAGCCGGCCTCCGATACGTCCATGCCTCACACCCAAGAAATGCATCGGCCGCCCGCCCTCCCTCCCCCCCCCGACACAAAAAGCACGGACATTCTGGGTGATCGGTAGTCACAGATGGCATGGGGCAGAACCTTGTAGGGACATCGCGTAGCGATGGCGACATAATGAGGGTGTTGCAAAACCTCCTCAAAAAAGTTAAGCAAAAGCCTCAACTTTCACAAGCTGAGGCTTTTTTAAGTCCAT
>CALUMU010000029.1 GCA_944321825.1 Candidatus Amulumruptor caecigallinarius
TTCGGAGAAACCACGCGGACTGTGACCGCTTGCGAGGGATGCCGCACGGACAACATTTTCAGGCACAACGGCACTTACTGCCTTATAAAGGACTGGCGCGGCAAAGACCCGCAGACCGGGCGTAAAGGCAAGCGAATCCGATACATCGACCTCCTAAAGTGAATGCCCATGAAATACTTTTCTTCCCTTAAACTGAAGCTGATATACGTGTTCCGCATCAACGATGCTGCACACGAAGGTTGCCTGAAGATAGGCGAGGCTACCTGTGACGATGAGAATGTCATCGGGCTGGCACCGAACAGCAAGCCGCTGAACGAGGCGGCAAGGAAGCGCATTAACCAATATACACAGACCGCAGGCATACGCTACGACCTGTTGCATACCGAACTGACACTGTACAACCGTGGCGGCTTGCGCTCGTTCAATGATAAGGAGGTGCATGCCGTGCTGGAGCGTTCCGGCGTGAAGAGGAAGGTGTTTGACAAGGAGAACAAAGCTAACGAGTGGTTCATGACCAGCCTTGATGTCGTAAAGCGTGCCATTGCAGCCGTCAAGGAGGGCAAGGATTCCCTGTCGCCGGGAGAAGTGGCTCACGGGCGCAGCCCCATCGTGTTCCGTCCCGAACAGTGCGAGGCTATTGAGAAAACGGAAAAGCAGTTCAGGAAAGGCAACCAGATGCTATGGAACGCCAAGATGCGTTTCGGCAAGACCCTTTCCGCCCTACAGGTGGTCAAGGACATGGATTTCAAACGCACACTCATCCTTACCCACCGCCCCGTGGTGGACAGCGGATGGTTCGAGGATTTCGGCAAGATATTCTATGACCGCAACAACTTCGCTTACGGCTCCAAGAACAACGGGGAGAGCCATGAAAGCCTTGAACGCAGGGCAAAGGCAGACGGACTGCATTATGTCTATTTCGTCTCCATGCAGGATTTGCGCGGGTCGGAACTCGTTGGCGGCAACTTCGACAAGAACAATGAGGTATTCGCTACACCTTGGGACTTAATCATTGTTGACGAGGCGCACGAGGGCACGCAGACCGAACTCGGCAAGGCGGTAATGGCTGAATTGGTCAAGGACGATACGAAAGTCCTACGATTGTCTGGAACGCCGTTCAACCTGCTGGACGATTTCAAGGAGAACGAAATCTACACATGGGACTACGTGATGGAGCAGCGTGCCAAACTGGAATGGGACAAGACCCACTTCGGCGACCCCAACCCGTATGCAGCACTGCCAGCCATGAACATCTATACCTATGACCTCGGACGTTTGCTCAAGGAGTTTGTCGATGAGGACGTGGCTTTCAATTTCCGCGAGTTCTTCCGTGTGGACAAGGACGGCGGCTTTGTCCATGAACGTGACGTTTCCGCTTTCCTCAACCTGCTTACCAAGGAGGACAAGGAAAGCTGTTATCCTTTCGCCAGCGAGGAATACCGCAATGTTTTCCGCCACACGCTGTGGATGGTGCCGGGCGTGAAGGAGGCAAAGGCGTTGAGTGCGTTGTTGCAGCGGCATCCCGTGTTCCAACATTTCCATATTGTAAATGTGGCGGGCGACGGCGACGAGGACGAGGACGAGGAAAACCGCGGTGCGCTTGAAATGGTAAATGAGGCTATCGGGAAAGCCCCGGACGAGACACGCACCATCACCCTGTCCTGCGGACGCCTGACTACGGGAGTTAGCGTTCCGGCATGGACGGCCGTGTTCATGCTCTCAGGCTCATATAACACGGCGGCATCCAGCTATATGCAGACTATCTTTCGTGTGCAGACACCTGCCACCATCAACGGACGGGTGAAGGAACAATGCTACGTGTTCGACTTCGCGCCGGACCGCACGCTGAAAGTCCTTGCCGAGACCGCGAAGATTTCCGCCAAGGCAGGCAAGACCTCGCAGGACGACCGCAAGACGATGGGCGACTTCCTCAACTTCTGCCCGGTTATTTCCATCGAAGGCTCGCGTATGGACAAGTTCGACGTGCCGCGTATGCTGGAGCAGTTGAAGAAGGTCTATGTGGAGCGTGTGGTGCGCAACGGATTCGAGGACAACAGCCTCTACAATGATGAGTTATTGAAACTGGGCGATTTGGAGTTGCAGGAGTTTGATGACCTGAAAAAGATTATTGGTCAGACCAAGGCTATGCCCAAGACCAATCAGGTGGACATCAACAACCAAGGGTTGACGGGAGAGGAATACGAGGAAAAGGAAAAGCTGGAGAAAAAGCCTAAGAAGGAACTGACCGAGGAGGAGAAGCGCAGGCTGGAGGAACTGAAAAAGAAGACGAAGAACCGCGAGGCGGCTATCTCCATCCTCCGTGGCATATCCATCCGCATGCCCCTGCTCATCTACGGTGCGGAATTGGATAACGAAGACGAGGAAATCACCATTGACAACTTCGCCGAGAAGATAGACCCACGCTCGTGGGAGGAATTCATGCCCAAAGGGGTGAGCAAGCAGAAGTTCAATGCTTTCAAGAAATACTACGACCCGGACATCTTCCGCGCCGCAGGCAAGCGTATCCGTGCGATGGCGAAAGCCGCTGACAAACTGGGTGTGGAAGAACGCATCGGGCGTATCACGGATATCTTCAGCACGTTCCGCAATCCCGACAAGGAAACAGTGCTTACCCCGTGGCGTGTGGTAAACATGCACTTGGGCGACTGTTTGGGTGGCTACTGCTTTTTTGACAAGGATTATGAGCATACCATTGACGAGCCGCGCTTCATCGAACACGGCAAGGTAACGGAAGAAGTGTTCACGTCTGACAGCCGTATTCTTGAAATCAATTCCAAGTCGGGCTTGTATCCGCTTTATATGGCTTACAGCATTTACCGCTCCCGGCTGAAGGACAGTACCATTTCTGCCGACACATTGGAGGAACAGCAGGCGGTGTGGGATAAGGTTGTGGCGGAAAATATTTTCGTGGTCTGCAAGACGCCGATGGCGAAAAGTATTACTAAGCGGACACTCGTGGGCTTTCGCGGAACAAAGACAAATATGTATGCACCAGATGACCTTATCAACAAAATTAAGAACCAACCGGAACTTTTCATCAAAAAGGTACATGATTTAGCTGGAAACAATATGAAATTCAATGCAGTAGTGGGAAATCCACCATATCAAGAAGTTGTGGAACAGAAAGAGAGTTCTAATGGTCAAAAAGTAAGCATTAGTATTTTCCAATATTTTCAAATGATTAGCGAAAGACTTGGAAAATATACATCCTTAATCTATCCCGGCGCAAGATGGATTCATCGTTCAGGAAAAGGACTTGAAAAGTTTGGAATGGCGCAGATAAATGATTGTCATTTAATGATGTTGGAGTTTTTCCCATGTTCTACAGATGTATTCAAGGATGTTGCTATCGCGGACGGACTTTCCATCGTGCTAAAAGATATGGGTAAGACAGAAAAAGGCTTTACATATCGTTATTCAAAAGAAAGTAAGGTTATATCCATACATGCAGATAATCCGGGGGAGAACTTGTTCCCACTCAATCCTAATGACGATGAGATTGTCAGGGAATTGGATAAGGCTATTAAGGAATATGGATGTTTGCATGACTCTGTTCTTCCTCGTAGTTTATTTGGCATTGAAAGCGATTTTGTTGAAAAGAATCCTTCTCTTGTCAGGGAATATAACGATGGAGATTATTTCAATCCAGATACGGAAATAAAGCTATTTACCAATGATAAGGCAGGGAAAAGTGGTCGTGCGCGTTGGTATATAGCAAATAAGAATGTCATTTCTTCGGGAACAGAATATTTAGGACGCTGGAAAGTCATTGTTTCAAGTGCGAATGCCGGAGGACAAAAACGAAGTAATCAAATAGCCGTAATGGACAACCATAGTGCGTTTGGACGTTCACGAGTAGCCTTGAAAACTTTTGAAACCGAAAATGAAGCACGTAATTTCTTCAAGTATGCAACAAGTGAGATAATACGGTTTGCTTTTTTGATGACAGATGAATCACTGACATCCTTAGCCAAAAAAGTTCCTGATTTATTGTATTATACCGATAATAATGGTTTGATAGATTATAATGGAGATGTTAATGGACAGTTATACAAGCTGTTCGGGATAGATGACGCACAGCAACAGTATATAAAAGAAGTACTTTCTACCAAAAATAACTGATATCCATAACTGAAATACCATCTAACGAATAGCATTTATTGAGAAGCCAAGCTAATGTAACAAATTAAGGGTAGAATTGCCCAAATTTCTACCCTTTCTATCTATGTTTCTGAAGCAAAGTCTAATTATTGTAGCAGTTCACAAATCTATCACCTTTACTTTAAATATCTTCGTCGATTTTTGCATTAATAGCCTTCAGATATGCATTGATATCTATTGCAGCAACAGTACCAATGGATTTTAAATAGCTCACAAGCTGAAGGAAAAAAGTGAATAAAGACACCTCCTTGTTGCTAAACTCAATTTCTTTTACTTCGCGGCTCTCATATACTTGTTCGATATATTTACAGTTATCCGTAATTGGGTCTATATCTTTAGGTACAGTTTCTTTGTAATCAACATAAAAACTACCCGCATCACAGAGGCATCCCAAATCCAACGTCTGTAAGCCTTTTAGTTCCTCTAACTGTTTTATTACCCTATCGTTCTCTTTATACGAACTTGTTGTAGTCAAAATACCACCTATTATCTTAGTTAATGGTCGAGCAGGCTTAGTTATTCCTGAGGCAACCATACTAATACTTGTTCGTTTCAGTTTACGTACGCTCTCAATTTTCTTGGCGGCGTATTCTATATATCCTTTCACATCCTGCTTCACCTCAAACACAGCATATACGCTTTCCGCAGGTATATACATGAAACCATCCTGTTTGAATATGAAGGGGGTGTAAATTGCGTCATAAATGACTACGTCCATCTGTTCGCTAACATTGCCCGTCGAATCTATCACGATAGCCTTATCCACCTTATATCTCTCAGGAAGATAGGCTCGTAGAAATTCTATCCAATGTTGTTCCGTGGCGTCCCCCTTACTACCAGGGTGTCCTATAAACATCCTATTTACATTCAGACTGGTTAACATTTGTTCTTGCAAACCATGAAATAAATTTCTTAAATCTATCATCTTCTTGTATTTTAACAACTTATTATTCTTATAACAATAAAATGTATGGGCACTAAGTCCGTCACCTCTTACACCAACTATCAGTAGTAATGGATTAGCAATGGTCACTTCCTTCTCAATATCTACCATAGCCGTCAAGTCCGTATTGCTATATTGTGTGGAACCATTTGGATGGCTATGCCATTCGCCCACATATCGTAACCCATCCTTGACCAATTGTTCCCATACTTTTTCCAACCCCTTGGCTTTACGCTTAAATGTTGTCCTGCTAGTCAATTTCTCCACTGGCACTACTACCTTTTCTATATACACCGTATGCCTATCTACGGAATATCGTCCTGCGAGCATCCCTCCGTTCTCATTAGGATACTCAGCCTCGGCCTGCAACTGTATTTGGTTGAACACAGAGGCTTGTATCTCTATATACAAATCATAACCAGCCAGATAATACTTCATAGCCTATTTATCTTTAAATTCAAATCGTCTTCTGTTATATAAAAATTGCTTAAGGGCTCTAGCTTACTTAACATCCTGATAATATGCTTCAGGGCGACCTGCACCTTGCATTCTATATCGTTATACGAAGCCTTAAAGGTCGGATTCCAACAACCCGTAGGGTTATACATGTCGGTTTCCGTATTGCGCTTAAGCAAGCCATATATCAACAAAACAGCCTCTGCCACATTAGGTGAAAAGGCACATATCAAATCTTGTGCGTGATTGGTGATTGAGAGATTAACCAACTGGGCTTTCGTCCCCGTAGAATCCATAATCCGCATCAACTGATTATCTGTAGTACAATCAAATATTACATCAAATTCGTCAAACAACTTTGCAAGAGCACTTTTGTTTTCATGTCCTGCCGAGTATGTTTTTACCACCAAGTCAACGATGGATTTCAAGCTGGTACATTCAACATGAGGCGAAATCTGCGTCAGTAAGTTCTCCATATCCAAAGTTTTCTCTGTTATGCCACTATAAAAAGAATAGGCAGACCGACAAACATTACCAGGTTCCTTATTATCTATATCATAGAGAGTTAGGATTTTCGCACCACATCTTGTTAGGGTCTCAGCCACAATACTTCCTATAGCTCCAACCCCCATAATTAGTATTTTCTTGTTAGCCAGTTCTTCGGGCATGGCTCCACGCCCGAAGAAATACTTATATGAAATATCCACAGTTTCTGCCCATTGTATTAGTCCCTGCTTAAAATCAGTAAACCAAAGTCTGTTTTTACCAGTGCCCACCCGCACGGGTTCTATTGGCAAATCATCCATGAAAAGCATCATTGCCTGCCAATAGACACCGCCTCCGGGAATTCTATATCCACAGAACAGTGGGAAGGAATTATACTTGTTTTTATGCAATGCAACAAAACTATGGATATAGTTTTTCTGACTCTGCGAGAACAATCCTTTGATAGAATCGTAATCCTCAACAATAAACTTGTTATGCACCGATGGGATGCCGTTCAGCAGGCAATATACACCGTCAAATGACTTTAATTTTTGGTAGGACTTACTAATCTTACAGAACAACTCTCTTTTCTTCACCTGTGCGCACGACACAAACTTCTGTGCCATATAGTTGCTGACAGGGCTGTCATTTTTCCAGCCTGTTGGCAACACTGCATAGTGTACCACTCCATAGTCTCCTTCTGCAAAGTCTTCTTTGGTTTCTGCGAAGCAAAAAGTATAATACTGTCCGCAAATCAGATGATGGTTTACTACCAGATGTTCATAGTGTGCATCTTTCTCCATTTTTACATAGTATTTTTCTACCCATTCCTTTAACTGTTCCAAGTCGTTCACGAACTGTCTCTCAGTATTCTCATATTCCGCAGAATGCATACACAGATTACCGCCTTGCATAATGTGCGGATAGTTCAGCAGATTCTTATTTTGAAAATAGATAGGTTCCCTACCCATTACTTTAAACGGATAGGTAGGGCTAATCTCTACATCCCATTCCAAATCAGCACTGTCTTGCCCTGTAGCCACTGCAATACGACCTTTCAACGAGCCAGCCTCATTAATGGTAAAATCATCAACAAGGCTAACTCCGTAAAGCCCCTCTATCAGTTCCTTTATTTTATCTGCTGTCATCATATTCCTTACTATCCGAATCGCTTTGCACTCGTCGGGTAAGCGGCACCCGTATCTTTCTCTTTATATCCACTATACTTCTCGTTTACCTTGAAGTAGTAGGGTAAATATAAATCAGGATTGCTGTCAATATTGTTAAGCATACTCTCCATATCCGATTTAAATGATTTTCTATCGTAGTCCTGCATAGCAGCTATGACATCGTTGTTCGTGTTACCTGGGTCATAAAGATGGAAACTGTTTTCTGCAATGTGGTCACGTAGATACTCCATCGTGTATTTTAACCTTGGCCAAAGACCATTATCACCATCATAGCCGTCAAGGGCTCTTATTACAGCTAGTTCAATAACAAACGACTTGTATTTCTTGCCTTTCTGCTTTTTCCATATTTTAAGCAGACGGATAATTTGGCGCTCATTTGATTTACCTTCGATATGCGATATCTGCTTCTGGATGTTTGTTTTTTGGCTTGTTCCCTTCTTGAATCCCCAATGGTCTTCATTAAAACATAGGTTCAAATCGTGCGAATCAAGATAGTCATCATTGCTTAGTTCTCTGCCAGGTACCACATCAACTTCAACCGGCTTCTCATCCCCCTTTTCAATAGGGAAACTTACGCCAATTGAAACCTTTTGCTTGCGAATTATCACGCCTGTATTCTTATACTCCTCTGCAAGGAAATCGTGTACGCTGTCAAACATTTCCTGTAATGTTCCGAAAGCATTATGCTTGAACGGCTCCACCAAATCAAGGTCGAACTTCACATTGGTGGCGGTATGCTTGGCAAAACTGCCAGAACCAAATGATGGATACTTGTCGCTGCCATAGTGGTCGTGCATCTTGGTCTTAATCTCTTCTCTACGGCTTTTAACCTTATTCACGAAATCCTGGACGTGGCACATCTTGTGAGTGTCTAACACTTCTCTCAAATGTTTATTTTTGTCAAAACTCATATATTCTTCAATTTTAATGTATATTTATATATTAGTTAATAGCCTTATCACCTGATGTATTTCCGAATATGCTTTCAAATCTTCCGGAGATTCTTGGCATAGTTGACAAAGTTTTTCTGAATTTGACATCGCCCGTTCCAAATCTCCATTATCTGTCAAGTATTTATAGAGGTTTGTGCGTATGAAATATCTTTTCGTTTTCTCATATCCCGGCATGTATTTCTGCAATTCGGGAAGTAGCTGCTCGTAACTCTCATATCGCCGACAAACCACATTAGGCAAGAAATGAAGCAAGAACCAAAATTCCGTACAAGGATTCGTTTCTACGAACATCACTTTTCCGGCATACTTCTTTGCATGATACTTTTTCTTTGCACGTTGATATGATTGCATTTCAGAGGGATACTGCAACAGTCTGTCCATATCAAACAAGCATACAATATAATCATATTGCTTATTCAAATAGGATTCGACCAACTTCAGCATATGCTTGATGTCGCTATGCTGAGGAAAATCAGGTGCGACCTTGAAAGGATAGCGACACGCAACCCTCAAAGAGTCAAAATAGAACCACTCCGTTTCCCCTTCGCCTATGATGGCGATACTTTTTGTCACTGTTCGCCCCATATCACCAGTCGTTTAGGTTAATATATTGACTGCCAAGGAACGGCAACTTTACTAATTTTCCTTGCTTATAGGCATTATAAGGGGAGAGATTTTTATGCAATCCTAAAGAAGAGAGGCGTACGATTTGGGTCTCGCCAAATTCGTCTTTATCAGTGAACCATATTGTGTCACGTCGAATGAAATCTTCGTTAAGCAGATTAATGTCATGCGTTGTCAGGAGCATTTGAGACGGCCTATTGCTGTTTGCTAAAAATACTTTCAGGAAATAAGCCAGCAGTTCGTAATGAATACTTGTCTCTACTTCGTCAATAGGCACAAACCGATTAGTCTTTAACAAGAAATTCAGAATCACTGCCATTCCCAAAAACCTCATCGTACCATTGGATTCGTATTCTTCAGACAAATCATATACTTTATCGCCTGCCTTATGCTTGAAAGTCAGCGCCGCGTTTGTGATTTTACCCCTCCTTAGCATTTCGGCTTTGGCCTCTTTGTCAATAGGCGCATTCTGAATCAGTTGTTCCAATTCAGGGGTAATCAACTCTTCTTCTTCGTGCAACACCACATCTTCTATGTTGAAATCGGATGCTTTCAAGAAATTTAAAATGAATTTCTTCAAATCTCCAGTTTCGTCTTTATCCAATCGTGATTTGACATACCCAGAAAGCAACATGCCAGGAGCTAATACATCCTTTACATGGTTGGCAAAGTAATCGTACACATCATTCAACTTTGTCCGTTCCACATTGCTTTTGCCAAACGCGGCAAGCACACTGCAATTATTGATTGTATTCCCGGAAATTACTTCTTGGCTTTTCCGTGACATTTTCAGGTTTGAACCAAACTCAATGGATGTGGAATCTGTCGCGGCATCATAACTGCGATTATACAACTTGGTAGGGCGAATAGAATCATAAACGACCAATGTCTCAGAATGAATATACTTTGCATCTAATTCAAAACTAAGAATATATTTCGATTGGTTGATATAAAATACCATCGACATCTTTGTTGTTCCATTTCTTGAAGTATCGTCCAGCATGAAAGGAACAACTCCCGTTTTCTCATTCCGGTCTTTAGGCATTCTCAAAACCAACATTCTGAAGAACTCAATGGCATTTAATACATTAGTTTTACCGGAAGCGTTGGCGCCATAGATGATGCCTACCTTCAGCAATCTGACTCCCTCTTTAACCTCATACGAATATTCATCAGACATAAAAGTATCTGATGTGGGTTCAAAACTAATTTTTTGAGCCGATTTAATGGAGAAAAAGTTTTCAACTGAGAAGTTTACTATCATACTTGATGTTTTTATCTTGTTTAGGTGCAAAGATAAAAACAAAACGGCATACAACCAAATATAATATAAAATATCGTAGCAAAATTACAAATATGCTGATTAAAATAGAAATTCCAAGCGTTACGTGTTATAGGAGTCATATAGGTAGGCTTAATCTGTGGATTATCAAAATTTGTGTATGATGTTGAGTTTTTCAAGAAAAAGCCGTATCTTTGTCCTCAGCTAATCACCCCACTTCAAAGCGATGAAGAATACAGAAGTTAGCACGTTACAAATCCATTACCTATCATCAAAACAACTTATCACAATCAACTGATAGATAATGATTTACATTTGGAACGAATAGTTGTTACCAAATCGTTACCTGTTCCCTACCGGATAAAAACGGTAACGATTTGCCCTTAAATGACCTGATAATGACTTGATTAGTCCTTTCCATCCACTCCCGCCACCCCTCCCGGATGGCTTCATTCATTAGAATTTGTATAAGATTCTGTTCCATTCTGTTTTCATCTTGGTTGTAAACAATATAAATCTTATACAAAATTACATTTTTTTGCAAGAACGTCCTGCCGACACCTTGTGCCGGTCACGGTACGTCCTTGTTCCGCACATTCGGATTTACCCCGTGGCTTCGGATTTTACACCACCGGTTCAGAAATTCAGTCTCGAAAAACAGAAAGGCTGTCCCGTTCCACGGGATATTTCCCCTCCCGTATCTCCTGCAACCTTTCGATTGGCGTCTGCTCCTTGGAATGTTCGGGCGAGTATTTGTAATCCACCGTCATGAAAAAGGTCACGAGGCTGGCGCAGACGTACAGCCAGAACAGGCATTGCCCGGTCAGTTTCCGTTCTTTGCCCATCGTCCCGTATTTCTCCTGCATGGCTTTCAATTTCGAGGGTTGGTAATACAGCTTCCGGCATATCCAAAGTAAAGGAACGTACACTACCGCCACCCACAGATAGTCAGCCGGGTTGAACTTGCTCCATTCCACCATGCCCATCAGGTCAAAGAGCCACCCCGTAGCCGTCCCGCAACTCCATAAGTCAATGGCAATCAGGAATGTCAGGAGGTTAAATAACCACAACAGAGCCATCATCCACATGGCATCCGATATGAACGTCCCGTCTTTATGCGCCCGGCGGTTCTTGCTCCAAAAGTAATACATCCAGTATGCCAGTTCCTTGAACATGGATTTCCTCCTTTCCTTGTTTTCCGCTTTCTTATCCCGTCACGAAGAACAGCAACAAGGAGCATCCCGTTGCGACGGCAACGGTCAGCCCCAGCCAGAAACGGTAACTCCTTTCGCCCAGCGTTCCCATCCAGAAATTCCCTTCCCAGCTTCCCGGACGGGAGTACGTCCACCGCCATCCGCAGACAATCCCCACAAGCCACAGCAACAGGATTCCAGCCACGACCAGGTAGCCGTACCTCGGATGCGCCTGCAACCACTCCGGCAGACCCTCCATAAACTCGCTTATCTTATCGTACCATTCCATGGCTGAATATATTAAATGGGCAACAATTATACATCAAAGTTGAAAATGCGACAGGCAAAAATAGTGAAAAGTCCAGTCACTCAAAAAGTTTCACCACAAAATTCTTTCCCGTGTGGGAGAAAATCATTTTATTTGCATGGATATAGCCGCAGCGTATAAAAACAACCGCCCCACATAAAAGAGACGACCAGCCGAAGGCTCCCGGCTTCTTCGACCACATCTTTTACTGGCTATGGCATTGCACCCCCTCCGGCGGGATGCCTGACCGTAGTTTCGTCATTATCTCCCTTGTCCGGCTCGTCTTTCTGTTCCTGCCCTTTGCTGTTGCTGCACAGTTCATCAGTGATGACATCTTTCTGAACGTGTACCTGCTGGCCGGAGGACATCCGGAAGCCTATCTGACGATACTCCCCTTTGTCGTTTTCGTTCTATGGGACATGTACCGTTACAAGGAAAAGAAATACCTCGCCTGCAAGCTACACTTTAAGTCTTATCTACCAACCGATTACAAAAAAACGATTGTTTTTAATTAAAAAAATTTTCATAAGGAGTTTCGGAGTTTTTTTACGAGCAAAAGCAACAGGCAACAGAAGCATAGCAAGCTACTTGACGATTACGAATGGCAAAAGAGTCCGAAACTAAAGACATATAGATTTATGAGCCAGAACCTACTCCAGTCCGATTTTTTCTCTTAATTCGTTGCATGGCACACTATGCACTTCATTTGTCGGAAAATTCGCGATTCACATCCGTCCCGGCAAGTCATGTGTTAAAAAAAACAGCTTTTCAGACAGGCTCTCGAACCTGTACTATCTCAAAATATCACATAATCGCAAATGTCTATTAATAACCAGCTTATTACAATCATAATTAAATCTAAATATTATCGAATATCGCTCGCTATTTCAATTTTTGGGTGTATATTTGGGTGCAGCTTAAATTTCAAGTATTATAAATATGAAAATATCAAACGCATCAAAAGAAGCTATAGTGGACTTCATAATAGGAGGAGATGGCAATTTATGGAAATCCCGATCAGGAAAGCAACTCGTCAAATTATTCCAAACTTTAGGTTTTAGGAACGATTTATACGATCCAGCAAACGGAGGGCTGCCTAAATTAGGAAACTTAAATCTTAACACATCCAAATCAAGCTATGTTACAGATCGTATTTATAATATCTCAGATATTAATCTAAAGAAACTCATTGAACAACTGATAACAGAATCTTGCGACAAACAATCTGCTGTAAGACTACTTAATGAGGTTCTTGCTATGGATAATATCCAACTGATATACGATGGCGACACTATTACTTGGGAAGGTGTTAAAATAAACCCAGAAATAGAAAATGAAGTAGCATTTAAGGAAAATGAGGGAAAGGTTATTGACGCTTTAAATAAAGCTAAAGTATCTATTTTGGTAGCCATGGCATGGTTTACTAATGAAAAAATTAAAGATGTATTGGAGAAAAAACGCCAAGAAGGATTAAGGATAGAGCTTGTAATTTATAAAGACGGTGTTAATTCCGCTCATGGAGTTGACCTGTCTGAATTTGATCGCATTGAAATAAGGGGCACCAGAGGAGGTCTAATGCATAATAAATTTTGCGTCATTGATAATCAAAAAGTATTAACAGGTAGTTATAACTGGACTACGAATGCTGAATGTAAGAATGATGAGAATGTTCTAATAACAATGGACAATGACACGGCTACAAAATACTCTGTTGAATTTAGAAGATTAAAGCCATTGATCTAATTATGAATATCAAACGAAACATCATTTTTGCACCTGAAAGCCGTAAAAAGAACGGAGTGCCAATCGTGGAGAACGTACCCATCCGTATGCGTGTTATATACGCAAGCCATCGCATCGAGTTTACAACCGGCTATCGCATTGATGTAGCCAAGTGGGATGCAGGCAAGCAGCGTGTAAAGAATGGATGTACCAATAAGCTGAAGCAAAGCGCATCCGAAATCAATGCTGATTTGCTAAGATACTATGCCGAAATTCAAAACGTGTTCAAAGAATTTGAGGTACAGGAAACCATGCCGACCACTCAACAGTTGAAAGATGCGTTCAATCTGCGAATGAAAAATAACAGCGAGGAGCAGCAGGAAGATACTAAAATAAGTTTTTGGGAGATATTTGATGAGTTTGTCAAAGAATGTGGCAATCAGAACAACTGGACAGAATCCACATACGAAAAATTTGCAGCCGTAAAAAATCACCTCAAAGAGTTCAAAGAAGATGTAACTTTTGAGTATTTCGATGAGTTCGGACTAAACGAGTATGTAAACTTCTTGCGTGACAAGAAAGACATGAGAAACAG
>CALUMU010000030.1 GCA_944321825.1 Candidatus Amulumruptor caecigallinarius
TGGAGGTGGCGGCGACCTGCTTTCCCGCTTCCGCAGTATCATCGGCGCGCCGGGGTTTAACTTCTCTGTTCGGAATGGGAAGAGGTGGAGCCCCCGGGCTGTTGCCGCCTTAATGCCGTTTGCTGTTGTCTCAGTGTGCGTAGCCGGGGCCGCGGCGGCCTCCGCGTGCGCGGACTTCCATGACGGTGCCTGAAGAATGCGTCCGGAGCGGACGGCGTGTCCCACGGGACACGGGGCGTATGCGTATGCGACTTTGCGTACGCGGCTCTCCGCGCTCTGCGCGCGGCCTGTACTTCTCTTGCCGGGGGGGACGCCCCCGGCGGAAAGGGTTCGGGCTATTAGTACGGCTCGGCTGTGGGCCTCGCAGCCCCTGCACCTGCCGCCTATCGACGTCGTCGTCTCCGACGGCCCTCCAAATCGGACATCTTATCTCTGAGGGGGCTTCGTGCTTAGATGCTTTCAGCACTTATCCCGGCCAGACGCGGCTACCCGGCGGTGCCCCTGGCGGGACAACCGGCGCACCGGAGGTCTGTCCGACACGGTCCTCTCGTACTAGTGTCGGGTCTCATCAGATGTCCCGCGCCCACAACAGATAGGGACCGAACTGTCTCACGACGTTCTGAACCCAGCTCGCGTGCCACTTTAATAGGCGAACAGCCTAACCCTTGGGACCTTCTCCAGCCCCGGGATGTGACGAGCCGACATCGAGGTGCCAAACCACTCCGTCGATATGAGCTCTTGGGAGGGATCAGCCTGTTATCCCCGGAGTACCTTTTATCCTTTGAGCGACGGCCCTTCCATGCGGTACCGCCGGATCACTATGCTCTAGTTTCCTACCTGATCGGCTTGTCGGCCTCCCAGTCAAGCGCGCTTGTGCCATTACACTCTGCGGCCGGTTACCAATCGGCCTGAGCGCACCTTTAGAAGCCTCCGTTACGCTTTTGGAGGCGACCACCCCAGTCAAACTACCCGCCAAGCAGTGTCCCCCCTGCACGGGGGTTAGGAACCAGATGGACGAAGGCCAGTATTTCAACGGCGGCTCCGCGGGGACTGGCGCCCCCGCATCATAGCCTCCTGGCTATCCTACACATCGTCCACCCGGTCGCAGTGCTAAGCTGCAGTAAAGGTTCACGGGGTCTTTCCGTCCCGTTGCGGGTAATCGGCATCTTCACCGATACTACAATTTCACCGAGCTCACGGTCGAGACAGTGTCCGGATCATTACACCATTCGTGCAGGTCGGAACTTACCCGACAAGGAATTTCGCTACCTTAGGACCGTTATAGTTACGGCCGCCGTTTACCGGGGCTTCAATTCGGGGCTTCCCTCGCGGTGACCACTCCTCTTAACCTTCCGGCACCGGGCAGGTGTCAGGCTGTATACTTCGTCTTTCAACTTAGCACAGCCCTGTGTTTTTGTTAAACAGTTGCCTGGACCTATTCTCTGCGCCCCTCCCGCGAAGGAGGGGACCCCTTTTCCCGAAGTTACGGGGCCAGTTTGCCTAGTTCCTTGACCGTGAATCTCTCGAGCGCCTTGGTATGTTCTACCCGACCACCTGTGTCGGTTTGCGGTACGGGCCGGCACCGCGGTTGAATGCTTAGCGGTTTTTCTCGGGAGCATGTTTCCGCCCGCTGTCCGCTTGCCCCGGGGGGCTCGCGGTACTGTCGCGTCTCGGCCGGACGGCGGATTTGCCTGCCGCCCGTTAACGCCTACCTCGCTTCAACGCGCTATTCCGTCAGCGCGCGGGGTTTCCACTTCTCCGTCGCCGCGTCGCCCGCGGGCCGGGTGCCGGAATCTTGACCGGCTGTCCATCGGGATCGCCGTGCGGCTTACCCTTAGGCCCCGACTTACCCTGATCCGATTAGCGTTGATCAGGAACCCTTGGTCTTACGGCGGGGGGGGTTCGCGCCCCCCTTGTCGTTACTTATACCTACATTTGCTTTTCAGGTGCCTCCAGAGGGGCTCGCGCCCCGCCTTCGGCGGCTGCCTGAATGCTCCCCTACCGATGTCCCCGTACGGGGGCATCCCACGGCTTCGGCGGCGGGCTTATGCCCGATTATTATCCATGCGGGGCCGCTCGACTAGTGAGCTGTTACGCACTCTTCAAATGAATGGCTGCTTCCAAGCCAACATCCTAGCTGTCCCTGCGGCCCCACTCCGTTATTGTCTCCAACTTAGCCCGCACTTGGGGGCCTTGGCCGGTGGTCTGAGTTGTTCCTCTCTCGGACGCGGACCTTAGCACCCGCGCCCTCACTCCCGGGAAGCGCGCCGCGGCATTCGGAGTTCGTCAGGACTTGATAGGCGGTGAAGCCCTCGCATCCTATCGGTCGCTCTACCTCCGCGGCGCTCGTCCCGAGGCTGCACCTAAATGCATTTCGGGGAGTACGAGCTATCTCCGGGTTTGATTGGCCTTTCACTCCTACCCTCAGGTCATCCGAAGGCTTTTCAACGCCTACCGGTTCGGACCTCCAGACGGTGTTACCCGTCCTTCATCCTGCCCAAGGGTAGATCACCCGGTTTCGCGTCTGCCCCCGCCGACTAAAACCGCCCTCTTCGGACTCGCTTTCGCTCCGGCTCCGGGCTCCATGCGCCCTTAGCCTCGCCGGCGACGGCAACTCGTAGGTTCATTATGCAAAAGGCACGCCGTCACCACACTCGGTGGCTCCGACCGCTTGTAGGCACATGATTTCAGGATCTCTTTCACTCCCCTGTCCGGGGTCCTTTTCACCTTTCCCTCACGGTACTGGTTCGCTGTCGGTCTCTCGGTAGTGTTTAGCCTTGCGGGATGGTCCCCGCGGATTCACGCAGGATTCCTCGTGTCCCGCGCTACTCAGGTGCCGCCTCGGCGCTGTCCGCGGACTTTCGGGTACGGGGCTCTCACCCTCTGCGGCCGGCGTTTCCACGCCGTTCCCCTAGTCCGGACTGTCGCCTTCCCCGGCGGTCCTACAACCCCGGTGCGCGCCTTGCGACGCGCCCGGTTTGGGCTCCTGCGCTTTCGCTCGCCACTACTCGCGCAATCATTGTTATTTTCTCTTCCTCCGGGTACTTAGATGTTTCAGTTCCCCGGGTTCGCCCCCGGCTTCGCCGGGTGGCCGGCAATAACGCCGGCCGGGTTGCCCCATTCGGAAATCCGCGCTTGGTAACGGGTATTTGCCCCTAGGCGCGGCTTATCGCAGCTTGTCACGTCCTTCTTCGCCTCCGAGAGCCAAGGCATCCTTCATGTGCCCTTCTCTCCTTTCCTTATGCCTTCTTCCCGCCCCTGCCTTCCGGCCGGGGCGGAGTCCGCGTCAGGTCACGGAGAGCTGCATCCTGCAAGTTACGCTCGCTCTGTGTCTTAGAAATCACCTCCCTGGAGATCGCCTCTCCTGGAGATGCTCTGTGAGATTGTCTACTCTTTCGCTTTCTTCAAGCTACCATCATGTCAGTGTCCTCGTCGCGGCTCCCCCCCC